>CALVUR010000013.1 GCA_944363645.1 uncultured Clostridia bacterium | reverse complement strand
CCTTTCTGTACTTTGATTTAATAACTTTTAAGTTATCTCGTCTTTATTATTTACTATGCAGTTGTCAATCTTCGAAATTTAAGCATCCGCTTAATTTTGCCTGCAATATCTCGCAAGCCTATTTATAATACCACTATGACAATGTTAAGTCAAGTAATTTTTTCGACTTTTTTTAGTTTTTTTCAAAATTTTCAAAAAAATATTATATATTTTTATTTATATCTTTTTCGTACCTTTTTATACCATCACAAAGCAAATCTCCGCCATAGATATCGTAAGTTACAACGGCGTAAAAATCTTTAACTTCAAGTTTTCTTATCGCTTCCGCACCCAAATCTTCAAAAGCAACCGGCGTATTTTGCGTTACCGATTGTGAAATAAGTGCCGCAGCGCCACCTATTGCAGAAAGATATACCGCTTGATATTTTTTCAAAAGATCTTTTAATTCTTGACTTCTCGGGCCTTTGCCGATCATAACTTTTAAGCCCTTTTTTAAAAGCGGTTCGGTATATGCATCCATGCGATAACTTGAAGTAGGTCCGCAAGAGCCAATGACTTGCCCTTCTTTTGCTGGTGTTGGTCCCACATAGTAAATTACACTATTGTTAATATCAAATGGCAACTCTGTACCATTATCAATCATTTGGCACAAACGCTTGTGCGCCGCATCACGTCCTGTGTAAATTGTTCCGCTAAGCAAAACAACATCACCAGCTTTTAAGGTTTTTAATTGTTCAATATCGATTGGAGTCATTAGTTTTATCATAATTAAAATTTTAATTTAAATTTCGCTTTCGCTGTTTATATAATAAACTAAATTTAAGTATTTATATTTACATTATTATATATATAAGCGCGCGCATTAGAGAAAATTACTGAAAAAATTTAAAGTTGAATTGTTAAAATTTAAAGTTCGCAAGATTTATGCCTTGATGAATGGCACTGAATATTGATTGCCACCGGCAAACTTGCAATATGACAAGGGTAAGCGTTTACTTTTACGGCAAGGCATGTTTGAGTGCCACCAAAGCCCATTGGACCTATACCGAGTTTGTTAATAGACTCTTTCAATTCCATTTCAAGTTTTGCGCAAATTGGATCATCGCTTACATCATCAATATCACGTAAAAGTGCTTCTTTTGCTAAAAGCGCACACTTTTCAAAGTTTCCGCCAACGCCAACGCCCACGATTATGGGCGGACAAGGCTTTCCGCCACCATTTTTAACCGTTTCAAGCACTAAATTTTTAATGCCTTCTTCGCCGTCTGCAGGAATGAGCATTTTAACAAGCGACATATTTTCGCTTCCGCCACCTTTAGGGGCAACGTCAATTTTAAAAATATCACCAGGAACAATTTTTACATGGACTATTGCGGGTGTGTTATCCATCGTGTTTACCCTATCAAGTGGGTGTTTGACAATAGATTTACGCAAAAAACCTTGCGTGTAAGCACGTCTTACGCCCTTGTTTACCGCTTCGTAAATATCGCCTTTGAAGGTTACTTCACTACCAATTGTCAAAAATACCACAGAAACGCCCGTATCTTGGCAGATGGGAAGGTGTTTTTCACGACCGAGCAAATCATTTTTGATAATTTGGTCCAAAACATCCTTGCCGAGTGCAGATTGCTCATTTTCTTTGGCATTTTTGAGCACACAAAGTACATTTTCCGGAATATCTTCACACGCACTTATGAAAAGTTCGCAAACTTTTTCTGTTACTAAATTTAGGTCAATAGTTCTCATAATAGTTCCTAATGGTTAAATATTTTAGCAGTTTTCACTCAATTCAACATTCGATATCTGTGAATATTTTAGCGAGTAAAAATCTAATTGTTTGATTAGTTTTTTACAGTCCCCTGTGGTCAAAATTTGAATTTGCTGTGAATTTGCAAAGTTTTGATGTGGTAAAATTGCACAATACTGATTAGATTTTACAAATTCCGCAACACAATTACCACATTCAACTATATTTTTATTTTCATTAAAAAATTGTCTAAAAATTTTATCTGCAAAGCCAAAATGGGTACAGCCATAAATTATTGTATCATAACTTTGTAAATTGGTCAACCTAAGTTTATTGTCTACTAATCTATAAAAATCGTTTTGATAGATTTGCATATTCTCAATTTTTTCAACAAACTCACTGCAAGGAATTGCTTTGGCAAAAACATTTTCTTTTGCAAACAGTGTTTGATAAGCCCCACCATTTGCTGTGCTTTTTGTTGCTAAAATAAGCACCTTTTTAGCCTTTAAGACCTTTGAAACGTGACAAACTGTTGGTGTTATCACATCAAGCACAGGACAAGTTAAAAACTTTTCAACCGTCCATTTAAAGCGTGAAGCGGTGTTGCATGCAATAATTACAAGTTTAGGATTATAATGGTTGATAAATTGAGCGATTTTACAAAGTCTTATAATAAGATAATTGTCCTTACGGTTGCCGTAAGGACAATATTTTTGATCAGCAAAATATATAAAATTTTCATTTGGCATAAGTGGCAAAAGGCTTTTTAAAACCGTTAAGCCACCTATCCCCGAATCGATTAAAATTATAGGTTGCACAAAAACTTATTACCTATAATAAGTATATGCAAAAACTATTTTCTTCTTGAATTTGCAAGCGCAACTACACGATTCATTTCATTTTTGATAATCATGTAACCTTCGTCTACGCCCATGCCAGGTTTAGCCAAAAATTGAATTGCGTTGCATGCGATACCTATATTTGTTGTTACCCTTGCAGAAATATCAGTTTCGTTACAACTACCGCCACAATAACTGCCTACGCCGTGCTTGTTGCAGTAAATAATTGCTTCGCAAATGTTGTTTACACCACCAAGGTCGGGTGTTTTGATTTGTAAAATGTGTCCAGCATGCTCGTCAGCGAAAAGTTTAACATCTTCTAATGTGTTGCACCATTCGTCAGCAACGATTTCAAGTTTGCTACCGCATGCCAAAAGTTTTTCGGTAAGGATTTTTTCGTATTTTAAAGTACCTTCTCTATCGCCGGTATCGGTTGGACCTTCAATTCTAATTCTAAATGGTGCAGCGGCCTTTTCGCATTTTAACAAGAATTCTAACATTTTATCGACATCGTTGTCAAACGCCAAACCAACAGTGCCATATACGTCAAAATGTAAAATTGGGTTGTAATCTGGGTTTAATCTATGTGTCAAAATGCGGTCTTTTAACCATTCAATGTATGAAAGTAAAATTTCACCGTTTTTACCAAGTTTTGTTTCTACGTTATTGATAAGTGCGTGTGGCAAAACATCAACTTCTTTTAAAATCATTTTATCTGCAGCCATGTATCTATCGTCGCCCGATTGAGTAAATACTGGGATTACTTTATATTCAGTGTCTTCAACATCATATTCTTCACGGACAACTTCTGCCATGGTTAAACGGCGAGATGCTGCGGTTGCTGATAAAATTGCTTGTGTTAAACCATATCTAACTGCTGTATGTAAACGCTTACCATCAATAAGTAAACGGTCGTATTTTTCTGCTAATGGTCTAAATTTGCTTACATCTTCACCAATAAGCATTGGCACAATCTTTTCTTGAAGTAGTGGCATGTTTTCATCAATTAAGAAAATATGATCACGACCACCGCAACCAGAATATTGAACTGCAACGCAATCACCTAAACCAACACTGCCATCTTCTAATACGAGTTGAATTGAGATAACTTCGCCAGGCTCACGAATAACTTTAAAACCGTCAGTTACAGGTTCACCTTTATAGAAAAAACCGTCGTGTAGTGCGCCTTGTTTAATGGCGTTTTGGTCATCATAATAGAAACCAGAGTAAGACCTTGTTAAAATGACATCTTTGATTTTCATATCCTTTTCCTTCTTCGGCTGTATGTTAAATTTTTAGCAACATAAGTCGTTTTTTGCCTGTATTGATTATAGCACAGTCGCACTTACTTTTCAATATAATATGATAAAAAATATTAAAAAATTTTAGTTTGTTAAAGTGAATTATTTTTGTTATTTTTAACACCAAAAAGTAAACAAAAAAGCCTACGAAAAGTTTTCAAAAAAATCAAACTTTAAGCAGGCTTAAATTTAGTAATTTTTAAATTCAAAATAAATTATGTAAGTCATAAAAATTTTTAAAATTTAGCAATTTATGCGTGATTTTAAACATTTTTACATTCTTGTTTTTGCAACAACTTCGTAAACTTCTAACGTAACAGGATCATCTACTTTAATGTGGAATGTATCACTTGTTTTTAAGTAGTTTACTAAGTCGGTGTTAGTCAAAATATTGTCAGGTAAATAAGTGCCGCCAGTAGGCTTTCTTGTATCGGCGTGATAATCGCAACCACAAGTTAACGCCAAGCCGTGATCTTTAGCAAATTGAGTAAGTTCTTTTTCGTGGCAATCGCCAAATTTAGCGTGGCAGTTAACCTCTACCCCATCGAGATAATTTACATCTTGAATGGTCATACCAAGTCTAAATGGATGTGCGTTTATAAGCAAGCAACCATACTTATGACAAGCCTCGTAAATTTCCTTTTGACTAAGAAGTGGCAATCTTGGGTTATCTCTTAAAAATTGCGGTGTAACACCATAAATAACAAGGTGAACATCGATATTATAACTGACGGTAATTTCAGCACCGAACAAAACATTGATGCCTACTTTTTCGCCATAGGCACGGCACTTGTTGTATTCTTCAATGTACATTTCAACAAACTTTTCTTCACCAAATTCGTTAAGGTCAACTTCGGTAAAGTGGTTTGTGATTACCATGCCCTCATAACCATATTCTTTTGCCATATCTATAATTTTGTCATACGGGGCTTTACAGCAACGGCTAATTCCGCCAGTATGACAATGTAAATCATAAAACATATTTCACCTATGTAAAATTTAAATGATATATTTTTATAGAAAAATCAGTGATTTTCAGTTATAACATATTTAATATAATGCTTAACTTGTTGATTTGCTTTTAAAACTGGTTTTTCAAAAGTTTCAACATTTATCGCATTTGGAAAATATTGTGGCTCTAAACAAAAGGCTTCGTGTTGATTGTAAACGCTTTTACCTTTTGTGTTTTTGAGCATATTACCACAATAAAACTGAACGCCCGGATAGTCTGTATACATATCAAGTTGTATTCCCGTTTTATCCCCTACACATGTTGCAACGTGTTCACCATTTAAAATAAAGTTTTGGTCAAAACCTAAGGCATCAGTTAAACTTCTATCTTTTTCAAAGATTGATGGTGCAATGGTCTTTGGTGTTTTAAAATCAAACGGGGTGTTTTCTACATCCAAAGTTTCGCCTGTTACAACTAAATTTTCATCAGCCAAGGTAATTTTATCAGCGTTTATTTGAATCAAAGTATCGTAAACTTTACCACAGCCTTCGCCGTTTAAATTAAAGTATGCGTGATTTGTTGGATTAAATATTGTATCTTTATTACTTGTGCCAAAAAAGTTGATAATAAGCGCATTTTTGTCAAGTTTAAATTCAACAACGAATTGTAAATTACCTGGAAAACCTTGATCTAAATCTGGACTATCTAAAGATAAACGCAAAGTATCATCAACAATTTCAGCGTTAAAAAATCTGTAATCGTAAGGATTAAAGCCACTGTGAAGGGTTGCGTTAGGAATGTTTTCATCAAGGGTATATTTTTCGCCATTTAAAACAAAGGAAGCGTTTGCAATTCTGTTTGCCACCCTACCTACACAACCACCCATATGGGCGTCTGCGTTTATGTATTCTTCACAACTCGTGTTAGAACAAATAATATCTACTTTGCCATTTTTAGTGTTTACGACAAGTTTATTTAAAACTGCGCCAAAGTCGGTAACACCAACTTCTAAAAACTCATTTTTAAGAACATACAATGTGGCATTTTTGCCTTGATATGTTCCAAAATCTTCTTTAAAAATCATAATTTTTAATCTCTTTAAATTTTGTATTAAACTTTTTCAACCGTAATGCCGTTATCAATATAAGAATCGTAAAATGTTGGTTTATAGCCGATTGCTTTTTCGTATTTTTGTAAAACTTCTTGTTTAAAGTTTTCAACTTGAGTTTTCAATACGATTGCGATTGTACATCCGCCAAAACCAGCACCAATCATTCTTGCACCTAAGCAATATGGGTTTTCAATTTGCGCTTTTTGAAGTGTATCAAGTTCTATACCAGTAACTTCATACAAATCTCTTAATGATGCATGTGATTGGTTCAAAAGTTGACCTAATAAATTTAGATCGCCCAAAATCATAGCGTTTTTCGCCAATTTTACCCTTTCACACTCGTAAACAACATGCTTTGCTCTGTCTAAAATTTTACCAGAAAGCAAGTCTTTACCTTGTTCGAATTGTTCAACGGATAAATCAGCCAAACAACTTATATCAAATTTAGTCTTTAATATTTCAAGTGCAGTTTCAGTTTCGGAACGGCGTTCGTTATACTTGCTTTCAACCAAATTATGTGGCTTATTGCAATTTGTTATGACTAATGCATAGTCCTTCATGTCAATAGGCACATATTCGCATTCTAAAGTCTTACAATCTAAAATAAAAGCGTTATTAAGTTTACCACATGCTGATGCGTATTGATCCATAATGCCACAATTTACACCGGCATATTCCCTTTCTGCTTTTTGCGCAAGCAAAGCAATTTCAGGATTAGACAAACTTTCGCCAGAAATTGCTAATAACGCTGCTATTGTAGATACTTCGATTGCAGCCGAAGATGACAAACCACTGCCAAAAGGCACTTTGCAATCTTGAACCATATCACAACCTAAAACTTTATAGCCGGCTTGTTGTAAAACATAAGCTGAGCCCGCTTGATAGTTGCCATATTCAAGATGCTTATATTCGCCAAGTTTGTTAATATCAAGGGTAACTTTTTCATCTAAAGTTGTCCATGATAAGTTTATTTTATCCGTTCCGTTTGGTCTAATATAAACAGTATTTTTAAGTGAAAGTGCAGCAGGAAAAACCTTACCACCACAATAATCTACGTGTTCACCAATGATGTTAATTCTGCCTGAAGCACTAACAACATATGTATAATCATTTTTATTTATCATATTTCACCCGACATAAAAATCGCCAAAATCGTTTTTAAAATCAACGATTTTGGGAATTTTTTGTAAACATATATTATTTGTTGTAACCTTTTGGATTACCGCTTTGCCATTTCCACATTGACTTACACATATCGTCTAAATCAAGTTCAGCCTTCCAACCTAAATCGTGGTATGCCTTATCGCAATTTGCGTAAGATGAAGCGATATCACCAGGACGACGTGGCTTAATTGAATAAGGAATTTGATGACCGCATGCCTTTGAAAAAGCATTGATTACATCTAATACTGAATAGCCAACGCCTGTACCCAAATTGTAGATATGAACGCCTGGTGTTGTAATTTTTTCGATAGCGGCAACGTGACCTTTGGCAAGGTCAACAACGTGGATATAGTCCCTTACGCCAGTACCGTCTGGGGTGTCATAATCGTTACCAAATACGCCAACTTCATTGTAAATACCAACTGCAACTTTAGCGATAAATGGTGCTAAATTGTTGGGGATACCTTGTGGATCTTCACCAATCAAACCGCTTTCATGTGCGCCGATTGGGTTAAAATATCTAAGTAAAGTTACCGTCCAAGTATTGTCTGCTAAGAATAAATCGGACAAAATTCTTTCTTGCATAAGTTTACTTGTGCCGTAAGGGTTAGTTGTACCGCCAACTTTGCAAGTTTCGGTAAGTGGTAATACTTCTGGATCGCCATAAACGGTTGCTGAAGATGAGAAAACAATGTTTTTGCAACCAAATTTTTTCATGGTTTCAACCAAAACCAAAGTGCTATATAAGTTGTTATCGTAATATTCGATAGGTTTAACACAACTTTCGCCTACTGCTTTTAAACCAGCAAAGTGAATAACTGCGTCAATTTTGTGTTCGGTAAAGATTTTATCCATCATATCACGATCTCTTACATCGCAATTATATAATGTTAAAGTTTTGCCTGTAATTTTTTCAACACGTTTAATGCTTTCTTCGCATGAGTTTGAAAAATTATCAGCGACAACAACTTCAAAACCCTTTTCTAAAAGTTCAACGCAAGTGTGTGAACCAATATAGCCAGCACCGCCGGTAACTAAAATTTTCATAATCTCCTCCGAAATTATATTGATTTTTTTTAAATTATAACATAACAATTTGCCTTTGTAAACTCAAAAAAGAATTATTTATTAAGAATAATTTATTATTATATAATAAAAATTAAAAAATAAGCCATTTTAATGGGTATTTAAGACAAATTTTAGGTTAGTTTAATATGATTTATTTGCAAACTTATTTTATGTGATTTATATATATTTTGACACCAAAAAACCCAAAAGCATATTGAAAAAACAATAAAACTTTTGGGCTTATTGGAGGTACCACCCGGATTTGAACCGGGGCGTAAAGGTTTTGCAGACCTTGGCCTTACCGCTTGGCTATGGTACCATTTTCATATAAAATTGTAAAAAAAAATGGAGCGGGAAACGAGATTCGAACTCGCGACATTTGCCTTGGCAAGGCAACGCTCTACCACTGAGCCATTCCCGCATATCCATTAATAAAACTGTCTTGGTGGGAACAACAGGGCTCGAACCTGTGACCCCCTGCTTGTAAGGCAGATGCTCTCCCAACTGAGCTATGCTCCCATCGACTAATTTTTGAATGCTCATATAATATAACAAATAATTTTATAAAACGCAACTATTTTTTAGAAGTTTTTTAAAAAAAATAAAAAATTTTTTTAGATATTTTAAAATTTGTTAAATTTAGAGTAAAAATCAGTCTAAAACAAAGGTTTTTCCGTCCAAATATGCCAAAAAAGACCCTTTTTCAAAGTGAAGTGTTAATTTTTGTGCGGTAAGATTTAACTCTTTTTCGCCAAATTCACGGTTAATTTTGTCGTTACCGTACTTGCCATCCCCTAAAATAAAATGCCCAATATGCGCTAAATGTGCACGTATTTGATGGGTTCTTCCGGTTAAAAGTTCGACAGATAAAATAGAATAATTGTCGTGTGATTCAATTACTTTATAGTAAGTTTTGATCAAAACTGAGCCTTTAACCTTGTTATCATATATAAGGGATAGTGATTTTTTGCTATCCTTAAAAAGATAGGCTTGTAAAAGATCCTCGTTTTTTTCCATCTTGCCATAAACTTTGGCACGATATATTTTATTAAAGGTCCTATCCTTAAAGCCCTTTAAAAGTTCTTCATAAGCCCTTTCGTTGTAAGCAAAAATCATTAAACCGTCGGTATTGCGGTCAAGTCTGTGGCAAAAATAAAGATTGCCGTCATTTATTTGATTATAAAAATCTTCAGATGTAATGCCTTTTGGTTTTGAAACCACCAAAATATTTTCGTCTTTATAGATAGTTTTATAAGTAACTTTAACTTGTTCACCGTCATAGTAAACAACAACTTCGTCGCCAATATTTAATGTGATATCTTTGTTTACCCTTTCGCCATTTACCTTAATATCTTTTTTGCGTAAAAGTTTATTAAACATAGAAAAAGACAGCCCGCCGTTATAACTATCGAGCAAAAATTTAGATAATTTCACATTTTTTTGTGCTTTAAAACTTTTCATTTTATCTAATACATTCCTTTTTTCTATGTTTATAAAGGTTTATGACCATTAAAATAATTACAATCAGTAAAATTATATTTACGCTAATTAGCAAATTATTTATTAAAAAATAAACAAAGTAACTCAAAAATAAAGCGGTTAATAATTGAAAGAAAAACAAGCAAATGGTGTTAATTATGCCCATTTCTCTTTTCATTGTAACCAAACAAGACAAACATGGTGGATAAAAAGCGATAAATGTAATAAGCGATAATGTTGACGCTATAGTCAAATTTAATGTTATATTTAAATTTGCAATAGTTGACAAAACAGCTTCTTTTGCGAACATGCCAGCAACAAGCGCAGTGCCTATTTTATAGTTGTCAACGCCTATCGGCTTAAGTAGTACTGAAAAGGCTCTACCTATTATCGATAAAAGGCTTTTATCTATTTCATTTGCTGTTAAATAGGTAAAGTTTATAGAAATACTACTTAACAAAAATATGGTAATAGAAATCAGCACAATAATTGTGCATACTTTGATTATAAATTGTTTAACGGAATTTATCAAGGGTTTAAGCGTGCTTTTTAAACATTTTATTCTCAGCGTTGGTAATTCCAAAATCATTGGAACTTGTCTTTCATTTGTTAGTTTTAAATTTAAATAACAAACAATTAAGGACAAAATTAAACCGGCAAGATAAATTAAAAGAATAACTAAAAAACTTACGTTATTTAAAAGCCTGCTGCAAATATATAAATATACAGGAACTTTTGCCGAGCAACTTATAAACGGCAAACCCATAATAAGCCTATTTTTAACCTTTTTATTTTCAAGCCCATTAGATGTAACAACCGCTATTGTTGTGCAACCAAATCCCATAATAAGGGCAAATAAAGCCCTACCGTTTAAACCGAACTTTGAAAGCGTATTATCAAATATAAAGGAAAATCTACTGATTATTCCAGACTGCTCCAAATAGATCAAAACAAAGTTTAAAATGATAATGGGCGGTAAAAAACCTAAAACAACGCCCAAAGCATTTATTATGCCATTTGAAATAAAACGAGCAAAAAAATCACTTCCGCCATTTGATAAAATTAAAGCATTTACCCAATTTGATAATTTGTCAATACTATCGATAATTAAGTCGCTTAAAAATTTTCCTATGCCATATTTGCCAAAGGCGACATAAAAAGAAATACCTATAGTGATAGCAAAAATAAATATTGAACTTAATGTGTTAGTAAGCAGATTATCTGCCTTACTAAATTGAATCTTGCCAAAATTATATTGTTCATAAATATATTTAAAATCAATGTTACTATCAGCGATTTTTAAAGTTTTTATGACGCTAATAATTTTCTCAACTTCCTTTCTTTTGGTCAAATTGCAAATTAAAAATTTAATGCCACAATCTTGTAATTTGTCTATACAAATTGATCCGCCACGTTTAACTAATTCTTCATACATATTGATAACGCAAATAATTGGTTTATTTATGGAAAGTAAATCTTTTGTAAGCGTTAAACTTGTATCAAAATGTGTTGCTTCAATGACATTTATAATAACATCATAATCACCTTTTTTAAGATAGTCTACGCTTATTTTTTCTTCCATTGTGTAACTATCAAAACTGTTTAAACCGGGCAGATCAATAATCTCAAATTTCTCGCCTTTTATTTTTGTTTGGCAAATTAGCGCATCAACTGTTACGCCGTGCCAATTCCCTACATGGGCATTTTGACCCGTTAATGTATTATAAAGCGTTGTTTTGCCACTGTTTGAATTACCGGCAATTACTATCTTCATACTCAACCAAAATATTATCCGCAACGGCTTTGCTTACGGCAATCAGTTTGCCGTTTACCATAAAAATCATTGAGCCTTTATTTTTCATAATTACAATATATTTACCGATATTTATACCAAAATTAAAAAGCCTAATGCTTTCATTTTTTGGCAAATTTATCTCAACAATTTTTACGTTTACTCGCCTTTTTACGTTGGATAACTTAACTAATTTCATCTAAACTAATTTATTTTGTCAATCTTCAATTTATGATAAAAGGGACTACTTAACGTAGCCCCCTTTTATGCTTAATCTAATTGGTACATAAAGTATTGAGTAACGCTTGCGATAGTTGTTGTATCTAACGGCGAACCCATACCATTTTTAACTAAAAGATCAATATAAGATTGTTGAGTTTTTAAAAGTTCAATATAAGTATTTACTGCGTTTTCGTAAGAAGTGTGGCTTTCAATATAAATTTTGATCGATGTAATCAAAGATACGCCATAACTAATGTAATAACTTGGTGAAGTTACTGTTGTAAAGCGGAAATACTCTGTTGGAGTTAAATAACCACTATATAATTCTGGAATTGTTTCACCTAAAATGTACTTTGACCATTTGTCAGTTACTACACTATAATCTGCTTTAGTACCGTTTTGGTAAACTTCAACTTCGCTTGCGCCAACAACTGTTGATAAAATGATGTCATACGCACTGCTAACATATTTTTGGCGTGAAGCATTTACTGTTTCAGGTTGAGATAAGTTAAGCGTTTCATAGTTATTTTCAAGGTATGACATGAAAAGCCATTCTGCCGCTTGAGAGTTTGTTTCCATAAGTTCGTATGAAGCAGAACTGTCACCACCAAGCATGTAAAATCTTAAATAATGACCAAATTCGTGAATAAAGACTTCAACTGTTGCGTAAGATTGTGAAAAATACATAAATGGCTTATCTAAAGTTACAAAGTAATTTGTAAATGCGCCCTGATATGCATCTGGGGCTGTTGCAATGTAAAAATAGCCATCTTGCATGACATATTGGTAAATGCCATAAATTTCGTCGCCCAATGATTTATAAAAACCATCTAAAATTGCTTTACTATTATCGTCTAAAAATGGCTGACTTAAAATGTTTTCAATTTGAGCGGTACTTGTATCAATTTTCTTGTTTGCAGCAATAGCACTGCCTGTAAAGTTATTATCAACTAAACTTGTAGCAAAAGTTAAAGTTTCTGCAGGGGTAAATTCCCTTTGATACATTTTTTCATATGAATAGGTTGAATAATCGGTATAACCGTATTCAGCAGCAATTTGATTGTTTACATCAACTAATTCTGCGTAAATCGTATCAAATTCGCTACCCAAAATTTGCTCATTTGTTAAATTATTGTAACGTGTTTGAATATCAACAGCCTTGCTTTCAAGGTCAACTAACTTATCAGTTGTAACTGCTTCTTCAACAAGTTCTTTAATTTCAGAATCGGTCATGTCTTCGCCAAAGAAAATTTCTTTATACCTTTCTGATTCAGCAAAAAGCGGATAAAGTTTTTTAAACTCATTCATACAGGTAAGGTATTTTTGGTATAAGTCCATGTACCCATTTTGATTTACTTCGTTACTTAAGTTGCTATAGTAATACACATTTGAAACATTAACTGCATCCATCAACATATATAACTGAGTAGTAACAAGTACGCATAAAAGTTGACAAGATAGTTCTGAAATGTTTTCGCTTTGAACACTATCTTTCATTTTTGTAAGGTTAGCAAGTGTTCTATAGTAAATATCTTCACTGTAACCTATTTGAGGTTCATTATTTACATAACATCCTTCGTCAACCTTTAACCCCATTACATCTTTTGGTCCACTGCACGAACACCCCGTAAAAAGCGCAACAGAGAAAGCCATGACGAACGCTAATAAAAGCGCAACTATTCTTTTAGTTTTCATCTTCTCACCTTTGTTAATTTAATTTTGATAGATAGTAATTTTTCATAGTTACTGAATCGTCGGCTTGATTGCCGGAAGACTCACAGATAACGTGTGGTTCAAGTTTTAATTTAATGCAAGCATCGATAAATGGCTTATAGTCAGGTCCAAAAATTTCATCGTCAAAGTTTAAGTGTTTTACTTCGCCCTTGCTTGAATATTGAATTTTTGAAAAATGTACATGGAAGTTTTTACTTCTTTCATAGCCTAATACATTTATCATATGTTGCATTCTTACAACAAAATCGTCAACAGTCTTTAAACTTCCTTGTTCACGTGCGTTGATATGTCCAAAGTCAATGGTTGGAATAAAAATGTCGTCAATTGTGCAAAAATTAACTACTTCTTCAATATCGCCAATTTGAACGATTTTACCCATAGTTTCAGGACAATATAAAATATCGTCAAGACCTTGTGCGTGAATCATGCCTGCAAGCGTTTTCAATCTTTCGATTGTGCGTGCAACGGCCACATCACGGCTATCTTTACCTTGGCTTGCTGGGTGGAAAATAACTCTATCTGCACCCATGTGTTTTGCCATTATAGCTGATTCGATTACATATCTATATGAATTTTCAGCCTTTTCTTCTTCGGGGGTAGCAAAGTTTATGTAATAAGGCGCATGCACACTTAACAAAACACCATTTTCATTAAACGCATTCCTCATAGAATGTGCTTTTTCTTCACGTAAATTGACACCACGACCAAAGGAATATTCAAATAATTCTAAACCTTGATCTTTCGTCCATTTTGCGGCTTGTTCTGATGTGGAAAAGCCTTCATTATAAAACCTTTCACCAGGTCCGCTTGGTCCAAATTTAATCATTATAACTCATGTCCTTTGTTAATTGTTCAATCAGTTCTTTTACGTTGTTAAATTTTTTATCTTCACGAATAAATTTTTTAAAATCTATCCTTACATCTAAACCGTATAAATCGCATTTAGTGCCAATAACATGCGTTTCCATTAATACTTTATCATCACCAAATGTTGGTGCACTACCGTAATTGGTGATAGCTTCGTGAATTTCTCCGTCATATTTAGCAAGTGTTGCATAAACGCCAATTTTAAGGGGTGCTTTTTCGTTAGGAATCTCCATATTTAAAGTAGGAAAGCCTATTTTTTTGCCTACACCACGACCACGAACTACCGGGCCTTCTATAAAGTAATTATCGCCAAGAAGATCGTTTGCAACATCGACCTTACCTTCTTTTAAAAGTTCTTTTATTCTTGATGAAGATATCTTTTCGCCACCCTTATAAACTAGTGGTAAACAGTAAAAATCTATCCCATTTTTTTTGCAGTATTTTTTAAGATAATCTTTGTTGCCTTCACGGTTAAAACCGAATGTATAATCTTCACCGCAAATAATAGCGACTGGATTAAAATTCGTTTTCAAATATTCTAAAAAAGTGTCTTTACTAAGTAAGAAAAACTTTTCTGTTTCAGGTGCAACAATTATAGTATCAACAGGTTCTTCTTTAAACTTTTTAACAGACTCACGGAATGTGAAAATGCGCTTAAACGGGCTTATAGGCTCACTTCCATGAAACATGAAGACTGCAAGTTTGGTATCATTGTTTAGTTGATTTCTAAGTTCAACGCCCTTATAAATGAGTGTTTTATGTCCTAAATGTAAGCCGTCAAACCTACCCAAACAAATTATATTTTTTTCGTCTGTTTTCTCATAAAAATTCAGTAATTTCATATATTATAAATCTCTTACATATACTTTCATTTTTAAAATTCCTTGGTTTATTTCCCCTACTCCCCAGAAAGTTTCGCCGTTATAAACCTTATATAGACCATCTAATTTTTCTAAATTAACAGTCAAACCATCAAGTAGTTTTCTGGCTGTTGTTTCGTCTAAAATTAAATCGTCATAATCTAAAACGTCTTGCGGTTTGATTAGATACTTTTCAGGATTTTTACAAGTCAAAAGTTCGTCAATAGTGACTGAATTTTCAATGGTAAATGCGCCAGATTTAACTCTTTCAAGTTTAGTCATTACACCATAACAATTTAGCAAATTAGCCATATCACGAACAATAGATCTAATGTAAGTACCGCCACCGCAAGTTATTTCAAAGCGATATGAAGTGCTTGAAATTTGATCTAATAATTTTATCGAATAGATAACAATTTTTTTAGGTGGAAGTGCAACTTCTACCCCTTGTCTTGCAAGTTTATAACTTCTTTTTCCGTCCACAAATTTAGCCGAATATGATGGCGGAATTTGATCAATTTCACCCACTAAATTAGGAATAATCGCTTCAATTTCATCTTTAGTTGGAACTTTATTTGAATAAAAAGAAGGTTGCGTTTCTAAGTCGAGTGAAGGCGTCGTATAAGCAAAATCAAAGGTCGCAATATAAACTTTTTGCTTGTTTAGTAAAATGTCAAAAAGCCTTGTTGCTTGCCCTATGCCAACCGGCAAAACACCCGACGCCAAAGGATCAAGTGTGCCCATATGCCCACATTTTTCTTTAAGCGTTTTTTTAACTTTATTAACGCAGTAAGATGAACTATGCCCTACCTTTTTATTTATACAAATGAAACCTATCATAAAAGGTAATTACCTATATCAAAAACAAGTTTATCAATGATATCTTCATAATAACCAAACAGCACTGCACCGCTTGCTTTTTCATGACCGCCACCGCCATAAATCTGTGCAATTTGCGATACGTTGGCGGACTTCGACCTAAAACTTGCACGATACATGCCATTTTTTGCTTCCAATAAACTTACAGCAACATCGACCGATTTAATGGTTAAAAGATACTCTACAAAACCAAGTGTCATACTTTGGTCCGCATTACATTCTTCCAAATCTTTACAAGTTGTTGTAATAATTGCAAGTTTGTCATTATGAAAATATTTAATTTTTTGTAACGCCCTACCGAAAAGTTGGGCTTTTTGTTTTTCTGTATTTCTAAACTGCTGATCGTAAATTTGTGAGTGATTTGCACCAAGTCTAATAAGTTCTGCAACAAGTTCAAAAACATCTTCACCTAAGCCTTGAATGGAAAAATTATCCGTATCGGTCATAAGCCCTGTCAAAATAAGCGTTGCAATATTTTTATCTATTTCAACACCCATTTGTTTGATAATATCATAACAAGGCATTGTGCAAGCAGGTTTTAAATCAAAATAATACTTGTTTACAAAGTCATAATCTCTACCGGGATGATGGTCGATTAAAAACCTTTTTTTATGTTTCATAAATTGTTGTGAGTTTTTACCCAAAAGTTGCAAAGTGGGCGTATCAACACAAATAAAGCCGTCGTATGATTGGTCTGGCACATTAGATGGCTCAAACGGCACCCAATCTTTGTGCCTACTGATTAAAGGTTCTTCAGTAACGACCATACAAGGCTTACCCAGTTTAGTAAAAGCGTAATATAAAGCAAAAGCGCATGATAAAGTGTCACCATCCGGACGGACATGACAAAAAATCACAGCGCTTTTCAAACTTTTAAGTTCCTTTGCAAAATCAGTTGTCGTCATCATGATCCCCGTAAGTAAAACCACTAATTATACGATCAATTCTTTCCCCGTATTCAAAAGAATTATCGGGTAAAAAGTTAATTTTAGGAACTGTCCTTATTCTCATTTCCTTAGCCAAAAACTTTCTTACAAGTGGTGAAGATTGCTTAATAGCCTCAAAAGTCTTGTTTTTCAAGGTTGGGTTAGTAGAATAAACACTAACATAAACAAAAGCTTCTTCTAAATCGCTTGCAACCTTAACGCCCGAAATGGAAAACATTTCGGTAATTTCAGGGTTTTTAACTTGGGTTGAAAGGAATTCGTAAATCAATTTTGCGAATTCCTTTTCCAATCTTTTTTCACGTTTTTCTTTCATTTTCAATCCTTTAACTGTTCAACAACGTAACATTCAATGAAGTCGCCAACTTTAATATCATTAAAGTTTTCAATGGAAATACCACATTCATAGCCTTGTGAAACTTCTTTTACGTCGTCTTTGAAGCGTTTAAGTTGTAAAACGTTACCTTCACAAATCATAACGTCGTTACGATAAATTCTCAATTTTGCACTACGCAAAATTTTACCATCTGTAACATATGAACCAGCAACCATACCAACACCGGTAATCTTAAAGGTTTCCCTAACCTCTGCCTTACCCATATAGATGTCGGTATATTTAGGTGCTGACATACCCTTCATAGCAGCCTTAATTTCGTCGATTGCATCATAAATTACACGATAAAGTTTGATGTCAATTTTTTGTCTTTCAGCCAAAGCCTTTGACTTGCTGTCCGGACGAACGTTAAAGCCGATAATGATTGCGTTTGTGGAATCAGCAAGCATAACGTCAGTTTCGTTGATAGCACCAACACCAGCGTGCATAACATTAATCATAACTTCATCATTGCTAAGTTCAGTAAGTGATTGTTTTATTGCTTCAACTGAGCCTTGAACGTCTGCTTTGATAATAATATTAAGGTTTTTAAGGTTGCCGTCGCTAATCTTAGAGAAGAGTTCATCCAAAGTAACCTTTTCAGAACGTCTAATCATTTCTTCACGTTCTCTGTTTCTTCTTTCTTCGGCAACGAGTTTCATAAGTTTATCTTCTGCAGCAGCGAAGATAATATCGCCGGCGTTTGGAACTTCTTCAAGACCTAAAACGGAAACAGGCATTGATGGTGTTGCTTCTTTAACCATTTTGCCCATGTCGTCAAACATAGCCCTAACCTTACCGGTTGATGTGCCAGCAACGATGTAGTCGCCAGTGTGAAGTGTACCTGTTTGAACCAAGATTGATGCAACAGGACCTTTACCCTTATCAAGTTTAGCCTCGATAACAGCACCTTTAGCAAGACGGTTTGGATTTGCCTTTAATTCCTTCATTTCAGCTTCCAACAAAATCATATCAAGAAGTTTATCAACGCCTTCACCTGTTTTTGCAGAAACTGGTACCATCATGATGTTACCACCCCATTCTTCAACAAGCAATTCTCTTTCGGCAAGTTGTTGACGAAGTCTGTCAAGGTTTGCGTGTGGTTTATCGATTTTGTTTGCAGCGATAATGATTGAAACGCCTGCAGATTTTGCGTGGTTGATTGCTTCAACTGTTTGTGGCATGATGCCATCGTCAGCAGCAACAACGATTACGGCAATATCTGTAACTTGCGCACCCCTTGCACGCATTGCTGTAAATGCGGCGTGGCCAGGAGTATCCAAGAATGTAATTAAACTGCCGTGAGTGTTTACTTGGTAAGCACCAATATGTTGCGTAATACCGCCAGCTTCGCCGTCGGTTACGTGTGTAGATCTAATGTAGTCAAGTAATGAAGTTTTACCGTGGTCAACGTGACCCATTACTGTAACAACTGGTGGACGTACAACTAAATCATCTGGATTATCGTGTTCGTCAGCAAAGTTTTCGTGTAAAACTTCTTCAGCGGTCTTTTCGTGTTTAAGTTCAAGTTCAATACCAAGACCTGCAGCAACAAAACCAGCAGTGTCGAAGTCGATTGAGTCGTTAATTGTTTTGATAATGCCTTCTTTAAACAAAATTCTTGTAATTTCAACAGCGGAAACACCAAGTTTTTCGCTTAATTCTTTTAAAGGAATGATTTCCTTTGTGATAACGGCTTTATCAACCTTAATACGGCTTTCAACAACATCGGTTTTGTTCTTTTTAGTACGAACTTTTCTGTATGCAGTTCTATCTTCGTCAAAGTCGCTAATATTTACTACGCCACGCATAGCAGATTTTTTATTAACAACTCTCTTGTCGTCGTAATTTTTACCGTCAGACTTTTTCTTGAAAGAATTTTTATTGCTTGTTTCCTTAGGAATATAGCCAATAACTTGTGGATTTTTAGCCGGTCCACGTTGTTGTGCAGGCTTGTTATTAGCATCCATGGGCTTTTTAGCCACTGCGTCAGTTGGACGGTTTCTGTCGCCTTGTTGACGTGGTTTATCACCCATTGGCTTTTGATTTTTCTTATCGTAAGGTACAAATTCCTTCTTTTGTGGTTGCTTTGGTGTGAAAGAACGTACATTAGGTTGTTTTTGCGCTGCAAGTTTAGCCTTTTCTTTGGCTTCCCTTTCATCAGACTCACGTTTAAGTCTTTCAATACGCTCTTTTTCAGCCTGTTTTTTAAGTTCTTCTTCCTTTAAAGCCTTTTCCTGAGCCTCTTTTTCAGCCTGCTCTTTAGCAAGTCTTTCGGCTTCAGCCTTCGCCAATTCTTGGGCTTCATCGTTTTTAGCCTTTAATTTTTGTTCTTCTTTACGAAGTTTTTCTTCAAGGCGTTTTTTCTCTGCCACCTTACGCTCTTTTTCTTGCTGAATTTGAGCCTCTTCATTTTTATTAAGTTTGGCTTTTTTGACAGCTTTTTCCTTTTCATCGAGCTTTTTAGTAATATCGTTTACCTCTTTAAGGGTAGACTTAGCCTGTTCTAAAAGTTGCTTAAGCAAACCTTCTTGAACGGCGTTTTTAAGTTTTTTGATATTACTTTCGACAGGTTTTTTATCAGCAGGTTTTTTATTTTCCATTTATGATTATTAGCCTCCAAATTGCGCAAATTTTTCGTTAAGGTTATCCAAAATTGCCGTTGCAAGCGACTGGTCTAAAATCGCCACAACTTTACAATTTTCTTTGTAAAATATATCTTCAAGTTTGTCAACCTTTGACAAAACTATTTTAGAATTAAATTTTTTAGCCAATTTTTGTGCATCTTTTACAGTGTTATTTGATGCTGTGTTACAAAGTAACAGTAAAGGAACGTTTCCTTTTAAAGTTTGTATTGCATTTACCCCAATTCTTATTTTTCCCGAACGTATTGCAAAACCAATGTAAGTATAAATTTTATCTCTTACTTCAGCCATTTTCATCATCCTTTTTGTCGGTAAAATGATTTAAAACAAGTTGATAAACGCTTTCATTTACCCTTTCTTTAAAAGCACGGTCAAGCCCACGACTTTTTAAAAGTTTCTTTTGGCATTCTTCGCTTCCGCAAAAGTACGCACCCCTTCCGTCGTGCTTTTGATTTTCGTCAATCAAAAATTGTCCGTTGTATTTGACAATGCGTAAAACTTGTTCTTTAGCAAATTTTTTTCTGCAACAAATACAGGTTCTTTGAGGTATATGTTTCATTTTTTACCTGAAATCAAGTTATTTTATTTTGTTAAAACTTTGCAAACCTTAAAATCAAGGCATTTACTAAGTTAAAAATTAGTCTTGTGTTAAATGTTGAAGTTCTTCAACGCTTGCTAAGCCTTCTTCAGTTGCTTTTGACAAACTTTTAACGTCAATCTTCCAACCGGTAAGTCTTGCAGCAAGTCTTGCGTTTTGACCATCACGACCAATAGCAAGTGAAAGTTTATCATCAGGAACAACTACCCTTGCAACCTTTTCGCCTTCAATAGCGGTAACTTTTAATACAGTTGCTGGTGATAAAGCCTTAGAAATGTATTCTAATGGATCTTCACTCCACAAAATAATATCGATCTTTTCGCCACCGAGTTCGTTTACAATAGCGTTTACCCTTGCGCCACGCATACCAACGCATGCGCCTACGGCATCAATATTTTTATCTTCGCTATAAATTGCGATCTTTGTTCTTTGACCAGCTTCACGTGCGATAGATTTGATTTGGATAAAGCCTTGCTTAATTTCTGGAACTTCGTTTTCAAAAAGCCTTCTTACTAAGCCTGGGGATGTCCTTGAAACCATAACTTGAGCATTTTTGCCATTTGTCCTTACCTTTTTAACGTAAACGGTGAGTTTGTCGTTAAGTTTATATGTTTCGGTTGGAATTTGGTCTTGTGGAAGCATTACGCCCTCAATTTGACCACCACCAATTTCAACATATACGGTATTGTTTTCAATACGGCGTACAATGCAGTTTTGGATTTCTTCCTCTTTATCTTCGTATTCAGCGATTGTGTGATCACGTTCAAGTTCTCTGAATCTTTGTGTGATAACTTGTTTTGCTGATTGCGCTGGAATTCTGCCAAACTTTTTAGGAACAAATTCCACTTCAAAAGTATCGCCAAGTTTATATGACTTTTTGTAGTTTTTAGCAGCAGCCAAAGAAATTTCCTTATCGGGATCTGTAACTTCTTCTACAATTTTCTTGGTTGCGTAAAATTTAGCGACGCCTTTTTCAGGGTTTAGCTTAATTCTAATGTTGTCTGCGCTATCGCCAGTTTGTTTTTTATAAGCAGATAAAAGTGCAGCCTCAAGCGCTGTAATTAAATCTTCTGAACTTATGCCTTTTTCTTTTTCTAAATCTTCGATAGCAAGAAAGAAATCTTTTTCCATCTTATCCTCCAGCCACTTTCGTGACGTAATAATTTTTAAAATAATTGATTTTGTGAGTGATTTTTAAAATTTT
>CALVUR010000012.1 GCA_944363645.1 uncultured Clostridia bacterium | reverse complement strand
CCATCTTATCCTCCAGCCACTTTCGTGACGTAATAATTTTTAAAATAATTGATTTTGTGAGTGATTTTTAAAATTTTTACAGTCTTTATAATTGTTTTTTATCAATCAAACTCAATAGCGACATTGACTTTGGCAATGCGAGATTTTTCAAACTTTTCTTCTTTATCGCCAATCAAAATGGTAACGGTGTTTTCATCAAAAGCAGTTAAAACGCCTTCAAAAAACTTATTACCTTTTATTGGTGCGTAAAGTTTTACTTCGACCTTTTCACCAAGATGGCGCATAAAATCACGCTCTGTTTTAAAAGGTCTATCAAGCCCCGGACTTGATACATTTAATGTGTAAGGTTCGTTAAAAGTGGGATCAAACTCATCAAGTGGATCGTTGATTAAGTTGTGGAATTTTTCAAGGGTAACCAAATCAATTCCGTCTTCAGTATCAACATAAATTGTAAGTGATGGGTTTTTACCCGGCTTCATTTCTACTTCAACAAGTTCTATATTTTGACTATCTGCATAAGGCTTAATGAAGTCAAAAATTTCTTGATTAGACTTAACTTTCATAATAATCCCCTTACAAAAAATTTAGAGAGTGGCAAGCCACTCTCATAAAGTAAAGTACTATTGAGCATTTATATATTAACATAAATATATACAAAATGCAAGCGTTTTTAAATAAATAATTTACTAAAAAGGAAGTGACTTACGTATTCTAATTATTTCAACGAACAACTCGCTTGTTGCCCAGGCATCTGAATAAGCCCTGTGGTGGCGGAATTTAATGCCAAATTTATCACAAAGTGTGTTCAATTTATAGTTAGAAACACCAAAAATGTTTTCCCTTGCAAGCGCAAGTGTATCCATTAGCGGGTTATCAAAATAAAAGTCGATTTCTTCCCCTTGCTTTTTGATAAAGCGTGAATCAAAGTCAATGTTGTGCGCAACTAAAGTTGAGCCATAGCAGAACTTGTAAAAATCTGCGCAAACTTCGCTAAATTTAGGCGCATCCTTTACCATATCGTCGGTAATGCCTGTAATATCTACAACCTCTTGTGGGATGTGTTTTTCAGGGTTTACAAGGGTGGAAAAATACTCAGTAGCAACGCCGTCAATCAACTTAACTGCGCCGATTTCGGTAATTTTATCATCCAATTCTTTACCTGTCGTTTCAAGGTCGAATACTACAAAAGTTCTGCCAATAAAACATTCGGGAACAGTTTTAACTTCCAAGAAGTTATCTTGTTCTTCAATTTCAAGTGGCTTTGGTTTAATTAGGATATATTCCTTAGGACATGGTCTGTGTGCCCTTTCTTGAGGTACAAAATTTTTAGGAAAAATGCACAAATTTATGCTTCTAAAAGTAAAATTTATGTATTCGCCACGCTGTTGGAATTCGCCGTGAGCAATAATTTCAGAGTTTACGTCAAGTTTTTTTACTTTTAAATAGTTTGCCTTTGTTGGAAAAAGTGTGCCAGATAAAGTACCCGTTCGGTCGTTGATTTCAAGAATAAAAAATGGTTTTCCCGTTTTTGTTTCTCTTTCTTCAATCCTTGTAATCACACCACCAACATAGCAATCGCCTATGTAATTTTTAGTATCTGCAATATAAACACAAGTATTTGTATCGTCGTTATCGAATAACCTTGTTACATCGTCAACTTTGAATGTGCGTTTTTTCCTTTGATAAAGGTCGTTTTCTGTCGGCACATACTTTAAATCTTCGTCATCAGCTTCTTCATCTTCAATCTCTTGCATGGTGCAAATAAAGTTGTCGACAAAGCAATTTTTAAGATAATCTTCTACTTCTTGACAAATGCCGTTTGCCTTTACATAATCGCATGCCGATTTTGCAACATAAAACTTAATTGTTACATTGTAACCATTTTTTTCAAAACTATCAGCCCTAAAACTGATAAGTTCTGCTATCGCTTTATGTGAATTTGATAAATATTTTGACACTTCGCTTAAAACGAATTGCTTTTGTGCAACGATTTTTTCAAAGTCAACATTGACTGCGTTAAAACTTGTTGGAATGCTTTCTTTTATTGCCCTAATAATTTGGTCTTTTAAATCTTGTTCGATATTTAAATCACAAATAAAAAACAAGTTTAGCGATTTTTCGGTCAATGAAATATTCCCATTTTTTAAGGCAATTTTGCCAGCGTCACCTATTAAATTGTTAATTTTATCTAAAATTAAACTCATTATTTATTACTCAACAAATTGTTTATTTCTTGTAAAAATATTTGTTCTGCATTTTCCAAGTCTAAAGTCTTGTAAACTTCGCCTTTTTTAAACAAAACGCATTTTCCGTCCCCACCGGCGATACCAATATCACATTCTTTTGCTTCGCCCGGACCGTTTACCACACAGCCCATAACAGCAACTTTAAGCGGTTTATTGATATTGCTTACTGCTTTTTCAACCTTTTCTAAAAGTCCTTTCATGTCGTAAGCGGTTCTTCCGCACGTGGGGCAAGAAACGACATCTACATAATTATTGTCTAAACCAACGCTACGTAAAATGCGTTTTGCGTAAATAACTTCTTCAGTGATAGGCGCAGTCAAGGATACCCTTATTGTGTCGCCTATGCCGTCTAATAAAAGTGAACCTATGCCAATGCTACCTTTTATAACGCCCATATTAAGTGAGCCTGCTTCGGTAACACCCAAGTGCAAAGGATAATCTGTCTTTTCGTGCAAATACCTATAAGCGTCTACGGTAGTTTTTACATCGGAAGCCTTTGCTGAAACAACGATATTTTCAACACCATATTTTTCAAGTATGGCAACATTTCTTAACGCACTTTCGCTAAGGGCGATTGCACTTCTTCCATACTTATCATAAAACTCTTTTTCAATACTTCCACTGTTAGCACCAACCCTTACTGCAACGCCACTTTCTTTAATGGCTTTTGCAACTTTTTCAAGGTTTTCTTCACTGCCAATATTGCCGGGGTTTATCCTAACTTTATCTACGCCTTGATCAATAGCCTTTAAGCAAAGTCTATAATCAAAATGGATATCAGCAACGAGTGGAACCTTAATATTTTGTTTTATGGTTTTTAATGCCAAAACGTCGTCGTCATCTTTCACAGATACCCTGATTATATCACAACCTAATTCATAAACTTCTTCAATTTCTTTGATAACATCAGCGATTTTTGAAGTTTTTATGTCGCACATAGTTTGTATTTTAACTGGGGTATTGCCACCAATTATTTGATTACCGACCTTTATAGGTTTAGTCATTTTGCACCTTATTCATCTCATATAAAATACGCAAACCTTCAAGTGTAAGCGTTCTATCAATTACATCAATACATGGGGTTTCGCTTGCGATTGTTTCGCTTAAACCACCTGTTGCAACAACTACAACATCATCACGTTTCAACTCTTGTTTCATCTTGGAAACGATCTTTTCAACAAGCCCAGCAAAGCCATACAATAAGCCTGCTTGCATGTTTGTAACAGTTGATTTACAAATAACTTTTTTAGGAAGTACAAGTTCGATATGCGGAAGTTGCGCTGTGCCATTTACTAAAGAATCAAGTGAGCCTTTAATGCCTGGCGCAATTACGCCACCGATAAGTTGAGCATCTTCTGTTATAACATTAAATGTTGTTGCTGTGCCAAAGTCAATACAAATTACCGGCTTATTTTTGCCGTATTTTTTGTAAGCAGAAACGCTGTTTACAATACGGTCAGCCCCTACTTCACGAGCATTGTCAACCTTGATATTTAAGCCTGTTTTAATGCCCGGGCCGACTAAAATTGGCTTATGCCCCAAAAAGTATTCACACATGTGTTCCATGGTGTAATTTAATTGAGGAATAACTGATGATAAAATAACACCTTCGATTTGCTGTTTATCAATTTTAGCACTTTCTAAAAGGTCTTTTACAACGATGCCGTATTCGTCTGCTGTTTGGTTTTTAGCGGAAGCAACACGGAAACTTGCAATAAGTTTATCACCAGAATATACGCCATATTTTACATTTGTATTACCTATATCGATACAAAAAATCATTTTTTATCCTCTGTTTCTAATAAATTTTTCAACTACTTCAGTAACTTTTAATATCGCAGGTGCGCAAATTAAGTTAATTGCAAATTCAATAATGAAGTTAATACCTGCACAACCGATAACTAAAAAGTAAATCAATGTATTGCCATCTGGTACAAAATTTGCTTTAATTGGTTCGCCTAAGAAAAGTAATGCGCCCAAAATGAACAAGCCGGTGTTGACTATTGGACAAACTGCTGAAGCGATAAATGTTACGACTAATTTGTTTTTAGATTTTATAAGTTTGTAAATATACCCTGATGCCAAGCCAGCCAAACTGCCCTTTACAAGGCAAAGCATAATGGTTGCAAAAGGCTTGTTGTTAAGTAGTATAAGCGTAAAGCCGTCCATTCCGGTAAAACCTTGAATAACAACGATTAAGCCAAAAGCAAAGCCCAAAAAGCATGCAGCCCACGGTCCTAATATCATACCGCATAAAACGATAGGAACTAAGACAAAGCTTAGCGATGTGCTACCTATCTTAAAGTAGGAAGCAAATAGTTGCAAAACAATAACGAGCGCCAACAAAATTGCAAAATACGTTATGTTTTTTGCAGTTAAGTAACGCTCCTTAAAACTTACATGTGAATTTTCTTCACCTTTCATAAAAACCTCCAATCAGATTTCCTTAAAGGAATATCTGTTGCAAAAAAATAATAATAAAATATATCTCCCAAATGGTGAGATTAAGTATATTTTAATATATTTTACTTATTTTAGCAATCAAATATTAGCAATTTGTAACATTTTATATTTTTAAGCCGTATTATGTAATGACAGCCCGAGTGCTGATTTTTATTACAGGAGAAAATTATGTTAAACTGTTTCAACAATAATTGCTGCTATCTTTACATACTTATTATTTTACTTTTATGCTGTCAAAATACCGTAAAAGGTTTATTTGAAAAAATTTGCAGTTGCGAATGTTTGCTTCCAATTTTAATTGTTTTACTTGCTTGTAAATGCCAAAACAGAAAGCCACCCATCCCAAACGGCACAGGTTTTGCTGGTTGCGGTTGTAAATAATTTTAAAAGGTGTTGCAAATTTTTGCAACACCTTTTTTCTTTTTGATATGACTATTTTTATTTTGTTTAAATTTTAATTGTAACTTAAAAATTCCACACCTTTAAGTAAAACATCATTTAAAAGTTCGTGCTTTAAAGAGTAAAAAATAATTTTGCCATCACGCCTTGTTGTTACTGCGCCAAAATTTTTTAAAAGCCTTAACTGATGACTTACCGTCGTTTGATTTAAAAATAGTGTCCTTGAAATATCTGTTACACACATCTCACTTATAGCAAGTGCAGATATGATTTTAAGCCGAGTTACATCGGCAAAAATTGAGAAAAAGTCTACAAGTTCAATAAGCATTTCCTTTTGCGGAACATAATCGTCTATCATCGACTTTGTCCTTTTATCTAAAAGCAATAAATTATTCATTTTCCCCACCTACCTTAATTTGTACTTTAATTTTACAATTTTTGACTAATACTTGTCAATTTGTTCATATATAACACTTATGTCACATATTGTATAATAAAGTCGTTTTTTATCGATTGTTACGGAGGAATTTTATGTCTTCAACAAATCTTGCACTTGTTTCATTGCTTTTATTGCTTACATCTAATGGTACAATTAGTACAACGCAAATGTTTTTACTGTTTGCCCTTTTAACAATGTCTGGGCTTAATTGTAACCAAACTACAACACAAACTACATAAGAAAAACGGCGGATTTTTCCGCCGTTTTTTATTTATTTTAAACAATAAGTTTAAAAATTCTGTCAGTTAAGCCTGTTACGTCTTCAACTTCTAAACCACTAATTAAGCATGCTTGATCGAATAAAATGTTGACGATATCGTCAAATTTTTCCCTATCTTCGCCTAAAGTTTGTTTCAACTTTTCGTAAACTTGGTGCTCAGCATTGATTTCAAGTACCTTTTGGGCTTTCATTGGCTGATTTACATTTGGCATTTTTGCAAATACCTTTTCCATTTCAATAGAAAGTTCGCCTTCGCTTGTCAAAGATACAGGATGGTTTTTAAGGTTGTTTGAAAGTTTTACGTTTACAATCTTATCCTTTAAAACTTCCATAATAGCATCTTTTACACCGCTATCGATAACCGTTTCAACAGTTTCGCCAACATCTTCTGCTTCGTAAGATTTGAATTCAAATTCCTTATATTTACCAACCATTTTAAGGCAGAATTCATCAACATCTTCTGTCAAGCAAATTACGTCAAAGCCCTTTTCTAAAACGGCTTCAAGTTTTGGCAAAGCCTTGCATGCTTCAACAGTTTTACCACTTGCATAGTAAATTGTCTTTTGATCTTCCTTAGCGTTATCAATGTATTCTTGTAATGTAATGTATTTACCCGTTTTAGCCGACTTAAAGATTAACAAATCAACAAGCCCCTCACTGTTCATACCAAAACTTTGGTAAATGCCATACTTGATTGATGTGCCGAAGTTTTCAAAGAATTGTTCATATTTTTCCCTGTCATTTTTAGCCATTTGGTTAAGTTCGCTTTTAATTTTCTTTTCCAAACTGTTCTTAATGGCTTTAAGTTGACGGTTTTGTTGAACTGTTTCCCTTGAAATATTCAATGTAACTTCGCTGTCTACAACACCTTTAACAAAGTTAAAATAATCTGGCAATAAGTCAGCGCATTTATCAGTTATCATTACGCCAGCGGTGTAAAGTTTTAAACCTTTTTCATAGTTTTTAGAATAATAATTGTAAGGAATAGTCTTTGGAATAAATAACAAAGCCTTATAATCTACCGCACCTTCTGCTTGTGTGTAAATGCATCTTAACGGGTCTTGCATATCGTAAAATTCTTCTTTGTAGAATTTTTCATATTCACCTTCACTAAGTTCTGCCTTTGTTTTACGCCAAACGGGTGTCATTGAGTTTAATACTTGTTCTTTTTTAACTTCTTTTGGCGAATAATGTTCGTGTTCATGTTCGCATTCACAGTTTTCATCATGTTCACACTCACAATTTTCGTCATGTTCGTGTTCACCCTCGGTATTATCTTCATATTCAAATGAAGTTACAAGCATTTTGATAGGATATCTAATGTAATCAGAATATTTTTTAACAAGTTCTTTGATTTTATATTCTTCTAAAAACTCATCAAAACTATCTTCGCTGGTATTATCCTTTAAATAAAGGGTAATTTCTGTACCGTTACTTTCCTTTTCGCTTTCCTTAATTTCGTAACCATCTGCGCCAGAAGATGTCCACAAATAAGCCTTATCTTGTCCATAAGCCTTTGATAAAACTTCAACTTTTTTGGCAACCATGAACGCAGAATAAAAGCCTACACCAAACTGACCGATAATATCAATATCAGCATTTTGACCTTCGTTGCCATTTTTAAAATCAAACGAACCGCTTTTTGCGATTGTTCCAAGGTTGTTTTCAAGTTCTTCAGCAGTCATGCCGATACCATTATCGGTAATTTTTAACGTTCTATTTTCTTTGTCTAATTGAATGTTAATGTAAAAATCATCCCTTGTTAGACCGGTTAAGCCCTCGGTAAGTCCTTTATAATAAAGTTTGTCGATAGCATCGCTACCGTTTGAAAGAAGTTCCCTTAAAAATATTTCTCTGTTCGTGTAAATAGAGTTAATAACCAAGTCCAACATTCTTTTAGATTCAGTCTTAAATTTTTTCATAATCTACACTTCCTTTACCCAAATTTTGGGTTATTTTTATTTACGAAAGATATCATAATCTTAAAAATTAGCAATGTCAAGCGTTGAGTGCTAATTTTTTAAATTTTCACCAAAATAATATAAAATCGTCATTATTTGTTGGAAAGTTTGAAAAATTGTGGTATAGTCTATATATAATTATTTGTCGAAGTATAAAGGACTAAACATGGCATACACGGTATTTTTGAAAAAGAACGAGGAAAAGGAAATATTAAACGGAAAAACTTGGGTTTATGCTAACGAAGTTTATAAAATTGAAGGTAAAGATAAAAATGGTAGTTTAGCAACCGTAAAATCTTTCGATGGTAGATTTTTAGGTAAAGGTTACATAAATCACCTATCAAAAATTTTGGTTAGAATTTTTATTTTTAATGACCAGATTGATGATGAACAATTATTTTTTGATAGAATAAGATATGCTGATGAAATGCGTAAAAAATATATCAACGAAAATTCGTACAGAGTTATTTTTTCAGAAAATGATTATCTGCCGGGACTTATTGTTGATAGATATAACGATGTCTTATCCGTTCAATTTTTAACGCTTGGAATAAACTTAAAAAAGGACCTCATTATAAACGCATTAGTAAAACAATTTAACCCAAAAACCATAATTGAAAGAAGCGACAGCGAGGTTAGAAGAAAAGAAGGTTTAGAGCCGTTTAAAGGGGTAATTTACGGCGAAAATGTTTCTAAAAGTCAAATTGTTGAGAATGGTTTAAAAATCGAAGTTGACCTACTTGACGGGCAAAAAACCGGTTATTTTTTAGACCAAAAGTTAAATCGCCTTGCTGTAAGACGTTACGCCAAAGATAAAACTTGTTTGGACTGTTTTTGCAATGCTGGCGGATTTTCGCTTAATTTAGCAGTTGGTGGCGCAAAAAAAGTTTATGCATTAGATATATCGCAAAAAGCGTTAGAATATGTTGAAAATAACTCAAAATTAAACGGTTTAGTAAATGTTGAAACAATAAAATGCGATATTTTTGAGATGTTAAGAGAGTTTAAAAATCAAGGTAAAACCTTTGATTTAATTGTTTTAGATCCCCCTGCTTTTTGTAAAAGCGTAAATGAAGTTCAAAGCGCATATAAAGGTTATAAAGATATCAATATTTTAGCAATGAAGTTACTTAATAAAGGCGGAATTTTAGTTTCTTCATCTTGCACACACTTTATGACAGATACTATGTTTAAAAAGATGCTTTTAGAATCAAGTTTAAACGCAGGAAGACGTACAAAAATTTTGGAACAGAAAATTCAGTGTATAGATCACCCCGCACTTTTGACTGAAAATGAATCTTCTTATTTAAAATTTTTCGTATTACAAGTTGATTAAATCTAAAAAATAAAACACACTTACAAAATTTAGTAAGTGTGTTTTTTATTGTTTAATCAATTATTTTTGTCTTATTGTAATTTCGCAAACGCCTTTTGCATAATCATCTTTAATAATTTCACCGATGCTATCTGCGGTGATTTTGCCCATTGCATTTTTAACGCTGTCAATATGACCAATTACGTTTACATCAACGGTAGAATTTTCAAAAGATAAATCACAACCTATCATTTCGCAATCGATAATTTTTAGATTTTTTGCATAGCAAAGTGGTTGCGTGCCGATTATTTTGCAGTTTATAAAGGTTAAATTTTCGCTATACCAAGCAAGGTATTCACCTTTAACGACGGAATCTTTAACCGTTACGTTTTTGCAGTGCCAAAAAGCATCTTTTGTATCAAGATTGCTATTTGTAATCAAAATATCTTGCGAGTATTGGAAAGAATACTTACCTTTCATGTCTAATTTGTTAAATTTAGCATTTTTGACATGTAAAAATGGGTATTCTGATATCAATTTAACATTTTCAAGTTGAATGTTATTTGAAAGCCAACAAAATTCAGGCGAATTGAAGTAACTATCTTCCACCTTGATATTGTTACATTCCCTTATTGCTTTAATGCCGTTGCAATCGAGATTTTTAATCAATAAATTTTCATCGTACCAAAGTGCGGCACGGCAAGTTTCGGGCATTTGACAGTTTTCAATAATGCTGTCATGGTTGTGCCAAAGTGGATATCTTAACCCAAAATAGCAATTTTTAATATACAAATCGCCCGTTTCTTTCAAGCAAGATTCGCCGTCTTGAGGACCTTCAAATTTACAATTTTCCAAATAAGCGTTGTGAATGCCATATAAACTGCGTTCGGTATCATCTGTAAAATCAATATATTTATTTTTGTAATCTTTCATGCTCCGTTACCTAATAATTTAATACAGTTTTTTACATTCTATTTTCACAATTTGTCATTAGCAAATATAATTTATAGTTAAATTACAATTCTGTCAACTATTTTTATAGGTTTTATGCCCATTTTTATAAATTTTTCACTTAGAAACCAATAAAAAATAGCAATTTTAAAAGGAAACAGTTAATACGCTGTTTCCCTTTTAATTATTTTAATTTTATTGATAATTGCGGTGGTTCTTCGTCAAACGAGTAATTTAAAAGTTTTATCAAAATGTAAATGGATATCGCACAAGATGTAAACTTTAAAATTACATTGAAAGTAACCATTGCAGTGTCAACTATTGCCAAAATATTTAAGATAATTACTAATAAAATTAGTAAATACATTGATTTTGGAATGTTGTTACGATTTTTCCTTGAGTCTATTAGATAATAAACTAAATACGCATATATTGTGCCCCAGCACGAGTATAAAATGGGTAAAACAATATAGTCATATAAAAGGTTATCAAGTAAATTGCGCAAACTTTGTGCAAGCATTTCTTCGTCGTCAACGATTACACGGATGTTGTAATATGTTGTTTGGTCGAATTTGTTTGATACAAAAAGTGCTGAAAAACCTTTTGTAAAAGACATACACATTACAAACCCCATAACAAAAAACGCAACAATCAGGAAGTAATCACGTACATTTTCGCCTTTGAAAAAGTTTGCTGCCAAAAAGATAACGAAAAACATTATACCATTTGATATAACAGGCATAATTACCGAGTCAACCAAAGCCGGCGAAAGGAAAATGTAAAGCATTTCCGTCATGATTTGAGTTATCGCAAGGTAACAAAGTGCGCCAACAATCATTAAAATAAACAGTTTGCCCAAAGGTATCTTGCGGTTAATGTCAAAATCAAAGTAAAAAATCAGTACAAGCGACGGTATCGCAATGGTTACAAATATGAGCGCAATAGGTACAAACACCACTTTATCAATAAAATACCACATGGCAACCATTACTGCCGAAATAAATATTAAATTGATAAGTGTATTGAGTGTTCTCGTTAAGTTTGGCAAAACTGCGCCTTCACTTGGGTAAATAAGTTCTTTATCTTGCTTAAAATTGGCAAACAGGGCTTTAAAAATAGTGGGCTTTTTCTTTGGTGCTTCTACAGTGGGCTTTTTAGGTTCTATGACCGAAACGACAGTTTCTTGGTCGTTATTTTCATTTGAATAAGATAATTCATCAAATTTGTTCGTCATAAGCCACAAATTCTATAAAGAAATTACTCCCTACGTCTTTTTTGCTTTTTACACCAAATTTAAGTTCATGCCCTTCTAAAATAGTTTTTACTATCGATAGCCCTAAGCCCGTGCCTTTAATAGGTCTTTGATGTGTTTCTGAAAATCTATAATACTTATCCCAAATTGTGGGAAGTTTTTCTTCAGAAATACCTTTACCGGTATCTATTGTTTCAAATAAAATTATATCTTGTTTGCGTTTAAGCCTTACATTTATAGTTTTATCTTCGCCGGTATAGTTAATTGAGTTACCAATCAAGTTATATAAAACTTGCTCAATTTCCTTTTGATCACATTTTGTAAGTAAATCTGGCTCAATATCGGTTATGATTGTATAGCCGTTTGTTTTTGCAAACTCACTCATTCTAAACAAAACGGTTTCCAAAATCTTTGAGATGTTTACCACCTTTAAATCTGGCTCGTTCATGCCGTTTTGAAGTTTGCTTAAATCTAAAATATCATTTACAAGCATAGTAAGTCTATCGGCTTCATCAATAATAACTTTTGTATGCTTATCACGTTTTTCCTTGATATCGCCCGACAAATCTCTAATCATTTCGGCGTAAGCCTTGATCATTGTAAGCGGTGTTTTTAAGTCATGCGATACGTTTGCAAGCAAGTCCCTTTGCAAAAGCCCCGTCTGCGCAATACCTTGTTTTGCGTAGTTAAGTGCATCAGCAAGTTCGTTTAATTCTTCAAACTCGTTACCTTCAAAGGTTACATCTTCATCACCGCCAGCCCATTTTTTGGCTGTTTTTGACATTTTGTCAATAGGTTTTGACAGTTTTGTGGCGATGTACATTGCAACAAAGAATGAAATAATGATTACCACAATAGAGTCAACAATAAGTTGAGATTGAATAACCCTTATTGTTTCGGTAAGTGCTTGCAAGGTACTAATTAGCACTAAATACCCATTTATTGCACGGTTACTAACCCTTGAAACGTAATAAAAACAGCCGTCGTCTGCCTTAAAATTTTGTTTATCACAAATAAAACTGCTTTTTGACAAATCAAGTTCGGTAATTGCCGTTTGAACTATTTGCAAAACTCTTTGCGAAACGCCTGTTTTATTTTGTTCGGTCGGTGATGTTTCGCTTGATGTTTGTCCGCCACTTGCTTCATAACTTAAATATTCTGAAGCGATTGTTTCAACAATTAGTTGACCTTTGTCGTTATAATGCGCAACATAGGTAAAAATGCCAGCTTCGTTTGCGGTAACCGCTTTTGTAAGCCAGCGTGATATTACGCTATCTGTTATTTCGTCATCGACATTCATCAGTGCCGAAAGTTCATCACCCGTTGATTTGATCGATTTTAGCCTTCTTTGTTGGTAAATCATATCAAATAGCAAGATTTGGAATATCCACACGATTGAAACAATCAATAAGGCGTAAACAACAAGATAAAACCAAATATTATATTTTAACTTGGTTAGTTTTCTTGCTTTCATGCTTCAAATTTATAACCCATTCCCCTTAAAGTAACAATAAACTTTTTATAGTCTTTTAATCTACTTCTTAATGTCTTAATGTGGGTATCAACCGTTCTGTCGTCGCCGTAAAAATCAAAGCCCCATACATCTGACAAAAGTTTTTCACGGGATAAAGCAATACCTTTATTTGTTACCATATAGAATAAAAGTTCATATTCCTTTGGGGTAAGTTCAACTTTTTCGCCGTCAACAAAAACGTTTCTGCCCTTCATATCAACTTCTAAACCTTCAAATTTTAAGATATCATTGCGAATATCTTTATCTGATTTAGCGTTGCGTTTGATTACTGCAGCAACCCTTGCCATAACTTCCTTTGGTGAAAATGGTTTAACAACATAGTCATCAATACCAATTTCAAAGCCGAAAAGTTTGTCGTATTCTTCACTTCTTGCTGAAAGCATGATAACAGGAATGTCTGCAATTTTCTTAATTTCTTTTACAGCAGAAAAGCCGTCAAGTTTTGGCATCATGATATCCATAATGATAAGGTCATATTTGTTTTCACGACATTTTCTAATCGCTTCCATGCCGTCTTCTGCTTCATCTATTTCATAACCTTCAAAGACAGCGTACTCGCAAAGTACTTGTCTTATCATTGCTTCATCGTCAACAATTAGTAATTTCATAAAAAATCTCCTGAAATAGCAAGTTTAAATCTCTACTATTATAATATCTATAAGCAAAAGTTACAGTATTGATATTGTGATACAAAGACGAAAATTTGTTGAATTTTAATTGATAAAACCACTAAACTAATTTAAAAAGAGTCAAAAATTATCAATAAAACCTTTTACAATCAATGCTGTCTATTGTATATTTTTCCAAAACTTGATTATTGTTTCTTAAAAGAAAACTTTTACCGCCATAATCTAAACTTGTTGTAAGTGTTTCATTTTCAAACACCAGCGCAGATAGGTTTTCTATGGCGAAGCCTTGTGTAAAGCCTTGATCAACAATCGCCTTATCAAAATCGATAATTCTATCGTCATAGTGGGGGCAACACAAACCATCTAAAACGCCTAAACCGTCATAAAAGTTATATTGGTCATTACCGTTTAAACTTTCGCTGTCGGTATACATTTTTTTAAACCAGCAAATTGCCCCAGCCGATAAACCACATAAAACTGTACCGTTTTTGTAAGCATCTAAAATAAGTTTATCAAGCTCCACTTCCTTCCATTTGTTAAGCATAAATACGGTATCGCCACCGCCAACATAAATAAAGTCGGCACGACTAATTTTGTCGGCAATTTTTTCCATATTCATTTCGTTATAACAAATAAGTGCGCAATCGGCTTTTATATCAAATTCGCTTGTGTAAGTTTTTCTAAAACTATTAAAATATGGCATGCTATCATGACTTGCTGTGCCAATAAAAAGCCCCATCGGTCTATGTAAGGTTTGACGCTTTTTTACAAGGTTTGCAATATAAGCATCAATGCCTAAAGTTGCCTTACTTTTTAGTTCGCCACCACCTATTGCAATTATAATTCTGTCGTTCATAAATATTTTTAAAATATCGCTTTTTATCTTTAATTTTTAAGATTTTTACAAATTGAAGTTGCTAACTTTATTAACTTTGTTTTATCGTTTTCAACTTCACCTTGTAAAACTTTATCAAATAACTCATTTTTAACAAAACCGACATCTTTGCCATAAACACCAAGCGACATAATATCGTCGCCTGATATTGCTAATTTGTTGATATCATAAAGTTCGTTATTTTCTATGATTTCGTCTAAATAGTATTTAAGTTGTTTTACGCTTTTTGCGTATCTTATAATGCCTATTGTAGAGTGCGCAGTGTTGTCTGCAAGTTTTACATAAAACAAGTCTTGAGTTAGTTCTAAGCCGTGTCGACTTAAGTATTTTTTAACTTCGTATTTTGATTTACTGATTGTTGTGTCGTGGTCTAAAACTATCTGCAAAACTTCTTCTTTTAACTTTGTTGGAAACTTTAATCTTTCTAAAATTGGCTTAATCTTTTCATGTGATATTTGCATATGTCCCCTTGTGTGTCCATATCCATCTTCACCAAAAGTTAAACAATAAGGCTTGCCAATATCATGAAATAACAGCGACCACATAACGGCAGGTTTGTTAGATTTTGATGACCTAATCGCCACCAAAGTGTGATTAAAAACATCATAATCATGCGCCAAACTAAATTGCAAAAAGCCGTCAGTAATTTCAAGTTCTGGTATTACTTCAAACAAAATTTGCTTGCAAGTATATAAAGCCTCAGCGCAATATTTACCGCATAAAGTTTTATTAAGTTCAATAAAAATTCGTTCACTTGATATGTCTTTAAGATAAGACTTACACTCTATCATCGCATCAAGAGTGTTTTTTTCTATAGTAAAGCCATATTCCGCACTAAACCTTACTGCACGTAAAATTCTTAAAGCGTCTTCAGTAAAGCGTTTTTTAGGATCGCCCACTGCCCTTATAATACCATTTTTTAAATCGGTAACGCCGTCAAAATAATCAATTATATTAAAATCTTTGTCGTACGCTAAAGCGTTTATGGTAAAATCACGACGCGTTAAGTCTTCTTTTAAACTTGTTGAAAAGGTTACATTTTTAGGTCTTCTGTGGTCAAAATAATCGCCATCAACACGATAAGTTGTAATTTCATATACATTTTTATCGACTATTACACCAACAGTGCCGTGCTTTATGCCAGCTTCTACAAAATCATAGCCATCAAAAACTTGTTTTATTTGTTGTGGCGTTGCATTTGTTGTAATATCGTAATCTTTTACCTGTAAATTTAATAATTTATTTCTTACAGCACCGCCAACAATGAATGCTTCAAATCCCCCATTATTTAATTTTTCCAAAAGATTTAAAGCCGTTTTTATCATAATCACCAAAATTAAATTATTTAAAATTTATGATTTTATCGAATTATTTACCAACGCAAAATTTAGCAAATATTTCGTTTATAACATTTTCATCAGCGGTTTCACCACTGATTAAACCTAAGTATAATAACGCTTGTCTTATATCGATTGTGATAATATCAAGTGGCATGACACAAATAGCATTTATAGCCTTAATTAAAGACTCTGAGGCATTTTTTAACGCTTCGTAATGTCTTCTTTCAACCAAGTAATCACCATCAAAATTAAAGGACTCTAACCCGGCTTTATTATAAATAAGTTGTTTAAGTTCCTCAATTCCATCCCCGTTTTTAGCGGAAATTTTTATGTCGTAGCCGTCAAATTCGCCATTATATTGTTGGTCGGTTTTGTTTACAACTTTAATAATGTTTTTATCCTTGCAAAGTTCGTAAACATCTTCGTCAATTTGAGAAAATTCGCTTGTGGCATCAACCATAAATATTACCACATCAGCAGTTTCTATTGCCTTTTTAGACCTTTCAATGCCTATTTTTTCGACGGTATTATCAGATTCACGTATACCAGCGGTATCGTAAAAATTAAACCTTATACCGTTGATTTCAACAAAGCCTTCAACCACATCACGAGTTGTCCCCTCGATTGATGTTACGATTGCCTTGTCGCAACATAAAATAGCGTTTAAAAGCGAACTTTTGCCGACGTTTGGCTTACCGCAAATAACAACTTGAACGCCGTTTTTTGCCTTGCTACCCATGTTAAATGATTGGCTTAGTTTGGAAATCTTTTCTTCAACAGTTACAAGCCTATTTTTAACATCGTCAAGTTCTGCTTGCTCAATATCTTCTTCCGGGTAATCAATATTTGCATCAATTAACGCTAAAACATAGGTTAAATCGTCTTGGCATTCCCTAATGCGTTTTAACAAATTTTCCCTGTAAAGATAATAACCAGCCTTTGCTTCTGCCACGCTTTGAGAGTTTATCATGTTAATAAGCCCTTCGCACGAAGAAAGCGACAACTTGCCGTTTAAAAACGCACGCTTTGTAAATTCACCACGTTCAGCAAGTCTTGCGCCATGTTTAAGGCATGTTTCTAATACGCCACGTGTAATTGCTTGACCGCCGTGGCAATGGAATTCTATCATATCTTCGCCCGTATAACTTTTGGGTGCTTTAAAGTAAACGCACATACCAAAATCTTTAAAATTACCGCAGTCAATAGTGCCTACGTAAAGTTTATACGGTTCAAAGTCGTATACATTTGTTTTGGAATGAAACATTTTAGCAGCGATATCTAAGGGCGAATCGCCACTAACCCTTATAATTGCTACGCCACTTGGCATAGATGCGGTTGAAATAGCCGCAATATTATCTTCTTTAATCAAAATAAATCATCCTTTGGGGTATTTTTGTCAGAATAGTCTTCAAACACATCGATATCATCAGACTTCTTTTCCTTTTTCTCGTACTCAGAAAAAGGACTTTTTTCTTCTTCGTGAATAAATGGTTGGTCGGGATTATTAAAACCACCGCCCGATCTCATACCGTTGTATTTATCAAATTGCATCTTCATATAATTGCTGAAATCAAAGCGTTTTGATTTTCTTGAAATGAATACCAATAAACCTGTTGAAATGGGAATAAAGATGGACAAGAGCAAATATAAAACTCTGTTTTTGTTTGCGTAATACAAGAAAAATGTTGAAAGCATAAAAACATTGCTAACAATATAACACAAACTTGCAATGATAATTGCTATGTTTAAAACACCGTCTACCCAAAAAGAGCCATAAAATTCAGGTAAAACACCCATATCATTGTTGACAAACATGCCTTTAAGATTTTCACCATAAAGTAAAATTTCTGATGTGAGCGATAAAGCAAGATAAGCAACAAAGAAAATCAATGTGTAAACGCCAATGTTTTTAACACTTTTACCAAAAACTTTTGCTCTTCCCGCAATTTTGCCAATAAAATAAATATTTGCAAAAGGTATAAACGCTAAATAAGCATGTTTTATGCCATCTCTTTTTGCGATGTGATATAAGCCTATGCCCATAAGCACAAAATCTATTGCATATACAGCAAAAACTATCGCTATAAGCGAGAAAAATACTGCTGTTTGATTTAAAACACCGCCAGAAGTTGACACCATGACTGTATAGAGTTCAATTAAAAGTAAAATACTACTGAGCATTATTAACCTCCTAATAGACGAAAATATTTACAAGTGAAATTATACATGCAACAACTAAAACTATGATTGAAGCAACTTTATTTGAGCGTTTATTAAAGTCCACGAACTTTTTACCATCATAAAATTGGTAAGTTGTGCCCTTTTTATAAAAGTTTTCTTCAACTTCAACATAATTTTTAACAACAATATCGTTAGTAAATTTATCATCCTTAGTCAAAAAATACTTTGTCGCCTTTGGTTGTTTTGGATTTTTTAAAATTTGATTTTTGTAACTTGCTAACAACATTTTAACAAAGTATATTATTGCAACGATCGCCAAGACAAAACCCATAATAATTGTTATTACTTCGTAAAATGCGGTAAAACTGGGAATCAATAAGCCTAATAACTCGCCATATAAAGCAAACAAAAGCACAAAAACGTTGTAGCAACAGTGTATTGCCATACCAACAAAAATATTATCTGTCAGCATTACAGCGGTTGCTATAATTAAGCCAATGGTAAATTGCAAAATAAGTTGCTCATAATTACCATGCATTATAGCAAATATCACAGCCGAGCAAATTATCGCAAACACATCACCAAACTGGCGAAGTCCACGCATTATTACGCCCCTAAACAAGGCTTCTTCGCAAATTGCAGGTAAAACGCCTATTGTAATTGTTACAAGTGGTGCAACTAATGCAAAAGCGCTTAACGAATCAATGACACCTATTAAACCGGGCTGTGTAACTATGTCAGAGCCGTCTGGAAAATATTGCTCTTTGATTGCTATAATTATTTGGGTAATGTCTTGTGAAAAAGCCATATGTGTTGGTGATAACAAAGCATACCCTGCTAAGCAAGCCACAAATCCCATTAAAATATTGACAAAATCAAATTTACAAATATAGCCACCGCCCGAATATAGCGAAACCTTTTTAACTTTTGAAAAAATTAAAGCAATAAGAAAGATTGTGCCTTGACTTACAAATATTGATAAGCCAGCCAACAAAAGAATAATGTTACTATTATCTACATTTTTTAATATTAGCGTAAAAAGTAAATTTATAATGAAAAAAGCAACACCAAACGCTAAAAATGCCAAAGCGCTATCAAGTGCGTTATATGTGTTTGGGTTTGAAAAATTTGATCTTTTAATAAAGATATTTTTCTCTTTCAAGTATATAGGCTTCATTATTACCCCTTACCTACGCCAAAAAGCCAAAAGATAAAATCTTTCAGCTTCAATTTGACAAAAAATTTATTTATGAAAATTTTATTTCTAAAAATTGATAGTAAACTATCAAATTAGTAAGCACGTGCAAACAAAACTTTCTTTGTTGCCTTTTTGCCACAAACGGCACAAACTTCGCCTTCTTCAGCATCGCCAACAATTACCCTTGATGTTGCTGCTGTTTCTGCTTTAATCTTATCTTCGCATTCACGGCAACCACACCAGTTGGCCTTTACAAAGTTTTTACCTTCAACACCGTCTAAAATTTCCTTAATACTACCAGCTTCTTTAATCTTGCTATCACGCATCTTTGTAGATTTAACAAGCATATCCTTTTGAATGGTTGCCAAAAGTTCAGGAATTTTATCAAGTTCATCTAAAGAAAGTGTAAACTTTTCAAAATTATCACGGCGTGAAATTACGCATTGGTTTGCTTCAATATCACGTGGACCAATTTCAAGCCTTATAGGACAGCCTTTCATTTCCCATTCGTTAAACTTCCAACCTGGGCTTGCATCCCTTGCGTCAAGTTCTGCCCTGATATCCATTGCGCAAAGTTTTTCTGTAATTTCTTTAGCCTTATCCATAACGCCTTCTTTAAATTGAGCGATAGGTATAACAATTACTTGAATTGGCGCAATTACAGGTGGAAGTGATAAACCACGTTGGTCGCCGTGCGCCATAACGATTGCACCGATCATACGTGTTGAAGTGCCCCAACTTGTTGAATAGCCATATTTAAGTACATTGTCTTTGTCCAAAAACTTCATGTTAAAAGCCTTTGCAAAGTTAGTGCCTAAATAGTGTGATGTGCCTGCTTGTAAACTTTTACCGTCAAGCATCATGGCTTCTAAACCATAAGTTTCAACTGCACCTGCAAATTTTTCTTTTTCAGTTTTAATACCTGTAAATACAGGAATAGCAAGGCATTCATTGAAGAATTTTTCGTAAAGTTTAAGCATCTTGATTGCTTCTTCACGGGCTTCTTCTTCAGTGGCGTGTACGGTATGACCTTCTTGCCACAAAAATTCACTTGTCCTTAAAAATGGACGTGTAGTCTTTTCCCATCTTACAACATTTGCCCATTGGTTGATAATAACAGGCAAATCACGATAACTTTGAATCCATTTTGCAAACATTTCGCAAATAATGGTTTCACTTGTAGGTCTTATAACCAAATTTTCTTGCAATTTGTCGCCACCAGCATGTGTTACAACGGCAACTTCGGGGGCAAAACCTTCAACGTGTTCTGCTTCACGTTTTAAATAACTTTCTGGGATAAGCATTGGGAAATAAGCATTTTTAACGCCTTCTTTTTTAAATAATTTGTTCATTTCGTTTTGAATGTTTTCCCAAATTGCATAGCCGTATGGTCTAATTACCATTGTGCCCTTAATTGGACCATAATCAACCATTTCGGTCTTTATAACTATGTCAGTATACCACTGTGGAAAATCTTCTTCAATATTAGCAATGTTTTTTACAAATTGTTGCTCTTTGGCCATAATATTCTCCTAAAAAATTTAATTGCTATGTTAATTATAATTAAAGTTTATTAAATTGTAAAGTAAAATTTGTTTTTTTAGTTTAATATATATACTTTTTCGAGATTTGTGGCAATTTTTTGGTGGATAATCGGCTTTGTAAAACCTTTTAAAGTCAGTTTAGACCAAATATTTTGGCATTTAAAATTTTAAGTGATTAAATTTTTAGTTTTCTCTTGACTAAACGCACTTATAGTTGTTATAATTTTTTGGTAGGCATGTTTTATTTTTGAGCAATTTAAAATTAAAAATGTGCTTTACATAACGGCTTTATTATTATCAAATTTTTAACAATAACGCCGTTAAAAAATATTTTGAGTGAGGTTTTTATGGACAATTTCCAAACAGCGGTCAATGCTGTAAGAGTTATTTCTGCAACTGCAATTAACGAGGCTAATTCTGGACACCCTGGTCTTCCGCTGGGTGCGGCAACAGTCGCTTTTACTCTTTTTGAAGACTTTTTAAAGTTTAACCCCAAAAACCCCGAATTTTTTGATCGTGATAGATTCGTTTTGTCATCTGGACACGGCTCTATGCTTTTATACACACTTCTTCATATGTTCGGCTATAAAATTTCTAAGGAAGATTTGAAAAACTTCCGTCAACTTGGCTCTAAAACGCCCGGTCATCCCGAATATATGCACACCCCCGGTGTTGAAGTTTCTACAGGTCCTTTAGGTCAAGGCATTGCAAACGCTGTTGGTATGGCTATTGCCGAAACAAAACTTGCCTCTACATTTAACCGTGAAGGCTTCCCTGTTGTTGACCATTACACTTACGCACTTTGTGGCGAAGGTTGTTTAATGGAAGGTATCGGTTATGAAGCATGCTCTCTTGCCGGAAGTTTAAAACTTGGTAAGTTGATTTTGTTCTATGATTGCAATAAAATCACCATTGAAGGTTCTATCGAAGGCGTTTTTGATGATGATATTGCTATGCGCCAAAAGGCTTTAGGATGGCAGGTTTTAGAAGTTGATGGCAACGACCACAACGCAATTAAGCGTGCTATTATTAAAGCGCAAGCGGAAAAACAAAAACCATCAATCATCATTTGCCACACCATTATCGGTTACGGCTCACCAAATCAAGGCACTTCTAAAGTTCACGGCTCACCTATCGGTGCTGAAAACTTGGAAAAGATGAAACAAAATTTTGGTTGGACTTGCGCTGATTACGAATACCCAGAAGAAATTCAACCATTACTAAACAAAGCAATCAATCGTGGTAAACGTGCTGAAAAGGCTTGGAAAGAAATGTTTGCAGAATACACCAAACAATATCCTGACCTTGCACAAAAATTTAACGATTGGATGTTAAATGACCACACAAATATCAAAAAATATCTTGAAAATTTAGATAACACGCAAGCGGTTGCAACAAGAAACGCAGGTCATACAGTTATTAACAAAGTTAGCGAACATGTTGAAAACCTTTTTGGTGGTAGTGCTGACTTAACACCATCAAACCTTACCTATTTAGACGGTAAAGACAAATACTCACCCTTAAATAGAGCTGGTTCTAACATTCAATTTGGTATACGTGAACACGCTATGGGTGCGATTGTAAACGGTATACTTGTTCACGGCGGTTTAACACCTTACTGCTCAACTTTCTTTGTATTCTCTGACTACATGAAACACGCAATAAGACTTGCCGGCATTATGAAAATACCCGCAATTTATGTTTTAACGCACGATTCAATCGGTGTTGGCGAAGATGGTCCAACACACCAACCTGTAGAACAGTTTATTGCATTACGCTCTATACCAAATGTACAAGTATTTAGACCATGTGATACTTTAGAAACTGCTGCCGCTTGGTACACAGCGTTAACAAGTGGGCTTCCCACAGCAATCTGCTTGACACGTCAAAAAGTTCAACCATGTTGCAATAATTTTGATGATGCACTTAAAGGTGGCTATATTGTTGCAAATAACATTAAGCAAACACCAGACTGCGTTATTATCGCTACCGGTTCAGAAGTCCCCGTTGCAATCGAAGCAAGAAAATTGCTTTTAAAAGAAGGTTACGATGCAAGAGTTGTTTCAATGCCTTCAATCGAAGTGTTTGAAAAACAAAGCACAAAATACCGTGAAAGCGTTATTCCATCAAAGGTAAAAGCAAGGGTTTGTGTTGAAGCTGGCTCACCCTATTCTTGGTATAAATACGCTGGCAGTTTTGGCGAACTTGTATGCATGGACCAATTCGGTCTTTCTGGTAAATATCCTGAATTGTTTGAAAAATTTGGGTTTACCGCTCAAAATATCGCAGAAAAAGCCAAAATTTCTATTGTTAAAAGTAAACAAAACTAAAACAAAATAACAAAAAAGCCCGGATAAAACCGGGCTTATTTTTTATTTAAAATTATTTTTTATCTTCTTCAGGAATGATAACTTTAACAGGTCTTTCATCTTTTAAACTCATGATGTAATTATTATAATCGGTTTCACTTAATTTTGCAACTTTGCGTTTTTTCTTTTTCATAAAATCACCTCTTAATCGTTATAGACTTATTGTTGCCCATTTGGATATCAAATATTCTTAACAAAGTGATTTTTTAAAAATTATAGTTGAAAAATTTAAAACAGCATTATTTGAGTTTGAAAGATTTGTGAATATCTATTCTAAAAATATTCAAATTGAAAAATTTATTTTAATTTGTTTTTGGGACAAGCCTTAATGCAAAGACCGCATACAGCGCCACGACCAACATCTTGATAACGTTTCATATTTTGCGAACATTTTTCCCTATCAAGTAAATCTTTATTGGGATTTAAAGGTTCAAAGTTTTCGCCATAGATTGCACCGATTGGGCATGCGTTTTGACAAATTTTACAGTCGCCACAATCTTCTAAAATAAGTTCGCCCTCACGAGATAGTGGCATATCGGTTAAAACCGTTGCAAGCCTAACTTTACTGCCGTATTCCTTTGTAATAAACAAAGCGTTTTTACCTATGTAGCCAAGACCAGAAAGCCTTGCAACCGTTTTGTGCTGAAAGATACCGCTATACTTATTTGTGGGTATACTTTGCGATGCAGCGATTGGAAAAGCGTTAAAACCTTTATCTTCTAAATATCTTACGCACGTCAAACAAAGTTGATCTAATCGATAATTTACCGTGCGATAATACTGAAAATAACTTATGCTTGGTCTATCTACAATGGTCTTTAAAACGCTATCTGACAACTTAACAACTATTGATACAGCATACCTAAGTTCAGGTTGATTTTCAATGGGTGAAAACCCTAAATCACAAAAGCCAACAAGTGTTGCGCCTTCGCTTATCAATTTCTCTTTTAAAATTACATCGTTCATAATTATTTTTAAAATTAAGCAATTTATCTTTGATTTTGAAGATTTTTATATCTCGTATAAAATTGTAACAGGTCCATCGTTGAACTGTTCAATTTTCATGTCGCCACCAAAAACGCCGGGCTTTACAGGTACGCCTTCTTCTTTTAATTTTTCCATAAAAAATTGATACATTTCATTTGCTTTGGTTGGTTCTTCTGCATTAGAATAACTTGGTCTATTACCGTGCGATACCTCCCCTAAAAGTGTAAACTGTGAAACTGCTAAAATTTCGCCATTTACATCTTTAACGGATAAATTCATTTTTTTGTTATCGTCTTCAAACACCCTTAAATTGGCAATCTTTCTTGCCAAATAAACGGCTTTATCTGTTGTGTCGCCCTGTGCAACGCCAAAATAAACAACAAGCCCTAAACCTATTTCACTTATCAATTTGCCATCACATTTAAGTGTTGTTTTTGTAACTCTTTGAACTACTGCTTTCATTTAATTTTTCCTTGTAATAGTTGTAAAAATAATTTACTTTTTCAACATACTTTTTTGTTTCTAAAAAAGGAATGTTATCTAAAGTTTTACCGTCTTTTGATAGGCTTTTATCTTTAAGCCAACTTCTAACGTTTGTTTCCCCTGCGTTATATGAAGCCAAGACTTCATTTACTGATTTAAACTTTATAAACAAGTATTTTAAATAGCAAGTACCGACTATAATGTTTATTTGTTCATCAAATATATCTTCTACCTTGTAATCTAAAGTATACATTTGACAAGTATAAATAAACGTATCGTCGGTAATTTGCATAAGCCCTTTTGCGCCTTTATTTGATACTGCTTTACAATTAAAATTGCTTTCTACCCTAATAATTGCCACAATCAAAGATGTTTCTATGCCAAAACTTGTTGACGCAAGTTGAGCATAGTTTTTTATTCTTTTAACTTTTTGAACATTATAAAAAATTAAGAATATCAAAATTGCGCTTAATATAAGGCTTATTGTTATACTAAAAATTTGCAGAGATTTGTTTTTCGATTGATTTGATTTCATCTTTAACCTTACTATATAACGAATCTATATTGCCATCGTTATATATTAAAGTATGTTTAGTAAGGTCAAAATTATCATAATCAACTTGATTTTTCATTCTTTTCTCTACTTGGTCAGCGGTTAAGCCATTACGACTAATAACGGCATTGATACGTTGATCTTTATCACGCATTACGATAATGACTTTATCAAAAAATTTATCTCCACCACTTTCAAATAATAAAGGAACTTCAACAAATATCACCTTTTCTTGCTTGTTTTGCTCAAAAATTTCGCTAATTTCTTGATAAACAAGTTGATGCGTGAAAGTATTTAATGTGTTTAAAAGTGTTTTATCGTTAAAAACCTTGTTTGAAACAGCCTTTCTATCAAGCAATAATTTGCCGTTATCACAAATTGGTTTAACGCCCATTAAATTGCTGATTTTTTGCACAATATCGCTATCATTTAATAGGTCTGCGTAAATTTTGTCCGCATCATAAACTTTATAACCAAGTTGTTTTATTAAATTTGATACTGTAGATTTACCACTGGCTATCCCGCCGGTAATTGCAACTTTAAGCATATCAAAATCTCGCTAAATATCAATTATTTTGCTTCATACCAAGTTTTAGCGACAGAAACTGAAACGGTAAGCGGAACGCTTAACTTTACAGCATTTTCCATCTCTTCAACCAATATTTTTTTAACTTCTTCTACCTCGCTTATTAAGGCATCAATAATAAGTTCGTCATGAACTTGTAATATCAATTTTGATTTATAACCACCATCTTTTAAGCGTTTATAAACATTGATCATCGCAAGCGACATAATATCAGCAGCAGAGCCTTGAAGTGGCATATTCATTGCTGCTCTTTCACCAAAAGAACGAACGTTATAGTTGGGCGAACTTATTTCCCTAATATAACGCTTTCTGCCGAATAAACTGAGCGCATAGCCCTTTTTTTTGGCATCTTCAACATTTTTGTTCATATATTCTTTAACTTCGGGGTAAAGTTCAAAGTATTTTTTAATATAACTTCCGGCAAGTTTGGGGTAAATTTTAAGGTTTTTTGCCAAACCATAGTCGCTAATACCGTAAATAATGCCAAAATTTACCGCTTTTGCACTTCTGCGCATGTGCGAATCAACTTGACTTATCGGCACACCAAATACCATTGAAGCGGTGGCTGTATGGATATCTTCGCTAGAATTAAAGGCGTCAATCAATGGTTTACAGCCCGAAAAAGCAGCCAAAAGCCTTAATTCTATCTGTGAATAATCGGCATCAATTAAAACTCTCTCTTCGCTTCTTGCACTAAACAAACGACGAATTTCCCTACCTTCTTCATCTCTTACCGGGATGTTTTGAAGATTGGGCTCACGTGAAGATAGTCTTCCTGTCGCTGTTTGTACTTGGTTAAAGGTGGTGTGTACAAGCCCTGTTTGCTTATCAATAAGCCCCCTAAAGCCGTCAATATATGTGGAATTTAGTTTTGCAATACGCCTATATTTTAAAATAAGCGGAATAATTTCATGGTCGTCAATCAATTCTTCTAAAACTTCAGAACTTGTTGAAAACCCTGATTTTGTCTTTTTGCCGTGTGTTAAATTTAATTTTTCAAACAAGATTTCAGCAAGTTGTTTTGTTGAATTTATATTGAATACTTCGCCAGCAAGTTGATAAATTTTATTTGCAATTTCTTCGAGCATCGCCTTATATTCAGTTGACATTTTTTCAAGCGCTAAAATATCAACTTTAAAGCCCGTTTTTTCCATATCAAATAAAACATCGCTAAGCGGAAGTTCAATATCGTAATAAACTTTTTTTTCTTGCTCGCTTAATAAGTTAAAATACTCGTCATATAAAATTGAAAGCGAATAACTTGGCGTATTTTGGTCATATCCTTTTGCGGTAAACACCGTTGAAAGTTCTTCGTCTTTACCCGTATAATCGACCAAATATTTTAACATTGAAACATCTTCAAATTTACACTTTGGATAGATCTTGTACGATTCAAGTTGGTGCAAAATTTGATTTCTTCTATAAATGATAACTGTGTTTTTTTCGTCTTCAAAAATAGGTTTTAGGGCGCAAACGGCTTCAATATAATCAAAGCCTTCATCAAAAAAGTTTTGCTTAATTTCAAGCTGATATTCTTCATCGCCCATTGTGTAAAAACTTACAAAATCGCCGATAACAAGCGCAAATTTAGAACTTTTTACGAAGTTCGTAATTTCTTTTTCTTTGGCAATTTTAACAACTTTAACAGACTTTTTTTGCTGACTAAAATTGTCTAAAACTTCGTCATCTAAAAACAAATCGGTCTTTTTTAAAATGTTTACAAACCCTACTTTGATAAAAAATTCTTTAGCGGTTTTTGTAAAAGGAAAATCATATCCGCATTCTTCAACCTTTAAAGGAATATCAACATTTGTATTGATTGTTGCAAGCACTTTTGACATTTTGCAAGACTCAATGTCTTCGGTAAGTTTTTCTTTTAACTTGCCTTTTATCTCGTCAATGTGATCATACAAATTCTCAATAGTTTCGTAAGTTTGAATCAATGAAATAGCAGTCTTTTCACCCACACCTTTAACGCCGGGGATATTGTCTGAACTATCACCCATTAAGGCTTTTAAGTCAATAATGTTTATGGGGTTAATACCCATTTTTTCCTTAAAGTTTTCGCCTGTATATTGGTCAATATCACTAATACCACGCTTTGTAAAATACACCGAAGAGGTATTATTTACAAGTTGAAAACTATCTTTATCGCCCGTGTAAATTATCGTTTGGCAAGGTGATTTTTTTGAAAGCGTGCCGATGATATCATCTGCTTCAAAGCCAGCAAGTTCAAAGTGCTTAATGTTTAAGGCATCAAGCATTTCTTTTAAAAGCGGAATTTGAGCAGCCAAATCTTCCGGCATTGGTTTACGTGTACCCTTATATTCGGTAAACATTTTATGCCTAAAAGTAGGCTCTTTACGGTCAAACGCCACCAAAAGATATTTTGGGCTTACTTCATGAATTATTTTAGTAAGCATATTCATAAACGCATAAACAGCATTTGTAGGCGTTCCGTCTTGCGCTTGCATTGGCGGTGTTGCGTAAAAAGCACGATTTATTAAACTATTACCATCAATTAAAACAAATTTATCCATTTTTTTAGAAAAATCAAAAAAAATCTCTTGATTTTATATTCCTTTTGTGTTATTATATATAAGCATTTAAAAAACGCACGCCGCTGTGGCGGAATAGGCAGACGCAAGGGACTTAAAATCCCTCGCCCTCAAAAGCGTGCCGGTTCGAGTCCGGCCAGCGGCACCAGAAAATCCGTATCTTGTGAACGGATTTTTTTGTTTGTCATTTTTATCAAAATAAAACTACAATAATTATATAAAAAAGGCGCACATTTGTCAATGTATGTTGCCCATATTACTTTAAAATAACCACTTACACACAAAAATAAACCCGTAAGCAAAGATTTCCCTTGCCTACGGGTTTAATTATATGTTTAGCTTAAGTTTGAGTGATTGTAGCACATTCGCTAATATTTTAAAAAGCAACGCAAATATTATTGTGTTAGATACAATATGGACTACGCAAAAAATAATTCCGTTACCATAATAAAACATCAACCTAGAGAAAAAGTTTTCAAATCCACTTAACATTGTAACTAAAAAAGCATCTATAAGCCCAAATAAAAAGGTTAGAACGCAAATTATGGGCGCAGTAAAATACGGCTTATTTAGTTGTTTTTTTGAAAGTAAGTAGAAAACAATTACTATCAAATTAAAGTAGATTAAATAAGTTACTACCCATATATTATAGCCCCAATAAGCACCAGATATTACGCAAAAGATAGTTGCAGGAAGCATCGCCCATAAACCAAAAACGTAGCCAAAAAGCGCACAAAACAGTGAAACGACTTCAACATTTGGCACGATGTTTAAGGCAAGTTTACCACAAACTAAAAGTGCGCACATAACGCTTAATGCGGCAATTTTCTTTGCATTAAAACCTTTCATTTAATTAGTATGCTATGTAAGCAAAATATAAAACCATTCCGTCAATAATTGAAAGTGATGAAATGCCTACAGCGGCACTTTTAACCGTTACGCCGTTATAATCTTTTGTAACGCAGTACGCAGTTTGATCCCATTCGGCTTCAACGCTTGTAAAAACGCTTACAAAACCAGCATCGTCAGTCTTTAAATCGCCAATTTGTGTGATGTAAGCACCATAACTTGAATTTTCGTAAACTAAAGTTAAGCCTTTTTCTTGATTTAAATACTTAACAATGGATAAACCACCTTCACTTAAATCTAAATTGTCAAGTTCAAGTTCGTAAACAAGTGGTGTTTCTTGCATAACAACAACGGTGATACTGCCTTTTTCGTCAACTTGCTTTTGTGTGCAAGCGGTAAAAGCAAAAATTACCATAACTGCCATGCAAAGTGCAATAAGTTTTTTCATTTAAAATACCTCCATTTTTTTGCAAAAAAAAGGTTCCCTAAACAAAGGAAACCAAAAAAACCCCCAACACAAAAGTGCTGTGGTAAAACTATTTTCGCCTTTGCCCACAAAAATAGTTTTAAATTACACATTTAGGCAGGCTACCCGACTCGCTTTTAGCACACGGTAATGACTGTTGCGACGGATTCTAACCGTCTTCCCCTGCTCTCTGACAAAAATTGTCAACTCTAAATGCAATATTAACTTTTTTAGCCTTATACATTCTAACACCAAAAAATAACTTTGTCAATTTTTAATCTGTGATTTACATATAATAATATTGATATTTTAATTAGCGAGATCAAAATATGCTTCCAAAGCAAGAATTACCCGAATGCCCAGTTGCCACCACCGTTGAACTTATCGGCAATAAATGGAAACTTTTAATAATAAGAAACTTGCTTGACGGCGAGCAAAGGTTTACGCAACTAAAAAACGGAATCCCCGGCATTTCGCAAAAAGTTTTGACTGACAATTTGCGTATTATGGAAGAAGAAGGCATTATCTCACAAGAGGTTTTTGCACAAGTTCCGCCAAAAGTCATTTATTCTTTAACGGAATTTGGCAAATCACTTCTCCCTGTTATTGATGCTATGGCAGAATGGGGCGATAATTACAAAAATAATTTAAACTGACAAACTTAAAATTATTGACATATATTCATTATTTTAAACTTTTACTAACAAAAATCTGTCAAAAAAAGCATAATAAATTTTTAAAAAACGGCGTTTGTTTCCGTTTGACAAATATTTTCAATTATACTATAAAATAATGGTCGATCAGCCAGAGTGCGTAGAATTTCGTCAAAAATTCTACGCACTTTTTTGTTTCGATGCAGTTTTCAGGTAGCTTTTCTCCGATAAAGACTCCACACTTTTTTAGGAGGCTTTTATGGATCATACTAATTATTTAGAGACTGAAAAAATTTCCCGACTTATGCTAAAATTTTCCATATCATGCGTGCTTTCACTTCTTGTAAGCGCGCTTTACAACATTGTTGACCAAATTTTTATTGGAAATAGCGAATTAAGTACTCTTGGAAACGCAGCAACTGGTGTAGTGTTTCCTATTTTTATAATTGCACAAGCGTTTGCTTGGTGCTATGGCGATGGTTGTGCGGCTTATTTAAATATTTGTCAAGGTCAAGGCAACTTTGAAAAGGCTAAACAAGCGATTGGCACGGGTATCGTAATAACTTTTTTCACTTCATTATTGCTGATGGTGGTTTTCTATTTATTTAAAACACCCATCCTTTCCCTTTTTGGCGCATCAGAAAACAGTATCGGCTATGCTATAGAATACTTTAATATTATTCTTGCGTTTTTCCCTGTATTTATGCTTTCAAACATGATGAATGCTGTTATTCGTGCGGACGGTAGCCCTGCGTGGTCAATGGCTTCAATGGTTGCCGGTGCAATAACTAACATTATCCTTGACCCAGTGTTTATTTTTGGTGCAAAATGGGGTATGGCTGGTGCCGCTATTGCAACTGTTATAGGTCAAGTTGTTTCATTTATCGTAACTATTATCTACTTTTTTAGAACAAAAACTTTCCGTCTTACACTTGAAAGTTTCCGTCCACATTTTAAAGCCTTTAAAGAAGCCTTAAAGTTGGGCGCATCTTCATTTATTACCCAAATGACAATCGTAATTATCGCTGTATCGTGCAATATACTTCTTGCAAAATATGGTGCAATGTCCCATTATGGCGCAGATATTCCTATTGCAATTATCGGCATTGAAAGTAAAGTTTTTACCGTAGTTGTAAATTTGGTCGTTGGTATCGCCCTTGGTTGTCAACCAATTATCAGTTATAACATGGGCACTGAAAAATATGACAGAGTAAAAGAACTTTACAAAAAAATACTCATTTGCACACTGATTATCGGTGTTATTTCAACACTAATTTTTGAGCTTGCGCCCCGTGCCATAATTGGCATATTTGGTTCGCCAACAAATATCCCTAACCCAGACGATTATTGGATATTCGGCGAAAAATGTTTTAGAATTTTCCTTTCACTCGTCTTATTTACATGTGTAATTAAAATGAGTTCTATCTTCTTTCAGGCAGTCGGTAAACCTATTTACGCTGTTATCGCAAGCACAATACGTGATATCGTATTATTTGTTCCGCTTATCATCATTTTCCCAGCAATTTTTGGTGGCGTTGAGGCTATTTTATATGCCTCACCTTGCGCAGATTTAATCGCAATGATTATAACTGTTATATTAACCATTCCATTTTTAAAATCTTTAAAAAATAAATAACAAAAAAGCCTTGGATAACATTTCCAAGGCTAATTTTAATTTTTAAGTAAAAACCAAAAAGTATAATTGACATTACTGTTTGCATTTGACTAATTGTTAATTTTTTACCTTATGAATATAAAAAAGCGACAGACATAACATCTGTCGTTTTTTTTGGCAAAACTAACCTATTGTGATGCACTTGCGACCCCTTGTTTATTTTTTGCAACCCCCTTAACAATTTTGCGACCCCTACATAAAGTTGAGGTTTTATCGCATATTTTTAACGGTATACCATTTAAGTGCGTCTCGCTCGAGTTGCCTAACAAATTCTTCTTTTCCATCACAATACCCATCGATATCATAAGGGTATCTCAGAGCTAGTTTTCCTTTAAGTTCTCCATATTCATTTGCGATATCTTCATGAATAATCAAATAATCTCTAACTGCTAAATGCCTAACTAAATTTTCTTGATCATCTTTATGAAAGATATGAATTTGATGAGTTCTTTCATTTCCACCTTTTCTTAAATATCTTCTGCCTTTAATTCCAAATTCACCTAGGTATTCATATCCGATATTTTCAAATTCTCTTTGTTTTTTATCTACTTCTTCTAATGAATTAACACTTATCATGATATCAATAATGGGTTTTGATTTAAGTCCTGGTACCGCGGTTGATCCAATATGAAAAATTTCCACTAAATTTTCTTTTAGAATTGGGATTATTAATTTCTTTTCCTTTTCAAACATCAAAGGATAGTTTGCATCATATTCTTTAACTACTATATGTTGAGCCATAAAATTACCTACCTATATTTCCCATAATATTCTTCTTCACCAGCTAGTCTTGCTTTCACTGCTTCTCTTTTAGTTTTGAATCTGCCAAGAATATGTGCTTTCCTTTGAAACATGATTTAAGCTACCCATACTCCTCTATCTTTATCAAAATGAACACCTCGTATTCCTGAGGTATTGTTTTTATTAAGTTTCCTATCTTTCTTAATGCCACACTTCATAGTACCATCAACTAATCCACGATCTAAAGTAGGAAGGGCTGCTCTGTTTTCTTTACTCTTGCATCCACAAGAAACAGTAACTCTTGTAGTCAAATAAGTAGTCGGTACAAAGCAGATATCCCACACTCACATTTGCACTCCCAATAGTTCTTTTTATTTTTTATAGGCAAATCCAATAACTGTTAGTCTTCCAAATTTCTGACCTGTTAAATCTTTGCACCTAAATCTACGACAACCACAAGACTTTACATGTCCAGTATGAAGTTTGTTGATATTCACTTCTATAGTGTTTCTACAGATACATTGACGCTTATAAATTCTAATTTATCTTTCTAAAAAATCTCTTAATTTATTATACCATTTACAATTTATCATATAACTAAAATGTCCTTCATCATCTAATATCAACAACTCTGAATTTTTAATATTATCAGAAATATATTTTGCCTCGCTTATAGGAACTATATCTTTACTTCCTCCATTTACAATTAAAGTAGGCACATTTATTTTTTCAAAATCTTCTTTATTCAATGTTTTCATATTATTATTTAATTTTTCAAACATTTCATTTGCTTTCTTGCCAGGATAGTATGGAATTTTTTCCATTATTTTTGCATATAGAGGCTTTTTAATAATTCCATTTCTAGCCACTCCACTACAACAAATTAATTTTGAAATACAATCTGGATAATTAATTGCTACATTCA
>CALVUR010000011.1 GCA_944363645.1 uncultured Clostridia bacterium | reverse complement strand
CTTTTTAAGTTTCTTATAACACAAAAAGCCCTCAGCCTAATGGCTAAGGGCTTTTTTGGCGGAGGCAGAGGGATTCGAACCCCCGTGGGCGTGAACCCAAACGGTTTTCAAGACCGCCTCGTTGTGACCGCTTCGATATGCCTCCGTACAATTAAAAAAGAAAGTATTTATTTGTTAATTGCCAAAACATTATAAACTAAATTTTTAAAAAAATCAACTGATTTTTTACAAAAAATATATGTTTTATTTAAAAATTTAAAAAAGGTTGTTATCCCTTGCAAATTTGGCTTTATTGTGGTAAAATTTTTCTATCATATAAAAAGGATCGTAATAATGAAAAAATTGTCTTCTTTTTTTACGACAAAAAATGATAAAAATAGCGGTTTTGAAGATAAAAAGTCCGCCTATAAGCCCGTTATCGGCGAAAATTGTCAAATTTCGTCGAACGAAAAAAGTCAAAATAAAGTGGCGGTTTTATTGAAAAATTTCTTCTTTAAATATTGGCATTTTTTGTTTAGTGCGCTTTTTATAACAATACTTTACACCGTATCGCTTATTTTAAATAAAGTTTATCCTTTTGGCAAAAATACAGTGGCAAGTTATGACATGCTTGCGCAAATTTGCCCTTTTATTGAACATTTATTTGATGTAATTGACAAAAAAGCAAGTTTATTTTACACAACGGCAGTTGCTGGCGGTGCTGACGTTTTTGGCACGATTGCTTACTGCTTAGTAAGCCCCTTTACCCCCTTATTTTTGCTGTTTGGGCGTGGCAATGTGTATTATGGCGTGGCGTTTGTTTTGCCCCTGAAACTTATTTGCATAGCGGTATCTGCCCTTTATTTTATTGGTAAAACTTTTCCACACATCCCAAAAAAAGTAAGCGTACTTTTAGCCTTACTTTACACCTTCACTGGCTACACATTTGTTGCAAACACCTATATCAACTGGGTAGACTTTTTGATTTATTTACCCTTTGTGGTAATGGGCTTTGAAAAACTTTATAAAGAAGGTAAAGTTTTATACTTTTCAATAAGTTATGCCCTAATGATTTACACTTGCTTTTCGATAGCATCCTTTGCAATGATACTTGTTTTTATGCTGATTGTTGTGTTTGCCATTATCGTTTGCAAACAACCAAAACAATTTTTAGCAAAAAGTTGCATTGCACTTTTATTATCCGTTGCGTTCGCCTTGCCCATTATGGTGCCGGCGTTTATGGCTTATATCAATTCTGGAAGGTCGTCTGGCTTATTTGAAAACATTTATAACGACCTAACAATAGATCCCCTATACACCAAAATTACATTTATATTTGCGGATGTTTTATTTGTCTTTTTGACCATATATTACTTTATAAAAAACCGCTTTAATCGACCTATAGACCGATTTTTGTTTATTTCGCTGGTAATTTTGTTTGTGCCGATTTTGATCGATGAAAGTTGCAATTTATTAAATGCTGGCTCTTACATGGGCTATGCGTTAAGGTTTGGTTTTTTGACTTCGTTTTACTTTTTCTATGTGGCAAGTAGGCTTATAAACGAGTACTATGAAACACGTAGTGAACAAGTTTTACTAACCAAAAAAACATCCATACCATTAAACGCAATCTTTTGTTTAATCAGTTTAATACCCATATTGTTTGTAATTTTTTCAAACCAAATAATGGGTTTAATAAACGACATTTCCTTAAAACACTTTGATACGCCTTACGAATTTTATCCCATCTTTTGCCACGGCTTGGGCGGTTTAGAGTTTATTGGGCCTTTTGCAATCGCCATTTGTTTGCCCCTTATTGCCACCCTATTTTTTGCCGGCAAAAAGTTTATATATAGCAAAGTAATTACAATTTCGCTTGCAATCGTTTTTGCAACTCAACTTGGATTTTACAGTTTTGCGCTTGTAAAGGGCAATGTTTTCACCCCGACATATTATGACCAAGCGAGCAACGTATTAAATTCAATCGACGATGAAAATTACCGCATCAAAGACACCACCGATGCGTTTACGGCGTGTTTACCCATGACCTTACACACGAACGAGTTTAGCGTATTTTCTTCGGTAATTGACAAAACCAACTTTACCGCTCCACAATTTTTTGATTTTAAAGGCAACGGCAAAAACGTAATTAAAAGTGCAAACGGTATGTTTTTGGGCGATATGCTTTTATCTAACAAATACTTTTTGCACCGTGATGACAAAAAGACGAGCCATGCGTATGATTCCAAAATAAATTATTATTTTGTGGAAAGGCTTGAGCACACCGAACAGGAAAATTTTGTTGGGTATATTAACCACGCAAGTTTCCCGAACGCCTTTATAGTTAAAGGTGGAGACCTTGATTTTGAAGGGTTGAATTACGCCCAAAAACTTAACAAACTTTACAACTTTTTGGGTGGCAAGGGCGAGTTTTTAAACGAATACACCCTTGTATGTAATGACGAATACGACACCGACATTGTGAAAAATGACGACGGCACGTTTAGCGTTTCGGCAAGGATAAAAACTAAAGAATCGTTTTGGTTTATGACCACCGATTTTGCGCCAGAGTTTGACATAACTTACACCCTTAAAACTGCCTATTTTAAAGAAAGTAGTCATAAACTTGCGCCCGGCGAGGACATCTTGTTTGATTACTATAAATACGCAAACGCATCGTATCCTGTAACCTTTAAGGATGCGACAGGAAAACTTACCGAAAGCGACATTATAAATAGTTGCAAAGTTTACGGCGCACCGGCACGAAAAATTTACGACACCGATGACGAAGATAAGGAAGTTTTTGATATCGTTTGGGAAAATCAAGTACCCCTTACCCTAACTAAAAACACCTTTACTGTAAACATTAAAAACGCAAAGGCTGGCGAACATTTATTTTTAAATTATGTTGCCCTATCTGGTCATCAAGTTTATGTAAACGGCACCAAAATTGACTTTGTTGAAAACGGACTTGACCTTATGCTTATCCCCCTAACTGAGGGCGACAATTTGGTAACGATTGTTTATCGCAGTCCTTATATAAAATATATCGTTTTCGGGCTTATAGTGGGACTTTTGCTTGGTTTTGCTTGTTTTGTGCTACTTAATAAAAAGGTATTTAAAGTGTTAAACGGCGCAATTTATGTTTGTGCAATTTGCCTGTTTATTGCCGTTGTTGGATTCTTTTTAATCTTCCCGTTTAGCGTATTTGTTGTAAAGTTTTTTAAACTTATTTTTGGCTTATTTTAACATTAAATTTTAAAATTTACAAAGTAAAGGGCGTAAGCGAAAATCGCTTACGCCCCCATTTTTTTTGCAACCTATAGTTGCGTTACACACCCCTTTTTGGGTTGGGTATCTTAATTAAAATAATTTTGCAAAGTGTTATATTTTTGGGTAAAGTAGGCTTTTGTTTGCATGTTATCGTTTGTGGAATTGCCGTTTACATTGCCGTCTTCACTGAAATAAAAGAGTGCGGTTTTAATGTTGCTACCGACATTTGCAATTACATTTTGAGATGGTTGTGCCACGTCTTGATAAGTTGCGCAATATTTATCGTAAAAGCCCTTAAAGGTTGCGTAGTCGAACCATTTTTCATTAGCGACCGCTTTTACCTTTTCGGTATATTTTTGACGGTAAATGTTTACTTCGCTACCCAAAATTGTCTTTTTATATAAATTTGAATTGTTATTGTTTACATTAAAAGGTGATTCCTTTGAAAGTGCGCTTCCGTCAGGGTTCCAATCGACGGTAATACCAAAACACCTATCGTAATCGTAAGGAATAAAATATGCAACGCCGTCTGGTGTAAAGTAAAGATAATAGTTGTTTGAATTGTGGCGAATGCAGTCAGGGTTGCCGACCAAATAGTTTACTGCCTCGAACGTGGTGAAATAGTCGCCGTCCATAACGCTTTCTAAAGTTTCACTGAATGTGGAAGAACTTACTGACACGCTGTTTAAAGTGTTTATAAGTGCTTTTAAGTGGGCGTTGTGGTGATAATCTGGCGAAGTGCGGTCATCGTTGGTTTTTAATGAATAAGTAAAATCTTGGGTAACCGCTTCTACGCCGTAATCTTTTGCTTCGCTTAAGTTTGCCGGGCTTTGAAGGTAACTACATTTATAAAGATCACCGCCCTGCAAAGATTTTTCCATATTGCGCTTTATAAACCTTTTATCAACCGTTTCGTAAAGTCCGCCAACGCCGAAATTTTCAAAAACGCCGTTTTGCTTTATCTGCATTTGGCAAATGGTGATGTGTGGTGCAAGAAGTCCATACGCTTGGAACATTTTGTTTGCGTAGACTTCACGAATATATGTTTGGTCGTAGTTTTTGTTCCATTTATAGAAGAACTTTTCCATTGTGGCAAAAGTCCTATCCTTTCTTAAATCACGTGCCGTTTGGTCAGTCCATTCGTGGTAAATATCGTTGCCCCACGCACCTACTGCATACTCATCGCCATCGAAAGTTTCGGTTAAGTCAAACCTAAAATGTACGTAGTTAAACATTGTGCCGTCGCTGTTTGCAAAGTCCCTACGTGATGTGTTACCACGCATACGTATGCCGACTTCTTCGTAAAAATAATCGACACCGTCCACCGTGATTGTTAAGTTGCAACGGCGGTATGTATCGGCTTTTGTCTTGTCGTTAGTCGATTTATAGTCTTCGTAAGCCTGTTGAATTTTGTATAATTCAGAAGGCTCGATATCCACCTTGATTGAGATTTTTGTGGTAGGTTGCCACAACTTATAATAAAGTTCTTTTTCTTCTTGCGAATAATCTTCGTAAAACTTGTCGTTTGTAACTGAAAATTGGTCGCCGAACTTAATTTTTGTGTATGTTGCGCTTGAATTTTCAATAGGATCAACTTCAATATCTGTTGTAACATTTGTTGATGAACTATCTTCTGGGGAAGTACTGCTTGAAGTTTTATTATCAACACTGCAAGCGGTCAAAGTAAGCATAATAAAGCAACAAAGTAACGCCTTTAATAATTTTTTCATAAATTTCCTCATAAATTTTTGCGTAAATTTAGTATATTCTAAATTTAACGCTCTAACTTATATTTTGAACCAAAACAAATTAAAAGTCAATACGCCTTTTAAAAATTGATTGAAAAAATTGTAAAAAGTGGGGCTATAAGCCCGTTATCGCCACTTTTTTATTTTTTTTGAGATTAAAGACAAAAAAGGCTTACTTTTTTTTAAGCAAGCCTTTAAAACCTTATAAAACTAACACATGCCTATGACTAAATTGATTATTCGTTAAAATTATCACCATAATCATCAATCTTTTTATCGCAGTTTTTTAAGCACACCAAAACGGTGTCATCGCCGATTTTATTTATGTCGCAAAGTGATATCAAAAGTTCGTCCTTACAAAATAATTGCTTTTTAGGTAAACATAAAAAGCCTTGAATTTTGCCTTCTGGGAAGGTAAAAACTAAATCGGTCATATAGCCTAAAAACTTGCCATCTAACACATTAACTACCCTTTTCTTTTTTAAATCGGAAAATTTTAATTGCATATAAATTTTGTCCTTGCGATATTATATAGTCGCTAAACAAAAAATATACCAAAAAACTTTATTACGATATTTTATTTTTGATTGCGCAAAGTGCATTTTTTTCAAGCCGTGAAACTTGGGCTTGGGATAAACCGATTTCGGTTGAGATTTCCGTTTGCGTTTTGCCTTCGTAATATCTTAAATAAATTATCTTTTGCTCTCTTTCGTTAAGTTCGTTTAAAGCATTTTTTAGTGCCACATTTTCAGTCCATACATCGACAGTTGTTTCGTCGGCAAGTTGGTCCATAATAAGCAACGTATCCCCTTCTTTATTATAAACAGGGTCGTATAAAGACACGGTGTCAGAGATGGCGTCAAGGGCATATGCTACTTCTTTTTCACGAATATTTAGCCGTCTTGCGATTTCTTCATTAGTGGCTTCTTTATCTTCACGCTCTATTTGATTACGCATTTTTAAAACCTTGTAAGCCGTATCACGAATGCTTCTTGGAACACGCAAACTGTTACGCTGACGGACACACCGCTTGACTTCGCCGATGATCATTGGGACGGCGTAAGTGGAAAATTTTACGCCAACAGATAGGTCAAAATTGGTGGCTGCCTTTATAAGCCCCAAGCACCCTGCTTGGAATAAATCATCTTTAGATAGGCTTGGGTTGTTGAACTTTTTTATAACAGAAAGGACCAGCCTCATGTTTGCCATAATAAGTTTTTCTTTTGCTTTTTCGTTGCCGTTTTTCATTTCTTTTAGTAATTTTACACATTCTTGGCTGTTGATTTTAGGTAGCATGGATGTGTTTATGCCACAAATTTCAACGCTTTTTGAATTCATTTTATCACCCCCCCTAATATGTAAAAAACAACAAAAAGTGGGGCTATAAGCCCGTTATCGCCACTTTTTACTATTAGGCTATTATCGGCAATCGAAAAAATTTTATACCACAATTTGGCTAAAAAAATTTTTCTGCACCTAACTTTTTGGCAATGAAAATTTAAAAGATCTACTTTAAATATATTATCAACTTTTTAAATAAAAGTGCTTGAAAATCCCATAAAAATATGGTAAAATTATATTTGCTTTTTCTTTTTACAATTACACAATTTTAGAGGTGGAAAATGTTTACAAAACCAGATTATAATAAATGCGTTTTGAATGTATCATCCACGCTTGCCGAGTTTTTGAATGTAAAAACTTTAAACGCTACGCTCCCCCTATTAAAGGAAAAGTTGAAAAACAATTACAAAAACGTTGTGTTTATCTGTTTTGACGGCATGGGTATACATCCGCTTACAGTAAACGCACCAAAGGACGGTTTTTTGTGGAAACATGTTGTTGATACATTGACATCGACCTTTCCGTCGACCACGACAAACGCAACGACAAGCTTAAACACAGATAAACTTCCGCTTGAGCATGGCTGGTTTGGCTGGTTTGTCTACTTTGACCAACTTAAACGCTCGGTTGAACTTTTTACTGCACGTGATTATTTTACACGTGAAAAGGTAAACTTTGACCTGTTACCACCGAGCAATGATTATTATTTTGACAAAGCGGACAGCGAGTATAAAATAACTTCGATAATGCCACCATTTTGCAAAAAAAGCAAATTTAATGGTATTGTTAGCGAAACGATATCCGAACTATTTGACAATTTGACTATCGAATTATCTAAGCCTTATAAGCAATTTATCTATTGTTATAACCCTTACCCCGACAGCACGATGCACGATTTTGGCGTTACAAGCGACGAGGCAAAGGCTGACATAACACAGATTGCGCAAGGTTTGGAAAAGTTGAAAAATAACTTTACCGACACTTTGATTATTGTAACCGCTGACCACGGACAAATTGATGTTGCCGGTGAGATTGAACTTTACAAAGATACCGAATTAACCGACATGCTTAAAGCCCCTGCTTTTTTGGAAGCACGTGCCCCGGCGTTTTGGGTAAAGGAAGAGAGAAAAAGCGAGTTTGAGCGTTTGTTTAATGAGCGTTATGGAAAGGACTTTGTGCTTTATAAAACGCAAACGCTTATTGAAGAGAACTATTTTGGTAGTCGTGGCGAATTTGGGTATTTGCTTGGCGATTACATCGCGATTGGAACGGATACAAACAAGATTGTTTCTTTAAAAGAACCTGATGGACCTATTTTTAAAGGGCATCACACATCGCTTACAAAAGAGATGACAGTGCCACTTATCTTGATTGAGTGTGGCAAGAATTGATTTTAATTTTTAGTAACTTACGCTGACGGAAGTTGGCGCAATATAAAATTTGCAACTAATTTTTTAAGAGGTATTTATATGAAAACTTATACCTTATCAATTAAAGGCTATGAGGTAAACTTACCGGTATTGCCTATTTCAGACACACTTGAAATCGCCTTTTTTAACCTTCATGGTAACCCAAGTTTAACTGAACATTGCGGTAAGGAACTTAGCAAACTTTTAAGTGATTGCGACGTTTTATTGACAGCGGAATCAAAAGGTTTGCAACTTACCCACGTAATTGCAAGGGAACTTGGTCATGAATTTTACGCCGTTGCAAGAAAGTCCAAAAAACTTTATATGCAAGACGGTATTGATGTAAAATATAACGCATCAATCACCACCGGTAAGGAACAACACTTTTACCTTTCAAAGCACGACGTTGACCTTTTAAAGGGTAAAAAAGTTGGCATTGTTGACGACGTTGTTTCAACAGGTGCATCATTACTTGGTTTGGAAGAACTTGTTAAAACTGCTGGCGGTATCATTTACAAAAAGGCCTTTGTTTTAGCAGAATCGAGTGCAGCAGATAGAAAAGACATTATCTATTTAGCAAAAATTCCGGTATTCCCTAAAAACTAAGTGAACCTAAATTTAATAATTTTTACCGAGCCTAAAAACGCACTTTGTTTTAGGTAGGTTTTTTGTAAAATAAAAAAGGCACTTTTTGGTTAAAAAAGTGTCTTTTTTTGTATGCCAAAATTTAAACAAAAAACGGCGTAAAAATATAAAATTTTACGCCGTAATTATTATTTAATTTTTAAAAAAGTCCGTCTATAGGTCGATTATCAGCCTTTTTTGTCTTCTTTATCTTTCTTTTTAGAAAAGATGGAAGTGATTTTTTCTTCGATTTTTTGCTGGTATTTGCAGTAAAGGAAAAACAAAACCGCAAGTATTAAAATTATGCCTATCCAAACGGGTATGCCCCAACCGCTAAACGGGATGATATCGCCGGTTCCTAAGAAGCAAACGATTAAAATATAGATAGGTCTTACAAACACCATTACCAAAATAAAGAAGGTAAAACTCATTTTGGTAAGACCGGCAATCATGCACAAAATGTCGTCTGGGAAAAATGGAAGAAGTTGCATTATAATAAATAACATATTGCCCTTTCCGCCGATTATATCAAGATATTTTTCCGTTTGCTGTTTGCCAACGCACCAATAAACGACGGGTTTACCGCAAAGTCTGCCGATGTAAAAAGCGATGATTGAGCCGACAATGACAGAGATATATGATAAAATGAACGCAAGCCACGGACCATAGATTGCGGTGCCTGCTAAGTAAAAGATAAAGCCGGGTGCTGGTAAAACGATTACTTGCAAAAGTTGTAACAAAACAAAGATTACGTAGCCGTATGCGCCCCAATCTAAAATCATTTGCTTTACCTTTTCTAAATCGTTTAGACTGTCGAAAACGCCCAATCTATTTAAAAGGAAAAAGATTGCAACAAAAATAAATGTAACGATGTTGCCGACAAACATTGTGCGGTAAAGCGATTTTTTGTTTAGTATTGCAAAAACCGTACATGCTACCGTGAAAATGGTTATTGCTGAATATGCAAGTGCCTTTAAATACCATTCAACAGTATTTAAATAAAACACCATAACCAAAACCATTAAAACGGCGATAATAAAGTTTACAGTAAGGATAATTGTTTTTTGTGTTTTATCGCTTAAATTAATTTTCATTTTTGCTAACCGATTTTATTCTGCGAATATTTTGATATGTATATACGCCGAGTGATATGCAGACAAACACGATACATACCCCGATGGCGATGTTTGGCGCAAGTTTTGGGATACGTTGCCAAATGATGAGCATTAAAACTGTAAGATATAAAACAACAGTTGTAAGTTTTCCTATAATGTTTGCACTGTATGTAGTCCCCGTTTTTTTGATAACGATAAGACCTTCAACACCCATGATAAATTCCTTTACCACAAAGATGGAAAGTAATACCATTATCGGGGTTGATTTTAAATAATGGCACATTAAACATAAAAGTGTTAAAAGGGTAAGTTTATCCGCAATGGGATCGAGCGCTTTGCCTACACTTGTAACCATGTTAAATCTGCGTGCAATAAAGCCGTCAATAATATCGCTGGTTGCCGACACCACTATTAACACGATTAACATTATGTTTCTACCTAAAAAATAGGACCAAATAATGAACGGAATCAATAAGATCCTAAAAATGGAAAGAATATTTGGTATTGTAAAAAACTTTTCTTTCATTTTCTCACCAAAAAATTTGTCTTGTATGTGATTTGAGTAAGGGTTTTTCTTTTTATGTACTTTTTATGCCATATTTATATATCTTTAATACCCTATCTATATATTATAGCACACTTTTTTAAATTTTTAAATTATTTTTTGCAATTTAACCATTTTTACTTTTTTAATGGCGTTTTTTATGCGTTTTGTGGGTTGACTTGGGTAAAATATGGTGGGTTTACAGGCAAAATAACCGAGAAAACGTTTGCTGAACTTGTTAAACTTACGATAGCGTTTCTTACATAGTGGTAAACTTCACGTGTTGCTTGCTCTATAAAATCGTCGTAATCTTTTTGAGTTTGCGCATTGAAAACTTCAAAATAGCCAACAAACGACACATATAAATCGAAAAATTTGGGGGCTTCTTTTGTTGATTCTACCTTGCTGATTAAATTTATTGCCATTTGGTTTTGGCTTGCGGTTGATCTTCTTACGACACGCTGAAAAACAGGTTTTTCTTGACCGGCGGTAATGTTTGTTTGCACGGGGTTTAATTTAAACCTTATTTCGTCTGCGTTGATACCTTTTATTTCGTAATTCATGCTTTCACCTTGATTTTAAAAATTTTGTAATTTTTATCATTTTTTTATCTTATATTTTTGAAAAAAGTGGGGCTATAAGCCCGTTATCGCCACTTTTTTATATTTTTTGTTTATTTGTTTTCGTCCGTTTGATCGTTTAAATTTACCTCGTTTTCGCCTTCATTTTGCACATTTTTTGGTTTTGCAAGTGCGATTTTTATAATCAACACAACGAGCATAATAATTGCCAAAATAAGCATACAAGTGATAATTAAATCAACATATTCGGCGCAAAGCCATGTTAAAAGTGTGATAAAACTGCCAGCGACAAAATTGCCAACTGCAAGCGGTAAAATGCTGTCTTTAAAGGACATACCCAAAAAAACTGCTATTGCCGTACCTGTCCAAACGCCGGTGAGTGGAAGCGGTATTGCGACAAAGATAAAAAGTGCGGTCATTAAAAACTTACGTTTAATGTTTTGCGCCTTGCCGTGAGATTTTTGTGCGATTTCGTTTGCCTTGTTTTCAAAAATGATTTCAAGTTTTAAAATCAATCGTTTTACAAGGGGTATCTTTTTTAGCAGTTTAAAGACATACAAAAGTAAGAAAAAAATGATTACAACTATTATCGTTGAGCCAACAAAAGATAAAATTGCGCTTTCATAAAGTTTTAAGCCGAGTTTAAGCCCTATTGGAATTGCGCCTTTTAATTCGATAAGCGGAAACATAGCCACCAAAATTACAAGCACATATGGGTTTTTTATTATCGACTGTAAAAATTCGACCACGATATCCGCCATTTTGACCTCAAAAAATTGATTTTTGTTATGAAATGTTATAATATATTACCATAAAACAACTTTTATGTGAACTTTAAACCAACTTTCATTATACCATAATATTTGTTTTATTGCAATAAGTTTAAAAAGGTATTAGATATGACTACACAACAACTTTTATCACCCTTGCGCCGTGCCGTTGAAGATTTTTGCATGATTGAGGAAAACGACAAGATTGCAGTTGGGCTTTCGGGCGGAAAGGACAGCATTGCCCTTTTGACATTGCTTGCCAAACTTAAAATTTTTTACCCGAAAAAGTTTGACCTTGTGGCAATAAGGATTGATATGGGGCTTAACTACGACCAAACGGAAGTTTTAAATATGGAAAAATATTTAGAAGAACTTGGTGTGCCGTACGTGGTTGAAAAAACGGATATTGGACCTATTTTATTTGATGTAAGAAAGGAATCAAACCCCTGCAGTTTGTGTAGTAAAATGCGCCGTGGGGCATTAAACACCGTGGCAACAAGGCTTGGGTGCAATAAACTTGCACTTGGGCACCACGCAGACGACCTTGTGGAAACATTCTTTTTATCAATGATTTATGAAGGAAGATTTTCCACCTTTGAACCGGTTACCTATCTATCACGTGCGGACATGACAGTGATTAGACCGATGATATATATCGAAGAAAAAGATTTGACATCTTACGCAAAAAATTTGCCCATAATCTTTAACCCATGCCCGGCAGATAAGCACACCAAACGCCAATATGTAAAAGATTTAATTGCTTCAATAAAAAAGGACGTCCCCTTTGCAAAAGACAGAATACTTTCGGCAATTTATCACCCAGAAAGAAATCACCTTTTTGGGGAAGCAATTAAAAAGATGCAAGAAAGAAACACTGATAAATTAGATAACGACAATTTAGATAACTAACTTTAAGGCGTAGAAAATTTTGCTACGCCTTAAATTATTGCCACAATAAATTTAGATATTCTTTTTTCAGTTTTTATTTTAAACTAATTTATCTTATTATTCTCTTAAAAAACCGCAAAAAGTGGCGATAACAGGCTTATAGGCGGACTTTTTATTTTTTACAACAAAAAAAATAAAAGAAAAGGTAGGCAAATTTTGCCTACCTTTTTCTATTTTAAATAAAAACTTTTTTAGACAAACTGATAATTAAACTTTGTTTAAATAAAAAATGTAGTTTTTGTCTGTTTTTTATAAAAAATTTATTAAAAAACAAGCGACAAGCGTATATGTATTGAGTTTTAAAGCCTATATGTGTTTAATTATCTTTTGTTTATCCTTAATTTTTTCAACAAATCTTTATCCTGAGCGATGATACCGCCACCGATGATTGAAGCCGTTTGCGGATCGCCAATGATGTTGGCACGCATGTTCATTCTTTCACGGAAATATTCTTCAAGTCCCGGAATTTTTGAAACACCGCCAGAAAAATAAACGCCACTTTTTCTTACGTCAGCGGAAACTTCTGCGGGAAGTTTTGAAAGCATCATACCTGTTATTTGGAAGATTTTATCAAAGAACGTTTTAATAGGTTCTTTTAAATCTTCAGCGGTAATGCGGACAGAATACGGTCTGCCGGTTGAGATTGATTGACCGCTGACAACCATAGCAGTCATATCGTTTGGAACGAGTGAACAGATTTTTTGTTTAACGGTTTCGGCTGTTAGCGAACCGATTTTTACGCCGTATCTATCCCTTAAATATGACATGATTAAAGCGTCAATACTCATACCGCCGATATTTGTGTTGATACCGCAGATAATGCCGTCAAGCGAAACTGCTGCGATTTGAGTTGAGCCACCGCCCATATCAACAATGAAATATGGCGAGGCTTCGCTTAACGGCAAACCGAGTCCCAAACAAGTTAAAATTGGGGATTCGACAAAAACATAATCGTTTACACCGCAATCACGCAAAACCCATTCAAAATCTTTAAGTTCGTCTGCGGTAATGCCACAAGGAACGGACAAAACAACTGACGGTCTTGACGAAAAACGTTTTAAAGATATTTTGTTTAGAAAACTTTCGAGCATTGCCGAGCAAGACTTTTTGTCGGAAATTTGTGAGCCACAAACGGGCGCAACAACAACGGTGCTACCGGTGGTTCTGCCGACAAGTTTTTTTGCTTCTGTGCCGACTTCTTTAATGATTGAAGTGTTGTCGGTTGAGAAAGCAACAAGGCTTGGTTCAAACAGCACGATATTATGCCCTGCTTGGTAAATACCTGTGTTTGTTGAGCCAATGTCGATTGCGATTACATTGTTATTCATAATAACTCCTTTAAAAGCTCGTTTATTTTTTCCATAGGAAGCCCTATTACGTTTGTGTAACTTCCTATATACCTATTGACAAGTGGGTAATCATTTTGTATGCCATAACCGCCCGCTTTATCAAGCCCTAAACCTTTTGAAACATACTCTTTTATAAGTTGGTCGCTTAAATTGTTGAAAACGACTTCCGTCTTAACATGCCCAACGATTTTTATGTTTTCGCCAACTATCGCATAGCCCGTGTAAACATAATGACTTTTACCGGACAAGGCACGCAAAAAACGCTCGTTTTCGGGCTTATTGGCGGGTTTTTCTAAAATTTTGCCATCTAATGTAACAACGGTATCCGCACCCAAACAAAGCATTTTTTCACGACTAAAAGCATCGCTTGCTTTGGTAAACGCCAAATGCTCTACGTAAGTTTGTGGCGGAAGGTCGTGGTTTTCGTTTTCGGGTAATTTTGATGGCACAACCTTAAAATTATATCCGGCTTGTTGTAAAAGTTCCCTTCGTCTTGGGGAATTGCTTGCCAAAATAAACTGTTTCATATCTTTTAGTAAAAAGTGGCTAAAAAATGCCCGTTTTCGGGCTTATAGCCCCACTTTTATGGTTTTTATCTTGTTTAAAATTTGTTTAGATTTTGCTTTTTTATAGTATTTAATGGCGAAAATCAATGGATTTTTGTAAGTGATGCTGCGGAGATACTTTGACCAACACGCTTAAATTTTTCATCTGGTAAAGTCAAGTTTACATTTAAACTTGGGAATTCACACGATAAAACATTTTTTGCCTTTTCAATGATGATTGAACCGCCTTCGCCACTTGTAACACGTCCTAAAAGCAAAAGGTGTTTGATTTTATAAAATTTAGAGTAATAAGCAATGGTGTAACCTAAATAAATACCGATGTCTTGGTAGATTTTTTTCGCTACGTCATCGCCCCTTTCAAGCATTTTTTGCACTTCGACGAGTTTTTGGGCTGGTGTTAAGCCCTTTTCAAAAGTAATGCCAGCAAGGTTTGCAAGTTTTATAACGCCGTCTTGAGAAAAGTATTTTACGCCAACGCCGATATCTGTTGACCATTCGTCTATAACCGCTTCATTTGACAAATCAACGGGGACAAAAGCGAGTTCGCTAAGCCAATCGTTAAGTTTACCCTCTTCGTTTATATAGCCACCGGCTTCGCTTGTGCCCATGGCGATACCTAAAACGCAAGTATCATTTAATGTCATTGCGCCAGCAAGTGCTGTAACATCGCCGTCGTTTGCGACCTTGATTGGTGCGCCCACCTTTTTTGCGATATCTAAATACATGTTTTCAACATGGGGTTTGTAATCTTTTTCAGGTACTTTAATAAAAAGTGAAGAAACCTTTATTTTATCGTCGACATACACCCCGGCACTTGAAACGCCGATGGCATCGATGCGTGGCATTTTTGAGCCAGCACGCAAAATAGAATCTAAAATGCCCTGATACTGATAGTTCCAATCGGTGGAAAGTTTAGGGTTCCAAACGACTTCTTCACTATATATAACTTCGCCGTCAATAACGGCACTTACCTTTCTATCACTACCGCCGGCATCAAAACCGATACGGCAACCTTTTAAATGCCCACCGATATCTTGCGAACATTTTTTGGGGGCTGGAAGTTGATTTTTTTTCACCTTTAAAACGGTGAAAGTTGAATCGTAAACCTTTGACATAAACTTGTAGTCAAACTTACGCTTACCGTTTTCGCTGTAATCGGCTTTTAGGTTTTGATACAAATAATCAGGACCGCAAAAATAAATTTTGTAACCGCCAACTATCCACAAAATGGACTTTACAAGCCTTTCTAACATGGTGTAGTTTAGCGTGTAATATTTTTCGTCATCAATAACCTTTAAACTGTAACTATAATTGTAACCATTATTTCTTTCAACCACCACGTGGCAAGTTGTGTTTTTTAAACTTTCCGCAAGCGCAGAAAATTTGTCAAACTCAATGGCGATAGGTTTAAAAGTCTTGTCAAAATTCAAACTAAATTTCATAGTTACCCCCCTGTAAATAAATGTCCGTCTTAAGTAAGCAAAAAGGGTTAAACTTTAAACCGCAAACTTTTTAACGAAGTTCTACCGATGCTTTTGCGTTTAAAGTAAGGTCGGCAAAATTGCCGTTTATATATTGAATATAGCCTTCAGCGGCGATCATACAAGCGTTGTCTGTACACAAAATTTTTGGTGGTAAAACGGCGTTAATCGACTTATAGGCGCACTTTTTAACAAGTTGTTCCCTAAAATAGCCGTTTGCCGCAACACCGCCACCCACGGCAACTGTGTTTATGCCGTACTCTTTAGCGGCTTCGATTGCTTTATAACATAAAACGTCGATTGCGGCACATTGGAAGGAGCATGCGACGTCCGCTTTATTTATAGGCTCGCCCTTTTGCTCTTTATTATGTATATAATTGATTACCGCCGTCTTTAAACCGCTGTAAGAGAAGTTGTAACCGCCTGAATTTTTGAGCATTTTTGGTAAAGTAATGTCGTTTTGACCTTGTTTTGCAAGCCTTTCAACATTAGGACCGCCCGGATAAGAAAGCCCTAAAACACGAGCGACCTTATCGAAGGCTTCGCCAACGGCATCATCTAATGTAGATCCTAAAATCTTCATTTTAGTGTAACTTTCAACCACGGTAACGGCAGTGTGTCCGCCAGATGTCAATAGCCCGATAAAGGGGGGCTGTAACGACTTATCCGCCAAATAGCAGGCTGCCATATGCCCACGAATGTGGCTTACGGCAATGAGCGGAATGTCGAGCGCATAGGCAAGCGATTTTGCGTAAGATACGCCGACAAGCAGTGCGCCCAAAAGCCCTGCGCCGTAGGTAACAGCAATGGCGTCAAGGTCGCCAAAACTAACACCTGCCTCGCTGATAGCACGTTTTACCGCTTGTGAAACGGCTTCTGTGTGAGCACGTGAAGCGATTTCTGGAACGACACCGCCAAACTCTGCTTGCTTAGTAGCGGAACTTATAATTACGTTTGACAAAACTTCCCTTCCGTTTTTTACGACGGAAGCGGCTGTTTCATCGCATGAAGATTCGATGCCGAGTATTATGGGGGTTTTGCTTATGGGTTTTTGCTTTACCCTTTCAAAATAAGTCATATAATTTGGTAAAATGTTAGTTATAAATTGGTAAATGTTAGTTTTCTGTAAAATTGTTAGTTATAAGTTGCGTAAAAGGTCGGTTTAAAATTTACCAAACCTTAACGCTTAAAAACTAACTGCGTTTTAAAAATTCCACAATAAATTGGTCTAAATCGCCGTCCATAACGGCTTGGATATTGCCTGTTTCGTAATTGGTGCGGTGATCTTTAACCATGGTGTATGGGCAAAAAACGTAACTTCTTATTTGACTGCCGAACTCGATTTTTTTGATGTCGCCTTTTAATTCTTGCGCTTCCTGAAGCCTTTCGCTTTCACGAAGTTCGACAAGTTTGCTCATGAGCATTTTCATAGCCTGCTCTCTATTCTGCACTTGGCTACGTTCGTTTTGGCAAGCAACTATTATGCCCGTTGGAATGTGGGTAATACGTATTGCCGATTCCGTTTTGTTGATGTGTTGACCGCCAGCACCTGACGAGCGGTAAGTATCGATCTTTAAATCTTCTGGGCGAATTTGAATTTCGTCAGAATTGTCGATTTCGGGCATTACTTCTAAGGAAGCAAAGGAAGTATGTCTGCGAGCGTTTGCGTCAAAAGGTGAAATTCTTACCAAACGGTGAACGCCTTTTTCTGCCTTTAAATACCCGTAAGCGTTTTCGCCTTCTATCCTAAAACTTACGCTTTTAAGCCCTGCGTCGTCGCCAGCCAAACGGTCGAGTTCGACAAGTTTATAGCCGTGCTTTTCGGCATAGCAAATGTACATGCGGTAAAGCATTTCTGTCCAGTCACAGGCTTCTGTACCGCCAGCACCAGCGTGCAAGGTCATAATTGCATTTAAGTCGTCATACTTGCCCTTTAAAAGTGTGCGAAGCCTTAATTCTTCAATCTCTGTTTCGGCGTTTTTAAGTTCTAAATCGACTTCGGGTAAAAAACTGTCGTCGTCTTCTTCCGCCGCCAAATTTACAAGTTCTTCAGCATCGCTTATTATCTTGTAAGTCTTTTCGACAAGGTCGATTTTTTTCCTTAAAGATTGGGCTTTACGGGCAAGTTCGGTTGAAAGTTCTAAATCTGCCCAGACTTCTGGCTGTTGCTGACGAAGTTCGATATCTTTAAGTTCTACCTTAGCGTTATCTATATCGAGCGAATTTTTCGCTTCGTCTAAGGTTTGTCTTAATTCTTTAAATTTATCGTAGTATAAATCAGTTCTAATCATAAAATTGCAATGTGTAATTTATAGTTAGTATTTTGCCAAAAAACCATTTAAAAACCATAAAAAATTGGTTGATAACGGGCTTATAGGCAGACTTTTTGTGTTTTTTATATTTTTTAAACCACTTAAATTTTGCGCCAAAAAAACCTAAAAAACAGAAGATTTTGGCAACTTTAAACTACGTAAAACCAGCAAAAAATTTAAGCGGAAATTTGCGATAAAAAATTATTTACCGCAACAATTTTTATATTTTTTACCACTACCGCAGGGGCATGGATCGTTTCTTCCCGGCAACTTTTCAGCCTTTATTGGGCTTGAATTTTGTGGTGGAAGATTGCTTTGCGCCATGTTGTAAGTTTTCTTTGTAACTCCCCTTTGTGGCATACGATTGATGTCAACACGAAGTTTTAACAAAATACGAGCAGTTTCTTCTTGGATGGCTTCTGTCATTTCGTCAAACATTTCGTGCCCTTCTTTTTTGAAGGCGTTGATTGGATCTTCATTAGCGTAAGACCTTAAAGCGATACCACGTTTAAGTTTGTCCATTGCGTCGATATGATCGATCCAGTGTTTATCAACGGTACGAAGTAAGATGATACGTTCGATTTCGTTATAATCGATGCCTTGTTCTTTATAGGCTTCAATCTTTTTTTCGTATTCTTCAGCCGTCTTGTCTGCGCATTTTGCAACTAATTCGTCATAAGAAAGGTTTTTAATATCTTCTTCTGTAACGAAAGTGATATCTTCAGGGATACAGTAACGTTTGAGCGCAAGATTCATTTTGTCGATATCCCACGTTGCGACCTTTGTTGGATCGGGTATGCCTTCAACCAAAACATCGCCAACGTAGTCTGGGATAAGGTTTAAAATGTCTTGGTGAACATTTTCACCACGCAAAACCTTCATCCTTTCTGCATACATAACATGACGTTGAGTGTTCATGACGTCGTCGTATTGGATAACACGTTTTCTGGTGCTGAAGTTTCTGCCTTCAATGTTGCGTTGAGCGTTTTCAATTTGGCGAGAAAGCATTCTGGTAGAAATAGGCATATCTTCTTCTACCTTTAAGGTTTTGTACATAGCCTGCATTCTTTCGCCACCAAAACGGATAGCAAGTTCGTCTTCTAACGAAATGTAAAATACTGATGAACCGGGATCGCCTTGACGGCCGGCACGACCACGCAACTGGTTGTCGATACGGCGTGATTCATGACGTTCGGTACCGATAATTCTTAAACCGCCAGCAGCAACGACTTCTTTCTTTTCTTCTTCGGTGATTGCAGAATGCTTTTTGTAAAGTTCGGCATACTTTTCACGAAGTTGTTTAATGTTTTCGGGGATATCTTGAATGAATGAAACGGCAAGTTCGATATCGTTATCTTCGTAACCTAAGTTACGCAAGTCTTGCTTTGCCATATATTCAGGGTTACCACCGAGCAAGATGTCCGTACCACGACCAGCCATGTTGGTTGCGATTGTAACAGCACCCTTTCTGCCGGCTTGGGCAATAATTTCAGCCTCACGCTTGTGGTTTTTAGCGTTTAAAATGTTATGTTTGATTCTTTCACGCAAAAGCGCACGTGAAATCATCTCACTCTTTTCAACGGTAACGGTACCAACAAGGATAGGTTGACCGAGTTCGTGGTGAGCCTTGATATCTTCAACGATAGCCATAATTTTACCCCTTTCGGTTGGGTAAATGATATCGTTTTGATCCTTTCTTATCATAGGACGGTTGGTTGGGATTTCCAAAACGTCAAGACCGTAGATGGTCTTAAATTCTTCTTCTTCAGTTTTAGCGGTACCTGTCATACCGGACAATTTACGGTAAAGCCTGAAGTAGTTTTGGAATGTAATGGTTGCCAAAGTTTTATTTTCGCTTCTTACGACAACGTTTTCTTTGGCTTCGATTGCTTGGTGTAAGCCTTCAGAATATCTTCTGCCGAGCATCAAACGACCGGTGAATTCATCGACGATAACGATTTCGCCGTCCTGAACGATATAATCGTTATCACGCTTAAAGACGTAATGGGCCTTTAAAGCCTGTTGAATGTGGTGGTTTAAATCGGCATTTTCAACATCTGCCAAATTTTCGATACCGAAAAATCTTTCGGCTTTTTGTGCACCGCTTTCGGTGATTTGTACAGTCTTTTCCTTTTCGTCAAAGGTAAAATCTTCTTCACGCTTTAAGGTTTTTACAAAGCGGTTGGCATCAATGTATAATTGTGAAGATTCACCGCCACGACCTGAAATAATTAAAGGCGTTCTGGCTTCGTCGATTAAGATTGAGTCGACTTCGTCGACAATGGCAAAGTCTAAACCACGTTGAACCATGTCTTTTAAGTTTACTTTTAAGTTGTCCCTTAAATAGTCAAAGCCGAACTCGTTATTAGTACCATAGGTAATATCGCAGTTGTATGCTTTACGCTTTTCGTCATCGTTCATACCGTGAACGTTTACGCCAACAGTTAAGCCCAAAAAGCGGTAAATTTTACCCATCCATTCGGCGTCACGGGTAGCCAAATAATCGTTTACGGTAACGATGTGTACACCTTTACCGGCAAGTGCGTTTAAGTAAGCAGGTAAAGTTTCCATTAAGGTTTTACCTTCACCCGTTTTTAACTCTGCAACACGGCCTTGGTGAGTACAAATACCACCCATGACCTGCACTTTATAGTGGCGCATGTTAAGTACACGCCAACTTGCTTCCCTTACGGTGGCAAAGGCGTCGTACAAAATATCATCTACTGTTTCGCCGTTAGATAAACGGTCTTTTAAAATTTGTGTTTGTTGCTTTAATTCAGCATCGGTCATTTTTTCGTATTTTGGTGCTAACGCCAAAACCTTATCAGCCATTGCGCTGATTTTTTTGATGCTTTTTCTTGAATCTGATTCTAAAATGTATCTAATTAATCCCATTATGTGTCCCCTTTGGACTTATTTTTTTACTTTTTTTGGTGGGTAACCGCCAAATGGCTATACTACCCAAAATAACTTATATGTAATATAATACTATATTTTAACAATTAAGTAAACACTTATAACTAAATTTTTTACCAATTTTTTGCCTTTTAGGGCTTTGTTTGCAAATTTTTAACCGCCAAAACGCCAAAAAAAGACAATTTTTTACTTTTTGTAAACTTTACTATCCTTTTTATTTTGTAATTTGTTTAACACATTAAGTAAAAACCGCCGCCCATAAAACTTATATATCCCCTTAAAAACAAATCATCACAAAGTTATATTTAACGCCAAAAACCAAATAAAAAAGCAATAAAAAAGCAAAAAAGTGGGGCTATAAGCCCGTTATCGCCCATTTTTGACTTTTTTAGCGCATTTAATTTAACCTTAAAAATTAACAAAAAATAAAAGCACGTAAACATTTTTGCCTTTATTTACCCTTTTAAAAAATGATTTTTGAAATTTTTTAAAACTTATGGAAAAAGTTTTTTTATTTATATAATAAGTCAACGATTTTTTGATTTATTGCACTAAAGTGTGCAATATGTTTAATAACTTTTAAAAAGCAAAATTTTTTTAGTTAAACATTACATGTTTTTTTTAAAAAAAGGTATTGACAAAATGAAATTTTGCTTTACAATTAAAGTATAGAAATTGTTAAATTTAATTATTTTCCAAAAACTATAGAAAACTACAATTTAATATTGATTTTCATATTTATCATTTTACCAAACGGACGTAACACACTTATGGTGTTATAATAAAAATTATCTTGGAGGGAATATGAAAAAACTAACAGCACTTTTACTTGCATGCATTTTGGTTTTTGCTACATTTGCTTTAGTTGGCTGTAAGGAAAATCAACAACTTTCACCAACAGAAGAAATCATAGCACAAGCACAAACAATGTCTTTAGAAGAACTTGCTAGAAAAGCAATTGAAGAATCTAACGGCAAGACTTTTAATGGTGTAGGTAACTCAAGCCGTGGTAAAACTGCTTTACCATACTTCATCGATTATTTAAAAACAATCGATCCTGACTACACATTAGAGTTTACTTGGAACCAACCAAAGAACAACACCATTTTTGAAATGCTTGAAGCAGATGCTTCTACCACAGCAGGTACATATTCAATGACACTTATCCAAGACGGTAACCAAATCGAATCTAAGATGGTACAAACCGGTATTTTAGATAGATTTATTCCTAAGGGATGGGCTGAAGCAAACAACACAACTGCTGAAGAATATGATGGCTATCTTGCACTTCAAACATTGAACAAAGTTTTCATGTACAACTGCGTAAATGCTGAAAAGACTTACACAAACATTTGGGACTTTGTAAGAGAGGGTGAACACGGCTTATTTATGGATATCGACAGTGAAATCGTTGGTAAAAACTTCCTTTACATGTTGACAAAACCACAATATGCTGCTGAACTTAAAAAATCATATGACCTTTTAGAAGGCGCACAAAAGACCTATGTTGACAACGTTGTTAACGAAGTTGCTGCAACCGCTGACGAACTTGGTTTAGACGCTAACGGCAAATATGCACTTGCTTGGATTAAACTTTGGGTTGGTAGTTATAGCGCACAAACCGACGACGGTCCTATCTGCAACAGTTTAGTTAAATCATCTGCTGTTGACCAATTTGGTTTAATCGTTTACTCAAAACTTCGTTCTGTTGAAGAATCTGCAGACGTTTCTAAAAACAACATCAAGATCGCTGCTTACCAAGACAATTATCAAGGTCTTGCAGGTTATGGTTACTGCCACTACTTATTCGTAACAGACAACAGTCCACTACCCTGGACAGCATGTGCTTTCATCGCATACATGACAGAAACACAAAAAGGTTTCGATGCATGGGGTAAAGACATTGGTGGTTATTCTTCTAACCCTGTTGTTGCTGAAGAAAATGAAAAAGTTCACCAACACAAAACCGGTGGTATGGCAGAAGATGGTTCTGTTTTGTTTGACTGCTTAAACGACAGAGGCTTTGAATTCTGGGAACCAAGATTAGTTATTGAAGATCCTGAATACTGCGCAAGCGTTGCTTTCACCGTTGGTAACTGGATTGAAGGTTTAGAAAAATATAAAGGCTAATTTTTAGTAACATCTATTTTAAAATTTTTTAAAACATTTTACTAACAATTTAACGACTACTATAAAGAGTTATCCTTTTATAGTTTAAACTCAACTACACGGAGTCGGGGTTACCTGACTCCGTGTTGGAGGTTTTATGGAAAATATTATTAAAAAACCGAGTAATTTTAAGATAGTTATGAATAAGGTCAAGACCTTTTTCATGCAACCATACAACATAATACTTGTTGTTTTGGGCATAGTATGTACCTTCACTACCCTTGCCCCATTTATTACGCTTGTTGAAGATACGTTTTCAATACACCCCGGTTCTATCGACCAATACTTGACGGGCAAGGCTGAAGGTTATACCTTTGTAAACTGGACAGATTTGTTTACGAGTAATTTGGCAAAGAAAAATCTTTGGACACCACTATTAAACACGCTTATCCTTTCATTATGTTCTTGTATCGCCGCAATTTTGTTTGGCGGAACGTTCGCCTTTTTGATTACGAGAACAAATATGAAATTTAAAAAATATTTGAGTGCAATCTTTATTTTCCCCTACATCATGCCACAATGGACTTTGGCACTTGTTTGGAAAAACCTTTTTAACAGTAACGCTGTAACGGGCGGTGCAGATGGGCTTTTAGCTTACCTATTCAATATAAAAATGCCACTTTGGTGGTGCAAAGGTATGTTCCCGAGCATTATCGTTTTAGGGCTACACTATTCTGCTTTTGCTTACATCTTGATTGGCGGTATCTTCCGTAACATGGACGCAAACTTGGAAGAAGCCGCAACCATTTTAGATACACCAAAATATAGAATTATGGGTAGAATTACCATACCGATGGTAAAACCTGCAATTTTATCAACCGTATTGCTTGTTTTTGGTAGTTCGATGGGTAGTTATCCCGTACCGCACTATTTAACACTTACCACCCTATCAACAAGGTATTTAGAGATGGGTGATAAATATAAGGGCGAAGCAAGTATTTTGGCTGTAATCATGATGCTTTTGGGTGTGGCAATACTGATTTTAAACCAAGCAAGTTTAAAGAGCCGTAAAAATTACACCACAGTTTCGGGTAAATCTGGTCAAATTTCTAAAATCAACCTTGGTAAAGTTGGTAAATACCTTATAGCAGTTATCTTCCTTATTTCAACATTCTTTACAAGTATTTTTCCTATCATATCATTTGGTTTTGAAACATTTTTACCAAACCCGGGCGATTACAGTTTCTTTAAAACTTGGGACTTTAATAACCTTACCACAAAATGGTGGGTATATAACGACCCGACGGGCGAAGCGGGGCTTTATGGGCAACTTGGTATGCTTCGTAACACGATGATTTGGAAGGCTTATGGCGGTACGATGCTTGTTGCGCTTGCGTGCGCCTTGATATCTGGTACGCTTGGCTTACTTATTGGTTACGCAGTATCCAAAAAACGCAGAAGTAAATTTGCAAACTATGTAAACAATATGGCGTTTATCCCCTATTTGTTGCCATCAATCGCTGTAGGTATTGCATTCTTTATTTTAGGTAAGCAACTCGGCTTATACAACAGTTATTGGTTACTTATTTTCGCAGGTACAGTAAAATACATTCCGTTTGCAAGCAGAAGTTCGTTAAGTTCAATGATGCAAATCAGTGGCGAAATTGAAGAATCTGCTATTATCCAAGACATACCTTGGTACAAACGTATGTTTAAAATTATTATCCCCATTCAAAAATCATCAATTTTAAGTGGTTACTTGCTACCATTTATCACTTGTGTAAGAGAATTATCACTATTTATGTTACTTTGTTCGCAAGGCTTGATTTTGTCAACACTTATTGACTATTTCGACGAAATGGGCTTATATGCGTTCTCAAACGGTATCAACTTGATTTTAATCGTTACCGTACTTGTTTGCAACGCTGTCATCAACAAAGTTACCGGCGCAAGTTTAGACAAAGGTATAGGAGGTTAATTTATGCCTAAAATTATTTTAGAAGACGTAACTAAAAGATGGGGCAACTTTTACGCAGTTGAACATCTTAATTTAGTAATTGAAGATAATGCTTTTATTACCCTACTTGGTCCTTCAGGTTGCGGTAAAACGACTACGCTTCGTATGATTGCTGGTCTTGAAACACCTACGAGCGGTAAAATTACCATTGGCGATACGGTTGTTTTTGACAGCACTATGGGTATAAACATACCACCTAACAAACGTAAAGTTGGCTTCCTTTTTCAAAACTATGCGCTTTGGCCAAACATGACAGTTTACCAAAACATCGCTTTTGGTTTGAGCAACATCAAAGAACTTATGCCTGTAATTTCTTTTGAAGCACTTTGCGCAAACCAAATTAAAAACATCGTTGCTGATTGGCAAAAAGTTATTGATATTACCCTTGAAAGTTTTGACAAAAACGGCGTAATTAACAAAGATAAACTTTATCTTCGCCTAATTGATACTTACATCATCTCAATGCAAACGGCAAAACGCATAGCAAGTTATAGCTTTGAAAAAACACCAACACCTGAAGTGCTTGCTAAAACCGTTGCTGACGAAATGCAAGCAATCATCGAAAAGGAACGTGCTGTAGCATCTAAAAAAGGCTACACCTTGAACGAAAAATTTGAGTATGTAGATAAAGACGGCAAAGTGCTTGAAAAAGTAAGAAAACTTTCTAAAGAAGAGATTGATTTGGCGGTAAGGCGTGTTTCAAGGATAGTTAAGATTGGTATGTTTATGAAGAGATACCCTGCTGAACTTTCTGGCGGTCAACAACAACGTGTTGCTATTGCACGTACCCTTGCACCAGAACCAAGCGTATTATTTATGGACGAACCATTATCTAACCTTGATGCTAAATTAAGGCTTGAAATGAGATCGGAACTTCAAAGGCTTCACTTAGATACGGGCAGTACCTTTGTTTACGTTACACACGACCAAATGGAAGCAATGACTTTGGCAACATCTATCTGCTTAATCGACAACGGTGTTTTGCAACAATACGATGCACCACTTACCGTTTACAACCGTCCAAACAACACTTTCGTTGCCGACTTCGTTGGTAACCCATCAATCAACTTTGCTGAAGCTTACGGCGAACAACAAGGCGACAAAATTAACGTAAAAATTTGGGGTGAAGACATGGTATTTACACCAAATTCACCTATCGACATTGCAAAATGGCAACAAGATGACCACGATTATGACCGTGAACTTGAAGAGCAACGTGCCAATATGTTACTTGATAAGCACAATGTTGAAAAGTCCAACAAAGACGTTAAGTTTAAATGTCACATTGCAAAGGTTGACGAAAGCGAGATTGAAGAAGATAAACAAATTACCGACAACGACTTTATTATCGGTATCCGCCCAGAAGCAGTTAAAATCACACCAAACGGCAAGATCACCGGCGAAGTTTACAGCGCAATGCCTACCGGTATGGAAACAACTGTAAGAATTAAAATTGGTGAATTTTTGATTACGGGCGTTATCTTTGGCGGTATCACATATGCACTTGGTGAAAAAGTAAACATTGAATTTGACAGCGATGGCATTATGTTATTTAGTCAAAATTCTGGTAGATTTATCACCACCGGTACATTAAAATAATTAAAAAGTGCCGTTTTCGGGCTTATAGCCACACTTTTTAAAAAATTACAAATATTAAAGGCAAGGCTTTACGCCTTGCCTTTTTTTATTAAAAACGTGCGATAACGGGCTTATAGGCGGACTTTTTGTTATTTTTGCGCCTATTATCCCCTTATTCATTTTTTATTTACTTATTAAAAATCTTTTACCGATTAGCCATTACTGTGCGAGTAAATATTTTAGCGAAAAATGGGCTAAAACTCACACATGGTTAATTAAAACCCCTGCATAGGCAGAGTCTATGCAGGGGTTTAGTTAGCAAACTTTACCAATTATTTATTAGCAAGGTTTTTATATTTGTTAAGACGTTCAGTGTTTTCTTCTTCAGCCTTTTCAAAGAGTTTATCAGCAAGTTCAGGTTGAGTCTTCTTTAATGAAGCGTAACGTGTTTCGCCGAGTAAGAAGTCCTTATAACTTTCTGTTGGGTCTTTAGAATCGAGTTTGAATGGATTTTCACTGCCGATAAGGTCTGGGTTGTATCTGTATAAGTGCCAATAACCTGCGTCAACAGCCTTCTTTTCTTCTAATTGAGAATTTGACATGTTGATACCGTGGTTGATACATGGTGCATAGCAGATAACAAGTGATGGACCATCGTATTTTTCAGCTTCGCAGATTGCGTTTAAGAATTGTTGTTTGTTTGCGCCCATAGCACATTGTGCAACGTAAACATAACCATAACTCATAGCGATCATACCAAGGTCTTTCTTCTTAACTCTCTTACCACCGGAAGCGAATTTAGCGATTGCGCCTGTTGGGGTTGACTTAGATGCTTGACCACCGGTATTTGAGTAAACTTCGGTGTCTAATACTAATACGTTTACGTCTTCGTCCATTGCCAAAACGTGGTCTAAACCGCCGTAACCGATATCGTAAGCCCAGCCGTCACCACCAAAGATCCAAATAGATTTTTTGATTAAGCAATCTGCTTGGTCTAAAATGCTGGTTAATACTGCTTTAAGTTCGTTGCGACTTGTCTTGATTGCTGCTGGTAACAATTCTGTAATAACAGGTGCCAAAGCCTTAGTTTCTTCAGCATCTTTCTTGTTTTCTAACCATTTAGCAAGTGCGTCTTTTAACTTACCTTTAACGCCGAGTTCGATAGCCTTTTCGATATCTTCAGCAAGTTTTGCCCTTCTTTGAGCGTATGCTAAATTGATACCGTAACCGAATTCTGCGTTGTCTTCGAACAAACTGTTAGCCCAAGCAGGACCTTTGCCTTCTGCGTTTGTTGTGTAAGGACATGTTGGTGAACTGCCGCCGTAGATTGATGAACAACCTGTTGCGTTAGCTATAACCATTCTGTCGCCGAACATTTGTGTAACAACTTTTACATAAGGTGTTTCACCGCAGCCTGCGCATGCGCCAGAGAATTCGAATAATGGTTTTTTAAATTGGCTACCTTTAACGGTAGTTGGTTTAACGCTTGATGTGTCAACTTCTGGCAATGTTTCGCTGAAGTCGTAATTTTCTTTTTCTTCTTGAAGTGATTGTTCGAATGGAACCATAACAAGTGCTTTTTCTTTAGCAGGACAAGCGTTTACACAAACTGCACAACCCATACAGTCTAATGGTGATACTTGAATTCTAAATTCAAGACCTTTAAGTTGAGTTGCAGGAAGTGTCTTGTATGTTTCTGGCTTTTCAGTACCTACAGCGTTAAGTGCTGGACGGATACAAGCGTGTGGACATACGAAAGCACATTGGTTACATTGGATACAGTTTTCAGGGATCCATTTAGGAACTTTAACTGCTACACCACGTTTTTCAAACTTAGTTGTACCTGTTGGTACAGAACCATCTGCGTTAAATGCTGAAGATGGAAGTTTGTCGCCTTCTAAAGCGGTGATTGGGTGGATAACTTCACGGAAGTATTTGTCGTCAGCAAGTTCTGGTAATTGCGCACCTTCAGTTGCATCTTTCCAACTTGCAGGAATTTCAATCTTGATAAGTGAAGCGCTTGCAGCATCGATAGCATCGCAGTTTGCTTTAACAACAGCGTCGCCCTTCTTGCCGTAAGTAACTTTTACTTTTTCCTTCATGAATACTTCAGCGTCTTCATAAGGAATAATGTTTGCAATCTTGAAGAAAGCAGCCTGTAAAACCATGTTTTGGCTCTTTGCGCTACCAGCTTTTGTTGCAACGCTTAAAGCGTCGATAACATAAAGTTCTGCGTTCTTTTTAGCCAAAAGTTGTTTCATCTTTACAGGAAGGTGTGCTTCAAGTGAAGCGATATCGTTCCAAGCGCAGTTTAATAAGAACTTACCGCCGTCTTTAAGGTCGGTAACCATGTCATAACGTGTTACGTATGATGGGTTGTGGCAAGCGATAAAGTCTGCTGCGTCGATAAGGTAAGATGATTGGATGGGTACATCACCGAAACGTAAGTGTGAAACTGTGATACCGCCAGATTTCTTTGAGTCGTAGAAGAAGTAACCTTGTACGTATTTATCTGTGTGGTCACCAATGATCTTGATTGAGTTTTTGTTTGCACCAACTGTACCATCAGAGCCTAAGCCGTAGAACTTACAAGAAACTGTGCCAAGTGGAGCAGCGTTGTATTGTTCAGAGAAGTCTAATGATGTGTTGGTAATATCGTCATAGATACCAACTGTGAAGTGGTTCTTTGGTTTGTCTTGTTCTAAGTTCTTGTAAACTGCAAGAATCATAGATGGGTTGAATTCTTTTGAACCAAGACCATACCTACCACCAACAACGGTGATACGACGTTTTGCTTCTAATAAAGCGGTGCATACGTCTAAGTATAAAGGTTCACCAAGTGAGCCTGGTTCTTTAGTTCTATCTAAAACGGCGATCTTCTTAACTGTCTTTGGAAGTGCTTTTAAGAATGCCTTTGTAGCGAATGGACGGTATAAACGAACTTTTAATAAGCCGTATTTTTTGCCTTCGCTGTTTAATTTGTTGATTGTTTCTTCAACAGCATCTGCACCGCTACCCATGATAACGATAACTTCTTCAGCGTCTGGTGCGCCTACGTAGTCAAATAAGTGATAATTTCTGCCGGTTAATGCGGTAACCTTGTCCATCATCTTTTGAACGATTGCTGGGGTTGCTTCGTAATACTTATTTGCAGTTTCTCTGTTTTGGAAGTATGTGTCTGCGTTTTGTGCAGTACCTTTTTGAATTGGGTGTTCAGGATTTAATGCTTTCTTTCTAAATGCTTCAATATCCTTCATATCAACCAACGCTTTCATTTCGTCGTAATCGATTACGTCGATCTTTGAAACTTCGTGGCTGGTCCTGAAACCATCAAAGAAATGTATAAATGGTACTTGGGATTTTAAAGTTGAAAGATGTGCAACAAGTGCTAAGTCCATTACTTCTTGTACTGAACCACTTGCTAACATTGCAAAACCTGTTTGACGGCATGCCATTACGTCTGAATGGTCGCCAAAAATGTTGAGTGAATGTGCTGCTAATGCACGTGCACTTACATGGAATACCGTTGGTAAAAGTTCGCCGGCAATTTTGTACATGTTAGGAATCATAAGTAACAAGCCTTGGCTTGCTGTGTAAGTTACTGTAAGTGCGCCTGCTGATAATGAGCCGTGTACTGCACCTGCAGCGCCACCTTCTGATTGCATTTCTGCTAAACGAAGTTTTTGGCCAAACATGTTTACTCTGCCTGCTGTCGCCCATTCATCTGCTACTTCAGCCATTGGTGAAGATGGGGTAATTGGGTAAATTGCTGCTACTTCGGAAAAAGCATACGCAACGTGGCTGGCAGCGGTATTACCGTCAATGGTCATCTTTTTCATTGATTAAATATCCTCCGATACAAAGTTTTTCTTTCACTGGAATTGGCTTTTGGCTTTTTTCGCTTTTTTTGTTTGCTTTTAAGCGATTCACCGCCTTATTTATTCCATTTCTTATATTATAATAGTTATATGTGCGGTTGTCAAAGGTTTTGGGAAAAAATTGCAATTTTTCAATAAAAAATCCGTTAAAAACCACTTTTTGTCGGTAAAAGTGTAAATTTTAGCCCCTTTTTACACATTTACCCCCCCCGTTTTTGCTGAACTACTATTTTTTTATATATTGATTTTTGCCACCCTTTTGCACTGCTTATTGTACGCTTTTTTATGACGGCGGTTTGTGTTGTTTATGGTGGTGATTTATTTTGTTTGTGGTGGTGATTTATTTTGTTTATGGTGGTGGGTTGTCTTAACTTGTTGTGTGCAGATATATGCGGACGGCGGTTGAAAATTTTTATTTTTAGCAATTAAAAAATCGATTTTTAAGTGTTTTTTAGTGAAATTTACAAAAAAGTGGGGCTATAAGCCCGTTATCACCGCTTTTTTTATTTTTTTGTATGGTTTTTAGGCTTGATTTGTATTTATGTTTTTAACACATGGTATGGACTAATTTAAAATTTACCGTTTAACCGGTTTTTGGCGTGGTTTAAGTAAAAAAGTGGGGCTATAAGCCGATTATTGACAGTTTTAGCGGTTGATGATGCTAATATATGAAAAATATGGACATTAGTTTGAGATTTTAAAAAAGTAAAAAATAAGAGTAAAAATAAAAAGTTTGCAAAAATACTTGTCTTTTTTTATAAAGTTTGGTATGATATGAAATGCAATAAATTAAGCAAAATTTTTAATATTGGGGATTCGCCAAGCGGTAAGGCTACGGACTCTGACTCCGTCATCCGGGGGTTCGAATCCCTCATCCCCAGCCAAAAAAGAAGAACAAGCCCATCGGGGCTTGCTTTTCTTTTTTTAATGTATAAAAAGGGATTCGAACGGCTGGGTAAAGTGTTTTCTGTTAAGAAGACACTTCAAATGTGCCAGTGGCACATTTGCCAGACAGGCGTGATAGCAAAACTTGTTTTGCGGAGCGAATCCCTCATCCCCAGCCAAAAAGAAAGGCAAGTCTAAATGACTTGCTTTTCTTTTTTTAATGTATAAAAAGGGATTCGAACGGCTGGGTAGTGGGCTTTTAATTGAGAATATATTAACTGATATAAAAAGCCCACCAAACGCAACAGTGTTGCGTTTGCCAGACAGGCGTGATAGCAAAACTTGTTTTGCGGAGCGAATCCCTCATCCCCAGCCAAAAAAGAAGAACAAGCCCAACGGGGCTTGTTTTCTTTTTTTAATGTATAAATAGGGATTCGAACGGCTGGGTAAACTGCTTTTTGCTAAAAAAGCGGTTCAAATGTGCCAGTGGCACATTTGCCAGACCGGCGTGATAGCAAAACTTGTTTTGCGGAGCGAATCCCTCATCCCCAGCCAAAAAGAAAAGCAGGTCTAAACGACTTGCTTTTTTTAAGTTTGAAAAGAAAGGTGCATAAAGCAATAAAAGGCTGATGTTTTGAAGAAAAATTCATTTTGTAATGATTTTGCGGTGGGTTGATTTTTGGGGGGCTGTGTGGTATAATAGAAAAAAAGAAAATAACTTTTAAGGAGAATATAAATATGTTACAAGAAGGAATGAAAGCACCACAAATTACCCTTGAAGATAAGGATGGGAATTTGGTTTCATTAAGCGATTTTTTAGGCAAAAAGGTTGTTGTTTATTTTTACCCAAAGGACAACACCCCCGGTTGTACACGTCAAGCGTGCGCATTTGCCGCAGCATACAACGGCTTTAAGGAAAAAGATGTTGTTGTAATTGGTATAAGTAAAGACAGCGTTGCTTCCCATGTTAAGTTTGCTGAAAAGTACAACTTGCCTTTTATTTTGCTTTCTGACCCTGAGAAAAAAGCCATTGAAGCATTTGGCGTTTGGCAAGAAAGAAAGTTGTATGGTAAACTTGGTTTTGGCGTTACACGTGCCACTTTTATCATTGACGAACAAGGCACGATTATTAAAGTTATGCCAAAGGTAAAGCCAGACACCAACGCACAAGAAATTTTGGCTATGCTTTAATCGCCCACGACCTAAGAACAAAATTATTAAGATATCAACCGCAAAATTTTAAAGGTTTTATGAGGAATGAATATGAACTCATATTTTTTGATTGGTTATATCGCCTTTATTGTAGTAATGAGCATAATCACCTTTTTTCTTTACCTATCAGACAAAAACAAGGCAAAGGAAAAAAAGTGGCGTGTAAAAGAATCAGTTTTGCTTGGAATGGGTTTTTTAGGCGGTGCTGTTGGCGGACTTTTAGGTATGAAAATTTTTAGGCATAAAACACTACACTGGTATTTTTGGTTTGTAAATTTTTTATCACTTATCATTCATATCGCTATCCCACTTGTCGTTTGTTTATATGTATTGTAAATTTTTATCGACTTTTTGTTTAAAAAGTGGCTAAAACTCACTACGTATGCCCACTAAATGCAAAAACTCACATTTAAAGATAACAAAAAAAGGACTGCATTTTGCCGTCCTTTTTTTTATTTAAAAACCTTACTTATCATTAAATAATGTCAGCAGAAAGTAAATCGTTCCCCTTTTCTAATTTGTTGTGGCTTTTTGTTGTGCTTTTATTTATATACTGTAAGCGTCCGCAACACAAAAGGTAAAGATTACTTTTTTTGGCATAAAAAAATCTTAAACCTGAAAAGACAGGTTTAAGATAGTGGTGGAACTGAAAGCCGCAAAAACGCACACAGTATTATATCAGATAAACAGAACGGAATACTATTGCCAAGTCGATTTGCCGCTATCAGATTATCCGATATACGGCAAACAGTTAGTCGCAAGCCGGGGCTAATGCCTTGCCGCTGGCTTGCTCCGTGCAAACGGCTGTCATTGCGTCTTTATAGATCCGCTTTGACAGCCGTTTTGCTTGTTCCTTATTCGGCGGCAAATCGGCATATATGTTTTTGCTTTCGTCGTTGAAGTAAATCACGCTTATGCCAAGCGGTAAAGCCTTTGCATTTTTCAAATTTGTTTCCCCTAAATAATTTGATAAAGCCCACCCAAGAACCCCCCTCCGAACGGAATTAGAAAGGCATTGTCCCGTCGTCTGCAATCTCTATGAGTGTAGGCGGCTTTTTTAATTCTCCCGTGAATTTGTTTGTGAATTTTTTTTCGTTTCGGTCGTTTCGTCCGATACAGAAAAATCCATTTTAATCTTATCGTCCATAATATACCCCCAAAAAGTGTGACAGTGTGACGGGGTGGACTGGTAATACTAAGTCCACCCCGTCGCCATTTGTCGCCATTTATGTGTAATATTTTATATATACCCGCTCAACGCCTTTTTCAGCAATTTGCGTATTGTTTTCATTTGTTGGGATATTGAAGAATGCGAAACGCCTTGTTGCCTCGCTATCGTTCGCATAGACAGTTCCTCGTAAAAGACTTTATGTATCAGTTCCTGCCGCTTCTCCGAAAGTGTTGATACCGCTTTTTGTACTTGCTCCGTTTTCTCTCTCCGTATCACAATCGCCAATGTATCGGCGGTTTTATCCTCAAAATCTATTCCGTTTTCAATCAGATAGGTTAATGAGATATGCCGCCGCGTTTCTTTCCAATGGTTGCGCTTTTCCTGTTGCACCAGTTCTGCATATAGCGTGTAAAATTCGTCTGTAACCTCGATTTCGCTTGTCGTGCCGTCCGCAAAATGATATTTAATTGTTTGCATTGTTTGTCTGTTCCTTGATTTTCTGTTTTTGGAAAATCGACCGAAACAGGCAAATTTTGCAAAGATAAGCGCCCGCCAGTCGAGAACTAAATCTCGATCTGGCGGGCGCAAAAACATATAAAAAAAGCCCGACAAATTTTTGAACTAAACCAAGAAATTTAGCCCTAAAAATTTGTCGGGTTCATACTCTTTCGCGGAGAGTTTCAACACCTTATACAAATGTTAGCCGTAGGCGAGCGTGCGCATACAACCCCGTTATTTCACTTGATTTTGGGATATGTATTGCACTTATTATGAACTGTCAAAGCATAAAAAAAGAATTGAGTGCGACATTTCTGCCCCCGAAAATAAATACTTTTGCTTTACTTTCGTACACTCAATTCTTTATCTTTACAGTTATTAGATAGCCTTATGCTTTTTCGGCTATCGTCTTTTGAATGGTAATTTTGCCGTCCTTAATTTCAATCAGCATTTTAGCCCCGCATTTCGGACAATGTATTTCTATCGTTGAGCCGTCGCCTGCTTTCAATAATTTGTACCCACAAGAGGGGCAAACGGTGTAATAAAGCATAAATAACTACCGTCAATCTTTGTTTTGCAACCGCTTTTTACACATACTTGTTTTTCCGCAAAATGGACACTTTAATTTTCTCGCAGTAAAATTGTGATAAGAAAAGATATAAGCCTTCGTCGTAGGAACAAACTTCTTGCCACAATGTTTACACTCAAACGAGCCAACATTTATATCAAAAAATATATAAATGCCCACGCCACAAACCGCAACCATAAAACCGTAGATAATAAGGCATATTCTTAACCAAATAGGAATATTGAGAAAACTTGCAAGTGCTACACAAACAAATAAAATACTTAAAGTACAAACACATATTAAAATAGAGATAAACATTTTCTGTTTATTACTTTTTCTTTGTGAAAGCAATGTTTCCATATTATCTTCGGCTTTTGCTTTATAATTTTGTTCGTTTAACCGTTCACCGCTCAAAAGTTCGTTAATTGATAAGTCGTATAATGCGCAAAGATTTATTAGTAAACTCGTATCAGGCAAGCCTCTCCCATTTTCCCATTTTGAAATTGTCTTTTCACTGACATATAATTTTTCTGCTACTTGCGCTTGTGTTAACTTTTTTGCTTTTCGCTCCTGTGCGAGAAACAAACCAATTTTCTTATAATCCATTTTATGCCTCCGTTCAATTAAATTTTGTACCTTTATTATACGATAAAATCAGACAATAGAAAAGGCTTTTGCGTTCATATTCACTCTACAAATTTTCCGATTATGGCTTTTAGGTAGATTTTTAGTGCTAATATTTTCTAATAATGGTATAATGCCAATAGTCAATTTGAGAGCTTTTTGCTTGTGCTTAACCGCCTTGTGAGATTATTTCGCCGCCTTGTGTTCTGATCAACGGGCAAGCGGTTGTATTTTTCGCTATCTGAATTTGAGGAAAAACCTGCTTGTCATAAGCGAAAAATCTCCACCGACAACTTCTTTCCCGCAGGGGCGGGAAAGTATGTCCCGTTGACATTCCCCTGCGGCGGCGAGCTGGTCTGGTTAAGGCGGTTAAGCACAAAAGCACCGCAAAAATTAAATTAAGGCGCACCCCGCGCCGAAAGGAGCAACCGCAATGAAAAACGCAGTCATATACGCCCGTTTCAGTTCCCACGCACAGAACGAACAGTCCATCGAGGGGCAGTTGGCAGAGTGCCGCGCCTTTGCCGAACGCAACAATTTGCGCATAGTCCGCGAATACATAGACAGAGCCTTGACGGGTAC
>CALVUR010000010.1 GCA_944363645.1 uncultured Clostridia bacterium | reverse complement strand
AAGTTAAGCTCAATTGCGCTGAAAGTACTTTGCTGGCAACGGCACGGGAGGATAAGGAGCTGCCGCATTCAATTTATAACCGTTCTTATTAGAGCGGTTATTTTTTTATCCTTTTTTATATATTACTACTAAATCAACCGCTAAAATTTTTAAAGTTATTATAATTTGTTAAAAAAATTATTAAAAAATTTAAAAAAATTAGCACTCAACGCTTGACACTGCTAATTTATAGGTGTATAATTAGGTTGTCAATAGGGAAAAATACCTTATGACAAACTAAAATTTGTTAAAACTACTTTAAAAGAGGTGTTTATTATGAAAAATAATGATTTAGTAACAAAAACAAACAGCATTTTTTTTGATCCATTTTTTGATCCATTTTTTGATTTTGATTTTCCAAGAACGGAAAGAAATAATTTAAAAACTTTAAGAACAGATATTGTTGAAGAAGAAGATAGTTATGTTCTTTCAATGCAAGTTCCCGGCTATAAAAAAGAAGATATTAATTTAGATTTAGATAATGGTTATTTAACTATTACTGCATCTAAAGAAAGTAAAGTTGAAGATACTAAAAAGTATTTAAGACGTGAAATATCTTATTCAACTTGCAAACGTTCATTCTACGTTGGTGATAACTTAACTGAAGATGATATTTCAGCTTCAATGAAAGACGGCATTTTGGAAATTAAAGTTATGAAAAAGGTTGACAAACCAAAAGAAACCAAACGTATCGAAATTAAATAGTTTACAGTACTCCTTATTTTTTCTTCATTTTTTTGCGGCAAGCCTTAGTGCTTGCCGTTTTTTTGTCATTAAATAATACTTTTAATAATATAATAAAACAAGTAATTATGTTTGATTATCTGCCACAATTTGTTTTAAATGTCTTAAATAACTTTGATTTAAATAAAATTACCGAAATTCGTTTAAGAGTAGGTATGCCTTTATCTGTTCAAACAGACGGCAGATATCATTTAATTACACTTTCTAAACCGTTTACAAAAGACGATATGGAAAATTTGATAATAAGGCTAACAAAACATTCCATTTATGCTTATGAAGAACAAATTAAAAATGGTTATTTGATGGGCTTTAACGGCGAAAGAATAGGGCTGTCTGGAATGTGTGTTTACGACCAAAACGGTATTAGAACAATAAAAGATTTTAATTCGCTTTGTATACGTGTTCCACATCAAATTAAAGGCTGTGCTGACATATTGTTAGATATTTTTAAGGAAACACTTAAAAGTTTTTTGGTAATTGCACCGCCGGGCTTTGGCAAAACAACTTTTTTGCGTGATGCAATAAGGGTTGTTTCTATAAATTTTAAAGCTAATATTTTAGTGGTTGATGAAAAAAACGAGTTTTATGCTGATGGCAAATTTGACCTTGGTAAAACTTGCGATATTTTAATAAATTGTCGTAAAGATTATGGCTTTAATAACGGTATATTAAGCCTAAGACCTGATTTAATTGTTACAGATGAATTATTTTTAGAGCGTGATATTTTAGCGGTTAAAAACGCTATTTTATCAGGTGTGAAGGTTTTTGCTTCTGCACATGCGAAAAATTTAGATGATTTAAAAAGCAAGGAAATATTTGCAAATTTAATAAATCAAAAATTATTTGATTATTATATTATCTTATCAAGTAAACAGATTGGACAAGTTATCGAGGTGATTAAATCATGACATTTAAAACGATAATTGGCATTTTAATTGTGTTTGCAACAACAATTTTAGGCTTTAAATTTGGTGAGAAAAAACGTTTTAAGAAGGTCGTATATAATGACTTAGTTAATTTGTGCATAACTCTTAAAAGCGATCTTGGCTATCTAAATATAACTGTTGATAAAATAATTAGTAAAATGCCAAATTCACTTAAAGAAATAGTAAAATTAAGTCCACAAAATTTTATCGAAGGGCAAAAAATTAAAATTTTGGACAAGCGTTTTAGCGCAGACGAACAAGAAGAAATAACCTTATTTTTTGATAAATTGGGTGTGTTAGATTCAAAAAATCTAATTAAGTTTATCGAACATTACGAAGTAAAGTTTAAAAATCGATTAAGTAGTGCTGAAAGTGTATATAAGAAAAACTCTACGTTTTGCGTGAAAATAGGGGCTTTGCTTGGTGCGCTTATATTTGTAATAGTAATTTAAAATGGGTGTAGATATTATTTTTAAGATTGCCGCTATAGGTATTTTGATTACGGTAATCTGTCAAATATTAAAAAAATCTGATCGTGATGATATTGCGACACTTGTTAGTATTGCCGGACTTGTAATAGTTTTATCAATAGTTATATCACTAATTGCTGAATTATTTCAAACGGTAAAAGATATTTTTACCCTTTATTAACTATGGATATTGCAAAAATTATAGTTATGGGGTTACTTTTTGCGGTAATCATCATATATTTACAGTCGGTTAATAAAGAAATTGCGTTAGTTGCAACAATAGTTGCTGGCATTATCATGGTTATGACCATTGTCAATATGATTTATCAAGTTTTTTCCCTTTACGAAAAACTTGCGTCAGTAGGTGGCATAAGTAATGATGTTCTAAAACTTATAATAAAAATTACGCTGATATGTTACATAATCGAATTCGCAATAGGAATAATCGAAGATTTTGGCTTAAAATCTTTAGCGGACAAAGTTTCGGTCGCAGGAAAACTTATTATTTTAATAATGGCAACACCTGTAATCGTTTCGCTTATAAACCTAATAGGAAATTTAATATCTTAAAAATCTCCCTTGTCATCATATTTTTTATTGCGTTTAAATTATTTACTAATAATTATATTGTTGCAAGTGCAAATGAATCAAAAGCTGATAAATCGATATTAGAATCTATCGATAAAGTTATAAGTAGTTTAGAATTAGGTGAGCTTGAGGAGTTCTTTCAAAACCTTAATATTGAGGATGATACAAATCTTTATTTTAATATTTTAGAAGTAGTAAAAGGCAATAGTGGACAGGCTTTTTCAACCCTTTTACAAAATTTAAAAGATTCATTTATCAATGAATTATTTGGTTTTATACCTTATTTAAGTTCAATATTAGTCATAATAATTTTTTTAGCGTTAATTGAAGGTCTTAAACCAGACAAATTTAATAAAAGTTTGACAAGTACAAGCATATTTATTGGTAATCTTGTAATTATAGGCATAGTATTTACTTTATTCATCAATTTATATGGTCAAACAAAGAATACTGTTAAACTTTTAACTAAAGAAATCGAGATTGTTTTTCCCATAATTTTAACATTGATGACCGCTGCAGGGGGTAGTGCAAGCGTTTCGGTTTTTAAACCATCAGTTGCCTTACTTTGCAATGGCATTTCCGTTATATTTGATAAATTAGTAATTCCTATAATAATTTTTATTTTGGCTTTTAGTGCAATAAACGCCTTTACAGACACCATAAAAACCGACAAAATGGCTGAATTTTTGAAAAGTTCACTCAAATGGATTGTAGGTGTTACAAGCGTCTTTTTTTGCTTTTTTGTAACCGCACAAGGGCTTTCTGCATCAATTTATGACAATGTGTCAATAAGGGCTTTAAAATATGCGGTAGGCAACTCAATTCCGCTTATAAATTCATTACTTTCAAGTGGCTTTGACGTAATCGTTGCGTCGTGTGTACTTGTTAAAAATGCGCTTGGCAATTTAAGCCTTTTGGCGCTTATATATATCGTTGCGATGCCGATATTAAAACTTGTTATTTTTTCCTTGATTTTGCGCTTTTTAGCGGCAATTTCTCAGTCCATTGCCAACGACAAAACAATTAAGTTTTTATCTGGTTCAGCAGATTGCGTAAGTTATTTGGCAACTACAATTTCGGTTGTTGCAATGGTTTATATGATAACAATGCTAATTGTGATGTGTGCGTTAGGGGTGGCATTTTGAGTTTATCAAGTTATTTAATAACCTTAACAAGTGTTGCAATTTTGGTTACAATAAGCCAGCTAATTATGCCGGAAGGCAGAATGAAAGGAATAACAAAAATTGTTTTTCAGTTTGTGCTTATCGTAACTTTAGTAAGTCCAATATTATCTAAAAATGTTGATTTTAACTTAAATTTTGATAGCGTTGAATTTAGCGTTGACCAAACGGCAGTAAATTATCTAAAAGAAGAACGTGCAAAGATTTTAGAAAACGAATGCATTGAAAAACTTGAATTAGAAGGAATAAAGGGTGTAAAAATCAACATACAATTTAATCGTGATTTCGACAAAACTTACATAGAAAAAGTGGTTTTAAATTTTGATGATTTAGTAATAACAGCGCAAACCGAGCATATAAATATAACCAGAAAAACCGTCTTATTGGTTTGTGAAATGCTCAAAGTCAATGAAGGTGTGATTATAATTGAGTGATAAAAAAGGAATAAAAACACTATTATCAAAGGTAAAAATTGAATATTTAATTGTTATTGTACTTGGTTGCATTTGCCTTCTTATCGTGTTTGGAAGCGTTAATCAAAACAAAAATAAGACAACTACGAACACAATTAACGAATACGTTGATACGCTTGAAAATAAACTTAAAACTAGTCTATCAAAAGTAAGTGGGGCGGGTAAGGTAAATGTAATAATCTCCGTTGAATCTGGCATGGAAACGGTGCTTGCAACTACCACTATTAAAGAAGATAATAAGGTTGTGACAGAGCCGTTTACGGTAGGTGGTAAGACCGTAGTAATCACCGAAACTTACCCAAAAATTAGTGGTGTAATAATCGTTGCAGAAGGTGCAAACAATCTTTCAGTTAGGGTATCACTTTTAAACGCAACCTCAATTTTTTTAGATATTGATAGCAGTAAAATTCAAATATTACCGATGAAATAGCAAAACATAAAAATTTTAAAAATCATTGATAAAATCAATAAAAATAAAAATTATTATGACGAGGAGAATATTATGTCAAAGAAAAAGAAAATCATTATTTTGTCATGCATGGTGCTTTTGCTTGCGGTTACAGCCGTATTCAATTTTTTACTTGCTGGCAATACAAAATTAGGCACTGATGACGAGCCTGTTTCAACCGCTGCATTTTTTGCTCAGTATAAAACAGAACGCAGTCAATCAAGGTCAGAACAACTTGTCCAATTAAACGAAATCATCTCTGCCGAAACTGAGTCAACAGCGGCAAAAGATGAAGCCTTAAATTTAAAACTTAAGTTGATCGAAATTATCGAATCTGAACTTTTAATGGAAACTCTTATCGAAGCACGTGGTTATGAAGACGCAGTTGTATCGATTGGGCTTACCTCAAACAACATAAATGTAATTGTAAAAGATGCCGATTTTACACAAGATGATGCTGTAATTATTTACACCATTTTGGCAGAAGAATTAGATGCCGATCCAACCAACGTAACAATCGATCCAATCGCTTAATTTCATAGCCGTTTTTGTTAGGTAATTCCTAATATTGCGGTATAATCGCGAATAAGTAAAAAATGTAGTAGTTTTTCTTAAAAATATCAAAAAAACTTCACAAAAACACTACCATAAATTTTTAAAATGTGTTACAATTTATACAAATGAAGTTAGGTGGTGTTTATTATGACTGATTCACGCTTACAAAACGAAACAAATCGTGGTGCAGTTACTTATGACGAAAGCATAATTAACGGTATTGTTGCACTTGCTGTTGGCTCGGTTGAAGGTGTATCTTTAAAGACGGGTAAAAAGGGAAAACGCTCTTTAAAAGACTGCATAAAAATCATAAGCGACAAAAAGGGTATACATGTAACGGTTAAGGTTGGCGTTTTGTATGGTTATAATGTGCCGGATGTCGCATTTGATATCCAACACGGCATCAAACAAACAGTTGAAGAAATGTCAAAATATCACATTGCTGATGTAGACGTTTATATTGACGACATATTCTTTGATGACAAACAAATTCCAACATTAGAGTAGATCAAAATTTACCGCAGACTTTTCTGCGGTTTTTTGGCATGTTAAGGTAATATATGAGAAAAGACGCAAGAGAGGCAGTTTTTAAAGTTATTTACGCCTATAATTTTACGGGCGAATTTGAAGAAGATTTAACAGAATCTTTATTTGACAGCGCAAATTTAAGCGTTGCTGACAAAGATTTTGCAAATAGGTTGTTGAATACCATTAAAGAAAATTACCAAAGTTTAACAAAGATTATTTCTGATTTAGCAGTAAACTATATGCTTGAAAGAGTTTATCCTACGGATAAATGTGCTTTGATTATTGGGCTTTGCGAAATGACTTATTTTGACGATGTACCAAATATTGTTGCTATTGACGAAGCACTTTCTTTGTGTAAAAAGTATTCAACTGAAAAAAGCCTTGCGTTTGTAAACGGAATATTCGCTAAGTATAAGACGATGATTGAAAGCACCACAGTTTAATTTTAATCATAGGGGATTTTTGTATGGCGATTATACTTGATGGTAAAAAGGCTTCAAAAGACCTTAAAGAAGAAGTTCGTTTAAGCCTTGACCAATATTATAAAAAGGGTGCGCCCAAATGCAATCTTGCCATAATTATGGTGGGTGATAACCCTGCTTCTGAAATTTATGTAAGAAATAAAGCCAAAGCCTGTGAAGCAATCGGCATTGGCGGTCAGTTAATTAAGTTAAGCGAAAAAATTACTCAAGAAGAACTTGAAAAATATATAATTGCAGTTTCTAAAGACCCAAAGGTTCATGGCGTAATGGTTCAATTACCACTTCCACCGCACCTTGACGCAGATAGGGCAACAGAACTTGTTCCGCCCGAAAAAGACGTTGACGGGTTTACAACTGCGAATTTAGGTAAATTGATAATCGGTAATCAAGGCTTTTTGTCTTGCACGCCGGGTGGAATTATTTATTTACTTAAAAATCACAAAATTGTTTTGGCTGGTAAAAATGTAGTAATCGTTGGTAGAAGCAAAATTGTTGGTAAACCACTTGCACTTGCGCTTTTAAACGAAAATTGCACGGTAACGGTATGCCATTCCAAAACAAAAAATTTAGCAAGCATTACCTCTAAAGCCGACATTTTGATTGTCGCCGTAGGTAAACCAAATTTCATAACAAGCGATATGGTAAAATATTGCGCAGTTGTTGTTGACGTTGGCATCAACCGCACCCCAGAAGGCATTGTGGGCGATGTTGATTTTGCTAATGTTGAAAGACAGGCATCATTCATCACACCCGTTCCTGGCGGTGTTGGACCCATGACTGTTGCGTATTTAATGAAAAACACCTTACACGCATATGAAATTTCATTGAAGGGAAAATACAACTAATGGACTTTAAGATAACTTATGATGGCTACAAAAAAGTCGTTGAAGATTATTTCAAAGTGAACTTTGAAAGTTTGCTTGGCGATAATACTTTAGATCGTGCGATTTTATATGCTTTTTCTGGTGGCGGAAAGAGAATTAGACCGACTTTGATGGTGGCTACTGCAGATTATCTTAAAGTTGATTACGATAAGATTTTACACTATGCACTTTATTTAGAAAGTGTTCACATTCACAGCCTTATCCATGATGATTTACCGGCTTTAGATAACGACACAATGCGCCGTGGTAAGCCTTGTGTTCATATCAAGTTTGGTGACGATATTGGGGTTTTGGCGGGGGATGCGCTTTTAAATATGGCTTATAAAAATTGTCTTAAATTCCTATCCCATCCTGACGATTTTAAAGTTTTGTCATATTTATCAAGTTGCACCGACAAAATGCTTCATGGACAAGCGCTTGATACACGATTTACTAAAGATATCAGTTCAATTAACAATTTGAAGTTTGAGCAACTTGTCGAAATTTACAAAAACAAGACTTCTGCGCTTATTACGGCGGCTATTATGACGCCTCTGATTATTGCAAAAAGAACTGACTTGATTAATGATTTTACATTATTAGGTGAAAAATTAGGACTTTTGTTTCAAATAACTGATGATTTGATTGACTTTAACGCTAATTTTGAAGTCGAAAGTACTGAACCTAATATTGTAACCTTATTTGGACTTAATAAAGCAATTCAATTTAAACTTGATTTGCAAAATGAATGCAATAAAATTGCCGATAAATACAGCGATTTTACATTCATTAAATTATTCATTGAATACGTTACGGGAAGAGCCTTTTAATGAGATTAGATGTTTTTTTGACCGAAAACAATTATTTTAATTCACGTGCAAAAAGCGTTGAAGCCATTAAAAAAGGTTTGGTTTATGTAAACGATAAACTTCAAGATAAACCTTCAAAAGAAGTGTGTGATACTGATAAAGTAACGGTAATTAGCGAATTAAAGTTTGTTTCAAAAGGTGGTTACAAACTTGATAAAGCACTTACTCAATTTAATTTTGATGTATCAAACATGATATTTGCCGATATTGGCGCATCAACTGGTGGGTTTACCGATTGTTTACTTAAACGTAATGTAAAGAAAGTTTACGCTGTCGATGTTGGCGAAAATCAATTAGACAGTAGTTTACTTTGCGATAGGGTTGTCGTAATGGACAACACTAACGCAAGATATTTAGACAAAACCAGTTTTTGTGATAGATTAGAAGGAATTGTTGTAGATTGCAGTTTTATATCTTTAAAATTGCTACTTCCAACTTTTGATAAACTACTCGATACAAGTGGGCAATTATTTGCTTTAATCAAACCGCAATTTGAGTGTGGGGCAAAAAACCTTACAAAAAGCGGAATTTTGAAAGATCCAAAAATCAGGTTAGCAACCGTAATGGATGTAATTTGTGAAGCAAATAAGTATGGCTTTTTCGCATTAGATATTTGCGAAGCGCCAAAATTTAAAGATAAAAATATTGAGTATGTGGTTCATTTTGCAAAAAATAGTGGGCAGATGGACACAGAGAAAATTAAGAGTTTGATTTTAGACTGAAATGATTGGTATTTATTATAAAGAAGGCGATTCACGCTCAATAGATTGCATGAAAAAACTTGAAGTTTTGTTTGCTCAAAAATCCATTGAAACAATTATTTTGACAGACAAAACACCAAAAAGTTTTTTAAAAAAAATCAAGCTTATCATTGTATGTGGTGGCGATGGTTCGGTTTTGCGTGCCTCAAAATACGCAAAAGAACTTATTCCTATCGTGGCAATAAATACCGGTAATGTGGGCTTTTTATCTAGTTACGAAGTAGATAATTTAGATGGACTTGTAAATGATATTCTTAATGACAACTTGGTATTTTCCAAGCGTAAATTTATGAGTATCACTTTTAACGATAAAGAATTTTTTGCTTTAAATGATGCGGTAATCACAAAAAATCACAAAATCGATACCGTGAGTGAGTGCGTGAAAATGAGTCTTAAAATAGACGGACAGTTCGTTGACACATATGTGGGTGACGGATTGATTTTAAGCACGCCATTAGGCTCTACAGCATACGCAATTTCGGCAGGCGGACCCATACTTGTGCCAAATATTAATGCTTATGTTGCAGCGCCGATATGTGCTCATTCTCTACATTCAAGGCCAATAGTATTCTCGCAAGATTCACAGGCGGAAATTGTTATCCGTACTGATTCTAAAGAATGTGCGTTGTTTATTGATGGCAAAATGGAAGCATCGCTTAAGCCTAATTCTGTCGTTAAAATAAAGGCAAGTGAAAAGTTTGCAAGTATTTGCGACAATTCTGGAAAGTTTTTCTCCAGACTTTCTGAAAAATTAAATAAATGGAGTAATAATGACTTACTTGAGGTGGACCATGGATAAAACAAAAAGACAGCAACAACTTTTAGAAATCGTTTCTAAAATCGAAGTTAATACCCAAGAAGAATTGATTAAACTTCTTGAAACACAAGGTATTAAAGTTACACAAGCAACAATTTCAAGGGATATTAAGGAACTTGGCCTTATCAAAACATCTGGCAAAGTTAAAAAATATCGCTATGCTCGTGTACACGATAAACAACACGATTCAGTTAAACTTTTAAGTTTATTTAAGACTGCAGTTATTTCAATCGAACCTGCACAAAATCTATTAGTTGTTAAAACGCTTACAGGTAATGGTGGCGCAGTTGCAGCAACAATTGATGCACAAGGCATTACTGAAATTGTTGGTACATTAGCTGGTGACGATACAGTTTTGGTTGTAACAGCTGACAGCGAAAGCGCATTAAAAGTTTCTCAAGATTTACACGATTTGTTGATTTAATTTTTGGTCAGTAAAGATCTTTTTTTACTATGCTAAAGAATTTGACTATTAAAAATGTAGCCTTAATAAGGTTTACTGAAATAGAATTTTCAAAAGGACTTAATGTGCTGTCCGGTGAAACAGGGGCTGGGAAATCCGTCGTTCTTGAGGCTCTTAATTTTGCATTGGGACAAAAAGCCGATAAGTCCATGATTTGTCATGGTGAAAAAGAATGTTCTGTTACATGCTCTTTCGATATTCAAAACAATAATTTAGTTAAATCTTCGTTAGCTGATTTGGGTATAGAAGGTGGCGACGAGATTATCGTCAAACGCACTTTAAACATTGACGGAAGATCATCAATTCGTTTAAATGGTGAATCGGTTTCTGCAACAATGCTTAGAAAGGTTACTTCTCAGCTTGTTGACGTTCACGGTCAAAGCGATCATTTTTTGCTTTTGAAAGAAGCCAACCAATTATCCTTGCTTGATAATTTGGGCGGTGAAGACATTTCAAAAATAAAGAATGATATCTCTAATTTAATAGGTGAAATCAAGCAAATTGACACTCAACTTGCCACTTTAGGCGGTGATGAAACATCTCGTGCAAGAAAAATTGATTATCTTCAGTTTGCCATAAACGAAATTGAAAAGGTTAATTTTTTGCCCGATGAGGAACAGAATTTGACTGAGCGCAAGAAAAAACTTTTAAACCTTGAAAAAATTGCGCTTGCTTGTTCAGAATCTTACGACGCTTTGTCAGGTGAAGGCGGTGTTACCGACGTATTAAGTAGTGTTGCAAGGAAAATTAACTACATATCTTCTTTTGGCAAAGAATATGAAAAACTTGCTGAAAGACTTGAAACTTGTCTTGAAGAAATTACCGATATTGCAGAACTTATAAATGATTCATGCGACGATAATTTTGATCCCAATGAAATTGAGGAAATCGAAACAAGGTTAAACACACTTAATGCTTTAAAGAAAAAGTACGGCAAGTCTTATCAAGACGTAATGGATTCATTAAATTCATTTAAGACCGAACTTGATTTAATAAGTGACAGCGCAGAAAAAACCGAACAACTTTTAACAAAACGCAAGGCTTTAATTCTTAGACTTGAAAGTCTTTACGAACAATTAACAAGTGTAAGAAAAAATATCGCTCAAACTTTATCTAAAAAACTATCCGATAAATTAAAAGAACTTGCAATGAAAGGTGCTATTTTTGAAGTAGAATTTACATTGCAAGATGGCGAAATTTTATCAACCAAGGGTAGAGATAATGTTTGCTTTATGTTTACGGCAAACAAGGGCGAAGTTTTAAAACCGTTAAGCAAGATTATTAGCGGTGGCGAACTATCAAGACTTATGCTTGCAATTAAATCTGTTACAGGCGGTAATTTTGGCGCAGAAACCTTTATATTTGACGAAATTGATGTTGGTATTAGCGGTGAAGCGGCTGAAGTCGTTGCCCAAAACTTTGCGCAAATAGCCGTTGATAGGCAAATTGTGGCAATTTCACACTTACCACAAATTGTTTCTATGGCTGATGTAGGGTTTAAAATTGCAAAAGCCGAAGAAGGTGAAAGAACTATCACTCATGTTACTAAACTTGATGATGAAGGAAAGACTTTTGAAGTTTTAAGGCTTGTTGGTGGCAATTCTCAAAGCAATGCTGCATTAGTGCATGCCCAAGAAATGATTGATAAGGCTAACCATTATAAACAATCATTATAAAAGATTTATTGAATTTTGTTGAAATCGTATACAGATATATAAAAATGTCGTCAACTTTTGACGGCATTTTATTTTGCTAAAAATCTTTAATTTTAGTTACATAAAATTTTGCACTATGCTCATCATAGATTGTGATGGTTTATTTTGCAAAAAAATTTAAAATAGTCAAATTATTAGTATTAACGCTTATATTAAGTAGCATATTCTTAAGTGGTCAGTCGTTACTTGTAAACGCCGAAACAAAAAATGTTTATTTAGGTGGATATCCAGCGGGCTTTACAATTACTACTGTTGGCGCAGAAGTTTTAGGTTTAAGTGATGTTGTTACTGATGGTGGCGTGGTATCCCCAGCACGTGAAATAGGCATTAAAGAAAACGACCTTATATTAAATATAGGAGGTAAAGAAACGAACACCTTTGAGGACATAGAAAACGTTTTAAATGGTTGTGAAGGTAAAACTTTAATGATTACAATAAAACGTGGCGAAGAAGTCCAAATAAAGGAAATTACCCCCGTTTTAGACCTGTCTGGTAAATATAAACTTGGTTTATATGTTCGTGATAGATTAAGTGGTATTGGTACAATTACATTTATTAAAAACGATGGTGAATTTATGGCGTTAGGTCATCCTATCTGCAACGAAGATGAGAAAGTAATCAATATCAAAAAAGGGGAAATATTTGGCTGTAATATTTTTGGTGTAGAGCGTGGTGAACGTGGTAAGGCTGGCGAACTTAGGGGCATGTTCATAAACGACGTTAAAATTGGTATTATCACAAACAACTTAACGGTTGGTATAAAGGGTAGACTTGATAGTAGTTTTGATAAGTCCAAATTGAGTAAAATAGAGATAGGCGAAGCACATCCCGGCAATGCATCAATATTTACAACAGTCGAAGGTGAAACGCCAAAAGAATTTTCTATCGCTATCGTAAAAAGCGATCGTTATGCAAAGGATAACAGAAACTTTGTAATAAAAATTACAGATAAAAAATTGTTAGAAATTGCTGGTGGTATTGTGCAGGGTATGAGTGGTAGTCCAATCGTTCAAGATGGCAAATTGGTTGGTGCAATTACCCACGTATTTTTAAATGATCCATCACGTGGTTTTGGTATTAACATTGAAAATATGCTTAATGCTTAATTATTATGTGAATCATAAAAAAATTTAAAATTAAAGATATAATGCAGAATTTTAAAGATTATTTTAAAAATTAGCATAAAATAAAGAATGCCTCCATACTATGTATGGGGGCTTTAATAATGACCTTTTTAACTAAATATTTTAATATACTTAAACGATACAAAATACAACTTATTGTAATTAGCGCATCGTATTTTTTAGGTGTTATTTTAGGGATGTGGTTACCTTCGTTTAAGGAAAAATTATTTTTTGGTGAAAGTACAGTAAACCTTTTTATTAGTTGTTTGCTAAAAGGTGGTAAGGTTTCAAATTTATTTTTAAATAGGCTTTTTACCGATATATTTTGTTTAATAATTTTTTACTTAACAACTATAAATATTTACCTTGTTAGTGTTAATATTTTGATACTAATTTACCGTGGTTACATTCTTGGTGCAATCATGATTTCACTAATTGGCAACTATGGCTTAACCGGCTTTATGCTGTTTTTCCTTGTTGTCTTTTTACAAAATATTATAACTACTTTTATTTTGGCAGTGTTTACAACACTCTCAATTTACTACTCAAAACATAAAAATAATTGTAAAAATATTTTAAAAGGTGATGGGCTTTTACCAGCCTTAATTGTTGGTTTTATAGGAATTATTGCTGGTGTGCTGATTCAAATATTAGTCCTACTAATGTTTTTAAGACCAATGAATTATTACTTTTAGTACATAAATTTTTCTTAATTACTCAACATATTATCAAAGGATGAAGATTATGAAGTTATATCAAAAAATTATAATTTTTGCACTCGCAATAGTCAGTTTTTTTAGCGTAAATATAGTTACTGCTAATGCGCAGACTGTTTTTCAAACTTCTGCAAAATCGGCACTTATTATGGATGCTGATTCTGGGACTATTATATATAAACACAATGAAAATGAGCGTTTGCCAATAGCAAGTATGACGAAAATTATGCTTTTAGACATAGTTTTTGAGCAAATTGAGGGCGGAAAACTTGATTTAGAAGATAAAATTACCGTAAGCGAAAATGCGAGCGGTATGGGTGGTTCGCAAGTTTTTTTGCAAGCAAATAAGCAATATTTTGTAAAAGATTTGATAAAAAGTGTAGTTGTTGCATCGGCAAATGATGCTTCTGTTGCGCTTGCTGAAAAAATTGGTGGTAGTGAAGTTAATTTTGTCAATTTAATGAACCAAAAAGCGAAGGATATGGGCTTAAAAAACACGTTATTTTCAAATTGCACAGGGCTATCAAAACCAGTTCAATATTCAACGGCGCATGATGTTGCAATTATGTTAAAATCTTTGATAAAACACAAAAATTACTTTGATTATAGCAAAATTTGGCTTGACGAAATTACGCATCCTGACGGAAGCAAGACCACATTAACTAACACAAATAAACTTTCAAAATTCTATGAAGGTTGTGATGGCGGTAAAACAGGTTTTACAAATGAGTCAAAGTTTTGTTTAGCCGCAACAGCAAAACGTGAAAATACAAGACTTATTGCCGTTGTGATTGGCGAAGATAGTTCAAAAACACGTTTTAAAGATGTAAGTGAGATGTTTAACACCGCATTTGCAAACTTTGAAAGCGCAGTTGTTGTCAGTAAAGACAATGCTTTTGGTGAGCCTGTCTATATAAAGGGTTCTAAACAAGAGTTTTATAATGCATACCCCGAAAAAGATGTTGCTGTTTTTAATGAAAAAGGTGCGAAATTGGAATACAAAACGCAAATGATTTACGAAAATAATTTAAAAGCACCACTTAAAAAAGGCGATAAAATCGGCGAAATTATATTGTTCAAAGATGGCGTTGAGTATTCAAGGACAAATTTAACTTTACGGGAAGATGTTTTAAAACTTTCTTTTAAAGATGCTTTGGATAAAGTGGCGCAAAATTGGTAAATAATTGTTAAAATAAACAAAATTCGAGTAAAATCGACGCTTTAAGTGTAATTTTGCTCGAATTTTTTTGTTATTATGGCTAATGTAAATTTGAAAAACGCAAAGGGGGAAAATATGAACGTAAATTACAATAAAGACGGCGATTATTTATATTTTTATTTGGCTGGCGAACTTGATCAACACTACGCAAAAGGCGTTAAAGATTACATAGATAGAATTTTAGATGATTCTACCGGCTATAACAATGTAGTTTTTAATATGGGCGATTTAAAATTTATGGACAGCACCGGTATCGGTATAATTTTAGGTCGATATAAAAGGCTTAAAAAGTGCGGTGTAAACTGCTTTATAGAAAACCCAACACTTAACGTTGAAAAAGTGCTTGAATTATCAGGAATTTACGAAGTAATCAATAAAATATGAGGAAAAATCATGAATAAAGTGTTTGTTAGATTTAGCGCATTAAGTGAAAACGAGAGTTTTGCAAGGACGCTAATTGCCGGATTTTTGTTGCCACTTAATCCAAGTTTAGACGAACTTAGCGACATAAAAACTGCCGTAAGTGAAGCCGTTACCAACAGCGTTGTACACGCTTACCCAAACACGACGGGCGATGTGGAGTTATCGTGTTGGTACGATAAAAACGAAGTACATATTATTGTAAAAGATTACGGCGTGGGCATTAGCAACATTAAACTTGCTTTAGAACCTTTTTATTCCACAAAGAAAAACGAAGAAAGGTCAGGGATGGGATTTACTGTAATGGGGTCATTTATGGACGAATTAAAAGTAGATTCTAACATAAATCAAGGGGTAATGGTGCATATGGTAAAAAAGTTAGCCGAAATTAAGGAGTAAAATGCTTAGTCACGAAGAAACAATTAAGTTTTTACGGCTTGCAAAAAATGGCGATGACAAAGCAAAAGAAAAACTTATTGTTGAAAATACTTCGCTTATAAAGTGTATTGTTAAACGCTTTACTGGTCGTGGCGTTGAGTATGACGATTTGTTCCAACTTGGGGCAATCGGGCTTATGAAAGCCATAAGCAATTTTGATGAAAAATTTGAAGTAAAATTTTCAACATATGCTGTGCCGATGATAATAGGTGAGATAAAAAGGTTTTTGCGTGACGACGGCGCAATAAAGGTTTCAAGGATAATTAAAGGTTTATCTGTTAAAATAAATCAGTATGTTGAAGAGTGTCGATTAAACGGTCAAAAATCGCCAACGATTGAAGAACTTGCCCAAAAATTTCAAGTCGATAAGGAAGATGTAGCCCTTGCAATAGGCTCGTTAAGTAAGCCCGTATCTTTATATGAAAAGGTTAATGAAGACGGTGAAAAGGCGATAGAACTTATTGACAAATTAGCAGGCGACGATAAAGAAGAAGACTTGATTGATAACATAATGCTTAAGCAACTTATCAGTAAATTAAGTCAAAAAGAACGCAAAATAATTGTTTTAAGATATTACGAAGACAGAACGCAAAGTGAGATTGCAAAAGAACTTGGCGTATCTCAAGTTCAGGTATCAAGGCTTGAATCAAAAATAATTGAAAAGTTAAAATCAAAAATGTAAAAAAGTGTAAAATCTTTGATAAATTCATTGATTTTACACTTTTTTATGTATAACATAATTTATTTTTGAGAATAATAATTGTATGAGAAAACCTATTTTAAATGAACAAGTTAAACCACCGTATGAAAAAGAAACTTACAAAAAAGAACAGTTAAAGGAGCAACAAAGATGACCACAAAAAACAATCAAAATTACAACAAAGAATATATTGAATATGTTAAAAAAATTGCACCAAAAACAAATGAAGCACGCAGTCTATTTCACGCTTTTTTAGTTGGTGGGTTTATTTGTTTAATCGGTCAATTCATACGTTATTTATTCCTTTACACATTTGGACTTTTTGGCGATGAACTTGCAGGCGCAACTTCTATGGCACTTATATTTATCGGTTGCGTTTTAACCGGCTTTGGTGTTTATGACAATATCGGTCATTTTGCAGGTGGTGGCTCAATAGTACCGATTACCGGTTTTGCAAACTCTGTTTGTTCACCGGCAATGGAATTTAAAAGCGAAGGCTTTGTTTACGGCTTGGCATCAAAAATGTTTGTTGTTGCAGGTCCTATTATTGTTTATGGCGTATCAGCATCGGTTTTGACGGGGCTTATATATTATTTCATTGGTATTTTTACCGCTTAATATTAAAAATCTTTGGTCTTTCAATTTAGTTTGAAAGACTTAAATTTTGCATAAAAACTTTTGTGCTACAAAAAATAATAATTGGTGATATTTATGGCAAAATCAACAGTATTTTTTAAAAATAAACCACGTATCTGTTCAACCTTCACTATTGCAGGTCCAAAAGAAGGCAATTCTTTATTCGGCAAATACATTCATGAAATTTTAAAAGATGACCGCTTTGACGAAGATACTTTTGAAAAGGCAGAATGTAAAATGCTTTCTTATTGCATAGAACAAACTATAAAAAGCGCAAATAAAAAGCAAACCGATATAAATGCGCTTATTTCGGGCGATTTGCTAAATCAAATTATTTCTGCAAGTTTTGCTGCACGTAATTTTGATTTTCCTTATATCGGCGTATATAATGCTTGCTCAACTTTTTCAGAAGCATTAAGTTTATCTGCAGTTTTGGTTGATGGTGGATATATGAAAAATGTTGTTGCCGCAACAGGAAGTCATTTTGCCACAGCAGAACGTCAGTACCGATATCCACTTGAACTTGGCTCAACACGACCGCCACAATCACAATGGACGGTTACAGGTGCTGGGGGTGCGTTAATTACAGATAAGGGTAGTTATCCCAAAATTATATCGGCAACTTTTGGTAAAGTTGTTGATTTTGGCATTACCGATGCAAACAATATGGGTGCAGCAATGGCACCAGCGTGTTGCGATACACTTCTTACACTTTTAAAAGAAACTGATACATCGCCAAAAGATTATGATTTAATTTTAACAGGCGATTTAGGCGCACTTGGCTCACGGCTCATGAAAAAACTCGCTAAAGAAAGGGGTGTAAACATTGATAATCACTGCGATTGCGGTGAGATGATTTACAACTTAAAAGAGGAAGAATATCAGGGCGGTAGTGGTGCTGGCTGTAGTGCAGTAGTTTTTAGTTCGTATATATATAAAAAATTAATGAAAAAGGAAATTAAACGCATGATCTTGCTTGCAACTGGTGCACTATTATCTTCGCTATCATCACAGCAAGGCGAATCAATACCGGGTATAAGTCATGCGGTGGTGGTGGAAGCATAATGTGGGAAATAATTTTTATGTATATAAAAGCCTTTTTTGTGGGCGGTGCAATTTGTATGATTGCGCAAATTTTGATAAATGTTACAAAATTAACTTCTGGCAGAATCTTAGTTATTTTCATGCTTGCAGGTTTAATTTTGCAAGCGTTTGGTGTTTATGAATACTTAATTGACTTTGCTGGTGCTGGCGCAACTGTGCCTATAAGCGGATTTGGATATTTACTTGCACAAGGTGCGATAAGTGGTGCAAAAAACGGCTTATTTGGCGCAATAACGGGTGGTTTAAAATCTGCATCTGCTGGGATAACCGCAGCAATAGTTTTTAGTTTAATTGTCGCACTAATTAGTCGACCTAAGTCAAAAGTGCATTGATATCGCATATATTAGTTATGTGAAAGATTGTCGTTTTAAAAGGTTTAAACGAAAGATAATTTTAATAAGTTTAATCATAATCGGTATAATTTTTTATGTAGGCATTTGCGCATCAAAAACTCTTGTTGCTATAGGCAAAAATCGTTACGAAGCAGAAATGTCTACATCGTGTTATCAAGCAATAAATAAAATTGTAAACGATGACACATTCAGCGATTTATTTAATATCGTAAGCGATGCAAATGGCAATATCGTAATGATTTCAGCTAACGGTTTAAAACTTAATTATTTAACCAAAACTTTGGCTGAAGAATGTTTGAAAAGTTATAACATTTTGGCAAGTGGTGGTGTTGATGTTCCTATGGGGGCGTTTACAGGCATAACTTTTTTAAGTGGTTTAGGGCAAACTGTAAACTTGAAACTTATTACGATAAATTCGGTTAAATGCCAATTTAAAACTGTTTACGAAGATGCCGGGATAAACCAAACAAGGCAAAGCATTTACTTGAAAATAGTGCCAGATTGTAAAATTGTCGCAGGGCTTAAAAGTTATGAAATTCAAAATGAAATTGAAATTTTGTGCTTTGAAAATTATCTTATAGGAAAGGTGCCAGAAACCTTCGTTGACCTATCTATGTATACTGCACAAACCAAATAATTTTAAAAAATATAGAAAATATCAAAAAAATTCGAGCAAATTGGCTGATTTTGCTCGTTTTTTTTGTTGGAATTTTTCAAATCAACTATTCTTAACTTGACTATATATTTATATTTATTTATAATAAACTTACTCAAAAATATAAATTCTTTACGCAATTTAACGTAAAAGGTGGATTATGTCTAAAAAAATTAGTGAAATTTTACAAGAAGTACAAGAAAAATTGACTTGTGCAGACACATTAAAGATCCTATCCGATATTAAGGTAGATTTTTTGGGAAGAAATGGTGTTGTTACTGGACTACTTAAAGGTATGAGAGATTTAGCACCAGAAGAAAGACCTTTACTTGGTCAGCAAGTAAACACTTTACGTGCTCAAATTGAGCAACTTATTGCAAACCGTGAAGAAGTTGTAAAAAAATATGAACTTCAAAGAAAGTATGAAACTGAAGCCATCGATATTACACTTCCCGGTAAACAAAATGAATTGGGCACATTGCACCCAATTACACTTGTTAAAAATGACTTGATCGATGCGTTTTCTGGTCTTGGCTTTGTTGTTTATGAAGGTCCTGAAATTGAAACGGACAAAACAAACTTCCAAATGCTCAACATCCCAGAAGACCACCCAGCAAGGGATATGCAAGATACTTTCTATATCACCGACAGTATTTTGCTTAGAACTCACACTTCACCAGGTCAAGTACATGTTATGACAACAACAAAACCTCCAATTAAGGTAATGTGTCCCGGCAGAACTTATAGGTCTGACGACGATGCAACTCACTCACCAATTTTCCATCAAATAGAAGGGCTTGTTGTAGATAAAAATCTTTCATTATGCGACCTTAAGGGCACACTTGAAGAAATCTTAAAACACATTTTCGGTAAGGACATTAAAACAAGGCTTCGTCCGTCTTACTTCCCATTTACCGAACCCAGTGTAGAAGTTGACGTTTCTTGTTTTGAATGTGGCGGTAAGGGCTGTAAACTTTGCAAAGGCACGGGCTGGATTGAAGTTTTAGGTGCTGGTATGGTAAACAGAAATGTACTTAAAAACTGCGGTATTGACCCAGATGTTTACACAGGCTACGCATTCGGTATCGGTTTAGAACGTATCGCAATGCTAAAATACCACATTCCCGATATAAGAATGTTCTTTGACGACGATTTAAGATTCGTAAAACAATTTAAGTAATAGGTGAGATTATGAGAGTTCCGTTAAGTTGGTTAAATGAATATGTAGATATTTCCGCCGTAAGCGTTGAAAAATTGCGTGATGGCTTGTTTTCATGTGGCTTTGAAGTTGAAGAAGTCATTGAAATTAATAAAAATGTAAATAAAATCGTTACTTGTAAAATTTTACAAAAGGCACAACACCCGGCTGCTGATAAACTTTTTGTTTGTCAAGTTGATGCCGGTAGTTATGGCATTTTGCAAATCGTAACCAATGCAAAAAATGTTCAAGAAGGCGATATCGTTCCTGTTGCAGTAAATGGCGCAACTTTGGCAGACGGTACTACCATTAAAAATGGTAAACTTCGTGGCATTGAATCATTCGGTATGTTCTGTGGTGGCGAAGAAATTGGTATCACCGAAGAATATTATGATGGTGCTGGTGGCGATTCTGTTTTAATTTTCCATGACGATTTTGAACTTGGACAAGAAGTAAAAGATTTACTTGACATTAAAGACACCGTTTTTGATATTTCCGTAACGGCAAACCGCCCAGACTGCCAAAGCATTTTGGGTATCGCAAGGGAAGTTTCTGCTTTATTACAACTTCCACTTAAAATGCCAAACTTAGATTATCAAACTTGTGATGTTAAGACGGAAGATAAAATTCAAATATCAGTTTTAGACACCGAACTTTGCCCAAGATATATCGGTGCGTATGTAAAAGATATCAAGATTGCACCATCACCGAAGTGGATGCAAAAACGCTTGTATTTAATGGGCATTAGGGCAATTAACAACGTTGTCGACATTACAAACTATGTTTTAAACGAAATTGGTCAACCAATGCATGCTTTTGATTATCGTGAATTGACTGGCGGTGAAATCGTTGTAAGACGTGCAAATGATGGCGAAAAGATTGTTACCCTTGACGAAAAAGAATTTACTTTAGACAGCGATGTTTTGGTTATCTGCGACAAGGATAAACCAAGTGCTTTGGCTGGTATTATGGGTGGCTTAGGCAGTGGCATTAAAGACGATACTAAAGAAATCGTTTTTGAAGCGGCAACCTTTAAACGTGATAACATCCGTAAAAACTCCAAAAAACTCAACCAACGTTCTGATTCTTCCGCAAGGTTTGAAAAGGGCGTAGATGCTTGCACTGCTGAAATCGGTATGAAACGTGCACTTTCACTTATTGCAAATCTCGGTGTTGGCACTGTTTCATGCTCATATATCGATAAAAATTCCGTTTCTCTTGAAAGAAAAGTAATCAATACAAACTTATCAAAGATTAACAAACTTTTAGGTATTCAAGTACCTTGTGATGTCGTTAAAAACATTTTAACAGGCTTAAACTTTGAATGCACTATTGATGGTGATAATTTAACTGCTGTTGTTCCGCTTTATCGTGAAGATGTTGAAGATTATCCAGATTTAGCTGAAGAAATTATAAGAATGTATGGTTATGACCACATTACTTCAACTCTTTTAAAAGATTCTGAAATCACTCACGGTGGAAGAAACTTCCAACAAGTTAAAGAACAAAACGCTAAAGATTATTTGAGATATAATGGCTTTAACGAAGTTATTACTTACTCATTTATCTCACCAAAAGATTACGCAAACTTTGACATTGATACGGAAAATTTAAACCTTATCAAACTTAAAAATCCGCTCGGCGAAGATTTAAGCATTATGCGCACAACACTTTTACCATCAGTTGTTGCCGCTGCTTGCAGAAATATCAATAAGAAAAATTTGCAGGGTAGAATTTTTGAAATTGCAAAGGTTTATTTAGCGGATAAATTGCCACTTGAACAGTTACCGGAAGAAAGAACAACGCTTTGCATGGTAATGTATGGTGAAAATGAAGACTTCTTTACATTAAAAGGTGCTATTGAAGGCTTGGTAAATTCGCTATTTTACAGCAAAAAACTTAAAATTCAAAAGACAATTAAACCATTCTTACACCCAACAAGGTGCGCTGTTTATTTAGACGAAGAAGGTAATGAAGTTGCTTACCTTGGTCAATTAAGTCCTGTTACTTGTGAAAAACTTGGTATAGACAAGCCTTTATATGTGGCAGAAATTGATTACAAGGCACTTTGCGATCATTTTGATAGGGCAATTTATATTAAGACATTCTCTAAATTCCCAACAGTTGAAAGAGATTTGGCACTTGTTTGCGACAAACAAACCACAAACGGCGAAATTTTAGATGCAATCGCTTCTGCAAAAATTAAAAATTTGGCAAGCGTTGAACTTTTCGATGTTTACACTGGCGAACATATTTTATCAACTAAAAAGAGTATGGCTTACCGCTTAACTTTCTCTTCAAACGAAAAGACTTTGGAAGTTGAAGAAGTTGATAACTATGTAAGAAAAATATTAAATAAACTTGATGCTATAGGCGTTAAATTAAGGTAAAATGACTGAAAAAACTCTTAAAACACTTGAATATGACAAGGTTTTAAGCCTCGTTTCCAATTATGCCATTTTAAAGGGCACGAAACAGAGGTTACTTTCGTTAACCCCATTTTCCGACATTGAAAGCGTAAATGTTGCGCTTAAAAAGACGCAGGAAGCGTATAAACTTTTGTTTGATTATGGTGTAAGTGGAATAGAGTTTTTTGACGAGCCTTCTAACGAAATTGAACGTGCTGAAAAGGGCGCACTTTTGTCGCTTGCGGAACTTATCCGTGCGGCGAGGCTTTTAAAGGCATCAAGGCTTATAAGAAATACATTTACGGCGATAGTTGACGAAAATATCGTGTATTTGCCAGAAATTGCTGGTTCACTTTACTGTGATCAGTATTTGGAAAAGGAAATTCTATCAAAGGTTATCAGCGATGAAAAACTTGCTGATGATGCTTCTGAAAAACTTTACCAATTACGCCGTAAAATCAAAAAATTAAATGAACAAATTAGGGAACGATTAAATTCCTACATTCACGCCGGCGATAAGTTTTTGCAAGAAAATATTGTTACAATGCGTGGTGATAGGTATGTTATCCCGGTAAAAAGCGAGTATAGATCCAAAATTAAGGGGTTTGTCCACGACCAATCGTCAACAGGTTCAACAGTTTTTATCGAGCCCGTTGAAGTGTTGGAACTTAACAACCAACTTCGTGTTACAACCGCCGAAGAAAGTGCCGAAGTAGAAGAAATTATTAGAGATTTATCACATAAAATCGGCATGATAAGTCAAAAATTGTTGTATAACGCTGAACTTATTCGTGATATTGACGAATATACAGCAAGGGCGACTTATGCGTATAAGACCCGCTCAAAAATGCCAATTATCAACCAAAAAGGCATTATTGATATCAAACGTGGTAGACATCCATTGATTGATCCTAAAAAGGTGGTGCCACTTGATGTTCATCTTGGGAAAAAGGCACGTTATTTACTTATTACAGGCCCAAATACGGGTGGTAAAACAGTTACTTTAAAACTTGTTGGTTTGCTTACTTTAATGGCAACAAGCGGTATGTTTGTACCATGCCACGACCAAACAACTTTGGCACTTTTTGATAATATTTTTGTGGATGTTGGTGATGAACAAAGCATAGAACAAAGTTTGTCAACATTCTCTTCACACATTAAAAATTTGGTTGAGATAACAAATTTTGTTGACTCAAAATCGCTTGTTTTAATCGACGAAATTGGCGCAGGAACTGATCCGGATGAGGGTAGTGCGCTTGCACAAGCAATCATTGAAAAATTGCTTAAAAAGGGCAGTTATGGCATTATTACAACTCATTATAGTAGGTTGAAAGAATTTGCCTATGTAAGCCCTGATATTATCAATGCTTCAATGGATTTTGACAGCGAAACATTTGCGCCAATTTATAAATTAAATATCGGTATACCCGGTACTTCAAACGCAATAGAAATTGCTTCAAGGCTTGGTTTAGATAAACAAATTACCGAGTATGCTACTTCGTTATTATCTGAAAATAAAGTTTCTTTTGAAAATGTTTTAAGGGAAGCAGAAAAGACAAGAAAGACCGCTGAAAGCGAGCGACTTGAACTTGTTGAAAACTTAAATAAATCTAAAGAAGAATTAGCCCTTATTGAAAAGCAAAAGCAAAAACTTGAAAGTGATAGGGCAAAACTTTACGCATCTGCTAAAGCCGAATCTCGAAGAATTATCAACGAAAAGGTTGAAGAAGCAGATGAACTTGTTGAAAAAATTAAGGATATCCTTGCTAAAGAAGAGATATCAAGTGGTGATATTATTACCGCACGCACTTTGAGAAACAAACTTGAAGAAAAGAAATATAACATGACGGAAGACGAAGAAGAGCCGTTGATGCTTACAAAGTGCGATATAAACAAACTAAAAATAGGCGATACAGTTTATGTCAAAGCGACCGGAAATTACGGCGTCGTTCAAAGCATTAACCCCAAAAAGGAAGAATGCTTTATTGCTATTGGTAGCATGAGAATGAGCGTAAAAGCAAGGGAACTTTTTATAAACGAAAAGATGCCTAAAAAGAAAAAAGTAAATACCGAAGTTAAAGTTTCGGTTAGCCCTGTAACTTCCTTTAATACCGAGTTAAACATTATCGGTAAACGCCGTGAAGAGGCGATGGATGAAGTTGTTAAATACTTGGATCAAGCAGTTTTAAAAGGTGTAAATACTTTAAGAATTGTTCACGGTAAGGGGCAAAAAATACTTTTAAATGCCGTACACGAAATATTAAGAAAATCGCCGGTTGTTGAAAGTTTTAGACTTGGTAAATACGGCGAAGGTGAAAACGGCGTAACCATTGTTACATTAAAATAATTTAAATGATTTACTTTTATGTAAAACATAAAAATTTTCAAAATCGTTGATATAATGCGAAATTATGGATAAAATTATATATTTAGATAATGCCGCCACAACTAAGTGTGATGAAGAAAAACTTGCGCTTGCGACCAAGTATTATAACGATTATTATTTTAATCCTTCGTCGTTATATTCTGGCGGAAGAAAAGTTAGTGGCGATATAAATTCATTTAAAAATGCGCTTTTAGGCAAAAATAGATTTCGCAAAGTTATACTAACTTCTTGCGGTACTGAAAGCGACAATACGGCAATTTTTGGATTTAGTAAACGTGGCAATATTGTTACAAGTTTAGGCGAACATTCTGCCGTTTATAACCCCTTTATGAAGATGAAAGAAAAAGGGATAGAGGTAAGGTTTGCTAAACTTACAGAAGGTGGTTTTGTCGATATTGATGACCTTCTTTCTAAAATTGATAATAACACTTGTTTTGTTAGCATCGTTCATGTCAATAATGAAACGGGCTCAATAAACCCGATAAATCAAATTGCCGATAGAGTAAAACAAATAAACAAAAATATAATTTTTCATAGTGATGGCGTTCAAGCGTTTGGCAAAATTGATTATTTGCTTGGCGATAACGTTGACCTTTACTCAGTTTCCGCACATAAAATAGGTGGCTTAAAAGGCACCGGTGCTTTAATTTGCAAACAAAATCTAAACATCCCCGCATTTATTTTAGGCGGTGGTCAAGAAAATGGTGTTAGGTCTGGTACGGAAAATGTACTTGGTCTAAAACTTTTTGCAGATGTTTACACCGAAAGGTTAGAGAACATGCAAAAAAATCTTGAACATGTACAATCTCTTAAACAAATTGTTATAGATAATATTGATAAAACACTCTTTAAAGTTTTATCGCCTATAGAAAATGCTTCGCCCTACATAGTAAGTGTTTCAGCTTTAGGGCTTCGTGGGGCGGTGCTTCAAAACATGCTTGATGACGAAGGTATAGTTGTTGGTACAGGTTCTGCTTGTTCATCTAAAAAACCTTACTCAAGAATTATCTCGTCATTTACAAACGATCCTAAAATTTTAAACGGCGTTGTAAGGTTAAGTTTTGCACCATACACAACTTATGAAGAAGTTAAATTTGCCGTTGATAGGCTCAATTTTAATGCATCAAAATTAAGTGAGAAGATAAATTAATGAAAAATGCTATTATTATTAGATATTGCGAAATACATTTAAAAGGTAAAAACAAAAGTTTTTTTGAAAGACTTTTAATCGAAGCCATTCAAAAATCTTTAAAAGATATTAAACATTCCTTTAAGGCGATCAACACTCGTTACTTAATTGAAGATTATGACGAAGCTGATTACTCTTTAATCCTTTCAAAATTGCTCAAAATCTGCGGTATTCATACAATAAGTCCCGCTAAAGTTGTTGAAAGTAATTTTGAAAACATTAAAGAATGCGCTATAGAAGTTACAAAAAACAAGGTGGGCGAGTTTAAAGTCAACACTAACCGTGCCGACAAAAAATTCCCCATGCATTCGGTTGAACTTTCCAGTGAAATTGGCGCAGTTTTACTTGAAAAATACGAGCCAAATATCAAAGTAAACGTTATAAATCCGCAGTTTGTGGTAAATATCGATATTCGTGAAAGTGGCGAAACTTTGGTTTACACCGATGTAATTAAAGGGCTTGGCGGTCTTCCTGTTGGCTCTTCTGGCAAAGGTATGTTAATGATATCGGGCGGTATTGATAGCCCCGTTGCCGGCTTTATGCTTGCGAAACGTGGTATGCGTTTAGAGGCTGTACACTTCCATAGTTATCCATACACAAGCGAAGCCGCTTTAGATAAAGTTAAAACTTTGGCGCAAATGGTAAGCGAGTATTCTGGCGGTCTTAAACTTCACATCGTTAAATTTACCCATATTCAGGAAGAAATTCACAAAAAATGTCCTGAAGATTTAATGATTACAATGATGCGTAGGTTTATGATGCGTATTGCTGAAAGAATCGGCAAAGAAAACGGCTGTCAAGCGATTATTACCGGCGAAAGTTTAGGTCAAGTTGCAAGCCAAACGATTGAAAGCATTACTACTTCAAACGCTGTTGTAACTCTTCCTATGCTAAGACCATTGATTGCTTTTGATAAGCTTGAAATTATCGAAATCTCCAACAAAATTGGCACTTACGAAACATCAATTTTGCCTTATGAAGATTGCTGTACGGTATTTTTACCAAAATTCCCAGCAACAAAGCCTAAAATGGAAGTTGTTTTAAAGGCTGAAAAGGCTTTAGATGTTGATGCACTTATTGACGAAGCGTTGCAAAATGTTGAAGTAGTTACTTATTGATTGATTAAATTGTAAAATTTAAATATTATTTACGCTTACAAAAGATAAATTATTGATGAATTTAGTAAAAAAAATTATAAGAGGTTGAATATGAAAAAATCTGTTCTTAAATCTTATGCTGACTTGATTGCAAAAAAGGGTGTAAACGTTCAAAGGGGGCAAGAAGTGCTTGTTATGTGTGACCTTGACCAGCCCGACTTTGTTGCAATGGTTGTTGAAAGCCTTTATAAAAATGGCGCAAAAAAAGTTATTGTTGATTGGGGCTTTGATCAACTTACTAAATTACATGTTAAATATCAAGACGAAGAAACTTTAGGGCGTGTTGGCAGGCTTTCTATGGCTAAACTTAAATGGCGTGCAGAAGCGTTACCGGCTCATTTATACCTTGTTTCTGACGATCCTGATGGATTGGCTGGCATAAACATGGCTAAGTACATTAAAGCACAGCAATCTAAAATGAAGGTAATAAAGCCCATTCGTGATAAGATGGATGGCAAATATCAGTGGTGTATTGCTGCTGTTCCCGGTAAAAAATGGGCAGCAAAAGTTTTCCCTGAACTTCCCGTTGCAAAAGCAGTAGAAAAACTTTGGGATAGTATTTTACAAGCTTCAAGGGCTTATGGCGATCCCATTAAAAATTGGACAAACCACAACTTAAACATTAAGGCAAAATGCACCGCTTTAAACAATATGCATTTGTCTAAACTTCATTACACATCATCGAATGGTACTGATTTAACCGTTTGGCTTAATGAAAACGGTCGTTTTGCTGGCGGTTATGAAACCACTTTATCTGGCGTAGAATTTAATCCTAACATTCCATCAGAAGAAGTATTTACATCGCCAAAAGCAGGCAAGGCTGAAGGTATTGTATATTCCACTAAACCTTTATCATATAATGGTCAACTTATCGAAAACTTTTATCTTAAATTTACAAATGGTAGGGTAAGTGAAGTTTTTGCTGAAAAAAATCAAGAATTGCTTGAACAAATGGTTGCAACTGATGAAGGCGCTTCAATGCTTGGCGAATGTGCGTTTGTGCCTTACGACAGCCCAATCAACAATACAGGTATATTGTTCTATGAAACATTGTTTGATGAAAACGCTTGCTGTCATTTGGCACTTGGACGTGGTTTTAGCGAATGTTTATATGGTCATGAAAAAATGTCTAAAAAAGAACAATTTGAAAATGGCATAAACGATTCACAAATTCACGTTGACTTTATGATTGGTTCAGAAGATTTAAAAATTGTTGGCACAGATAAACGTGGTAACGAGATTTTAATCTTTAAAGATGGTAATTGGGCAATTTAACGGGCGAAATATTATTTATAAAACACAAAATTGAAAAGTCAAGCAAGTCTTGGCTTTTCTTTTTTATAAAATTTTAATTTTTAAAAAATTGTTGATTTTATAGGCGGTTTTTGATATAATCTATTATTATGAAGTATATAGAATTTACAATCAATACAACCGATCAAGCAGAAGAACTTGTTTGCGATATTTTAGAAGGTTATTCTAACTTTGGCGTAGTTGTATTATCGATGCAAGAAGTTATTGAACTTACCCAAAAAAGGGCAAATACTTTTGACTATATTGACGAAAAACTTTTGTCGGGCGATATGGGCGTATCTTTGGTAAAAGCCTATTTTGATTTAGATAAGGCAGAAGAGTATAAGTCATTAATATTGCAAGATTTTGAACGCTTAAAACAAAATTCTGCCGGTTTTTTAGATGTCGGCACGCTAAAAATTAGCGAACGTGAAGTGGACGGCGACGACTGGATAAGGGTGTGGCGTGAACATTATAAACCAATCAATTTTGGTAAAATTACGGTATGTCCACGCTGGATTGAATGCGATAAAAATGACTATGTTGTATATATAGATTCCAATCAAGCGTTCGGCACAGGGGAACACGAAACGACATCAATGTGCGTAGAGTTTTTAGAAAAATATGTTTCAAAAGATATGACAGTTGTTGATGTTGGTACGGGCTCAGGCATACTTGGTATTTCCGCCGCTAAACTTGGTGCAAAATCTGTAACATTAACCGACATTGATCCCGTTGCAGTTGATGCCGCTAAACATAATACCGAAATAAATAATGTTGATAATATTTGCAAAGTATACAATACAAATTTATTGGAAGGCATTAAAATTGAAGGCGATATAGTTGTCGCAAACATAACGGCAGACGTTTTAAAAATTTTGGCAACAAACATATGTTCATATGTAAAAGAAAAGGGCATAATTATTTTAAGCGGTATTTTAAACGATAGAAAAGATGAAGTTTTATATACTTATGAAAATTTAGGTTTTAAACTTTTAGATTTAAAATCTATGGGCGAATGGACTTGCTTAACCATGACAAGATAATTTTTATGTAATTCGTAAAAATTCACAAAATTTAAGATAAAATCAAGGAAAACCAAATTTTTTATGAAGGCTGTAATTTTTACTTTAGGCTGTAAAGTTAACGCTTGCGAAAGCGCATCAATTATGCAAGGACTTCGCGAACTTGGCTATGAAGTCAGTGATAAATTGGAATATGCAGACCTATATGTTTTAAATACTTGTGCCGTTACTAAAGAGGCAGAAAAGAAATCACGCCAAGCCATTGCAAGAATAAAAGCGTGCAATAAGGATGCAAAAATTATTGTAACAGGGTGCGCTTCGCAAAACAATCCAGATGCATTTTTAAATAAAGACGGTGTATATTTAGTAACAGGTGCGACAAATAAAGATAAGATAATTTCTTTATTAAATTGTCAAGGTAAGTATATTGACGATGGTAAAGAATACTATGAAAAATATCTTCCTTACGACGAATTAAAAACTCGTAGTTATGTTAAAGTTGAAGACGGTTGCAATCGTTTTTGCTCTTACTGCATTATTCCTTATTTAAGAGGAAGGGCTCGTTCAAGGTCGATAGAAAGTGTTAAAAATGAACTTTCTCATGTTAAGGCTAAAGAAGTTGTAATTACCGGCATTGATCTTTCTGCCTATAATTACGAATGTAATGACTTGGCAGATTTAATTGATAGTTTAAAAGATTTTGATTTGCGTATTAGACTTGGCTCTTTAGAAGAAAGTTTGATAAGCGAAAAACTTTTATTAGCAACTAAAAAACTTAAAAACTTTGCGCCACATTTCCATTTATGTTTACAGTCGGGTAGTAGTAAAGTTTTAAAGGACATGAACCGCCATTATAATCAAGAAGAATTTATCAAAAGCATTGAGACGGTAAGAAGTTATTATCCCGATTGCGCAATAACCACAGATATTATCGTTGGTTATCCAACTGAAACTGAAGAAGACTTTTTAGAAACAATTAAACTTTGCAAACTTGTCAATTTTGCTGATATTCACTGCTTTGTATTTTCTGCACGTGAAGGCACAAGGGCTTATAAATTACCTAAATTGTCAAGCGAGATAACAGATAGAAGACTTCATGAGTTGCTTGAAGTTAAAAAACAGTGTAAAGAAAACTTTGTAAATCGTTTTATAGGTAAAACCTTTACATGCTTAATCGAAGAAGAAAAGGATGGCTATTTTGAAGGTTACACTGAAAATTACATCAGGTGCTATATAAAAGGCGAATCTTTAAGCGGTATGCAAAAAGTTAAAATTATAAAACCATTTAAAGAAGGGGCTTTGTGCGAAATCGTTTAAAATCAAGTTTTAAAACATAATTTAATCTTAAAATCATAATTTATAAGGAGAATTGTTATGCAAGATTGTTTATTTTGTAAATTTGCAAATGGTGAAATACCTGTAACTAAGGTTTATGAAGACGAAAATTTTATTATAATAAGAGATATAAATCCGCAATGCAAAAACCATTTTTTGGCAATACCAAAAAAACATTACAAACTTTTGGCTGAAATGACTGCTGAAGATAGCCAAACTTTAGGCTTAATTTTGGCGAAAATTCCTACATTATGTAATGAATTGGAACTTCAAAATGGTTATAGGCTTGTAATAAATCAAGGTGATGATGCTGGTCAAACTGTACCACATTTGCATATACATATTTTGTCGGGCGAAAAGATGGGCTGGAATCCAGCACGCTAAATCAAAAAATTAGGCGTGTTTTAGAAAAATAACGCTAATTTTAGTGAATATTACTTGACATTAAATGTTTTGTTTTGTATAATCTTATTGTTTTTTAATTAAGTGTCTATCGGCAAAGGAGGGTTGAATATGTCTACAATCAGAGTTGGTGAAAATGAATCTTTAGACAATGCTTTACGTCGTTTTAAGAGAAAATGTTCACGTGATGGTATCATTGGTGACCTTCGCCGTAAAGAATGCTATGAAAAACCTGCAGTTCGTCGTAAGAAAAAAGCCGAAGCTGCAAGAAAGAGAAATTCAAAAATGTAATTTTTAGCGTCTGCAACATGCAGACGCATTTTTTTTTGCGTGCGAGAAAAATATCGTTAAAAAGCGAAAAATTTAATATTATGGGGGATTTTTATTGTGAATGATTTAAAGTCAATGGCAAAAGACGCTAAAAAGCGATTAAAAACCGGATTTTGGGAAGAGCACAAAGATGGGATAAATCTTATAAAAACTCAAGCAAAATCACAAGGAATTGAATCATCAAACATTGTAAGATATTATCAAACGACAGTTATTAAAGAAGTAAAGCACAAAAAAGACGAAACAGAACTTTTTTACAGCAAAGTTAAAGGCATTTTAGATAGCGTTGGTGAAGTTAGCGACATAATAAAGCGGTTAATTGATGCCGATGCTTATAACGCCTTACCGTATGAAAGAAAACAAAGATACGTTATGGATCTATCTGCAAAATATCGTGAAGCGCTTGGCAGATACAAACGAGAGAAAAAATTTGACTTATAAATCACGCTTGACTTATAAATCTAAATTCACAAATGAAAAAAATTTACTAAACACAAATCGCACGCAAAAAAATAATATTTGACTTATTTTTAATTGAATAATATATTTACTTACTTTTAACTTGAAAAAATATAGTAAAAGTGATATAATCTTAAAGATGAGTAATTATTTAGGAAAACTTAACAACGAACAACTTGAAGCCGTAAAGCAAACTGAAGGGCCTGTCCTTGTTTTGGCTGGTGCCGGAAGTGGTAAAACACGAGTTTTGACTTCAAGAATTGCGTATATTTTAGAAAATAATTTGTGCTATCCATCGCAGATTTTGGCGATTACATTTACCAACAAAGCCGCAAACGAAATGCGAGAAAGGGTAGTTAACGAAATTGGTGAAGATGCAAACGCAATGTGGATATCAACCATTCACAGCATGTGTCTTCGTATTTTGCGTGCCTCGATTTCTTATATCGATGGCTATAACAAAAATTTTACAGTTTATGGCGAAGCAGAAACCGAAAGGTTAATCAAAAAAATCATTCAGCAAAATGGTTTAGAGCAGTCTGCAACTGTAAAAGACGCAAAATATCATATATCTTACGCAAAAACAAATGATATCTCGCCAAACCGCTATATGATAGAAGGTAAGGGCGCAAATATCACAACATATTCAACGATTTACAAGGAATATGAAATGGCTTTACAAAATTCAAACGCCCTTGATTTTGACGATTTGATTTTAAAAACATATCATTTGCTTGAAAATCACGAAGAAGTTTTAAACTATTACGCAAATAAATTCCATTACATACTAATTGACGAGTTTCAAGACACCAACGAACTTCAATATAACATTGCAAAACTTTTATCAAGTGTACATAACAACTTGTTTGTTGTTGGTGATGACGACCAGTCAATTTACGGCTGGCGTGGTGCTGAAATTAAAAACATTTTAGGCTTTGAAAATGACTTTCCGTCAGCAAAAGTTGTAAAACTTCAACAAAATTACCGATCAACAAAGCGTATTTTGGAACTTGCGAATGCTGTAATTAAACATAATAATGTGCGCAGTAAAAAACAACTTTGGACAAATAACGAAGAAGGCGTTAAGATTGAATATTATTGTGGTGATGAAGAGTCTTTCGAAGCACGTTACACGGTAAACCAAATAAAAGCACTTGTTGACCGTGGCGCAAAATACAGTAATTTTGCCATTTTGATGCGTGTAAACGCCTTATCACGTACTTACGAACAAGAACTTGCAAGAAATGGTATTCCGTTTAAAGTCTTTGGCGGTTTTAAATTCTTTGAACGTAAAGAAATCAAAGATTTAACGGCTTATTTAAGAATTGTTGTAAACCCGCTTGATGACGATGCCTTTTTACGCATTATCAATACGCCACGCCGTGGTATTGGTGAAAAAACTATAAATGAATTGATAAGTTACGCTAAAAATAAAGGTAAGTCCTTATTTGATGCGCTTTGCGAGGTGGAAGAGATTGGCTTATCGTCACCTGTAACAAAGAAGTTGTTAGAGTTTAAAAAATTACTGTTTACAATAACTTTATTAAATTCTACACACCAACTTACCGATGTAGTTGATCAAATTATCGAATTAACCAACTTTTTATCGCAATTTGAGCCTGAGAATGAAGAAAATCTTGCCAGAAAGATGAACATTGACGAATTTAAAAGTTCGGTTAAAGATTATTGTAGAATTACAAAATCGCCAAGTCTGGAAGATTATTTAAGTTCAATCGCACTTTATAGCGATATTGACGAGGCAGATTCAAGTGATTATGTAACAATCGCAACCATTCACGCTGTAAAAGGTTTGGAATTTGATACGGTATTTATTGCCGGTTGCGACGAAACTATATTCCCGATATCCCGTGCGGTTGGTAGTCCAAGCGACATGGAAGAAGAAAGAAGGCTTATGTATGTTGCCATTACTCGTGCTGAAAAACGACTTTACATTACACGTGCAAACAGCAGATATTTATATGGCAACAGAAATTACACCACTAAATCAAGATTTTTGACTGAAGTTGCTGATATACTTGACATTGATAAAGACAGTCGAATGAGAGAAAGTGTAAAAACCCTGCAGCAACCCACTTATAAAGAGCGTAATGAATATTTGAAGTCAAAAGAATTTGAGTTTGGTTATTCTTCAGATGTTCCTACCGAATCGATGACAATTTATAAGAAAACTTTCAACCGTGATATACCAAAAGTTCAAAACACTTCAGTTCAAAGTAATTCTTATGAAATTGGCAGAAAGGTAAGTCATAAACGCTTTGGTATTGGTACGATTGTCGGTGTAAGAAATACCGGTTGCAATTTGATTATTGATGTTATGTTCGGTAACGAGAAAAAGTCGCTTGCTACAAAATTCGCGCCAATCGAATTGCTGTAATTTCTGTAATTTGCAAATTTTAAAAACCACAATTTCCCTTATTTTATGAGGTGTTTTATGGAAAGAATGAAAGAACTTGTTGCTTTATTGAATAAATATGGCTACGAGTATTATGTGTTAGATAACCCAACAGTTTCTGACGGTGAATACGATAAACTTTATGACGAATTAAAAGCGTTAGAAGCAGAAACTGGGGTGATTTTACCGGATTCACCAACACACAGAGTTGGTGGTGAGCCTATTTCTGCATTCCAAAAACACCGTCATATTTCAAGGCTTTATAGTTTAGATAAAGCAGTTACAAGTGAGCAATTATCAAGTTTTGTCGACAAAATTTTAAAAAGTGAAAACCCCGATACAAAATATACTGTAGAGTATAAATTTGACGGGCTTACCATGTGTTTAACGTATGAAAATGGGTATTTTGTACGTGCTACAACACGTGGTAATGGTGAAGTTGGCGAAGACGTAACGGCTCAAGTTAAAACTATTAAAACATTTCCGCTTAAAATCAATTATCAGGGAACTGTCGAAGTTAAAGGAGAAGCAATTATTAGGCTTTCTGTGTTAGAAGAGTACAATAAAACAGCGACTGAAGTTTTAAAAAATGCACGCAACGCTGTTGCTGGTGCGATAAGGAATTTAGATCCAAAAGTTACTGAAAAAAGAAAACCAGAAATTTATTTTTATGATGTAAACTATATTGAAGACGGCAGTATACGTTCCCAGTCCCAAGCGGTTAAATTTTTAAAAGACAATGGTTTTAAAGTATTTGATTACTTAAAAATTTGTACAAATTTACAAGAAATTCAGCAAGCGATTGACGAGATTGAAGTCAACAGAAAAACGCTTGATGTGCTAACCGACGGTGTAGTAATTAAGGTTGACGATTACAATGTAAGGGAAGAATTAGGTAGCACTGAAAAGTTCCCACGTTGGGCAATAGCTTATAAATTTGAAGCGGAAGAAGTTACTACTATATTGAATAATATTACATGGCAAGTTGGCAGAACAGGCAAACTTACACCACTTGGACATTTAGAAGCAGTCGATTTATGCGGTGTAACCGTTAAAAAGGCAACACTCAATAATTATGGCGATATTTTGCGTAAAAATATTAAAGTGCCATGCCGTGTGCTTGTTAGAAGAAGTAATGAAGTTATCCCTGAAATTTTAGGTGCAACAGAAATTTTTGATAACAGTAAATTGCCTGAAAAACCAACAATTTGCCCATACTGTAATTCCGCATTAAAAGAAGTTGGTGCAAATATTTTCTGTCCTAATGAAGAGTGTAAACCAAGGGTTGTTGGCCTTATTAGTAACTTTGCATCAAAAGATGCCTTAAATATTGAAGGCGTTTCTGAAATGACTGCATCTTTACTTTATGATACTTTCAATGTAAGGCGTTGCAGTGATTTATATAAATTAGGTTTTCAAGAAATTTATTCACTTGAAGGCTTTAAAGAAAAACGTGCCCAAAACTTTATAAATTCAGTTGAAAAATCTAAGCATTGTCCGCTTGAAAACTTTATTTATGCTTTATCAATTGACGGTATAGGTAAAAAGACTGCAAAAGATTTAGCAAAACGCTTTAAATCGATTGAAAATTTGAAAAATGCAACCTTATTTGACCTTATCGCAATGAATGAAATAGGCGAAGTTTTAGCGTATAACATCACTGAATTTTTCTCGAATCAAGACAATTTAAACGAAATTGATACACTTATTAGTCTTGGCGTACAACCTTATTACGAAGACAATGTGAAAGGTGATAAATTTAGCGGTAAAAAGGTAGTTTTAACGGGTACTTTACAAGACTTTAAGCGTAGCGAAGCCCGAAAAATTATTGAAAGTTTGGGTGGTGAAATAATGGGTTCTGTGTCAAAACTTACTAATTTAGTTATTGCTGGCGAATCTGCTGGTAGTAAACTTGATAAAGCAAGAGCATTAAATATTGAAATTATCGACGAAGAAACATTCAAAAAAATGATTTCAAACGATTAATTTTTAAAATACCCTTGATTATTCTCGTTAAATTTGCTAGTATAGTAAAAGTATTCACTCGAAAAATAGCAACAATAAATTGTTTGCCAAAATTAGGGAAGCAATTTAGGAGGTAAACAATATGCAAAGTATGACAGGCTATGGCAAAGCCGAATGTAATAAAGACGGAATAAATTTGTTAATTGAGATTAGAACTGTAAATAACAGATTTTTAGATATTGTTCCAAAATACCCACGTGTTTTCTTAAAATTTGATGATTTAATTAGAAAAACGATATCTTCAAAAATCGCAAGGGGCAGACTTGAACTGTTTGTAACCTTAAAAGATGTAAGAGAAGGTGTAAAGTCTTACCTTGTAGATAGTGGTTTGGCTAAAGGGTATTATGATGCCTATATTCAACTTAAAAATCAGTTCCCAGATCTAACAGACGATTTTTCGCTTACAAACATTTTAAGGCTTAACGATGTCGTAACGCAAGGCACAGAAACTGACGACAGTTGCTATGAACAAATTTTAGTTGAAACATTAAACAATGCGCTTGATAACCTTAATCAAATGAGAAAGATTGAAGGCGAAAAGTTAAAGATTGACTTGCTTAATCGCATTGAAACAATTCAAGATTTGGTTGCAAAAATTGAAAGGCGTGCACCAATGATTCAACAAGAATACAAGAAAAAACTTGCTGAAAAGATTGAAGAAGCGTTAAATGGAGTAAATTATGATGAGTCAAGGCTTTTACAAGAAGTTGCAATTTTTGCAGACAAAAGCAATATTGACGAAGAAATTACACGCCTAAAATCTCACATTTCTCAATTTAAAGTTATCGTTAATGGCGAAAATGCCGGAAGAAAACTTGACTTTTTGATTCAAGAATTTAATAGGGAATCAAACACAATTTGTTCTAAATCTAACGATATCGAAATTACTGATAATGCTTTAAAATTAAAGTGCGAAATTGAAAAAATTCGTGAACAAATTCAAAATATAGAATAATTTTTTAGCCGTTTAGCCTTCTAAACGGCTTATTTTTTTTGATATTGCGGAAAAACTTGCCAAAACACAATTTATATATAGCCAAAACACAATTTATATATAAAATTTATTTATTATAAATAGTTGACAAAGTTAAACAAAAAGAATACAATAAATAGAGAAAAAAATAAGTGAAGTGGAAATACATAAAAGTACTTCCTTTTGAATGTTTATGGAGGATTAAATTTATGATTCATGAACCACCAATCGATAAACTTGCTGAAAAGATCGGCTCTAAATACGCATTATGCGTTGTTGCAAGTAAACGTGCACGTCAAATTTTAGACAACAATCTTTCAAACACATCGAGAGATCCATTAGAAACAGAAAAACCATTATCAGTTGCCTCACAAGAAATTTATGACGGCAAAGTTACAGCAACAAAATATTAAGGCTTTTTATGCATTTTTTCATGTTCATAGCAATCGCTATGGGCATGTTTTTTACTAAAATTATTTAAGGTTATGATTGCAGAAGTAATTGTTGACATAGCGCACAGCGAAGTAGATAAAATCTTTGATTATATTGCCACCCCGGAAATCGTTCCCGGGTGTCGTGTTATCGTGCCTTTTGGCAACATGAAAGTTGAAGGTTTTGTTATCGGTGTAAAGGAATTTAGTGATTACCAAAAAGACCTAAAACAAATCATCCGTGTAATAGACGATATGCCGGCAATTACGACCGAATGTTTAGCGCTTATGCGCTTTATGTGTGCAAAATATCACATACCTTGCGCACTTGCTTTACGCCAATTTATTACTGCACAAATGCGTAAAGAAAAGGTGGGCAAAAAACTTGTTACTATCGGTTATCTTAATAAAGATATTCCGGTTAGTGACATGTTAAATTCAATAAATAAAAATGCCACCGCCCAAGCAAATATTATCAACTTTTTAGCCGACGGCAAGTCTGCACAATTACCTCAATTAAACAGGGAATTTGGCGGACAAGCGGTTAAAAAACTTATTGAAAAAAACTTTATTTTAACCGAAGAAATAAGGCTTATCCGTTCGCCGTACATTGCAGTTACAGGGCTTCATAAACAAGTTGACCTTGTTGACGCTCAAATTAAAGCGATTGAGTCAATAAATAACACTGATAAAACCGTTACATTACTTCACGGCGTTACGGGAAGTGGTAAAACCGAAGTATATCTTCGCTTAATAAAACAAGCGATAGAAAAGGGCAAGTCCGCAATAATGCTTGTGCCTGAAATATCTTTAACACCGCAAATGCTAACACAACTTCGTGCCACTTTTGGCGACGATGTTGCCATTTTACATAGCGGTTTAAGCGATGGCGAAAGGTTTGACGAATGGTGTAGGTTGCGTACCGGCGATGCCCATGTGGCAGTTGGCGCAAGAAGTGCAATTTTCGCCCCCGTTGAAAATCTCGGCGTAATCATTATTGACGAAGAGCATGACGGTAGTTATGTAAGTGAGTCAAGTCCACGTTACGACACAAAAGATATAGCTGAATTTAGGGCAAATTATAACGGTTGTAAACTGATTTTAGGCAGTGCAACGCCATCAGTTACCACATATTTAAACGCAAAAAACGGTGTTTACAATTTGGCAGTAATGCCTGAAAGAATAAACAAAAAACCCATGCCAGAAATGATTATTGCCGATATGCGCAAGGAAATTAGGCGTGGTAATAACTCTGCATTTTCTACACCACTAAAAGAAGAATTAGAACGTTGTTTAAATAACGGAAATCAAGCCATAATTTTCTTAAATAGACGTGGGTATTCACAAAGAATAGTTTGTAGAGAATGCGGTTATATTGCAAAATGTGAAAATTGCGATATTGCCCTTAACTATCACTCTGTTGGTAATGTTTTAAAGTGCCATTATTGTGGCGCAACATATAAAATGCTTAAAGCATGCCCAGAATGCGGAAGTGTACACATAAATTATGTTGGTACAGGCACGCAAAAGGTGGTTGATGATATAAAAGCACTTTTCCCAAACGCAAGAATTTTGCGCATGGATAACGACACCACATCAACAAAAGAAGGGCATTTGAAAATTTTATCTGCTTTTGGTAATCATGAAGCCGATATTTTGGTTGGCACGCAAATGATTGCAAAAGGGCATGACTTCCCGGCGGTTACTTTGGTTGGCATTTTGGATGCCGATATGAGTTTGCTTTTTGCAGATTATCGTAGCGGTGAAAGGACTTTCCAACTTATAACACAAGTTGCCGGAAGAAGTGGTAGGGCTGACGAAAAAGGCGTTGTTGTTTTGCAAACATACCAGCCTGATAATGCCATTTTAAGGTATGCGATAAATTACGATTATCAAGGCTTTTTTGCACGTGAAAATTCAATAAGACGCACAACATTTTATCCGCCTTATGCAACAATTTTGCGTGTAATGGTCGAAAGTGAAGAAGACGAATTAGCAATGGAAGTTTTGCGTAATATCAATGAAAAACTTTACGACATATATCTAAAAAATCAACAACAATTTTTGTTTTACAATAAAATGAAATCGCCAATTAAGCGATTGAAAAACAAGTATCGATATCAAGTACTTATAAGAATCAAACAAAATAACGATCAACTTATAAATCAAATTTACAATTTGGCGTTGCCCGAAAAAACGCAAAAAACACTTGTCTATATCGAAGTAAATCCATCAAATTTAAGTTAGGTGAAGTATGGCAATTAGAAATATTATTCAAGTTGGTGATCCAACTTTAAGAAAAAAATCATTTGAAGTAACCGATTTTGGTGAAAAAACACATCAACTTTTAGATGATATGAAAGACACCTTAATTAAGGCAAACGGAGCAGGGCTTGCTGCCGTTCAAGTTGGCGTTTTAAGGCGTATGTTTATTGTTATGGTTGAAGAAGGTTACTTTGAATTTGTCAATCCTGAAATCGTTTCGACATCTGGCAAGCAAAATGGTCAAGAAGGCTGTTTATCTGTTCAAAACAAGTTTGGCGACGTTGAACGCCCCGACAAAGTTGTCATAAAGGCACAAGATAGATTTGGTAAGCCATTTAAACTTACCGCAACGGGCTTCTTTGCACGTGCAATCTGCCACGAAAACGATCATTTAGACGGCATTTTGTACATTGATAAAGCAACTAATATTGAGGTGGTAAATTGAAAATAGTATTTTTAGGCACGCCAGATTTTGCTGTGCCATCTTTAAACGCACTAATAAATTCAAAACACGAAATTTTGGCAGTTGTTTGCCAACCCGACAAAAAGGTCGGTAGGGCGCAACAAGTTGTTTTTTCGCCCGTAAAAGAACTTGCGCTTAAAAACGGCTTGAAAGTTTTGCAATACAACAAAATTCGATTAGAAGGGGTAGAAGAACTTAAAAATCTTACGCCCGATATTATGATTAGTTGCGCATACGGACAAATTTTATCGCAAGATATCATTGATATTGCCCCATATGGCATCATAAATGTTCACGGCTCTCTTTTACCTAAATATAGGGGTGCAAGTCCCGTTCAGCAGTCGGTAATTGATGGCGAAAAAGAAACGGGTATTACCATTATGCAAACAGATATCGGCATTGATTCTGGCGATATATTGGCAGTAAAAAAGACACCTATTTATGAAAATGAAACGGCTGGGCAACTTTTTGATAGATTATCCGTTATCGGCGCAGAACTTTTAATCGACACCTTAGATAAAATTGAAAAGGGCATGATTACGCCGATTAAGCAAGATGATAGTTTAGCAACCCATGTAAAAATGATTAAAAAAGAAGACGCTTTGATTGATTGGTCGAAATCAGCAACTACTATTTTTAACTTAGTACGTGGCATGAATCCTTGGCCCGTTGCTTTTACAAAAATCGCTGATAAAATGCTGAAAATTTACACATCGACAGTAGATAGTAACAGCGTTTATTTAGATAAAAAAGACGGCGAAGTTGTTTGTGCTGATTTAAAAAATGGTTTAATTATCAAGTGTGGCGAAGGCTTGCTTAAGGTTGAAGAACTTCAGTTAGAAGGTTCAAAAAGAATGAGTGCACACGACTTTTTACTCGGCAGAAAAATTTCAGTTGGCGATATTTTAGGCTAATACAAATTGTGAGAAAAATTTAAAATGGTAATTTTATTTTACGATTGTTACAGAATTTTAGGCGAAGTTTATAAAAATGGCGCATATTTGAAGCAAGCCATAAACGATGTACCGATTGAAGAATTAAATAGGGCAAAGACCACAAAAATTTGTTATGGCGTATTGGATAAGGATATCGAATTATCTTATTACATTTCAGTACTTTGTGATAAAAGCCCCAAGTTAAACATAAAAATTCTGTTAAAAATCGCATTATACAACTTAAAATATTTGGAAAAAAAGCCTTACGCCGTAATTGATAGCACGGTTGAACTTGCTAAAAAATTAGGCAAGGCCGCAAACGCAGGTTTTATAAATGCTGTTTTAAGAAAATTTGTGCGTGAAGATATAAAATTGCCACAAAATAAGTTTGAAAATTTGTCAGTTAAATATTCCTATCCGCTGTTTAGTGTAAAGAAAATATGCAATTTATTTGGCGATTTGGCGGAAGATATAATGGCTTACGACAAAGAAAACACTTTTGTAAGATTCAACCAAGGTATTGACGGCGAAAATTATTTAAAACAAAATGGTTTTGAATATGAAGTAACGCCATTTGATAACTTATTTATGTGCCCAAAATTGAAAATCAACGAAGATTTTTACAAAGGCGTATTTACATTTCAATCGATCGGCTCTGTTGCAATTTGCGATATCGTTGACGGCGTAGATAATTTTTTAGATGCCTGCGCTGCTCCGGGTGGTAAGTCGGTTTTACTTTCACAAAAATGCAATCAAGTAACTTCATGTGAAGTACATGAGCATAGGCTTGAACTCATAAAAAGTTACATAAAACGCATGAATAGGCAAAACATAACACCGCTACTTATGGACTCTTCTACTTTAAACGAAAAGTTTATTGATAAATTTGACGGCGTGTTGTGTGATGTGCCTTGTAGTGGCTATGGCACTTTGAAAAATAATCCCGACATTAAACTAAAGCAAATTGATTTTAACGAGTTAAATAAATTGCAACTTGCGATTTTATCAAACTGTGCAAATTATGTAAAAAGTGGTGGCAGTTTGTATTATTCAACTTGTACAATTTTTGATGATGAAAACGATAAAATAATAGAGAAATTTTTAGCAAATAACACTGATTTTATTGTTGAAAATATAAAAAGTCCATTACAAAATTTAAAGACAAAATATGGGCTTCAATTTTTACCCAATCTATCTTTTGGTGCGGGCTTTTACATTTGTAAACTTATTAGAAAATGAAAATTTTAGCAGATTATTCACTTGACAATTTAAAAGAATTGATGGTCAGTTTAGGTGAAAAACCCTTCCGTGCTGGACAGATTTTTAGGAACATTCATAACGGAAAGGGCATAACCGAAATGACAGATATCTCAAAAGCGCTTAAAGAAAAACTTTTAAGCGAATTTTGTGATAACCCAATTCAAATTATAAAAGAGTTGGTTTCAAAAGACGGTACTAAAAAGTATCTTTTTAAATTGTATGACGGCAATGTAATAGAAGGCGTTTTAATGAATTATAAATACGGCAATACATTGTGCGTTTCAACACAAGTTGGCTGTCGTATGGGCTGTACTTTTTGCGCTTCCACACTTGGTGGGCTTGTAAGAAATTTATCTTCAGGCGAGATTTTAAGTGAAATTTTGGCAGTAAACCGTCATATCGGCGGTGATATAAATAAAAGACAAATTACAAATGTAGTTTTAATGGGCAGTGGTGAGCCACTTGATAATTACGACAATGTTGTAAACTTTTTAAGACTTTTATCTTGTCCTGACGGCATTAACATTAGCCCACGAAATGTAAGTTTATCTACTTGCGGTTTAGTGCCTAAAATGATTGCGCTTGCCGATGAAGGTTTGCCGGTAAATTTAACACTTTCACTTCACTCACCATTTGATGAAGAGCGTAAAAAGATTATGCCCATTGCAAATTCATATAAAGTTAGCGAAATAATAGGAGCGCTTGACAATTATTTTGAAAAAACGGGCAGACGTTATTATTTGGAATATTCTTTAATTCAAGGTGTAAATGATACAGAACTTTGTGCAAAAGAATTACAAAGGTTGTTTAAATCAAAGCCTTGCCACATAAATTTGATTAGATTAAATTCCGTAAAAGAAAAAAGCCTTATTGCCACCACCGACAAAAAGGCTGATGAATTTATGAAAAAACTTGAAAAATTAGGGCTTTCTGTTACATTAAGACGACGCATGGGCGATGATATTGACGGCGCATGCGGTCAGTTAAGAAGAAGATATATTGAAGGAGATAGCGACAATTAAAGGTATAGTTATTAAAAGCCGTTCAAAAGAATTTATCGTTTTATCTGGCGGTAAAGAATACACTTGTGCTGCACGTGGTAATCTTAAAATGAAAGATAAAAAACTTATCACGGGCGATAAAGTTGAGTTTGAAAACGGTGTTATTACTAAAATTTTAGATAGAACCACTTGTATCGGCAGACCACGCGTTGCAAATGTTGATGTGGTAAACATTGTCATTGCCAATGCACCACAGCCCGATTTTATGCTTATTGATAAGATGATTATTGAGTGCGTAAAATCAAATATAGCAGTTTATATAACGGTTAATAAGTGCGACCAAGATAAAACTTTAGCACAATATGTTTTAGATAATTACAAAAATGCCGTTGATAAAATTTATTTGGTTAGTGCCGTAACAGGTGAAGGCGTACAATCGCTTATTGACGATTTAAGGGAAAAACTATGTTCGCTTGCCGGTCAATCGGCAGTTGGTAAAACTTCGCTTTGCAACTGGATTTTTACCAAAAAAGAAGCGGTGAATACATTGAGTTTAAAAACAGAGCGTGGCAGACATACAACCACATCACGTGAAATTCATTATCAAGACGATTTGTTTATCGTTGATACTCCGGGCTTTTCGTCCTTTGATATTCAGTCGGTAAATAGTTATGATTTAATGAACTATTACAAGGACTTTGCGCCATTTAATGGCAAATGTTATTACATAGGTTGTATGCATATTGCTGAGCCTGATTGTTTGGTTAAAAATGCCCTTTCAAGCGGTGAAATATCTCAAGATAGATACAATCGCTATTTAGCAATTTATAAGGAAATTAAAGAGTATGAAAAGCGAAAATATTAAGATTGCACCTTCAATTTTGTCGGCTGACTTTTCAAAAATGGGCGAAGAAGTTCGTTTAATGCAAACTTTAGGTGCTGATATGATACACTGCGATGTAATGGATGGTGTTTTTGTGCCCAACATTACTTTCGGCATTAAAATGATTGCTGATATCAAAAAGCATACAAGTTTGCCACTTGATTGCCATTTAATGATAGTAAACCCCGAAAAATATGTTGAAAAATTTGCAAAAGCAGGGGCTGATTATATTACAATTCATTATGAAGCGTGTAAAGATAACACATTAAATGTGTTAAATCAAATTAAGGCTTTAGGGGTAAAGTGCGGTGTTGTTATTAACCCCGATACAGATCCGTCTTTAATTAAAGACTTAATTTGTCATTGCGATATGGTGCTTATAATGAGCGTTTTCCCCGGTTTTGGCGGTCAATCATTTATCGAAAGCACACTTAAAAGTTTGCAATATGTAAAAAAGGTTGTTGATGAAAACAACCTTAATACTTTGATCGAAATTGATGGCGGTATCAATTTTGAAACTGTAAGACTTGCCAAAAAGTACGGCGCAAATGTTATTGTTGCTGGCAATACAATTTTTACAGCAACCGATAGAAAAGATGCAATTTATAAATTGAGAACGCTATAATGAAAGTTATAATTTGTCTTAATGGGGAAAAATTAAATAATTACACTTTTGACGAAAATAGTTATGTTATTGCGTGCGATGCGGGACTTAACTATTTAACTGAAAGGGGTGTAAAGGCTGATTTTGTGCTTGGCGATTTTGATTCGCTTGGTTATGTGCCAGAAAATTCACAAGTTTTTCCAACCGATAAAGATTATACCGATGGGGAATTAGGGCTTATCAAAGCGCATGAATTAAAGGCAGATTTGGTGGAATTTATTTGTGCTGGCGGTAAGCGTGATGACCAATTTTTCGCAAATGTCGGACTTTTAGAACGTGCGAAAAAATTAGGATTAAATGCAAAAATTGTTACAAACGCTGGACAAATTTATTTTGTAAACGATCAAATTTCAGTTGATGTAAAAACAGGGCAAATTATATCATTGTATCCGCTTGAAACTTCAATAATCGATAGTTCTGTTGGGTTAAAATATCAGTATAAATACACAACATTAAAAAGGGGCGAAACACTTGGTATATCAAATGTCGCCACGCAAAACAGGGTGGATATTAAAGTAAAAAGCGGTGCAGTTTTACTTTTTATAAACAACTAATTTAGCAAATAAATATCCACCAGCCTAGCTGGTGGTTTTTCTTTTTCGGGCAATTAGCCCTAAACTATTCTGGCTTACGCACA
>CALVUR010000009.1 GCA_944363645.1 uncultured Clostridia bacterium | reverse complement strand
AAGTCAAGTGGTTTGTGTAGATTTGGTTAATATTTAGTAATACTATACCTAATTTGCTTGATTTCCGAAGAAAAAACAACGTTTTTCAAGCATTTTAGGTATAAAAAATATGGTTTTTAACTATTTTTACGCAAAACACTACGTTAAATAAGTGTTTTATGCGTATTTAGTTAAAAAGAAAAATCGGTGGTAAAAACCACCGACTTTACTATATATCGTTATTCAAAATCAACATCTTCTGATAAGAAAATCTCATTATTAAGAAACTCTATTATAGACATATCAAAACCACTTGCCAACATATAAATCGTACTCAATGTTACCGTTTTGTTTCGTCCATTCATAATACACGCCATACTTCCGTGTAATATACCCGACTTTTGTTCTAATCTGTATTGAGTCATCCCCTTTTCTTTTAATAATTGGTTTATTCTTTTAGCTGTTGCTTCACATACGTTCATGTGTCATTCCTCCTACGCAGTTATATCTACATATAAGTTTAACAGTTTACGTTTCTAAATATACGTAGATAAACCTACGTAAACGCTTGCTATTTTTCTAAATGTTTTGATATAATATGTAGGTAAATCTACGCAAAGAGGTAGCTATGATAATTACCTTTTGTGGACATTCTAACTGTTTATTTAGCTATGACGTCAAAGAACAACTTAAAAATATTCTTATTGATGAGATAAATAAAAATCCCACCTGTAAATTTTACTTAGGTGGGTATGGTGATTTTGATGGATTGTGTTTACGTATGTTAAAAGATTTGAAAACCGATTTTCCGGAGATTGAACTTATATTTATTACACCCTATCTTGATAAGAATTATTCTAAATTAGAGTTTGCTAAAAATCATTATGACGGCGTTATCTTCCCTCCTCTTGAAAGCGTTCCACGTAAGTTTGCAATCTTAAAAAGAAATGAGTGGATGGTTGAACAAGCTGACCTTGTTATTGCCTACGTTAAATATTCTTGGGGTGGAGCTGCTAAAACTTTAGAATATTCCAAACGGAAAAAGAAACGTATTATAAACATTGCAAAATAAACATATAAAAAGCCGTTTTGAATTTTTGTTTTAAAACGGCTTTTATTATACAGAAAGTTTCTCGTAAATATTGTTGGTTTTTACGAGAAACTTATTTTTTATAGGCATTTACTCTTCGTCGCTATCCAAGATTTTATTTTCTTCGAGTTTTAAGGATTTTAGCCACTCTTCCTTTTTTCGTTGGATTACTTGATAGTTTATACTTCCACGCGGGCAACAAGATAATAGAAAGTTAAAATCTTTTAATTTGTTGCGAATCTTGTCGTTTGGGTCTTCCACTACAATCTTCGGTCTGCGATATGCATTATATAAAGTTATAAAGCATTTCCAACTGTATGCCATCAAATTTTGTTTAGCGGCATGTTTGCAATACCTGCGCCAACATAACCTTATAGAAGATTGATGTTTACACATTTGAAACTCTTCCCACTCAAAGTCGGGAATCAAATATCCGTCCCCCGCTTTCGCCCTTTCGGGGAATAATAAAGAAGAAATTTCTTCTTCACTCATTGACTTTACGTCATCATAATTAAGTTCTAGCGTTCGAAAACGCTTTAGCACAGTGAAAACAGTCATTCGGGAACAACTGCAAAGAGTAGCGATTTGCTCTTGTTTATTGCCTTTTTCGTAATATTCAATGATTAATTTGTAATTTTTCATAAAAAACCTCCTTTTTATCGCCCTTTTTTACCCATAGCGGTAGATACAGAAAAATGTAAAATTTGAGGAACCACCCCGTTTTTTTGACCGATTTTTGACCTTGCAAGAGATTTTTAAGAGAAAAAAAGTAGTCACTCTCTTGAAAGAATGACTACTAAAACCTTATTTTTTAATTAAAAATTGAATTTTTACCGCTTTTCAGGGTTAATTGTTAGCCCCTAGGATTACGGATATTAGCCTGTGCGGCAGCGAGTCTTGCGATTGGAACACGATATGGTGAACATGAAACGTAGTTCAAGCCGATTTCGTGGCAGAATTCGATTGAAGAAGGATCGCCACCGTGTTCACCGCAGATACCAACGTGCAATGATTTTCTTGTAAGTTTGCCGAGTTTAACAGCGAGTTCCATAAGTTTACCAACGCCTTCGGTATCGAGTTTAGCGAATGGATCGCTTTCAAAAATCTTATTGTCGTAATATGCCTTTAAGAATTTGCCGGCATCGTCACGAGAGAAGCCGAAAGTCATTTGGGTTAAGTCGTTTGTACCGAAGCAGAAGAATTCAGCTTCTTGAGCGATTTTATCGGCTGTAATTGCTGCCCTTGGAACTTCGATCATTGTACCAACTTCGTATTTTAAGTTGCTGTTTGCTTCAGCGATTAATTGATCAGCAGTTTCAACAACGTATTTTTTGCAGAATGCAAGCTCTTTAATATCGCCTACTAATGGAATCATAATTTCTGGAACTAAATTCCAATCTGGGTGGCGGTTAGTAACGTTGATTGCGGCTTTAATGATTGCCCTTGTTTGCATTACAGCGATTTCTGGGTAAGTAACAGTTAAACGGCAACCACGGTGACCCATCATTGGGTTGAATTCGTGAAGAGAGTTACAAATTGCAGTGATTTCAGCAACAGTTTTGCCTTTTGCTTCTGCTAAAAGTTTGATATCTGCTTCTTCAGTAGGAACGAATTCGTGAAGTGGTGGATCTAAGAACCTAATTGTAACAGGATTACCGTTTAATGCTTCCATTAAGCCTTCAAAGTCTTTTTGTTGCATTGCTTCGATCTTATCTAAAGCGGCTGTTCTTTCTTCAACCGTTTCAGAACAAATCATTTCACGGAATTTATCAATTCTGCCTGGACCAAAGAACATGTGTTCTGTACGGCACAAACCGATACCTTGTGCGCCTAATTCAGCAGCACGTTGAGCATCTGCCGGGGTATCAGCGTTTGTTCTAACGCCCATTGCTTTATATTTGTCTGCTAATTGCATGATTCTGCCAAAGTAACCACTGTTTGGATCGGCAGGAACGGTCTTGATTGCGCAGTCATAAATGTTACCTGTGCTACCGTCTAATGACAAATCATCGCCTTCGTGGAAGGTCTTGCCAGCGAGTTCAAAGTATTTTTCTTCTTCGTGCATGATGATTTCGCCACAACCAGAAACGCAGCATCTGCCCATACCCCTTGCAACAACTGCTGCGTGGGAAGTTTGACCGCCACGAACTGTTAAGATACCTTGAGCGTACTTCATACCTTCGATATCTTCAGGTGAAGTTTCAAGTCTTACCAAGATAACATTTTCACCTTGTGAACCTTTTAATACAGCATCTTCTGGGGTAAATACGATTTTACCAGCAGCAGCACCTGGAGATGCAGCAATACCCTTACCAACAACGTTTTCTTTGTTAGCCATCTTTAATGCGTCAGCATCAAATTGTGGGTGTAACAACATGTCAAGTGATTTAGCATCAATTTGCATCAATGCTTCTTGTTCTGTAATCATACCTTCGTCGATTAAGTCGCAAGCAATCCTGATAGCAGCGGCTGCTGTACGCTTACCGTTACGGGTTTGAAGCATGAATAATTTACCACGTTCGATAGTAAATTCCATATCTTGCATATCTCTGTAATGTGTTTCCAAAGTATTGCAGATTGTTAAGAATTGTTCGTAAACTTCCGGTAAAACTTCTGCCATTTGTGAAATTGGCATTGGTGTACGAACGCCGGCAACAACGTCTTCGCCTTGCGCGTTCATTAAGAATTCACCCATTAAGCCCTTTTCGCCTGTTGCTGGGTTACGTGTAAATGCAACACCGGTACCGCAATCGTTACCCATGTTACCAAATACCATTTCTTGTACGTTTACTGCAGTACCCCAACTGTAAGGAATGTCGTGGTCCATTCTGTAAACGTTAGCACGTGGGTTATCCCAACTTCTAAATACAGCCTTGATTGCTTCAAAGAGTTGTTCCTTTGGATCGGTTGGGAAGTCTTTACCGAGTGCTTGTTTATATTTATCCTTGAATTGTTCAGCAAGGTCGTGTAAATCTTCTGCTGTTAAGTCAACGTCAAATGTGATGCCTTTTTCTTCTTTCTTCTTGTCGATTAAAACTTCAAATTCCTTCTTGGAAACTTCCATAACTACGTCAGAGAACATTTGAATGAATCTTCTGTAGCAGTCCCAAGCCCATCTTGGATTACCGGATTTATCAGATAAAACTTTAACTACTTCTTCATTTAAACCGAGGTTTAAAATGGTATCCATCATACCTGGCATTGATGCCCTTGCGCCAGAACGAACTGATACGAGTAACGGGTTTTCTGCATCACCAAATTTTTTGCCTGTAATGGTTTCAAGTTTAACGATGTTTTCCATAATTTCTTGTTGGATAGCTTCGTTAATCATTCTGCCATCTTCATAGTACTGTGTGCATGCTTCAGTTGAAATTGTGAAACCTTGGGGTACCGGTAAACCAATGTGTGTCATTTCAGCAAGGTTTGCACCCTTACCACCTAAAAGTTCACGCATGTTTGCATTGCCTTCACTAAATAAGTAAACGTACTTCATTGTATTCTCCTTTATTGAAGATTTATTTTCTAAAATTTTTTTGCAAATTTAATGTTTTTTTAGCCCTTTAAAGGCCATTTTTAAGCCATAAAAACTTTTGCGCAACCATTAAAACTTTCGCACTTTAGTTTTTAAGGACATTAACGGCAATTTTTTATTGCCCATTTATTATAAAATAATTCACAAATTAAGTCAATAGTTTTACGCAACATTTGTATTTTTGTAGGCATTTGGGCTATTTTTGTAAAATTTTAACCTTTTTTTGCGTTTTTTTCGTTATGACTTAAAATCAAAAACTTTTCGTCCTTAAAATTACAACCTTATAAAAAAAGCCCGCTTTTGACGGGCTTAATTTTTGCGTATAAAATTTTATCTAAACCTTTCGTATTAAAACTTTTGCCCTTGCCCTTTCGTTTAATTTTTTGGGGTTTGGGGCTTGCCAAGATGAGCGTAAAAACAACACTCTATCCTACCATTATAAAGTTTACGCTTTTTATCCGCACGAGTGCCAAAAAGTCTTTCAAAGTCGCTAACCGGCGTAATTGTATAAAAACACCAATCGGGGTTAGCCTTTCTTACCTTGCCATAGGTGCGGTAAAGTTTTTCAATATACGGTCTGTCTTCTAACCTTTCGCCGTAAGGCGGATTTGCAAACGCTACGCCACGTTTTTTATCAGAAACAAAAGTTTCCATAGACTTTAAATGGAATTGCACAATATCGTCAACGCCAGCGTTTTTAGCATGAATTTTGGCAATATTTAACTGCTTTTCATCGATGTCATATGCTTCGACTTTTGGTAGATTTTGTGTCAATATTCGACCTATAGCCTCACTTTTGACATTTTCGAGTATCTTGTTATCGTAATTTTTGAAGTGGGTAAAATCAAAGTTGCGATTAAGCCCCGGTGCAATGTGTTTTATCTTCATTGCGCCTTCTATTGCGATTGTGCCCGTGCCGGTAAACAAGTCGCAAAGCGGTCTAAATTCGTTCCAAACAGAAAGTTCTAACATGCTTGCAGCAAGGTTTTCTTTTAACTGCGCTTCGCCGTAAATATTACGGTAACCACGCCTATGTAAACTTTCGCCAGATGCGTTTAATAAAACCGTGCAAAAGTCGTGCGTGATAGCGATTTCGACGGTAAACTGATGACCTGTTTCCTTTAAATACTCACACTTATACACCTTTTTAAGTCTTTCGCAAATGGCTTTTTTAGTAACCGACTGTGTAGCGGAAAAGGCGTTAAGTTTGCTTTCAACAAGTTTTGGCTTAACCAAAATTTGAGCGTTTTCAGGCAAATAAGTTTCCCAATCGATATCGATAACGTTATCAAAAAGCGTATCAAAATCGGTGCATTTAAACTGAGCAAGCACAATGAAAATTCGACTTGCCGTTGAAAGATGTATATTACATTTTGTAAGTAAATCGTAATCCCCTTCAAAATTCATTCTTCCATTTATTGCAGGGGCTTTTTCTACACTGAGTTGTAAAAGTTCACGCTTGGTTGCGGCTTCTATGCCCGATGCACTTGAAACGGATATTATCATTGGAAAGCGTCCTCGATATGGTTTATTTGATCGTTAAAAACTTCGACCACGTCAAAACGGGGCTGAAGGGTTATTTCGGGGTGAGTCATAACAAAATAAGTTGCGGCCTTTCTGTAGTGTTTTCGCTTTTTAAAGTCCACTGCTTCTACAGGCTCACCAAAAGTTTTTGTAGTGCGATTTTTGACCTCGATAAACACCAAAAAGTCGCCGTATAAGCCGATTAAGTCCACTTCGCCGTACTTTGTGGTGTAATTTGTTTCTATAATTTTATACCCCTTTTTTTGCAAAAATTTTTTGGCTTTTAACTCTCCTTGTCTGCCCAAAAATTTTTTATAAAAGTTTTTCGGTGTATCTTGCATGGTCCTATTGTCCTTATTGCATTTATATGGTCTTTTGTGCCGTAACCTTTGTTTTTTGCAAAGCCGTAACCTGGGTAAATTTTATCGTATTCTTCCATCAAATTATCACGGTAAACCTTTGCAATTATTGATGCAGAACCGATTACATAACTTTTTGCATCACCTTTTATGATAGGGCGAGTTTCTATTCCGCAATCGATATCGAGTGCGTCAATCAAAACCACATCTGGTTTAACATCAAGTTTACTGATTGCTTCAAGCATACACTCTTTTGTGGCATTTAAAATATTTATTTCGTCAATTCTATCGTGTTCTACCTGACAAATGCTGTAACTTATTGCCTTACTTTTAATTTGTTCTGCCAAAAGTGTGCGCTTTTTTTCGCTTACCTTTTTGCTGTCGTCTACGCCCAAGATAATATCTTCATCGTCAAGGGGCATAATGACCGCGGCGCACACAACGGGGCCCGAAAGTGGACCACGTCCTACCTCGTCTACCCCGGCAATGTACTTTTTGCCTTCTGCCAAAAGTTGATATTCGTAATGTAATTTTTTCTTTTCAGTTTCTAAATCGATGACTTTTCGAGGCATATTTTACCCAACCTACCTTTTCTAAAATCGTCAAAAACGGCTTTTGCACACCTATCGTAATCGTAGTCACCACCACGCATTAAAAAGCCACGTGCCTTACAAATGCCTTCGTAAATTTCAAGTGGCGGTAAACTTTCATCTACGCCGTATTTTTTGTTTAACATACCGCTGTGGTACTTGCTTAATTCGGTTATAAAGTCCAAACACAAACTTTCTACATCCAAAATGTTATCGTTTATGCTACCAATATACGCCAAATGACGTGCGTAAACTTGATTTTCAATAGCCGGTGGCATTGTGCCCGGTGTGTCTAAAAGTTCGATATCAAATAACTTTATCCACTGTTTACTACGTGTAACACCAGCCTTATCGCCCGTTTGTGCTTGTTTTCTACCGCTTAAAGAATTGATGATTGTGCTTTTACCCGTGTTAGGAATACCGCACACCATAACCCTTACTGCTTTTGTGATACCCTTTGCTTTTTTGCTGGCAATTTTTTCACTTAAAAGGTCGATAACGGTACTATAGACCGACTTTCCGTCCTTTAAACTTGTGCCGACGGTGGTGATAACTTTGCAATTATTAGTCCTAAAATGATTGAGAATTTGCTGTAAATCACTTTGCTCTATTAGGTCAATTTTATTGATTACATAAAGTATCGGTTTATTTTTACAAACTTCATTTAGTTTTTTATTTATGCAAGCAAAAGGGGCACGGGCATCCAAAACATAAATACAAGCATCGCAAAGTTTTATGTTTTCTTCCATCATCTTAATGGCTTTTGCCATATGACCGGGGAACCAATTTATACCGCCCGTGGTAAAGCCTTTTTCATTTATTTGCATATCGTTATTGCGCATGATAACCACCTTTAATTTAAAAAATTAGTAGTTTTATCTTTTGAGTTTAGTCTTTTTTTAGCAAATTAAAAAACTCTTTTTTATATTATAACAAATTTTGTAAAAATAATCTATTTATATTGACAACTTTTTTCTTTTTTATTTATATCGCCTAAAAAAAGAAAAAGCCGACAAAAAATTGTCAACTTTTATCTTTTAAAATTTATTTGTTATTTTACCTAAATTTTCGCTTATTTTAGTATGAAAATTTACAAAAAGTGGGGCTATAAGCCCGTTATCGCTACTTTTTATCATTTTCAATAAGGTCTGGACGCAACTTTTTTGTGAGTTTAATTGACTCATTAAGTCGCCATTTATCTACTTCTTGATGGTTGCCAGAAAGTAGTACATCCGGCACTTTTAAACCTTTAAATTCTTGCGGACGAGTGTATTGTGGGTATTCAACCAAGTTGTCGGTGAAAGTTTCATTTTTTAAAGAATCTTTACTGATAACGCCGTCTACGTATCTACAAATTGCATCGGTTATGACCATTGCTGGTAATTCACCGCCGGTCAAAACATAATCGCCGATTGACATTTCTTCATCAATATATAAATCGATTATTCTTTGGTCGATACCTTCATAATGCCCACACAAAATTAAAATACGGTCATGCGTTAAGATGCGTGCAACATGTTTTTGCGAAAAGGTTTTACCCTTTGGGGACATATAAATACGCAAGGCTTGATGGTTGGGATCTAAACTTTCGATTGCGTTTGCAACAGGTTCGACCATCATGACCATACCTGCGCCGCCACCAAAAGGATAATCATCGCAACGTTTGTGCTTGTCGGTTGCGTAATCACGTATATTGGTAACCACGATTTGAACCTTTTCGCCCTTTTGTGCCCTACCGATAATGCTTTCATTAAGGGGTGCGAACATTTCGGGGAAAAGCGTTAAAATATCAATTCTCATTGGTAAAGACAAACCTCCGTGAAAATTTTAGCATCAACGGTAATTTTTTTATTTTCTAAGTCCATTTGGGCATTTAACTTTTTCAAAAAGGGAAAGTAACACATGCCTTCTTGAGTTTTTACCGTAAAGATATCGGTGCTTGCGACCTGAACATCAACGATTTCGCCAAGTAGTTTACCGCTACTTAAATAAAGCGAGCAACCTATTATGTCGGTGATGAAAAAGCGGTCGCTTGATACATTGATTTTATCTTTATCGCAAAAAACATCTTTGCCACGCAAAAGTTCTGCAGTGTTTCTATCTGCGACGCCTTTAAGCGTTAAAAAGATACATTGAGGACCTGTTGATTTTTGTAAAACCTTGTATGAAGTATTATCGATAAAAACTTCATCTAAATCTTTGATTGCGTTTTTGCCGTCGGTAAAATCACTTATCTTTATTTGCCCCATTATGCCCTGGGGTTTTAACACTGTACCAATTTGAATTTTTTCCATATTACCAAATTTAAAGTAGTTTTAATTTTAGTCCTAAATAAATTTTAATGAGAAAATTTGCTGAAAAAAGAAAAAGAGGGCAAACTAAGCCCCTACTTTTTCAGAAATTTCAATGTTGTACTTCTTGCCAGATTTAGCGGAAGCCGATTTAACCAAAGTCCTTAAAGCCTTTGCGATTTTGCCTTGTCTGCCGATAACCTTACCCATGTCTTCGGGTAATAAGTAAACGGTAACATTTACTACATCGCCGTTTTCTTCTACCTTGAATTCAACTTCGTCTTTGTTTTCAGCGAATTGATATACAACGTACTTAATAAGGTCTAACATATCTCACCTATTAACCTTTTTTCTTTTTAGGATTGGTCTTTGCTGGGCTTAACTTATTGCTCTTTTCGATAACGCCAGCATTAACAAGAAGTGATTTAACTGTTTCAGTTGGTTGAACACCTTTTGAAAGCCAGTCTTTTGCCTTTTCTGCATCGATAACTACTTCAGCAGGTTGTGTTGTTGGGTTGTAATGACCAACTTTGTCGATGTATTTGCCATCTCTTGCAACTCTGCTATCAACAACTACGATACGATAAAATGGTGATTTCTTATCGCCCATTCTTGTTAATCTCATTTTAACTGCCATTTTAATTTACCTCCGTAAATATATCTTCTTTTTTATTTTTTTAATTTTTAATGCCCTTTTTCTTTAAGGGTTTTTGCCTTGATTTTTTGTAAAAAGTGGGGCTATAAGCCCGTTATCGCCACTTTTTAGAATTTAAAGGGAAGCCTCCCTTTGTTGTTTTTCATTTGCTTAATTATTACTTTAATTTGTTCGTACTGCTTTAAAAGTGCGTTAATTTGTTGAAGTGAAGTACCGCTACCTTTAGCGATACGCATCTTCCTTGAATAGTTAATGATTTGGGGATTGCGTCTTTCTTTTTGTGTCATTGACTGGATGATTGCCTTCATGCGGTAAATCTCTTGCTCGTCAACATCGCCGTCTTTAACTTTAAGTTTACCCATGCCCGGCATCATTGACATTACGGCACTTGCGCCACCCATCTTTTTTAACATTTCGATTTGCTCTAAATAATCGTTTAAATCAAAATTGTTTTCCCTTAACTTCTTTTCAAGTTTTTTCGCATCTTCTTCCTTTATGGCTTCTTGGGCCTTTTCAATGAGCGTCAATACATCGCCCATGCCCAAAATTCTGTTTGCCATACGGTCGGGATAGAAAGGTTCAATGTCGGTAAGTTTTTCGCCAACGCCACAGAACTTAATGGGTTTACCGGTTACCGCTTTAACTGATAAGCACGCACCACCCCTTGTGTCGCCGTCAAGTTTTGTAAGTACAACGCCCGTTATTGGAAGCCTTGAAGAAAAGCCTTCGGCAACGTTTACGGCAACTTGACCTGTCATTGAGTCGACAACGAGTAAAATTTCTGTTGGGGAAACGGCTGAATTGATATTTTCAAGTTCGGTCATAAGGTTGTCATCGATTTCAAGCCTACCGGCGGTGTCGATAATTACCGTATCTAAACCAAACTTGTTTGCGTAATCAATACCTTCTTTGGCGATTTTAATAGGATCGCCTTGTCCCTTTTCAAAAACCTGAACGCCTGCCTTTTCACCAACAACCATGAGTTGTTTTATAGCGGCAGGTCTATATACGTCGCACGCAACAAGCAAGGGTTTTTTGCCCTGCTTTTTAAGTAACAATGCAAGTTTACCGGATAATGTTGTTTTACCGGCACCTTGCAAACCGCACATCATAATGACTGTGGGTGGCTTTGGTGCGACTTCTAACTTTTGGTTTTGACCGCCCATTAAAGCGATCAATTCTTCATTAACAATTTTGATAACTTGTTGGGTAGGATTAAGACTTTTTAAAATGTCTTGACCTACTGCCTTTTCAGAAACCGAATTGATAAAGTCTTTTGCAACCTTGATATTAACGTCAGCCTCTAAAAGCGCAATACGAATTTCACGCATTGCTTGTTTTATCTCAAGTTCAGTAAGTTTTCCACGCTTTGTAAGTTTTGAAAACACGTGATTGAGTTTTTCGCCTAATGATGAAAATGCTGCCATGTTACAAAATTCCTTTTATAATTTCTTTATGGTCATCTGTAAGTGTTGAAACTGTTTGTTTAACCTTGTTTTTGTACGCCAAAAAGCCCACCTTTTTTTCAAAACTGTCAAGTTCTTGCTTAACAGATTTGATTGTGTCAAGTACGCTTTGGCGTGTGCAGTTTTTTATTTCGGCAATTTCGGTCAAAGATAGGTCGCACGAAAAGTACATTTCGGCAACTTCTGCCTTTGTGGGGGTTAAAAGCCCTTTATATAAATCTAAAAGTTGTATATACCCCATTTCCTCAATTTTCATATTTCACCGCCAAAAATAAAGGTGTAAAGTAAATTTACCTTACACCAATATTATACTTATTTATTTTGCCTTGTCAAGTAAATTTGCCTTACAAATCAATTTTTTAAACTTTTTGTAAATTAAATTTACAATACAAAATTTTATGTTGCGCTTTAAATTATGTTGCGCTTTAAATTATTCCTTTATAAACACCAAGCGTCTGCAGTTTTCGCATTCGATGATTTTTTCCGTCTTAATGCGGGAAAGTGCAAGTTGAGATAATTCTGTACCGCAAGCCGAGCAGTGTTTACCCTGAATTTCGTAAATGATCGGGAATTTTGAATCTTTACGTTTTTCCTTGTATTTATTTAAATATTCTTCAGGGATATCCTTTGCGATTTTTTCAAGTTTTTTATTGATTGCATCCTTTTCTTTTGCCTTATCTTTGGATAACTTTTCGTATTTTTCCTTATTTTCGTCTTGTTGGGCGAGCATAAGTTTTGTTTTATCCATTAACTCTTTATAAGAACGCAAAAGTTCTGTCATTTCTTTGGTAAGTTTTTCGATTTCAGTTTCTAACAAGGCGCATTGCTTTGATAGTTCTTGAGATTTTTTCTTTAAAAATGCCAAGGTGTCTTCGTTTTCGATATCTTTAATTTCGCCAAACTCGTTTTTATCTTCGTTAAGTTGTTTAAGTTTTGCTTCTAAAGCCTGCATACTTGATAAAAGCGATGTTGCTTTTGATTCGATTTGAGCCTTGCTTTCGGTTACGGTTTTTAAAAACTTGACCGCTTGAGCATACTTTTTGAATTCATCACTTTTTCTTAATTCTTCTTCAATGCTTTTAAGCGATCTGTCAACTTCTTGATATTCCAATAACTTTTCTACCATAATTCTCCTTCGCTTGATTAAATGAATCTATCATCATCAAAGTAACTGAAATCAAGCTTGTTTTTTAATCTATAAATGTTTGAAAAATGTTTGCAGATTTTTTTCATGCCATAGTTTTCACTTGCGTAATGTGTCATTGCGATTACACGCTTGCCACTTTTTATCGCTTCAACAAGGACATGGTGGGGTATGTCTGCGGAAATATACACATCTGCTGGAATGTTTAAGGTGTTTGTATTAAGCCCTGAACCGCAAAAACTTGCCGCTTTTTTGATGTAAGCGGTCTTGTCGCCATACACATTTACCTTTGTGTTAAATTCCCTTTCAATGTTTTCTGCAAGTTCTTCTAAAGATGTGTTTACCTGATATCTTCTGCCGTAGCCTGTGCCGGAAAGCAATGGCTCTAAAATTTCGATATCCTTATCTTCAGGATCTGCAACGCCCTTTGCCAAGTGATAATCAATACCCTTTTCGGCAACGTCAAAATTTAAGTGGCAAGAAATTACGCCAATGCCAGCAGATGCCGCTTTTAAAAGTACGCCGTCAATCTTTTTTATTCCGTAAAAAATTGCCGGGTGGTGGGTTATGATTAAACCTGCTTTTATCCATTGTGCATGCTCTACAACACGGTCGGTTAAATCGAGAGTAAACAACACATTTGTAATATCGGCTTCTGTGTCTACAATTATACCGCTGTTGTCTTCAAACCTGCAGTTTTTTTCGTACATGGTTGAAAGTTCAAAGGGTGCAAACCTGTCAATCAACTCGTAAATCTCTCTTAATTTCATCTTTCAATCCTCTCAAAGTTTCAAGTCTTTGTGTTAATTGTTTACGTGATGTTTGTTGCAAATTTTTTTCTTCAAGCAATTTTTGGGTTTCGTTGATTTTACCTTCTAAATACAGAATAAAATCTTCGTTGCCACTTAAATTACCCCTACCGTAAGTTTCTTCTTTTTCGGTATAACAATCTTTTAAATCAAGGACTGCACGCATTAAGTGATAATACTTATTATCGTCGTAAAACATGTAGTCAACATCAAGCCCATAACCGCTTTGATGTAAAAATTTTCGAAGTTTTTCATCGTTTTTCATGGGCTGTAATATGGCGATAACGGGCTTATAGGCGGACTTTTGTAAAATTTTGATAATTTCTTCACCGCCCATACCGGCAATTACGACAGTGTCGCAATAGGGTACATTTTTTAACCCATCGGTTAAAATTGGTGTGAATTTTCCGCCGTGATTTTCGTTTAAAAGATTGATTGCTTTATCTAAACTTGGCTTTGATATATCGGTTACGTAAACCTTATTATATAACTTATTATCAAGCACATATTGGCTAACATAGCCGTGATCGCAGCCAACGTCAGCAAAACTTTCACCGCCCGATAAAAGCGATGTTATTTTTTCAATTCGTTTAGTCATTAGTTAAGAAAATCTTTAAGTTTTTTGGATCTTTGTGGGTTGCGCATTTTTCTTAATGCTTTTGCTTCGATTTGGCGGATACGTTCACGAGTAACGTTAAATTCTTTACCAACTTCTTCTAACGTCCTTGGTCTGCCGTCATCGATGCCATAGCGCAAACGCAAAACCTTTTCTTCACGTGGGGTAAGGGTGTCTAAAACCTGAATTAACTGTTCGTGAAGCATTGAAGTTTCGACTACTTCCCCCGGCGACTGCGCATTTTCGTCCACAATAAAATCACCAAGGTGGCTATCTTCTTCTTCACCGATTGGGGTTTCTAAAGATACAGGATCTTGCGCAATTTTTTGAATTTCGATAACTCTTGATTCTGGTATACCCATTTCTTTTGCGATTTCTGCTGGGTAAGGATCTCTGCCTAATTCCTGCAATAGTTGACGAGTTACCCTTGCTTGTTTATGAATGGTTTCTACCATGTGAACGGGGATACGGATTGTTCTTGCTTGGTCGGCAATGGCACGGGTAATGGCTTGTCTTATCCACCATGTAGCATATGTTGAAAGTTTATAACCTCTTTCATAGTCAAACTTTTCAACTGCTTTCATCAAGCCCATATTGCCTTCTTGGATAAGGTCTAAAAAGTGCATACCCCTACCGACATGGCGTTTTGCGATTGATACAACAAGCCTTAAATTTGCTTCGGTCAAAATGGTTTTGGCTTCTTTATCGCCTGCTGCCATACGCTTTGCTAATTCGATTTCTTCTTCGCTTGATAATAACGGAACTTTACCAATATCTTTTAAATAAAGTTTAACAGGGTCGTCCATACTTATTTCTTTAACAAGTTGGTCGTATAAGTCCTGTTCTTGAATGGTTTCGTCTACGATTTGAATGCCGGCGTCTTCAATGGTTTTGTGCATCCATTCCATTTGTTCGTCGCTCATTTCAACCTTTTCTAATCTATCACAAAGTGCGTCTGTCGTAATTGTACCACGCTTTTTGTAATCGATTATAATCTCATTGGCTATCTCCGTTAAAACAGCATCGTCAATCATAATTTATCCTCCGTTTTGAGTTTATGTAACTCGTTTTGTTTATCTCTAATTTTGGTTATTGCGAAAAGTTGACGCTTTACGTCAGTTTCGTTTACTGCATAGTCTTTTAAGTACTGTATATCAGTTTCTAAATTGGTCATTTTGATAAACTTTACACAGTCTTCATAGTATAAAATATCGGACTTCCTTTCTCCTAAACCGATATCTATCAAACTTAATATGTTGTTTAGTTCGGTGTAATATTCTTCGCCCAAAATGTGCGTAACGATTGAAGCAGATATTTGCTTGTTTTCTTCTGCAAGCATCAAAATTGTTGATGCAATTTCGCTTCTTATTTGGGAAGAAAATTCAAGTCCAACTAAGTCGTTAATTTTTGCGTAACTTACGCCGTTTAGTATCGCCGATAAAACAAGCCTTTCTGCTTTGATAAGTGCTGAATCAGGCTCATCATCGGTATGAATTTCGGGCTGTCTTGGTGCGATAACGGGCTTATAGGCGGACTTTTGCGAAGTCTGGTCTAAATCTCGTTTAAGTGATTCATAAGTGATTTTTGTGATTTGGCTGAGTTTTCTTAAAAGTTCTTCACGCTCAAATTCTTTATCACTTTCAAGTATAACTTGCAATGCTTTATCCAAAAATTTACGGCGTTCAACCGTGTCGTTTATGTTGAAAGTTTTAGTTAAATATTGCAATTTATAATCGATTAAAGGCTGGGCTTCAAGCAACAAATCTTTATAAGCATCAACGCCCTTTGCCTTAATATATTCGTCTGGGTCCATGTTGTCAGGAATTGCAATTACTTTGACATTTAGCCCAGCATCCTTTAAAATTTGCATACCCCTAAAGGTTGCTTTTTGACCTGCGGCGTCGCCATCGTAACTTACGATTACTGTATCAGAATATCTTAAAATTAGTCTTGCTTGCTCTACGGTGAGCGATGTACCCATGCTTGCGATTGCGTTTTTTATGCCGGCGGTGTGTAAAGCGATTACATCCATGTAGCCTTCAACCAAAATTACATATGGCAAAGTGCCCATTTCACGCTTTAATTTTTTAATGTTGTTTGCGTTAAACAGCGCACGGTTTTTTACAAACACGCTTGTTTCACGGGTGTTTTTGTATTTTGCAAAGTCGGTTTTTTCAATTACCCTACCGCCAAAGGCGATTACGTTTGAAAAACTGTCTATAATGGGGACAATCATGCGGTGGGCTTCAAAGTCGCTGTATTCTTGCGTATCCTTATTGTATGATACTACGCCACAACTTAACATGTCTTCGTAAGAGTAGCCCTTTTCCCTTAAATATTTGGGAAGTGATTTATAGTCAGTTGAACAACCAAGCCCAAAGGTGCGGATTGTCGTTTGATCAAAGCCACGTTTATAGATATATTCTAAATATGGTGCGCCCTCTGGCTTAGAGAGATTGCTTACATAAAAACGAGCGGTGTCTTTTAAAATTTTTAGTCTTGTTTCACGGTTTTTTGCGTTTTCGTCAACCTTCCAATCATCCTTATAAGATAGTTCAGGAAGATCCATGTTGGCACGATTAGCCAAAAATTTAACGGCTTCCATGTAGGATAGACTTTCAACTTCCATAATGAAAGTGATTACGTCGCCCCCACGCTGACAGCCGAAACATTTAAAAAACTGCCCCGCTTGGTTTACGCAAAAAGATGGTGTTTTTTCCATGTGTCCAGGAAGCGGACAGCATGCCCAATATCCACCACCCCTTCTTTCAAGCTGGCAGTATGCCGAAACTACTTCGACAATTTCGTTTCGACTTTTTAATTCCTCTATAAATTTTTGAAAATTTTGATCAGGCATATTTTAATTTTACCGTTCGTAATTATGTTAAAAAAACATCAATTTTGTTAGATTTTACCTAAAAAAGTGAGCTTTTTTGGTTTGTACATTCTATTATACAATTTATTTTTTAAATTTCCTTTTTTTCTTCGCATTTTTTTTGAACTTTTTTGTTTTTTTGGCAAATTTCTCGGTATTTTTAGTAAAATTTGTCAATATAATATTTTTTTGAACAATTTCTCCTTTAATAAATTTTTAGTTTACAATTTTAATTTAATCTGCTAAACTTTAAGTAACTTATGTCTTTTAATTGCCAAAAAATAAAAATATTTTGTAGGTAGTTTATGGGTACAACTAATCAAAACGTCGACAAGACAAAATCATTTTTGAAAGCGAAAGATGTTGCCTTAATCGGTCTTTTTACTGCACTTTTGGCTGTTTGCTCCTATGTGTCAATACCAACAGTAGTGCCATTTACCTTGCAAACACTTGCCGTATTTTTAGCACTTGGTTGCTTGGGCGGTAAACGTGGTACCATTGCCATTGCCCTTTATATCTTAATGGGTTCAATCGGTATCCCTGTGTTTAGTGGCTTTAAAGGTGGCTTTTGTATAATTTTAGGACCTACCGGCGGTTATATTGCAGGCTTTATTTTAACCGGTCTACTTTATTGGGGCGCAGAAAAACTTTTAGGTAAAAAGTTTTGGGTTATGCCTGTTTCAATGCTTTTAGGCGCAGTTACTTATTTTGCTTTTGGTACTGTTTGGTTTATGATCGTTTATCTTAACACAACAGGTCCTATTGGCTTATTATCAGTATTAGAAATTTGCGTTATTCCATTTATTTTACCAGATTTAGCAAAGATTACTGTTGCCTTACTTGTTTCTTACAAATTTAAAGATAAACTTATTTGATTTTAAAAAACACTTTGGTAAGTCCAAAGTTTTTTTGTGCTTTTTTATTTGTTTTATGACAAAAATCTATCGATAACGGGCTTATAGGCGGACTTTTTAAGTTTTTGCCCTGATTTTTCTTTAACTCAATCATTCTTCCTTTTTCTAAAAAAACAAAGAGAGAGACTACTTTATTTTGTAGTCTCTCTCTTTTCATATTTTATGGTAGCCCCAAGGGGACTCGAACCCCTGTTTTCGCCGTGAGAGGGCGACGTCTTAACCGCTTGACCATGAGGCCGTAAAATTCATTGCTTAACTATAATAACACATATTGTTGTTTTTAGCAATGAATTTTTAAAATAAATAAAAAATAATTTTATTTCCTTTTTAATTTTTTACGATTTTTAAATAAGTTTTATCGTAATTACCCTTTTTTAAATCGTCAAGGCTGATTAAAAAATAAATTGTGTTATTTGTACCAGCCATAAAATCAATTTCTGTCTTGTCGGCTGAAAATTTTAAAAGCGCAATACAATCTTCGGGTACATTTTCATCACGACAAAGCATTGCGATATCGCCTTCGCCCAAACTAAAATCGATTGCCCATGGATTTATTACGTCGTAATCACTTTCCCAATCTTCATTAAAGCACGTATAGGCATCAACTTCGCCATCATAGTATCTGCAGACGGCTTGCGGGCGTTTTTTGTAATCGATAAAGAAGTACAAAATGCCACTTTCTTTAAGCATTGTTTTGCCAACTTGCTCGTAAACTTGTTCAAGGTTGATTTGGCACAAAAACATTTCGTCCGGCGAAAAAATGTCGTCCATAAGCCACTTTTCGGGAAGCAAAATTTCGCCGAAAAATTTACTTTCTTCTAACTCTACATCGTAATCACTTGTTGTCAGTTTTATGCTCATTTTTTGAAGCCTCGTGAATCTTTATATAATTTTTATCGGTGGTAAAATCACGCTTTTCGCTAACCGTACCGCCTAACGCTTCGATGGCGATACTGATTTCTTTAAAACTTACATAATCATTGACCATAGTAAGCCCTTTTTGTAAAATTTCAACAGCACTTTCGTCGCCATAATTTTCCAAATACGAAGCGTATTCTTGCGCCCTATCAAGGTTATTTAAAAATTCAGTTTGAAGTATTTTTGAAACGGTGCTGTTTTGCTTTTGTTTTGACAATAAATAACAAACAGATGGGTTTGCTTTTTGGTTTTCGCAATATGATAAAAGTTGGTCTAAAACATCAAAATCTTCTAAATATTCTGCACATGAATCTTTTACTTTTTCGCTACAGTTTTGGCTAAAAAGTAGGGCTATAAGTCGATTAACGCACTTTTTTGAATTTTGATGGGATAAGACTTCGATTAAAATAAGCAATAAATCTTCTGGCTTATCATCACTTAAAAGTTCAGTCAATCTATCTTCATCGCCGTGGTGCATTAAGGCTTCGATAAGATAATCGCTTACCGGCACGTTTTGATTAAAATGCTCTAATAAAACAGCGATTAAATCATCGCAATCTTGATAAAAAGTAAGTGGTGTTTTGCCGTTTAAAGTTGCAAAGTGGGTGTTTTGGAATGCTGTATATAAACTTTCAGCATCATCTTCGCCACCATTTATCTTTTCTTTGTTTTCTTTAATATATTCAGTTGCGAAACTTTTAAATAATTTATCAATATCAACTATCAACATGTTTTGCCTTAATCAATTTTAAAACTGTATTTAAAGATTTTTTATCTGTGCCAAAATAACTTGTCATGATTGCACGTTGAGAAGTGTACACATTGTCCACCGAAAGCGCAATAGCAAGGGCTAATGCTTTTAAATTTTCCACCTTTAATATGTTACCATTTTCGCACAATTTTTGGTAAATTACCCTTGCGGAAATTTCAAGTGCTTTTGTGTCAAAGCCGGCAAACGTGCTTACTTTCGCAAGTGCTTTTGCGTGTGCGGTTTTTATTATATTTTGTTCGCCTTTGCGTTCAAAATCTTTTAAAACAAATAACCTTGTTTTGTTGAAAATACCGCTATGGACAACGCTGATTTTGCCGTCAAAATCGTTTATAACAAGTCCTTCTAAAATGGTGTACTTGATTTCATCGTTAAGTTCACTGTCTAAAAGTTTGTCCTTTAAAAAACTTATGACTGCCTTGTTTTTTGTGCCAACTAAACCATCGATAAACTGCTTGTAGGCATTGTTTGGAAAAGATGCGATAAAATCGAACAATAAAAACATTGTTTGAATGTTTTTGTTTGTAATTTTTGGGAAGCCTTGATTTGTGTACTTTAAAATTTTTACAAGATAGGCTTTGGCAACACTTTCAGGAAGTTTCAACTTTGGCAATATATTGCCTATTTTTGTGCGTTGTTTTGGGTTTTTTGTTATGTCAAGATAGTACTTAACTGTGCTGATACCCGTCAACTGGAAGTTGAGCAAAAAGTACTTTTCTGCCTGCTCGTAATCGCCCATGTTAAAGCAGATTGCGCCCATTGTGAAAAGTCCCATGATTGAGTAAGGCTTTAGGTTTAAAGTGATTTCACAATAATGTTTAGCGTTGCTGTAAAGCCCAAGCGCCATACACTCGGTTGCGACCTTTAAACTGTCCATGTAACTTGTAAATTGCACATCTTTTAAACTTTCTAAAACGGGGATTGCGTTATCTAAATCATCCATTTCGGCAAGGAGCATAAAGTGTACAATTTTTACGAGCGGTTCGTCAGGAAATTGGGCTATAAGCCCGTTAATGACCTTTTTTGCCTTGTTGATTTTGTTGTTTAAAATGTAAAAAGCGACGATGCGAGTTTGTGCTTCAATGTATTTTTCGTCGTTTACATCGATAGAATTTAATACCGTTAAGTATTCTTTTGGATCCTTAAAAATTAGTTCGTCGCTGAGTTCAAGTCGCCGTTCAACAGACATTTTTTCGTAAGGGTAAGTGATGTAAAATTCAGGTTCTTCACCACCCTTTACAAAGTCGATATAATCGTAAAGTTCGTCGGTGTAGTCAAACTCTTTATCGGGGGCAATGCCTAACTGCATGTCGTAATAATACCCAGCCAAGTGGAGGTTATCAAGATATAAAAAGCAAGTTGCGATACCGTTATAGGCGTTTGCCCATTCCCTTTTGGGACAAATGTTTAAAAACTTGAACCACTGCGAAAGTGCAAGCCGATAATATTCCATATCCATATAAACCTTTGCCATAAGTTCGTAACACTCATAGTCTTTAGGGTTTATTTCGGTAAGGTATTTTAATATGTTAAGAGCGCCAATAAAGTCATTTTCGCTACGCCTTCTTATAGCAAGATTTATTTGGCTTTCCCTTGTAGATTTGTAAAAAACTATCTTACTTTTTTCCATTTTCTAAAAGTTTGTCTACGTCCTCTTTGTAGTATGTGTATTTGTTAGGACAAAATTGACATACAACTTCAATTTTCCCTTCTTTTTCCACTGTGTCGTAAAGTTCTTTTTCGCCAAGTGTGATTAAAATTTTATCCACATATTCTTTAGAGCATGTGCATTGATACTTTGGTAAATATTCAAAGAAAAATACGCCGTCAAAAAATCTATCAATAATACCTTCTAAACCGTATTCTTCTATCATGGAACTGATATTTGTAAAGTTTGCAAGCAACTTTTCTGCTTTATCAATGTTTTCATCGCTTGCGCCCGGCATTGGTTGAATTACAAGACCACCTGCGCCAACGCACTTTAAGTCTTTGCCAATTTTAACGCCCAACGCAATGCCCGTTGGTTGCTGTTCGCTAAAGGTAAAATATGATGCAAAGTCTTCGGCAATTTCACCGCTTACAAGCCTTGAACTGCCTGTGTAAGGTTCTTTTAAGCCAAGGTTTTTGACAACGGTAAGCCTACCCTTGCCGACCAAACCACCAACATCCAACTTACCATTTTTTTTGAGTGGTAAATCAACATTTGGGTTGTCGATATAGCCACGCATACATAAATCGTGATTACCGCAAACGACAATTTGACCGCCAGGACCGTCGCCACTGATTGTAACGGTTAAAGTGTCATCTTTATTTTTTAAATTAGTTGCCATAAAGGTTGCAGCGGTCATTGTTCTGCCAAGTGCTGCGGCAGCAACCGGTGATAAATTGTGAATTTCGATTGCACGGTTTACCATTTGTGTGGTTTCCAAAATGGAAACGGAAATTTCATTATCAAAGATTAATGCTTTTACTACTCTATCCATATTTACACCTATTTTATTGCAATAAATTGTACCCTTAATGCGTCGTTTGTAAGATTTTTTTGCATGTGATTTTGTGCGATAACGGTCCTATAGCCCGACTTTTTTAAATTTTCGGTTATATTTTCGACCGTATGAATGTACTGTGTTTGGCTTTCTTCCTTTTTTTGATACATATCGCCTTTTTTTGTGAAAACAGACAAATCCATTTCAACACAGTCATCGAAAAGTTTGTTAAACCAAACATAAGTTAAATTTTCGTTATCTTCGGCAAAAATGTTGTTGCCAAGCACATTTTCAAGTTTATATTTTGAAGATATATCAAAGATTAAAACACCGTTTTTATTTAGCAGTCCGTAAAGGTTTTTAAAGGCTTTTTCGAGTTTAAGTGGGGGTATGTAGTTGATTCCGTCGTTAATTATGGTGATAAAGTCCACTTTTTTAAAACTTTTTACTGACAAAATATCGCCCTGACGGAAACTTATATTTAAATGCTCTTGCCGAGCCAAACGTGTTGCCTCGTTAAGCATATCTACACTTAAATCAACGCCTTCGATATCAAAGCCATTTTTTGATAAGGCACGAGTAAAATAACCGCTTCCGCAAGCCATATCTATGCCTTTATTGCCAGTTGAATACTCTTTTACAAGATCGACAATGTAATCTTTCCACTTTTTGTATTCGCTGTCTATTATAACCTTTTCATAAATTTCGGCAAGTGCTGAATAAGCGTTATTTGGCATTTTACCCCCTATGCGTAGTGAGTTTTACGCATTTTTTAGTTTGAAAAAATTTATTTTGTGAAAAAAACGCCCCATAAAATGAGGCAATTTTTTTATAGTTCTGTTTTTGATTTGTCTACCTTTTCGATATCGCCCCTTGTGTACATATCTTCCATGTCGTAAATGGTGGTATCGTAGTCGGTAATTGGTTTTACGCCGTCCATAATGCTTGCGGTTTTACCAACAACTTGGTAACCTTCTTTGGCTTGGTCTTCTTCTTTTGCTTTGGTGCGGGTTTCGTGTTTGGCGACTTCTTCAGCGGTTGCTTCGTGCGCTTTTACCCTACCGTTTAACATTCTATCGTAAATCCATTGGTTGTAAACGGTCCAAACCATCATGGTAAAGGCTGCGCCTAAAAACATTATGATGATTGATGAAAGCATGAGCGCTTGCATGCCAAAGAATAACAAAATAAATGGGATGAGCGCCAATGCGGCAAAGAATGCGTTTACCGGTAATAATACGGGTATTGAAGTGATGATAAATGCATTTTTTAAAAGTGAGAAATAGTTGCCTGTATACGTTACCGTTAATGATACCATTGACATAAAAATCAATGTGATATATGCAAGCACAATATAAATTACTACCTTTAATAAAATCCAATACCAAACCTTGCCGGTGATTGCGATTGTTAAGTTGATGTGTGAAATTGCGATTGCGCATACTGCGAGTAAGACAGTGTAGATTGCGACAGTTGCGAGCATAGGAAGAACATTTTTCTTGATGCCTTGGAAAAATGTTTTGCCTACCGTTACGCTTTCGCCCCAACAAATGTTACGCATTAAGTACATACCGCCAGAAAGCCCAACGCCCAAAACAAGGGCGGCAAGTGGCAACCACAAAAAGAAGTTGTAGTTTGCGTAATATACGATACTTTCTTCTAACCCTAAAACTGCTGGGTACGGCATAAAGCCGATACCTAAGTTAGCGGAAAATGGCGACATTGCCGAGTTTGCGTAAATGGTGGACATACGCATAAATAAAAGTATGAAAATGGGAAGCATGAATAAAAGCATGATAAAGTTGATACCAATCATCTTCATGAAGTTGCCCATGAAAACTTCGTAACCTAACTTCCATCTGCCAACAGCCACTTCTGGACGGAAGTATCCGTCAACACCAGATGTGTCGGTAAGGGCAATTGGCTTTCTCTCCTTCACCTTTTCGGTTTTTACTGTGTCAGTCTTTTTTTGTTTTGCTTTGGTATTTGTTACGGTGTAACTTTTACCCGAATAATTTTTGTTTGAATTCTTTTTTGCCATTATAACACCATAGTCGTATTTAATCAAAATCAATGTTTAAATTTTTCGCTTACTAACATATTAACAGCCAAACTGTAATATCTTTTAGTATGGCGTTAATTTTAAAAGGACTTAAAACATTTATTTTGAGATTACTAAATGAATTTTAGTAAATATAATTACTATAATATAATAACTTAAATACTAAACTTTTACAACCGATTTTGACTTTAAATGTAAAAAATTTTTGTGATTTGGGTGGAATTTACAAATTCTTCACAAATTTGAGGTGTCTTATGAATGTTGCAATAGTGGGCGCAACGGGTGTTGTGGGTAGAAAAATTATTCAAATTATTAACGAACGCAAGTTTTTTGCGGACGAGTTTTTTCTTTTTGCAAGCCAAAAGTCGCAAGGCACTACCTTTGATATTTTGGGCAAAACCTATACGGTTGAAAGTTTGAATGAAAAAAATCTTAAAAACAAAAAAATCGACATTGCCCTATTTTCTGCAGGTTCTAAGGTGAGCAAAAAATTTGTGCCTTACTTTTTAAATATGGGTGCATACGTTGTTGATAACGCTTCTTATTTTAGGCTTACTGAAAATATTCCGCTTGTAAGTTTTGGTGTGAACGACAACCTTATAACGAAAGATACCCATTTAATTTGCAACCCGAACTGCTCGACAATAATGCTAATGCCCATTTTAAACGCTTTAAAACCGTTTGGTATAAAGCGAGTGGTTGTAAATACTTATCAAGCCTGTTCGGGTGCGGGAAAGGATGGCATTGATGACTTACTTTTAAAAAGGGCTTGTCCACTTAAATTTGAAAAGCCCATTTTTAATAACTGCTTACCAAAAATTGGAAACTTTACAAATGAGTATAGCGAAGAAGAATTGAAAATAATAAACGAAAGTAGAAAGATTTTAGGGCTTAATAGTTTAGCAATAACTGCAACATGTGTGCGTGTACCCGTGTTAAATTGCCATGCGGAAAGCGTTAACGTGGCGGTATGTAAACAGTTTTCGGCAAAAAAACTAAAACAAGTTATAAAAAATATACCCAAATTAATTGTTTATGAAAATGATTATCCCACCCAATTAGAGTGCGATGAAACAGACAATATTTTGGTTGGGCGGATAAGAAAAGATAATTCTTTAAAAAATAGTTTTTGGCTTTATTTAGTTAGTGATAACTTGCGAGTAGGCGCTGCATTAAATGCGGTAAAAATTGCCGAAAAAATTAAAAAAGTGGCGATAATCGACCTATAGACAGACTTTTATATATTTTGAGATAGTTATGATTAAAGTAATACTGAGTGGAATAAATGGTAAAATTGGCAGTTTAATTTATAAACTAAGCAATAAATTTGATGTACAAATTGTTGCTGGCATTGACAAAACGCCAAACGAAAATGTAAACTGCCCTATCTATTATGACTTTAATAATATTGAAGAACCTTGCGATGCTGTAATAGATTTTTCAAGCGCAAATGCCTTTGACGGGCTTTATAATTACGCAAAAACCCATAACATACCCCTACTTATAGGCACAACGGGGCATAATAAAGGGCAAATTGAAAAATTAAATGAACTTAAAAAACATATTCCTATTTTACTTGCAAGCAATGTATCAATAGGCATGAATGCAGTTTTTGAGATTGTAAAAAACTTAACTAAAAGGTTAAATGAAAGTGATATTTACATACATGAAACGCACCACAAACACAAAACAGATATGCCGTCTGGTACGGCGAAAACCTTACAGAGTATAATTGAAAGTTGTGGTAAAAATGCCACAATAACAAGTGTAAGGGCAAAAGAGATTGTTGGCACACATACAATAACTTATTTTTTAGACGGTGAGATAGTTGAAATAAAACACACTGCCCTATCAAAAGAAGTGTTTGCAATAGGTGCTTTAACTTGTATTAAAAAACTAATTAAAATGCCAAACGGGCTATATAATTTTAACGATTTACCTATTTAAAACAAGTTTAAAATACATTAGTTTTACCATATAAAGTTCGCTATAATTTTTAACCAAAAACATTAAAACATTTGCACGTTTTTTAACCACTTTAAACTTAATATTTTTATCTTTTAAGATGGCTTTTACCTTTTTTAGTAAGCCATCTTTTTTTGTCAATTTTCTGCCGGTAACTATAAGCAAATTATTGTTATAACTAATTGAAAAAATGGTTGGTTTTTTAATTTTTAATTTTCTTTTTATCCTTGTAAAATTGCCGTTTATATTAAAGGTATTTTTGATAAAAATGCTACAATTTGTGCGTTTAATGGGCTTATAGGCTGACTTTTGTAAAACTGATGGGTTTAAGCCCTTTAAATTTTTGAAGTCATTAAAACTTAAATTTTTGATAAATTTTAGCGGTAATTTTAAATTTGGATTTATCATACTTATACCGCAAATATCGGTAAAATTTTCATAAATTTCTGCTTTAAAAAAGCGTGATAAATAACTACCTGTTAAATCGCTTCCGCCACGGCAAAAAAGTTTAATATTTTTACCTTTTTTACCATAAAAACCGGGCACAACTATACCGCAATTATAGTCTATTTTCTTTGCTAAATTTATCCCCTTTTTAACATTTATTTTATCACCTTTAAAGTGCAAAATGTTTTCGGCATCGATAAACTTAAAGTTTAATATTTTTGCCATTATTTTTGCCGTTAGATATTCGCCACGGCTTACAACATAATCTTTACTTTTACCCTTAACATCAAAAATCTTTTCAAACTCTTTCTTTAAATCTATATCGATATTAAGCCCATTTACGATATCAATAAACCTTTGTTTTATTTGGCGTTTTACCCTTAAATTTTGCTGATCATTATAATAACTTAAAAGTAAATCGGTTACCTTATAATCGCCTTTAAAACGCTTACCGGGGGCTGAAACAACCACAATTTTGCGGAACATATCCCCTTTGACAATATTTTTAACAATTAAAAAACTGTTTGCATCTTTTAAACTTGTACCACCGAACTTACATACTTTGAGCATAAAAAAACAACCCTTTATATCATAATATACTTATGAATATAAGGGTTGATTTTGATAATTTTTTGTTTAAATTTTGTAAAAAGTCCGCCTATAAGCCCGTTATCGCCACTTTTATTCTACTGCGACGATGTTTGCGCTTTTTACGTGGCTGATAGTTTTGAACTCTTTAATAAGTTGTTGAGTATCGATGATTAAGTTGCTTACGTCAATAACGATTGTGATAAATGCAACACTGTTGATAGGCTGTGTTGAGTTTATTGTAATAATGTTGCCACCGTATGCGTAAATGTCTTGCATGATGTTGCTTAATACGCCAGCGGCATCAGATAACTTCATAGTTAAAATTATTTTTTTGCCGTAAGTTTGAGAAGTTTTAAAGATTTTATCTTTATACTTATAAAATGTTGAACGGCTTATGCCCGTTTCTTTACAAGCAAAACTTACACTTTTGTTTTCATCTTCAACTAAACTTTTTGCTTTTAAGACCAATTCAAAATATTCTGGTAATATTGACTTGTCTATAATTAAATATTCAGCCCCCATTTAAAGTACCCCTTTAGATCATTTTTCAGCGGTAAAAACATTACCTTATTGTATTATACAATGTTTTAATCGAAAATACAAGTGTTTTTCACTAAAAAACAAAATAAATTTATCTACTTTATGTGGCGGACAGTTTTTTAATAAAAATTTTATCTAACAACTGTCATTTGGTCTTCGCTAACCGTGATAGTAATTGCTAAATTTTCGCCATTTCTCACAACGTTATACACCATAGTGTCCCCACTGAAGCAGCCAAGTGTTAAATCTACCAAAATAAAATTGCGTGTTACTTCATAGACTTCGCCATTATATTCGACTGAAACAATTCTGTCCCCTACTTCAAGAACGCCGTTAAGTTTTGAATCGCTACTTATCTGTTCAACATAAACTTGAGCGGTGATTATTGTCTTTTTATTAACGCTATCGTATACCGCCAAAGAATTTTTCTCTGAAAGGGTAATGCCGAAAACAGGCTTTTTAATTGATGTATTATCTGTGCCTAAGCATTCTGCAATAAAGTGCTTTACGCAACCTTTTACAATGTTTGAAGGAATTGCATAGTTTACGCCTTCAACATTTTCAACGATATTTTTTGCGTTTACAATGCCGATAAGTTGACCTTTTGCGTTAAACAAGCCACCGCCGGAGTTGCCGGGGCTAACGGGGGCATCAAAGCGCAAAACACGCATAACGTTTTCTTCGTCGTAAACATTATTTATTTCTAAATTTTCGCTTACTACGCTTAAAACGCCTTTTGATACCGAGATGCCCTTGCCGTTGGGGTTACCGATTGCGTAAACGGTTTCGCCAAGGGTGACTTGGTTGGAATCTGCCATAGTGACGGGGGTAAGTTGTTGGTTTTTGACGGCTTCACTGTTTTCAACCTTTAAAAGTGCCAAGTCGTAATTTGCCGTTCCGCCGACAAAACTTGCCTGCATGTAATATGGATTATCTAAATATTCACTGCCGTAAATATAAATGTGAATTTTGTTTGCGATTGTATTGCCTGTTACTACGCTTTCATTAAAGATGACGTGAAAGTTTGTCAAAATTAAAGCGTCGCCAGAAGTTTTATCTACCGAGTAAAATACGCCAGAGCCTGAACTTACGATTTGACTATTTGGGAATTCGCAAACGATACGGCAAACGGAAAACATAAGTTTGTTTAAAACTTGCGTATCGGTTACGTCTTCTGGGGAAAAGTAGGCTTTGATAAAATCATCAAGTGTGCCAGAAAACTTGCCGGCAGAAACCATCTCGTTATATAAATCGATTACCGAATAGCCATCATTAAAGTTTTGACCGTCTTGACCGTCTAAGCCGTCTTGACCACGTTCGCCTTTTAAACTTTCAAGCCATTCTTGTTCAGTACCCGAAAAACCATTATCTACAGCGATTTCGTATGCGCTTTTGCCACGCACAATGGGGTTGCAAGCGGAAAAGCATAAAACTACCATAATAAAAGCAATCGCCGTAACTAAAATTTTTACGCCTTTTTTCATATTACTCCTTTAAGCATTATTTTTTATGACAAATAAAAAACTAATATGCTTTTAAGTTATTTTGTAAAATTAAGTTAAATTCATTGTATAAAAGGTTTTGAAAATTGTCAACAATTTAATTAGTTTGCAAACAAAATCAACATAATTTAACAATTCCTTAATTTTTAGAACACAAACTTTGAATAAACTTTTTATGTTTTTAAAAATTGGGCATACCTTTTAATTTTGGGTGTTTTGCTAAATTTTAAACTAAAAAATTTTGCCTTTACAAAAAGAATTTTTAAAAACTGTTTACAAACTTGCAAACTTTTGTTATAATATTTTAGTTGATAAAGTAATTTGTTTTGATTACGGAGGATTTTTATGGGACTTTTTGATTATTTTACAAAGGAAAGTACGGTTGAGAAAAAGCCTAAAGCGACACATAGCACACAACAAAACATTAACGCTCAGCCAATTCAGCCTAATGAAAATACACCACAAAATACGGCAAATAATCCTTCTATCGGACTATTTTATCCAAAGAGTTATAAAGATGTATTTGAAATCATTGACTTTTTAAGACTTAATAAGCCTGCCGTTGTACACATGAACAACGTTAAAAACGATACAATTCAACGTATTGTTGATATTTTAAGCGGGGCTTGTTATGCGCTTCACTGCACGCTTACGCCCATACAAAATAACACCATTTTTATGATTTCACCACAAGTGCAGGTTATGTAAAATAAGTGCAGGTTATGTAATTAGAAAATAAATAAAAGCGATGCCTTTTTGCATCGCTTATTTTTTTATCCTTATTTGTAATTATGGAAAATTTTAATTTAACAACTTGGCAAAATAAGACAGTAAAATTTACTGCCTTTTTTTATTTGAATTTGAGCCTAAAATTAGTCGTCAACAAGCCCTAAAAGGATAAGGCGTGAATTGATACCGCCGATTGACCTACCGTGACTTGCAGCCATTTTTGCCAAACTTTTACCGCTTAAAAATTCCTTTTCAAGTTTTTCTTCTTCTTCCTTTGTCCAGCGGTGTTTTGATGCGCCGTCGTCGGTCAAAAGTCCCATTGCGGTAAGTTTTGAAATAATACCACTGTTTTTGCGGTGAAGTAATTTTGCAAGCCTTTCAACAGAAAAGCCCTTTTCAAAACCTTGTCTTAACTTTTCTTCTTCCTCTTCAGTCCAACGGCGATTGTCATTCATAAGGCGTTCGCTTTCGTTTTTGTTTGAATAATAACGTGCGTACCTTTTTAAATAATAAACTGCCGTAACTGCATAACCTTTTTCAGTTTTGCTTGCAGTTTCACTATCGATTAAACTTTGGTAATATTTGATTGCGTCTTGTAATTTTGTTGTTTTTTCCTTTGCCATAATTACACCTTATATATATTTTTATTGTTTTTTTTGTAAAAAGTGGGGCTATAAGCCCGAAATCAGCACTTTTTTACACTTTTTTGTTTTAATTTTTTACCCATTAACCTTTTAACAATTTAGTGGCTAAAAACCTTAAAAAGTGGGGCTATAAGCCCGTTATCGCCACTTTTACTCTTTTTTATCTATATCGGTTGAAGCGACTTCCTGAAGGCTTATTTCTTCACTTATCTTTGCGTTTTCATCTTCATTTTCTTTTATTTTTTCAAAAACTTTTGCGACCTTTTTCTTGCTATACATATTGGTAATGTTGAAGTTTTTAAGAACGAAAACAAATTTTTTAAAGCCGTTTTTGCCGACAAGCCACCAAATAAATAGCAGTAATGCAATAATGAAAACAGAGATTGCCATGCCAAAAACCGTGCCTGTAAAGTTTACCAAAACATCCGACCATAAGCACACCCTACCAGGTGTTAGTAACTGGATAAATTCGGATACGCCGGCATAGATAAATGCAAAAGCAGGGGCGGTTAAACAAAGCCATTTATGTTTACAATTAAAAAATAGTGTTGCCAAAATGCCAAAGCCCAAAAGTGCAGAAAGTCCTGCATGTCCCATAAGTTTACGCACAAACATGTAGGCACTTGAAAATAGCACAACTTTAACAGTTTTTTCAGTGTAAATGTCGCTATCGATTAAACTTTGACAGCGAATGACAACTTTGCCATAGCCATTTGCAACGAGTGTGCCGTCTTCGTCTATTGTGGCATTACCGCTTACGATATACCATTCTACCATGTCGCTGTATTCCCTTGGTTCATGCTCGCCTGTGTATGTATGCTTTGTGTGTGGCATAATTTTGTCGTCGCCGACAATAGTAAGATAGTTTGGCTGACGATAATCAACCTTGAGTTTTTTTGTTATGACCAAATCATTATTGAAAGCAGACCTAAATGTAACGGTGCCTTCGCCCACATCTTTTGCTATTAAGATATAACCATTGATGTTTAAAATGCTTGGGTTACTTACCGTAATAAAACATTCATAATCTTTTAACTGTTTGTCGGGACTTATTTCAAATAAAGTGCGGTAGTCTTCAATTTCTTGAAACTCGTAAAGGGTTAAATCTTCAGCGATATTTAAACTTGTAATAGGTTTATTTTCGCTTGGGGTTACGTTGACAACAAAGTCAATGTTTTTTATATTATCGCCTGTGCCGATAGTTGCGGTAATTGTTGCCGTACCCGGCTGACGGGCGTACACCCTACCTTGAACAACGGCTGCGATATCTTCATTTGAAGAAGTGTATGTTGCAATATTTGAATCGGTTTTGTCATCATTTAACAAAAGCAAACGGGTTTGGCACTGCGGTATTTGATCGTCGTTAAGCGCAGGATCTTTTTCAAAACTTAACTTTAGACGCTCTGGATGATTTTCGTCAAGTACATTTTCGCCAACGCAGATAACTGCAATTTTATCTTGTACAGCAGTATTGCTTTTAAGCGTTACTTTAATCATTGTAGTACCACGCTTTTTAAAAGTTACTACGCCATCATCAGCGATATCCAAAATGTCGTCTGCGACCGAAAAAACAATATCTTTATCACGGGTGTTTTCAGGAAAATATGCCACATTTAATTTAAGCGTTTCGCCTATTGTGTAACTATCCTTAAAATCGCCCTTTAAATTTACCGACTGGGTAACGAGTTCGTTTTCAATTTTATCGGTTACGCCGAATACGTTATCGATAAAACTAGTTACGGCACTTGTGAGTTCGCCACTTAAACTGTTGTTCATTGCGGAAGAAACCCAGAGCATTGCCCACAAAAGCACTGTGCATATAAGGGCGGTCATGCCAATTATTTGAAGAAACTTAAGTTGCCCTTTGTAATTTTTCATATGCCCACATCCAATAAAAATTACTAAAAATAATTTCTAAAGTTAATTATAACATAGAATTTTTCATTTGTCTTTATTTTTTTTGAAAATTCATTTTATTTTTTATATCATTCGCCATTTAAAATAAATAAAAAATGGTCAAAAACCGACCTATAGCCCGACTTTTGACCAAATTTAGCATTTTTAAATTTTAAATATAAAGTATAATTACGCCGACAATTAAGCCGATAAGCATTGCAAACGCTGGGGCTTTTGAACGCCACATCAAAATAGATTCTGGCAATAATTCGCCAAACACAACGTAAAGCATTGCACCACTTGCCAAACTTAAAGAGATTGCCAAACTTATTGGACTTAATGTGCCAAGTGAGTAGCCAAGCATTGCGCCAAACACTGTGGGAAGCCCTGTTAATGCCGTGATAACTGCCGCTTTTATCTTGCCCATCCCACCACTTACGAGCGGTACGGAAACTGACATGCCTTCAGGAATGTTGTGTAAACCGATTATAACAGCGATTAAAAAGCCGTCGGTTAAGAAAAAGTTTGCAACAATGTCGCTTTTTGCGTAAGTTGCGCCGATTACCATACCTTCTGGCAAGTTGTGAAGTGCGATTGCGATTGCCATAACAAGCCCAGCAACGAAAAGTTCGCCTTTGCTGATTTTGCTATTGCCACTTTCCATTTCACGCTTATGTTCTTCATAATGGTCGCTGTGGATAAGTTCGGAAAGTTGGTCAGCAGTTTTTGGGTGTTCGTTGTCGATGTGTTTAACTTGGGGATTTGTCTTTTTATCGATTATTGCATTCAGCAAATAAACAATGCCATAACCTGCGATAACCATGCCGATTACCAAAAAGATATGCCCGATTGAATCGGCATTTTGCCCTATTGCTTCGGTCAATAAATCCAAGCAAACAACAGCGAGCATTACGCCACCAGCAAAACTTAAAAGTAAACTTACTATTTTTTCAGAGTTGCGGTGGAAAAGTACGCCGAGTAAACCGCCGATACCTGTACCACCCACACCTGCAATAAATGTTATTAGTACTACAGTCCAAAAAGTATTCATATCATCACCCGAATACTATTATACATTCTATATAGCATATAAGACAAGCATTTTTATATAGCAATACAATATTTTTTGACTTTATGATATATTTTTTTATTATTATATATATTGTAATGCGAAAAAGTGGCGATAACGGGCTTATAGGCGGACTTTTTCAATTTTAAGCCAACTTTTTTTTTAACTTTTAATTGGTAAATTTGACATCAAAAAAAAGCCTAAACCTTTGTGGTTTAGACTTTTTTTATTTACTAAACGACCTGAATATCTTTAATGTTTACTTCGTTGCCGGTAATAAGATAGGTATCATGACTACCGCAATATGGGCAAACTTTTGCGTATTCGGTTGTTTTATAAGTTTTTTCACAAGAGCGACAGTAGGAAACGCCTTCTAAAATAATAAGTTCTAAATCGCACTCTTTTAAATAATCGGTGCGTTTTTTAGCCCATTCGAAACAGTCCTTAAATAAATCGGGTACGATTGAAGATACCTCGCCTACTTCTAAACGAAGGTTTGTAACCTTTTGGACATTATTTTCTTTAGCGACTTGTTCTACTTCGTCGACAACTTTCATTACAATGCCGAGTTCGTGCATTATTTTGCTTCCTTCTTTAACTGCTTTTGATTTTTCTTGTAAAGTTTACGCTTTTTAGCGAGTGCCCTTGCTTCAGGTGAACCTAAGTGGAACAAGATCTTGCAAGCACGTTTTGGTAAGTAGCCAAGAAGCCCTGCAACTTTTTGTTCGCCAGCGACCATCTTGGTGCATTCTGGGTGATCCCTTACCAAGTGAATTGCGTCAAATTGACATCTTGTTGTGCAAAGGCCACAACCGATACACTTGTTAGGATCAACATATGAAACACCGCAAGATAAGCATCTGTTTGCTTCCATCTTAACTTGTTCTTCAGTAAAGGTTAAATGAGCATCCTTAAATGAAGTCTTGTGGTCGATTGCTGGATCTAAATCTGGTTCGATTCTGCCTTGTGTATCGTAGGTTGGGAAGGTTAAGTCATCTTTATTTAATGGTGTGTAACTTCTTCTGTCCCTACCGATAGTCATGTCAGCAAGTGGACGAACGTGACGGTGCAAACTTTCTGCGACTTCGTGGCCTTGAGCGATTGCATCGATTACAAATTTAGGACCGGTGTATACGTCTCCACCAACGAAGATGTCGGGATCGTCTGTCTGGTAAGTGAACTTATCAGCAACAGGATAATTGCCGTGCCAGAATTTAACGGCTGTGCCTTCAAGCAAGTTGCCCCATTCGATTGTTTGACCGATTGCGAATACAACCTTTGTAGCATCCAAAGTGATTGTTTCGTCTTCGTTATATTTTGGTGCGAATTTTTTGGTTTCGGGATCGGTAACTTGGGTACATTTTTTGAATGTGATTTGAGTTACTTCGCCATTTTCGTTTACAGAAAGGTGTTTTGGACCCCAACCGTTAACGATTTCGATACCTTCTTCTAAAGTTTCTTTGATTTCGAGTTTGCTTGCCGGCATTTCTTCACGAGATTCAAGCGATACCATCTTAACTGATTTTGCGCCCAATCTTATTGCGTTTCTTGCGCAGTCAACAGCAACGTTACCACCGCCGACAACAACAACATCGCCTGTGAATTGTTCACGTGTTTCAAAACTGTTTCTTAAGTAGTTTACAGCGATATCTGTGCCGATTGCTGTGTCGTTTACAACGCCGGGACGGCGACCGCCTTGACAACCGATTGCGATATAGAATGCCTTATAGCCTTGTTCTTTTAATTGTGCGATTGTAATGTCTTTACCAACATCAACACCGCATTTAATTTCTACGCCTAATTGTCTAATTACATCAATTTCGGCTTCGATAACGTCTTTTTCGAGTTTGTAGGTTGGGATGCCGTATGTCAACATACCGCCGAGTTTTTTATTTTTTTCGAATACGGTTGGCTTATATCCCATTGTTGCCAAGTAGTAAGCAGCAGATAAGCCTGCAGGACCACCACCGATAATGGCAATCTTTTCGTCAAACTTGCCGTAAACTGATTGAACAACTTTTTCAGGTACAAATCTGTCACCGCAGTTGATTTCGTAATCTGCAACGAATTTTTTGATTTCGTCGATTGATACAGGGGCATCGATTTTGCCACGAGTACAAGCGTCTTCACAACGTTTGTTACATACCCTACCGCAAACTGCTGGGAATGGGTTTTCAGTCTTAATCATAGCAAGTGCTTCACGATACTTGCCTTGTTTTGCGAGTGCAATATATGCTTGAACGGGAACGTGAGCAGGACAAGCAGCCTTACAAGGTGCACTACCTGAATCGTAGGTGTTTGACATCCTTGCCGTATCACGATATTCTTCGTCCCACATATATTTACCCCAAATATTGTTATCTGGTAATGGTGCGTGTGGATACTTAACGTCGCTACCATCTTTTTTACATAATTTTTGACCGAGTTTAACTGCACCAGCTGGGCAGACTTCAACACATTTACCACAAGCAACACAGTTTTCTTTTGTTACCTTAGCGGTGTAAGAACTGCGTGATAAATATGGTGTATTAAATAATAATGAAGTCCTTAAAGCGTTACAAATTTTAACGTTACAGTTGCAAATATCGAAGATTTTATTTTCGCCGTCGATGTTGGTGATTTGGTGAACATAACCATTCTTTTCGGCAAGTTCTAAAATCTCTAAAGCACGTTCTTTGGTGATGTAATGTGCCCTACCTGTTTCTACAGTGTAGTCTGCCATATCGCCGAGTTGGATACACCAATCGTTTACGTCGTCAGTACAGCCGTCGCCTGTGATTTTGCGTGAAGCACGGCATGAACAGATACCTGCGGAAATGTGACCTTCGTACTTTTTAAGCCAGTAAGAAATATGCTCTAAATCGACAGAAGTGTTTTCTGAATTTATTGCCTTTTCAACCGGAATAACATGCATACCTATACCATCGCCACCTGGGGGTACCATTTGGGTTACGCCAGCAAGTGGGATGAAGGTCATCCTTTCAAAGAAAGATGCAACGGCAGGATTTTTTGCAATACGGTCTTCTGTAGAGTTGAAAAGTTCTGCCGAGCCGGGTACAAAGAATGGTACACGATAACGTTTGATCCTTGGCTTATCTTTTAATTCGCCGTAGTGGTCATAGTTGTCGCCGTAATCGTATTCTAAAATACCGATAACTGACATTTCTTCAAGAAGTTTTTGAAGTTCTGCCGGTTCAATTTCTTTGTTCATTTTTACCAATTCGTCAAGGGTGTAATATTTGCGAAGTTTCATCTTGTTCGCAACATCACACATCTGTGGTGTTAAAACTTCCCTTAAGCCCCAATATTCAGGATCGTCGCTTGTGATACCTGTAATTTTGTGGACAACAACGTCGGTTATCTTTTTGCCAAGTTTAAGATAACGCTTGTCTGGATTTTGTTCACCTTGATACTTACTGATTACTTTTTTGCTCTGTTCGGGCATAACTTTTACCTCGTAAAAAATAGATTTATATCTTTTTTAAAATTTTAATTTATAATATGAAAAAGCAGTTTTGCTTTTTGATTTTTCAAGTTAAATAATCTTTAAAAAACTTTTATTTTAAGGGTAATTTCAAGGGTAATTTCAACATTATCTTAAAATTACGCCGTTCATAAAAATTTTAATTTTCGCTGATTTTATCTTGATTTTTGAAAGTTTTTATTAACTTCATAAAATGCTTTGTAAGTGCATCAACGCCATCGCCAGATTTTGCCGATATTGGGAAAATTTGTGCGGTTTTGTTGCGCATTAAAATATTTTGCTTACATCTATCTAAGTCGAAGTTAAAGTAATTGATTGTGTCGATTTTGTTTATGATAACGACCTTACTCTTTTCAAAAACAAGTGGGTATTTAAGCGGTTTATCATCGCCTTCCGGAACTGATAAAATCATTATATCTAAATGTGCGCCCGTATCAAATTCTGCCGGGCAAACAAGGTTGCCAACATTTTCAATAAAGATAATATCAAGATCGTCAACGCCAAATTCTTCTAACCCTTGACGTGTCATTTCAGCATCCATGTGGCACATACCACCGGTGTGAAGTTGAATAGACTTTGCCCCTGTTTTTTTGGCAATAAGTTGGGCATCAACATCGTCATCTATATCGGCTTCCATAACGCCGACATTGAATGTGGTTGATAAATTGTTTATAAGTTTTACCAAAGTTGTGGTCTTGCCTGCCCCGGGCGAAGACATTACATTTACCAAAAATACGCCCTTTGAGTGGAGTTCTTCACGCAATTTTTGTGCGTATTTATCATTGCCTTCAAAGACATTTCTGTTAAGTAAAATAGTTTTAACTTGCACGGTTTTAAGTTTTTTGGATTTTTTTGTGGGGTGTTTTTTATCCCCCACCAAAAGTCCATATATCCTTTTTTTATTATTTTTTATTCAAAAAATTGTTTAATTTTTGCAAAATTTCCTAAAATTCGACACAAAATTTAAATTTTACATAATCGCCCATTTTAAGCGATATTTTGTGGTTTTATAATTTTGAGCTAATTTTTACCCATTTTTACAAAAAACAATTATTTTTTAAAGAATCTACCAATCAAATCACGGCTGTATTCAGCGGTTTCTTCCATATCGCCAAAGGACATGATTTCACCTGCGTAGTAAGTGTTATCCTTACCTTGCATTGCTTCAACCTTATCATACCAACCATTTTTGTAGTCTTCAGAATTTACATGTGGGAAGTAATACCAGTCGTCAATACGTTCTGTTTTAACGACAGGTCTACCGCATTTTGCCATGTCTTCTAATGTGGTATCACGTGCTAACTCAAATGGAATATCTTCCATACCCTCGTGGTTTCTTAAAGTGAATGTTACAACTGGTTGATCTGTAACTTCTTCTTGTGGCCATCTGTGATAGAATACCATTAAGTGTCCACGTGTTTCGTTGGTCATGTTTTCAAAGAAGTAGTAAGAAATTTCTGGGCAGTTGCCTTCTTCCGTCCTTACTGCCATTGTGAAATATTTTTTGTGAACGATCTTTGAGAAGAGTTCTTTTTCTTCTTCACGAGGATCGCCGTACTCTAAGAACATTTCAAGTGGCGTGCAGATAATAAGTTTATCAAATTCTTCTTCTTTGCCGTTTACTGTGATGTAAACTTTATTATTTTCCCTTCTGACACCGGTAACTTCGCTGTTTAATTGAGCGGGGTGTTTTAATTTACTGTTTACGCCTTCCCAAATTGATTGAGTACCGTTTTTCCATGTCCAAAGTTTGCCTGTTTTTAAGAATTGTTGAACAGTGAAAGCATCAAGGTATTTAAGTACGTATGCAGCAGGAATTTCATCAAAATAGCCGTAACCAAATGATGTGAAAGGTCCTTTCCATACGAGTGTTGCGTCTTCACATTTATTGAGTTTCAAAAATTCAGAGAATGGCAACGCTAAGTCTTTTAAGTTTGGATTTTCACCTTCAATATGCGCTAACTTCATTTCTGGTGAAGGACATTGACCTTCGTACCTACCTTGTGCAACGCCACGGTGACCTGTTACGTCATAACCATAGTACTTTTTAGCAAGAAGTTTGTTGAGTTTTTTCATCTTCATAAACTTCTTTAAAAGCGCTAATTTTGACGACTTTTGTGGTGTACCATCAGTCATCATGAAACGACGACCCATTGGTGGACCATCTAAGTGTGTTGTACCACCAAATTCTTCACATTCATGAACGGCAAAATATGTGTCACAACCCATAACTGCGCCCATTTCTATCGTACGATCTTCCCACTTACCATCAACGGTTTTGCACTTCATAAGCGGTGAAAAAGCCTTACCGCCAACACGGTTTGACTTTTCATAGATAACATAGTTATCGTAGCCGTTTTTTTCAAGGTACATTGCCGCACTTGTTCCCGCAGGACCACCGCCGATAATACAAATTCTTTGATTCTTATCTGCCATATAGACAAACCTCCATTATATTATCCGCTTAATGCGTTTATTTTTTATACCTATCTAAACTTTGGACTTGTAAAATTTGCCTTATTCAGCAGATTTTTTTGCGTTCAAAATTTCTTGTCTTAAGTAAAATGCTAATTTATCAATATTTTCGTCCTGTAATGCTGAAACTGTGAAAATTTTAGCATTAGGATTTCTTCTTAAAATGTTTTCTTTGGCACGATTGATGTCAAAATCAAAAACTTCAAGCGCATCGGTTTTTGTAATTACGACATCGTCAGCAACCTTAAACATTGCCGGGTATTTATTTGGCTTATCGTCGCCTTCTGGAACGGATAAAAGCACCAGATTTTTTGTTGCGCCGGTATCAAATTCTGCCGGGCAAACAAGGTTGCCGATATTTTCCAAAATAACCAAATCTAAGCCTTCAATGCCCAAACTATTTAATGCGTCATTTGACATTTGACATGTAACGTGGCATGCGCCCATTGTGTGCATTTGAATAACCTTAACACCTGTTGCGTTGTGAATTGTTTCAGCATCAACCTTAGAGTCGATATCGGCTTCAATAACGCCAATTTTAAAGTCATTTCTTAAAATGTTAATAAGTTTTGTTAAAAGGGTTGTTTTACCGCTTCCGGGTGAACTCATTACATTGAGATAAAAAATGCCTTGTTTTTGAAGATTTTCACGAATGAATTTTGCTCGTGCGTTATTTCGAGATGTTATATCTTCTTTTATTTTGACGATTTTTATTGTATCCATATTTTCCTTATACTTTAAAGACGTGGCTTATAAGTTCGTAATAATACCCTGTCAATTTTTCTAATGTTGGGTTAGAATCAGTGTTTAAAAGCCAGAAAATTACTGCAAAAAGGGTGGCAATCAAACTTTTTTTAACAAGTTCTAACGGCATATCGACGGGCTTAATGTTATCAAGCATATATTCGTTTACAAGTTTTGTTAAGTAAAAGTTTAACCTTTCACAAAAAATCTGTTTTGCATCCGAATAAATCAAATTTTTAAGTTGCTGTTTTTCCTTGCTGAAATTGAAAAAAATGTTTGCAATTATGCTTTTATAAGTGATTTCATTGCTTTTAGATTTATTTTGTGTGTCGAAAAAAGCACGTGGAAAAATATCATCACAAACCCTATATAAAAGTTCTTGCTTGGTTTGAAAATGTTCGTAAAATGTCGACCTGCCGACCTTAGCGGTTACGGCAATATCTTTTACTGTAATTTGTGCATAAGAATTTTCTTTAATCAAGGTGTAAAAAGCACGTTTTATTGCACTTACAGTTTTTTCCTGTCTTTTATCCATGTCCCAAATCTCGTCCTATAATATTCACCCATAATATGTAATATTTGGCACAAAATATTACAAATATCGATATCATATTATAAAACTATTTTATTAGTTTGTAAAGTACATATTTTAAAAATATTTACGAATTTATTAAAAGTGTAAAAATTATTACATATATTTATGGATATGTTTAATATTTAACGACAAATCAAATGATTTTAAGTTGTTTAAATTTTGATTTGAATTTATTGACTTAGCAAATTTTTTAAATTATAATTAACTCATCTTAAATAAAATTTAATTGCAATTTTACCACCACAGCATATGAGCAAACATACACATTTTTTCAGCAAAAACCATTCTTCTGCGGAAATTGAATGGCTTAAAAAACCTTTTAAAATAAGTGATAATTATCGCACCAAAATTGCAAGGCATAATTATGGGCGTGAACGTTCTGTATTAAACGCATACAAACTTTGCGATGCGCTTAAATATCAACTTAAGTATAATGAAGCCTATCAAATTTTGATTGACTTTTTTGATGATTATAAAAATGATTACACTTATTTAAAACGCCTTGCCGTTTTGGAATTTAAAATTTTAAAATTTGACGATGCGATAAATCACCTAAATTTGCTTTTAACGTTTAATAATAGCGAGCCTTATTTACATTACATTTTGGGAACACTTTATTATTTTACCGCAGATTATCATAATGCCTTAAAGCATTTTTACGCCCTATCAAATTTTATATGTGATGATAGTGAACTTTATATTGGTGTAATTTATTGGGTGGTTTTGGCTAACTTAAAATTAGGATGCAAAGATTTTGCGACTTGTGAAGATTTTATTTTGCTTACAAAAAATTATAACGGCAAATTTGGGCATCACACTGGCTATCAAATGTTTTACAATGTTTTTAATGGCGATATTGATGCTGAAACTGCAATTAGTAAAATTGATAAAAATGAGGTTTTGCAAACCGTTTGTTTATATTACGGTTTGTCAGTTTTATACCGCAACAACCAACTTGGAAAAAAATATTTAAAACTTTATTTAGATAATAAAGATTGGTTTGGGGCTTATAGTTATATCGCTGCATTTGTTGACAATGGGTATACCCTTTCAATTTAAACATTTAAAAGTAAAAAGCGAGAGTGCAAAAGACTGCATTTTCGCTTTTTTATTTTTGGTATCCCCTTAAAAATATTTGTTAAAAAATTTTTTGTTTTGTGCTTGACATATACCCCCTATGGGTATATAATTAAATTAACGAAAAACTTTTGTTTAGTTGTTTAATAAACTTGAAAAGGTGGAATATGGAACAAGTTACACAAAAAACGACAAAGCGTGTTGAAGATGAAAAAACAGCACTTACGCACAGGCTTAACCGTATTGAAGGGCAAATTAGGGGCATTAAAAAAATGATAGAAAATGATTGTTATTGTGCCGACATCTTAACGCAATCGGCTGCGGTAAGTGCCGCCATAAACGCATTTAACAAGCAACTTTTAAAAAGCCATATACACGGTTGTGTTGTGCGTGATATAAAAGCGGGCAATGAATCAGTTGTTGACGAACTTTGTGAACTATTACAAAAATTGATGAAGTAACTTATTTTTAATTCGGTAAAAAATCGGCAATTTTTAAAAAGTTGCCAAAATTTGGCGAAAAATAGTTAAAAAGTGGCGATAACGGGCTTATAGGCGGACTTTTTAGGTTTTAAAACTAATTTTTAGCATTTTGAAAAACCGCATACATACCCCGACTTTTACACAAAAAAAGGCTTAAAAAAGTAATAAAAAATTACAAAAAAGTCAACATAAATTTCAATCACATTGATAAAAATTTAAATTAAAAATACATTATTAAAATAACACGAAGGTGATAAAAAATGAAACAATTTAACGTAACGGGTATGACCTGTGCGGCATGTCAAGCCCGTGTTGAAAAAGCCGTTTCTAAAGTGGAAGGCGTAACTGAATGCTCGGTAAGTTTGCTTACAAACAGCATGGGCGTTTCGGGAAACTTTGACGACGAAGCAATACTTAAAGCGGTAACTGATGCTGGTTATGGCGCAAGCGTTAAAGGTAGCGAAAGTAAACAAAGCGCAACAAAATCTGAACAACTTGATGCGCTTAAAGATAAAGATTCGCCCTTACTTATAAAAAGGCTTGTATCTTCCCTATTCTTTTTACTTGTCCTTATGTACGTATCAATGGGGCATGTAATGTGGGGCTGGCCTATGCCAAGTTATCTATCAAACCCTGTGGCGATTGCCCTTATTGAACTTGTGCTTACGGTGCTTGTAATGGTTATCAACCAAAGATTTTTTGTATCGGGCTTTAAGTCGCTTATGCATTTAAGTCCAAACATGGATACACTTGTTGCGCTTGGCTCTGCAGCGGCGTTTATATATTCGTTGACGGCAACATTTAATATGGCGCACGCACAAGCAAGTGGCAATTTGGAACTTGCGCATTCATACTTACACGATTTATATTATGAATCGGCTGCAATGATATTGGCACTTATCACTTTGGGTAAGATGCTTGAAGCGCATTCTAAAGGCAAGACCACAAACGCACTTAAATCACTTATTTCCCTTGCACCAACCACTGCAACGTTGTTAAAAGACGGTGTTGAAAAAGTTGTGCCTGCTACTTCGGTTATGGTTGGCGACATTTTTGTGGTAAAGCCCGGCGAGGCAATACCTGTTGATGCTGTAATTATTTCTGGCGAGTCGGTTGTAGATGAATCTTCGCTTACCGGCGAGCCTATCCCCGTTGACAAGGCAGAAGGTGCACAAGTTTCTGCCGGAACGCTTAACCAATCGGGCTTTATAACATGCAGAGCAACGCATGTTGGTGAAGACACTACCCTTTCAAAAATAATACAAATGGTATCTGATGCGGCAGCAACCAAAGCACCCATTGCAAAGGTTGCCGATAAAGTTTCGGGCGTGTTTGTGCCAGCGGTAATTGCCATTGCGGTAGTTACCACAATCGTTTGGTTATTTATCTCTAAAGAAGTTGGTTATAGTTTAGCACGTGGTATTTCCGTTTTAGTAATTTCTTGTCCGTGTGCGCTTGGGCTTGCAACACCTGTTGCCATTATGGTTGGCAACGGCATGGGTGCCAAAAACGGTATTTTGTTTAAAACCTCCGTTGCGCTTGAAAACACGGGAAAGGCTGACATTGTTGTGCTTGATAAAACGGGCACAATCACAATGGGTAAGCCTTCTGTTACCGACATTATCCCCTTTGACTGCGACAGCGAAAAACTTGTTTCACTTGCTTACTCGATCGAAGTAAAAAGCGAACACCCACTTGCCTATGCTGTATGCACTTACGCAGTAGAGAAAAGCATAACACCTAAGTCTGTTGACAACTTTAAAGCACTTGCCGGAAACGGACTTTCGGCTACGCTTGACGGCAAAGAGATTTTGGGTGGCAGTTTAAAGTTTATTAGTTCTAAAATTCAATTAAGTAGCGACGTTATTCAACAAGCAGATCAACTTGCAATGCAAGGTAAAACACCACTATTGTTTGCCTTTGATAACCAACTTTTGGGCATCATTGCAGTTGCTGACACCATAAAACCTGACAGCGTAAAAGCAATAAGTGAACTTAAAAATATGGGCTTTAAGGTAGTTATGTTGACGGGCGATAACGAACGCACTGCAAATGCCATTGGCGCACTTGCCGGTGTTGACCAAGTGGTTGCTGGCGTTTTGCCAGACGGAAAAGATGCTGTTATTAGAAACCTTCAAAAGCAAGGTAAGGTCATTATGGTTGGTGACGGAATTAACGACGCCCCTGCCCTTACATCAGCAGATATCGGTATGGCGATTGGTGCTGGTGCAGATGTTGCGATTGATGCTGCGGATGTTGTGCTTATGAAAAGTCAGTTGTCTGACGTGCCGGCTGCAATTAGGCTTAGCCGTGCAACACTTAATAACATTCACCAAAATCTTTTCTGGGCATTCTTTTATAACTCTATTGGCATTCCGCTTGCCGCTGGTGTATTTATCGGTTTTCTTGGCTGGCAACTTAACCCCATGTTTGCCGCAGCGTGTATGTCGCTATCGAGTTTTTGCGTTGTAACTAATGCGTTACGTTTAAATTTGTTCAATATGCGCAATACTAAACGTGATCATAAATTTAAGAAAAAATCTAAAACAAAGAAGGAGGACAAAAATATGACAAAGACAATGAAAATCAATGGCATGATGTGTGGTCATTGCGAAATGCACACCAAAAAAGCGTTAGAGGCTTTAGATGGCGTTGTTTCGGCTGAAGTTAGCCACGTTTCTGGCACTGCTGTTGTAACTTTATCTAAAGAAGTTTCTAACGAAGCATTGAAAAATGCCGTTACTGAACAAGGTTACGAAGTAGTTGAAATTAAGTATTAAAATTAACCATTATAACAAAAAAGTGCGTCTATAGGTCGATTATCGGCCATAAACGCACTTTTTTTATTTTTTAAATTGTTGTCAATTTTTAATTGTTTTCTGTGTTTTGAACAGGTTTTTTATAAAAGTTTACACCGCATACCTTTGGACCAGCGTTTGCAGCAACTGCAGCACCGATTTGGTAAGAATTTGTTGGTTCATAACCAAGTTTTTCAACCATGATTGCGTGAAGTTCATCTAAGCAAGTTGAATCGTTGCCGTAAATTAGTTGGTAAGGTGTGTTTGGGACCATATCGTTAATTGCAAGTTCTGCAACCTTTTTAACGAGCAATTTTTCGCCCATACATTTTGCTGCGGTTGTTATTTGACCGCCGTGAATTTTCATGACAGGTTTGATGTTTAACAAACTGCCGACAAATGCTTTAGCACTTGGGATTCTGCCCGATTTTGCAGCGTATTTTAAGTCATAAATACCAAAGTAAATTTGCATTTGTGGAATGGTTTCCGTTAAATAATTACAAATTTCTTCAACACTTGCGCCGTTTTGATTCATTTTTGCTGCTTGAACAACTGGTTCACCGTAGTTTGCGTTGTAGCCCATGCCGTCAAAGTTGTGAACTTTAAAAACGTCTTTATATTGTGGGTGTTCTTCGTAAAACATGTTTACGGCTGTAACAGAGTTTGAAAAGGTGTTTGAACCTTTAGAGTTGATCAATACTAAAACTAAATCTGTAACGCCTTCTTCGGCTTCTTTTTGGTAAATTTCAACAAATTGATATGGTGTGATTTGCGATGTTTTTGGAATGTCATCGTTTTCAGCCATAAGTTTGTAAAAGCCTTCGTTATCAAAATCGACACGGCTTAAATAGTCCTTACCGCCAAGTGAAACTTGGAATGGTAAAATGGAAATGGAATACTGCTTTTCATCTGCAACGGAAATATCGCTTGCAGAGTCTGTCATAATCTTGATTTTACTCATCTTATACCTTCAATTTTGTAATTAAATTTAGTTACAAATTTTAAAACGCTCTCTTAGTAACTATGCTAAAATTATAAAATGTTAATGTTGATATGTCAACAATTTTTTACTCATTTTACAATTATTATATTACCTTTTTATTCGCCTTTTTTTGTCAAAAATATCCAAATAACGGGCTTATAGGCGGACTTTTTTGTTTTATACCACCATTTAGCCTTTAAAAAATTTTTTAATTTTATCACAAATAATCACCTTTTATATTTGTTTCACTTTATAAATCTCTTACATTATTATAATAATTTTAGCATATCACCTATTTTAGTAAAAGTTATTGGAAAGTTTATGTAACAAATTGTTTTACTGTTCAGTAATTATATTAAACATTTACGTGAGTTGGTTTTGGGAAAAGAAAAAGACATCTTTGATACGCAAATATCACAAGACGTCTTTTTGGCAGAAACCTACCTATTGTCTCGCGTTTTCCCATTTTTTGGGGTGTGTAACAACCAAAAGTCTTCACTTTTGGATCAGGACTTTATTATAAATGAATTTGAATTTCCAATAAACGTTTCCTTTGAGTATCCCCATAAATTTACTTACACTCATTTTCGGCGGAATTGTCACTGACATATGGATATGATCTTCACACGCGTTTGCCTCTATTATTTCTACTCCTTGACATCTTTCGCATATCCTTCGCAATATCTTTCCTATTGCTTCTTTATATTTCCCGTATATGATTTGCCTGCGATATTTCGGCGCAAATACAATATGGTATTGACACCGCCTCTTCGTATGTGCTAAACTATCTATGTCTTTAATTAAACCTCCTGTTTTACTTTTCTTGCGATTGCCGGTCGCTCCAATTATATTAAAGGAGTTTCTTTTTTGTCCACAGTTTAAACCCTTTACCCACTCGCTCGGCGAGTGGTTGCCTTAGACAAAACAAAAGCAGGCCGCGGGAACTCAATCAGAGTTCCCGCGACCTGCTTTTTTCCGACCTGTTTTCGTTTGCGCAACCGTCCGCTTTTGTTTCAAACCGATACGTCCGCCGCGGATATCACTGGTTGCCTTCGTCCTCGTCCATACCGCGTGAAAGATTGCGCTGCTCATCCATAAATTTCTGTGCAGCCTGCGCATCAGCCATTTTCTCTTTGGAAACCGTCTTCGCTTTATGTACGACAATTTGGGTGAAAGGTATGTTGATATTGTTTTTATCAAAGATAAGTTTAATCTGCCTGTTCAGATCGCGCTCTACCTGAAATTTCATGATTTCAGGACACTTTGCCGAAAAGCGCAGCGTCACGCCGGAAGCACCCAGTTTGGAAACACCCATATAGTACGGCCCTTCCGCGATGTCGGGAATATTTTTCTTTATCGCCGGCAGGTTTTCGTTGATGATAAGTTCCACCCGTTCCAGCGATTCGCTGTACTCAATATCGACCTCGGATATTGCCAATGAAAGCTGGCTGGTCATATTTACGAGCGTACGTATATCTGAATTATTGACAACTTTGATATCGCCGCCGGCGTCCTCAATCTGAGTTGTGCGGATACCTATTTCTTTGACTGTACCGCGAAAACCGTCCACTACAATAATATCGCCCACTTCAAATACATTTTCGAAAACTATGAACAGTCCTGCGATAATGTCCTCGATCAACGGCTGAGCGCCGAGGCCTACGACCAAGCTCAATATTCCGATTCCGGCGAGCAATGCCGCAGTATCCACACCCCAGACATGAAGGATAAAAAACAGCATCGCGATCACGGCTATGTATTTTATAAAGCTGGAAAGCAAATCCAGCATCGCTTTGCCTTTGTTGAGGTTGCGCGCCAACAATTTGAGAAACAGCCGAATCACATAGGACAAAGTTAAAAAGAAAATTATGTATGCTAACGAACGCAGCCACACGCTGACGTTTTCTTGTTTGCTGAATATATTGATGCTGACATAGAAAAAGCTGTTTTCGGAAAATATCCATTTTCCCGCAATAAGCAGTACAAAGTACACAAGCGCGATCAAAAGTAAAAGGATCTTAAGAATAAGTCCCAACGTAAGCGTTCTTCTCATAGGGATTTTTTAGGAACTATAAAAGGATAGCAAAAATTTTTTGCTATCCTTTTCTTTTTGCTTTGCAAACACACGACTTAACAGGGTTAAGTATAGTGTGCTACACTTTTGAAAATCTTTCCGCAAAGATTAACAACTCGATAAATTGGAATTTGTAAAACATCGTTCTATTTTGCTGCATCTAATAATTCAACCAATTCGCTAATTTCTTCTTTGGTGCATTCAACTTCAATAATCTCTTGACCCTTAATGTTGCGTCCCAAAGGAGAATAAATGATTATGTGCCCTTCGTGTAAAGCAAAGTCGTATTTTCCAATTTCTACAAGGTATATATACTCGGGATAGAAAGGCACCGTTTCCGGTATGGGCTTGCCGTCTATAGAATTTACCAATTTTTCAAAAAACACAGGATCTTCTACAGGTAATTTCTCCTCACCCCTTTTTACCGTAATCTTTGGAGTTGTGTTTGGGTAATCGAAATACACCCCTCGCACAAATCTTCGATTTGTACTCTGGGTATTTCGCCCTTGCAGGGGGCTATGTATCACAGCTTCGGACAATGCACCGCCGCTATGATACAGAAGAAAACAGCCTGCTGTTTTCTTCGCTGTCCGTCTGCTTACGCCGCCGAAACAGCGGCAACCGATTTCTCGGTTGCAAAAAGAGTATGCCCGTCACGGGAGGAAGGAGTATATGGCAAGACATTCATTTATACAGATGTCGAAGCTACACAATGTCAAGGGAAGAATATCCTATATCACAAGCCACGCAAGACAGGAAAATCTCTATGCCACCTACCGCACTGCCGACAATGAATTTTGGAGTAACCTTGCAAGGGAAAGCCAGCAGGAATTTAAGCGAAGCGGTACAGAGGGCAAATGTATTGAAGCAAGGGAATTGATTATCGCCCTGCCCGAAGTATATACAAGATATGAGCCGCAGGAAGTCCTTGAAGATTTTACGGAGGAGTTCCGCAGGCGGTATGGTGTGGAGTGCGTGTCAGCCCTCCACCACAACAAACGCAAGACAAACTATCATATCCACCTTATCTTCAGCGAAAGAAAACTGCTTCCTGAGCCTGACATCAAGATAGCCACACGCAGCGTGTTCTATGATGAAACAGGCAAAAGGGTACGCACCAAGAAAGAAATCACAGGGGAGGACGGGCAGATACGAAAAGGCTGCACCGTCATAAAAAAGGGCGAGGTTTACGAAAGCCACCTCTTTACCGTGAAAGATGATAAATTCAAAAGCGAGCCTTTTCTTCGGGAGGTAAAAGAGATTTACACCGACCTTATCAATCGGCATATCTCCGATCCCGAACAGCAGTTAAAGGTATTTGATAAGAACAGCGTTTATCTTCCCACCAAGAAAATCGGCAAGAACAATCCCAAAGCCGCCGAGATTGAAACGGATAATGCCGCAAGGCAGGAATGGAACAGGACAGCGGATATGGCACTCATATCGGGTATTTCCGAAGCAAAGATTTTAGAAGTCAAGCAGACCGAGATACACAACAAAGCAAGCCAATCTATCAAAAGCAAAGGCTGGCTGCCCAATCTGTTCCGTGGGATTGTGACAAAGGCAAAAGATTTTCTGCAAAACCTTATTCGGGAAAAAGATATGCCGCCCAAGCCTACACTTGATATTGATATGGCAGAGTTCCGCCATATGCGAAGCCTGATGATAAAAGTACAGGATAAGGCGGTAAAAATCAAAAACTTGCAGGACAAAGTTCTGCCGCAGTTGAAACAGCAGCTTGCCGATACAAAGGGGCTTTTCAAAGGTAAAGAACGAAAAGCGTTGGA
>CALVUR010000008.1 GCA_944363645.1 uncultured Clostridia bacterium | reverse complement strand
AAGAACGTCAATAAGATTTAGCATTATTGAAAGAATAAACTACTATTTCTCCGATTCGCTCAAAAAGCACAACAATTTAATCGAATTGGTAAAGGAAACAGAAAATCAGTCCAAAGAGGCTGCTCCTATATCGGACTTTTTAAGTTCGTACAAAGGCGATAACTTTCCGCCAAAAAAGCCCTTAGCCATTAGGCTATGGGCTTTTTGCATAGTCAAAAAAGGGATTCGAACGGCTGGGTAAACTGTTTTCTATTAAGAAGACAGTTCAAACGCAACGGTGTTGCGTTTGCCAGACAGGCGTGATAGCAAAACCTTGTTTTTCGGAGCGAATTTTTTTATGCTATAACACACCAATTTTCTAATTTTTTACTTTCACAACTTTATCTTATTTTATAGTTTTTCTGCTTTTTTAATAAACTTGCGGTCGTATAAAAGTGCCACAATCAGCGCAACAAATATAGAGCAGGCATTATGTACGATTGCACCCGTAATCGGTGTAAGCAAACCAAAAGATGAGAAAATAATTGCACAAAGTTAATTGTCATAGATAAAGAAATGTTGAATTTTATTGTTTTCAAAGTTGCACGGGCAAGAATGCATAGGTAAGGCTATCACTTGAAATGGGGCTTCTGTAAAAAATGTAATACATGTATTTTGATTAGACAATTTAAACAAAATTACATTAAAGGGTAACACAGCGTTACCCTTTATTTTTTGACCTGTAATGGTGCAAAATTACATAAATTACAAGAAGAAATTTAAACATTCCGCTAACCACTTTAAATGTAACATTGACCGCCACAAAACCGTTAACGGCTAAAAAATTTTGCAAGCCAACACGGAAAAATTATCGCATAGGGTGTGCTGTATTGCGCATAAAAAATGATTTTAAAGATAAATCGCCCTTAAAATAATAGTTCGCAACACTTCATGAAAAATTTTAAAAAATTTTGAGATAACCTATTGACAAACAAAAAATTCATGTTACACTATAAGTGGTTAATCGATTAACCAAACACTTTAAATGTTTAAAAAAAGCGTTTACAATTGGGTAAACAGCCAAAATATTGAAGTCCGTTTTTTGGCGCTCAACCGTCTATATGCTCAACCGTCTATATGCTCAACTGTCTATATACTCGACTGTCTATATGCTCAACGATCTATATACTCAACCGTCTACATACTCAACTGTCTATATATCGTAATAGACATGGTGATATTGTAAGCGTCCTGCAAGTACCCAGCTTGAATTTAAATTTATTAAAATCGATGGGGCAGGGGCGTAACATGGCAAAGTGGATTAAACCATGTTTAAACAACTCCTTCAAGAAATACCGGAGAAGTTGTTAAACTGGCAGTAAAATAAAAAATGATAAGAGGTAAAACAACAATGAAAGCAATGAAAACAATGAAATTGTTAACGTTTAGCGTGCTCGTAGTCGCTTTAGCATGTATGTCGCTCTTCGTTGCATGCACCCCTACACACGAGGAAGTTACCAAGTACACCGTAACCTATTATGACGGTGAAACTGTGCTTAAAACCGAATCGGTTGAAGAGGGCAATAAAGCCACAAAGTGGACACCCACAAAGGACGGTTACAGCTTTGACGGCTGGTACGCAACACCCAACTTTTCGCACGATTTTAGTTTTGATACGGCTATAAACGAAGATACTTCAGTATTTTCAAAGTGGTCATCTACTGCACAGGTTGATGACACCCGTACATTCTATATCTGCGGTCAAGGCGCAAGCAATGCACTCGGTGGTTCAAGTGTTTTGAAAGATGAAGCATTGATGACCAAAACTGAGGGCAAAAACGAATATACCATTACGGTTGACCTTTACGCAGGCGACTGGTTCCAGTTCGTAACCAACACATCTTGGGATTATCAACGTGGTTGGGGTTATATGACAACGGGTACTATTGACGGCGTTGAATACTTCGCATCTAACGGTTCTATAGATGGTTCTAAACCAACCAAAATGGAAGATATAGTCTGCAAGAAGGATGGCAATTATACATTCACATTAACCACTCACCCTGCAGATGATCTTGGCAAGCCCACAGAACTAAGCAATTCTGACACAATAACCTTCACTTACAACGGTGAAGTTCAAGCAACCTTAGAGGCTGTAACTCATTATTGGCTCAAGGGTGCGCAGATAACTGCATGGCACGATATGTATAACGATGCGACCGAACTTAAAGAAACCGAAACTAAGGGCGTTTACACCTTGAGCGTCTACCTTAAAGAGGGCGATCAATTCATGTTCGCATCTACATTTGTGACTGGTACGGAAAGTGAAGTCGGCAATCTTTATATAAAAGCGGATACGCTCGATGAAGCGTCTAAGGCATACGTTGACGGAGACACCGGTAACATGACGGCAAAAGCTTCCGGTATGTATACATTCACATATACAGAAGCCACAACTACTCTTAGCGTAGCTTTCGATGCGACAAAGAAACCTGTTGAGTCTGATTACTATCTTGACGGTGCGTTCGGCGGCGACCACAACTGGACGAACAACAACTTCAATCCCGATTATCAGCTTACAGAGACCGGAGATGGTTCGGGTATCTATGTGATAGAAAATGTTGAGCTTGCAGCCGACACAGAGTTCACCATTCAGGCTTTCGTGGCAGGTTCCACCGAACCGGGCGATAGCTGGGAAAACCAGACGGGCAACTACAACTATCGTTACTTCTACGGAAATGCCAACGCTTTCACCTCGGCAAATCCCGGTGCGGGTAACTACAACTTTAAAGTTCTGATTGCAAGCACCTATACCATAACTTTCGACAGTTACTCCAAGATAGTAACCATAGAGGATATGGCGCTCGGCTATGATATCTATATCAACGGCAATATGCAGGGTGCATCGTGGCCTGTAAGCTTTGACGCGCAGTATAAATTTACGCAGTCCGAAACCGATGAAAACATCTACGAGCTTACATTCACGTTTGATGATGAATACGAATTCGGTTTTAAGGCATACCCCGCAGGAACCACCGATCCCGCTTCCAACAGCGATTGGTTAGGACTTGCTAAAATGGGTACAGAAGGTACGGCGAATAATCTCTTCAAGGGCACCAGCGCATCCAACTTTATGAGCACAGTTCCCGGTACCTATCGTATAGTTTACAATGCGGAAACTGATACAGTAGATTTCTACGCAGTAGCTTAAGAGTTCTCCTCAATATGTTATAAAAAAGTCGGGCGCTGAAAAGCGCCCGACTTGTCATAGTTGCAAATTAAATTTTATAAAAGTGTGTATCAAAAGGTATGCGCTGTAAAACACTCTCCATACAAGAAAGTATGCAATCGCATTTTGCTTTATAAAGTTCTTGCGGAAATAAAACGTTTTTATTTGTATTTTTGAAATATTCCGCAACGGTTTTGTCGCATGTAACTATATTATTGCGTGATTGTACGTTAAACAACGCCGAAAGATCATCTATAAATATTCCGTTAGGGAAGGCTTTTTTGATCTCTAAGCATATGTTTTTATCGGGTGGGGCAAGGCATACAAATGTATAATCGTCCCCAAACTGTTTCGTGGCGTTTTCACGCAGTTTGTCATAATCGGTTGTTATTTGATAGAAAAGTTTATCGTTTGGTATGCAGTCGACGGCAATAAGGGGCACATAGTTTGCATCGGCAATAGCTCTAAAAGATGCCAAACTTGTATTGTAAGCAATAATGGCGTCGGCTTGTTCTATTCTGCGGTATGGCTGTCGGCACAAAATAAGCCCATATTTATCGATAGGGAAAGTTTCTGACAGACAGGTCAAAAAATATTGGAATTCGCCCCCGTAAAGCAAACTGTCGCTGTCTTCAGAAAAGATGGCTATAAGTTTGAAGTCGGGCGTTGAGCGCAGATTTTTAGCAAAGGCGGCGGGCTTGTAATTATATACATTTACAATGTGCAGTACACGCTGGCGTGTTTTTTCGCTAATAGATTTATCGGTGCGGTCGTTGATTATGTACGATACCGTAGCGGCAGAAACACCAGCTTCCCTTGCAATGTCGTGTATGGTAACTTTTTTATTCATAGCGAAATTATAACAGTGAAAAAATTATTTGTCAATCAACAATGTATAAAATCAAAAAAAATTATTTATCAATCAACAATGTATCAAAATTGTTAAAGGATTAAACATGAATGAATTAGCAATGCAACACATACCTGAGTCAAAATATTGTTTTGCCATAAATCAAAACACGATGGGCATAAGACTCCGTGTAAGCAAGCAAGATTTGCCCGATAAGATAGAGGTTATTTATGGCGGAAAATATGAATATGCCAAGACGCAATTTTCGATAACCATGGAAAGAAGTTATGAGGACAGATTGTTTGCTTGGTATACGGCATACATAACTTTAAGCGATGTGCGGTTCGTATATATATTCAAAATCACTGAAGGGGATAAGGTTAGTTATTTTTCAGAGGACGGCCTTACAGATAAATTTGATTTCGCTTCAAGTTTTTATAACAGCTTTCAGCTTGCATACATAAATGAGGCAGATGTTATGAAGCCCGTTGAATGGATGAAAACGGCGGTATTTTATCAAATATTCGTTGAACGCTTTTTTATGGGCGATGAAGGCAAGTCTAAGGCTTATATAAATATGAAATGGGGTGAACTACTTACTTCCAAAAGCTTTGCAGGTGGTGATTTAGAAGGTATAATACAAAAACTTGACTATTTAAAGGATTTGGGTGTTAACGCACTCTATTTAACGCCGATTTTTCAATCGCTTTCCAACCACAAGTATGATATAAGCGACTATTATGAAATTGACGAACATTTCGGCGATAAAGAAACGTTTAAAAGGCTTGTAGAAGGTGCGCATTTGCGTGGTATAAAAATCGTATTGGACGCGGTATTTAATCATTGCAGTAAAGATATTGTGCAGTTTCAGGATGTGATACAAAAGGGCAAAACATCGCAATATTTTGACTGGTTTATTATTCACGGCGATAAAGTCGACTGTGAAAATGTAAATTACGAATGTTTTGCTTCTTGTGCTTATATGCCCAAATGGAACACCTCTAACAAGGCAGTGCAAGATTATCTAATTGGTATTGCAACATATTGGATAAAAGAGTATGATATTGATGGTTGGCGGTTAGATGTATCGGATGAAATTTCGCATGAATTTTGGCGTGATTTTAGAAGAGCAGTAAAGGCGGTAAAGCACGATTGTGTGCTGATAGGCGAAAATTGGCATGATGCCAATGTGTATTTACATGGCGATCAATATGACAGCATAATGAACTATGCTTTTACTAAGGCTTGCCTTGATTTTTACTGTTTTGAAAACTTTGATACAAAACAGTTTGCTGAAAAGCTGAATGAAATTTTGATGAGGAATACCGACGCAATAAATATAATGATGCTCAATCTTTTGGACAGCCACGACACATACAGATTTATAACGCAGTCAAAGAGCCGCGATAAGCTGAAGAGCGCACTCGCCTTATTGTTTATGTTCGTCGGCGCACCGTGCATATATTACGGCACGGAGATCGCGCTCGAAGGTAACTTTGACCCCGACTCGCGCCGCTGTATGGATTGGGACAGGGTTGGAAAGGAAAGCGACGTGAGCACACTTGTAAATGAGCTCGCCAAGATAAAGACGAGCGGCGAACTTTCAGACGCAAAGATTAAAATAACCGAAAACGACGGGCTTATAATTGTTGAACGGAATGGATATAAACTTGCGCTTAACGGTCAAAAACCCGTTGAATATAAATCAAAGAATGTAATTCTCTCCAACAACTATTCGGGCGGCGAACTCAAAGCAGATGCGTTCGTTCTCGAAAAGCTAAACTAAAAATAAGGGGGAAAGAATGAAACGCAACACAGTAATAGCACTAACGGCGCACATTGCGGTGATACTTGCAATAATCATTGCTTTCGGCGTTATAAGCATTGTAACAAAGGATACCAATGCCGAGGGTAGCGAGAAGTTCACCGGCGAGATTGAGCGGAATATCACCCTGCGCGTGCTTGAAAATAACACGGCAAAGGAGCGGGGCTATCTTAAAGAGCTTTTGGACGCCTTCAACGAGGAATATGCCGAATATGGCATAACGGCGGTGGATGCAAATATCGACCAGTACAACGATCTGGAGCAGAGCGGCCCGTTTGGTTACGGTCCCGACGTACTCTATCAGGCAAACGACGCCATTATGAAGTATGTTGACGGGCATCACATAATGCCTATCCCCGTTGAACAGCTCGACTGTTATGAATACATAAGCGAGGAGGCGTGGAGCGCATACACCACCAAAGTTTCAGGTCAGACGTATACCTTTGCCGTGCCTGTCAACATTCAGCAGCCTCTCTTATTCTATCGTGATGACCTTCTTCCTGAAAACTGGGAGGAGGAGTGGGACGACGACAAGAACGGCGTGCCCGATATGATAGAATACTGGTCGGATTTGTACCGCTATTCCATGCAGGTAAAGACGGAGAGCGGAGGAAAAAAATACGGCTATATGCAGTCGCTGTGCGACAGCTATTTCTCACTCGGCTATCTGTTCACATACGGCGCATATGTGTTCGGTGGTGAAAACGGGACGGATACCTACGATATAGGCATAGACAACGGCGACAGCTACATTGGGGCAAGGATTATCCGTCAGCTTGCCTCGGTTATGAATCTGGAATGTACGGATTTCACTATCAGCGATAACAGATATTCACGCATGGCGTCGGGCACATACTTTGCTACTATGACGACGCCCGACGTATACACCATGTTTATATCGGAAATGGTAAAGGCGGGCTATACGGAGGAATATGCGCGTGAACATGTCAAGATGGTCGACGTCCCCAAACTGCCCGTAAGCGGCGACCTGAACGATGAAAGTCAGGGCTTTGTGGATATGACGGTAATGGGCGGCGTAAACGGATATGCCATAAGCTCCTATACCGACTATCCTAACGCGGCTCTTGAATTTGTAAATTTCGCCACGAACTATGAAATGATTAAAACGCGTTGCGATATGCTGGGCATCTCCCCTGCGCGCAGCGACATCGTCGAAGAGCTCGGCGGGTTAGACCAGACCATAAGCGACAACCTCAACAGCGGCTCTATATATCTCATGCCCAGCGTTTACGCAACTTCGCAGATATGGCCGTCGCTCGAAACATTTTTTTCGCTCATCGCGGGCGACATTCTCAAGGGCGTAAACGCCTACGCCACCGACGAGGCGTTAAAGCAGGGGCTCTCAAATGTGAATCAGCAGGTGTATGACGCAATTCATATACTTGCGGGATAGGAGGAAAATCTATGGAACAGGTAAAGCAAAAAATAAATACATTTTTTACCGGCCTCGGCAAAAAAATCGTGTGTTTTTTTAAGTCGATTCCTTCAAAGCTCAAATCCAGGTTCGCGGGCGCAAAGGAGATAATAACTCAGGGCAACATAAAAGTCGGCGCCTCTATGTGCATTATGGGACTTGGTCAGCTTTTATATAAGCAGTGGACGAAAGGCACGCTGTTTATACTGTTGCAAATAGCATTTATCGCTTATTTCATAACCCGCGGCGGAGAAGACTTATTCGGATTATTTACCCTTGGTCAGGTCAAGGGCGACGCGTGGTATGGTATAGAGGGTGATAATTCCATAGTTATGATGCTTATGGGACTGCTTGCCGTCGTCATGATAGGCTTTTATATCGCGCTGTACGTCACCAATATAAAGGACGTTTACCGCACGCAGTGCGCAGAGGACACATTGAAAGGCGTACCCACGTTCAAAAGTGAATTTAAATCTTTGCTCGATAAAAACTTCTATAAAACGGCGATCATCCTTCCTTTGATCGGTGTGTGCGTATTTTCTATACTTCCCATAGTTTTCATGATACTCATCGCCTTCACAAACTATGGCGGTACCACTGTGCCTCCCGAACTTGTAGACTGGGTTGGGCTGGAAAATTTTGAAAACCTTATCTCTCTTGGCGAGCTTTCTGCCACTTTCTTCAAAATATTCGGCTGGAATCTTCTGTGGGCTGTGCTTTCTACATTTATTAACTACTTTGCAGGGTTAGGGCTTGCGCTGCTGCTCAACAAAAAGTGCGTAAAGGGCAAGGCGTTCTGGCGGGCATTCCCCATACTTGCCTATGCCATACCGGGCTTCATCACCCTTCTGGGCTTCAAATTCATGTTCTCGTACGGCGGCCCGATAAATTACTATATTCAGGAGGCGGGCGGAGAGGCAATAGGCTTTTTGGATCTAAATTCCAAGTGGACGGCTCGCTTTATAGGCCTGGGCGTAAACGCCTGGATAAGCGTTCCCTCCACAATGCTGCTTGCAACGGGCATACTTTCAAACATAAACACCGACCTGTATGAGGCGGCAAGAGTGGACGGCGCCAGCGCGTGGAAACAGTTTATAAAAATCACCTTACCTTACGTTATATTTGCCACTACGCCCGTGCTTATAACGCAGTTCATAAATAACTTCAACAACTTCGGCGTGTTCTACTTCCTGCGCGAGAGAGTCAGGTCGGAAGGGTATATTCTCGCCAACAATACCGACCTTTTGATAAACTGGTTGTACAGAATGTCGATAGATAACAAGTACTACTCTATCGGCGCGGCGATAAGCCTTATAATCTTTATTGTCACTTCCATTATCTCGCTCGTAGTCTATGTTCTGTCGCCCGCATATAAACAGGAGGAAACATTCAGATGAAAAACAGCAAAGTTGTAAAGGCAAGGAGCAAAAAAGTTTTAAATGTAATAATTACATATTGCATATTGCTCATAGTCGCTTTCATTTTCTTCTTCCCCTGCCTGTGGTTAATTCTTGCATCATTCTCTAAATCAGGCTCGATATATTCGTTTGACGGTTTCTTCCCCAAGGAATACAGCCTCGATACGTTCGAGCTTCTGTTCACCGACACGGTGATGTACAACTATCCCAAGTGGTTTTTAAACACGCTGTTCATCGCCACAATGAGCTGTATTCTGGGCACGCTGTTCACAATACTTACGGCTTATGTAATGTCGCGCTTCCGCTTCAAAACGCGCAAGGCGATGATGAAGGGTACTCTTGTTTTGGGTATGTTCCCCTCGTTCATGGGTACCATTGCCGTATATCTGATGATGACGCAGTTCAATCTTATCAATCAGCAGTGGGGTTTGATACTCATATATGCGGGCACGGCGCCCATGGGATATTTAACGCAGAAGGGCTTTTTCGATACCATTCCGTATTCCATAGACGAAGCGGCAAGAATTGACGGGGCATCCAACTTTACGGTGTTTGTAAAGTTTATTCTGCCGCTCTCCAAGCCCATACTCGTATATACAGCGCTCACCTCGTTCGCGTGGCCGTGGAGCGACTTTATTCTTCCCAAAATGCTGCTCATCGACCAGGACTTGCAGACGGTGGCGGTCGGGCTGATGTCGCTCGACGAAACGCAGTTCGCTCGTTTTGCCGCAGGCTCGATAATAATTGCGATACCTATAATCGTGTTGTATTTCTGCCTTGTCAAATATATGATAAACGGCATGGCCGCAGGCGCGGTAAAGGAGTAAATTATGGCTGATTTAAGTTTGAAACATATATATAAAGTCTATCCCAACGGCACAAAGGCTGTAAACGACTTCAATATGCAGATAGCCGACAAGGAGTTCATAGTCTTTGTCGGCCCGTCCGGGTGCGGCAAGTCGACGGTGCTGCGTATGATTGCCGGACTTGAACCCATAACCGCGGGAGAACTCAAAATAGGCGATGTCGTCGTCAATGAGCTTGAGCCTAAGGATAGGGATATAGCGATGGTGTTCCAAAACTATGCGCTCTATCCGCATATGACTATTTACGAAAATATCGCTTTCGGGCTACGTATGCGCAGAATTCCTGATGTAAAAAAGGATAAAGACGGCAACACCGTCTGCGATAAAAACGGACAGCCAATCAAGGTTATGCGCAAGTACACAAAAGCCGAACTTGATGAAAAGGTGCATGAGGCAGCAAAGGTGCTGGGCATAACCGATTATTTAAAACGCAAGCCCAAAGAAATGTCTGGTGGTCAACGCCAACGTGTTGCTTTAGGTCGTGCTATCGTGCGTGAACCTAAAGTGATGCTTTTGGACGAACCTTTATCCAATCTCGATGCAAAACTTCGCACGCAGATGAGAAGCGAGATTGTAAAATTACACAAAAAACTCAACACTACGTTCATCTATGTAACTCACGACCAAGTCGAAGCGATGACTATGGGTACACGCATAGTAGTAATGAAAGATGGCTATATTCAGCAGATAGATACCCCAAAAAATCTATATAAATATCCGGGTAATAAATTTGTTGCTGGCTTTATCGGTACGCCACAAATGAACTTTTTCGAAGGCACATTAAAAAAGGTAGGCGATAAGGTCATAATCGATTTTGCCAATTCCGACGCAAAAATAACCGTTCCATACTCTATGATGATGAAGACTATGCCATTGTATTTAAATGGCGATAAACCTGTGATAATAGGTCTACGTGCCGAAGATATATCGCTTGATTTTGAAAAGGTAGAAAAAAGCACAGCGAAAATTAAGGTAAAGATTTCTCATACTGAGGAACTCGGTACTGAAACGTTGGTTTACGGCGACATAGACATGAATGGCAACGGTTTTGATGATACGGGCACTCGCATAATAATCAAGGCGGGGGGATTCAAGGACTATAAGACCGACGATATTTTAGAAGCAGCACTCGATATATCAGCCGTTCACCTTTTTGATAAAGAAACGGAAGAAAGTATACTTCCTCGCATACCGCAGTATAACTTTTTGGACTGCAAAATGGACGGCGGAAAATTACAGTTTTGTAACGCAGAAATTGCCATTCCTTCGGCGATTTCATTAACTAACGGCGATTACAATCTGTTACTTCCACCCACGGCAATAACTTTTGGTGGGGATATTTCCGCAGACGTTGTCGGTTGTGAAGAGATAAATGGGCAAGTACTCGTTTCGTTGGATATAGGTGGCAAACGGTTGTTTGCTCTTACCGATAAACTTGTTGAAAAGGGAAAAACTACAATAAATGTCGATTTAAAGAGAATTGCTCTTTATAAAGATGACAAAAATGTAGTTTCGCCCATGCCTATCTTGAACACCTTAAACGGTACATTCACTATGGTGAAAAACGGAAAGTTGCGCAGTTACTATGCCGTTATCGGGGAAAAACAGCTTGCCGTTTCAGAGCAAGTTTATCTTAAAATGTTCTCTGCGCTTTCTGGTAGAAAGGTGTTTAATACTTCTTTCGATTACGAATGGTCGCCATATGACTTGGCAATCTCGGATGACGGCATAGTGGGTGAAGTTGTTGAAATGCTCGACTACGGTACCGAGCAGTTTGCTAAAGTAAATGTGGCAGGCTCAGCTCTTTACATTAAGACTGATAAGCCCGTATCGGGTAAAGTTCATATCCGCCCCGATATGAATTCCGTCGGCGTGGTTGAAAAATCTCGTGGCATAAAAATTGTATAATTCAGATTTATAAACAGAAGATTGTTTATAAACTAACTAAAGAATGCATCGTTCGGCAGTTTTTACAGGACACTAAAAAGTTGCTTGCGATATTTGAAAAAATTAATATTAAAAAACTTAAAGCCTTCGCACGTTGCGGGGCTTTATTTTTTTAAATTTATTGATTTTTTAAAATTTTTATAGGGGAAAATGAAAACTCAAAAAGTGGCGATAATCGACCTATAGGCGCACTTTTTGGGTAAAAACTGCTAAAAAAACCATTAAAAAAACAAGAAAATTAAGGTAAAAAACAAGTAAGAAAACAATCAAAAAAAACCACTAAACGTCTTTGTTTAGTGGTTTTTTTATGTTAAAGATTTTAGCCTTTGGCGAATTTAGAGGGGTACCATTTTTGGAACCATACTGTAAATATGCCCATAAAAATAGGCAGTGCCGAGTTTATAAGGCCCAAAAAACTTGATGCACTTGAAAGCATGATAAAGTAACTCCAAATAGGTGTTAGCAAATATAAAACGCCCCAAGCGATGGTAAGTATGCGGTTAGTTCTTACAAACAAAGGGTTTAAAAGTGCCTTATCACCGCCATAGTTATTCAAGGAATAATGCGCAGTAAGTGGAATTTTAAAAAAGGCACTAACCGTCCAAATAATGCCAAAAATAAAATATGATAGTGGCATTATATAAATGATGGGCGCACCTAAAAGAAGGCTTACCGAAAGCGCCCCGACAAGTGCAAGCGAAAGTTTGTCGTAAAAAATCAATTTATAATTTGAAAACAAAAGTGGTATTAAACAGCATGTAAAAACGCTTAAAAAACTGCCCCATTTAAGGTCAATGCTGGGTGCGATCCAAAATATCATCCAGCCAAGCAAAAGACAAAGCATGTTGGTTTTTTTGGCGTTATTTTTTGCCGAAGTGGTGTTGGAAGTTTTCTCGTCTAAAGCGTTATTTTCAAACACATTCCCGATTGTCTTGGCGGTTTTAGTGCTAAAATTGTCGCTCAAATTACTATCACCGTAGGGGGTGTTATCAAAATTTGCGTCGCTTTTGTCAACCGCCGTATTGCCGTCAAAAAACTTGTCCCAATTCATCATTAAAGAAAAGTCGCCGTCAACGGTGTACATTCGTTTAAAAAGGGCAGTCGGTCCATCGATTTTGTTTGTAGCAATGTCAAGCCATACCGAATAGGGTGTGTGGACGGTGGTTGTAACGTTACCGTCAAAATCTTCCAAAACCTTGCTACCTGACTTAGTAAGCAAAATAAAATAACGCCTATTCACATCGGTGTAATCCATTTCAAGCACGATGTCTTTCCCCGTGTAAGAAGAAGGGTTGTAAAGATTTGCCATCTGTTTTGTAAAGATAAGCGTTTCATCCATCTTTTCGCCCTTTTCGTCAACGCCCCAACTTGTGTCAGCCATGCGCTCAAACACATCTTTGGGGTAAAGGGGCTCTTCAAGTTTATTTAAAGTGCTCTTGCTAATTCCTCCACTTAAAAACTCACGCCCGGCAACTTTAACTAAGTCCAAATACTCATCGGTACGCTTTTTAAGTTCATCCACCCTAAAAAGTTCACCTTGCGCACAAAAAATACTTTGATAACCTTTTCCGCACATTCTGTCAAACTGGGCGATAACACTGTCATAATTGCCTTTGGCGGTGTAAAATCCACAAGTGGAAATAAGTACGGTTTTTTTGCCAGCCATGTCGTAACGTGACGGATGCCCACCACCCTCGGGATCTCTGTCCATAAAAGGAAGATTAAGCGGAAGTTGTCTGTCAATAAGCGTTTTAAGTTTTCCCGGCAGACTAAAATAATACAAGGGGAATGACCAAATTACAAGGTCCGCCCACAAAATTTTCTCAAGCACATTTTGCATATCATCTTTAATACAGCACTTGCCGGGCGTGTTTTTCCAACAGGCAAAACACCCAAGACATGGCATGATGTTAAGGGTTTTTACATCAATTCGCTCAACAATTAAAGGGGAACTATATGTGCTTTCGTCATAATTTTCTCTAATTCCGTCTATAAAAGCGTTGCTCAATTTAAGTGTGTTGCTACGCTCGCCCTTAGGGCTTCCATTTATCAATAAAATCTTCATTTTAACCCTCATTATTTAAAATATCTATGCAATTTTGACTCCATTCGGCAAGCATTTTATTGTAACGCTTACCAAAATCAGCGGTCATCTGCCAAAAAATAGAACACTTTTCGTCAGGGACATATTGTTTGTAAAAATTGATCGAATTGTCGGTACTATCAAGCATTTTTTCATTAACAGTGGACGACGTATTCAGTTTTTTGAAAAAATCAAGGGTATTTTCCTTTGGAAGTTCACCCATAAAGAATATTTTCATAAGTAAAGGCGAGCGACTTTCACAATGAATATTATCCTCTAAAAGCCATCTTAAAAATTCGGCTTTGCCACTACTTGTTATGGTACAAACATTTTTGTTTGGCTTTCCAACTTGCACAACATTGTTTTTCACTATCCAGCCATTTTTTTCAAGTTCATTAAGTTCACGGTAAATTTGACTTGTCTGCGCATTCCAAAAATAGTTTAGTGAACTATTAAAGGCTTCACGTATCTCATAACCGGTCATATCACCATAATTTAACAAACCAAGTATTCCGTACTTTAACATAAACTGCTCCAAATAAAATTTTATATTCCACAAGTAGAATATATAACAATTATAATAGGCAATTATAATAATGTCAAGCGGATATTGAAAAAGATTGAAAATTAAAATGAAAACAAAGCGGAAAAATGGGTGAAATTGATAATAGAAAACAAGTCGAAAAAATCAAAAAATGCTCGATAATCGACCTATAGGGGGACTTTTTGGCAAAAAGGGGCTAAAATTTAAGATAAAATTGACAAAATTTAGCCATTAAAAAGTGGCGGTTAAAAATTAAAAACTTTACTACAAATTACTAAGCATAGCGCAAAAATAAGATAAGGTTTATGCTTTTGCTTGATTTATTTTTCGCTTTATGTTATATTGTAATTAGTTTTTGCAAGCCAAAAACAAAAAAATTATCAAGGTGATTTATGAAACGCAGAAGCGGTAATATCTATTTAGGTGGTTTTGCACTTATTTTCAGTGCCGTAATGGTTTACTTAATCATTTACGCCTATAAGGTGCACAGCTTAGAAATGTTCATTGTTTTTCTTGTGCTGGGCGTTTTGGCACTTGGTTTTTCGCTACTTAACATTATCTTTTTCATTTTAGATAAAAAAGTAAATAAACGTGGCAAAAGGGCAATGGCAGTAGTTACCAAAATGGAAGAACAAAATAAAGACAATTCAAACCTTTTTGGCGATAACAATGTGTTTGAAGTCGAATACACTTATACCGCAGACGACGGCAAGCAAATTACTGCAATTTTGCAAGTTACAAAGGATATTTTTGACCACTTAAATGTGGGCGACAACTTACCAATTTTAATTTATAAACACCGTGCCGTTTTAGATGTCGAAGTTTTAAGAAAAAGCATGGTCAAATAAAATTTTTCAGTTTTTTGGTTTAAAATTTATATTTAAAAAGTGTGTAATTACAAATTTTTCTATACCCGCAATTTAGCGGGTATTTTTTATTTTTCCCATTTAAATCATTGCAAATAAAACACAACTATGTTATTATAATTTTTGAGAAATTTAGCACAATTTTTAACTTCCTTTACTTAATTTTTACAAGTAATTTAAGTAAAATTTAAAAGTAAATTTATCAAGTTAAAAAAACGCTGAAATTTTAAAAAGTGGGGCTATAAGCCCGTTATCGCCCTTTTTCAGCGATAAAAAACAATTTTTAGGTGAATTATGGACTATTTTGGCGTGTCAATAGATGACGTAACCAGCCTTTACGAAAAAGGAAAGCAAACACTTTTTGAATCAGATAACACCTTAAATGGCGAAATGTTAGATGAAATTTTATCTAACATTGCAAACTTACAAAGTAAGGTAAATTATTACGAAAAACTTATTTTAAGGCTCGGTCAAATTGTGGACTACAACAAGTTAAAGTCGCAAAATATGACTGCGCAAGAAGTCAAAAAAGTGTTTGAAAGCGACCTTGAATATCTTAAGAAGGTAGAAGAACTTTATAACAACAATTTGTTAAAGCGTGATTACATGTTCGGCTATCCTGCAAACATGGAAGAATACTCATATATCACGTCATATTTAAGGTTTTTGGAAAGTAAATTATACCTTATGAACAACTGTGGCGACCCATATCAGCGTGGTAACTACGGTATGGATAGCAAGGAAGTAGAGCGTGAAATCATCAAAATGTTTGCGCAAAGTTTCGGCTTAAAAGACGGCGAATTTTGGGGATATGTTACAACGGGCGGCACGGAAAGCAACTTCTGGGCGATTCGTGAAGGCTTTAACAAATACCCAAACGCAAAACTTTACTTTTCCAACAAAACCCATTACTCAGTGGAAAAATTTGTCTATAATAACCGTGTAGGAAGCGTTTATCCTTACGAAGTTGTTAATACAAATTTAGACGGATCTATCAGCGTTGACGACTTAAAAGAAAAGATTGAAAACGACCAAAAGTCGGGCTATAGGCCGGTTATCCTTGTTTTAACATGGGGCACAACAAAAGAGGGCGCAATTGACGACGTCAAGCAAATCACCCAATATTTAATTAGTCGCAACATAGAATTTTATTGTCATTTAGATGCTGCGCTTTATGGCGGTATTCCAGCAAATCAAGAAAGCGCACCCAAAATTAGCGACCTTAAAAGTTTAAATGTTGATTCAATCTCAATAAGTTTACATAAATTTTTAGGCACATCACGTGCAAACGGAATTTTAATTTCGTTAAGCAGGGACAAACGCAAACAAATCGATTACATCGGTCAAGAAGATTCAACCATGCTCGGCTCACGTGATTTTCCGCCATTTTCCACAATGCAACGCATTAAGGAATTTATGTACTTAAAAAAGCCAGACCATTATATTGAAAATGTAAATTATTTTAAAGAAAAATTAAAAGAAAATAATATAGATTACTTGACCTTTGACGAAGATAAATGTAATATTTTCGTGATAAATAAGCCAAGCGATTCAATTTGTAAAAAATATCAACTTACTACTTTTACAGAAGACAAAGTGGAAAAGGCACACATCATAATTTTCCCATTCCACAAAAAGCAAATTATCGACCAACTTATTGATGATATAAAAAAAGATACAGGTAAATAATGGGTGAAGGTATGAAAGAAAAATTTTTGGCATACGTAAAAGCCATACCAAAACGTTACTTTATTACAGCGTTTTCTGGCATGGCGCAAGGGCTTTTCGTAACACTTATTGCTGGCACAATTTTGGCGCAGATTGCCGGCTGGATAGGCGATAACTTTATCGGTAACGCACTATTAAATATTGCAAACATCGCAAAACAGCTTATGGGCGCAGGCATCGGCATCGGTATTGCTTACGCACTCGGTAAAAACAAACTGCTAATTTTCTCTGCAGCGTGTGCAGGTCTTATCGGCGCATTTGCAGATAAAATTTTGCTCGGCGGAACGCTTACAATAAGCGGACCGGGCAACCCAATCGGCGCATATGTTACCACAATGTTTGTTATCGAACTTGTTGGGCTTTACGCTGGCAAAACAAAACTTGACATCTTAATTGTCCCACTTGGCGTAATGCTTTTAAGTTTTGCTGGTATTTATATATCGTATCCCTTTATTTGGCTCATAAACAAACTCGGCTTGTTTATTGCAATCGCAACAAACTTTGCACCCTTTGTAATGGGTCTGGTAATTGCAGTTATCATGGGCATACTTTTAACAATGCCAACATCATCTGCCGCAATTTGGGTGGCTGTCGCAAGCCCGGTGTTGGCGTCAGGCGATGCAACTCAAATTCAAGCAATCTTGCTTGCTGGTGGTGCTGCAACAGTAGGGTGCGCTTGCCACATGGTTGGCTTTGCAGTCGCATCGTTTAAAGAAAACGGCTTTTCCGGTCTTATCTCTCAAGGCATCGGCACAAGTATGTTGCAAATTCCTAATATCATGAAAAAGCCAATAATAATGCTTCCTATGATAATCTCAAGCGCAATCTTAGGTCCAATTTCAACTTGCGTGTTTAAACTTCAATGCGGTGCTTCAGGTGGCGGTATGGGTACAAGCGGTCTTGTTGGCGTGTTTGACTTATTTAATTATTCAAACGGCTTTTTGTATGTTCTCGGTGTAATTTTGTTGATGTTTATATTACCAGCAGCATTAAATATTTTAATGAGTTGGTTTATGCGTAAACGCCAATGGATAAAAGAAGATGATATGAAATTACCCGACTAAAAAAACAAATAAAAAATAAAAAAAGTGTCAATAACGGGCCTATAGCCCCACTTTTGACACTTTTTTTGTTGCTTTTTTTATTAAATTTACATGCCTTCGAAAAACTTTTCGTTTATTGTTGCGGTAACTTTATCGCCGTTTACCACGATATATGCAAAGGTCTTTTTAAGGGCGTATCGTGATAATGTACCGGGGTTTATAAAAAGTATTCCATTTTCTTCAAATATGGCTTGTATATGGGTGTGCCCATAACAAACCACGTTTGCACCAAGGCTTTTTGCACGCAGATAAAGCACGGTAAAATCATATTTAACCCCATACATATCCCCATGTGTAAGCAAAAACTTACGGTTTTCAACATCAAAACAAATATCTTTTTGTCCAACCATGCTGTCGCAGTTGCCACGTACCATTTTGACTTTTTGACTTATCGAAACAGGCAAACTATAAAAGTCTAAAAGCCCATCGCCAGCAAATAAAATAAGGTCGACTTCTTCCATTAGGGGGATAAGTTTGTCAAGACAAGTTTTGTTGCCGTGTGTATCTGAAATTAGTATAATTTTTTTCATAAGTCAGCCTATAAGCCCGTTATCGGCATCTTTTTCAATTATTTTAAGTAAGTTTTGCACCGCTTTAAACCTATGTGAAACACCGTTTTTTTCTTCACTTGTCGCTTCGCCAAACGATTTATTAAGGTCATAACTATAAAATACCGGGTCATAACCAAATCCGCCTAAGCCAACAGGCTTATCCAAAATCTCACCGTATGTTTCACCGGTGGCGGAATAAACTTTTTCGTTTGTAATAAGTGATATTGCCGTTTTAAAATGCGCCTTTCTGTTTGTTTCGCCCTTTAAATTTTCAAGTAAAAGGGTATAATTTTTCTTGTCATCACCATGCGTGCCGGCATAACGTGCACTAAAAACGCCGGGCTCGCCATTAAGCGCATCTACCATAAGTCCGCTGTCATCGGCAAGGGAAGGTAGATGACAAAAATCAAACACGGCTTTTGCTTTTATAAAGGCATTTTCTTCAAAGGTTGCGCCCGTTTCTTCGGGGTCATCGGTAAAGCCAAGTTGATAGCAAGAAACCACTTCAAACTTGTCGCCCAAAAGTTTTTGATATTCGCTAATTTTACCCTTGTTGTGTGAAGCAATTACAATTTTCATAACGATTTTTAAAACCTTTAAAAATATAAAAAATTGAATTTAGTGGCAATACGTAGTTAAAAATAGCCACTTTTTTTAAATTAGAGAGCAATTAAAAGTAATTTTAAATAAAAAAACGGGTTACCCCGTTTTTTATAAATTGATTATAAAATGTCAACAATAAGCATGCCCGATTCCGCATCATAATTTAAAGTGCTTGCCATTTCTTTAATTTTTTCCATCGCTTGTGTTTGTTTTACGGTGGGGATGTTAAATAATGTTGGGTTGCAAGCGCCGTTTGATAAAAGGTTGATTGCAGAATCAATATTGCCGTAACCATTTGTTACGCAAATAAAGTTAAGTTGCTTAATAAGTGCAATGTTAAAGTTTACCCTAAGTGAAGGTGTACCAAAACCAGCAAAGCAAACGGTAGCGTGTTCGCCAGCAAGTTTTAAGGCGATATCACTGTTTAAGTTAGAACCTGTCATATAGACAACCTTTTTTGCAAGCCTTGCGCCGGTAAGTTCAGCTACGCTTTTTTCAAGTTTGTTGTCAGCAAAAAGGGTGTAATAAACGCCAGCACGCTTAGCGTACTCAATGTTTTTCTGGTTGTTGTCAACTAAGATAGGAACGGCTTGATAGTACATTGCAAGTTGAGCCATAAAAATGCCCAAAACGTCGCCACCAACGATTACAACATATTCGCCTTTAGAAAGTTTAATTTGGTCGATAACCTTGTCGCACATAGCAACATGGTCGATAAATAAAGCGGTGTAATCATTTACAGAAGGTGGTAAAAGTGAAATATCTTCGTTTTCTAAAACGACGAAATCACGCAAAAAGCCGTCAGCATTTTTACCAGCAATATTAAAGTCAGAGCAATTATTTTTATCGCCCTGAAAACATTCAAAGCACTTCCCGCAAGCGGTTTCAGGGTGGGGGAAAACTCTATTGCCCCTTTCAAAGCCACTGTTGTCGCCAGCAGAAACGGCAGAAATTTTACCAATACCGATTCTTGCAGGGATAACGGGGTAAACAGCCCTTTCATCGCCCAAAAAAGTAATAAAATCTTCACGCAAAAGCAAGGCTTTAGTTATGATAACTTTTGCGCTGTCTATGCTGTCAAAATTTTCGGTTTTACTGATAGCACTAAGTTTTTTAGGTTCAGTAATTTGAATTCCGTCCATAATGCCTCCAAATACGATTACAATAATTTTACAATAAAAAAAGGCATTAAGCAAGTTTTTTACTGATAAATTAACGAAAAATTTACACATAAGGGCAAATGCTCCAAAAAAATGGCAAAAAATCGCTAAAAAAGGGCAAAAAAGCAATTTTTTTGCAAATTTATAAACTTTTCAAAAAACGGTTATACAAAAAAGCGATTAAGTATAAAATTTGAGTGAAAAAGTTAAAAAACGATTGGCAATATGTTTGACAATATTTTGCATATATAATATAATAACTAACGGCATCGGAAATCGATGTAACTTTTTTGCGAGGTGCAAAGCTATGAAGGAAAAAATTCATCCTAACTATAAGATAGTAAAGGTGCAATGCGCTTGCGGTGAAACATTTGAAACAGGTTCAACAAAAGACGTTGACGTTATTAAGGTAGATATTTGCTCAAAATGTCACCCATTCTTCACCGGTAAGCAAAAGCTCGTTGATACGGGCGGCCGTGTAGACAAATTCAAAAAAAGATACGGTATTTAGTAAACATCGGCAGCTCCGTAAAGATGGGGCTGCTTTTGTTTTAATCCGTTTTTTAGAAAAATTTATCTCAATTACCATTTACTAAGATTTGTAGCATGAATTTGTAGCATGAAAAAGAAATTATCTATACTTGCTTCTTTTTTTGCTATCAATAATTTTGCTATTAGTAATATTATCGTTGACATTTTCTTCAAGCGGTGGTAGTCAATACCTCGTAATTACTAATCTCGATTAAAATAAAAAAGTTAAAATCAAAATAAATAGGTCAATAATGAAAAAACAAAAAAAATGTAATCGCACAAACATAGGCGGTCAAGCCGTTTTAGAAGGCGTTATGATGCGTGGTGCAACTTCAATGTGCACTTCGGTCAGGGACCAAGACGGCAAAATAAGGGTGGAAACTGAAAGGCTTAAATCTATTAAAGAAAAACCACTTATTTTCCGTATCCCTATTATACGTGGCGTAATCAACTTTTTCTCGTCCATGATCATGGGCAGTAAAATCATGATGCGCTCAGCCGAAGTTTTCGGCGAAGAAGAACCCGGCAAGTTTGAAAAATGGTTGTCAAAGACTTTTAAAATCGACCTTTTCAGCGTGCTTATCACAATAAGTTTGCTTTTGGGCGTTGGGCTTGCAATATTTTTATTTATCTGGCTTCCGCAACTTATTACAGGGCTTATCGCCAAACCACTTAACTTATCCACAACAAGCGTTTGGTTTAACCTAATCGAAGGCTTTATAAAACTTTTAATTTTCGCAGGTTACATACTTTTAACATCACTTTTGAAAGACATAAGGCGTACATACATGTACCACGGGGCAGAGCATAAAACCATTAACTGCTTTGAATACGGACTTCCGTTGACGGTGGAAAATGTAAAAAAATGTTCACGCATACACGACCGTTGCGGTACAACCTTTATGTTTTTCGTAATGTTTATAAGCATAATTGTTTTCTCGCTCGTAAACTCTGTTGTACTTGCTGAAAAAATCTATCGTGTGCTTTTAAAAATAGCCTTACTTCCCGTCGTTGCAGGGCTATCTTACGAACTTTTAAAGGGCTTATCCAAAACCGATTGCCCAATCTTTTTGCCCCTTAAATGGCCGGGTATGTTGCTTCAAAAAATCACCACAAAAGAACCTGATGACGACATGATTGAAGTCGCAATCAACTCATTTAACACCGTTTTAAAAATGGATGCTGACCCATCAATCATGCCACAAAAGTTTGTTACCGCTATGGCATGTGATAAACTTTTACAAAAGGTAAAGGACATTTTAAAGGAAGGCGAAATCACCGATGACGCCGATGCCGAATGGATAGTTGCACTTTCCGCCGACATGAAGCGTAGCGAGTTAAATTGCCAAAAAACACTTTCCCCAAGCGTGGTAGAAAATGCGCTTTTATGGGCTAACGAGCGTAAAACCGGCAAGCCACTTTGGTATGTTGTCGGCGACACCGAATTTTACGGTTATAAGATAAAAGTAGATAACCGTGTGTTGATTCCACGCCCCGAAACTGAAGAAGTTTGCCAAAAGGCAATGCAATTTATCACTAAAGATTCAACTGTTTTAGACCTTTGTACAGGTAGCGGTGCAATCGCAATCGCTATAAAAAAGGAAAAAGATTGTTATGTTGCAGCAACAGACATTTCTCAAGATGCTGTTGATTTAGCAAAAGAAAACGCAAAACTTAACGGTTGCGACATAGATTTTTATGTTGGCAACTTGTTTGAAAGTATAGATAAAAAGTTTGACGTAATCATTTCAAATCCGCCTTACGTTAAAAGTGAAGATATCAAATCTTTGCAAAAAGAAGTGGGCTTTGAACCCGTTTTAGCATTGGACGGCGGAGATGACGGATTGGCTGTTTACAGGCTTATAGCCCAACATTTTGCAAATTATCTTAACGAAAACGGCAAGTTAGTTTTAGAATGTGGCATGGGTGAAGCCCAACAAATTTGTCAACTTTTTGCTGACTATAAAACATCAATTTTCAACGACTTAAACGGCGTTGACCGTATTGTTGTCGTCGAAATCTAATTTAAAATTTTCAAACTTTAATCAATTATAAAAGTAAATTAACGGAGATAAAAAATGCTTTCCAAACTTGAAGGAATACTTGCAAGATACGAAAACTTAACCGAACTTATCGCAGATCCAAAGGTGCTTTCTAACATTGAAGAATGGCAAAAGTACGCAAAAGAAAGGGCAGACATGGAAGAAACTGTTGAAAAGTATAAGGAATACAAAAAGATTGCCGAAGACAAAAAATCTGCGGAAGAACTTTTCAAGGTTGAAACCGATGCCGACATGAAGGCAATGCTTGAAGAAGAAATTTACGACTGTAAACGCCGTATGGAAGCCGTTCAAGAAGAGTTAAAAATTCTACTTATCCCAAAAGATCCAAACGACGATAAAAACGTTATTTTGGAAATCCGTGCTGGTGCCGGCGGTGAAGAAGCCGCACTTTTTGCCTACGAACTTTACCGCATGTATGTAAAGTACGCTGAAAAAAATAGGTGGAAGACTGAAGAAATCGACTCAAACTACACCGAACTTGGTGGCGTAAAAGAAGTTACCTTTTCCGTAAGTGGTAAAAGCGTTTACGCAAAATTAAAGTTTGAAAGCGGTGTTCACCGTGTCCAAAGGGTGCCCGAAACTGAATCGCAAGGGCGCATCCACACTTCAACCGCAACTGTTGCAGTTTTGCCAGAGCCTGAAGATGTAGAAGTCCACATTGATGAAAAAGATTTGATTGTTGAAACTTGCCGTTCGTCCGGTGCGGGCGGTCAGCACATCAACAAAACAGAATCATGTATTCGTATGGTACACATTCCAACGGGTATTGTGGTAAACTGTCAAGACGAAAGAAGCCAAACCAAAAACCGTGAAAAGGCTATGAAGGTTATGAAAAGCCGTGTGTTTGACTATTATAACTCTAAATACCAAAGCGAATATTCAGAAAATAGGCGTAACCAAGTTGGTACGGGCGATAGGTCTGAAAGAATTAGAACGTATAACTTCCCACAAGGCAGGGTAACCGATCACCGTATCAATAAAACCATGTACAATTTAGAAGAATTCATCATGGGCGATATCGACGAAATGGTCGAAGCATTGCGCATTGCCGATAGGGAAGCAAAACTATCTGGTGAAAAAGACGAGTAATTTTTTCAAAAAATTAACGTAAGCGTGGCGTAAATATGGAATTTTGTCAAAAAATTGAAAAATCAGCGTGAAGAAAGCCAAAAGTTGATAAAAATTCCACAAAATCTATTGAAAAATCTAAAAAAATAAGTTATCATATAATATAGTTATTATAAATACAACGAACTAAATTGTTGGAGGAAAACAAAAATGATTGAGATTATTTGCGGACCTAAAGGCACTGGTAAAACCAAAATTATGCTTGAAGCATTAGATAAAGCATGTCACGATGCTAAGGGCGATATCGTATTTATCACAGATAAAAGATTTAACACAGTAAAAATCAACTTTAAGGTTCGCTTATTATATACCGAAGAATTTGAGGTTATGGAATTGAATGCATTTACCGGCTTTGTAAAAGGTTTACTCGCTGGTAACGCTGATATTGAATATCTCTTTATTGACGGTCTTTGCAAGATGACTGGTTACGAAACAGAAAGCGTTGACCAATTTATCAAGGCTATTGAAAAACTTGAAAAAGAATACGGCTTTAAGGCTATCATGACAGTAAGCATGGATGCTGACAAAGTCCCACAATCAGCGCAAAGTTATATTATCAATTTAGATTAATCATTTAACCGTCATGGTATGGGGGTCTTTTTGCCAACCGCTATGACGGTATTTATTTAAACGACTAACTATAAATGTAATAGTTTTTTAAGTGGATTTAAGGTGAATTATGGATAAGAAAATTGTTTTTAGTGCAGTTCAACCAAGCGGTATTCCTACAATCGGCAATTATGTTGGCTCTATTAAAAACTGGGTCAATATGCAAGACGAATATAACTGCATTTATTCCCTTGCAGACCTTCACACGCTTACAGTAAAGCAAATTCCTGCAGAATTAAGACAGAGAAGTTACGAACTTTTGGCTCTTTATTTGGCGGCTGGGTTAGATCCTAATAAGTCGGTTATTTTCGCACAATCACATGTGCCAGCACACGCCGAACTTACTTGGATTTTAAACACCGTTACATACCCTGGCGAACTTCAACGTATGACGCAGTTTAAGGATAAATCTTCACGCCATGCTGAAAATGTAAACATGGGCTTGCTTGATTATCCTGTGCTTATGGCGGCGGATATCTTACTATACGGCACTGATTTTGTACCCGTTGGTGCTGACCAAAAACAACACCTTGAAATCACAAGGGACTTGGCAATTAGGTTTAACAACCGTTATTCTCAAACCTTTACCGTGCCAGAACCTTTAATTCCAAAGGTAGGCGCAAAGGTCATGAGTTTGCAAGATCCTGAAAAGAAAATGTCCAAGTCAGACGAAAACCCAAACGCATACATTTCCATGAACGATTCCACCGACGATATTATAAGAAAATTCAAGCGTGCGGTTACTGACAGCGAGGCATGTATCAAATTTGACGAAGAAAACAAAAAGGGTATATCCAACCTTTTGACAATTTACAGCCTATTTAGCGGTATGACCATCCCTGAAGCCGAAAAGCAGTTTGAGGGCGTTGGTTATGGCGAATTTAAACTTGCCGTAGGCGAGCAAGTTGCTAACGTTTTACAGCCCATTACCGCCGAAAAGAACAGAATTTTAAGCGACAAGGCTTACCTTGAATCTGTTTTAAAAGACGGTGCCGAAAAGGCAAATTACTTGGCGCACAAAATGATGCGTAAGGTTTATAAAAAGGTTGGGCTTATCCAGTTATAATAAAGGTTAATTATGTTTGGTTATATAAATCCTTACGACCCATATCTATATAAAAAGGACGATGTGCTTTATAAAAGCCTTTATTGTGGCATTTGTAAGTCAATAGGGGCAACGTGTGGGCAAGTTGCACGCATGTCGCTTACTTACGATATTACATTTTTGTCGGCTTTTGCTCATAATATTATGGGTAAAGATGTTACTATGAAAAAAAGTAACTGCATCGCACACCCCTTTAAAAAAAGACCAATCTGCTTGCGTGACGAACTATCTGATAAACTTGCTTATGTCAATTTGATTTTGTGTAAGCATAAATTGATTGATGATAAGTTAGATAGTAAAAAGGGCGGTTTTAAACGCTTACTTTTTAATAAAGGTTATAAAAAAGCAAAAAAGGCACTGCCCGAAATTGATAGGATAGTAAGCGAAAGTTACGCAAGTTTAAGAAAGTTAGAAAGTGCAAATAACGGGCTTATAGACCCACTTTCAAGCCAATTTGGCGATATGCTTGCCGATATTGCAGACGTAATTTTTGGCGATTATAAGACAGAATATACGCACAATTTGTTTTTCTATATCGGTAAATGGATTTATTTAATCGACGCAGTTGACGATTACGACAAGGATGTTAAAAAGGGCGAATTTAACCCTTTTAAGGTAATATACAATAACGAAAAATCAGGTAAAGCCTTGCTTGAAAAGTTTGGCGATGATTTTGGATTTATGTTTAATGATATTTTCAACAACCTAAAGGAAAATTTTTACAATATTAAGTTTTACTTTAATAGGGACTTGCTTGAAAATATAGTTACAAAGGGCATACCACAAAAAACACAAGAAGTTATAAATTCAAAGTTTAAAACAAAAAATAGTTGCAAGGTTAAGGAATAATTATGTTACAAAAGTATTATGAAATTTTAGGCGTTTCTGAGTATTCAAGCGACCAAGAAATCACCGATGCATACGGCAAATTGCGTGAAAAATACGCTGAAGAAAGGTTTTTAGAAGGCGAAAAGGGTAACGAAGCCGCTAAAAAACTTACTCAACTTGAAAACGCTTACAGTGAAATTATGCGTGTTAGAAAGGAACAGCAAAGTTTTACTGACAACGATAGTTTATATAGTGCTGTTGATAAGGCTTTAAAGGCAAACGACATCTCTAAAGCGCAAGAATTATTAGATTCTTTTGACGAAAGGGGTGCGGAATGGCACTATTTGCAGTCGGTAGTATTTTACAAGAAAAAGTGGATGAACGATTGCAAAAAGCAACTTGAAATTGCAATAAGTTTGGATGACAACAACCAAAAGTATAAGGATGCTTATAACAAACTTTTGGAAAAAATGAAAGCATCTCAAACTGCAACAAATAATAATAGTAATAATCAAGATTGGAATAAATCTGGTACAGGCAGGAATGCACAAAACGCAAATTACAATTACAACGAACCACAAATGGGTGGTAGCAGTTGTGTTGAGTTTTGCTGTCAAATGGCACTTTGTAACATGTGCTTAAATTGTTGTTGTAACTGCCGATAATCGGCTTATAGGCGGACTTTTTATATGAAATTATCAAAAGTTGTTGCGCTTTCATCACTGCTTACCGCAATTTGCTCGGTACTACTCGTGTTGGGCGCACTCGTTCCAACATTAAGTTACAGTTGCATATTTTTGGCAAGCATTGTGATACTTGTTCCGCTCAGTAAAGATACTTATAAAGGCGCAATTTTGACGGTAATCGCAAGCGGATTATTAAGTTTTTTAATCGCAAGTTTCAGTTTTGAAACTGCGCTTCCGTTTTTGCTATTTTTCGGTTTTCACCCCATCGTAAGCAAGTTTTTCAAAAGCAAAAACTTAAACAAATTTTTGGCAATTTTGATAAAAGATGTTTGGTTTGTCGGCGCAATGCTCGTGTGCTATTTTTTAACCGACCTATTCATCACAGATAACGAAATTTACCAAAAATATATGATTTACATTGTTACGATAGGCGGTGCAGTCTTGTTCATTGCGTACGATTTTCTTTTTGATTATTTTCAACGTGCAGTAACTTTAATTATGGCAAGACTGAAAATTTAATTAAAGGCAATTTTTTATGAAGAAAAATGATTTTTTAACGGGTATTTGCGAACAAATCGGTTATAACGGTGAAGGTATTTTTCACATTGAAGGCACGACTTTTTTCGTGCCTTATTGTTTATGTGGTGAAAAGGTAACTTTCAAAGTATTAAAGGTGAAAAACGGCATCGGCTATGGCAAGGTGCAAACTGTTTTGGAAGAAAGCCCAGATAGGGTAACGCCAAAATGCCCGGTTTTCACAAAGTGTGGCGGTTGTCAACTACTTCACGCAAACTATAAAACCCAATTACAAATTAAAAAACAAACGGTCGAAAACACTTTCAAAAAAATCGCCAATATTAAGGCGTGTGTTGAAAACGTGTATTTTAGCGAAGACGAATTTTTCTATCGCAACAAACTTCAACTTCCCGTAAGGGATCAAAAAGGTAAGCTCGCCGTCGGCTTTTTCAGGGAAAACAGCCACGATATTGTCGAAACTGATGACTGCATTATCCAGCCAGCGTGGTGTAAGGACGTAATTAAAATTATTAAGGACTTTGTTGATGGTAAAAAGGTTACCGCTTACAACGAAATCACAAAAAAAGGACTCGTCCGCCATGTGGTCGTTAGGGAAATCGATGGCGAATTTATCTTTACAATCGTCATAAACGGCGATAAAATAAACGGCGTTAACGGGCTTATAGACCGACTTTCGGATAAATTTGGCAAAATTTCTGTGTATTTAAATATCAATAAGATGGACAACAATGTCATTTTAGGCGATAAGTTTGTTTTGCTTTACGGCGACGGAAAAATCACGTTAAACGAATTTGGCATTACGTATAAAATCGGTCCGCAATCTTTTATGCAGGTAAATAATAAAGTCAAAAAAATGCTTTATGAAAAGGTTACAAGTTTGGCAAAAGAAGACGACGAGTATGTGGTAATCGATGGTTACAGCGGTGCTGGTGTACTTACCGCAATGCTTTGTAAAGATGCAAAAAGGGCATACGGCGTTGAAATTATAAAAGAAGCAGTAGATTCTGCAAACCAACTTGCTATAGACAACGGCTTAAAAGATAAAATGACCAACATTGCCGCCCCGTGTGAAGATGTTCTTCCCGACTTAATAAAAAAGGAAGCCCAAAACAAGACCGTACTTGTTTTAGATCCACCACGGAAAGGCGTAGACTTAAACATTTTACAAGCCGCACTTAACGCCAAGCCCGACAAAATTATTTATGTTGCATGCAGTCCACAAAGCGTAGCAAGGGATGTTGGCGTTTTAACTGACACATTAAAAGTGGAAGGCGGAAAAATTACAGGCTTTAACCCAAATCCAAACCCCATTTACACTATTAAATCAATCAATCTTTTCGATCTTTTCCCACAGACAAAACATGTTGAGTGCGTGGTTATGTTGAGTAAGGTACAGATTTAAAAAACTCTGGCAGATATTTGCTTGAGCCGGAAGAGAAATGAAAGAAGAATAAACGGAAAATTTGAAGTTTTAGGTGAGAAGATATGAAAAACTTATATATAATCGGCGGAACAATGGGAGTCGGCAAAACTGCTGTTGGCCGGCAACTAAAATCTGACTTACCCAATAGCGTATTTCTTGATGGAGATTGGTGTTGGGATGCAAACCCTTTTCACGTAACCAATGAAACTAAAGCAATGGTAACAAATAATATTTGTTACTTGCTAAATAACTTTTTACATTGCTCCGCTTATGAAAATGTGATTTTCTGCTGGGTAATGCATCAACAGTCCATCATAGATTCTATCTTGGAAAAGTTGGATACACAAAACTGTGAGGTGAAATGTGTTTCACTTATTGCTGATGAAGCCAATTTGCGAAGGAGATTGACTAAAGATGTGGAAAAAGGTATTCGTACTGAGGATGTGATTGAGAGAAGCGTAGCAAGAATCCTGCTGTACGAAACACTCAATACGATAAAAATAGATACTAATGAAAAATCGGTATCTATGATTGCAAAAGAAATCGAGCAGTTATGATTCTACAAAGACCGTTTGTGGAAAACGGAAAATTCCAGTTTGTCGAGCCGGTGCGTTAGAGAAGAAAATTGTTAATCAGGGAATAAACGTTGTAACTATTTCCCTATACAATCATTAAGGCAAATCAACACTTATATCGGTTCGACATACCCATTTTAAGGGAAAAGAGCGTTCCGCTATTCCCTTGTACAATAGGTCTTAAATAGGTTTTTTACTGAAGAACCGTGCCATGTGGAGACACTGGTACTGCTTTCCAAAAAAAAGTCTGACAGTCATATTAGTTGATGTCGAGTTTGGGAGGGAGATGGTTTTGGCAATCAAAGAAACTTTAGCACGTTTTGAAATAATATAATAAGAAAAAGCGCATTTTCGGATGCGCTTTTTTTATAGAAAAATGTATTAAGATAAGCAAAAATCACCCGACCATTTTATTTATCATAGCCGTATTGCATAATAAACAATAAAATATAAGTATTAGACATTAAATGCGCCGAGTGTTATAATAGAAGCATAGGTAGGTGATGAACATGAAAGTTCTGATTATCACGGGCAGTCCGCATAAGGCGGGGACATCCAATACACTTGTTGCTTGCTTTATGAAGGGAGCGGAAGAAGCGTGGCATAAGGTAAAAATTTATGACGTAGCGAGGGGAAACATAAACCCCTGTCTCGGCTGCGACCGGGGTGGCACGGTTTACATGATGCCTACCTGTATCGCAAGCAGGCGTATGAGCTTGGCGCAAAGATAGGAGGATAAAGAAATATGAATAGAATCGAACGAACACAAGAAAAATTTAAAGAACTTTTTGGCGGTGAGCCTACAAAGAATGAGGGGACAGACCCCGAATTTATGCGCATTTTGCAACGGTTTATCTTTGGGGAGGTGTGCTATGTCGGTTCCCTTGACAACCGCATGCGCGAACTCATCACGATTACCGTTCTTGCTGTCAATCAGACGTTGCCGCAGCTCAAAGCGCATGTCGGAGCCTGTCTAAATGTCGGACTCACTCCGCTTGAAATACGCGAAACAATTTATCAATGCGCACCCTTTATCGGCTTTCCCAAAACGCTCAACGCAATTTCCGCGATGAACGAGGTTTTTGTCGCGAAAGGCTTTGCGCTGCCGCTTGAAAGCGGAGAGACCATATGTGAAGAGACAAGGTACGAAAAAGGGCTTGCGATTCAATCGGCAATCTATGGTGAAGAGATAGCCAAAAGGTATCAATGGCTTCCCGGCGGATTTGCTGTGGAAATTCCCAAATGGCTGACAGAACTCTGTTTTGGGGATTTTTGTACGAGAAAAGGTCTTGATGAAAAAACAAGAGAGCTTTTAACCGTCGTCATGCTTGCGACAATGGGCGGTGCGGAAGTGCAGGTGCGCTCTCATATTTGCGGGGCAATCAAGGTGGGAAATACGGCGGAGGAAATTGTTTGTGCGCTTGCCCACGCCTTGCCGTATATGGGCGTGCCCAGAGTATTTAACGCATTGAACTGTGCGAAAGAAATTTTAATAAAAGAAGAGAAATAAAAGCCATAATTTGAAATAGAAAACCCCTTTGAGCCGTCTTTGCCGAATATGGCGGACGGCTTTTTTCTTACAAATTTTTCTTTTTGCTTAAAATTATATCGAACATAAAAATCTTCAAAATCAAAGATTTTAAGCGTAAAAATGAATGTAATTATGTTTTTCATAAAAACTTTCAAAAGTTAAACCTATGGCAAAATTTACCGTTAAAATTTTTAAAAAAAGACTACGCTAAAAGCATTATTATAATATATAAAAATTAAAAAATTAAAAAAAAGTTGAAGAAAAATTGAGTTTTCTTTGCTATAATATTTAGCACAAATAATGTCGTACTATGACATAAAAACAAAGCAAAAAAATTAACTTTAATTTAAAGGAGAGTTAAATGAATAGCAAAAAGTTTGTTAAAATTTTGCAAACTGCGTTAATACTTACTGTGGTTTTTGCAATGTCAATGTTCTTTGGTTGCAAGGCAAAAACACAAGAAACTTTTAAACCAGAAAGCCCTTCAGTTTCCGTCGCACCCCCAACAGACGGAAGCGTTGCAAATGATTACACATGGTATGAAAACCTTTCGTTTATAATGGGCAAGTTTGCTAACGCTAACTATTACAGCACCAAAACAACAACCGATGTTAAAGCAAATTCACTTGGCGTTATCAATGTTAGCCAACATGTACTCGGCAGTAAAGATTATAAAGATGGCATTTTAATCACATCTACAATCAGTAAGTGTAGTACAAGTTTAGCACCTTCAAAGGCAATTCAACGCTACTATGGCGATAAGTTCGTTTTGTCCCGTACCGCAAAATCTTCCGACCCAGACAGTTGGGACGGCTACAACACACAGTGGACAGACAGTGCCCCATATGAACGTGTAAATTTTGATGAATATCAAGAAATTTACGGACTTTGGGCAACCGAATTTACCGACTTTATCATCAATGAAGACACCATTTTAAACGGTTCACAACAAGTTGTTGATTGCAATTATGTTATCACTCTTGATCTTTGTGTAAGTGGCGAAAACGATGCAACCTACTACTACAAAAAGCAGATGGTTACCATGGGCGAATTAAGCGCAACACCCGTTTTTGAATCTTTAAAACTCACCATCACTTTCACCAGCGATTGGACAGTTTTACAAACCACCACACAAGAAGTTTACCAATCACAAAAAGGTTTAATCACTGCAAACTTAAACGCAACATCAACAACTACTTTTTCTTTTGACGAAGCCACTGTTGATGTTTGCGCTTACGAAAACTATTTCAAACATTACGTAAACGAACAAGAACATTTAACCGCTCAAACTTACCTTGAACAAGGTTTAGCAAACCTTTTAAACGGTCAAAATGTTCAACTTGACGTAACTTACCAAAACTTAAACCTTCAAGGCTTTATGTCATTTGCGGGCGAAACACAAAATCTTACACTTGTTCGCGCCAACATCGGTGGCGCACAACTCAACATTGAAGAAGGTTCAATGTACGTTTTCAACGGCGGTATCCAAACAAAAGTTGACTTAAAAGCAGCAAGCGAAAACGTAACCGTTGCATTCCGTGGCGACAACTATTATGAACGAGATGACAAGGTTATCGTTGAAGGCAGATTCACTTCCGCCGGCATCGATATGCCACTAACTTTCGTATTTACAAAAACTCAAGACGGCGTAAACTTTGAATACGCTCAAAATGTTTTAACTGTAAACGAAAAAGAATTAGTTATCAAGTTGACACCAACTGCTGAAAAGTTTGAATTCGCACAACCTGACAAACAAAACGCTGTTGATATTACACCTATCATCAAAGACGTTTTAGATTTCGTAAACACAGGCACTTTCGTTGCAGAAGTAAACTATGTACAAGATTTACTTGACTTAAATGTTGTTACAACACTCGCCGTACGTGATAACGCTGGTGAACTCGGTCTTTCCCTTGATACAAAGGTTACAATCAATCAATATGAAAACACTCAAGTTACCAACGAAGACGGCGCAACCACAACCCAAAAAACCGTTAAACGTAGCCACTTCATTCACTTGACATATATTGATAATGTTTGCTACACAACATATTCCATTTTCCAAATGGACGGCGAAAACGCTTTAAAACTCAAACTTGACACTACAAGACTTCAAGAAGCAATTTTAGAAGTTGTAAATACACTCAAATTCTTCGGTGTTGAAACTGACAATTTACCACAAATCAGTTTAGTTCCAACCATTACGCCAGACCGCACAACCGCTAAGTTTGAAGGCGCAGTTGACGAAAACGGCAATAACAAGTTGATCATCACCGACACTTACGGCACTGACACCATTTCAATCGCAATCACCGCCGCTAAAAGTGGTGCCCCTGAAGTAGTTGTTCCAGCAGACGCTGATACATATTACGATATGCAAGCCGTTTACACATTGTTTGACGACCTTGTTGACACTACTTCACAAATCATGACAGGCTTTGACCTTTCATTCGACGTTGTGTTTGACCTTCTCGGTGGCAACGTTTTGGCAGACTACGACGGCAATATTAAGATTGCAACCGATGCCGATAAAGATATCGTAATGGTTCTCACAATCAACGTTCACGCTGAAAAGAATTTATATTACGGCGACGCAACAACTCAACTTGTTGTTAAAAATGACGTTTTGTACTTCACAAAGACCAATTACACCCAATACGAAGGCGAAACAGAAGTTACTTTGGAAACCCCAATCGTAGAATATAAGGCTATGACATCGCTCTATGCAAGACAAAACTTATCCGAAGTTATCTTCTACTTGCTCAACATGAACGAAGCAACCCTTTATTCATTCGTTGACAGCCTTAAATCTATGATCAAGCCAACCGAAATCACAAGCGATATCGGTCATATGCTTACCTTTAGTTCAAGCGAAACAGAATATAGGGCTTCACTTGACTTAACAAAACTTATGAACTTCGATATGGGCTTCCCGGGCACTTCAATGCAAGGCAGTTTAGATGTTGCTCTCGGTCGCTTAGATACAGGCACTAAAGTTTACTTAAAGACTTTAGATATCACTGCTGACATGGGCGTTGACTTCTTCGGCACAAGAATTGACGCTATTAACGCTCACATAAGCGTTGTAAACAACAACCCCGGTGTTGTCGTTAAAGTAGACGATGCTGCAACTTTAATCAGTACGCTTAAAACAAATTTAGGCTATACTGACGATGCTGCATTTATGAAAGCATTAAATGTAACGGGCAAGATCTAATAATTACAAAACATCAAAAGCCATTCCTTTTAGGGATGGCTTTTTTGTTTTTTATATGGGCAAAAATCCACCTTTTAAATAAACGAATACGAATAATTTTTACAAAACTATGTTAAAACGTTCCTGAAAGATGGTTTGGACATAATTTATTTAGTTGACATATTATGGTAATGTTTGATATAAAAATAATGTGGGAAAACTCATACTCTAAGATAGTTAAATAGATTACCTTAAAGTTGTATATTTTAATAAGATCAAAAGTAACTCTCTTAGAATTAAGGGAGTTTTTTGCTTATACTATAAGTGGAGGTGTCTATAATGAAAATTAAAAAATTATTTTTAGTGTTAGGTGTGATACTTTTTAGCCTCGTAATTTCCGGATGTACATTAAATTCATTTGAAATCGAGGAAGGAATATATATTTGTAATTCATATGATTATTATGGCGAATTAGAATTAAAAAAAATATCAGAGAATGAGTTTGTAAATTCTAATGGCTTGAATGTTTTTAAAGTGAATTATGATGGAGAATATGAATACTATTTAATTAATGTTTATGTAACACCTGTAAATCAAGATAAAAAAATATATTTGGACTTTCATAATTTAGAAACCGAAGAAATGCATAAAATTACCTTTAAAAAATATTATTTTGTGGATGAAGATAGCAACATGATTGTTCCAAATAAAGATTTTATAAGTATTACGTATACAATTGATAATATTAATTTTGCAAAATCATTTTATAAAAAAAATAATATTGACAAATAGGTAAAAAAACAATATGCTATATGTGTGATTGTTATGTTTAAATTTTCATAGCGGGGATATAAGCCCATTATTACCACAAGGTAAAGAGGTGTTAAAATGTATCTTTGCATTAAAGACCAAATTCAAAATCTAAATATAGTTATCGGCTGTACGGTAGGTTGTGATTATTGTTACGCACGCAACAATGTAAGGCGTTTTCACACCATCGAAGACTTTTCAAACCCACAGTTTTTTGAAAGCAAACTTCGCTTGTTTGATAACAAAATTCCGCACAACTTTTTACTCACCGGCATGAGCGATTTAGCCGGTTGGAAAAAAGAGTGGATAGATATGGTTTTTGAAAAAATTCGCCAAAACCCACAGCACCAATTTTTGTTTTTGTCAAAACGCCCCGATTTATTAAATATTGAAACAGACTTGCAAAATGCATGGTTTGGTGTTACCGTTACAAGAAACAGCGAACTTTGGCGTATCGATGCGCTTAAACAAAATGTAAAAGCCAAAAAATATCACGTTACATTCGAGCCACTTTTTGACGAGCCAAAAAACCCCAACCTTGACGGTATCGATTGGGTGGTCATCGGCACAATGACAGGCACACAAAAAAACAAAGTCCACACCTTGCCAAGTTGGGCAAACAACATTAAAGATGTAGCAAGTGCAAAAAATATTCCCGTATTTTTCAAAGAAGATTTAGTCCCCATTATGGGCGAAGAAAATATGGTACAACAACTTCCACAACAATTTTTAGATGTTTTAAAGGTGCAATATGCAACAAAAAATAAATGATATTTTAGTAAACGAAATTAAAGTTAAAGATGTAATGACAAAGTCCAACCTTCCAACAGGTGGTTATTCGGTAAACCCTTATATTGGTTGCACTCACGCTTGTAAATATTGTTACGCTTCATTTATGAAACGCTTTACCGGACACACCGAAGAATGGGGTACTTTTTTGGACGTAAAAGATTGGGGGACAATCAAAAACCCACACAAATATGACGGTCAAAATATCGTTATCGGCTCTGTTACCGACGGCTATAACCCTCAAGAAGAAATTTTTGAAAACACTCGCAAACTTTTGACACAACTTGTTGGCACTACCGCCGAAATCTTTATTTGCACAAAATCAGACCTTGTTTTAAGGGACTTAGATATCCTTAAACAGTTTGATAAAATAACCGTTTCATGGTCAATTAACACTTTGGACGAAAACTTTAAAAACGATATGGACTGCGCCGTTTCTATCCAAAGAAGATTGACAGCAATGAAAAAAGTTTACGACGAAGGCATAAGGACGGTTTGCTTCGTTTCACCCGTTTTCCCAGGTATCACCGATTTTGAAGCCATTTTCGAAAGGGTAAAAGATCAGTGCGACCTTTTCTGGCTTGAAAACTTAAACCTTCGTGGCGGTTTCAAAAAAACCATTATGGACTACATTAAAGAAAAGTATCCACACTTGGTTGATTTATATGATCAAATTTATACTAAACACAACCGCACTTATTTTGAGATGTTAGAAGAAAAGGCAAAACAAATGGCGTTAAAATATGATTGTCCTTTTGTCGATAACCAAACACCTTATAACAGGGCAAAGCCCGGGCACCCTATCATTGTTGACTATTTTTACCATGAAGAAGTCCGTGGTTCAAACAACACAGGCACTCGCAATAAAAAATGATAAAAGTCCGCCTATAAGCCCGTTATCGCTATTTTTTTAAAAATTTAATCTGTTTTTAAAGAGGGCAAGTTAAAAGGCAAAAAAAGGGGATAAAATAAATAAAAAGTCCGCCTATAAGCCGATTATCGCCACTTTTTTAAAAAAATCAACAAAAAAAGCGTAGCAAAAACTGCTACGCTTTAATTTTTTTAATTTTTAGTTTTCTTCAGCCTTTTTTTCAAGCGTTGGCGCATCGCCATCAAGTTTAACGCCCATAACGCTATCAACGGGCAGTGAAAAGATAATACCAGCACCGTCAGTTGCAAGCCCGGCGGCTTCCTTTACGGCGGTCATAATTTTATCACGTGTAGATTTAGCGGTTAAAATAAAGACAATTTCCTTATTTGGGTGAAGTGTAATGTCCATAAATTTTACTAAGTCTTGTGCTTCGGCAGTACCACGTGCATTAAAAATAGTACCACCACGTGCGCCAGCCTCACGTGCTGCGGACATAACAATTTCGTCATAACCTTGGTTTACAATTACAACAATAAGTTCATTCATATTTCCACCTCAAACCAAATCTTTAGTGTTGCCCAGTAGCACCTGAAGTGTTAAGTTTCCGCCCACTGCCGCAACAGGAATAGTCATCGCAATAACGCCATTACTGTTTGTAACAAACTGTTCTTGCAAAGTTTTATAAATGGTATCCACATTTTTCTTTTCGCAAAAGGCAAAAAGCATATCTTTTTCCGGCTCACCAAGCCCAAGCAAGGCAACAATTTCCGATGAAGCCGTACCTTTACCACGGATAAGCGAAACAAAGTTGATGTAAGGGTTTAAAGTTTTCAAAATCTTTTCGCCCTTACCATGTGGACACACAATTATTAGTAATTCTAATAAAATGTCTTTCATAAATCTCCCCCAAAGATCAAATCTTCAAGTTTCACGTTAAAATTATCTTTCGGTATTAAGTTCAATAATGTCGTTATCAAATACACGCAATACAGATTTAGTAATACGTGGTTTTTTGTTGGTTTTAATTTTAATTACCAAGCCCAAAACCTGTATGGTTATAAGCGGTGTAAGCGCAATAAAGGCAACAATGCCGTATGCGTTTGAAAGTATAGCATCGGTGCTTCCGCCTGAAAATGTCGCAGCCGCACCAATCGCAAGTGGCAACATAAATGTCGTCGCCATAGGACCTGATGCAACCCCGCCAGAGTCAAACGCAATCGCCGTGTAATTTTTTGGTACAAAAAATGTTAATAAAAGTGCTATGCCATAACCGGGTATTAAAATGTAGTATACTGGGATATTAAGCAAAACCCTTAACATTGCAAGTCCGACTGATATCATCATTGACACCGAAAGGGCAATCAAAAGCGTTCTACCTTTAATTGTGCCGTCCGAAATTTTTTCAACTTGCTCGCAAAGTACGTGTACGGCAGGTTCTGCCAAAACTATAAATGCACCAATTACCATGCCAATGGGCACAAGCAACCAGTTGTTTTCAATGGATACAAGTCTTTCACCAAGGTTAAAGCCCATGTCCATAAAGCCAGCAGAAACACCTGTTAAAAAGATTGATAAGCCAATGTATGTATAAAGTAAACCAAACAAAATTCTTGCAACACGTTGTTTTGGTAACCTTATAAAAAATCCGTTTACGATAAGGAAGAATGCCGAAATAGGTAGTAAGGCAATCAAAACTTCCTTCATGCAGTTAAACAAAGTGCGTGTAAAGTTAGAAATAAGTTGTGAAAAGGTTTCAATCGAACCGCCAAAAGAAGAAACTGCAATCTCGGGCTTAAAAATAAGCGAGAGAAGTAGCACCAAAAGTACCGGACCGATAGAACAAATTGCAACAACACCAAAACTGTTTTCGTTTCTGTTTTTACCGCCCAAAACCGAAGCAACACCAACGCCTAAAGACATAATAAATGGTACGGTGATTGCGCCAGTCGTTACCCCGCCAGAGTCAAATGCCAAAGCGATGTATTTTTTGTCTACAAAAATTGCTAAAACAAAAATTGCCAAATAAAAGACAATCAAAATAAGGTTTAAACTTATCCTTGCAAAAACCCTTCCAAGCGCAAGCATTAAAAACAAGCCTACGCCAAGGGCGATGGCAACAATCAAAATCATTTTTATAGAGCCAAGTTGGTTACCTAAAACAATTAGGTCAGGCTCTGCCATTGTTACCATAGTACCAATTATAAAACCTACAAGTAAAATAAGTGGTATGTTTTTTGTAGAAGTAACTTTGTTACCAATGGTTTCACCGATAGGCGACAAGGCAACTTCACTACCTAAAGAGTAAAATACCATGCCCGTGATAAGAAGGACTGCACCTATTAAAAAGGAAGCCAAACTATATCCAAGCCTTGCCCCCGGCAATACAAAGTTTAATATAAGTATTATCACCGTTATCGGTATAACGGAAATACAAGATTCTTTAATTTTATCAATTAAAATCTTACTCATACCAAACTTCCTTAAAAATTAGTAATGCTTTTTTACCACTAAAATTTGCGCTTTCGGGATATATAAATATTAAATATCACCAATTTATATGCCCAAAACCCAAAAAAGTAGTAAAAAAATTACTTAAATATTAAAAAATAATTTAAGTAATTACTACTATAAATATGATAAAACAATACGGCAAAAAAGTCAATGAAAAAGGTAGACAGATTGGTGAAAATTTAAGTAAATATAATTATTAAGTATTTTATATGACATATTATTTTATTTGTGTTACAATGTAAGTGACTAAAATATGCATGGCAATAAAAACAAAACAAGATATTTTAAAAGTCGATATACTTATAAAGTGTTGTAAAATTTTATTGCTAAAAAATCATCGTTTATAACAAAAAATAAATTTTTACTTTTAAAGGTGTAAATTATGGTAAGAAAAGCAACAACAAATGATAAGGCAAAATATATCAAGATGGCAACCACTTTTTACAATTCAAATGCCACCGCCCATCCCGTTCCGTTAGATTTTATAACGGAAACTTTTGATACACTTTTAAGTTGCAATATCTATGGCGATATTTTTGTTTATGAAGAAAATAATGAACTTTTAGGCTATCTATTAACCGCCAAATCATGGTCGCAAGAAGGTGGCGGTGTGGTCTGTTGGATAGAAGAAATTTATATCGAAAATGACCACCGTGGCAAGGGGATAGGCACAAAGATGCTCAGGTATGTACTTGAAAATACCGTTGCCGAACGTTTTAGGTTAGAAGTCGAGCCTGAAAATTTAGGCGCAGTAAAACTTTACAAAAGTTTAGGCTTTGAATTTATGGATTATAATTCTATGGTTAAAGAAGTCCGCTATAAATAATTTTATAACGCAAAAAAATCAAAAAAGTGGCGATAACGGGCTTATAGCCCCACTTTTCGTCATTTTTTAATACGGTTTTTGTTAAAAATCACTACAAAAATAATTTATAATTTAATTTTAAAGCAACTTTTAACAACCCCCAAAAAGTTTGTTAAATTTAAAAATAAATAAGCCCCAAAAAAGCAACAATTTCCACTCTAATTTTGTTGACAAGGGGGTATGTATGCGAAATTTTAAAGGATAAACAGATTGTTTAACAAGGTGAAAAACAATTAAAAAAGTGTGGCAAATATGTCGATAATCGACCTATAGCCACACTTTTTGCTATTTTTCAGTTAAATTTTATTACCAAGCAACCTTTTCACCGATAAATTCAACAAGTTTATCAATAGGCAATCTAATTTGTTCCATGGTATCTCTGTCACGGATAGTAACAGTTTGATTTTCCAAAGTTTCAAAGTCGATTGTTACGCAATAAGGTGTACCAATTTCGTCTTGACGGCGATAGCGTTTACCGATAGAACCGGCTTCGTCATAAGTTACCGGGAAGAATTTTTCAAGTTTACTTACAATTTCTTTTGCGGTATCGCCAAGGTTCTTTTGAAGTGGTAAAACAGCAACCTTATAAGCAGCAAGTGCAGGTATAAAGTGCATTACAACCCTTGTATCGCCACCTTCTAAAACTTCTTCTTCATACGCTTCAGATAAAAGTGCAAGCATAAGTCTATCCGCACCGATAGAGTATTCAATGTCATAAGGAATATATTTTTCGTTGGTGATCGGGTCTGTATACAACATACTCTTACCAGAATATTCCTGATGGCGTGATAAGTCATAGTTTGTACGGTTGTGGATACCATTAAGTTCTGACCAGCCGATGGGGAACAGATATTGGATATCACATGCTGCTTTTGCGTAGTGCGCAAGTTTATCGTGGTCTTTAAACCTTAAGTGAGATTCATCAATACCAAGGTCAAGCAAAAATTGCCAAGCGGCTTTTTTGTAATATTCATACCATTCGTGGTCGGTGCCTTCTTTGCAGAAGAATTGATGTTCCATTTGTTCAAACTCAATCGTTCTAAAAATAAAGTTACCGGGCGTAACTTCGTTTCTAAACGCCTTACCGATTTGAGCAATACCAAAAGGAACTTTCGCCCTTGTGGTGCGTTGAACATTTAAAAAGTTTACAAACTCACCCTGTGCTGTTTCTGGGCGAAGGTAAATTTTATTTTGACCTTCTTCCGTAACCCCACGTGAAGTTTCAAACATAAGGTTAAATTGACGGATAGGTGTAAAGTCTGACTTACCGCAACGTGGGCAAACGATGTTGTTATCTTTGATATATTGTTCCATTTGCTCATTGGTCATGGTATCAGGGTTTACCGCCCCGTGTGAAAATGCTTCAATAAGTGTATCGGCTCTGTGCCTTGTCTTACAGTTTTTGCAGTCCATCTTTGGGTCGGAAAAAGAAGCCGTATGACCGCTTGCGTCCCAAACCCTTGAATTCATCAAGATAGCAGCATCAACGCCGTAAGAATTTTTGCTTTCCTGAACAAAGCGTTTCCACCAAAGTTTTTTGATGTTGTTTTTAATTTCAACACCGATAGGGCCATAGTCCCAAGTATTACCCATACCGCCGTAAATTTCACTACCGGGGAAGATAATACCACGTGATTTACAAAGGTTTACAATTTTTTCCATCGTAACTTTTTGTTCCATACCAATAAATCCTCTAAAAATAAAGTTAAATTTAAAAAGTTTACAAGTTGATGTAAACAAATTTGATTTTTCCCAATTATTGTATATAAAACAAAGTGTAAAGTCAAGTAATTCCAATTATTTAACCAATAATAACTTGCTTATTTTATGATTTAGTGCTAAAATATCACAATAAGAAAATAAATTGTTAATTTAACTTTGCATAAAGGATTATTCAAGGAGATATTATGGAAGAAAGAATCGCCACAAATTTTATTGAAGAAATTATCAATGAAGAATTAAGTGATGGTACAGTTTCTTGCGTTCACACCCGTTTCCCGCCAGAACCTAATGGTTGCTTGCACATCGGGCACGCAAAAAGTTTATGCATAAACTTTGGTACGGCAAAAAAATATAACGGCGTTTGCAATTTGTTTTTTGACGACACCAACCCTACAAAAGAAAAAGTTGAATTTATCGAGGCCATTAAAAAAGATATCGAATGGCTCGGTTTTAAGTGGTACGAAATCCATTATGCAAGCGACTTTTTTGAAAATATTTACAATTTGGCAGTAAAACTTATCAAAGACGGCAAGGCCTTTGTTTGCGACATGACCGCTGACGAAATTAGGGATAACCGTGGTACACTTACCGAACCCGGCAAAGAAAGTCCTTATAGGTCAAGAAGTATCGAAGAAAACTTGCAACTTTTTGAAAACATGAAAAACGGCATGTATAAAGACGGCGAAAAGGTTTTACGTGCTAAAATCGACATGGCATCCCCAAATATCAACTTAAGGGACCCCGTTATTTACCGTGTAATTCACACACCGCACCATAGGACGGGCGATAAGTGGTGTATATATCCAATGTACGACTTTGCTCACCCCATTTGCGACTCTATGCAAGGCATCACTCACTCACTTTGCACGTTAGAGTTTGAAGATCACAGACCTTTATACAACTGGGTAATTGAAAACACAGGCGTTTCACACAAGCCACGCCAAATCGAGTTTGCAAGGCTTAATATCACCAACACTATCATGAGTAAGCGTTACTTAAAAATGCTCGTAGAAGAAGGCGTTGTTGAAGGCTGGGGCGATCCACGCATGCCAACCTTAATGGGCTTAAGAAATCGTGGTGTACCAAGTGAAGCCTTGAAAAAATTCTGCGAAGAAATCGGCGTTGCTAAAGCAAACAGCGAAATCGAAATTGGGTATTTTGAACACTTTATCCGTGATTACTTAAACGAAAACGCACCACGTGCAATGGTATGCTTTAACCCCGTTAAGGTAATCATCGATAACTATGAAGGTAGTGAAGAAGTAGAAGTTGAAATCAACCCACAAAAACCAGAACTCGGTAAGCGTAAAATGACTTTCAGTAAAGAAATTTACATCGATGCTGAAGATTTTTCCGTAAACCCACCACCAAAATACTTCAGGATGAAAAAAGATGGTCTTGTAAGGCTTAAAGGTGCATATGTTGTTAAGTGTAACGACTATGTTTTAAACGACGACGGAAGCGTTAAAGAAGTCCATTGCGAATACTTACCCGATACAAGAAGCGGTAGCGATACAAGCGGTATAAAGGTTAAAGGCACAATTCACTTTGTTGACGCAAACAACTTCGTTCCCGTTGAAGTAAGAAAGTATGGTTATTTGCTTAACGATGCTGAATATAACGGTCAAGACTTTAATGAAAGACTTAATAAAAATAGCCTTGAAATTTTATCTGGCGTTGCCGAAAAATATATCGAAAGCGCACCAGAAGACGAAAGTTTCCAACTTTTAAGGAAAGGCTATTACAAGAAAATGGTTAAAGACGGAAAAATTATCATGTCTGAAATCACTTCATTAAAGGACAGTTTTAAGGCAAAATAAACTAAAAATCACAAAATTTAGTGGCTAAATATCAAAATCTGCCACTATATTTTGATTATTTATGTCAAAAAACAATTATTTACAAAATTTTTTATTAAAAATATATTGACTTTTTTGCATTTATTTAATATAATACACTTGTATGTAAATACTCGGCGGGGTAAAAATTGTTTTTTTTGTAATCTCGCACATTTTTAGAGGTGGAATATGTATTGGTTATTAGATATCATAGTTGTTCTACTTGCAGTAATCGCTATCATCTGTGGTTACAGAAGGGGCATCTTAGATATGCTTGCAACTACTTTATCAGTTGTTATCTTATTTGCTCTTGCAATCGCAGGTGGCGCAGGCTTTTTACTTTTATTCTATAAGTTGAACGTCGTTGATAACTTTGCTTACATATTGATCAATGGTTTGGGTGAAACAAACGCAATCTTTAACATGTTCAACATGACAAGTTTTGACATCTGTCAATTACTTTCAGCGTTATTACTCTTTATCTTGGGCGTTATCATTTCAACCATTATCTGTGTATTACTCGCAAGGTTATTAAGGAATGTTTATGACAAACTTCCAGACCGCGGTCCTGTCGGCGTTATCAGTGGCATTTTGGGCGTTCTCGTTTACTTAGTAATCTTATTTGGCGTTTTACTTGCAGTTTTCGCTGTAATCAATACTCTTTCTGCAAACGGTAACGAATTCTTCTATGGCTTTGACGAATTCTTACGTTCATGCACAATCTGCGGTTGGCTTTACGAAATCAACCCATTAAATGCATTGTTTGCAAGTTTATTTGCTTAATAAAATTTAAGGGCTGTCAAATTGACGGCCCTTTTTCATTATTATATAATAACACTTTTTAGTAATTTTTATCTTATCAATAGACCATGTGCTAAAAATAGGCAAGGGGACTATACCGGGTTTGGTATGGTCCTTTCATCAATTACACCGTTTTCACCAATAAGTAAGCACAAGGTGTTTTTCTCGGTGATAAACCCAACGTACCAATAATTTTTATCGATTTCGCAAATAAGCCTTAAATAAATCTCGCCCTCAAATACACCATTTATCATTAAATTATCAACATATTCCTTTTTGTGCTTGTATGCTAAATTTAATGCCTTATCGGCAGATATTGTGGACGGTTTTAACAAACTTTCCATATTGACATTTTCCATGCTCTCATTATGGCAAATTGTGGCGATAAACGGCTTATCGGGCAACTTTTCAACATCTATGCTTGTTATAAAGCAGTCGGCTATTGCAGAAAAATTAAAGGTTTCAGCGTACTCTTTATCAAGTGTAAGTGTAATTTTAAATTCACCACTTAAATTGTTTTTTACCTTTAATTTTACAATTAAAACTTTTTTTGTTTGGTTAATTTTTCCGTCCGCGATAAGTGGGTGTTCACGCACTTCAGGGTAGATAGTAAGGGTGTAATTTTCGTTTTCCCCAAAATATGTATCGGCACGTAGCCTTGATACACTTTGCACAAGGTTTGGCGTTTTACTGCACGCAGTAAAGGATAAAATCAGCGTAATACTTACAAAAATAACAATAAATTTTTTGATTTTCATAATTCACCTCGGTATATTGTATTTGAAAATTATGATTTTATGAAAAAATTGTCAAAAATTATTGTATTTAAAAGTTTTATGTGCTAAAATATCAAAGTAGGTAATATTATGAACAAACTCGTATTAAAAACAATCGGCATAACACTTGTCGCTATTTTGATTTGTATTGCCATAATATATGGTGTGTTTGCCTTATTTTTCCCCAAAAAGATGGCAAAGTTTTACGACGGCTTAGGTAACGACGTTCTTGCGGTAAAGTTTATGGACACTGCTTACCAAAAATCTGGCGATATCGACGACCTTGACAAACTTTGCATGTATGCGGTAAAAAGTGGCGATAACGGGCTTATTGCGCAACATTTGGGCAAACTTTTTGAAGATGAAACCTTTAAAAATTACTGCTTAAATGGTAATGGTATAGAATATTATGATTTCATGGCAAGTAGGTTTGTTACAAGTTTTTATCAAGTATCAAGCGATAAAAACGCCGTTATCGATAAGGCATTTTCGCTTACCGATAATTATCGTGAATTAAGCGCAGGCTACACCATTACAAGGGTATGTATCTCGTCAAACCCAACAAAAGAAGTCGCAACATATCTAAAAGATAAGTTGACAAACAGTTTATCATCTTATGACGAAACAGCGCAACAACTTGCAAACGAAGATTTGGTAAATATTAACAAATACATTGCAAAAAATTTAATTTAAAAATTTTATCAAGCATTACAAGCACCGCCTTGTAATGCTTATTTTTATGCTTAAAACACAAAAATGTGATAAAATTGTGAAGACAAAAAAGTGGCGATAACGGGCTTATAGGTGGACTTTTTTAATTTTTTCGGCTTAAATTAAGGGATAGACATCATAAAAATATCAAAACAGGTATTGCAATTTAGCCTTTTATCATTTATAATTAAAAGGTATATAATTATATATATACGCAATATATTATAAGAGAGATTTTATGAAAGACTTAAGAAAAGAGATTGTGTGTCGTGAAATAAAAAAACCAAATCGGTTTTTGGCTGATATAGTTTTTTTGTTCTTAAACAGAATCTGTAAAAAGAGAAAGGTTAATTTTCATTACGGCTTTGATTTAAAAAGTTTGGAAAATAAACCTAAAATTTTACTTTCCACACACGCTTCTCGGCTTGAATTTGTTTACGCAATAAACGGCTTTAAAGAAAAGAATTTAAATATTGTTTGCGGTTACCAAAATGTTATGAAAAAGTACATTTACACACTTTTAAAGCATTTAGGTATAATCGCAAAATATCTTTACCAGCCCGATTTTGCCTGCACAAAAAACATGCTTGCTGTGTTAAATCGTGGTGGTAATTTGGCACTTTTCCCTGAAGGCATTCAGTCCCTTTCAGGTAGCACGCACCCAATAAATCCGGCAACTTGCAAGTTTTTAAAACGTTCAGGCGCAACAATTGTTGTTTGCAAAAGCGAGGGCGCATACCTATGCCAAAACAGATTTTCAAAAGATATTAAAAAGGGTAAAATCGATGTTTATTATGACATAGTTTTCACGCCCGAAGAATTGCAAAATTTGACTGAAGATCAAATTTACGACAAACTTATTAAAAACTTTTCGTATAACGAATTTAAGTTAAACAAGGTTCGCCACGAAAGGTATGTTGGCAAGTTACCAAATGCCGACGGCTTAGATAAAATAATTTACAAATGCCCACATTGCCAAAAGGAATTTTCTTTTGAAGTCGTGGGCGACACCATGATTTGTAAAGATTGTGGTTATGCTATAAGCGTTGACGAGTATTATGATTTACATGTAAAAAGCAACCACAAACTTTACTTTGACAACATTGACGATTGGTTCAAGTGGCAAAGAAAAACCGTTCAGCAAAAAATGGGCGACAATTTTACCCCATTAACGCAAACGGGCGCACTTTATAAACTTCGTACAGACAAACTCAAAAAACCGCCCAAAAACAGAATTCTTATCAAAAAGGGCAAGATTACACTTGATAAAGAATTTTTGACAGTTGACGACGGTGAAGAACTTAAATTAAGCACAAAAAGCATTTATTCTTTGACCTTCTCGCTTTCGGGCTTTTTGGAATTTTATCACGAAAACGAGTATTACGAAATTGAACTTGACGGCGACACAAGGCAACTTGTCCTTTGGACACTTTACTCTGAAGAAATACATAATCTTATTGACAGTCGCTGGGCAAAAGCATCTAACGATGTTTACGGTTAAAAAATTTTTTTATAGTGGGTAATATATGGAAAAAATTGCAAATGAAATGCTTGATGAAGTAAATCAAGAAAATGAAAATTTAAATAATGAAAGCAATACGCCCCAAAAAGGGCAAGGCGGCAGCCCTAACAAAATGGGTGAGATGAATGTCAAGTTCGGCTTAAAAAGTTTCTTGACGGTGGTCGGCATTTTGCTTGCGGTGGTAATAACTGTTGGCATTTTAACATTCGTTATTCCCGCCGGGCAATTTGAACTTGACGAAAACGGAAAAATCATTTTTGAAACATATCACCAAATCGAAAGTACAACACGTCTACCGGTGTGGCGCTGGCTAACCGCCCCGTTCGAGGCTTTAATCATCGGCGAAGGCAACATGCAAATAATTCAAGTTATTGCGCTTTTGCTCATCTTAGGTGGCACGTTTAAGGTACTTCAAGAAAGTGGCGGTCTTACATCGCTTGTAAAAATCATTATCGGCAAACTTTACAAAAAAAGATTCCTTGCAATTTGGGTAATCACTTTTGTACTTATGTTTTTATCCGCCGTTTTCGGTCTGCAAGAACAATTTTTAATTTTGTATCCGCTCTTTTATATGTTGTGTTTAGCCATGAACTGGTCAAACTTTACCGCCATAAGTTTTATTTTAATCACAAGTGGCGTAGGTTTTACAACGGCAATCACAAACCCCTTTACAATCGGTACAGCCGCAATCAACGCCGGCATTAGCATTGCTGACGGCATTGGTTACAGAATAATCATCTTTTTCGTAATGTATGTGTTTACCGCACTATTTATGGTTTCAATGGCAAAACGGGACGAAAAAAAGTGCGTAAATAAGTTTGATATCAATTCTTTCACACTTTCCACCCCAGAAGAAAAGGTGGCAGATAAAAAGAAGGCGATAATGATTACTTTGCTTTTTTCAATCGCACTTTTGGGCGTGTTAATCGCTATCATTATCCCGGCACTTCGTTCAATCAGTATGATTATTATGGGTGTTGCCTTCATTATCGGCACAATTATCGTCGGCAGAATTTTACTCGGCAGTTTCAAAAAAATGGGCAAGTGCTTTTTAATAGGTATGAAGGATGTTTCGCCATCACTTGTAATCATTATTTTGGCATTCAGCGTTAAATACATTGCCGACTGTGGCAACATTTTACACACTATTTTCTATAACTTCTATAACCTTATAAACGGTACTTCACCATATGTTGGCGTACTATTATTATATGTGTTTGTTTTGGTTATCGAATTCTTTATTCCAAGCGCATCCGCAAAAGCAGTTTTAATCATTCCGCTTTTAACTTTAGCACCAATTCCCGGCATCAGCGTAAACATAATCGTACTTACATATTTGTTTGCAGATGGCTATACAAACGTCCTTTTCCCAACATGCGGTACATTGCTTATAGGTCTTGGTTTAGCCGATATAAGTTATGCAGAATGGTTTAAAAAGACAATTGTTTTCCAAGTTTTCCTATTACTATTCTCAATAGCATTTTTAATGCTCGCAGTTATGGTAGGTTACTAATAAAAAATCCGCCAAAAGTCCCGATAACGGGCTTATAGGCGGACTTTTTTATATTTTTAATACCTTTTTATAGGCTGTTTATAACAATGTTTTGTTAAGGTCAAAGATAGTTTATGAATAGCAATTTAAGAAGCAAAAAATCCGCCAAAAAACCTTGATAACGGGCTTATAGGCGGACTTTTTTATATTTTTTGGTCTAAATTTTGGTTTTTGCGTCAAAAATTTGATTGCAAATTGCAGTTGCAAAATCCTCTTCGTGTGATACAAGTATAATTGCGCCTTCATATTGGTTAAGCGCACGTTTAAGTTCTTCTTTTGCACGCACATCTAAATGGTTTGTCGGCTCGTCTAAAATAAGCACATTTGACTTAATATGACTAAGCACGGCAATCTTCAATCTAACTTGCTCACCACCGCTCATGTTCTTTATGGGCTTTATGGCAAGTTCACCTTTAAGCCCAACTTTTGCAAGCGAAGTCCTACGATCTTTTTCGTTCATCATGGGATAGCAACTGTTAAAATATTGACTTGCACTTTGCTCTTTATTAGGGAAGTTCAAATCTTGCTCTAAATACAAAATACGTGCTTCGGGATGAATTAAAAAACTACCTTTAAGTTGTGGTATTTTGTGCATAAGCGTTTTAAGCAAAGTGGTTTTACCAACACCATTCGTGCCACGTATCCACAAGCGTGATTGACTGTTTAAATGTAGGTTAATGGGCGGTATAAGTGTTTTGTCATACCCAACTTCCAAATTTTTCACAACAAGCAAATCTTTGCAGTTTAGCGGGTGATAAGGGAAGTCAAATTGGGCATCTAATATGGTTACGGGCTTTTGCACAAGTTGCATTTTGTCAAGCATCTTTTGGCGCGAATGCGCCATTTTCGCAGTCGAAGCCCTTGCCTTGTTTTTGTCAATGTATTCGGTAATGCGTTTTATCTCTGCTTGCTGTCTTTTGTAAGCGTCTTCATGCTGTTTCGCATTCATCTCGTGCTGTGCTTTAAATGCAGTATAATTGCCGGTGTATTTTTTAATGTAACCATTTTCAATGTTTACAATATAGCGTGAAACGGCATCTAAAAATTTGATGTCGTGCGAAATTACTAAAAAGGTCTTTTTGTAATCGTTAAGGTACTTTATAAGCCAGTCAATATGCTCGATATCCAAAAAGTTTGTCGGCTCGTCTAAAAGCATAATGTCAGGGGATTCCAGCAGTAATTTTGAAAGCATAAGTTTTGCCCTTTCACCGCCCGATAATTGGGAAATAGGCGCATCGTATCCTACAATGTTCATTCCAAGCCCATTTGCAACCTTTTTGATTTTAGATTCCAAATCATAAAACCCTTCGCTCGTAAGTTCGTCTTGCAGGTTTGCCGATTTTTTTATAAGCCTATCAAGTTGCTCACCGTCGGCAAACGCCATATCTTCATACATCTTGTTAAGCTTCGCTTCCTTTTCGTAAAGGTAGGTAAAAGAGGATAAAAGATATTCCATAACCGTTTTTGTGCGGTCAATGTCGGCGTGCTGATCTAAATACCCCTTTCTAATACCATTAAGCCACAACACTTCGCCATCATCTTGTGAAAGGTTTCCAGCAATAATATTTATAAATGTGGACTTACCAGCACCGTTTAAACCAACAACGCCAACATGCTCGCCATTATTTATGGTAAGGTTTGCGTTGTCAAACAAAAACCTGTCGTCGTATCGGTGGGTAAGGTTCTTAATCTCTAATACACTCATAACTAAATTTTAATATATTTTGCAAAAGTAGTCAAGCAGTTGAAATTTGTTTAAATGTATGGTATAATAAACAAAAATAACAGCATTTTCAACACATGCTCATTTGTTTAACAAATTTGTGCATTACATTTTTTGTGGAAGGTGATTAAATGAAAAAATTTAAATATATCTTTAAACCGTTTTATTACGTATTGATAGGCGTTGCGCTTTTGGTGGCCCTCGCAACAATCGCCTTGACAATTTTCAGGTTTTTCAAGTTCGGCTTTGACCCTTCAAAAAGTCTTGGGCTAATTGTTACGCTTATTATTGTGGTGCTTATTTTAGTGCTACTTATCTCAATGCTCATAAACTCTTGCTATATTGTAAACGATAAAAACTTCGTCTTAAGATGGGGCATTTTAAAAAATGAAATTCCCATTAAAGAAATCACAAGAGTAATTTATAATCCGGATTCAGATAAACTCACCATTTACTTCGGTCCACAAGATAATTTTATGGTGATAAATATCGGTAAAGTAAACCCTATGGATTTAGTCGACGCTCTTTTAGAAAAAAATAAAAGAATCTCTGTCGAATTTATCGGTAACGAACAAAAGGAAAAAGAAGATAAATCAAACAAAGATAAAAAATAATAAAAATTTATAAAAAGTCCGCCTATAAGCCCGTTATCAAGGCTTTTTAGGCGGTTTTTTGTGCAAAAAAACGCTAAATTATATGTAAAAAACAATCAAAATTTTTAAGCAGAAAATTTTGTCGAAATTAAAAATAAAAATGAATAAAAAATTTATATTAAAAATTTTAAAAAAATGCCATTATTTTATTTGACATTGTATGCACTAATCTATATAATGTGTTTAGTTTTAGTAAACCTAAAGTTTATTTTTACGAAAGTTATTAAACCAAAAGTTTAAAAATTTTAAACCTTTTACAAAAAACTCAAACGGTAAAAGGATGGTGTAGCGTAAATTTATTTTCTTATAATTTCTGTTACATTATTTTATTAAGGTGAAATATGGAACTAGGCGAAAAGATTAAACAATTAAGGCTACAATGCGACCTTACACAAGAAGAATTAGCATCAAGATGTGAACTTTCAAAAGGCTACATTTCTCAGCTTGAAAACGATTTAACAAGCCCGTCTATCGCAACTTTAAAAGATATTTTGACGGCACTTGGCTCATCGTTAAAGGAATTTTTTACAGAAGTTGACGTTGACGAAAAAGTTGTATTTACTGAACAAGATTACAATGAAAAGGCAACCGATACTGAAATTTTAAACTGGCTTGTACCAAACGCACAAAAAAATATGATGGAACCTATCCACATGGTGCTTTTTGCGCATTGTAAAACCGACCAAGACGCCCCCCATGAAGGCGAAGAATTCGGTTATGTTATAAAGGGCAAAATTACCCTTTATTTAGGCAAGAAAAAGTACACCGTTAAAGAAGGTGAAAGTTTTTATTTTGAAAGCGATAAAGTACATCATATCGAAAATAATACTGATGAAGATGCAGTATTGATTTGGGTATCAACACCACCTACATTTTAGTAAAAAGTGGCGATAACGGGCTTATAGCCCCACTTTTTTATTTACAAAAAAGGAAAAAGTAAAAAATAATTAGATTGATACGCTAAAAAGCGTTATTGATATTTTCTTTTTTATAGGAGCACAAAAATGGCGGATAAAATTATTGAACTTAAAAAAGTATCCAAAATCTACGATGGCACTGCCGTAGTAGACAACATTGACCTTTACATTCGTAAGGGTGAGTTTGTAACCTTACTTGGTCCGTCAGGTTGCGGAAAATCAACCACTTTGCGTATGATAGCCGGCTTTGAAAAGCCAGACAGCGGTGAGATCCTTTTAAACGGAAAGGATATTACACAAATACCACCCTATTTAAGACCTATCAACACTGTTTTTCAGCGTTACGCACTGTTTCCGCACCTAAATGTATACGATAATATCGCTTACGGCTTAAAGCTTAAGCGTGTTAAAAATGTATACGAAGACAAAAACGGCAAGCAAGTTGTCAAGTACGAAAAAATATCTAAAAAAGTAATTGACGAAAAGGTTTCACGCGCGTTAAAGATGGTTGACCTTGAAGAATTTGAAAAAAGGGACGTAACCACTTTATCAGGCGGTCAGCAACAACGTATTGCAATCGCAAGGGCTATTGTAAACGAGCCTGAAATCTTGCTTCTTGACGAACCACTCGGTGCGCTTGATTTAAAAATGCGTCAAGACATGCAGTTAGAACTTAAAGAAATGCACAAAAAATTGGGCATTACCTTTATATATGTAACACACGACCAAGAAGAAGCACTTACAATGAGTGATACTATCGTTGTCATGAACGACGGCGTAATTCAACAAATCGGCACGCCAAAGGATATTTACAACGAACCTAAGAACTCATTTGTCGCAGACTTCATTGGTGAATCTAATATTATGAGCGGTACAATCGCAGGCGACCATAAAGTAAGGTTTATCGGTCATGTTTTTGATATGGTTGACGACTTTGAACTTCATGAAAAGGTTGATGTTGTTGTCCGTCCTGAAGACATTTACATTGTAAACAAAGACAAAGGTCAAGTAAACGGTAAAATCATATCTTCAATCTTTAAAGGTATCCATTATGAAATGACGTTCTTGGTTGGTAAAACTGAAATTATCATTCAAGATACCGCTGAAAGGATGGTTGGCGAAGAAGTTTCAATCATTATAAAGCCAGAAGATATCCATATCATGAAAAAGGAATACCTTGTCAACTCTTACGATGGTTATATCACGAAAAACAACAAAGTTGCCTTTGCTGAAGGCGAATTTGATTGTGATGTTACAAAACTTTATCCCGGCTCACACTTAGATGAAGAAGAGTATTTAATCACCGCCGACGGACAACGTATCGACTTAACCGATACACCTGTTAAGGTTGAAGTACCTCTTGATAAGGTTGAAATCATCGATAATGAAGAAGACGGCAACACCAGTGGTGAAATCATCTCAATCATCTACAAAGGCGACCACTATCAGGTTATTATCCGTACCCCCGAAGAAGAGGAAGACTTTGTTGTCGATACCGAATATTTATGGAACGAAAACGATAAGGTTAGCGTAAAAATCAAACCAGAAGACATTACGCTTAAACTAAAGGTGAAGTAAAATGGGACCATTAAAATTTTCACGTAAGAATCTCGGCATTCCTTACGCATTGTTTATGTTGGTTTTTGTACTTTTCCCACTCGTGCTTATTGTGTTTTACGCATTTACCGATGCTAACGGACATTTTACAATAAGCAACTTTACCGACTTTTTCTCAAGAAGTTCCAATTTATATGTACTTTTGATAAGTTTTGCACTTGCAGTTTTAACAACGGCAATCTGCTTAATCATTGCGTACCCCGTTGCCTACATTTTGGCAAAAAGTGGTGCTAAAACTCGTAACGTATACCTACTTCTTTTCATTTTGCCCATGTGGATAAACTTCGTTTTAAGGACGGCGGCAATGAAAGAATTGCTTTTTGCACTCGATTCTATCGGCATTTATAATGTTACAGATTGGTACTTTGTAAACACAGTAATCGGTATGGTTTACGACTATTTGCCGTTCACCATTTTACCCATTTACACAGTGCTTATAAAAATTGATAAAAACGTTATGGAAGCATCAACCGACCTCGGCGCAAACGGTTTCCAAACCTTTGTAAGGACAACCCTTCCACTTTCAGTGCCGGGCATCATCAGTGCCGTTACAATGGTACTTCTTCCAAGTACAACAAGTTACGTAATTTCCGATACACTCGGCAACAGCAAAGTTACCATTATCGGTAAACTTATCGAAAACCAGTTCAATATTGGTACAGCAGATAGTTGGCACACAGGCTCAGCAATCTCACTTATTTTGTTATTCTTTATTTTCGGTACAATGCTACTTACCGGCAAGTTTACAGAAAATTCAAATACAAGGGGGAGTGGATTATGGTAAAAAAGATACTTCAATCAACCTACCTTTGGCTTATTTTGATATTTTTGTATGCGCCAGTAGTTTTACTTGTAGTTTACAGTTTCAACGCATCAACCGAAATCGGCAGTTGGTCAAAAGAATGGAATTTTTCATTGTATAAAATGCTTTTTACCGATGCCAAAATTTTAAACGCAATTAAAAACACAATTTTCCTTGCATTATCTTCAAGCGCAATCGCAACGATATTAGGCACTATTGGTGCAATCGGTATGTACTACTCTAAACCAAAAACATTTAGAATTTTCAATACCATTACCCAAATTCCTATCGTCAATGCAGAAATCGTTACCGCAATCTCACTTGCGCTTGTATGTTCAATGCTTTTATTCCCACGTACATACGCATCGCTTTTAATCGCACACGTAGTTTTGACCTTCCCATTTGTCGTAACAAGCGTTTTGCCAAAGTTAAAACAAATGGATCCAAACCTATATGAAGCCGGTTTAGACCTTGGCGCATCGCCCTTAAAAGCATTATTTACAATCACCATTCCCGAAATTTCACCGGGTATCGCTTCAGGCTTTATGATTGCAATAACATTGTCGCTTGACGATTATATTATTACAAACTTTACAAAGCCATCAACAATAGACACAATCTCAACTTACGCATACAACGCTTACGCAAAAAACTCGGCAAATACATCAATCCCGGCACTTCGTGCGCTTTCAGCAATCATCTTCGCCGTAATTATTATTTCCGTTGTTGCGGTAAATCTTTCCGCTAACAAAAAAGTGCGTGAAAGGGAGGGCAAATAAATGAAAAAAGTCCTTTCAATTATTTTGGTTTGCGTTATGATTGGCGCAATCGTTGGTTACTCTTTACTCGGCTTTGACTTTGAAGACAATTCCGCTGACGTCGAAATTTTAAGGGTGTATAACTGGGAAGAATACATCTCTGAATCGGACGCTAATAAGATTGAGTGGAGCGATTACTTGTCTGGCGAATACCAACTTGACGAAGACGACGAATACATCGATTTGATTTATTTGTTTGAATCTTACTGCCGTGAAGAACTCGGTAGAAACGTTAAGGTAGAATATTCCACTTTTGGTACAAACGAAAACATGTACAACGAACTTAATCTTTCCAAAAAGGAAGTTGGCGGAAAGGTTAGTTACTCATACGACCTTGTTTGTCCTTCTGAATACATGCTTTTAAAGATGATGAAGGAAGACATGTTAGAACCTTTATCTGACGACGAAAACCGTAGCGATATCGCCGTTTACGACCAAAATTCTTCCGAATATATAAGGAATTTGTTCAAAGGCTTAAAAATCCAAACAAACGCCGGTGAAGAAAAGGTTTTATATGACTACGCAACGTGTTACATGTGGGGTACAATGGGCTATGTCTATAACCCAGAACTTGTCGACAGCGAAGCCGCTAAACATTGGTCGCTTTTGTGGGATGATAGATATAAAGGCGATTCCACGATAAAAGATTCCGTTCGTGATAGTTACATTTTGGCTCTCGGTTATGTTTACGAAGAGGAATTGATGGACCTTCGTGAAAAGTATTTGAATGGCGAACTTTCCGCTACCGAATACAACAATACGTTAACCGAAATATATAACCGCACTGACGATGAGTCAATCAATAAGGCTGGCGAAGTTTTAACTTCATTAAAAGATAGGCTTTTCGGTTACGAAGTAGACAGCGGTAAAAAGGATATGGCTCAAGGCAAAATCAAAATTAACTTCGCTTGGAGCGGTGATGCCGTTTACACTATGGACTTTGCCGAAGAAGACAGCGAAGGCGAAGTTTTGCTTGAATACGCCGTTCCCGAAGAAGGCAGTAACATTTTCTTTGACGGCTGGGCAATGCCAAAGGGCGCAAATAAGGAATTAGCAAGGCTTTTTATCAACTTTGTTTCCCGTCCTGAAAGTGCTTGCATGAACATGAACTACATCGGCTATTCATCTTCAATCGCTGGCGATGTTATGTTTGAAAACGCAGTCGATTGGTACGGCACTTATGTGCTTGTGCCTTGTGCCGAAACTGACGAAGACGCAATAAGTTTGGACGGCGGTTATTATCAAGAAGTTTTCATGGGTGACTTGGACAGCGAAACTTTGGAAAATATGCGTGTTTTAGATAACGTATATAGGCTAAATCTTCCTGTTTACGACGATGATTATAATGTAATCGGTATTAGTAAAGACGAAGAAATCGAAATTTTTGCCACAGATTTATCTTACTTTTTCAATACGGTAAAAGAAGGCGAAGAAGGCTATAAAAGTTATGTTATGTACACCGACCAAGCGTCACGCCAATGTGAAACTCAATACCCCGGCTATGAGGTTATTACTCGCTGTACGGTTATGAAATGCTTTACCGACGACGAAATAAGAAGTCTTAACAATATGTGGGACAGCGCAAAAGTGGGCGATGCTTCACTTACCAATCTTTTAATCGTTATCGGCGTTGTAATTTTGGTTATTGTTATCTTCGCTGTTTTGTCAATTTTATACCGCAAAGACATAATAAAACGCACAAAAACACACAAAAACTTAACACTTGTATCAACCCAAAAGGACGATAGAAAAGTGTAATAACAGGCTTATAGGCGGACTTTTTACTTTTTTTAGGTAAAAGGTCCGCCAAATATAAGCGAAAAAATTATTTTTTAAAGTCGTTTTTAATTGTTGCTTTTAAATTATTTTTCATAGAAAAAAAGTTAAATTTTTACTTAAATTAAATGCAAATTTGAAGATAAATAATAGTAAAAAATCGGCAAAAAAACAAAAGTTACAGTTACAAAAAAAATAATTCCACAAAAATACAGAAAAAATTTCAAAAAAAATATAAATAAACATTTGACAATAAAAATTTGTTTTGCTATAATTTTTTAGCATTGTGTGAAGTGCGGGTGTAGTTCAATGGTAGAACACCAGCCTTCCAAGCTGGTTGCGTGGGTCCGATTCCCATCACCCGCTCCACCAAATTACAAACTTGGAGTAAACGGCTCACATGCTTATGAAATGCTCCTGTAGCTCAGTCGGATAGAGCAACGGCCTTCTAAGCCGTGTGTCGGGGGTTCGAATCCCTCCAGGTGCGCCAGTCAAATTTAACTTATGGCGAGAGTCGCCCAGTTGGTTAGAGCGCCAGATTGTGGTCCTGGAGGTCGTGGGTTCGAATCCCATCTCTCGCCCCATTAAAGTTTTAATATATTCCCAAATCTATTGGGGTGTCGCCAAGCGGTAAGGCACTGGATTTTGATTCCAGCATCCGTAGGTTCGAATCCTGCCACCCCAGCCACAGTTTTTCAAGCTTTTCTTAAAAAAGCCTATACGGTCCACTAGCTCAGGCGGTAGAGCACGTGACTTTTAATCACGGTGTCCGGGGTTCGAGTCCCCGGTGGATCACCACCGGACCATTAGCTCAGTTGGCAGAGCACCTGACTCTTAATCAGGGTGTCCGGGGTTCGAGCCCCCGATGGTCCACCATTTTTACCCTGTTTCTACTATAGTCGGTAGGGGCAGGATAATTTTATTTTAAACTTAAAATGCGGATGTGGCGAAACTGGCAGACGCGTAAGACTTAGGATCTTATGTCCTCGACGTGGGGGTTCAAGTCCTCTCATCCGCACCAGACCAGAATAATACGAACCAAGACGGCAAGTCGAGGTTCGTATTATTTTTTGCCTGCGATTTCTTCGG
>CALVUR010000007.1 GCA_944363645.1 uncultured Clostridia bacterium | reverse complement strand
TCCTTAAATTTGCCCAGTCAGCCCTTTGCTCGGGCTGACTCTTATAATTTCGTTCAACGATGATGCCAAAGAAATCAACGGCAAAAAATAATACGAACCCGTTTTCAGAGTTCGTATTATTCACTAATGGCGGAGAGTAAGGGATTCGAACCCTTGACACAGTTGCCTGTGTACCGCATTTCGAGTGCGGGCCGTTATAACCACTTCGATAACTCTCCACGTGAGCAATATTATACAATATTTAGGGTGATTTTTCAAGTAAAATAAACGGTTATTTAACGACCTTTTTAACATAAAAATCACCCCGCAAGCAGGGTGAATTGCTTATTTTTAAATTTTGTACAATTTTTTCTTTAAACAATTATTTTTTGCGTTTATACACGTAGCGATAAGTCAAGACATTTTTTTCTTTATCTATGTAATTTTGTTCACCAGTGTATTCAAAGCCGTAATCTTCGATTAAGTGCGTAGTTTTATAGTCAGTTGAATCAACCCAATAAAACACCAAAGTTATTGCGGAAAACTGTTTGATAACAAATTCCATAAACTTGCTTAGATACTGTTCTTCAACGATATCGAAATTGATCCAAAGGTTTTCAATGCGTGAACATGGTTTATTGATTGTAACAAGGCTTTGGTAAACGCCCTTATCAACCAACATGTAAGTTGCAACAGTGTCATCATCTTGCTTTAAAACTTGTTCTAAGTTAACACTTTCAATGTCTATGCCTAAGGCTTCATAAAAATTGTTTTTGGCTAAATGAAATAATTTTTTAGCTTCTGGTAAATTCTTTTCAGATAGTTCTACAATGTTCATATAGTTTTTGTAAGTGATTCCCTATAATAAATTTTAATAATTACAGCATTTGACTGCAAAAAAATTATATTAAATATTTTTTAAAAAGTCAAGCAAAATTTTTGGTAATTTTTTTGACCTTATTTTGCTTTTTTTGACATTGTTTTTATTAGTCCATTTTAAAGTGGTTTTACGTTGTCGCCAACGATGGCTTTTGACATGGTATTTACATCAAAAAACCCGTCTATAAGCCCGTTAACGGCATCTTTTGTAATTTTATTGACCTTATCTAAACGCTTTTTAAAGGTGTCAATTTTACCAAAATGCAAAAGCCTTTTACCCATGTACTGCATTTGCCCTAACACGCTTTCTTTTGAAAAAATTAAACTTGATTTCATAAGTTCTTTTGCGCACAAAAACTCTTCTTCGGTAATTTTTTCAGCCTTAAATTTATCAATTTCTGCGAGTACAGCGTTTATATAATCATCAGTTTTACCCTTTTCAATGCCGGCGTAGACAGCGATCATGCCACTACTTTTAAATGCCGTATAATAAGCGTAAACTGAATAGCAAAGCCCCATCTTTTCCCTTATCGTTTGAAAAAGCCTGCTTGATGCCCCGCCGCCCAAAATATTTACTGCGGTATTTAAAAGTAAACAATTTTCATCACTACTACTAAGTCCATCAAAACCGAACGCAATATGTGTTTGGTTTATCTTTTTATTAACCGCCAAACTTTGGCTTAAATTTTGCAAATTTATAGCGGGCGTGGCATGACGTGTTGACTTTTTGATGTCGCCAAGGTATTTATTTGTGAGTTCATAAGCCTTGTCAAAATCAATTCCGCCACATATTGAAACGACCAAATTATCGGTAGTATAATACTTATTTCTATACGCCATAACTTCGTCGTGAGAAAACCTTTTTACATTTTTCTTTTTGCCCAAAATGGTTTGACCATAACCATTATCGCCGTAATATGCGCCCATAACCACATCTAAACAAAGATCTTCTGCAACGTCGTCATACATATCAATTTCTTGAATGACTACGCCCTGCTCTTTTTTGAGTTCCTCATCGTCATACACGGAATTTTTGTACATATCCGCCAAAATTTCGAGCGATTTTTCGGCGTGTTCGGCAGTAGATTTTACATAATAACAAGTTTCGCTTCTTGTAGTATATGCGTTTATATCTGCGCCGATCCTTTCGATTTCTTTAACGATATCAAGGCTTGAGCGTGTGGTTGTGCCTTTAAAAGTAGTATGCTCTATAAAATGGCTTATTCCGTTTTCTTCAGGTGTTTCGTTTGCGCTGCCAGCCCCTACAAACAAGCCGATTGCAACAGAGTAAACACCGCTTACTTTATTAACTACAAGACGTATTCCGTTTTCTAATTGGTAAACTTTAAACATATTTTCTTTTTGGTAGCGATTATTTAACAAGTTTTGCTTTTTTTTTAGCGTTTGTTTGCGTGCAAAACTTACAAAATCAAGTTGTCTACCGTAACGGGCGTAATGCCCTTCTCCTTATAATAATCTAAAATTTGTGGTAAAGCCTTTAAGGTGTGGGGCTTGGGGTGCATCAAAATAAAATCACCGTTTTCAATAGCAGTGGCACGTTTAACAATTAGCGACAAATCGCTGTCACGCCAATCGATTGTGTCTTTTGACCACATTATAGTTTTATACCCTAACTTTTCGGCGACCTTTAACGTAGTTTTGCTGAACGCCCCGGAAGGCGGAGCAAAAAGCGTCATAGTATGTCCTGTCATATGGTAAATTAAGGTGTGGGTGTTTTTTATTTCGCTTAAGTTTTGGGCTTCGGATGCCTTTTTATGGTTGATGTGGAAAAAACCGTGATTACCGAGCGAATGGCCTTCGCTTAAAATGCGCTTTACCGTATCGGTATTGTCATCAGCCCAGCAACCGCCCACAAAAAATGTTGCCTTTACATTGTAACTATTTAAGGTGTCGAGTATGCCGTTTACGACTTGGGCGTTTTCGTACACATTAAACATGAGCGCAACCTTTGGTTCTTTTTCGCTACCCTTATAAATGGGGGCGTAAGATTCGCCACTGACGATTGTAACGGCGGTTGGGTGCAAAAAGCAAAAAAGTGCAAGACCGATTACCATTATTAAACTTAGTGTAACCGCAATTAGTCTTGCGCTTTTTATAGTTAGTTTTTTCATATTTAAAGTTCCTATTCATATAAGTATTAAACTTGACTTTAAAATATGAAAAAAGCCTATATTTTATCTTTCAAATTTTTATCGTTTTAACTTTTTTGCGCCTTAAAAAATTTAAATATTTTGCCTTAAATTTAGCCCTTTAAAAACGCCAAATTAAAAGAGTAAAAAACTTAAATGTAGGCCTATAAGCCCGAAAACGAGGGATATGAGCGCAACGACCGTGCCATATTTTATAAATTTTAAAAAGCCAAAATCTTTGTAATAGCACTTTACAATTTGTGTAAACATAAGCCCGGCAAGTGCGCCGAGTGGTGTCAAAAATGCGCCGATGTTTGAGCCGATTATTGTGGCGTAAACTGCCCTATTTAAAACGGCTTGGTTTGAGATTTCACCAACGATTGAAGAAAATAAAACACTCATAGGAATGTTATTTGTCAAGTTGGAAAAAAGAGTTGAAAGAATACCGTACTTTATAATTGGCTGACCTTCGCCGATAAAAGATGCAACTTTTTGCGTTACGCCAGTGTTTACAAGGGATAAAACGATGACGAACATGCCCAAAACAAGTGGTAACATTTGCCATGGTGCACGTGTTAATGAGTGCGCAAGGATGGTCTTTTTTTGGTGGCGAATAGATTTTATAATTAGCACTGTGATATAAAGCAAAATTGTCATACTGAGTGCGATATACCACATTTCTAAATTTATGTAAGATGAAAGAGCGATTAAAAGTGTGCAGATAAGAAGAAAACCTAATGTAATAAAAGTGGTTGTCTTATCCTGCAATTTTATGTCGATAACCGACCTATAGACGGGTTTTTTAAGTTTTTTTCTAAACAACAAATAAAGGGTAACAAAGGAAGATATACCGCAAAAAAGGGTTGGAAGCCACATCCTTAAAAAGTATGCGGTAAAAGTTATGCCGTTTGCTTGTGATAAAAATACATTTGTGGGGTTGCCGATTAAAAAGAGCAAACTCCATGTGTTTGCGGCAACAAACTCGCTTATAACATAAGGAACGGGATCGACATTGACCTTTTTACAAAACTGACAAATAAAGGGTGTAAAGGTTAAAATGACTACGTCATTGGACGTGAACACCGTTAAGATGGAAATTGTTATGTAAAAAGCAACGAAAATTTTTATTTGACTATCCCCTGCACGCTGGGAAATTTTTACTGCAACATATTCAAAAAAGCCCGTTTCGTCAAGTAAAACTGACATCAAACTCATGGAAATAAACAAAACGATTATTTTAATTGGGTTTGATACGGAATTTGATATAAAACTATCTGCGACCGTGCCGACTTTTAAAACGCCGATAATAAGCACAGCAAATGCGCCGATAAGTGGAATTTCTGCGTAAATGTTTATGTTGTGGTGTGCAATTTGAATTTGTGGTTTTAATAAAACTACCACAATAAGTGCCACGCAAGTTAGCGTGGCAATAATCACTGCTGGAATCATTTTTTCCTTCTTTATTTTAATTAAAAATTTATTAAACTATTGTAAAAGCCAATTATAAATTGTTTAAAATTTGCTGTACAAAATTTGCAAAATCAATTTGTGTTTTTTGGACAAGTTCAACAAAGTTACAATATTCACTGCTATCGTTCGAATCAGAGATAACCTTGATTAAAATTTGGGGAATATTGTTAAGCCTTGTAATGATTGTAATTGCCGCGCCTTCCATATCGTAAACGGTTGCGCCGTAACTATCGAATAATTGTTTTTTAACATTGTTATCGCACACAAACTTGTCGCCAGAAGCCAAAATTGCAGGTTTACTGCCAACAATATGGTTAAGGCAAAAATCTTGCATAAGTTTGTTTGTTGCGATGATTTGACTATCAAATAAGTCGGTATAGTGGGCTGGTTTGCAGTTATCAACGGCGGAAGTATCGAATTCGTAATGACATACCCCCATGATTACCGCTGTATCGCCTATTTTAAAGGTGCTGTTTGCACCTGCAAAACCGTAATTTATGACCAAATCGACCTTGTAAAGTTCAATGATAAGTTGGGTTGCGGCACTTGCCAAAATTTGACCAACACCACTGTTTACCATATATATATTTTTACCGTTTGAATGGTAAGTTTTAACCAAAAAGTGCCCGTATAGGTCGGTTTTTAAAGGTTTTCCTAAAATTTGTTCAAGTTGACTTGACTCTTTTTCAAGCGCAGTAATAATACCGATATTTTTCATTTTTGCACCTAAATTTAATAGATTTCATATTATATCTTTGATGAGTAAAAAAGTTTTAGTTTTATACCCCAAAATAAATTACCTAAATGCGTTAAAAACCGCACACATTACCCCTTGTCTTGACATAAATTGCGATTGTGATGGGCTTATTTTAACGGGTGGTGGCGATATTTTGCCGAGCCTATATGACTGCCCAAACATAAGTGCGCATGGCATAGATAAAACACGGGATATGTTGGAATTATTTTACGTAAAAAAATACCTTTGCAAGCACAAACCGATTTTTGGCATTTGCCGTGGGATGCAACTTGTAAACGTATTTTTTAGGGGTAAACTTAACCAAGATGTGAAAAACCACAGCCAAATAAATGGCAAAGATAGGTTTCACCTTGTGAAAAACATACCCAACACAACAATATATAACATTTTTGGGGAAAAATTACAAGTAAATAGCGCACATCATCAAATAGTTTCATCTTTTGATAAACAATTTACTGTAAACAGCGTGGCTTTAGATGGCGTTATTGAATGCTTAACTTATAAAAACATTTTGCTTACGCAGTTTCACCCAGAAAGGATGGGCTTTAAAGGGCAAAAACTGTTTCAGTATTTTGCAAAATTGTTATAAAAGTGGGGCTATAAGCCCGTTATCAACCATTTTCGGTTAAAAGTAGAAGTTCTTGAAGGCGGTCTTTTAGCCTATCAGAGAAGATGTGTTTTTGCAATAATCTTATAATTTCGGCATTCTTTAATGGGTTGATTGCCAAAATTTTATAAATCAAATCATAGCAAACAATGTCGCCATTTAAGATTTCGTAAATGTTTTTACATTCGCAATGATTTAAATTGATTGCTGGATAAATGCGGTTTTTGCTAAGCATTTGATCTAAACAAATTATCATATTTGAAACGGACTTTAACTCGTCTAAAATCATATTATCTTCGTCGGTGTCTTCAATGTTACAAAATGACAAAATTGTAATGCTTGCGCCCTTTTTATTTAAAGCGACAGATAAAAGTTTTTTAACGCTTAAAAGGGCTTTTTGCATGTCGCCAAGTTTAGCAAAGTAAGCCTTAACAAGTTTGTTTACGCCGTCCAAAATAACAACTACATTTTTGCCTTCTGTTGCCAAACTTACGGCACGATTAACAGTTGTTTCGGCAAGAGTTATGTGGCAATCTGTACCCATATCAAAGGTGGTGTAGTTAATTATGCCACCGGCGGAAGAATGCTTTACACTTGAAACGTCTTCTGGGCGCTGATCGATGAGTGCGACGAAAAGCGATTTTTCACTTACCAAAATTGCATTTATAAGTTCTTTTAAAATTGAAGTTTTACCCGTGTTACTTGCGCCGTAAATAAGTGACCTTTGCCCTTTTGCGATTGGGCAGAATAGATCGATAAGTTTAAGCGTTACGCTGTCCGTTATGGAAACTGTAATTTTTTGTGTGATTGGTAAAATTTCTTGATTAAAATAATTTTGCCTTTCGCCCTTTTTAGGTTCGGCATCGTTTATTTTTAAAATGCAAACGAGTTCGTAAACATTTAGGCTTTTGTTTAAAAGCATTGTGCCCGTTATTTTGTCGCCAACGATTAAGTTATAATCTTGGACAAATTGTGGCGAAACAAGGCAAGTGGGAACTTTTGGTAAAAAGTTTAAGCCGACCAAAGATAAAGGGGTTACGCTTAAAATGCCTTCAACTGAAACTTCGTCATCGGTGTTTATGTCGTTTAGGACTGCGATACTTGAATCACTTATTACCCTTTTCGCCTTTGTGGACGGTCTGCCACGGTTTGACCTTACGGGTGTGATTTCGCCTTGTTTGATTTTTATAATCTCTTCAATGAGTTCGCCCTTTTTCTTATTGCCGGGCGCACCGCCCATGCTTTGTAGCAGTGTGCGGAGTTCTGATATTGTATAACTTTCGTAAATGTCTAACATAGTACCCCTTACCTAAAAGTTTGAATGGTCAAACAAGTAAACACCGCCTTCAATTTTATCAAAGTTTAAGGTGGTGGTTTGTAATTTAATTACGTTGTCAAAATTTTGCAAAAAATATTTGTTGTCGGCAACCTGTACGGTTGAGCGCAAAGTTTTAAAGTGCATGGGTACAATCATTTTGGGGTTGATTGCTTTTGCGTACTTTGTGGCTTCTTTATAATCGATTGTGTAAACGCCACCGATTGGGATAAACAAAACATCGGTCTTGCCGATTTTTTCGACCAAGTCCATGTTAAAATCTTCCCCTAAGTCGCCAAGGTGGGTAAAGGTTATGCCGTCAATAGTGAACTTGTAAATCACGTTTTTGCCACGCTTTTTACCGCCCACTTCGTCATGATAAGACGAGATTTTTACAAGGTCAATTTGTTTGATTGTATCTTCGCTATCGTAAGTGATTTTTTTGCCGTAATCAACCAAGTGATAAGCGTTGTGGTCAAAATGGTCGTGCGTGCAAAGCACATAGTCGGCTTTTACCCTTTTTAATGGATAGCCTATGTCGGTGAAAGGATCGATAAGAACGGATGATGAACCTTCGACCAAAAAACATGAATGACCTAAGTAAGTAATCTTCATTTTTTTGCCTCGTCATTTTTTTACATATTATAACATTTTTCGACTTTTTTTGCAAGTTAATTTTGAACAAATTTTTTTGAATTTTGAATGTAATTGATAATACACCAAAAGATATGGAAAAATTTTGACAAATAAACTTGCATTTTAACTTTTTATTTAGAATAATTTAGTTAATCTTTTTTTTAAATTTTAGCCTATTTTACAACAAAAAATACGCTAAAACTCACACATGGTAGCATGTAAATTGAATTTTAGCGTTTTTTATATCCATTTAAAATTATTTAATTTTTAGTTTTTGCCGTAAAATTTTTCGTACAAAAATTGAGCGTAAAGTTTGGCAACATTTATACCTGTTACGCTTTTAAAACCTTTAAAAAATGCGTTACTGTTTACTTCGCAAACATAGTTTTTTGCGCCTTCTTGTAAAATATCGATACCGCAATAATCAAGTTGTAAAACGCTTGCAGTTTTTTCGCAAATATTGATTAAATCGTCAGTAAGTTGTATTTTAGTACCAAAACCACCGAGTTCGATATTAGATCTAAAATCGTTATTGTTTTGGCGTTTCATTGCGCCAACGCACTTACCGCCGATTAAAATAACACGGATATCAGCACCGCCTACACCTATGAATTTTTGGAATAAGTAGGGTACATGTGTGAGTTTTGCGCTTATTGCTTTTAGTTCCTGCCGATTTTTTGCAAGGTAAACATTTTTGCCCATAGAGCCGTAAACTTCTTTTATAACCACAGGATAGCCTAATAAATTTTCAGCGTTTAGACAAAAATTATCTTCTATATTAGCATAGTTTAGTGGTGCGGAAATGGTGTCTGGGATATTGATATCGTTATTGGACAAAACCACGTATGTCTTCATTTTGTCGTCGCAAAGTTCTATTGACCTTGCGCTGTTTACTAAATTATAACCAGCCTTTTCGAGCATGTGAGATAGGTATATATCCTTGTCCAAAAACACGATAAAATCGTAATCGCCAACGGCTGAAAGGACGTTAGAGTTTGATATGCCGGCAATTAGTTTATCGGTATAAATACGGTCAACGGAAACATTTAACAATTCAAGTTCGTAAGTTATTGAATTTATTTGATCCATATAAGAATCGCCATGATAATAACCATTGGCGATGATTGCACATTTTTTCATAAATCACCTATTTAATTAAACTTTGAAAAAGGCTTTCGCCCACCCTAATACCGTCGATTGCGGCACTCATGATGCCACCAGCGTAACCACAGCCTTCGCCACAAGGATACAGACCTTGATGACTTACGCTTTGCATATTTTCGTTACGCAAAATGCGAATTGGGGAAGATGTACGAGATTCTACACCAGACAAAATTGCGCCGTTTGAAGCAAAGTTTTTGATTTTGCCATCCATATCCAAAAGTCCTTTTTGCAGACTTTGGGTAATGTCTTTTGGGAAAATGGTTGTAAGGTCGCTTACTGTATAGCCACGACTATACGTGGGCAAAACATTTTCTATCCCCTTTGGTTTATCGCCGTTTATAAAGTCTTTGGCGAGCATTACGGGGGCATTATAATTTTTACCGCCCAAAATAAAGGCACGGCTTTCAAGCATGCGCTGAAAATCAATGCCGGCAAGCGGGCTTGATGACGCAAAATCGCTTTTTTTGACCTGAGCGATAACTGCGCTGTTTGCGTTTACTTCGTCCCTTAAATAATTGCTCATGCCGTTTACAACGACGGCGTTTTCTTCACTGGTTGCCGGCATAACAACACCGCCCGGGCACATGCAAAATGTGAACACACTACGGTTTGTGGCATGGCTTACAAGTTTGTAGTCGGCTGGCGGAAGAGTTTTGAAGTTTTTAAACTTGCCGTATCTGTCTTCGTTGATTAAGTCTTGAAGTTGCTCTATACGAAGCCCGACAGCGAACTCTTTACTTTCCATTAACACGCCCTTTTTGTAAAGGGTGTTAAAAGTATCCCTTGCGCTGTGTCCAACCGCCAAAACTACAAGGTCGGCTGGGTAATCATTACCGCCGGCTGTTACCGAATAAATTTTGTTATCCTTAAAGTTGAAATCGGTAACGGTGGTGTTAAAAATAAACCTACCACCTTGCGCCTCGATTTTTTTGCGTAAGTTTATAATGGTGGTTTTTAAGCGGTCGCTACCGATATGTGGTTTGGCTAAATATAGTATATCTTTTGGTGCGCCACAATCGACAAAATCTTGCAAAACTTGGGCTATAAGCCCGTTATTCACACCCGTGTTTAATTTTCCGTCAGAAAAAGTGCCTGCACCGCCTTCACCAAACTGCACGTTTGAATTGACGTCTAACGCACCACCTTTACAAAAACTTTCCACCTTTTTTGTACGGTTTTCTACCGTGTCGCCACGTTCAAAAATAATGGGCTTTATGCCGTGGCGGACAAGGGTAAGTGCGCAAAATAGCCCCGCAGGACCCGTGCCGATTACCACCACATTTTTATTTGTTTCTATCGTTTGGTAAGTCTTTTCTTGCTGAGTTTTTATATCGACAGAATATATGATTTTTACGTTGTTTTTATGCCTTGCGTCAATAGATTTTTTGCGAATAACCACGCTGTTTTTGGGAACGCCCAACTTTTTGCTGGCACGGTCAAAAACAACTTCTTCACTATCGTAAGGCGTAAGTTCAATAGTTATCATAAATCACCTTTAATCGACCTATAGGCGCACATTGAGGACGAAAACGCCCATTGAAGGTTGTAACCACCGCAGTCGCCGTCTACATCTAAAACCTCGCCACAAAGGTATAAATTTTTACAAAGTTTGCTTTGCATTGTCATATAGTCTATGTCAAGTGTATCAATACCGCCCTTTGTAACTTGGCTGTTATTAAACCCGGTATCACCGGTGATTGTAATTTTTGTGTTTTTAAGTGCGTAAATTAGTTTATCGATATCTTTATCGGTCAAGTCATTATACTGCAACTTGTTGTAATCTTCACCTAAAACGGACTTTGCCACCTTTTGGCTTATACGGCTGTGCACAAGCCCAGATAAAAATGTATCCGCTGTGAGCGTTTTAAATGCGTTTTTGCGTGAAATAAGGCTTTGTTTGCACTCTTTTATGTCGGCTTGATATAAAAAGTCTATCGAAACATAAGGATTTTTTGCGCCAGATAAGTAAGCGGAAAGGTAAAAAATGGTGTTACCGCTTACGCCATTATCGGTGAACAAGATGTCGCCATAGGTAGATGTAAGCATTTTTTCGCCGTCAAAAGCCGTAACTTTTGCGTTTTCTTTTACCCCTTTTAAACCCTTTACGCTTTCTTTATTTGTGGTAAGTTGGACAAGGGACGGATACAGTTTAGTAAGTTTATGGCCAAACTTTTGGGCGAGTTTGTAACTTGAGCCGTCAGTGCCAAAGTGGGATGCTGACTTACCGCCAACCGCAAGTACAACCTTTTGTGCGTAATACTTATTATCTGCCGTGATGACTTCAAAAGTTTTGCCGTTATGGGTAATGTCTTTGACGTAACTATTTAACCTATAATTGGTTTCTAAAATGGAAAGTCTTAAACAATCTAAAATGGCGTTTGCTTGTTTTGAAAGTGGATAAAGCCTACCGTTTTCGCTTGTCAAAAGTATGCCCTTTTCACTAAAAAACCCGCCTATAAGCCCGTTATCGAAGGTTTTTATTGCATAATCGCAAAATGATTGGTTTTGGCTGTGATAGTGATTAAGGGATAAATCTTCATTAGAAATATTGCCCCTACCATTGCCGGTTGCGAGTATTTTTTTGCCCAAACGGTCGTTTCTTTCAAGCAATAAATAATTGATGCCGTCCTTTTGAAGTTGGTTGGCAAGAATTAAGCCTGAAAAACCGCCACCTATTATGATTACGGGATAAACCATATTACACCCCTTGCGTTTATTTACCCATTTATTTTAACACATTTTTATTAAAAACTCTACAATTTTAACTTTTTATTTGACTAAATAGTCAAAATAAGTTAAAATATTTGTTACGAGGTGATTATATGGACAAATTTATTCAGTATTTTAAAGATAACCCAAACTTATTTTACACCACTGTTGCAGTTTTGGCTGTTTGCTTGGTTTTAATTATCGTAATTGCAATCGCAAGAAAAACGATAGTAAGAAAACGCCAACGCAAGGCTGAAATTGAGGCAGCAAGCAATGCTTTAGCGCAACTTCCACACGATGAATCACAAAACGATTTGTTCCTAAACCCCGAACTTAACGAACAGACAAAGCGTGAAAATGAGGAAGCAGAACTTAAAAAGCAAGAAGCTGAAGCACAAGAAAATGCTCAAGTCGAGACTGAAAATAAGACTGATGTAACCGTTGAAACACAAGAAAATAATGGTGAAAATAGCGGTGAAGTTGTGGACGAAAAAACCGAGAAGGTTGAAGAAAAGTCCGCCTATAAGCCCGAAAACGAGCAAAATGAGCAAACTGAAAGCGAAAAAGTTGATGAAAAAGAGCAACAAAAAGTTGAGCAACCTAAGGCGCAAGTAAAAGCGCAAACAAAGCCTGCACAAGCAAAGAGTGCAGAAGAAAAAAACGCTCAAAATAAAAAAGTTCAAGCGCAAAAAACGCAGAACGGCAATGACAAATTCCGCCCAAGAAGAAATGAAAACACCAAGTATCAATCTTCAGTTAAGTATTCCGGCAAATGGCTTATTTTTAAAGAAGATGGTAAGTTTGCAGCAAAACTTGTTGCATCTAACGGCGAAGTTTTGTTAAGAAGTGAAACATACACTGCCCTATCAGGCGTAAAGAGCGGTATTGAAACTTTGAAAAACAATATCTTTAAAAACAACTTTGCAATTTCAGTTGACAAAAACGGCAATTACTTTTTCAAACTTTACTCTTCTTCAACAAGGTTGCTTTGCATAAGCGAAGGATATTCTTCTAAAGCGGTATGCGAAAACGCCATTGAATCGGTTAAACGGTTTGCAAAAACTGCCGTAATTGAAGTTAAACAAGACGAATAATAATTTAACAAAACAAAAAAGCCCGAAGTTTTTCGGGCTTTTTTTATTTCAAAACTTTTACGATAAGAAAATTTTGAAAGTGATTATAGTTTGATTTACTTTAAAATTATAAAATGTCAAGATTTTTCTTGAAGATGCGTCTAAAATCTTGTGACGCGGTCATTGCCTCTTTAATTTCGAGCGAAGCATCGCCTTTTAATTCGGTCTTCATAATAACTGAATCGCCCAAAATATCGCAAGATATGCCTTCAACAGAGCCTGCCATACTTCTATCTAAAGATTCGGCGATACGCAAAATGATTGCGAGTTTGCGAATTACTTCAACATCTTCTTCGGTGATAAATTCTTTATACTTAACAAGTTCGCTCATAGAAAAGTCGTCTGTTTTATAAACGGAAGTTACCAAAGCAGCCAAGACAACTTCCCTTTGAGAGATGCCGTAAAGTGCAGAATTTAAAATAATGTATGCCGAGTGTTTTTGATAATCGTAATATTTAATGCTTGTACCTGAGTCGTGTAACATTGCTGCAACTTTTAAAATGCGCAAATATTGACGTGGGAATTTGTGCAATACCCTTAACTGCTTGAATAGTTGAACACAAAGATTTAAAACTTGGTCAACGTGGTTTTCGTTGCAGTGGTAATATTTAACAAGCGTTTTTAAACTGTATGCAAGTACGTCAGAGATTGGTTTTTCAAAAGTGGTGGGCATTGCGTAGTTAAACATAATGCCTTCACGCAGACCGCAACCTGAAATAACGACTTCAGAAAATCCACACCTTGCAAAGAAAGGTTTAACAGCGGCAAGTGCTGATGGTAAAATGTCTGCACGTGCGCTTGATACGCCCTTGATACGTTTCTTTTTATCAAGTTCCATGCTGGCAAGTTTGTTGTAAATTGAATCAAACTCATCAGAAGCGATATGATAATTATGAACGATGGTGTGTGGGCTTTTGTGCATAAGTTTGCTGATTCTGCCTAAACTTCTAAACGAACCGCCCACCAAAATAAGTTGAGTTTCGGGATCAAGTTCTTTAAGCCAATCGATAGCCTGAAGTTGTTGGTCGAAAAACTTTTCAACTTTTTCAGCCTGTTCTTTACTGGTTAAACCGTCGTTTGCGAAAAGTTCGGTCAAAGTGATTGCGCCAAAGGGTAATGTGGCAAAGTTTAACAAGTTGCGACGATTATAATAAATAATCTTTGTACTGCCACCAGATACTTCAACGATAAGCCCCTTAGGTATGTCCATAGTGTTTATGATACCACGATAAACATACATTGCCTCTTCTTCAGCGGATAAAACTTTTAATTTTATACCGCAGTTATTGGCAACTTCATCTAAAAAACTGCGTTGATTTTTGGCACGACGAACCGCTGCGGTTGACACGGCAATAATTCTTTCAATACCGTAAGCATCGCATAGTTTGCGGAACATCTTTAAGGTCTTCATTGTTTCAGAAATTCGTTGTGGTTTTAAAAAACCATCCCTTTCCATGTCCTGACCTAATCTTACGCTCTCTTTAATCTGATCGATGACCATGAAATGTCCGTCACCGAGCATTTCGACAATAACTAATCTTGCCGAATTTGACCCGAGGTCAATAATACCAATTTTCTCCATTTCAATCGTCCTTTAATTTTTTAGCCCTGACAATAGGATTTATATATAATACCTCAAAAAAAATCTTATCCGTGTAAATTATAACACCTATTTTAAAACTTTTCCATAATAATTTTAATATTTGTGCAATATTTTCTATTTTCTAACGATTTAATTGGATATATTTTGCCTTATAAGTAAATATTTACATATTTTTGGTATATTAAACTTAATTATTAGTTGTTTTTAATTATTTTATTCATTTGAAAAGTTGTGCAAGTTTAACAAAAGGTTGTGTGTTAATTTTGTGATTTGTAATCAATTTTCTTCGTTTTTCGGCTTATTTACGCCGATTTTGAGTTTGTCTGCTAAAAAAGCAAAAACCGAAGTTGCGATTAAAAAACCACCAAAAATGCGTTTTAAAATTTGACTATCGATAAATTTTGTAATAAGTCCACCACCGATTGCAAAAATAAGTGCAGGTAAAATTAAGGTAAGAAGCCCTTGTTTTTTGACAAGCCCATTTTTAAAATGTATGATAACGGCAATGATTGCCATAGGGATAAAACTGACCAAATTGGCTTCTTGACTAAGACGCTGTTCTACATTACAAAATATGGTTAAAATGGGAATTAAAAGTGTGCCACCGCCCATGCCCATACCACCCGGTATGCCAGCGGAAAGTCCACAAAGTAGATATATTAAAAAATCTTTCATATGTAAATTTTAAATCTTTTTCCTTTATTAAAATCACCCGCTTAAACGTGCGAAAAGTTAAAAACAAAACAAAACCATCTAAAAACCGCCTTTCATTATTTAATAATAAAAAAGAGCCTTTTAGTTGGTAAAATTTTATAAATTTATATCATATTTTAATCAAAAAAAGTGGCGATAACGGGCTTATAGCCCTATTTTTTATATTTTTGGGGCTAATTTTGCTTTTTTATTTAGCCCTTATTTTTGGGCTTAAAAACGCCAAAAAAAATAACAAAATCACATAACCGCCGTCCCCTATTTTAATCATTTTATCTTACCGACTTTGAAAACCAAAAGTGTGCGCATTGCAACTTAACTATTTTAACTTACCACAAATTTTAAAAAAACAGTAATTTAATGCCGGCGACCAAAATAATGATGCTGAAAGCGTACTTTATCCATTTTTCGTTGAGTTTGTTTAAAAGCAAAGCACCGATTATGCCACCTATCGTAAAGCCGATTGTAACGGGTAAAATAAGATTGAAATCGAAGCTGCCGTTGATTGCGTAAATTATTGCGGAAACGATTGAGATAGGAAGCATAACGCATAAAGCGGTTGCGTGGGCAGACTTACGCAAAAATGCACAAACGCACATAAGAAGTGGTACAATAACCATACCGCCGCCCCCACCGAAAAAGCCGTTTATAAGCCCGGCGGATGCGCCTGTTAGTATTAAAAGCCAGTGTTTAGATTTTTGATTCATACTACTAAAATGTGGAATTTGGGGCTAATTATTATAGTTAATAGTAATATTTTATATATTGCGAGCGAATTTTCCCATTATTTTCTTGATTAAGTGCTTTAAATAATTGATTTTTATTTTTAAGTATTGTATAATTTAGACTGCTAGTTAATAGGCAAAATAAAATTGACATATAAAGGTGAGACATGAACAACATCAAAAAGTTTGACTTGAAAAAATTTGTGAAGCTATTTGCTACTTTGACCTTGGTAATTTGCCTTGCGTTTTGCGTAGCATGTGGCGTAAATTCAAGTGAAAGCTCGAGCACATCAAGTGGTGATGACGATAAGGAAGAAACCGTTACTGCAACTGACTATCAAGTCATCAAAAACGGCGACTTTGAGTTTGGTACTTCTGGTGATAAGGTAACCTATCCGGTATACACAGGTATTAACTGGACAAGATATCGTGATAACAGTTATTCTACATCAGCAATTTCTTCAACCAAAAACTCTGGTATCATCAATACTGAAGACGAGGCTTACAATGAGATTGCTGAATCAAACAACTTCCCGAAAGACGGCGACAAATTCTGGAACCCAAAAACACCTGAATTTTACGGTCTTGGTGGCGAAAGATATGTGTTTGACGAAGAAACTTTTGAAGAAAATCCCAACGAAGACAAACTTGTAACAAGCGGTGATAAGATTTTAATGATCCACAACGTTTCAAGTGTTGCTGGTAGAGGTACTGCACAAAAGTTTGTATCTTCATCTTCTTTATCAACCACAACAGGTTACGCTAAACTTTCCGTTTGGGTAAACACAAAAGATTTAAAGAGTCTTCAACAAAACCAACCTTACGGCGCTTACATTAGTGTAAACAACAACCTTTCTTCTTCAAGAAGTCCTTTCGTTTTAAAGAACATCAACACAAACGGTGTTTGGGCAAATTACGTAATTTACCTTGAAACAAGCGACTATTGCAAATCAACATTTACTGTAACTGTTGGTCTTGGCTTTGGTTCTGACACTTATAGGGCTGAATACGTTGAAGGTTTTGCTTACTTTGACGAAATCCACTTTGAAGAAATTGATAAGGAAACTTTTGAAACAGAAACCGCTGACGTTGCTAATACCAATGTTTATTCCTTATTTGATAGTACCGGCGAAACCGTTGAAGCTGATACATTAAAAGTTTCACAATTTGAAAACACCTATGTTGCAAACGATGACGGCAACGCAACAACAGTTAAATATATTTACTCACACTTAATGGAATCAACACCTTTTGAAAACACTTATACAGGTGATTACAACAAGGTTTATCAACACGGTGAAGATTATTTAACAGGCGCAACTGCTGGTATTGCTGAATTTGACACATTAGCCATTGACGGCGTTGTTAATCCATACGGCGAAAAGGCAAAGACTGCTTACATCAAATTAGCAAATCCATCAAGTTATTCTATCACTTCAAACGTAATTGAAATAGCAGACGGCGCATTTAAGCAATTCAACTTTATGACAAATGTTGACGTTGCAATTACAGGTCAACCTGGTGCAAAAATTGAAGTTGAAGAAGTTTCAAGCGATGGTAGCACTGTTTATGGCACAGTTGCTGTTGCAACCGATTATAACACCTACTCTACCGACGAAAAACAAAATGTTTGGAAAAAGGTAAGCGTATTTGTTTCTAACGACCTTGGTACATCAAAATACATCCGCTTTAAGTTTACACTTGGTCCAACAGACAATGTATTTGATGCTTCTAACTATAACTTAACACAAGGTTATGCCCTATTTACAGGCTTTAACGAAAGAACATTACCAGAAAACGAATATAACATCGTTTCTTCTGAAGCTGATTATAAGTCTACAATCACTTTAGGTTATGAATATCCTAACGGTCCTGAAAAACCAGAAGAAGAAACTGAAGACTTTGCATTTAACGCTACACACGCAACAAGCACAACCATTAAGACAAACTTGGCACAAGGCGTAACAGATTACACCGGCGTTGTTGGTGAACACACTATGGTTGGCGGTACACAAAATGCTTATACCGATGCTAACGTTGTTTCAGGCGTTGCAAATAGCAAATATGTAACAACTTACACAATGTTGACTGATGCTGAAAAGGATGCCATCTTAGGTTTAGCTGGCGAAACAACCATTCAGCCACTCGTTATTAAAAATACTGCCGCAACATCTTACGGCTATTTAGGTTCACAACTTACCTTTAGCGCAAATACAACAAACCTTGTTTCCGTTCAAGTTAAAGTACTTGAAGGTGCAACCGCTTATGTTTACTTGGCAAACGCTGACCCACTTTCTTACTTTGGCGTTTTGGAAGTAAACGAAGAACAACTTTATGTTGATGTTACCAACATGAACCAACCAACCGCTGCTGATAAGTGGGTTACTGTAAACTTTGTTGTTACAACCGGCGACGAAGACATTACTTACAGGGTTGAACTTTGGAATGGTTCAAGGGACGGTGCTGTTCAAAGTCAAGGCACAGTTTTATTCAACAAAGTTGAAGTTCAAACAAATGTAAACCTTGCAAACATTAAGGCTAAACTTGATGCTGACTTTGGCGCTTCAAACGCTGATATAAGAGTTGTTGAACACACAAGGGCTACTTCTACCGTAACAACTACTAACGCAAACGGCGAAGAAGTAACATACCAAAGAGTTTACGAACCACAAGTTGTTTATACACAATATTTAAAGGGTGCTTCAATTATTGCTTCATTTGAAACAATTCACGCTCCACTTTATATCGACGAAACAACTTCTACTGACGATTCTTCTTCAAGCGTAGATTCTTCTACCGACGTAGAAACTACACCTGAAAATGCACCAAACGTTGCACTTCAAATTACTTCAATCATCATTGCTGTAGTTTTAGTTCTTGTTTTGGTTGTTGTAGTTGTTAGACTTCTTGTTAAGAAAAATAAAAAAGTTCAAGTTGCTACCACAAACTTCTATAACCGTGATAGCCGTCAAAGAACACAAGATTTGATCAACGCAAATAAGGCAAAACGTGCTAAGTTAGAAGCAGAAAAGGCACAAAAAGAGGCTGAACAAGCTGAAGAAGAAAAACCTTACGATTATGATAACCCGGAAAACAATATCTAATTGTAAAGTAAATTAAAAATTAAGCGGTGAAAATTCACCGCTTTTTTTGTACCCTTTTTTATGCCCCTTCCCATTTTATTCCCTTTAAAAAACATTCTTTATATAAACATTACCCTTTATATAAACCTTTTGCCCCCCTTTTCATTATTTATATAATAAGTAGCTTTTTTTGCCTTTAAATAACAAAGTCGCCCTTAAATTTGAAAAAAATTTTGTAAAACGCACAAAAAGTGTTGACATCGTTATAATAATGTGATATCATTTTGATATCAAAATAAATTGGAGGATTTATTTCAATGCAAGAAAAACTTATTAAACGGAAACTTGGTGGGCTAATGTTTTTGGTTGAATTAGCGTTAGTTGCCATTATTATTGGTATCGCTATAGGCGTTTCAAGCGGAATGATGAGCGAAGGATATTATTTAGTTTGCTCAATATTGGCAATAGCATTTATACTTATCTTGCCTGGTTTTAAAATTTTAAGACCACAAGAAGCACTTGTATTTACCCTTTTTGGTAAATATTACGGCACAATCAAAAACGAAGGTTTTTACTGGGTAATACCATTTGTAGTTGCAATCAACCCTGCTTCAAACACAAAACTTAAACAAAGTGGCGATGTTGACGAATTAAATTTACCAAATGTTGAAAACATGATTGCTTCAAGGCAAAAGATTTCTTTAAAAATACTTACTTTAAGCAACAACCGTCAAAAGGTAAACGATTGCTTAGGTAACCCTGTTGAAATTGGTGTTGCAATTATTTGGCGTGTTGTAGATACCGCTAAAGCAGTGTTTGTTGTAGATAACTATAAACAATTTTTATCTTTACAATCTGATACGGCTGTACGTAACATTGTAAAGATTTACCCCTATGACGTAGCGCAAAATGTTGACACCACCGGCGACGGCATCTTTGACGATGGCAGTTTGCGTGGTTCAACTGAAATTGTTGCAAACAGAATTAAAGAAGAAATTCAATCTAAAGTTGAAATTGCTGGTTTGGAAATTATCGATGCAAGAATCACCTATTTAGCATATGCACCAGAAATTGCTGCTGCTATGTTACAACGTCAACAGGCTTCTGCAATTATTGATGCAAGAAAGATGATTGTTGATGGTGCTGTTGGTATGGTTGAACTTGCCCTTGAAAAACTTAAAGAAAATAAAGAAATCGTTCTTGATGACGAAAGAAAAGCTGCAATGGTATCTAACTTATTAGTTGTACTGTGCGGTAATAAAGATGCTCAGCCCATAGTAAATTCAGGGACGTTGTATTGATGTCTGAAGAGAAAAAGCAAGTACCTTTAAGGTTATCTGCTAAACTTTACGCGGAGCTTTGCAAATGGGCTGAAGACGAATTTCGCTCTGTAAACGGACAAATAGAATATCTATTGACAGAATGTGTTAAAAAACGTAAAAATAGCAATAACGAAAAGGAAGAAAAATAAAAAAAAGCGTGGCAGAAATTGCCACGCTTATTATTTTTATAAACAAAAAGTCCCCTTTTAAACCGTTAAAAACATTAAATAACGGGCTTATAGGCGGACTTTTTTATTTTACCTTAAATTTGAAAACAAAAAAGGCACACAAAATTTGTGCGCCTTATAACCTATAATTATATTGCCAACTTAAAGCCAGCGATTAACAAAATTAAGCCGATAATAACGGGTAAAATAACCTGGTGTGCCAAATAAATAATCAAAGTGTTACGACCGACGAATGTAAGGAAGTTGTTTTTGTAATCACCTTTAAAGATGAGTGATTTTCTTTCCTTATACAAAAGTTTGCCTAAAAATACGCCGATAAAGACTTGACCGCCACTAAATAAGAATGAAGCGTTGTCTGCGCCGACTTCGACCATACCGATCATTTGCTTAAACAAAAGTTCGAAAAAGGGCATACTGCCAAACCTAACATATTTACAGCCGGGATTTACAAAGTATATATAAGCACCTACGCCCGTAAAAATTACACCAAGTGCCAAAAATACCCATTTGTTGCTGGTGATAAGTTCTATAAGCCAAACACAAATGATTGAAAGTGCGATACTGTGGATGATGTTAAATAAAATTATTGCATCCTTATCTTCCATGTATACGCCGAGTAAATATGTAACAAGGGTTAACGCCAAACCGAAAATCAATAGTTTTACGCCACGTTTTAAATTGCTTCTTGAAAAAGAACAACTTATACCGGTGAGTGCCAAAAACAAGAATACAACAAAGTACCTTACGCCCACCCGCCAAGAGTTGAACCAATAAAATTGTGCGGCATCATAAAGTTTTGCTGTAAACGCAAATTTATCTGGGTAATCGGTGAAAAACGATTCCATGAAAAAGCCCAAGTCATAAAATATGTGGTCCATGACCATAAGCAAAATTGCGATGCCACGAAGCATATCGATTTCGGTTATCCTTGACTTTAACCTTTCACGCTTGACCGCTTTTTTTTGAGCCTTTATGTTGGCTTTTTCTTCTTTACTTAACTTTTCCATTTTATACCTTTTTAGTAAAAAACAGCGAATAACGGGCTTATAGCCCCACTTTTATGCGAGATTGTCGTCTGCTGTTTCTTCTTGCAAGCCTTTGGTAATTGCCTCACGCAAGCCTGCTTTTTCCATGTTATATGCTTGATTTATACAAATTTTAACAGAGATTGCTTTACTGCTACCATGACCTTTAACAACCGTTTTATTAACACCGAGTAAGGCTGCGCCACCGTGGTTGTTGTAGTCCATTTTATTTTTAACTTCTTTTAAACCGCCCTTTACAAGCAAAGCACCGATTTTGGTAAAGATGTTTTTAAATAATGCGCCTTTAACAAGTTTCATCATGCCGATGCATGCGCCTTCGGTTGCTTTAAGCATAACGTTGCCAGAAAAGCCGTCGCAAACGATTAAATCGAACTTGCCTGACATAAAGTCCCTTGCTTCGGCATTGCCAGCAAAGTTGATGTGTTTATTTTGCTTTAACAACTGGTAAGTTTCCTTTCTTAAATTGTCGCCTTTGTTTTCTTCTGTGCCGATGTTAAGTAAGCCAACACGTGCATTTTTTACGCCAAAAGCACAATCTAAATAAAAACTGCCCATGGTTGCGAATTGGTCGATTTGATAACTGTAACATTCTGCATTTGCACCGCTGTCGCAAAGTGCAACAACGCCTGTTTTATTAAAGGTTGGTACAACCGGCACAAGTGCTGGACGGCTTACGCCCTTTATCCTGCCTAAACGAGTGATTGCGCCAACTAAAATTGCGCCTGTTGAGCCTATTGAAACAAGTCCGCCGTAACTTTCGTCAGTGCGTAAAAGTTCTAACGATTTATATAATGAACTTTCCTTTTTGGCGCGAATTGCTTCGGTTGGTTTATCGTTACAAGTAATAACATCATCTGCGTTTATAATTTCGAGCCTTGATGCGTCATACTTTTTATCTTGCAATAATTCAGTCAACTGTTTTTTTGGACCGACCAATGTAATATGTAAGTCGTCATGTTCTTTTAAAGCCAACAACGAACCATCGACATTGACAAATGGACTGTTGTCGCCACCCATTGCATCCACTATAATTTTAATCATGTGTTACCTCTTATATATAATCTTAATATATAAATTGACTGTGTTTATTCTATCACTTTTATTTTTTTATGTCAACCGTAATAATAAGTAATAGAAAATTTAAAACACTTTAATTTTACTTAAACTACGGGTAAAATTTGGTAAAAAGTCCGCCTATAAGCCCGTTATCGCCATTTTTTAGCAAATTATTGATTTATTAAATTTGTTTTATTTCCTAATAAGTTTCACTAACTTTTCAAAAAACTATGTTATAATTTAGAAAATAAAGTTAGTAAAATTCGACATTTTCTTTAAAATATTCAAACGAATATTGTATATTATAATATATAAGTAAGTGTACTCGTATTATTTATTAGTATATTATATAATTGACAATATTTATTCAAAGTGTTAATATTAGTAAGGAAAATGTTATGAAAGAATTACTTAAGAAATCTGTAAGTGGAATTGAAAACTTAATCAAATCCGACTGGTACATAGTTATTTTTGCCATTTTTGTTTTTTTAGGCTGGATATCCGGGTACTGGGTTGGTGTAATTTGCTTTTTACTTGGCGTAACTATATTAGCGACCATTTGCTTTAACACATTTAAACCTTTACTGTGCTTGCTTATAATGATTGCGGCAACAATGGGTACGCAACGTGTAACCAAAACCGACATAATTTTGATTACCGTTTTTGGTGTTTGTCAAGCCATTGCCGTTGTTTGCAATCTTTTGATTTTTAAGCCTGACTGGTCGGTTATTTCGCCAAAAAACATAAAAGGTTTTTCCTTTGCGCAAATACTTTTTGTTATCCCCTTTTTGTTTGCCGGGCTTGGTTATAAAGACAACAACGTAAAAGCAAACCTTGTTGCGGCCGGCATTATGGCACTTATCGCCATAATTTATCTTTTAATTTATGTTGGGGCAAAAACTAACAAAGACCAAAATTACATGGACTATGTAATAAAAGCACTTTTTGGCTTAACTTGCGTTGCTACCGTTGAGTTTGTAATTTGCTTGATAAGGATAGAAGACCTATCACAAATTACCAACATGCTTATTTGGAAAGCAATTTGGTTTGGCTGGACGGGGCATAACACATTTGCATCAGTGCTTTCAATGGGTATACCATGCGCCCTTTATCTTTGTATTAGAGAGCAAAAGTATTTTTATATCGGTATCCCCTTGGCAACCTTTATGATGTTTGTGGAATTTGGGCTTATGGTATTAACAGGCTCACGTGGGGCGTTGCTATTTACCATATTACTTTTGCCATCAATGCTACTGTACACCATGTGGCAAACAAAACACAAACTTACATTTTTTATAAGTTTTTCGGTGTGCTTTTTATTCATTATCCTTGTTACACTTAAATTCAACAATGAAATTAGTAAGATACTTATCACTATACTCAATAAGGGGCTTGATTCTTCCTCACGTGTGGAATCTATTTACCCCGAAGCCGTTGGGCTTTTTAATCAAAACAAGTTGTTTGGTGTTGGTTGGGGCTATAAACTTGCACCCAATTTGGCCGGCTTCTTACAACCATATTTATTCCACTCAACATTCTTCCAAGTGCTTGCAAACATGGGCATTTTGGGCGTAATTTGTTTGGTAATATTCTTTTTATGGCGTTACTTTTTGGTACTACCCATGTACAAAAAACCGGGCGCGGTTTTGATTATGGTTGCTATATTTGTGTTCGATATATATTCTATGATAGACACAAGTATATTTAACCCCATGTTGTTTATTGTGCTTTCTTGTCTATCACTTGCGATGGAACTTGATATGCCGGACGGAAAGTGCTGTGCATTTTTAGGGAAAGACCCTTTAAGCATCTTTAAACGCAAACGTTTGGATAAGTAAAACGCCTAAAATCAACTACGTATAGCCATTAAATTTATTTTTAGTTTGTAATTTGTAAAAAATTTACGCAGATTTAAGGTGTATAATGGACAACTTTGAAAATGACAAAGTAAATACTACCAACGAAAATTTAAGCGGTAGTGAACAAAAAACTGACTTACAGGAAAACAATAATGTTACTTTAACAAATAGCGAAGTATCCCCAGAGGAGCAAGTTGCGGTAAAGCCAAATTTGTTTTGTCGCTTTAAAAAATGGTTTAAAGACTTTTTTACATACAATCCCGTTGGGCGCAGACCGAGAATTTGGGAACTTGACCTTATACGTGGTATAATTTTGTTTTTCGTAACATTGGACCACGTTTGCCTTTTTGCCTATTACTGGAAAATGATACAGTACAAAACGGCGTTTGGGCAAGTTTTGGAAAACTTTTCTGTTTTCTATCTGGAAAGTTATTTCCGTAAGTTTGTTGAGCCGATTGGGCTTTGGACGCTGTGCTTTTTATCTGGTATAAGTTGTCAGTTTTCACGTAGCAGTATGCGCCGTATGGCTAAATTTTGGATAATAACAGCGGTGTTCATGGGCGGTTATGCCATACTTCACTTTATTATCCCTGACCTTATTACCGGCACACTTATTTTTAACATTGTACCCATTTTAACCATAAGTATGACTTTGTGGTACGTAATTGACCACTTTAATGTGCCTATGGTTTACCGCATAATTGGCGCTGGGCTTATAACTACAATGGGGCTTGTTTTCTTTGCAATATTTAAGTTAAAGCCGGGCGGTTTTTGGGTGGAAAATCCATTTTTAGCGATACTTGTTTACAACCAAAACGGATTTGTGGTTTCGCCAAATAACTTTGAACCACTTTTCCCACACCTTGGTTTCTTCTTTTTAGGCGGTATTTTTGGTAGATATTTTTACAAAGATAAACGCACTAAATTTAAAAGTCTTAACCCACCAAAAGCCTTATCACCGATACTACTACTTGGTAAACATTCTTTAAAAGCATTCTTGTTTTTACCGTTTATCATTTTAGCGGTTGTTTGGGTATTGGTTAGATTTGTTTGGTTATTCTTATAATAAAAACAACAAAAAGTGGGGCTATAAGCCCGTTATCGCACAATTTTACTCTGCACAAAATTTAAAAAATATATAAGGAATTTCTATGTTTAAAAATTTACTAAAGCAAATTAAGGAACATGACACCATAATAATACATCGCCACTATAACCCAGACGGCGATGCAATGGGAAGTCAAACGGGGCTTAAAAATCTTTTAAAAGAAAACTTTCCTGAAAAAAATATTTACGCCGTTGGCGATGACCCAGGAAGGTACACTTTTATTGGGCCGGACATTTTAGATCAAATTGATGACAGCGTTTATCAAAATGCGCTTGCCATAATTTTGGACAGCGCAACGCCACAACTTATTTCGGATGACCGTTATAAACTTGCAAAAACTACGGCGAGAATTGACCACCATATGTTTGTTGCTAAATTTTGCGACGAAGAAGTTGTTGATACATCATTTGAAAGTTGCGCAGGGCTTGTTGCCTATTTTGCAATGGTGGAAAATTTAAAACTTTCACCTGTTTCGGCAAAGGCTTTGTTTACCGGCATGGTAACCGACAGCGGAAGGTTTAGATATGATTCAACAAACGCACGCACGTTTAAGGTGGCTTCATTTTTGATGGAACAAGAATTTACCACAGCGGACATTTATCAAAATCTTTATTGCGACGACTTAAAGATGGTTATGTTGCGTGCAAAATTTACCTTGAAGGCAAAATTTACCGACCAAAATGTTGGCTATATTTACACCGATTATGAAGAGTTTAAAACTTACGGCGTAAGTGCTTTCACCATTTCACGTGGGATGGTAAACGTTATGGCTGAAATTAAGGGTGTTGATGTTTGGGTAAACTTTACCGAAACGGAAGACAGCGTTTTGTGTGAACTTCGCTCTACAAAGTACAACATCAATCAAATCGCTGTAAAATACGGCGGTGGCGGACATCTTTTGGCAAGTGGCGCAACGCTTAAAAACAAAGTACAAGCCTATAACTTACTTGAAGACCTTAATTTACTTGTACAAAGAGGTGAAACGATATGAATTTAGAAGTAAAACAACGCATTTTAGATAAAATTAAAGAATATGATAGCATTATTATTGCACGCCACTATCGCCCAGACGGCGACGCTATGGGTTCGACAAAGGGCTTGCACCGCATTTTGAAACTTACCTTCCCCGAAAAAAACATTTATTTATTAAATGAAGATTACTCTGATTACCTTGCCTTTTTGGGTGGTGAAGATGAGCCACAAAGCGAAGAAGTTTATAAAAAGAGTTTGGGTATCGTAATCGATACAGGGACTGAAGTTAGATTTTCTAACAAGAAAATGCCACTTTGTAAGGAACTTATAAAGATTGACCACCACATTGATACTGCCCCCTATGGCGATATTTCTTGGGTGGAAGATTGGCGTTCTTCTTCATGCGAGATGATCGTTGATTTTTACCGCACATTTAGCGACCAACTTAAAATGGACAAACAGGCTGCCACCTATTTATACACTGGCATGGTAACAGATACCGGCAGATTTAGATTTAGAGAAGTTGGTGCTGAAACATTGCGTAACGCTGCGACTTTGCTTGAGTTTGGCGTTGATACAGAAACGCTTTTTGCTCACCTTTATTTAGAAGACTTTGATACATTAAAGTTTAACGCACAAATTACCGACCATATACAAATTACACCAAACGGCCTTGCGTACATTTTTGTTGACCGTGCTATGCAAGAAAAATATAACCTTACGCACGAGCAAGCAAGCAATGTTGTTGGCTTAATGGATTCTATTAAAGGTAGTCTTATCTGGCTTGCGTTTATTGAAACGGAAGATGGCTCTATAAGGGTTAGACTTCGTTCAAGATTTACGACCATCAATAAACTTGGTGAAAAGTACCATGGTGGCGGTCATGAATGCGCTGCTGGCGGTTATGTTTACAGCAAAGAAGAGTTTGAAAGTCTTTTAAACGATGCTGACAAGCAACTTAAAGAATATAAGGAAAATAATACGGGCTGGCTATGAGAATACTTGTAATTAACGATGACGGAATTCATTCAGAAGGCATTAAAATTCTTGCTGAATTTGCTAAAACTTTGGGCGAAGTTACCGTTGTTGCCCCCTTTAACGAGCAGAGCGGTAAAAGTCAATCGATAGATTACCACAACACGCACAAAGCGGAAAAGTTTGATTTTTTAGACGGCGTTGATGCTTACTATGTGGACTCTACCCCCGCAGACTGCGCACGCTTTGCCTTTTTGGCACTTGACAAAGTTTACGACCTTGTTTTAACGGGTATCAACCGTGGTTATAACCTTGGTAACGACATTTTGTATTCTGGTACGGCTGGGGCTGCGTTTGAAAGTTATGAGCGTGGTGTAAAGGCTATTGCCTTTTCAACAAACTTTTCAACTTTTGAATCAGCAAAACAAAGTTTGCCCATGATTTTTGACTTTATCTTTAAACACAAACTTTTAGATAAAAACGGCATTTATAATGTAAACATTCCACTTGAGCCTATTGGTATTAAGATTACAAGAAAGGGCGGTTTTTATTACACCGAAACATACAAAAAAGTCGAGAACGGCGAATGGTTTCAGTCAACCGACTTTGTGCCAACTTACACAGACGACTTACAAGTTGACATTAACGCTGTAATGAATAGTTATATTTCTATTACGCCTATGACAACAGACAGAACTGAACAAAGTGTATTTAAAGAACTTGTAAACTTAACAAAATAAAATTAAAGCCCCTTTTGATTTAAAAGGGGCTTTTAAAATATCTTTTTATTTGATTTTTTTGTAAAAAGTGGGGCTATAAGCCCGTTATTGGCACTTTTTACGATTTACAAATTATAAAACCTTTGACAAAAATTCTTTTAGTCTTGGGTGGTTTGGGTTTGTGAAAAATTGTTCTGGTGGGGCTTCTTCTTTTATTTTGCCTTCGTCCATAAAGATAACACGTGTTGCCACTTCTTTAGCAAAATTCATTTCGTGAGTAACGACAACCATAGTCATGCCTTCGTTTGCTAAGTCCTTAATAACGGACAAAACTTCGCCAACCATTTCAGGATCTAATGCGCTTGTAGGTTCGTCAAATAAGATAACTTCTGGGTTCATCATAAGTGCCCTTACGATTGCGATACGCTGTTTTTGACCGCCCGAAAGCGTTGATGGATAAACATTTTCTTTATCGACTAAGCCTACCCTTTCAAGAAGGGCGTGGGCTTTTTTTATTGCTTCTTCTTTAGTCATCTTTTTGAGTTTTATCGGGGCGAAAATCATGTTGTCTAAAACGTTCATGTTGTTGAAAAGGTTAAAGTGCTGGAACACCATGCCCATTTTTTCACGTGCTTTATTTATATCGATTTGATTTTCAGCATATTTTGCCTTGATTAACTTTTTATACTCTGCACCTTCGTGGCGTTCGTTTAAAAGGTCTTTTTCTTTTATTTCGGCAATAATGTTTTGCGTCAAAGTTTGCTCATCTGCGCTACCCTTTTTTTCTTCAAACATCTTTTTAAATGTTTTACTTGCCATAATGATTTCTGGGTGAAGGTAAGGGTCAATGGGTGTTAAAATTTTATCGTCCAACCAAACTTCGCCATAAGTTGGGGTTTCAAGTAGGTTGATGCACCTTAAAAAAGTGGACTTACCACCGCCTGATGGACCAACGATAACTACTTTTTCGCCCTTTTCGATGGTACAGGAAACTCCGTTTAAAACGTTTAAACTGCCGAACTTTTTATAAATGTTGTTAACGTTTATCACTTGCACGAAGCCTCCTTTCGAGTAATTTTATAACTAATGTAATCAAGTAAACGATTGCCAAATAAAACAAAGCGATTACTGTGGTTGGTACTAAGTATGAGGCAAAGTATTTTGAGCCTGCCAAAATTTTTGAGACTTGAGTTAAGTCGTACATACCAATCATGCCAACGATTGATGTTTCTTTTATAAGTGCGATAAATTCGTTCCCGACGGTTGGGACCATAGTTTTCATTGCTTGCGGAACGACAATGTTAAACAAGGTTTGACTGCTTTTAAGCCCTAATGCCCTGCCGGCTTCCGTTTGACCTTTATCAACGGAGAGTAGACCTGCACGAATGCTTTCTGATACATATGCACCACTGTTTATGCCAAAAGCGATGATTGCAACGATTATTTGCGGAAAGCCACGAATAGCAAACACAACGAACGCCATGATAAATAACTGCAAAGCCATTGGCGTACCACGAACGATTGTTGTGTATACACCGCAGATCGCTTTTGGGACAATCATAATTTTGCTTTTGGGGGCAATTTTTACCATTGCGACTATCATGCCAAGTACCAAACCTAAAAGGGCTGCGCCTGTTGAGATTACCAAAGTCTGCTTTAACCCCGTGGCAATCATTTGTAATATTTCAAAATCGGTAAATATCCTTACCACCTTGTCAATAAAACTTGACATTAAATTTAACATAATAAAATTAAACTCCTAAAAACGGTAAAAATGGGGACTAAATTAAGCCCCCACTTTGCTATATTTTTTTAATTTTTAATTAGTTTAAACCTAAGTGTTTAGCAACTAATTCGTTGATGCCTTCTTCACCAAGTTCGTTAAGTACTTCGTTGATAGCGTTAAGAAGTTCTGTATTGCCCTTTGTTACGCAGATTGCATATTGTTCTTCAGTAGCAGTTTCAGCATCATAGTGAAGTGCAAAGCAAACTAAACCTTCGTTGTTGTTTACCAAATATTCTGCCGGAATTTTATCAACGATAACAGCATCGACTGATGTGCCAAGCGCTGCAACAGCGACTTCTGCACTGTCAAAAGTAATGCATTCGGTTGAAGTGCCATATAATGCACCGTCATAACCGTCTGTTGCTTGTTGTGCGTTGATTTCGCCATCTAAATAAATGTGGCCTGTTGTGTCTAATTGAACACCAATCTTTTTGCCAGCAAGTGATTGCCATAAAACATAATCATCACCAGCAGTGTTTGTGCCATCTTTTACCATATCGCCTGTTTTAACGATTACATATTGAATTGATGTAAAGTATGGTGTTGAAAAATCAACTTGTTCAAGCCTTGTTTCGGTAATGGTGATACCAGCAGCACCACAGTCATACTTTTTACCACTTGCAACGTTGTCGATAATCATATTAAAATCTGTATTTTCAATAACAACTTTTTTGCCGAGTTTTTCGCCAACCTTGTTCATAATATCAACGTCAACACCAACAATTTGGTCGCCTTCGTAATATTCAAACGGCGCAAAGTAAGCGTTTGTATTAACATAAATTGTATCTTCTTGTGCGCAAGCGGTTAAGCCAAAACACATTGTACCAAGCAACATACATGAAAGTAAAATAGTAAATAGTTTTTTCATTTTTTATTTCTTCCTTTAAAAAATTTTTGCGATTTGTTGTTTGTGTGCCTATAATATAACATCTTTTTTGCATTGTCAACAAATTTTAAGCCATTTTTTAAATTTTTTTGAATATTTTTTAAAATTTATTCAGTTTATGCAAAAATTCATATGATTTGCATAAATTTTTGTATAATAAATGAATAAATTCATACAATTTTATACATTTTATAAGCGCAAAGTTGGGCAATTTGTGGCAAATTTCGTGTAATATTACAAAACGAGCAAAATTTTGCCTTTTTTTAATTTTTTGCCTTGTGATTTTGCCTGTGCTTTTTATTAAATTTTGTAAAGGACGGAGTTTCAATTTTTATTATTACGCTTACATATGCACGCACGCTTACATACGCACGCATACATATGTGCGCCATTTATATAAATTAAAAAACGCAAGTAAAGCCTTGCGTTTTTTGAAAAAAAGTGTGATAACGGGCTTATAGCCCGACTTTTTTATTATATTTACCATTTATTATTTATCTTCTTTAATGCCTTTTTTGATGCGGATTTGCTTTACAACCTTTTCATAACCGTTATCTTTTGGGAAGTAATAACGCTTGCCGACAAGCCTATCGGGAAGATATTGCTGTTCTACATAACCGCCATAGTTATGAGGATACAAATATGGTTTTTTGGTTTTAAGTTGTTCTTTTGACATATAAGGTGTGTTGCGCAAGTTGGTTGGGACAAAGTCGTCTTTTACCTTTTCAGCATCTTCGCCGGCGGCGTGCATTGCTTCCACAACAGAATTAGATTTTTCCGCTTCGCAAACGTAAATTATTGCTTCGGACAAAGGAATTAAACCTTCGGGATAGCCCATATTTTTAAGAGCGGTGAGTGCGGAAACGGCAATAACTAAGGCTTGGGGATCTGCCATACCGACATCTTCGGCGGCGTGTGCAATAAGCCTACGAGCAATGATAACGGGGTCGCAACCGCCTTTTATAAGGCGTTGAGAATAGTAAAGTGCGGCATCTGAACTTGAGCCACGTAAACTTTTACAAAATGCGCTTAAAAGATCGTAATACATATCTTCGTCGTACGACAAAGACTTTCTTTGAATGGACTGTTCGGCATCTTTAAGTTTTACATGGATAACGCCGTCAGCGTTTGGTGGCGTTGTTAAAACCGCCATTTCAAGGGCGTTATATGCAACACGCATATCGCCGGCAGCCATGATTGCAATGTGCTTTACTGCATCGTCATCAACCAAAATATTAAGGTTTGGAAAACCACGTTTTTTGTCGTTAATCGCCTTATAGAGGGCTTTTTCGATAATTTCATCGGTGAGCGCACGGAGTTCGAACACCCTACACCTTGACACGATAGCAGGTGTCATTGCGGCGTAAGGGTTTTCGGTTGTGGAGCCGATAAAAGTGATTGTTCCGTCTTCGATAAACGGTAAAAGTGAGTCCGATTGGGTTTTATTAAACCTATGGCATTCGTCCAAAAATAAGTAGGTTTTTTTGCCGTACATTTTTTGGTTTGACCTTGCTTCGTCCACTACCCTTTTTACATCGTTTACACCACTTGAAACGGCGTTTAACTTTACAAAGTTGCCGTCCGTTGAGTTTGCAATAATGTTGGCAAGGGTTGTTTTACCAGAGCCCGGTGGTCCCCAGAAAATGCAACTGCCTAAATTGTCAAGTTTAATTGCCCTTCTTAAAAGAGAACCTTCTTCGGCGATGTGGTTTTGTCCCATAAATTCGCTTAAGGTGGTGGGGCGCATACGCTCTGCCAAAGGTTCGTTTTGTTTTTTGTATTCAAGCATGTCAAAAAGATCTTCCATAATTACCTTTTTGTGTAATTATTATTTAAATTACACAATATATATTTTTATTGTACTTGATTTTAAATTTGTTTGGTGGAAAATGATAAATTTAAAGAAAATTTTTAGCGGTAAAAATTTGTTACTTTTTGCCGTTATCGGGCTTATAGCCCTATTTATTGTCCAATCTGACCACTATATAAAAACCACTTTTGATGGTATAACCATTTGGGCGGTGGCAGTGTTGCCAAGTTTGTTGCCCTTCTTTTTTTTGACTGCACTTTTGACCAAAACGCAAAATTTAAGCGGTTTGGCACGGCGTGGTGAAAAAATAAGTAGGTTTTTATATAAAAGTAGCGGTATTTCCCTTTACATAAGGCTTATGAGCATTATTTCTGGTTATCCTGTGGGGGCAAAACTTATTTATGACCTTAAAAAAAGCAACATAATAAATAAAGCCCAAGCGGAAAAATATTGCACTTTTACTTCTACATCAGGACCACTTTTTATTGTTGGGGCGGTTGGAATAAGCATGTTTTATAACAAACTTTTTGGCATTATTATGCTTATTTCACATATCATATCAAGCGGTTTGGTGGGCATTATTTTTAGAAAAATGCCAGATAACGGGCTTATAGCCCCACTTTTTGACGATAAAAAGGTTGATGCAGTTTTATATGATTGTATTTATCAATCGATAATTTCGGTGCTTATTGTCGGCGGTTTTGTTGCCGTTTTTTACACCTTTTCGCAAATGGTGATGGACCTTAAAATTTTACTGCCGATAGAAAAACTTTTTACGCCCATTTTTGGCGATATGACAAAAGGTTTTGTTTATGGGCTTATTGAATGCACACGTGGTGCAAAACTTATAAGTAGCGTAAGCACAGGAAAACTTGCGTGTGCAACTTGCGAAGCCATAATATCTTTTGGCGGAATGTCAGTTTGGTGTCAGTCCCTTGCCTACCTTAAAAAAGCGGGCGTAAGGGTTTGGGTGTTTGCCCTTTCAAAAGTTTTACACACCATTATTTCTTTTTTGATTTGCTACTTTCTTCTAATGTTGATATGATTTCATACGGCACATAATTATAGTACGATTTGCCGTTAAAAATGCAATCTTTAACAAGGGTCGAACTTACCTTTTTAAGTTCTTTAGGGCAGTTGAAAATAACAATTTCTACATCTGGGTTTTTGGCGGTAACGTTTTTATAAACAAGTTGCTCGTACTCTAAATCTTTATCGTCCCTTACGCCACGCACCAAGTATTTTACGCCCTGTTCCCTTAAAAAATCGGCGGTTAAGCCCGTGTAACTTACAACGCTTACGGTGTCGTATTTGGCGCAGGCTTTTTTAAGCATTTCTACACGCTCGGTAGCGGTGAAGGTTGCCTTTTTTGTGTCGCTTACGCCAACAGCGACTATTACATTTTTAAATGTCATTGCTGCCATGCCGATAATGTACATATGCCCTAAAGTAACGGGGTCAAACGAGCCAGCAAATACACATGTTTCTTTTAATAATTCCATATTTAAGTTTGTAATTTTTAATGGGTTGCGGTTTAAGTTTAACTTATTCCGCCTTTTATTTTTGCTTTTTTATCTGACTTCAAATATTTTAAACCAATCATTCGGCGTTATCGACTTCAACTTTTTCACCGCTTACATTTTGGTAAATATTAAAATGGTTTTTGCCGTACTTTCTTGTGGAAATTTTGACAAGCGAATTTAAGTTTACATCTACTTCACGATCGCTTTCGAAAATGGCAAAGCCGTTTGGGGTAAGCAAGTTTTTGCTGTCGATAATTTTTAAAGCGGTTATGCCGAGATCGAGTTTATATGGCGGATCGATAAAGATAAAATCGAATTTATCACAAATGGAATTTAAATAGTTTATGCCGTCAGTTTTTATAACGGTTGCGCTTTCTTTAATCATTTGCAAGTTTTGATTTATAAGGCTTATACTTTCACCGCTTATGTCGGTAAAAACCACACGTTTTGCACCACGTGATAGGGCTTCTATACCGCAAGCGCCTGTGCCGGCAAACAAATCTAAAAAACTTGCACCGCCTATTTTTTGTGCGAAAATGTTGAAAAGGGCTTCCCTTGCACGGTCGGAAGTGGGACGAATTTTATCGCCCTTAAATTCCTTCAACACCCTACCTTTATGTTTACCTGCAATAATTCTCATAAATTTTTATCGCTGAAAGCGTTGTTGATAAGTTCGTCAGTTGCGCTCATGCCGAGTTGTTCTTCAAGCCTGAACTTTTTAGCAGCCGCTTCGATAATGGCTGGGATGTTTCTGCCCGGCTGAACGGGAACGACGTATGAGGTAACTTCGTTTTCCAAAATTTTGGTGTAAGTTTTTTCGTTGCCGAGCCTATCGTATTTGAGTTCTGGCGTCCAAGTGGCGAGTTCTAACACGATATCGATTGACTTTTCAGGTCTTACCGACGCAGTGCCGTACATGGTTTTAACATTGATTATGCCGATGCCCCTAACTTCCATGTAAAACTGTGTGTTTTTGGGCGATTTGCCGATAATTTTTTCACCGCTTTGGTGAACGATAACGGTGTCGTCAGCGACAAGCCTATGACCACGAGAGATAAGTTCTAACGCCGTTTCGCTTTTACCGATGCCGGCTTTACCTGTGATTAAAACACCTACGCCGTAAACATCCATAAGTACGCCGTGCAATCTATCGACTGGGGCGAGTTCTTCAGATAAGTATAAAGTGAGTTCGTGCATGAGAAGTGTTGTAACCTTTTGGGAAACAAAAAGTGCACAATTAAACTCTTTAGCGAAAGTGTCAATTTCGTCTAAAACTTCAAGACCACGAGCGATGATTAAGCAACATAAATTTCTTGAAAAAAGTTGTTTAACCGACTTATAGCGGGCTTTTTCTGGTAAACTTTTAATAAATTCGTATTCGGCAGAGCCGATAACTTGAATCCTTTTATTTGCAAATTTTTCGTAGTAGCCAGCAAGTTGCAAACCGGGGCGAGAAATGCTTATATCGCATAAATCGATTTCGCCACGACCTTCGTTGATAATTTTAAGTTGCATTTTTTCAGCGAATTCTTTTACGCTTACAGTCTTAACCTTTTCCATTAAGTTCACCTCTTAAATAATCGTAAATTATCTGTGCTTTTTTTGCGCCTATGCCTTCGACCATAGTAAGTTCTTCAAGGGTTGCTTCCTTGATTGCTTCTAAAGTCTTAAAATGTGCCAAAAGCGATTTTTTGTTTACACTGCCGATGCCAGCAATGTTGTCTAAAGTAGATTCTAAATTGCGTTTTAAATGCTTTGACCTAAAGTAGGTAATTGCAAAGCGGTGGGCTTCGTCCCTGATGCGCTGAAGTAGGCGCAAGGCATAATCGCTGTGCGGAATAACAACGGGCTCGTTAGAAAAAATTGTAAAAACTTCTTCTTCACGCTTTGCAAGTGAGATTAAATCGATATCGGTAACGCCCATTTGGTCAAAAATTTGCTTTACCGAAGATAATTGACCTTTACCGCCGTCTATTACGATTAAATCGGGCTTAGGAAAGCGTTCTTCTTCGTCCGTGCCAAGTTTACTTAAACGGCGTTCAAGCGTTTCTTTTAAGGATGCAAAGTCGTTTGCGCCTTCGACCGTTTTAATCATGAACCTTCTATATTCTTTAGCATCTTTCACGCCGTCAGTAAAGACAACCATCGATGCCACCTTATCAACGCCTGAAATGTTTGAAATATCGTAACATTCCATACGCTTTGGATACCTTGTTAAATTTAAAACTTGTTGAAGTTTTGCGCACGCATTAATAGTCAAATCTTTATCGTGAATTATCTTTGAAACGGTCTTTTCTAAATAGTCCTGCGCATTGCCGTAAGCCATCTCTGCAAGTTGGCGTCTTACGCCCTGTTTGGGCACTAAAATTGTAACCGATTTATTGTACTCTTTTTTGAAAAAGTCTTCCAATAGGTCGATTTCCGCACATTCTTCGTACAAAACTATCTCATCGGGAAGTTCCTTTTCGTCACGGTAATACGTGCGGATAAATTCGGCAAGGGCGTCGGCTTTTTGGCTGTAAATTGTGTCAAGCGAAAAGTTTTTTACGCCCTGCATACGCCCGTTTCTTGTGATGAGTAAGTTGACCGAAAAATAAAGTCCGTTTGTGGCGATTGCCAAAATATCGGCGTTTATGAAACGGTTTAAATTGGTAATCTTTTTTTGCTTTATTTTATCGAGCATCTTTAACTTTTCACGCATGCTGATTGCAAGTTCAAATTCGCCACAACTTGCAAAGCGTTGCATTTTTTCAGTTAAAATTTGCTCGGCTTCGTCATCGTTGCCAGACAAAAAATCGATTGCTTTGTTTACATATTCTCTGTATTCGCTTTCACTTATTCTACCCGTGCAAGGACCTAAACAGCGTTTTATATGGAAGTTTAAGCATTCACGCTTTTCACGCCTTGTTTCAAGGGGAATATGGCACGAACGGACCAAAAAGCAATCGTTGATAATTTCCATAATATCCTTTACCGAAACGCCCAGCATAAAGGGTCCAAAATATTTTGCGCCGTCACGCTTTATCTTGCGAGTAATTTCAAAGTAAGGATAACTTTTTTTTAAATCTACCTTGATGTATGGGTAGGTTTTGTCGTCTTTAAGTAAAATGTTGTACTTGGGTTTGTACTTTTTAATTAGGTTGTTTTCAAGCGATAAAGCGTCTACTTCGCTTTTTGTAATGATATAATAAAAATCTTGTATATTAGAAACCATCGCCATAACCTTGTCGGTCTTGACGTTTGAATAAAAGTATTGTTTGACACGGTTTTTAAGTACTTTTGCCTTGCCAACATATATTACCTGATTATCGGCGTTAAGCATAACATATACGCCGGGGCTTTCAGGCAATAATTTTATCTTTTTTTCTAAAGTTTCGTTCATAATAAATTTTATCGCTTAAAATTTTTTTAGCCCATTCCCCTGTCATTTTTATGTTTTTTTGGGTTGCATTTATGGGGAAAAGTCGCCATATGTATGTGGTAAAGTGGCTATATGTGTTTAGTTTTTGCCCATTTATATAAAAATTTGCTTACTAAAAATAAAATCAAATTAAGGGCTAACGTAATTTACGCCAGCCCTTATATTTACTTTATTAGCGTAATTTATTTAGCATACTCAACAGCACGCCATTCTCTTATTACGTTTACTTTGATTTGACCGGGGTATTCAAGTTCTGCCTCGATCTTTTTAGCGATATCTTTTGCTAAGAATAAAGCCTTGCTGTCATCAACTTGTTCTGGCTTAACCATAACACGGACTTCACGGCCGGCTTGGATAGCGTAACTTTTTTCAACACCGCTGAATGAGCAAGCAATGTTTTCAAGTTGTTCTAAACGCTTGATATAGTTTGTACCTGTTTCCCTTCTTGCGCCCGGTCTTGCGCCAGATATTGCGTCCGCCGCTTGAACTAAAACGGCTTCGATTGTCTTTGGCTCTACATCGCCGTGGTGGGATGCGATACAGTTAACAACATTTTTGCTTTCTTTATACTTTTTAGCAAGGTCAACACCGATTGTAATGTGTGTGCCTTCCATTTCGTGGTCAACGGCTTTACCGATATCGTGTAACAAACCGCCACGTTTTGCAAGGTTTACATCTGCGCCAAGTTCGGCAGCCATCATACCTGCTAAGTTAGCAACTTCGATAGAGTGCTTTAACACGTTTTGACCGTAACTTGTCCTGTATTTTAACTTACCCAAAAGTTTGATAATTTCTGGGTGGATACCAAACAAGCCGACTTCGTACATTGCTTCTTCGCCGTTTTGTTTAACTTGTTGGTCAAGTTCCTTTTTAACCTTTTCAACAGTTTCTTCAATTCTTGCAGGGTGAATTCTGCCGTCGGCAATTAACCTTTCAAGCGAGATTTTTGCAACTTCACGCCTTACTGGGTCAAAGCCAGATGCAACAACGACTTCTGGGGTGTCGTCAATGATAAGTTCTACGCCCGTTGCGTTTTCTAAAGCCCTGATGTTTCTGCCTTCACGGCCGATAATCCTTGCCTTCATATCTTCGTTAGGAAGGGCGATTGTGGAAACTGTGATTTCTGAAGCATGGTCGGTTGCGCAACGTTGAATTGCTAAACTAATGATATTTTTAGCCTTTTTGTCTGCTTCGTCTTTTGCTTCTTGTTCGATTTGTCTTACTTGCATAGCAGAGTCGTGGCGTGCTTCGTCAATGATTGTTTCGATTAAACTTTGCTTTGCTTCTTCTTTGGTAAGACCTGCAGCTTTTTCAAGTTCTGCCATCATAAGTTCTTCTTGAGATTCAAGTTTTTCCTTAATCTTTTGAAGTTCAACGGCTTTTTTGTCAAGTTCTTTTTGTTGTTGTTCTAATTCTTCATTTTTCTTAAGCAAGTTGGAATCTTTTTTGCTTAATACTTCGTCTTTTTGGTTAAGACGTTGTTCAAGTTTAGATAGCTCCTGACGTTTTTCTTTTGATTCACGTTCAAATTCATTGCGAAGTTTTAAGTCCGCTTCTTTCGCTTCTAAAATTGCCTCTTTTTTTAATTGCTTACACTCCTGTTCCGCTTCTTCTTTCATGCGAGCAATAACTGCTTCAGCTGAACCAATTTTTTTGTTTCTTGCGTTTTCAGTTAATTTTGTGCCTACAAAGATGCCCAATGCCGTAACTAATACAGCAACAACTGCAATTATAGCAATTATTAAGCCTAAATTTGCATTAGTAGATAGAAACAGGTTGTTTGCATAGTAGGACATAACAAACCTCCTGGAATATAGAATTTATAAAACAATATATAAACGACGTTACCGTAAGTTAAACATTTTACCCTTTTACGCTTTTGATATTTTAACTAAATTTTGCCATAAAAAGTTTAAAATGCCCTTTTTCAGTTACGGTTAACTCACCTTATATAATTTTATACATACTTATTGTAAACTATATAACATTTTTTGTCAAACATAAAATAATAAATAAATTATTTATATATAGTCCTTTTTGGCAATTTTTTTTAATTTTTTTGTGATTTTTTGTAGAAAACTTTTTATATCTTATAATTTTTTGTGATTTTTTGCCATTTTTATTTTATATTTAGCAATAAAAAAGTGGCAAAAGTGGGGCTATAAGCCCGTTATCGCCACATTTTGAAAATTTGTTGTTTTAAATTTTACTTAAAAATAAGTGAATTGCAATTTACTGTGCGATTTTCTTCTATTATCGTATTACCACCTAAAATGGTGGCGTTTGCGTAAATGGTAACGCCGTCTAAAATGGTGGGGTGCCGTTTTTTACCGCACAACGATAAAGGATCTTTTAAACTTGATGCGCCAAGTGTAACGCCTTGATAAATTTTTACGTGATTGCCAATTTGCGCAGTTTCGCCTATTACAACACCGGTGCCGTGATCAATAAAAAAGTATTCGCCTATTTTTGCGCCGGGGTGGATATCAATACCTGTTTTAGTATGCCCTATTTCTGCCATAGTGCGTGCCAAAAGTTTTGCGCCTAAAATGTGCATACGGTGGGCAATGCGATAGATAAAAATTGCGTGAAAGCCTGGGTATGTTGTTATTATTTCGCACCGTGATTGGCTGGCTGGATCATTTTGACAAAATGCAGTTAAATCTTTTTCAAGGGTAATTTTTACATTCAAAAGAGAATGTACAAAATTTTTTGTTAAACTTTTTGCTATACCTATACCATAATCTGGCATAGTGATTTTTATCAACTTTAAAGTTTGCCTATAAATTTTTGCAAGCCTGAATTTTAAAGTTTGTTTTTTAAATGGTGATTTTAATTTACCATAAAAAGCAAAATAAATATTGTCAATTAAAGTATTAACTTTTGCTTTATTTACGATTAAATTGGGGGTATAAAGCGCAAAAAGTGCGGCTATAAGCCCGTTATCGACCATTTTCATCAAAATTTAAAAACCCCGAACTAATATATTTTTGACCATCATCGCACGACAAAACAAGGGATGGTTTTGTTATTTTGTTGCTTTTTAAATACCTTATTGCAGAGTGTAAGCACGCCCCCGTAGATATGCCAACGCTTATACCTTCAAGCCCAAAAATGACTTTTGCAACCTTTTTTGCATCCATATAACTACTTGTCAAAATACCGTCAATATAGCGCATATCAAGTATTTTGGGGACTATGTTTGCGCCCATACCTTGAAGGTTATGTGGGCAAAATTTGCCCTTAGATAGCAGTGGGCTTTCGAAAGGCTCTACGCCAAAACTGAATACATTCCCCGCCCTTTTAAGATATTTTGAAACGCCCATAATGGTTGCGCCCGTGCCGATGCTTGCGAAAAAGTAATTGATTTTTACACTTTTAAAAATTTCTTTACCTGTTTTATAGTGGGCTTCGACTGCCCATTGGTTTTCAAACTGGTTTATGTAATAACCGCCCTTTTGTTGGCAAAAACTTTTTGCAATATTTATCGCACTATCCATACCGCCATTTATTTTAATAAGTTTAGCGTTATACGACTTTATCAAAATCTCACGCTCTTTAGAAAAGCCGTTTGGCATTACGATAACGGGCTTATAGCCCAACTTTTTACCGATTACGCTTAAAGATATACCAGCGTTGCCGGAAGTTGCAATGACGACATAATCACCTTTTTTGATAAGTCTATTTTGCTCGGCTTTTTTTAAAATGTAATAAATCACCCTATCTTTACTGCTACCTGTTAAATTACGGCTTTCCATTTTTAAATATAAAGGGCATAAAAGGTTTAAATGTTTTTCTAAATTTTTTAGTCTTATAATTGGCGTATTGCCGATTAAGTTTAAAATTTCCATCATTTATTTATATGATTAGTAAAAATTTTTGGCTTATTAAATTTATCTTTTAAACTTAAAAATCACCCTAAAAACCTATCACACCCCTTTATTTAAGGAAAAACCGCATACATACCCCTATGTCAACGAAAAAATTAAAAAAAGACGGCATAAAAGCCGTCTTAATTTTTAAAAAATTATTCTTCTATAACGCCATCTTCATCAACGTTTAAAGGTTCATCTTTAAGCACTAATTTTTCCCTGATGGTATTTTCTAACTCTAACGAAAGTTCTGGATGGGCTTCGATGTAGTCACGAGCCTTTTCTTTGCCTTGAGCGATTTTTTCACCGTTGATTGAGAACCATGAACCGCTTTTTTCGATTAAGCCGAGTTCTACACCCATATCTAAGATACAGCCGGCTTGAGAAATGCCTTTACCGTAGATAACATCGAATTCTGCAGTTTTGAATGGTGGAGCGAGTTTGTTTTTAACGATTTTTGCTTTTGTTCTGTTACCGATAATACCAGAAGTATCTTTTAAAGCATCAGCCTTTCTTACATCGATACGGATACTTGCGTAGAATTTAAGTGCTTTACCGCCGGTTGTGGTTTCGGGGTTGCCGAACATAACGCCGATTTTTTCACGTAATTGGTTGATAAAGATAAGGCATGTGTTTGTTTTGTTGATGATTGGGGTAAGTTTACGAAGGGCTTTTGACATAAGCCTTGCTTGCATACCAACGGCACTGTCGTCCATTTCGCCTTCGATTTCTGCCTTAGGGGTAAGGGCTGCGACAGAGTCGATAACGATTAAGTCGATTGCCGAACTTTCAACGAGCATTTCGGTGATATTTAAGGCTTGTTCACCGCTGTCTGGTTGAGAGATGTAAAGTTTATCAAGGTCGACACCAAGTTTTTGTGCGTAAATTGGGTCGAGAGCGTGTTCTGCGTCGATAAATGCGGTGATACCGCCCTTTTTCTGTGCTTCGGCAATGGCATGAAGTGCCAAAGTTGTTTTACCAGAAGATTCAGGACCGTAGATTTCTACAATTCTGCCACGTGGTAAACCACCAATACCCAAAGCAACGTCTAAAGTGATACAGCCGGTAGAGATGGTTTCGATACCTTGTGCGGCAACGTTTTGATCTAATGTCATGATTGCGCCCTTGCCGTATTCCTTTTCGATTTCATGCACCACTTTCTCTAGTGCTTTTAGTTTGTCTTCCATAATTCCTCCAAAAAAACTTGTATACTTTAATTGTGATTTTTACTTTTTTAGCCTTTGTAAATTGTTTATTATATCCATTTTATATCCGCTATTATATCCGCCGAAAAATTTAAAGTTGCTACAAGAAAAATTTAAGACAGATAGTCAAGGTTATCAATGGTTTTTATTGCCAAAAAGAGTGCGGCATTTGCTGCGCTTTCTATATTTTGCTGACGTGTGCCTTTAAAGTGGTATTTATACACCTGAACTTGGCGACTTGTGGCAATGCCGATATAGCAAAGCCCATCATCTTTATCGGGGTGAACGCTTGAGCCTGCGTAACCGGTGATTGTGATAGATAGCGTGCAATTTTTTTGTTCTATAAGCCCTTTAGCCATTTCACAAGCGACCTGTTCTGACACAACGGAAAACTTGTTGACGGTGCTGTGGCTTACATTTAAACGGCGTTCTTTTGCCAAAGTGTTATATGTAACAAGACCTTCATAAAAGACATCGCTTGCGCCGTCGACTTGGACAATTTTCGATGCGATAAGTCCGCCCGTCATTGATTCTGCCGTGCAGATTTTTTGATTTCTTAATTTGGCAACATCGATAAGTCGCTGGTTAAGCGGGATATCGTCTTCGGCGTAAATGTGTTTTTTAAGGGTAACAATAAAATCTCTTACAGCCATATCGACTTGTTTTTTAGGCGCAGTGTCGCCGTAAATTAAACAAACCTTAATATCGCCGTTTGTTTCAGTTACATTAAAAAATACGCTTTTAATTTTTGCCGTGATTTGGTAAGTTACGTTTTCGACTTCTTCTTTACTGATGCCGTAAAGTTTAAAGGTAAGTTTACCAAAAGAGATGTTAAATTTTGTGCTTAAAGCCCTTTCAAAGATTTGTGGGTAATCGGTTTTAAAGTTTAGCGGAACGCAAGATACAACCTTTTTATCACCGCAAAAACCATCTTTATCGGGCGACAAATTTAACTTGTTTAAAACCGACGGAACATAAAAGCCTGCGCTGTCGCTATTTAGTATAAAAAGTATATCAAAATTTGACGAAAGTGCCTCTATAAGCCCGTTATCGTCATTTTTTGACAAGATAATAAGCGTGTCTACATAGATGGTGTAATCGTTTAAAAAGTTGACAAAATCAAGTGCGTAATTAGGACTATTTGTAGACGTTCTTTTTTCAAAAGAAACAACTACAGTTTTCATTTATTATCCTCCAATTTGCCCCAATAAACGTATACGTAGTGAATGCCGGAAACTACTGTCATAATTACCGCTAAGCCAAACAAACTAAAGCCAATAAAGTAAATTATTGTGTGGATAAGTTGTGCTGTTTCTACGCTACTGAAAAGGTTAAAGATTGAACTGTCGCCAGCGAGTAAGAAAAAGATAATTGAGATATCTTGTAAGATTGTTTTAACCTTACCGAGTTTATCCGCCGCCATTACAACGCCTTTTGAAGCCGTAACCATGCGTAAGCACGAGATTAAAATTTCACGTGCTAAAATGAGTGAAACAAGCACACCGCCGATAAATGAAGGCATTACGCCACCGGTGATAAGTTCAGCATCGAGCAAAAGGATAAGGGTTGTTAAAACCAAAACTTTATCTGCACTTGAGTCCAAAAATTTGCCAAGGTCTGTAACTAAATTATATTTTCTTGCAATATGCCCATCCAAAAAGTCGGTGAACGCAGCCAAGCCAAAAAGCGCACACGCCACTACGTAATGGTACGGGAAATTTACATAAAATGATACGATTACCATTGGAATTAACAGCAATCTTATAACGGAAAGTTTATTAGGTAAGTTCATACTGAATCTCTCCTATAAGGTCTAAACCCTTTCTTTTTAAAATTTTAACAAGGTATCTTTTGCCTTGCTCGATAAAGGTGTCGCCCGTCAAAATTACCTTGCCGTCGATATCGGGACAAGAAAACCACGCACGGCCGATAAACTTTGTAAAGTTTTGGTCTGTGCCGTCGCAAATTACCGGTAAACTTTTACCGATAAAGCCGTCTAAAATTTGCGCCATGATTTGGTTTTGAACGGCGTAAAGGCGTTTTGCACGCTGTGTGCGTTCACGCTTTAACATGTGGTTAGGAAGTTTATCTGACGGGGTATCCTTTTCCCTTGAATAGGCAAAAAAGCCAGCATTAAAAAGCCTTGCTTCCCTTAAAAATTGTTCTAAAATTTGGATATCTTCAATCGTTTCGCCTGGGAAACCAGCGATAAAGGTTGAACGAATTGCAATGTCTTTTACATTTTCTTTCAACTTACTTATAAGCGAAAGGTTTTGAGAATATGTACCACGTCTGCCCATCAACTTAAGCACCCTATCCGATGCGTGCTGAAGGGGTATGTCAATGTATTTAATAAGTTTATCGTTTGTTTTAAGTTCGTTGATAAGTTCATCGGTTACAAGTTCTGGATAGCAGTATAGTAGCCTTATTGACTTGATATTTTCAAGTTTAGAAAGTTCTTTAATAAGGGTAACCAAAGAGGGCTTTCCGTAAAGATCCATACCGTATTTTGTGGTGTCTTGTGCAACCAAAATGAGTTCTTGTGTATCGCCAAGCGACTTGGCTTCTTCAACCAAGTCCTCTATTTTTTCCGACTTAAACTGCCCACGAATTTTTGGTATCAAGCAATATGTGCAGTGATTTGAACAGCCATCTGCAATCTTTAAATAAGCGTAATGGTTGGGGGTTGTCAAGTATCTTTGGCAACTAACCGTTTGACCCTTGCCAACATAATTTACACGCAAGCCCTTGTAAACATCTAAAATCGCTTGCTTTAACAAACTTGCATCATATGTGCCTAAAAAGGCGTCGACTTCCGGAAGTTCTTCAAAAATTTGGTCGATAAATTTTTGCGGTAAACAGCCCGTCATAATGATTTTTTCAAGTTTTTGTTCCTTATAAGGAAGGTAGTAAAAAAGCGTTTCGATGGCTTCTTTACGTGCTGATTCCAAAAAAGCGCAAGTGTTGATTATTAAAATTTGAGTATTATCGATATCGTTTGTAATTGTGAATTCATCGCTGATAAGCCCTAACATTTTTTCGCTGTCTACACGATTTTTATCACAACCAAGCGATATTATACCAACTGTCTTTTTTTGCATAAGTAAATGTCTTTTTATATCTTTTTTTTGTCTAAATTTTATTACTTTTAAGTAATAGTTATGCTTTGTTTTTGTGATTTTTAACTTTTTTTAGCCCACCATGTGTGAGTTTTAGACTTGTTTTTAAAAATTTAGCAATTTTAGTAGCCCACTTTTTGGCATAAAATTTTGATGCCAAAAAGTGGTGCTTTATTTTGAAGTTATTTTGTGTAATCTTCGTTGAAAGGTTCACCAAAGATTTGTTCGTATGAGTTGCGGTCGATACGGATTTCACGCTGTTTATTATCTAACGGATAAGAGATAAAGCCCTGCTTTTCCATCCAATCGATAATTCTTGCGGCCTTGTTATAACCGATACCAAGTTTTGTTTGCAACATTGATTTTGAAGTGGTGTTTTGGACGATAACAAGCCTTACTGCACGGCGGTAAACGATTGGGGCATCGGCTGGGTTGCCACTGTCGCCGATATCCATTGTCATTTGTGTATCGCCACCGCTTTGAGTTTGACCATAAGTTTTAGCAACCTTGTTGATGTATTCCAAAAGTTTTTTATCATAGTAACTCTTGTTGTTATCAACAATGTACTTAACAACACGTTCAAGTTCGGCATCTTCGACAAGTGCGCCTTGTGCCCTTTCGGTTGGACCGTTTGTCTTGTAAAGCAAGTCGCCTTTGCCCAAAAGTTTTTCAGCACCGGGCTCGCCCAAAACGACTTGAGAGTTGGTGTAGTCCGCCGTCTTAAAGCAGATACGTGCTGGGAAGTTGTTTTTGATTGTACCGTCGATAACGTCAATTGTAGGACGTTGAGTTGCGAAAACAAGTGAGATACCAGCGGCACGTGCAAGTTGAGCAAGACGAGTGATACTTGCTTCCATATCCTTTTTAGCCGTTGGGTTTTTCATCATAAGGTCAGCGAACTCGTCAATCAAGACGATGATGTACGGCAACTTTTTCTGTACACGCTTATCGATTGATTCGTTGTAAGCGGAAATCTTTTTTACCCTTGCTTGCGCAAAGAGTGAATATCTGTCGTCCATTTCCTTTACTAAGTAACTAAGTAGTGCAGCAGCCTCTTCTGCCTGCGTGATAATCTTGTTAAATAGTAGGTGTGGTGCGCCCTCAAAGGCGACGAATTCAAGTTGTTTTGGATCGACGATTACTATCCTTAAATCTTCTGGCGAATAGGTGTAAAGTAAACTTACGAGCATGGCGTTTAAAAATACCGATTTACCTGTACCTGTAGAACCGGCGATTAAGCAGTGGGGCATGTCGGTAAGGTTTAAAAATACGGGTTCTGCCATAACGTTTTTACCAGCAGGAATGTAAATGCCGTCTTGTTTTAACTTGCGGTACTGTGGCGAACAGATAAGTTCTTTTAAGCCAACCAGTGCACGGACTTGGTTTGGTACTTCGATACCGATTTTTGACGTGCCGGGAATGGGCGCCAAAATACGAATTTCGCCTTTTGCGTGCAACCATACCGCAATGTCGGCTTGGTTTTGTGTAAAACTTTTTACCGATGTTTCGGTAGGAATTACATATTCAAAACGAGTAATTGACATACCGTAAACTATGTTTTCAAGCCTTACGGAAATGCCACGCTTTGCAAAGTTGGTTTCTACAACCTGTGCAAGTTGACGAAGTCTATCACGCTCTAACATCAACTTGTTTTCATCAACTTCAAGTTGATTGAGAAGGTCTGTTGGTGGGCGTTTATAACGGTAATTGATTGGCATGTCTTCAATGGAAGCGTAGCCCTCGTTAGGATCGTCGTCTGCTGGGGATAATTCCGCCGCCGTACTCGTCATAAAGTCAATGCTGAGTGGCTTTTTGGTAGGTGCAGATTCCTTTTGAATTATAGTGCGCTCTATAGTAGTTGTCCTTTCGGTAACGGTGCTTCTATCGACGCTTCTATCTACACTTCTGTCGCCCCCAGCCCTATCTGTATCCCTATCAACAAAACCAACACCGTCAGTTGACCTATCGGGCGTTCTGTCAGTAGTTCTGTCGGTAAACCTATCGGTTGATCTATCCGCAAGCCTATCGGTTGACCTTGAACTGCCAAAGCCCGACCTACCGGTTGAGGTTTCGCCGTCAAAAGTGCTTTGAACAACGTTTCTTTCAAAGTTGTCTGTATACTGATTGTTGAGATTTGGAACGTTTGATTTGGGTAAGCCGTTGTCATAAAAATCTTCGTTTTCGGGATTATAGGCGGGTTTTTGACCGTTGCCACGGTTTAAAATTGTCCTTGTGGCATCAAATCCCGTGTTTGGATGTTCGGCTGGGTTGTAGATTTTATCCATGTTGGGATGATTAGGTTCTTCTTTAACGTTGCCACCGATAAAGAAGTTGTCTGCAACGCTTTGGTTTGTGGGTTGTTTGCCACGATCTGCGCCCAACCTATCAACAATATCTTGTGTGTAAGGGTTGCGTGTTTGAGTGCGGTTACCACCTGCCCCACGATCAAAATTATTCGAGCGGTCGAAATTGTTCGAGCGGTCGAAGTTATTCGAGCGGTCAAAATTATCTTGACGGTCAAAGTTGTTTGAGCAGTCAAAGTTGTTTGAGCGGTCAAAGTTGTTTGAACGGTCAAAGCCGTTACTGCGGTCATCGTGAGAGAAGCCATCAAACAAACCACGAGAACGGTCTTGGTCGAAGGTGCGAGCATTTTCGTGCTGGGGCATTGAATCACGAGAAGAAAGGTCATAAACCGAACCACCTAACGACTGGTTGTCATAATCGGGTGCGGATGTGCGCCTTGCATCAAAGTTTGCCGAAGGGTTGTTTGCTTTAATGGGCGGTTGACCGATTTGTTCGGGGTTGAGCCTTGGGGGTGTCATGATATATTGGGCTTCGGGACTTAAAGTTTTGCCGAACTGGTTTGTGTAAGAAGTGTCGGTTTTGATACCGCCTTTTTGTGGGGTATCGTTAAAATTGAAGTCGCCACCGAAGATTGTGATTGGCTTTTCTTCACGCCTGTTATCACGCTTCGATTTGAAATTAAATTCGTCGTTAGTTAGATAATAACTTGGAATTTGAACATCTTGCTGGTCAAAATTCTGTTCGGTATCATCTTCATTTTCGGGTTGTTTTTTGCTTGCTTTTTGTTTGGGGGCTTTGGGTTGTTTTTCCTTTTTAGGTCTTTGAATAAGTGTTGCAATTTGGTTTTTGAAAGCGATGATAATGGTTGTCAAAATTATTAGTGAGAATAAAATGATGCAACCAGCATTGCTTAAAAACAAAGCGATTGGGTGGATAAGAAAGATGGAAAACGCACCCGTAACCGTTGAATTTTGCAAGGTTAAAAGCCCACCGCCATAGGCGTTTGCGAAGTTTTGTGAAAAGTTTAATTGGCGGTCATAGTTTAATGAAGTTTGGCAGATTGCCATTACGGAAAAGGCAAAAATGCAGATAAGTGCAAGATAGCCACGTACTTTTTTGTTGAGTAATGGTCTGTCCATTAAAAGCCTTAAGCCCAAAAGGACTGCCAAAATAAGCACGACAAAAGAATAGTAGCCAAAAAGCCCAAGGAAAAAGCCTTGAACGTAACTACCGACTTTATAGAAAATTATATCGCCTGTAACAAGACATAAAAAAGAAAGCAAGGTAAATAGCAATAGTGCCATACCTATAATTTCTTTTGCAAAACCAGTTGCTTTTTGACTGTCTTTACTTTTAACGCCCTTACTCAATTTTATAGCCCTCACTAAACCGAAATTGCTTAAGTAGAAAATAAATTCGCTTATAGCGCACGCATAGGCACGCAGTTAATAAGTTAAATTTAAATGTAAATTTATAGTTGTAATTAGTATAACATAAAGTTATAAAAATTTAAAGTGTTTTTACAATTTTTTTAAAGTCAATTTTACATTTTTCAAAATCAACACTTTTAAAATTTTTTTGCTTTTAGCAATTTTTAAACTTTTTTTGGCAAAATTTTACAAAAAGTCCGCCTATAAGCCCGTTATCGCTACTTTTTGCAAATTTTAATTCCCCTTTTATCTATAAAAAACACCCTATATCTAAAAAATATGACTTAACTTTAAATTTTTGCCGTAAAAAAGGCGGTTATTTTTTATGCTAACAATTATTGCTATTTTTTAAAAAAAATAAATCCCGACCGCATAATTTTGGTCGGGAAATTTTAAAAAGTGGGGCTATAAGCCCGTTATCGGCACTTTTTTAGTAATTTTACATTTAAAAAATGGGGATAAAAACCGCCAAAAAATAAAAATAAAAAGGCGGAAAGATCCGCCTTAAAAATTACAAAGTTTCTTCAATAAGTGTAACGATATCGCCAACGGTAACCAAGTTTTGAACTTTATCTTCATCAACGGTTACGCCAAATTCGTCTTCAAGTGCCATAATCAATTCTACAACATCAAGTGAGTCTGCACCAAGGTCAGCAATAACCTTACTGTCTTTGGTAATTTTAGCACTATCAACGCCTAATTTGTCGGCAATAATCTCTTTAACCTTATCTAAAGTCATACAAATGCCCTCCTTAAATTTATTAAATTTTAACAGATTTAACGCTTTTTGTCAAGCATTTTTCTTTTGACCGCACATAGTCAAAGAGATTCTGTTTTTCTTTGCATCTACGCTTAAAACGGTAACTGTAACAACTTGACCAACCTTTAAAACTTCGGATGGGTGTTTGATATAGTTATCGGAAATTTGTGAAATGTGTACTAAACCGTCTTGGTGAACGCCGATATCGATAAATGCGCCAAAATCGATAACGTTACGGACTGTACCCTTAATTTGCATGCCGGGTACTAAGTCGTTAATGCTTAATAAGTCAGAACGAAGCATTGGCTTTGGTAAAGATTCACGTACGTCCCTGCCCGGCTTTAAAAGTTCGTTTAAAATATCACGAAGGGTTGGAACGCCGAGCCCGCAAATTGTGGCTGTCTTTTCTTCACCGAATTCTTTAATCTTATCGGTAAGACCTTGAATATTCCCTTGCTTTACATCTTCAGCGGTGTAGCCGAAGATATCTAAAAGTTTAACGGTTGCCTTGTAACTTTCTGGGTGAACACCGGTGTTATCTAAAACATTTTTGCCGTCGGGGATGCGTAAAAAGCCTGCGCATTGAACGAAAGCCTTTTCGCCAAGTTTAGGAACTTTTAAAAGTTCTTCCCTTGACTTAAACTTGCCGTTTTCTTCCCTATATTTTACGATATTTTTAACGATTGCGCTGTTTAAGCCTGAAACGTAACTTAAAAGTGAACTGCTTGCGGTGTTTATATTAACGCCGACTTTGTTTACGCAGTCTTCTAAAACGCCTTTTAAGACTTCGTCAAGCCTTGCTTGTGGCATGTCGTGTTGATATTGACCAACGCCGATTGATTTTGGATCGATTTTGATAAGTTCTGCAAGGGGGTCTTGAAGTCTTCTTGCGATGGAAACAGCAGACCTTTCTGATACGTCGTAGTCTGGGAATTCTTCTGCGCCAAGTTTTGATGCTGAATAAACTGATGCGCCGGCTTCGCTTACGACAATGTAACTTACCTTATGGTCGATAAGTGGGTTTTTAATAAGGTCTGCAACGAAAATTTCTGATTCTTTTGAAGCAGTACCATTACCAATAGAGATAACGTCAACTTTATACTTATTGATAAGTTTTATAAGTGTTGCTGTGGCTTCTTCAAGTTTAGACTGTGGTGGTGTTGGGTAAACAACAGTTTTATCTAATACCTTGCCGGTAACGTCAACTACTGCAATTTTACAGCCTGTCCTATACGCAGGGTCAAAGCCCATTGTAACAATATCCTTTACAGGTGGTTGCATAAGTAATGGTTTTAAGTTGACTTCGAACATCTTGATTGCTTGCTCGTTTGCTTTGTCCGTTAAATCGTTTCTTATTTCACGCTCGATTGATGGATAGATAAGCCTATCGTAACTATCGATTGCGGCAAGTTTAACAACTTCGGTTGAGATACTGCCTTCTTTAACAAAACTTGCTTGGCATACCCTGTAAGCAAATTCTTTATCGATACTAACCTTTACACGTAAAAAGCCTTCTTTTTCGCCACGGTTAAGTGCCAAAATACGGTGGCTTTTGATTTCGGAAACGGGTTCTTGATAATCTGCATACATTTCGTAAACAGATGCGCCTTCTTCGTCTGGCTTAACAAGTTTTGATGCGATTTCGCCGTTGTTACCGAAGATGCGACGAAGTTTCTTTCTTAAATCGGCATCGTCAGAAATTCTTTCAGCGATAATGTCTTGTGCGCCTTGGATGGCTTCTTTGGTATCCTTAACGCCCTTTTCTTCGCTAACAAATGGTTTTGCTAAGTCGTCTAAAGTGCCTTCTTTAACATCTTGCGCTTGTAAAATATCTGCAAGGGGTTCTAAGCCCTTTGCAATAGCGACCGTGGCACGTGTCTTCTTTTTTTGCTTGTAAGGTCTATAAATGTCTTCAACTTCTGTCAAAGTTTCGGCTTTATCTAAAGCCTGTTTGATTTCGTCGGTGAGTTTGCCTTGACCTTCGATTGCATTTAAAACATCTTCCTTTCTCTTTTCTAAATTGCGTAGGTAGGTAAGCCTATCATTTAATTCCCTTAAAACTTGGTCGTCAATATGACCGGTTAATTCTTTACGGTAACGAGCAATGAAAGGAATTGTGTTGCCTTCGTCAAGTAAATTTACAATATTTTTTACGTGTTCTGGACGAAGATTAAATTCGTCCGTGATTCTTGCAAGAATGTCCATAATTATCTCCATTTATTTACGCACCATATTTGATACGCTTTAAAATTTTGTAATTTTGTTTTAAATTGAATAGTGAAAGTGTGTATTTTTAATAACGTATTGGGGGTAAATTGAATTTTACGCCCAAAGGTAAAGCATATAAGTTGTTTGGTCTTGAAGTGGTGGCATGTAAAAGATTAAGGCATATACCACAACAAAAAACAAGATAACGTAAACAACTGAAAGCGCAAACGATAATACAATCGATGTAATAGAAAAAGCCTTTTTATCCTTTGAAAAGACAAGTGATAAAATTGATGCAGCATCTGCCACGAATAACAACAATGTTGTTGGCGTTACTAATAACCAAAAGGAAAGTAATAATGCAAAATAACCAGCATATGCTGAATCGGGATAAACTGCATTAGGGTTTGGCTGTGGCAGTGCGCTTTTTGATACCATATAAACAATAAATTGCACAACAATAAGCAAAAAAGCGGTACACGATAAAGCAATAGTTAATATGCGACAAAATTTACTGTTTTTCTTCGCTTTTTCTTGTTTTATACTTTGTAAGTTTTCAAAATAATTACTATCAAACATACTAAAAAACCTTTAAAAGTGGGGCTATAAGCCCGTTATCGCCACTTTTTTTAAATTTAGCCGATTAGGCTTAATGCTTTAATTGCGTTAAAAATTTGTGTGGTTTCCGCTGGAGTTTGTTGATTTTTAATACTGTTAATAACCAAAAAAACAACGAATATTGCGATTGCCAAAAAAGCAAGTACTGCAAATACAATATCTAAAATTAAATACTTTTTGCTTTTTTTAATTGCAACAAGATTTAAAATTAAACTTACAACGCCTGTAATAAAACCTGGTACTAAGCAGTAAATAATAGCAAGCGCTAATCCTAAAGCAACTCCTAATTGTTCTTTACCATCGGCTGTACTTGTAGCATATTTTATATAAGTGGTTAAAAAGATAATTGCAAGCACTAATGTAATTGCTGTAAATACGCCACCAACGATAGTTAATGTTTTGCTTTGCTTTTGAAGTTTTTCCTTTTTAATTTGGATAAAATCAAAGTCGCCCATAATATTCCCTCCTATTGTCATAATTTTATTGACAATTTTAATATGTCAAAATAACAATATTTTTATTATATTTTTAAAAAAGTGGGGCTATAAGCCGATTATCGCCACTTTTTAAAAACAAATTTAATCTTTTTAGCACTGTTTTAAAATTAAAAAAGATTCTGGATTTAAAATAAAGGTATATTGTTTATCTTTATTTTCCATTAAATTTATAAGCGGTTTTGTAAAATGTAATTTTACTTCGGTAGAACTTACGTTTGCGGCGACAACAATACGGTTTTCGCCATCGTTTCTTTCGTAAACGATAATTTGCTTATCGTAATACATTATACTAAAACTACCCGTTGCAAAAAGAGATTCTGTTGTACGAATTTTGCCGAGCGTTTTGAAGAACTTTAAATATTCTTTATCTTCTTTCCCCCACGGGAAGCATCTGCGGTTATAAGGGTCTAAGTCCCCTGTTAAGCCGACTTCATCGCCATAGTAAATTGAAGGGCTTCCGTAAACGGTGAAAGCGATTGCGTAAGCGATTTTTGCAAGCGTTTTACCACGCTGTAATTCTTCGTCAGATAACGTAACGTCTTTAAGTTTATCCTTGTCGGTAATAACTTGGTTTCTGCCGAGCATATTGATAATTCTTACCGTGTCGTGTGAGGACAAAAGGTTCATTAAACTATCAAGTGCGCATTTAGGGTAATTGTTTACCTGAGTTGTCAAAACGTAAACTAAATAGTCGGTGCGTTTGTTGATTAAAAAGGCGCAAATGGCATCTTTTAGTTGGTAGTTCATAACCGAATCTAATTCCTGCCCTAAAAAGTATTTGCGTCTTACGCCGTACGAATATTTATTTGTAGCGTCTTCCCAAACTTCGCCGATGACGACAGCCTTATATTTTTTTGCTACTTTTCTAATCTTTACAACAAAATCGTCAGTGAGTTCGTCAACAACGTCAAGCCTTACGCCCTTAAAGCCCATTTCAAAGTAATGGGGTAAAACCTTTTCGCAAATAAAGTTTTGGAAACTTTCGCTGTTTTTCTTGATGGTTGGAAGATTTTCAAAGCCCCACCAACTGTTGTAGCCGTCTGGGTAATTGTAAAAATCGTACCAATCATAATATTTTGACTCTTTTGAGTTATATGCGCCGACTTCGTCGTAACTACCGGTCTTATTAAAATACTTACTGTCTGCGCCCGTGTGGTTGTAAACGCCGTCAAAGATAAAGTCAATGCCCATCTTGTTTGCAGCCATAAGCAAAGTTTTTAAATCTTCTTCTGTGCCAAGAAGCGGATCGACTTGAAGATAGTCGCCCGTGTCGTAGCGGTGAGAAGAATAGGCTTTAACGATTGGGTTTAAGTAAACGACCGTTACGCCCAAACCTTTTAGGTAATATAATTTTTGTAAGATACCTTTGAAGTCGCCACCAAAAAATTCGTTATTTAAAACAAGGCCTTCATGGTTGCGGTATGTAGGGGTTGCGCCCCAATTTTTGCAAAGCACCTTGCCTTGCCCGATTGTAGCAGTACCACCACGCTTAAACCTGTCAGGAAAGATTTGATAAATTAAACCGCCCTTTAAAATGTCGGTTGTTTGATAATCTTTACACGTAACGGTAAGCTGGTAATCACGATAATAATTATACGTGCCTTTTACTGCCCATAAATCATTGCCCGCACCAAAAAGACCTTCGTTAGATTCAAAATGGTAAAAGTATAAACCTTGTGTTAAATTTTCAAGTTGCACAAAAAAGCCACCCTTTGACTCATCTTTAGTCATAGAGTAACAGTTGTAGCCGTCACCATCTTTTGCAATGAGGATATTCACCCATTTTGCATCAGAGATAACTCTTATCAATAATTTTTCTTCGACATCGATTGCACCGATTAAAGACTTATATTCTTTAATAATTGGACTATATTTGAACATCTTTTTAAATTTCTGTAATACAAGTGAGGTTTTAGGCAAAAAGTCCGCCTATAAGCCTGTTATTAGCCATTTTTTAACTTTTGTAAATATTTCACAACATTTACCCATAAGCCCCACCCAAATTTATAAAAAGTGGGGCTATAGGTCGATTATCGTTATTTTTTTGTGCTTGTAACTTGTTTTAAGTTCCAGATTTCGTCAGCGTATTCACGAATAGCACGGTCAGCAGCAAAGAAGCCTGCGTTTGCAATGTTGATTAAAGATTTTTTGTACCATGATTGTTTGTTTACATATTCTTTGTCAATCTTTTCTTTGATTTCGTGATATGAAGCGAAGTCTGCCAAACACATATATGGGTCGGCGATTGGTGAACCTGTTGTAAGATATTGAGCGAACATATCGAAACTTACACCAGAGTAACCTTTTCTTAAAGCGTTGATGATGCGGTTGATTTTTTGGTTATTATTATAATATGAAAGTGCGTCATAACCGTCTGCCCACAATCTTTCAACTTCTTTTGCTTGTAAGCCGAAAATGAAGATGTTATCGTCGCCAACAAGTTGGTGCATTTCAACGTTTGCGCCGTCTTCAGTGCCAACAGTTAAAGCACCGTTTATCATGAACTTCATGTTACCTGTACCACTTGCTTCTTTACCGGCAAGCGAGATTTGTTCAGAAAGTTCGGTTGCGGGCATTAACCTTTCAGCGATTGTAACAGAGTAATCTTCCATATAGATTACTTTTAATTTTTCCCTGATCTTTGGATTGGGGTTGTTGTTGATATCGTCGGCCAAGCAGTAAATCAACTTAATGATTTGTTTAGCCATGTAGTACCCTGGTGCGGCTTTTGCGCCAAAAATGAATGTCTTTGGAATCATTTCTTTATCGGGTTTAGCCTTTAATTCCTCGTAAATGTGAATGATGTACATTACATTTAAAAGTTGACGTTTATATTCGTGCATACGTTTTGCTTGAACGTCAAACATGGAATTTGTATCAACCAAAATACCGTTTCTTTCAGCAATCATTTTAGCAAGTTGTTCTTTTTTAACCTTTTTGATTGCTTCTAACTTAGCCAAAACTTGTTTATCGTCAGCAAACTTTTTAAATTCGATAAGTTTTGCTGCGTCATGAACAAAGCCATCACCGATACATTCGGTAATAAGTGCTGATAGTTCTGGGTTTGATTGGCAAAGCCATCTTCTGTGAGCGATACCGTTTGTTACGTTTGTAAACTTTTCAGGGGTATCAAGATAGAAGTCTTTGAAGATGCTTTCCTTAATAATATCACTGTGAAGTGCAGAAACGCCGTTTACTTTGTGTGAGCCAACAACTGAAAGGTTTGCCATTTTAACCTTGCCGTAAGACATAACTGACATCCTTTCAATCTTTGCCCAATCGCCCGGATATTTTGTCCAAAGTTGTTCGCAATAACGGCGGTTGATTTCTTTAATAATGCCGTAAATACGTGGCAATCTTCTTTCAATTAAATCTTCGTTCCAAACCTCTAACGCTTCGGGAAGGACAGTGTGGTTTGTGTAAGCGATGGTGTTAATTGTGATATCCCAAGCCTTTTCCCATGAATAGCCGTGTTCGTCCATGAGTAATCTCATAAGTTCTGGAACGGAAAGTGCTGGGTGGGTATCGTTTAAGTGAATTGCAACCTTTTCGGGCAAATTGTCAAATGTTTTATAACGAGTATAGTGGTCCTGCAAAATGTTTTGTAATGATGCAGAAACTAACAAATATTGTTGTTTTAACCTTAAAGCCTTACCTTCAAAGTGGTTGTCTGATGGGTATAAAACCTTAGTGATAAGTTCTGCTTCGTTGTTTTCTTTCATACAACGCATATATTCGCCTTGTGAGAATAAGTGCATATCGAAAGATTTTGTTGAACGTGCAGCCCAAAGCCTTAAAACTGAAACGGCTTCACTATCTTTACCAGAAATCATCATGTCGTAAGGTACGGCTTCGATTTCGTCATAGTCGACGTGGTTGATTTTAATGCCCTTATCAGTCCATTCTTCTTCAACCCTACCATCAAATCTTACCTTAAAAGACTTGTCGTAGCGACGGCTGAGCCATACTTCGCCACCGGGAAGCCATTCGTCAGGTAATTCTAATTGCCAGCCATCAACAAGTTTTTGTTTAAATAGACCGTATTCATAACGAATTGAAAAGCCATATGCAGGATAGTTTTGTGTTGCCAAACCGTCCATATAGCAAGCGGCAAGTCTGCCTAAACCACCATTGCCTAAACCAGCATCAGGTTCCATTTCGTACAAATCGTCAAGAGTAACATTAAAACTTTTTAACGCTTCTTGTAAACAATCGCCCAAGTTTAAGTTGTAAACGTTGTTTTTTAAAGATCTGCCGAGTAAGAATTCCATGCAGAGATAATATACTTTTTTAGATTTATTCTTCTTGGTAACTTCATGGTAAGCGTTACGTTTTTCGGTGAGAATATCCCTAATTGTCAAAATGACTGCTTTATATAAAGTGTCCTTTGAACATTCGCCTACTTCAACGCCGAAAAATCTGTTAAGTTTATTTATTATCAATTCTTTCATCTGTTTAGCGGTAATGTTGCTCATAAAAATAATTCCTAATAATAAATATTATCCACAATATATGGCGGACCATATAAATTTAACATATTTTTATATTTTTTGCTATCATTTAGCCCGACTTTTTTTGATTTTTCACCAAAAATATCACAAATAATTTATCCACTTTGCAGATATTTAGCAATTTTTTGCTTTTTAAGACTTTTTTTGAGTGAAATCTGTATTTTTTAGCATTAAATCTTGATTTTTAATAACTTCTATTTTTTTGTTTTTGCCTTTTTCAAAATAATGCCACTAAATTTTTTAACTTTTTGGGATAATTTTTGTTAAATTTTAGGCTTTGTGAAGTTTAGATTTTTATTTTACGCGATGTTATGCGGAAAAATGCATGTTTTAAACTTCGCAAACACAAAAATTTATCCCCATTTAAGCGTTTGGCAAGGTGTATTTAATATCCGCCTTGCCAAATTGCCATAAAACTTACTTTAAAACTTTATCAAATTAAATCAATGAATGAGTTTTAAGTAAAGTTGTTCGTATTCTTTTGCTGATTTTTTCCAACTAAAATCGGTTGTCATTGCTTCTTTTACGATTGCGTTAAATACCGGTTTATCCTTAAAGGTATTGATTGCGTCTTCAATAACAACAAGCATACCTTGAGCATCGTATAGGTCAAATGCAAAACCGTTTCCGCCCTGACGTGTAGTGTTGAATGGCGTAATGGTATCACGCAAACCGCCTGTTCTTCTTACGATAGGAACTGCGCCATAGCGTGCGGCGATCATCTGCGACAAACCGCAAGGTTCTGAACGAGAAGGCATTAAGAATAGGTCTGCGCCAGCGTAAATTTTTGATGACAAGTCCTTGTTATAAGCAATTATTGCCCTCATCTTGTCGCTGTAAACCTCTGACATATACTTAAAGTAATTTTCGTACTCTCTGTCGCCCTTACCTAAAATTACAACCTGAACATCGTGAGCCAAAATTTTATCTAAAACTTGCCTTACTAAGTCAAGCCCCTTGTGGTTTACGAGCCTTGAAATCATTGCGATAACGGGTACATCTTCACGTTCCGGGAGGTTGAGAAGATTTTGCAAATTCTTTTTGCATTCGAGTTTGCCTGACAAGTCGTCTGCCGAGTAATTTTTGATTAAAACGGGATCAAGTTGTGGGTTAAAGGTCTTAACATCGATACCGTTTGTGATGCCTGTAAGTTTGTTTTTAGCATCGTTTACGGCGTATTGAAGCCCACAAGCATAATCGCTTGTCAAAATTTCTTTTGCGTAAGTTGCTGAAACGGTTGTAACTTGGTCGGCAAAAACGAGAGCGCCCTTCATAAGGTTTAAGTCGTAATTGTAGTCAAGTGCAGGGATGTAGATTGAGTCAAGCCCGAATAATTCACCGATTTCGTCATGAGAGTATCTGCCTTGATATTCAATGTTGTGAATTGTGAACATTGAACGAATTTGTTGGTAAGCAGGTCTATCTTTATAAATCGTTTTCAAGTAGATTACGGCAAGCGCAGACTGCCAATCATGACAGTGCATTACGTTTGGATAGTAATCTAAATGTGCCATGACTTCTAACACCGCACGTGAGAAAAATGCAAATCTTTCGCCGTCATCGAAAAAGCCGTAAAGGTTTTCACGCTTAAAGTAGTATTCATTATCGATAAAGTAGAAAGTTACGTTTTTGTGCTTATAGTAGAATAAGCCACAGTATTGGTTACGCCAGCCAACGGGAACGTTGAAGTTTGTAACATATGTCAAGTGGGTTTTATAGCCTTCTTCCATTGTGCCGTAAAGTGGCAAAATTACCCTTACATCTAAAGTATTGTCTTCGGCAAGGGAAATGGGAAGTGAACCTAATACATCGGCTAAGCCACCCGTTTTGATAAATGGCGTTGCTTCAGAGCCAACAAATAAAATTGATGGTTTTTTTTCCACAGTAACTGCAACAGGCTCAAGTTTTTTGCGAGTTTTTGCCTTTTGTTCAGTTTTAGTTTCTTCTACTTTTTTAGTAGTCTTTTTGGTTTGAGTTTTTGCTACTTTTTTGACTGCATCTGTTTTTGTTGCAGTGGTTTTTGTTGTTTTTTTAGTAGCGGTTTTTGCTTTTGCTTCTTTAGCCTCGCTCATTATAATCTCCTTTTTTATGCGATAACGGGCTTATAGCCCCACTTTTTATCAATTTATGACTTTAAAAATTAAACTGTTAGGTCTTTTCTTAAATAGAAAGGTAATTCCTTACAACCAGCCAAAACACGTCTATCCCTTATATTTACGTTTTTATCCGTAATAACAGAAGTTACGCTTGCATAGTCGCCGATTGAAGTGTTTTTCATCAAAATTGAATCTCTTACAACTGCGCCACGACCAACTTTTACGCCACGGAAAATGATGGAATTATAAACTTCGCCTTCGATAATACAACCATCGGATACGAGTGAGTTTTTAACAACTGCGTTTTCGCCGTATTCGGTTGGAGCGGAATCTTTTATCTTTGTGTAAACTTCGGCAACGCCAAACAAACTATCCCTTGTATCCTTATCTAAAAGTGCCAAGTTGACATTGTAGAAGCGTTGAAGTGATGAGATTTCTTCAAAATAACCGTTGTGTTTATAGCCGACAACCTTCATTGCGTTAAGGTGTTGACCGATTGTTTCTTCAACCAAATGTTGTACGCCGTGTGCGATAGCATCGCTTACGAGTGAAACAAGCAAATCTTTACGCATAATGGTAATGTTGCCGTAAATATTTACCTTGCCATCAACCTTTGGGTCAACGGTGATTTCTTTAATATTGCTGTCGCTGTCGATTTTAAGCATTACGTTGTTTCTGCCAGAGATATCCTTCATATCCTTTTCGACATAGAGCATAGTGATTGCCGCTTGAGAGTCGACGTGGAATTGCAACATTTGATTAAAATCGATGTTATAAACAGAGTTTGTATCGGACAAAACAACATAAGTTTCGGTACATCTGTTGATAAAGCCGAGTACGGTCTTTAAGGCTTCGAGCCTTGTTGAGTAAAGTGAGTTTGCATCCTTTTCGCCAAATGGTGGTAAAAGTACAAACCCGCCGTTTTTTCTTGCTAAGTCCCATTCTTTACCACTACCAACGTGGTCGATTAAGGACCTATAATTTCTTTTTGTAATACAACCAACGTGGGTAATGCCTGAGTTTACCATGCTTGACAACGTAAAGTCGATTAAACGATACCTACCAGCGAATGGAATTGCGCCGATAGTTCTGTTCATGGTAAGTTCCGGTACGTTGTTGTCGTGAATGTTTGAAAAGATAATGCCTAAAGCGTTCATAAGTTAAACCCCCTGAATTTTTGGTAAGAATTAAATTTGAAGATTAGTCTTTGTCTTCAACAATCTCACCGGGTTCGACCACGCCCTTTGCTTTAACTTCGTAACCTCTGCCGATAACGGCGATTTTACGTTTTTCTTTTGCTTTTGGTTTTGCGCCAACTACTGCGCCTTCGCCAACGATAACGCCTTCATCAATAATGGCGTTTTCAACAACGGCGTTTTCACAAATGGTTACGCCAGAGAAAAGTACGCTGTTTTTAACAACTGCCCCTGCCTTAATGGTTACATGGTCAGATAAAACAGAGTTTTCAACGGTGCCGTAAATTTCGCCACCCAAAGATATGATGCTGTTTTTAACAACACCTGTTTCGCCCACATAGTGTGGTGGTGCGATTGGGTTTCTTGAATGGATACGCCAGTCGCTGTCTTTTAAGTCGAAGTTGGGCATGTCGCCAAGAAGGTCCATATTGGCATCGAAAAGTGAATCGATTGTACCAACATCCTTCCAATAGCCTTCAAACTTATATGCAAACATCTTTTCTTTATTGCGTAACATTTCAGGAATAACATCTTTACCGAAGTCATTTGATGTTTCTTCCTTTTTAGCATCTGCTTCCAAATATTCGTAAAGTTTTGATGCTGTGAAAATGTAAATACCCATTGATGCCAAATTTGACTTTGGATTTTTTGGTTTTTCTTCAAATTCGTAAATACTGCCGTCTTTATTGGTATTTAAAATACCAAAACGAGATGCTTCTTCAATAGGAACTTCGATTGCGGCGATTGTGCAATCGGCTTCGTGCTGTTTGTGGTATTGAAGCATTGCGGCATAGTTCATTTTATAGATGTGGTCGCCCGACAAAATGAGTACATAGTCGGGGTTGTATTGCTTAATAAAGGTTATGTTTTGGTAAATTGCGTTTGCCGTGCCTTTAAACCAATCACTACCTTTTTTTGCTTGGTATGGCGATAGAATATGAACACCGCCAAAAGACCTATCAAGGTCCCACGGTTGACCGTTACCTATGTAATCGTTGAGTAATAACGGTTGATATTGGGTTAAAACGCCAACCGTATCCAAATCGGAATTTACGCAGTTTGAAAGTGGAAAGTCGATGATTTTGTACTTGCCACCAAATGTAACTGCTGGTTTTGCCACCCTGCTGGTCAGTGCGTATAGTCTGCTACCTTGCCCACCGGCAAGAAGCATTGTTACACATTCTTTTTTAATTGCCATATATTCCTCCCTAAATATATTTGCCTTGTTTTATTTTTTTGACTTTATTTTTTTTGACTAAAGTCAATTTTGTCATTTGATTTAGTGTTTTTAACACTTTTAAGTTAAATTATTTTAGTAACATAAGCCCGTTTTTTAACCAAAAATATTGCGATAACGGGCTTATAGACCGATTTTTGCCTTTTTATTTTTAGAAAACCTTACCTTTTAAACTTTAGTTTTCTTTGATAAGATACATAAATGATAATGGCGCTAAGTTTACCCTGATTGACTTGTTTCTGCCGTGGGCGTGGATAGATTCTGCGGTAAATACCCAATCGCCAAACTTGTTGTAACCGCCGTATCTTTCATCGTCCGACAAGAAAGCAAGTTTGTATCTGTTGCCGTTTACGCCGATGCGGTAATCGTAATGTGAGATACCTGAGAAGTTGATAACGCAAAGTAAAACTTCACCGCTATACCCCTTTCTTTCATAAGCGACAACGTTGTTTTGTGAGTCGTCAGGAACGAGCCATTCAAAACCGTTCCAATTTGTATCTATTGAATAAAGTGCGTCGTGTTGTTTATAGAAGTTGTTTAAGTCCTTGAAAAATAGTTGCATCTTTTTGTGGGCATCGTATTCTTCAACAAGGAAGTAATCTAAACCTTTCCTATAATCCCATTCTGCGAACTGACCGATTTCTTGTCCCATGAACATCAACTTTTTGCCGGGGTGGGACATCATGTAGCCCATAAACGCCCTTACACCGCCAAATTTATCAACATAACTGCCGGGCATTTTATTGATAAGTGAGCCTTTGCCGTAAACTACTTCGTCATGAGAAATGGGCAAAATGTAGTTTTCGGAATATGCGTACATCATCGAGAAAGTGAGTTCGTTGTGGTGGTAATACCTATACATGGGGTCTGTTTTCATGTAACTTAAAACGTCGTTCATCCAGCCCATGTTCCACTTGTGTGTAAAGCCGAGACCACCAACATCTAACGACCACGTAACCTTTGGATATGCGGTAGATTCTTCTGCAACGGTGAGTGCGTAAGGATATGCGTTTCTTACAGCCATATTAAATTTTTGCAAGAATGCAACGGCTTCTAAATTTATGTTGCCACCAAAGTTGTTTCTTGCCCATTCGCCGTCTTGTCTGCCGTAATCTAAGTAAAGCATTGCAGCAACGGCGTCTACCCTTAAACCGTCGATATGGTATTTATCGAACATGAACATTGCTGAAGATACAAGGAATGATTGGACTTCGGTTTTGCCAAAGTCGAAAATTCTTGTGCCCCAATCTTTATGCTCACGGCGGAGTGGGTTTTTGTCTTCGTATAGATATGTTCCGTCAAATTCGTACAAGCCGTAGCCGTCTTTGGGGAAGTGTGCTGGTACCCAATCGACAATTACCGCAATGTCGTTTACGTGGAATTGGTCGATAAGGTACATAAAATCTTTTGGTGTACCCATCCTTGAGGTGGGCGCAAAATAGCCCGTTACTTGATAGCCCCAACTTGGCTCAAAAGGATATTCTGTGATGGGCATAAATTCAACGTGAGTGTAGCCCATTTCTTTAACATATGGCACGAGTTCTTCAGCGAGTTGGCGGTAAGATAGTTGCGAGCCGTCTGGATTGCGACGCCAACTTAAAAGGTTTACTTCAAAAATGTTGATTGGTGAGTTGTAAACATCTTTTTCTTTACGCCTTTGCTCAAAATCAGTGCCTTGCCATTCGTAACCTTCTAAATTGTAAAGTTTAGAAGCGTTTTCGGGCGGGGTTTCGGTGTGGAATGCAAATGGGTCTGACTTATAACTGTATCCAGCACCAGAGTTTGGTGTTTTTAAAGCGTACTTATAAATATCGTATTCTTTTAAGCCTTCGATAAAGCATTCCCAAATGCCAGCACCGTTTATACGTGTCATTTGATTTGCGTTTGTGTCCCAACCGTTAAAGTCGCCAACAACGGAAACTTCACGGCAGTTGGGTGCCCATACACGGAAAATTACGCCATTTTTACCATCTTTTTCGGTAAAATGTGCGCCAAGAAGTTCGTATGAGCGGTAGTTTGTGCCTTCATGAAAAAGATATACGGGGACATCATTGCCATAGTTTTGTTGCTTTTTGGTAGGTCTGCCTACCCTTCTTTTAGTAACTTCTGCTACGGATAATTGTGTTTCGGTATATTTCTTTGTCTGTTTAGCCATAAAATACCTTCCATATACATATTTTGACAATTATATTTTAACACAAAATTTTATTTTTGCAATACATATTTTATTAAATATTATAAAATATATATAGTTTTGACAAAAATTTCCAGAAAAATTGTCGAATAACCACATTTTTTACTTACTTTTCATCCCTTATTTTGTCCACTCTAAAATTAAATTTTAATCATTTTAATTTTATTTAAAATTTGCCACCGTTTTAACCAAAAAAACCTTTTATTTTAATCTTTTTTTGATTGATTTTGCCACTTTTTTGCCATTATTTTGTTATGCAATTTTTAAATATTGTAAAATTTGCGATTTTTCGCATAATTTTGTGTTTATAAAAAATAAAAAGGCATTTTTACAAAATTGTGTAAAAACGCCTTGATAATGTAATATTTATTTTTTAATGTTTTAAAATTTATGATTTTAAGCGGAATTTTATATTTTTTAAAATTTGCTAATATGATAAAATGCACATATTAGCACAGATTAGTTTGACATACCGCCATCAACTGTAATAATTTGACCGGTAATATAGGTATTTGTAACCAAAAATTCAACTGCGCTTGCGATATCTTCTGGCGTGCCGATGCGTGGGATTAAAAGATTTTCACAAAATTCTTCACGCTCTTTTTCTGTAATATGGGCGTTCATTTGGGTATCGATAAAGCCGGGTGCAACTGCGTTTACACGTATGTTTGCATTTGCGACTTCTTTTGCAAGTGCTTTTGTAAATGCGTTTATACCCCCTTTGGTTGCTGAATACACTGCCTCGCACGAGCCACCTATTTCGCCATAGATTGAAGAAACATTTACAATAACGCCCATGCGGTTTTTAACCATATTTAAAAGCACGTATTTTGTAACGAGCATTGTACCCACTAAATTTGTGTTTACGCACTTTTGAATATCCAAAATGCTTTGGTCTATCAATAGATTTTGCATGAGTGCAATTCCGCAACTGTTTACGAGCACATCGATTTTGCCATACTTTTTAACAACAAAATCTACCATTTTTTCCACTTGAGAAAAGTCGGTTATATCGCACTTTATCGTATCAAAACCGTAAGTGTTTTTTACTTCTTCTGCAGCCTTATCATCATGACCATAAACCAAAACCGGTGTATAGCCTAAACTATTTAATTTTTTAGCGCACCCCAAGCCAATTCCTTTTGTGCCACCTGTAATCAAACTAATCATAACATTAAATTCAGAATTTATAAAATTTGTGTAAAAACCTTTAAAAATTGATTTTTAAAACTTTGCTTGATATAAAAAAGTAAACAAAAAGGGCGTAAAGCCCCTTTTTATTTTTTATTTATTTTAGATTAAAAATTATTTTTTAATCCTTTCCATGTATTCGCCTGTTCTTGTGTCTACCCTAATGGTATCGCCTTCGTTGACGAACATTGGAACTTGAATTGTAACACCTGTTTCGAGTGTAGCGTTTTTGGTTGCGTTTGTAGCAGTGTTACCAGCAACGCCTGGATCTGATTGGGTGATTAAAAGCTCAACGAAGTTTTCGCATTCAACAGAGAAAGCAGAGCCTTTGTAGAATTTAACTGTAACAGGATCATTTTCCTTAATCCATTTTAAAGCGTCTTCAACTTGATCATAGTTTAAAGGAATCATGTTGAATTCTTCGTCCATAAAGTAGTAAAGTTCGCCATCGTTATATGAATAAGTCATCTTCTTTGTTTCGATGATAGCGTTTTCAAACTTTTCAGTTGGGTTGAAAGTTAATTGTAAAACTTTGCCGTCAACAACGTTTTTAAGTGTTGTCCTTACAAACGCTGCGCCCTTACCTGGTTTTACGTGCAAAAAGTCAACAACTTGGAAGATTTTGCCATCATATTCGATAGTTACGCCTTTTCTTAAATCGCCTGCTGTTACCATAAAAGATCTCCTATATTTTAACTATATTTATTCTTAAAAAGTGTGCCAAAAATCTGCTTGCAAAATTTAAGCGTTATAATTTGGCAGTATTTTAACGGCTTTTTTGTCCCGTAATTTATTTTAATGTAACCAATTTTTTGGTGTAAGTCATAAAGGACTTAACAATGCCATTTTCGATTGTAACGCTATCTTCAATCCTTATACCGAACTTATCGTTAAAGTAAACGCCTGGTTCGATTGAAAATACCATTCTTTCTTTAAGTTCGCCTTTGCCACGTGGTGAAAGCCCTGGTGCTTCGTGAATAAAGACGCCGATGCCGTGCCCTAATGAGTGGGTAAAATATTTATCAAGCCCAACTTCCGCCAAAACCGACCTTGCGTAGTTATCAGCCGTAATACAATCGGTGCCGTCTTTTATATTTTCCGCCGCCGTCATGTGTGCTTTTAAAACGGCATTGTAAGCATCTTTAAATTCTTTACTTGGTTTGCCGTAGAAAAATGTCCTTGTCATGTCAGAGCAAAAGCCTTGATAGATACAGCCAAAGTCGATAAGGACAGGCATATCTTTTTCAAGCACGGTTTCGCCCGTTACGTGGTGAGGAATGGCTGAATTTTTGCCGAACGCAACGATGGTTTCGAACGATGTACCCGATGCGCCGAGCATTTTCATATTGTATTCAAGTTTAGCAGCGACTTCCCTTTCCTTTACGCCTTCTTTAATAAAAGGAAGCGTTTGCTTTAACGCTGTTTGGGCTATTTTGCAAGCCTTTGCAATCTTTTTTAAGTCTACGGGCGATTTAACCATCATTGCATCTTTAAGTTCTTGCGCAATGTCTTTAAGTTTAAAGCCCATGCCTAAAAATGTGTTATAATCAGCCAAACTTGTCTTTGTGAAGTCAATACCGAGTGTATCAAGACCTTTTTTTTGCATTACAAGTTGAAGTGCAGTATAATCGCTACCTAAAATAACCTTTACACCCTTTTTGGATAAAAGAGCGTTTGCGGCGTGGTAATAACGATTATCTATCACAAAACAAGTAAAATCTTGACCTAATAGTAAGTAGCCGTCTGTACTTTGATACCCCGTGTAATATAGACGCTGTTTTTCGTCAGTAATTAAATAAACTTCGTTTGCGTTTATCATTAAAAAATTACCCCTTTGGTTTAATCCACGTGGTTTTTAATAATCTTTTATTATTAAGTATAAATTACCGCTTAAATATTACCATAGTAAACACAATTAGTCAATATTTGAGAGTATTTTTTTTGAAGTTTTGTAAATTTTACCGCCCATTTGTGGGCATTTTGCGCTTTTTTGTGGGCTTTATTAAACTTTTAACGCACTTTTTTTGTTTTTTTCGCCTTTTATTTTTAAATTTTTGCCCTACACTTTTACTTTAAAAGTAAAAACTAACCTTTTTGCTATCAAAACCGTCTTAAACCTTTTTATTGGCGTTTTTTATTGCTTGTGCCCCCTAAATTTGCCACAAAAATGTAAAAGTGTAACTTTAGTTTGCAATTAAAGTTTACCCTAAATATTGGCAATTATGACTTTTTAAGGGCTTTACTTTTTTAATTTTTACCCCCTTTTTAAGTCGCTACGGCAAACAGTCAAACAGCAAACTAAAAAGATTGATTTACAAAAAAAGTATAAAATTAAGGCGCAATAAGGACAATAAAAGTGGGTAAAAAATTTTCCTAAAATTACCTTTAAATTTATCGAACATTTGTTTGACAAGTTGGTTTTTTGTCGTTATAATGTTTATACAAACTATTTTAGGGGGTGTGCCGTGCTTGACGCAAAAAGGCTTACAATTTTAACGGAAAGTGCCAAATATGACGTATCATGTTCTTCGTCGGGGTCGGCACGCAAAAACAGTGGCGGTATTGGGAACGCAAGTTATGGCGGAATTTGCCATTCCTTCACAACGGACGGACGGTGCATATCTTTGCTGAAAATTTTGATGACCAACAAATGCGCTTACGACTGCTTGTACTGCGTAAACCGCCGATCAAACGATGTGCCAAGGGCTTCGGCAACGCCAGACGAGATTTGTGAAGTTACCATGGAATTTTACAAGCGCAACTATATTGAAGGGTTATTTTTATCTTCCGCTGTGGAAGGTAACCCCGATAAAACCATGGAACTACTTTTGGAAACGGTAATAAAGTTAAGAAAGGTTTACGGCTTTAATGGTTACATCCACCTAAAAGGCATACCGGGTGCGGACAAACTTTTATTGGACCGTGCAGGAAGTTATGTTGACAGAATGAGTTTTAACATTGAACTGCCTTCGGAGAAAAGTTTGAAAATGTTGGCTCCGCAAAAAAGCCGTAAGTCCATATTTTTGCCCATGAGCAATATGGCGACCGAATACATTATGGCACGTAAAGAGAAAAATTATCGGTTTTTGCCGGCCGGGCAGACCACGCAAATGATTATTGGGGCTTCACCAGAAACGGACGGACAGATTATTAAACTTACCGAAGGGCTTTATGACCGCTTTAAACTTAAGCGTGTTTACTTTTCCTCTTACGTGCCGACCAACTATAAAACAAGCCTATTGCCCACTACGCCCGTGGGGCTTTTGCGTGAGCATAGGCTTTACCAAGCGGATTGGCTGTTGCGCTTTTACGGATTTAAAGCCGATGAACTTTTAAGTACTGACGAAAACTTTGATTTAAGCGTAGACCCAAAGTGCAGTTGGGCACTTAAAAACATGCATTTATTCCCTGTGGAAGTAAACACCGCTAAACCTGAAATGCTTTTGCGTGTGCCGGGAATAGGTTTTAAAAGTGCGAGTAAGATTGTTGCGGCAAGAAAGTATTCTAAACTTGACTTTAATGACCTACTTAAAATGCGTGTAGTTTTAAAGCGTGCTGTACACTTTATAACTTGCAACGGCAAGTTTTGCGGTCAGGAAAAACTTACTGCGGTGAAAAACATTATTGCCCTTTCAGAGCGTGCTGATACATATGAACAGATTAGCATGTTTTCAACCAATGATATTACCTTTAGCGTTTTGGGGGGTGAATTATGATAGCATATAAATTGCCCGACGACGACGATGCGATTTTTTGCGCTTTGTTTGAAAGTTTTACCGCGCGTGAAAGACCGTATATGGTGTTTAAAGGGGCGTTTCAACTTTCGTTTGACTGCCGTGTAAAAACCATAAGCGTTATACCAAAAAATGTGGAAAGGGTTAAAAAAGGAATTATCAAATGTGGGGGTATAAGCCTGTTATCGACCATTTATTATGCTTTGCGCTCACAAGACGAACTGAAAGAAACCATTATTTTTAACGCCATTTATAAGTGCTTAAGCGAAAGGAAAAATTTGCTTGATAACTTTAAAGACCCAGATATGCTTGCCCTTTTTGACCTTAAAAGTAAAATCGGCAACGAAACGCACCGAATGAAGGGTTTTATCCGCTTTGAAAAGACGGCGAGCGGAATTTGGTATTCACATTTTTCGCCAGACAACAACATTGTTGACCTTGTTGCGCCACACTTTAAAGAAAGATTTCCTAAAGAAAAATTTATCATACACGATACAAGGCGCAATATCTTTTCAGTTTACAACGGCAAAGACATTTTGACCTTTAAAAGCGACCAGCCCATAACCATTTATTTAGACAAAGAAGAGATTGAGTTTCAGGGGCTGTGGCAAACATATTTTAACAGCGTAAACATTAAAGAACGCAAAAATACAAGGCTTCAGGATAACAGTCTGCCACGCCGTTACCGGGTGAATATGAGCGAGTTTTTAGCACCTTTAGACAATGAGATTTTATCGCCAAACAACTTTAATCCGGTGTATTTAAATGACTTGATTGAATAACTTAAATCACACAAGTTAAACCTTATAAACTTTTACAAAAAAACACGCTTTAGGGGCGACCTTAAAGCGTGTTTTTGTTTTATTTGATTGTAAAAAAGTGGTGATAATCGGCTTATAGCCCCACTTTTTAAAAATTTTTAGTTTCGCCTTTAAATAAATTTTTCACGCTTGGCGTAAAAAAGATATTGTTGGACATAGCCTGAATTTTCTTTAAACAAATCTAAAAAATAGTTGCTTATTTTTACCCTATCGGTAAGTGTACCGTTAAAGTCTTCATGATAGATTTTTTCTATCCATGTATCGACAGGAAAACTATCTAAACGGTTAAAGCCAAAAAGGGTTACGCAATTTGCGACCTTATCGCCCACGCCCTTTATCTTTAAAAGGTTTTTTCTAAGGGTATCTGTTGGCATTTTATCTAATAGGTCAAAATCGATTTCGCCCGAGCAAATTTTTTGGGCAGATTCCTTTATATATTCTGCACGATAACCAAGACCGATAGCCTTTAAATCGTCAAGTGAAGCCGCCGCCAAACTTTGTACCGTGGGGAAAGAATAATAACTTTCGCCATCAAAATCACAAGGCGTGCCAAAAGCCTTACAAAGTTTTTCGATAGTGGACTTTATGCGTGGAATGTTGTTGTTTTGAGAAACGATAAAGGAAAAGAATGCTTCAGTTTTATCTTGCTTTAAAATGCGGATGCCACAATATTTTAAAGATACGTCACTAACCTTTTTTATATTACACGCACATGCGTTTTGCACGATTTTGGCGTAATCTTTATCTAAATCGAAGTAGTTTTTAAAGTACTCATCGTTATTAGAGATTATGTAAGCCTTGCCGTCCTTATTAAAGACTTTTGCCATGTTGTTTAGTGAGATTACGTAAAAACAGTCGTCTTTTTTGTAAAACCTGAACACTTGACCGCAGTTTAAGGTGTCGTAAAAGTTTAAATATTTATCGTCAAATACAATCATAATAAATCAAAATGGTATGTAAAAACGCCGAATCGTATTGACCCGGCGTAATTATTATTAGTTTTCTTCAACTTCGATACTAACTTGTTTTTTGTCTTTGCCCAATCTTTCAAATCTTACAACGCCATTAACCAAAGCAAATAATGTATCGTCTTTACCAATACCAACATTTTTGCCTGGGTGGAATTTTGTACCCCTTTGACGTACGAGAATGTTGCCGGCAAGAACAAATTGACCGTCTGCACGTTTGATACCTAAACGCTTAGCAGCACTGTCACGACCGTTCTTTGATGAGCCAACACCCTTTTTATGAGCAAACAATCTAAATAAAAACATATTATTGTCCTCCATATTTAAAATTAGTTGGCTGAAATAGATTCAATTTTAACAGCCGTAAAAGGTTGTCTGTGACCTTGTTTCTTTCTTTCTTGCTTTTTAGCTTTGTACTTAAATACGATAATCTTTTTATACTTATCTTGTTTAAGAACTTCACCTGTAGCCTTGAAAGAAGCAGCATCACTGCCTACCTTAATGCCAGATTCATCTGAAACGAGTAAAACGTTGAATTCAACCTTGTCGCCTACGTTTGCGTTGAGTTTTTCAAACTTAACAACGTCGCCTTCAGCAACACGATATTGCTTGCTACCGTTTTCGATAATTGCGTACATAAATTTTACCTCCCTGTCCAATCTCGCCGAGAAAACCAAGGCGTTATACTTATTAAGTATAAACTTTGTAAGCCCGTTTCGTGCGGTTCCTATCTAATCTACCACAATTTATATTTTATGTCAAACATTTTTACATAAAAAGTTATTTTTGCAACATTTTATGTATGAGGTGATTTTTATGACTGATGAAAAACTTAATAAAGAGGAAATTACTAATATATTCCAAAACGCCAATATTGCATTACAATCAATCTCAAATGTGCTGCCCGAATGCTCCTCAAGTTGCATGAGAGAAGAACTTTTAGACGAGTATGAAGGTTACCAAAAATTTGTTGGCGATCTGTCAAAATTTATGCACGAAAAGGGCTATGAGCAAAAAGATGTGAATGTGATGAAAAAAGCCATGCTTTATACTTCGGTAAAAATAAACACGTTAACGGACGATTCTTGCTCACATATCGCAGAGATGATGATAAAAGGCACCGTTATGGGGATAACTGAGTTAAAGCAACTTTTAACACGTGCCGATAAACTTATCGATGAAGATATTTTAAAGTTTGCAAACAGGCTTTTAAACCTTGAAGAAAGTTATGAAAAAAGGTTAAAAACCTTGCTATAAGCCCGTTATCGCCACTTTTTTAATTTTTTAAACAACTTTAAAACTTAAAAAAATTTACAAAAAAACTGCCGTAAAAAACTTACGGCAGTTTTGATTTATTTAAAGTTTTTCAACCTTTAAACGGTGGGGGTTGTTGGGGTTTGACTTGCGATAAGTGTTGTAACATATTCTAACAACGTATTAACCTTTACGCCTTCAAAAATTGTAAGAAGTTGTGCTTTTATATCGCCATTTGAGTTTATTGCTTTAATTAAAGCAACGCAATCGCTAATGGTAACATCAAGGCTGATACCTTCGCTATCGACAAAACTTACTACCTTCTGTGTGCCGTTTTGGACTTCGATATCGGTAAGAATTTTTTCAACAACTTGCGTCATAACCGCTTGATAATCAACAACAGCATTGCCGTTTGCGTCGGTTGTGGTGTTGTTTGCAATGATATCTTTTAACCAACTTGAATTTGGTGTGGTGTTGTTGCTTGCGATTGTAATGATAGCGTTTGCGTACTTACGCATAAAGTTTATAACTTCGGCATAAACATTTGCGTTTACGTCGGTAAGTTTTAATGCTATTTCATCTAAAACAGCGGATAAACTTTCGCCCGTTTGCGCTTGGAAAATGTTTTCTAAATTAGCACCTTGCTCGCCTGATAAATTTTCGAGCATGGAAGTGATAACTTGTTTAAAGTTGTCAGCAGTGATTTGTTGACCAGCAGTTTGGGTAAGCCATGTGATAAATGCATCATAGTAACCTTGTGGGATAAGCACTTTGTTTATAGCGATTTCGATAATGTCAGTAATGATTTTTGACATATCGTAAGTGCCGTCTGCTTCAACGGTGAACCAACTTGTTACCATTTGTTTAAGTTGAGCGTAAGGCATGTTTACAAGTGCGTTGCTTACGCCGTCAACCTTATCGCCTACTGCTGTTTCTAAATTGGTAAAGAATGTATTTACATCAAATGTTTGGTTGCCGAGTTCGTCAGTGGTGAAAGAATTTTTAAGATTTTCAACCAAAGTTTTTGCCGTTACAGTTTCAAACACAACAACTGAATCAAGGTCTGTTGCGTTGTTTGCAAGCAATTTATCAACTAAACCAAACAAGTCGATGCCAACAATGTTGCCTAAATCGTCATAAGTTATGCTACTTGCGATATTAGAAACAAGCATGTCGATAGTAAGTGTACCGTTTATTGGGGTTGACTTGATTGAATCGTACATCTTACCGAACATATTTTGCATTGCTTGATCGGGTGTTGTTGCGCCCGTTGTTGCGTTGATTAAGTCGGCAAGTGTTAAGTCAAACATTGCTCGATACTTAGCATAAAATGTTTCGTATCGACTAATGAGGGTTGGATCTTGTGATAAGTTTGCCCTTATGATTTTGTTTAATGTAAGTGCGCCAGCGCAATCTAAAACATAATCTTTAAGTGTGCCGTTTGCCAAACCGTTGAAAATGCCCGATAAGGTCATTGTATGAATTTCACGAATGTAGCCGGGCATTGTTTCGTCAATATTAAATACATCTGCTAAGTAAACATTTTTGTAAATTTCGGCAAGCATCAAATATGATTCTTGTGGGGTGCTTGTCAAAATGCTGTTTGCTTGTGCGATTGTGATTTTTAACGATGCATTGATAAAGCCGTTGTTTCTGTCGGCGTCGGTAACAAACATAGAGAAGAATGTACCGATTTGGACATCACCAAAGTTTTTAACGATAATTTCACTTCTTTGTGCGGTTGTGCCCGTTAAAAGAGTTTTTAATTCGTTTAACGTGGTGTTTGCAATGCCGTTAAGCATTGGGCTTGTTTCAAAAAACTTACCGAGCATCCAGTTTCTGTCATAAGTTGAGCCGTCGCTTGGCGAATAGTCAAAGAATATGTATGCCAACGTGCGTTCGCCGTACAAAGTGTAATCTATTTTAAGTTCGCCTGTGCCGTCAAGTTTGTAGTTTAAAATGTTGTTTAAACAGCCGTTTACCTTACTTTTTGATTGAGCCCTGTACCATTTGCCGTCGTTGCCACGGTAAACTTCTAAATCGAGCATTTCGAGGTTAATGCCTACGGGAAGTGCTGTTTCAGCGGCAGTGATTAGTGTTGTCATGACTTCGCTGAAAACGTCGCCGAGCATAAAGCCTTGTAAATTGTCTGTCAACACATTTGGATTGTTGATTATGTCGTTTACGTACAAATTGCCAATGTTTGTTTTTAACTTGTCAAATGTGTATTGGCTTCTGTCTTCAGGATCGTCAGGGATAACAACTGGTATTGGTGGTTCTTCATTACCTGGTGTACTTGAACTTGTACTATCTGGTATTTTATGCTTGCAACCTGCAAACGAAATTGTAAACACCGTTGCCACCACTAATAGCACGGAAACAATAATTGCAATAATCTTGTTTTTCATATAAACCTCCATTTAAAATTATGAACGCTCTTAAAAACTAACTATTATCAAAATTATAACACAAATAGCCGTTGCTGTCAATTTTTATTTGTTGGCAACTTTTTACACTATTTATGATTACACTTATTATACAATTTATTGAGTAATTTTGTTTGATTTTTTACCTTACTTATCAAATATTTCACAAACTTTTCGTAATTGTTTATTTTGTAACTTAAAAAGGAAAAACAAAAACGCCAAAGTTTTGGAAAGTCCATAACCTTGGCGATTGATTTTAAAATAACAAGTCGGCCTATAAGCCGAGTTCTGTCGAGTGCGACTATCTATCTAGTTCCGCTGTTACCAACGGACTCAAGCGACGTTTTGCGAAGATACCTAAGCGAGCAACCTAATATTGATACCTTCCTATCTTGCTTCGGATGGGGTTTACACTGACGCCGTGCGTTACCGCAAAGCCGGTGGGCTTTTACCCCACCTTTTCACCCTTGCCATAAATGGCGGTTATTTTCTGTTGCACTTTCCCTGAAGTCACCTTCGGCGGACGTTATCCGTCATCCTGCTCTGTGAAGCTCGGACTTTCCTCGTGAGATATTATCCCCCGCAGTCGCACAGCCGGCTTGTTACCTTAAAATTATACCACTTTAAAAAATTTTTGCAAGTGTTTTGATTACTTTTTAAGCCTTACACCTTTAAAGGACAAAATGTCGGTGTTATACTCTAAATTATTGGCGTTTTTTTCACGGCTTTGCGAGAACGCTTGCTGTAATAAGTCGGTCAATAGGTCGGTTAAACCCCTTGTTTTGTCAAAATAAAGGTAATAAGCCAAACTGCCGGGAACGGCGTTTATCTCGTTTAAATAAAGCTTGTTTTCGTGCAAAATGTAGTCCATCCTTACCACAAAAGAAAAATCTAACTGTGTATAAATTTTTTTTGTTAGACTTTTAACACGTTCATCGATTTCTTGAGAAACATTGGAATAAAAGTTGTGCTGTTCGCCATTTTTACCGCCTAAATATTTATCTTCAAAGGTCAAAATGGGGTGGGAAAGTTTAGGGGCTTCAACACGGCTTACCACGACTTGACCATCTTTTTTGTACGCCGAGCAGTTAAGTTCGGTAAAACCTTCTAAAAACCTTTCTAAAAGCACTTTTTCGCTAAACTTAAAGGCGTAAATCAGTGCGTTTTTTAATTGGCTTTTGTCCTTAGCGACGCTTATTCCGATTGAAGAGCCTAAAGTTGACGGCTTTACAATTATTGGAAGTGATAAACTTTTTATAAGCCTATCACACTCGCCTTCCATATCGGCAAAAAAAGTTTTCCTTAAACTTATATCGTAAGGGACGTAATCTACACCTATCCCCTTTAGGCAAATTTTGGTGTAAGTTTTATCCATTGATAGGCTTGATTGGAACATTCCGCTTGAAGCAAAAGGAATGTTGCAAAGGTCAAAAAGTGCGCCTATAGTACCGTTTTCGCCACTTCCGCCGTGCATGCAGTTGATTGCGCCAGCGATTGAAAACAACTTTTTTGAGCCTTTTTTGCGGTACAAAATATTTTCGCCAACACGGACATAAACTTCGGTTAAACCTTTTTGGGTAAACTGCTTAAAAAAGGCTAATTTTTTGAGTTTATCGCCCGTAAACCACTGCCCTGATTTAGTTACATATAGGGGTATGGGGTTGAATTTTTGCCTGTCTAAACTGTTTATTACAAGACAGCCTGTGATGATTGAAACATCGTGTTCTGGCGAAACACCGCCGAAAATTATTATTATATTTTTCAAAACAAAAACACCTGAAAACTACTTCCGCTTAAGTACTTTAAAAAAATCTTAAGTGTAGTTTCAGGTGCTTTTTACAACTGATTTATCTTTTTTGTGTTTGAATTTTTGCCCTATAAATTTGCCGAGCAGATTACATAAACTTATCGAGCAATTACAAAAATCTATCTAACAGATTACATAAATTTATCTGGAAGGTCGTTTTCAAACAAGACGATATCGCCTGAAGTTGAGATTTCGTTTAAGTATTTTATGGCGTCGCTTAAACTTGGAACGATTTTTATGTTATCATAATTAAAATCTTCGTCAAGAAGACCGTCCCTTATCTTATATGCGTTTGGACCGCCAACGATGATAACGATATCGGCAACCTTTGCCATACGTCTACCGAAACGGAAGTTTTCTAAATCTTCCATTCTGCCAAGTTCAACAAGCCCCGGCGTAACGATAATTTTTCTACCTTCGTAAGAAGATATTACTTCGAGGGCGGCGATTGTGCCGTCTACGTTTGAATTGTAACTATCGTCAATAATTGTCATGCCCTTGTCGTTTTTCAAAACTTCGAGCCTGTGGCGGATGGGTTTGATTTGGGCGATACCTTCAGCGATTTCTTGCGGTGTTAAGCCAAGTTTATAACTTGCGCAAACTGCGACCATGATGTTTGAAACGTTGTGCTTACCGATTAAAACCGTTGATACCTTTATTTCTGTATCGGGGAAAACGATTGTAAATTCGCTTCCGTTTTGGTCTGTAACAATATCTTTACAATAAACTGTGTTTGCCCTTTCGCTGTTTATGCCGGCGGTAACAACGTCTACCCTTTTTTCACTTTTAGCACGTTCACTTAAAGCAAAGGTGTTGTCGTTGTCGCTTGCAAAGACCACTGTGCCACCTTCTTTTACGCCGGCGACTAATTCGTACTTAGTCTTTAAAACGGCTTCGAGCGTGCCGAATGTACCAAGGTGTTGGTTGCCGATGCCTGTAATAATTGCAAAGTCGGGCTTGACGATATCAACAAGTTCCCTAATTTCACCAATGCGTCTTGCGCCCATTTCGGCAATAAAGACATCTTGAGTGCCGTCGTAACGCTTTACGCTTTTGCAAATGCCCATAGGGGTGTTATACGATGCTGGGGTTGCCAAAACATTGTATTTAACAGATAAAATGGACCTTAAAATTTCCTTTACGGAAGTTTTACCATAACTGCCGGTAAGACCGATTTTTATCAAGCCTTTTGCTTCTTGCAAGGTCTTTTTGGTGCGGTCAATGTATTTTTTGTTGTTTGCGTTTTCAAAGGGTTTGTTGATGAAGTTTGCGAACTCTACTATAACGGGAATTAAAAGTGGTGTTGCGCACAAAACGCCAAAGCGGACATCAACAAAATATCTGTTTTCTTTAAACACATAGCCGAGTGCTTGACAGCCAAAGAGTATTGCGAGCGTTAGTAAGTAATAAATAATTACGAATGTAACAATAAGTCTTACGGCACGGGCGGTCAAAACAAGAATTGATTTACTTTTACGCTTAAAGTCGAAGTAGATATATACTGCCAAGAAAAAGACATAAAAGATAAAGCCCACATAAGAATTCCATTGACGGGTGGTGTAGGAAAAACCAATGGTGAAAAGTAGGTACGCCATGACAGATAACATTACCACCATTAAAAGCCTTATAAGATAAATGTTATCCTTCCTATAAGTCCATTTGTCGTAAGAACGTCTTACATAACCGTTTTGTTGCATTATCTGCATGAACTTTCTTGCGATGATTACCGCAAAAGTGGTGTTAAAAAGTGCCACGATGCACGCAGAAAAGCAAAAACTATGACTGAATATTTGAAAAAAATTTAATGCGCCTTCGTATGTTATCATAACAAAAATTCCTTTACTATAACATTAAACGACATATAGTCGTCGATAAACACAAAGTGTCCGCCACGCAAAATGATAAGTGCGCTATCTTTTATCCCTCGATTAAATTTTTTGGCTAAGTATAAAGGCGTTTCTTTATCCTTGTTGCCGTAAATAATCAGTGTTGGGGATAAAACTTTAGAAAGTTTATCATCAAGCGGTTCGTTTACAATTTTGATAAAACTGATTTTATTGTTTTTTGGCATATTATCTATGCCGTTTTTGTTAAATTTTTGACTGAATTTTTTTGCTGAATTTTCGCCAAAAGTGGCTTTAATCGACCTATAGCCCCACTTTTTAAAATAATACGCCGGGCTTTTTCTTGTTTTTAAGCCAGCCCCACCCGTTATGACAATCTTGTCAAAATTATAGGGCATAAGTTTTAAAAGTATCCTTACGCCGAAAGAATGTGCGATGACTGAAAAGTTTTTTTCGCCCGTTTCTAAAATAAAACCATCCACGATTTTGGCGTAATCAGCCAAACTTAAAGGGCTTTTTAGTGGTGATTTAAAGCCGGGTAGATCGGGTGCATACACCTTAAAAAATTGAGCAAAATAATTGAGTTGGTAATTAAAAGTTTCTTTACATGCGCCATAGCCATGCAAAAAAAGTAGTGGTTTGCCACTTCCTAAGACAAAAGTTTCTAAACCATTGATTGATTTTATTATAAACTAATCCTCGCTATCATAAGACATCAAAATTGCGTCTTCGTCGCCGTAATATTTGGGGCGAATGCCGTCAACTTTAAACCCTTGCTTTTTATATAAATTTATTGCTGGGGTGTTTGACGGACGAACTTCAAGGTAAATTTGACTTGCGTTGACATTTTTACAAATTTCCTTTGCCTTTAAAATAAGCGTTGTGCCTATTTTTAAGTTTCGCCTTTCTTTTTTTACTGCGATATTTATGATTTCAAAAATATCTTTTGTGGCGATAATCGACATATAGCCTAAGATTTCGCCATTTTCTTCGCTGACGATTGTCCTATAGTTTGGTGAAAGAAAACTGCCTAAAAACATCTCTTTTGACCAAGGATTTGAAAAACTTTGATTCTCGATTTCGCAAATTTGGTCTAAATCGTCTAAATTTAAATCACGCAAAATCATTTTCTGCCTTCCTCTGCTTGGGATAACCGTAAATAGAAAGGATGAAGGCTGTCAACATCATAACTTATGCGGTCTAAATTGTCTTCAACCGCACCCATAAGACCTTTTATTATGTCAACAGAATCTTCTAAAAGTCCGTCTATAGGCCCGTTAGCGAGCAATTTATGATTTTGACTTAAATTTAAAACGGTTTCTTTATCGATAAAAGATGCTTTAAAAGTTTCCGTTTTACCGTCAAATGCTTGTGCGTAAAAATGGTCGTGTTTGGCATCGATTAAGCAAAGACGCCTTTTATCTATTTCAGTATATGCAATAACTTCCAAAGTGGTAACAGGAAGTACAGGTTTATTATATGCATCTGCAAAGCCTTTTATGGTTGCGACGCCTATCCTTATGCCGGTAAAAGAGCCGGGACCTGTGGTGGAAGTGAAAAAATCTGCGTCTTTTAAATTTAAGTTTGCATTTTGTGCGACTTCTTCAATAATGGGCATTAAAGTAACCGAATGCTTTACGCCCGGCATTTTTGAAAAGTGGAATTTTACCACGTCATCATTTTTGCAAACTACTGCCAAATAGTCGCCACTTGTATCTATTGCGAGATATTTCATAAAGTAATTATCCTTTGTCCGTCTTTTACGGTGATTGTAACCTTTTTGCAATTTTTGGGCAAAACAGATTGAATATTTTCAGCCCATTCTATCAAACAAATTCCGTCAGCCTCGAAGTAGTCGGTAAGTCCCAAACGGACTGCGTCTTCACCACTACCTAACCTATAACAGTCATAGTGATAAAGTCTGCCGTCGTAATCGTTCATGTAAGCGTATGTGGGGCTTACAACAGTTTCTGTAATGTTAAGCCCTTTTGCAACGCCCTTTGCGAAAACCGTTTTGCCTGCGCCTAAATCGCCTTCTAAAAGCACTACGTCATTTTTTTGAAGTGTTTTGGCATAGTTTTGGGCAATGCGCATTGTTTCTTCGGGGCTGGTGGAAATGTATATCATAATTGTTACCTTTTTTTATTTATTTTTGCACCGTAAATTTTTGGCTATATAGCCGACAAAATTTTAATGGTTTTTAAATTGATTTTTTTAATTTGTAATTTTACTCTTTTTTTCGTCTTTATTCTTTTTTATTCTTTTTTGTCTTCGGCGTTGTCGCCATCAACTTTTTCACCTTCGTTTTGTGCGCTACAATCACAAACCTTTGTTACAGCCTTTTGGGATGTTTGTGTGTCGCCTTCGATACGATTGATGAGCCTTGTAAGTGATTTATACAAAATAAAGGTTACGCCAGATGCGACCAAGCAACGTAATAAGTTGAAAGGAATTACTGCGCCAAAGGTATAGTACATATAGAAGTTGTCCGCAGTAACGTTAAATGCTGGTGGGCATAGGCCTGCGATTTGGTCGAGTGTGAAGCCCATAACCTTTAAATAAAGTGGGATCATGATGAGCAAGTTGCAAAGTGTTGCGGTGAAAATGGATGTAACTGTGCCTAATAATAAGGAAATTACCGCACCCTTTTTTGTCCTGTGGTACTTATAGAAAAATGATGAGATAAGTACGAATGCCAAGCCGTTTACTAAGTCGGAAAATTCGCCGACGAACATTGTATCACTTGCTGGTAATTTGATCAAAATTTTGATTATTACGATCAATGCGCCAGCGAGTGGGCCCATTGAAAAGCCACCAATAAGGGCTGGAATATCAGATAAATTGAGTTTTAAAAATGATGGGAATGCAAACACCAAAGGTATGTTGATAATGTACAAAACAAAAGATAGTGCTGCCAATATTGCAATGTTTGCAATTCTTCTTGCTGTAAAATACTTTTTCATAGTTTAACCCCATTACCCGTGTATATATAATTGCATAGGTGATTTTAATATAAAAGTGTAAGTTTTGTCAAGTGTAATGTGTTTTTGTGCGACAGTTTTTAGTTTTTTATCGCAATATTTACGCCTTTCATTAGTGTTCTATCCATTATCATTAGTATTTTTTATTGCAATCTTTTGTTTAAAAATATATCAATAACGGGCTTATAGCCCGACTTTTTTAATTTTTTGCCGTTTTTTTAATTTAAAAAATTACTATAAATTTTTTGTTGCTGAATCTAAAACTAAACCGACCTTTTCATTGATAACAAGGTTACAAATTGAATCGTAATCGGTTTTATCACGATTGATAAGCACCAAATTTTTACCCTTAAAGTACCTTATAAGTGATGCCGCCGGATAAACCGTTAATGAAGTGCCAGCGACAATCAGCGTATCGCATGAGCGTATGTGATTTATTGCGCCAATAACAGTGCCGTCTGGAAGTGATTCGCCGTAAAGAACAACTTGTGGTTTAATTATCCCACCGCAAGTGCATTTTGGCACATCATTACTTTGCAAAATTTTATCAATGCCGTAAAACTTACCGCAACTTATGCAATTATTTTTGTAGACTGTGCCGTGAAGTTCGTACACATTTTTACTGCCGGCAAGTTGGTGAAGTCCGTCTATGTTTTGAGTTATTATGGCTTTAAGTTTGCCAATGTCTTCAAGTTTTTTAAGTGCGTTGTGTGCCTTGTTTGGTAAAACACCCTTAGCAATCATCTTTTCACGGTAAAAGTCGTAAAACTTTTGAGTGTGTGTAAAAAAGAATTCGTGCGATAAAATTTGTTCTGGTGGGTAATCAAATTTTTGGTTGTAAAGCCCGTCTTGACTGCGAAAGTCTGGTATACCACTTTCAGTTGATACGCCTGCACCACCAAAAAACACGATATAATTACTTTCCTTTATTATCTTTTCAAGCAATAAAATTTTTTCTTGCATACTTCCCTTTTTATTATAAATTTACCTAAAAAGTGGGGCTATAAGCCCATTATCGCCACTTTTACACATCATTTTCGACAAGACTGCCGACGACTTTTTTCTTAACTTTTTTATCAAACCTATGCGTATAATCTTTTGGCGAATAGGAAAATTTCTTTTTAAAAAGCCTTGAAAAATAAAGGGCATCTTGATAACCACACTGATAAGCAACTTGTTTTATTGTGTAGTTAAACCTATCTGTGCCTGATAGCATAATTTTTGCCTTGTCAAAGCGCAATTTTGTCAAATATTCATGCGGGGTAAAACCCGTTTGCTTTTTAAACAACTTTTTAAGATAATCGGTGTTAAGCGGTAGGCTTTTTAAATACTCATCTATCTTAAAATCGCAATTACCAACGTTTTTTGTGAGTGTGCGTTTTATCTCTTCACTAAGCCCATTTACGCCACTTTTACCCAAATTAGCCGTAACATACCCCGACATCAAGCCACCTAAGGCGTTTAAAATGATTTCATCTTGGGGCTTTAACTGGTCGATATATTTACAAATTTCGTTTACGCAAAAAGCGATAGGGTTGCCATCTAAATCGTCAATTTTTGCAATTTTATCTGTTTGAATTGTGGCATCTTTTATTGTAACTTGTGTTGCGGTAAACTTATTACCAGATAAACTTACTGCCACATTTTTTGGAATAATGAGTAATTGATTTTTAGTAATTTCAACATTATTTTGCCCATCAACGCACGAAAGACTGCCCGAAAAACAGTAGATAATCGACTTATAGGCGGACTTTTCTAAATTTTCGCTTTGCCCATCAAATTTTTTTATATCAATAATTTGGTTCATTGATTGTTTTCCTTAATAAGTTTATAAATTAGTTTTGCAACGCCACCATTGTCGCAAGTGTCGGTAATATATTTGCAAAGCGATTTTATATCTTCATTAGCATTGCCCATGGCAACGGGAAGCCCTGCGCCCATAAACATTGGAATATCGTTGTAACTATCGCCAACGGCAACCGTTTCATTAGTTTTAATTCCGTAATATTTTGCAACAAATTCAAGCGCAGTTTTTTTTGAGCAGTTAGGGTTTACAAACTCTAAAAAGTCAGGCCGAGAGATAAAAAAGCCACAACTATCTTTTAAGATTTGTTGCATTTCTTCCCTATATTTAGCAGTGGATACAGGGTCATCATACCACAAAATTTTTGTAACTTTTTGGTCGCACACCTTTTTTAAATCGCCGATAAAAATGGGATCGGTGTTGTTGATTTCTTTATAAATTTGAAGTTTATCGCTTGGCACTTCGGCATACAAAACGTTTTCCACCCACAAGATCATAGTGGAATTTCTTTTATGACCTTCTTCAATAATCTTTAATGCAACATCTTTATCGATACTTAACGAATAGATTGGTTTTTTATTTTCGACAACCATTGCGCCGTTATACAAAATAAATGTACCATTTTCGATATCAAGTTTTTCTGCGATCTGTTTAACGCCCGGATACGCCCTGCCCGTTGATAAAACGAATTTTACACCACTATCCATTAAGTCGTGAACGGCTTTTATGTTTTCATCTGTAAGTCTTCTATCAGTTGTCAAAAGCGTGCCGTCAACGTCGCATGCCAAAAGTTTATACTTCATACTATCCTTTTGAATTTAATCTTTAGTCTTATTAAATTTAATCTTTAGTCTTAAATTTTTAAACGGAAAATTTAATAATTACATTGTAGCATAAAACTTTAATAATTACAAAGTAATTTTAAAAAAAATTGCCCATAGCGATTAAACTAAGGACAATTTTTTTCTATAATGTTAAATTTTTTCAAAATTTTCTTCTTTTATTAAATCAAAACATAAATAAAACCGCTTCTTTTTTCGTTTACCGATTTTGTAATGACTCTTTTTAATTTTGTACGCATATTTTCGGGAAGTTGCACGCACTTTTTTTCAAGTTCTTCGGCGACAATTTGGTTTACCGACCGACCAAAAACGGTGGCGTTATAACCTTCTTTTTCCATAACACGCACAAAGTTTTCGCACTGGTCTAAACTGCCGTAAACGGTTTCGATATCGGCGACCAAATCGGCACGGATAATGTGCAAACTTTGCCCGTCAACACGCATTTTTACACAATATTGCCCCGCCTTTTTAACAACTTCTGGCTCGCCAATATTGCTTTCTGTAAACTGCGCCGGCACAATGCCATAGCCGTTTACTTCGGCATCGGTTATTGCGTCTTTAAGTTTGTAATAATTTTTCTTGGCGTAAGTTAAATCGTTTACATAGTCCATGAGTGCGCACTCGGTTGAAAGGTCTTCGCCGGTAAGTTCGCAAAGGGCTTTAAAAAAGACGCCGTCTTTGGCTTCGCAGTAAAGTTTTACCCTGCCCGTCGCCATGTTTACATCCATTTTTGTAATGGGTTTATACACATTTGAGTCGTCAAACATGCCTTCTAACCGGTCGACGTCATGCATTTTTGTAACATCTAACGTCGCACTTTTTACTGCACTTAAAGTGTAACTTAAAATCTCGCTATCGACATCAAGCGATTCTATCCACTTTGGAATTTCAAAGTCAATCGAGGTGATAGGAAACTCTTCTAACACCTTTGACAAAATGAACTCAAGCCCTTCTTTTTTCACATTTAATACGTCCATCGCAACCACCGAAACGCCGTACTTTTTTTGAAGGTTTTCGCACTCTTTTTTCACCCTTTCATCGCTTGGGTTTTTGGTGTTAAAAACCACGATAAACGGCTTATTGATGGACTTTAGTTCGTTTACGACCGCTTCTTCTTTGACCAAATAATCATCACGATTTATGTCGGTAAAAGTGCCGTCGGTGGTAACGACAATGCCCAAAGTTGAATGGTCTTTTATAACCTTTAAAGTGCCCACTTCCGCCGCCATATCAAAGGGCATTGGGCTATCTTGCCACGGCGTTTTTACAAGGCGAGTTTTGCCGTCTTCATCACCGCCTAACGCACCATTTACCATGTAACCAACGCAGTCGATAAGCCTTATACGTGCCGTTTTGTTGCCCACATTTATGGTTACCGCTTGGCTTGGGACAAACTTTGGTTCGGTCGTCATAACGGTCTTGCCCGCTGCCGACTGGGGCATTTCGTCAACAGCCACACTTTTTTTGCCTTCCGCCATGTTGGGAAGCACAAATTCTTGCATAAATTTAGTGATAAACGTGGACTTGCCTGTCCGTACTGGACCGACTACGCCGATATAAATATCGCCGTCCGTGCGCTTTGCGATATCACTGTAAATATCGTATTCCATAATTCCTCCGGGTTTTAATTTCCTACGCTAATTTATGCGTGCCCTTTTGTAAATATGATTTTTTTTGCCTTTTAGCCTTACATTATATATTTTTATTGAAACCTTTTATTTTTGCTGGACGGTTTTTTGTTGGGGTGGTGTATTGCTGGGGCTGTGTTTTGCTTGTGTGTGATGTTTTATTGGAAAGATATTACGGCTTTTTAAAAATAATGTGGCAAAAATTGTTTACAGGGTAAAATTTATTGACGAATTGGTGGTTTGGTGGTAAAATTTAGATAAATATTGGGGTGCTTAACGGCTGAGATTATACCCATCGAACCTGACAAGGTAATGCTTGACGGGGAATTTATAGGTATTTATTCGCATTAGCACCCTCTTTTTAGGAGGGTATTTTTTTATGCTTACTAATCTTTTAGACGGCGCAACGTGGTTGCTGTTTTCATTTGAAGATGGCTTTTCTGCATTCAAGACTGTCGCAATTTGGCTTACGGCTTTGATGATTATTGCTTTTGCTGTTTTGTTTTTTGTGCTTAAAGACCAAAAACGCAAAAAGTTTTTGAAAATTTCATTTATAACCGCAGTAAGTTATGCAACCGTTTTGGCAATCACTTTTTTGGCGTTTGACTTTGTGGAAAATTATAAAGACGATTCGCTTATTACCATTTTGTATTTGCCTATCACCATTTTGATTTTGGCAATCGCTGTTTCGGCAATTTTACTTTTAGTAAAAAACACCAAATTAAACCAACTTATTAGTTTAGTAATTACCACTTTAGCATTTATTGCAACACTTGTTTCAATCGGTATCCACTTCTCACGTGGGGATGGTGCCGGTATGAACGGTATCACAAATGAGCAAGTAAATTCTATCGCACTTTATGGCTCGGCAATTTTCACAATCATATTTGTTGTTATTGTTGCAATCTTTTTTGACAAGGGCGTGAAAGGCTTTAACACTAAAGCAATCGCTTATGCTGGCGTTACAATCGCAATGAGTTTTGCACTTTCTTACCTTAAAATTGTTGAAATGCCACAAGGCGGTACAATAACAATCGCTTCACTTTTGCCACTTATGCTTTATTCTTACATGTTTGGCACAAAAAAAGGCGTACTTGCCGGTATGGTTTATGGGCTTTTGCAAGCAGTACAAGACCCTTATATCATTCACCCAGCACAATTTTTGTTAGATTATCCCGTTGCCTTTTCTTGCATAGGTTTGGCTGGTCTTTTTGCAACAACAAAAATGCCTGCGCAAATTAAATTTGCACTTGGCGCAATTATCGCTGGGCTTGGTAGATTTGTGATGCACTTTTTATCTGGCGTGTTTGCATTTTCTGCATTTGCTGGCGATCAAAACCCATACCTTTATAGTTTTATCTATCAAGCAGGTTACGTTTTACCCGACATCGCAATAGTTGTTGCTGCTGGTATTTTGGTATTTACTTCAAAAGCCTTTAACAAACTTGTTGTGGATAACAGTCAACTTAATTTTAATACTGAAAATACACAAACCGCATAAAATAAAAGCAAGCCAAAATTGGCTTGCTTTTTTAATTTTTAACTAAATTTAACCATATTTTAACCGGGGTATGTAAGCGATTTTTTCGCAACATACCCTTTTATCTTTACCTTATTTTAAGCATTAAATTATTGCAAAAAGTGCCGATAATCGACCTATAGAGCCACTTTTTATAAATTTTTTACTATTTTCCATTTTAAAATTTTAAGAATTTACTATCCAAAACTTAAAAAACAGGTGAAAAAGCGTATACATATATGGACATATACCCATATTAGCACATTTTAAATTTCAATTTCGTTACTTTTATTATCTAATTTATAAAAGAGTTCGTCAACGGTATCTTGATTGCTTTGTTCTAAAAGCGAATAGATTAAATCGATTAAGTCTGCACGGTCAAGTTTGCTTAACTTATCAATTAAAGCAAGTCTTAAATGTCTTTTATCAAGATATTCTTCGTAAGGCTTGATATAATAATCATAACAATTTTTTGCTTCCGCCTGATAAATTTCAAAGTAAAGTGCGACAACATGTTTACAAGTTGTACGCTTATCTAAACTATCGGCGCACGTGCAAGATTTCTTTTTGGTCTTTAAATTTAAAGTTATGCTATAAGTTGTATTATCGTCGATAATTTCAGCGGTAACAACGTTCCCCTTATAGCCTAAAATTTTGACTTTACCTGATTTATAAATTTCGTAACCTTGTTTTAAATTTTTCCTGTTTGTAAACAACATAATTTTAATAACTAATTCCCTTTAAACTTTCTATGAAACATTATAATATTATATTAAAAATAATTCAAGTTGTTTTCTATAATTTTTTATGTTTTTATATGTTTATATCTGCATTTTTGCAATTTTACACATATAAATATAATTGGTTTTTTATAAAAAATGGCGTAAAACTCACACATGTACCCCACTAAATTGATTTTTGCTAAATTTTTTTTGTTTTTTTAGGCTATTTTTTGCTTGTAAAAAATTTTTACTTAAAACCACGATTTTTATATATAAATCTTTGAAGAATGTTAAATTATAGGTGTATACTGATATCAATTTAGACAATACTTTTTTATTTACTTATTAGATTTTTAAGGTTTTAATTATGGCTGTTAATAACGACTACTTTGGAAAGGAAAAAGTAGGTAAAATTTTATTAAAACTTGCACCGCCTGTTATGCTGGCGCAGTTGATACAAGCCTTTTACAATATTGCGACAGTTTTTTTATCGGTAAATTTTCAGATTCTGGCTTAACTGCCCTTTCGATAATTTATCCCCTACAATTATTGATGATCGCCTTTGCGGTTGGTACGGGCGTTGGTATCAATACGGCGATGGCGGCTGAACTTGGCATTTCTAACAACAAAAAAGCCGACGAATACGCCGGCATTGGCACGCCACTTGCTGTGGTTATGTGGTTTTTGTTTGCGGTAATTTGCTGGTTTTTAATGCCCTTATATGCACGTATGTCCACAAAAGATCCGCAAGTTATTGCCGACGTGGTGCTTTACGGCAGAATTGTTTGCTTGTTCAGTTTTGGGCTGTTTTTAGAAAGCATTTGGACAAAGGTTTTACAAGCCTACGGCGACATGAAAACGCCCATGATTGCGCAAGTTTGCGGGGCTGTAACCAACATCATATTAGACCCCGTGTTGATTTTTGGTATGTTTGGGCTGCCTAAAATGGGCATTATGGGTGCTGCCATTGCGACCGTTTTAGGGCAAATTGTGGCGGCTGTCATCGTTTGCAAAAAAGGGTTTAGAAAATCACCGCCACTAAAACTTTACAAGCCCTATATAATAAGGTCGTTTAAACTTGGGCTGCCGAACATTTTGATGCAATCGGCTTATACCATTTACATTTTTGGGCTTAACATGATTTTGAAAACCTTTTCAGATCAAGCGGTTACCACACTTGGCTTATACTATAAATGGCAGTCATTTTTCTTTATTCCGCTTGGGGCGATGCAAACTTGCATTGTGCCGGTAATCAGTTATAACTACGGAACACGCAACATTGAAAGGTGCAAAAAGACGCTTATTTACGCCATATACTGGGGGCTGTCATTGATGTTTGTGGGCATTTTGCTGTTTGTAACCATCCCCGACAAACTGCTTAGTGTCTTTTCGAAAGATCCGCTTGAAATTGAAATTGGTACGGTTGCATTTAGAATAATTGCAATAAGTTTTATACCGCTTGTGGCATCACTTACCTTCCCCGTCTTTTTTCAAGCGATCGGGTTTAGTTTTAAAAGTAGTTTATTGACAATAATACGAACGGTTGTTTGTTTTGTTCCGCTTGGCTTTATTTTTTCACGGTTTGGCTTAAATTATTTTTGGCTAACCTTCCCCACAACAGAAGTTATTACTACCACTGTCGGCATAATTTTTTACAGACAATTTTTAAATAAAGATTACGTTAAAAACGCCGTTAGCGGTCTTGAAAAACAAACTTTTGACAGTAAAATTGGCGACGATTTTACCGCAAAAAACGACATTTTCAGCGAACCATGTGTTGAAAACAGCGATATTTTGCAAAATTTAGGCACTGAAAATTTAAGCGTAGAAACCGGTCAAAGCGAGCCTTACTTAAAGCCGTCAAAACCGGGCGTAATAATTACCATTGCAAGGACGCACGGTTCGTCCGGTAAAGAGATTGGCAAGATGGTTGCAAATAAACTTGGCATACCATTTTATTATAAAGAAATGATTGCACTTGCGGCGCACGAAAGCGGGCTTGACAAGGAATTTATATCGAATTTACACAGGTCTTCGCCCGATATGATGAGAAGTCTTTATTTGAGTTCTCACGTTGTTCAGCGTGCGGTAAGGGCGCAAAATAAAATTATTAAAAAGATTGCCGAGTGCGGTAGTTGCGTTATCGTGGGTAGAGCCGCCGATTACGTTTTAAAGGGCTACAAAAACCTTGTAAGGGTGTTTGTCAATGCGCCTATGAGTTTTAGGGTTGAGCGTGTAAAAACCGTTTACGGCGACACCGAGGGCGAGGCGGTTAAAAATATTAAGCGTGCCGACAAAGCACGTGCGCACTATTATAAACACATTTCTGGGTTAAAATGGGGCGACAATAGTAATTACGAACTTAAAATTGATTCTTCGTTAGGGCTAATTGCTGCGGCAGATCAAATTGTAAATTTTGTAAATACTTTGCCAACTGACAACGCCTAATACCCCCTTTCGTAACATTTTAATAACCTAATATAGGTTCTTGTATCATCGCCTTATATTTAATTTTTGTATTGGTTCAATTTAATATCAAACACTGGTTTGTCAAAAACAAAAAAAGGAAGGTTGACCTTCCTTTTTTATTTTCTGAAAAACTGAGCAACTTAGAAAACAAGTTTTGCCCAGCCGTTCGAATCCCTTTTTAAGTTTCTTATAACACAAAAAGCCCTTAGCCTAATGGCTAAGGGCTTTTTTGTTAATGGCGAACAAAAAGGAGCGTCATTTTAGGTTGAAAAGGGGGCAGGCATCCACGGGGATTTGAACCTAAAAGCATTGTTTTTGCTATTGGTTATGCTATAATTATTAAAAGACAGTTTCGAGTGGGGTAAAGTCATTAGTTGATTAATTTGTTTTCAAAGTATTTATTTGCATGTTTGAGAGCAATTAATATCATCAGTTAAATTTGAGAAGCTTTATGGTTGATTTTCATCATTGACGGTTAATTAATCTTGATTTTCAATAAATAAAATGGTATAATAAAAAATAATAATAGTAAAAGCGGGAGTTAATAAGAATGGAACAAAATATGGTAAGCCAAATACATATAATTCCTTTTGATTTGGGTTGTGTATTTTTTGACTGTCTGAGTATCGATAATAGTAAAAATCTTTGTTTCGCAGAATATTTTGTAGATAAACTCTCTTTGGAATGTGCTAATATAGGGGTTTCAATAGAAAAGAATTTTCAATTAAAAAAGCTCGGAAAAACTATTACTGGGATAAAGTATAATGATAATCCCATTGCTGAACAGGCAATATGTATTGCTCACATACAGTCAAATTTAAAGTGTTACATATTATCCAATGGTGTAGGGTTTTTTTTATTGACTGATTTGGACGGGAAGGCCTTAAATGGTACTGATAAGAGCATATTACAGTACAGCAAGGCATTAATTGCCAATTATCAAAAAAAGATATCGCAGTCCACAATACTGAATCGTTATGAAGGTGATGATGTCTTTGTCGAAGAAGAAAAACTTATGCTACAGCTTCGGGAAATATGTTGGAAAATTGTAGCAGAAGGTGTTAGTAAGAAGAAAATCAGTCATATAAGAAAATTTTCAGCGGCCAAAACATATAAAGCGGAAGGTCTATCTTATGTTTTGACAGCCTATATATTTAAAGAAAATGAGTTAACACAAAATGAGTTAAACCACTTAATGCATTCAACTATTTTTGGTAAAGTATTGGATAGTAAAGAATGGGAACATATTAATGAAACAATACAGAAATCAACTTGCGAGGAAAATACAATAACGTTAAAAATAGGTAATAGAAATACATATTACTCTTGGTCTGCAGTTGCTGTTGAGATACACGAAGATATTAATTCCTTTGATGAAATAATGAATGATATGGTATTAGTTGCTTTATTAAAGGCGGAACTGTATGTTCAATCAAGGTGGTTTGTTGCGGACAATTCGATGGATAATGTCAATAAAAACTCAAGCTATAGTATGGAAACTCTACAAAGATTGGCAAGTTTGATAGAGTTTTCACAAGCAGAGATTGAAAGTGATATTAGTGCAAATATGAATACTCTGTATAAGAAAATACTTAACCAGGTAGTCATTACTTCGGAGGTTAAACAATTATATAAATCTGTTGCGAATCAAATAAATACTCAAAAGAAAATCAAAGAGGCTCAATATCAAGATAAAAAAAGAAAGAATAAGTTGATCGTAGACTTGTTCTTGGCTGTGTTTTCCGCGTCATCGCTGTATAAAACGATATCTGATTTGGTCTATGGATCATTCAGCTGGGTTAATTGGTTGTTATTTGGAGCAATGTCTTTGGTAGCTGTTGGAACAATAATTTTCAACTATAAAAATAAGTAAGGCGGTATATATGAAGAATATATTAATTGTCGTAGATATGCAAAATGGTTTTAATCGATACGAACAGACTCATATTTTGGCAAATAAAATTGTTCAATTAACAAATGGTGGAATCTTTGACTCGATTATTGCTACGCGTTTTTTGAATAAAGAGGGAAGTCAATATACAAAATTTCTTGATTGGCACCGACTTCAAAATGAACCAGATATTGACCTTATAGATGGAATTATGGCGGATGTTATTGTCGACAAGCGTATATACACATGCGTAAACGCAAAATTTCTATCATTGTTGAGAGAACTAAATGGAGGAAAACGTCCGAAGCATATATTTATTTGTGGTGCTGATACTGATTGCTGCGTATTAAAAACGGCTACGGATTTATTTGAAAAGAATATTATGCCAATTGTGCTAACTTATTACTGCGATTCAAATGGTGGTCCTTTATCTCATGAAGCGGGGCTTCGTGTCATGAGTCGTTTAGTGGGAAGGAAGAGTCTTGTCGAAGGTTCTATTAATAGTAGGGGAGACTTGGAATCGATAATTAAGGATAGGACTTATTAAGAGAAACCTTATAAGCAAACGACCGACTGTTTTCGAAATAGTGCAGTCGGTCATTTTTTCGTTGATTAAGACAGAAGAAATCATACGCTCCTTATCGTGCAAAAATCCTTTTTGTGCAATCGTTAAAGGCTTGCGACTTTTCAAAGCGAGTGAAGAACAAATCCCTACGGCGATATGCGAAGAAACAACAAAAAGGGTAAACTGCCACGAAAACGGCAATTTACCCCTGTTTTGCATAGAAAAAGACACACGCGGCGGAGTTTTATACGCTCCTTTTGCGTGTGTCTTGGTGGCGGAGGCAGAGGGATTCGCAGATGTTTCGGAATGCTTTTAAAAAGCATTATAACTTTGCAAGCAAAGTGCCGAAAATCATTATATAGTTTGCTTGCTTACGCAAGTGGCAAAGCGTCGCTTTGCCCGAATTACACCCCATTCACTTTGCGAAAAAATAGTTAAGAAAACAGTTTACCCAGCCGTTCGAATCCCTTTTTAAGTTTCTTATAACACAAAAAGCCCTCAGCCTAATGGCTAAGGGCTTTTTTGGCGGAGGCAGAGGGATTCGCTCCGCAAAACGTTGTTTTGCTATCACGCCGGGCTGGCAAACGCAACACTGTTGCGTTTGAACTGTCTTCTTGACAGAAAACAGTTTCCCCAGCCGTTCGAATCCCTTTTTAAGTTTCTTATAACACAAAAAGCCCTCAGCCTAATGGCTAAGGGCTTTTTTGGC
>CALVUR010000006.1 GCA_944363645.1 uncultured Clostridia bacterium | reverse complement strand
GCAACAGGGCGAATTGCTCTTAAATCTGATTTTCCCCGATTATCCCGACGGACACGGCGACGACGGCGAGAACGCCCGAAAAATGCCCGCAGCCGAGTAATCGCAGATTGCGAACGCCACGCAGTTAAATGAAAAAGAAACCGACAAAGCGGTTTCTAATTCTGACATAAACGCAGGGTGTGCGTATACGTCGCGTTTGGTGGAACTGGAGGGAGTCGAACCCTCGTGTTGCAAAAAAACCGAATAACTTTCTACATACTTAGTCCTACTTAATCTCTTTTTAAAAGGGCGGTAGAACACCCCCTATTAAACGTATTTTGCTAAAAATCCACTAAACCACCGCAACTAAAATGGCTTAGCAGTACGCCATGTAAAATGATGCCTTTATTTAAGCCCGTGGCAAGCGAAAACAAGACAGGTTGCTTTTATTAAGCAGCCATTGCTAATTGATTATTATCAGCATTTAATTTTAAAGTTTTTCCGTTTTAACGAAGCCGAGCCTTCGATATGCTTATGCTATCCCTTTTTCCTACAGTCGAATCCGGTGCAGCCCCATAAAAGTTTTTGGCATTTTTGCGTGCTAAAAACATGATAAAAGTAGGGCTATAAGCCCGTTAACAGCATTTTTTGTAAAATTTTAATATGGTAATTGCCACAAAAAATTAAGCAAAAATTAGTAAGTTAACTTTCTAAAACTGCCGTCCTTTTTGTGGATAATGATATAGCCTTCTTGATTGTCGGCAACCTTTTTAGCGTAGTCGATTGCTTCTTGTTGAGTGTTAAATAACTTTAAAGCCTTTTCTGCGCCTTCAGCCTTTACTTGCCATTTATCGTCTTCTTTTCTTTGAGCGATGTGGTATTTTTTAGCGGGTGCTTTTTTTGCTTCAGGTTTTTTAACTTCGGCTTTTTTAGGTTCAGCCTTTTTAGTTTCTACCTTTTTAACTTCTTCTTTTTTAGCAGGTGCTTTTTCCTTTTGTGGAACATCTTTTTTAATTGCCATAATAAAACCGTCCTTTAAAAAATCTTTAGTTATAGTTTTTTATTTGACGCTTTAAATCACGATTTATATCACGTGATTTAAGGCTTTCTTTTTTGTCGTAAGTGTGTTTACCACGACAAAGCCCAAGTTCAACTTTTATAAGCGAGCCTTTTAGATAAATTTTAAGCGGAACAACCGTGTAACCCTTTTCGCTAACCTTGTTAGCAAGTTTACGAATTTCACGCTTATGAAGGAGTAAACGCCTGTCACGCTTTGCTTCCTTTATATTATACGCACCAGCCATTTTGTAAACGGCAATGTGCATATTTTTAACAAAAATGTTGCCCTTATAAAACGAACAGTAACTTTCTTTTAAAGAAACGTTGCCTTCCCTAATCGATTTGACTTCGCCACCGTCTAAGGAAATGCCGGCTTCGTAAACATCTTCAATAAAATACTCGAAACGGGCTTGTCTATTTTCCGTTATAACTTTCATCTTTTAAATTTTACCATATTTTTATTATTTTTGCAAGTGGTTACGTAAAAAGCCGGTATAAATTGTGCTTTTCTTTCGCCAATATCTACGCCAACGACCACAATATCCATTTTGTCACCAAGTTTGTAAGTACGCTTTTTGCTTGTAAGTTTTAAACCGCTTTCGTCATAATCGTATCTGCCGGGCAAAAGTTCGATAGGAATAAAACCTTCACAAGTGTTTTCAAGTTCGACAAAAAGCCCTTTTGGTGTAACACCGCTTATAATGCCCGTAAACATACAATCGATATAATCTTCTAAATACTTGACCTTATATAAGTCGTTTACGGCACGTTCTGCTTCGTCAGCCATGCGCTCTTTTTGGGTGCAATTTTGGGCTGCGCCGTACAAAAAGTCGGCGTATAGGTCGGTTATCGCACCAATATCACCATTTAAAGAGGCTTTTAAAACCCTGTGGACAAGTAGGTCTGGATAGCGACGGATGGGCGAAGTAAAATGACAATAACACTTTGACGCCAAACCAAAATGCCCTATATTTTCAGTGCTGTAAACAGCCTTTTTCATTGAGCGAAGCATTGCCCTATTTACAACGGCATATAAATCGCTACCCGATAAACTTTCCAAAAGTTTTTGATAGTCGCTGGGGAAAAGTTGGTCTTTGCGCCACAAAACATTGATACCCAAAACACGCAAAAAGTTTTTAAACGCAAGCGTTTTTTCCCTATCGGGCGCACCATGTACACGATAAACGCACGGAAGGGACAGATAAAACAAGTATTCGGCGACAAGTTCGTTTGCGGTAATCATAAACTGCTCGATAATTTTTGTGGCATCGGTCGACTTGTGTAAACTTACCGAAATTTGCTTACCGTCATAATAAACATCGCCTTCTTTTATAGATAAATCGATATATCCATCTTGGCTACGCTTATCTTCCAAAATGTTTTTAAGCGCAAGCATATTATTGAGCGTTTCGACCACGTCTTGATACTTATCGATAAGCGTTTTATCGCCGTCTAAAATGCGCTGAACTTTGTCATAAGTGAGCCTATAGGTCGATTTAATGTAACTTTCGTGGAATTCTCTGTCTAAAATATTACCCGATTTATCGATGGTTGCAAACACCGAAACGGTTAAGCGAAGATTGTTTTCAGAAAGGGAACAAATGCCGTTTGAAAGTTCAAAAGGAAGCATGGGGATAACCCTATCGGGAAAATATGCGCTTGTGCCACGCTTATATGCTTCTTTATCGAGTTCACTGCCTAAAGTAACATATTCTGAAACGTCAGCAATATGGACGCCAAGTTTATAATTGCCGTCTTCTGTAATTTCAAGCGAAACGGCGTCGTCAAAGTCTTTTGCGGTGTCGCCGTCGATAGTAAAAATTAGTTTGTCGGTAAGGTTAAGTCTGCCTATAAGTCGATTATCGGCAACTTTTTGCTCTGTCGCCGTTGCTTCACGCTTAACACTTTCATTAAAGCCGTCATAAAAACCATAAGTTAAAAGTAATGCATTTTCTTCGGCGGAAAGTTCAAACTGCCGACCTAAAACGGCTTGAATTTTGCCTTGCGGACAAGCCTTTTTTGGAAAGTTTGTGATTTCGACAAAAACCTTATCGCCGACATTAACATCGTAACCGTTGGTATCGGTAATTAAAATATCGCTTAAATAATGGGTATCGTCCGGGCGAAGGTAGGAAAATGCGCCTTCGTTAAAGAAAGTGCCGGCAAGACGAGTTATTGTGTGTTCTTTAATATTTAGCACCATGCAAGCATCGTTTTTGCCGTTTTTGCCAGAAAGCACAGCGCATTCACAACGGTCGCCGTGTAAAGCGTAGCCCATGTTTTCTTGCGAGATGTAATAATCGCCATTATCGGTAACCAAAAATCCAAAGCCACACTCATTAGCACGGACAACGCCTTCAACAATGTTGGTTTTTTGGCGCACAGTGGGGTCTTTAATTTTTTCTTTCAAAGAAAGTTTGTAAATTCCCCTATCCACATAAATGATATTTTCCTGCCGTAAATTACGCAAAACGCTACGCAAAAGTTTGTAGTCGCTTTCGGTAACGGCGCCTACTTCTTTGCAAATTTGGGTAAAGGTCATATCTTTAAAAGAGCCTTCTTTAAATTTTTTCGCAATGCGTGATTGTAAAGACATTAAAACTATCCTTTATATCTATTTTTAAATATTTTTGAGTGGTCTATTTTATATTTTTTAGAAAATTTTGCCGAAAAACCGTATACATTATGGCACATCGGCAAAAAAAAGTGGCAATAAACCTATTTTAAAGCAGTAATTTTTTGAGATAAAAAATAGCACACTTTAAAAAATTTACACTATAAATTTACCATAAAATTGTGATTATTTTTTAAAAAATTTAAAAACAAGTTATAAAAAACGACCACTAAAAAAGTGGCCGTTAGTAAGCAATAAATTAAAGGAGAACACCTGGAAGCTGAATAACAAAGAAACCGATCATAAATAATGCCATGATAGCAAGACTTACATAGGTTAATTTTTTCAATTTGGATTCGAGAGTTTTGCCCTTATCCTTATTGTAGAATGTTTCAGCGTTTGAACCGAGTGCGCTAATACCATTTGAGTTACCTGGTTGAATTAAAACAACGATGATAACGAAAATAGCACAAATAACTGCGCCTACTATAAAGCCGATAGAAAGACCTTGGTATAAACCATAACTTGCCAATAAATTTGCTAACATAATATATCTCCGTACCTAAGTATTTTCAAAATGCTTATCAATTATAACACACAATGCAAGTTTTTACAAGCATTTTTGCAATAAAAAGTTACTTTTTCCCGTCAAATAGCCTTTTAGCGGGAAAAAGTAAAACTATTTTACAAAAATTATTTATTGATTAAGGACTTGCCTGTCATTTCGGCTGGGATTTCTTCGCCCATAACTTCAAGAAGGGTTGGTGCAATGTCAGCCAAGATACCGCCAGAGCGCAAAGTCTTGCCTAAATATCCGTCGCCAACCAAGATGAATGGAACGGGGTTTGTGGTGTGTGCGGTGAATGGTTCGCCGTCTTCAGCGATCATCATGTCGGCATTGCCGTGGTCAGCGGTAATTAAAGTTACACCGCCCTTAGATTTAACTGCATTTACAACCTGCATAACGCAATTTTCAACGGTGGTAACGGCTTCGACCGCAGCGTTTAATACGCCTGTGTGACCGACCATGTCGCAGTTTGCAAAGTTTAAAATGATTACGTCAAACTTGTCGCTATTGATTTCTTCAAGCACCTTAGCGGTAACTTCGTTTGCGCTCATGTCAGGTTTTAAGTCGTAAGTTGCGACCTTTGGTGAAGGAATTAAATCTCTAAATTCGTTTTTGTTTGGTGCTTCAACACCGCCGTTGAAGAAGAATGTTACGTGGGCGTACTTTTCTGTTTCGGCAATACGTAATTGGGTGTAGCCCTTGTTTGCCAAATATTCGCCCAAAGTGTTTGTTAATGTAACGGGCTTAAACGCAATGTGAACGTTTGTAAAGGTTGCGTCATAACGGGTAAAGCATACATAGTATGGGTTTAAAAAGCCAGTCTTTCTTTCAAAGCCGGAAAATTCTTTTTCGGTAAAGGCACGGGTGATTTCCCTTGCACGGTCGGGGCGGAAGTTGTAGAAGATGATTGAATCGCCTTCTTTAATTAAGCCAACAGGTTGATCGTTTTCGTAAACGTTTGTTGGTAAAACGAATTCGTCAGTAACGCCGTTTGCGTAACTATCTTTTACAGCCTTTACAGCATCGCTAACCTTAACGCCGTTACCGATTGTCAAACTGTCGTAAGCCTTTTCTACCCTTTCCCAACGGTTGTCACGGTCCATTGCGTAATATCTGCCGGCAACGGTTGCAACCTTGCCAAGACCAACGCTGTCTAAAACCTTTTGTAAGTCTTCGATAAAGGATGCACCACTTGTTGGGGATACATCACGGCCGTCTAAGAAGCAGTGAACATAAAGTTCTTTTACGCCCTTTAATTTTGCTAAGCGAACGAGCGCATAAAGGTGTGTGTTGTGGCTGTGGACACCGCCGTCTGACAACAAGCCGTATAAGTGAAGTGCCTTGCCGTTTTTGTTTGCGCTTTCGATTGCGCCTAAAAGTTCTTCATTTTCAAAAAAGTCGCCGTCGTCAATTGACTTGGTGATTCTTGTAAGTTCTTGATAAACGATTCTGCCTGCGCCGATGTTTAAATGCCCTACTTCACTGTTGCCCATTTGACCGTCAGGAAGCCCAACAGATAAACCGCTTGCGCCGAGTTGAGTTGATGGGTATTTTGCAAAAAGTTGGTCTATAGTACCGTTATTGGCAATTTTTATAGCGTTGCCGTCGCTACTTTCCCTGATACCATAGCCATCCATAATAACTAAACATACTGGTCTGTTTTTCATTTTTATATCACCTTGATTTTATATTTTTACTATTTTTATAGCCGTTAAATTATTAACCGCTAACTATATTATATACCTTTTTTTGGTATATGGCAAACCAAATTAAGCAAAAAATTAAAGACGAGCAATTTTACCCGTCTTTAAAAGTTTAAACTTTGTTTAAAAAATTTTATCTAACCTAAAAATTTTACCACTTATTTCTTACATGTTCGGCAAAGCCTAATTTGTTTTCCACCTTGATAATTGAGCCGTCATCTAAAACGACTTCACCATTAAAAACGCCGAAAACTTGGTGCTGTAAACTTGCCAAAACGCCCAAATTTGTATTGTCTTCACGGTCGATGATGGGTTTAAAGGTGAGATTGAAGCGGTTTTCGTTGTCGGTAAACGTCCAATCTTTCATATAATCATACTTGCCTTTTTCGTTTTTAGGGATATTGAAGGTGAGCCTATCAAGTTTGTGAGCGGTGTTTTCAACGAAAATCATGTTTTCGGAAGCCTTTTCGGTATTGCCAAAACCATAGCCCATATTAAAGCCAAAACGTGTGCCGTCGTTTAGATAGCATTGAAGGCTACCCCAATACCATTCATTGTTATAAGTCCACACACCCCTGCCCCAATCGAGCGTTGCAAGGGTATTTGTCTTTGAAAAATTGTAAACGGTGTCGCCGATTTTTGCCCAGCCTTCGGCACGCATAAGGTTGATTTTTGCGTTGTAATAAAAATATTTTTCCTTGTCAAACGGGGTGGCGATTACCATTTTATCACGTGGTTCGTCAGTTAAGGTAAAATAACATTCAAAGTCGTTTTTGCCATCAAATTTAGCGTACTTGAAACTTAAAATACGGCGTTTGCTGTCCTTTAAAAAACTGCCACGCACTTTTTTGCTTTTGTAGTAAACATTGCCTTCTTTAAAACTTGACGGCAAGCCTATTTTACCGAGCGACAAAAGTTTAATTTGACTTTTTGTAATGTAACTTGGCTTTTTAAAATCTAAAAAACTTACCGAGGCAAGCGACATATAACTGTTGTCGTCAATGGTAAGTGCCACAGCATAGTCTTCGTTTGAAATTAAATAATAATCCCATTCCTTTATCCTTAACTTGCCTGCTTTTATATCGCTACGGTTATATTCTTTAACATAATCTAAACTGTAACCTGATTCACATAAATTGCCTTTTTCATCCAACAATTTGCCACTTTTTAGTACGTTTTGCATACATGCCCCCCATTAAATTGATTTTTTATCTTAAATTTGAAAAATAATTTTTACAAAAATTTTAAAATTTTTTTGCCATATACAATAAAATTATAACACAACACCGCTTGTTTTTCAATAGGTAATTAAAATTGTTTTACTTAATTTTTAATACGCAACCATGCCCATCTTATTGACATAAATTTGTTTTACACTTATAATTAAATTATAAGGAATTTAGTTATGATAAATGAAATCAATGTTAAAGTAAAAATATTATCTAATTTGGCGACCATGCCAACTTATGCATCGACGGAATCTGCCGGGGCAGATTTATATTCTGCAATAGAACGTGTGGAAATTTTACCACATCAAACGGTAGTGATAAAAACGGGGCTTTCATTTGAAATGCCACAAGGTATTGTTGGGCTTGTTTATGCAAGAAGTGGACTTGCCACAAAGCGTGATTTAGCCCCCGCAAATAAGGTTGGCGTAATTGACAGTGATTATCGTGGGGAAATTATGGTACCCATACACAACCACGGGAATAATGTACAAGTTATAGAGTGTGGCGACCGCATTGCGCAAATAATTTTTACCCCTTATTTTAAAGCGCAGTTTGATTTAACCGAAAATTTAACAACAACGGTGCGTGGGGAAAGCGGTTTTGGCTCTTCTGGCAAATAATATGTATTTTTGGTGGCTTTTTGCCACCTTTTTTATTGTTTTTTATATAAAAAGTCCGCCTATAAGCCGATTATCACCACTTTTTTGATTTTTCTTTACCTATAAATAAACTACTTTTTTAGCGTTTTTTTACTAAAAATCACCTTTAAATTTATTAAAAACCGCTTACATACCCCCACCAACACAAAAAAAAGACAAGCCAAAAATTCGGCTTGTCTTTTTTTTATTTAAACCATTAAAATTTTTGTCATAACTTTAAAGTTGTGGCTTGAAAAAATGTAAGTTGCGGGCGGATATTCTTCTTTAGGGGAAGTGTTTGTCCTGACATACATTGTATCAATGCCGTAAGTTTTTGCGCCCAAAATATCGCAAGTGCCGTCGTTGCCGACCATGATTGCATTTTCTTTATTGATACCGTACTTTTTAAAAGGAAGGTCGTAAAACTTTAAACTTGGTTTTTTAACGCCGTAATCTGAAGATATAAAGATGTCGTCAAATAGGTCAACAAGGTTTAAAATTTCAAGTTCTGGATAAGTAAAAATGCGTTGGGCGTTTGACATCAAAATAAGTTTTTTGCCTTCCGCCTTAAGGGCTTTTAAGCCGTCGATTACGCCGTCATACAAATTTAAAAACAAAGTGGAAGATTTTCTAAATTCTTGACCGATTTGTAAAATTACGTCATCACTAACTTGCACATTTTTATCTAAAAACAACTTTTTAAAAGTGAGTGCTAAATCTGGTTCAAAATCGCTATCTTTACCCTCAATTTGCTCGTTAACCGACCTATAGAAGGACTTTTTGAGTTCTTCAGGGGTATAGACTGCGCCAAATTTTGCGTAATTGTCTGCCGTAACACGCCAAACAAAGGGCATGTTTTCGTCGGTCATGATATCACAAAGTGTACCGTATAAATCAAACAAAATATATTGATATTTCATTTTTAAATTTCCTTTTATCCCCTTTTTTATCAAAATTACACCTTTAAATAAAAAAAGAAGATACCATTAACTTTTTCAATATTTTACCACAAAAAACAAAATAAAACAAGCAAATAAAAAGGCGTGTTGATTTGAAGGAAAAAGCCAACAAATTAACACGCTTTAATATTAAGTTTTAGTGTGCTTATTAAGTGCCTCGATAATGATATTTACGACGGCATCGAGTTTTTCATCGTCATTTAAGGTTGTATTTTCCTTTAAAATGACTTTGAGCTCTTGTCCGGTGAGAGTGGTTTCGGCATCGCCCAACTTTAAAATTATTTCGTCAACGACTTCATCAAGTTTATCGGACAAAATTATGCTTGACAAAAGTTTTTGAAGCGAAGTTTTAATGTCATCACTTTCTAAAAAGGCGAATCTTTTTATAAAAGCGGTAATGGTAACGGACAGCGTACCACTTGCTACGGCGTTTTTAATCATTATTACGCTGACGGAAAAAGCATTTAAACACAAAGATAGTATGAAACAGCCACAAGTACCGATTACAAAGGAAATAATAAAAAATGTCTTAGACGAAAACTTATGAGAAGCGCTTATTGTAAGCGTTAGTACACACGATATAGCGGCCGCTACAACTATTTCCGGATTGGAATTTTTAATAAGGTTTAAAATATTTACTTCTTGCACTTATAACCACCTTTAGGAAGGCTATTTAGGGCAACGTAAATTTTCAAGTCTTTGTCTAAACTTGTTTTTAAACTTATACAAGAAACATTTCACCCTAATTCACCCCCCAAAAATTAAATTTTCCAAGCGTTACGATAATTATAGGGGCAAATTTTCATTTGTCAAGGGCATTATGACACAAAGCGCATAAAAAAATTTTCAACAACCAAAATAAGTGTATGACGCTTTATAAAAGTTTAACAAAAAACCTTGAAGTTATTAAAAAAAGACTTACATCACAAGACGTAGTCTTTTTTGAATTTAAGATGGGAAAAAAGGATGCCTTACTTATTTATATTGACCCTGTAACCGACAAGGAAGTTTTAGGTAGGCTTGTTGTTGAACCCCTTTCAAACTATAAAGGAAAGACAGACGCAGATACCATTTGTAAGCGTGTATTTAGCCCACAAGCCACCACGTCCCCCGACGTCGATAGCGTAATTAACGATATTGAACTTGGCGCAAGCATTTTAATTATTGACGGCGAAACGACCGCTGTCAAGATTGACTTATTAAAATACACCACACGTGCGATAAGTGAACCGCCCACATCTGCCGTAGTAAAAGGCCCGCGTGAAGGGTTTACCGAATGCTTTAAAACCAACCTTGGGCTTATGCGCCGAAGGATAAAAAGCGAGAGTTTTGTGATCAAAAAAATTACGGTGGGAAAGTATTCTAAAACCGATGTTGCGGTGCTTTATTTAAGCGATGTTGCCGATGACACCATTGTAAAAAAGGTGGTTGAAAGAATTTCTAAAATCGATATTGACGGCGTGTGCGATAGTTCTTACATTTCTAAATGCATAGTTGAGCATAAAGTTTCCCTTGTAAAGCAGGTTGGCAACACTGAAAAGCCCGACATTTTAATGGCAAAACTTTTAGAGGGGCGTGTGGGGATTATTGTAGATGGCTCGCCAATAGCGGTAACGGTGCCCTATTTACTTGTTGAAGATTTTCAGTCAAGCGAAGATTATTTTCAAAACCATTACCGTGCCAACATGCAAAGGGTGTTAAGGCTGATTTCCATAATACTTGCACTTTCGCTTCCGTCAATTTTTGTGGCGGCGCAACTTTTTCACTTGCAGATTATACCCATAAACTTTTTACTTACCATTGTAAACAGTATTAAAGGGATACCTTTATCACCCAGTTTTGAAATGCTTTTTACCCTTTTGATTTTTGAGATTTTGAACGAAGCAAGCGTAAGAATGCCAAAATACGTTGGTATGGCGTTATCGGTGGTTGGCGCCCTTGTGCTTGGCGATACTGCGGTAAGGGCCGGCATTGTGTCAACGCCGACCATTATGATTATGGCACTATCTGGCATTTGCTTATACGTAACGCCCGAACTTGTTGACACCATGTCCTTTTTACGGCTTTTATACCTTGTGGTTGCTGGGGCTGTTGGTGGGTATGGTTTGGTGCTTTTGACCTGCTTTTTGCTTATTTACCTTGTTTCGCTTGAAAACTTTGATGTGCCTATTTTGGCACCTTTTGCGCCCATGAAAAAGAGCGATTTAAAGGATACACTTTTAATGGCAAACCTATCAACAACCAAATTAAGACCGCTTTCTTTAAAGCCCAAAAACAAAGTGAGAATTAAAAATGATGAGTCCTAACGAGAAAAACAAACTTAAACTTAGACAAATTTGTTTTATATTTTTAGCCTTTATGCCCGTAACGAAAATTGCGCTTTTGCCGTCGGTACTTGCAGGCTTTTGCGAAGAACGGCTTTTTGTTGCCACCATTTTGGGATTTTTGCTTGACATAGGCGTACTTCTTTGCTGTATGCGACTTTTTTACAAGCACCAAAACAGCACACTTTTTAACGTTTTAGAAACTAACTTTTCAAAAACCTTTGCAAAAATTGTTTACTTTGGCTATGGTGTGTATTTTATCTTAAAAGCAATCGTTCCCCTTTTAGAGCAACAAGATTATGTGCATAACACCCTTTATGAAATTACGCCGTCTAAACTTGTGTTTATACCCCTATTTATTGTAAGTTTTTATCAGTCCTTAAAGGGGCTTAAAGTTTTAGGTAGATCTGCCGATGCGTGCATTTATCTAACGGCACTTGGGTTTTTATTGATTTTCTTTTTATCCATCCCTGAAGCAGACTTTACAAATCTACTGCCCATAATACAAAAACCCACCTATAAGCCCGTTAACGCACTTTTTAAAAGCATAATGTGGTTTTCGGACAGCGTGTATTTGCTACTTTTTTTGGGGCATTTTGAGGGCGAAAAACGGCAAACTTTAAAACTTACATTAAGTTATTTAGGGGCATCGGTTGTGGTAATTTTATTTATGATTACCTTTTATGCGGTCTTTTCTTCTATAGCGAATTCACGCTTTTTCGCTACGCCTGAACTGACCATTTATACACTTGTGGACTCGGTAAGGTTTGATTATGTAGCCATATTTTTGCTAATGTTTTCACAAGTGTTTGCAATAATTTTACCAATTTATCTATCCACCAAGTGTTTTGAGCGTGCTTTTGCCCTTAAAAAATCACTTGTGCCGGCAATAATCATAAACGCTGGGCTTTGCATTTTTTCCATAATTTTTTCGGGCAAACTGTTTAAAGTGCTGGGCGTAATTTCAAATTACTTCGGGTATGTATTCATATTTTTCGGGTACGTGGTGCCACTTCTACTACTTTTAATACCCAAAAGGGGGAAAAATGAAGTCAAGGCTTAAAAACAAAATTGTAATAGTTATTGCCCTTATTTTAACCATTTTTTACTTTACAAATGACTTTGCGCTTATCGACATTGAAAAGACTGCGATAATTGTTGCGCTTGGCATTGACAAGGTGGATAGTGGCATTGAACTTACCGCACAAATAGGCGTACCGCAAGCGAGCCAACAGACCTTTAATAACGAAGATACGCTTATTTCGGCAAAGGGCGAAACGGTGATGGAAGCGGTGGAAAATATATCAAAGCGGTCGGGGTGGTTCCCTAAACTATCATTTTGCAACGTGATAATTTTGGGCAAAGATTTGGCAAATGACAATGTGCAGATTGTGTGTGACCATCTGCTTGCGAGCGAACACTTTCAAAGTTCTGCCCTGCTTGCCGTTTGCGACGGTACGGCACGTGATTTTTTGTCTACGCCCACCCCACTTGACAACATTTCATCCTTTGCGATAAGAAAGGTAATTGTGGAAAATGGTGCGGCAACTTCAAGAGTTGGTGATAGCAATGTAAAAAGTTTTTGTCAAGATATGCACGGCAAAAAAAATTGCGGATATATGCCGTTTATAACCATAATTAGCGGTGAAGCAAAAGAAGAAGGTCAAACGGGAAAAGAGGTAAATAGCGGTAAAAACTGTGCTGATTTTAGTGAAAAAAGTGGCGATAACGGGCTTATAGCCCCACTTTTTGAAAATTGTGATACTTTTTCAAGAGATAGATTTTTATCTTCGACGGAAGGTCAATCGGGCGGAGAAAGTTCGCCATCAGCCATATTTGATGCGACAAAAACCGCCGTATTTAAGGACGGAAAAATTGTAGATATTTTAAGTGAAGATGAAACGGTTTATCTTAATCTTTTAAATAAAAAGGCGCAAAGGCTTGTGCTTACGACTAAAATTGACGATAAAAGTTGTGCGCTTGAAGTTTATAAAAACAAGCACAATTTAAGCCTTGATTTTGGCGTAAAGCCCACATTAAACCTTGATTTAAAACTTACTGTAAGAGTTGCTGACAGCACAACGGAAAGCGCAAATAATAATTTTTTAGGTAGACGGTCTAAAGTACCGGATGAGTATTTATTATCCCTTGAAAATGATGCAACAACCGTAATAAAGAGTTTAGCGACAAGGATGCTTGAAAAAGGTGTTGACCTTTTTGGCATTAAAGACAGACTTTATAAGTACCATTATTTTAAATATGAAGATTATAAAAACATTCCGCTTGATCAGTATTTAATAAACTTAAACGTGCAAGTTTTAACGCTTGATTCGCCTAAATAACTGCCACAAAAAAGGCAAAAAGTCCGCCTATAAGCCCGTTATCTAACAAAAACACAAATTTTAAGAAAACAAAAAAGCCGTGCAAAAAGCACGGCTTAATTTTATTTAAATTACTTATTGTAATTAACGATTTGTGAAAAATCAACAGCCTTTAATGATGCACCACCGATTAAACCACCATCGATTTCTGGCATAGCCATAAGTTCTTTAGCGTTTGATGGTTTCATACTGCCACCATATTGGATGCGAACTTGTTCAGCACATTTTGGGCAGAATGTTTTTGCCAAAGTTTGTCTAATAAAAGCGATAGTTTCGTTTGCTTGTTCGCTTGTGGCGGTTTTGCCTGTACCGATAGCCCAAACGGGTTCGTAAGCGATAACAAGTTTAGTTAAGTCTTCAACGCCCTTTAAACCTTCTGTAATTTGGCGATACAAAACTTCTTCAGTCTTGCCTGTTTCTCTTTCTTCTAAAGATTCGCCAACGCAAACGATAGGTGTCAAACCTTTTTCTAAAGCCTTTAATGTACGTTTATTAACTGTTTCGTCAGTTTCAGCAAAGTATTGACGACGTTCGCTGTGGCCGATGATAACATATTCTACGCCAAGATCTAAAAGCATGTCGGCGGAGATTTCGCCTGTATATGCACCACTTTCAGCAAAGTGAACGTTTTGCGCACCAACTTTGATGTTTGTGCCCTTTAAGCAATTTGTAACAGCATAAATATCTGTTGCGGGAACGCAAACAACAACGTCGCAGTCGGCATCTTTAACAAGCGGAATAAGTTCGTTACAAAGTTCAACCGCTTGTGTTGGGGTTTTGTTCATTTTCCAGTTGCCAGCAATAATTGGTTTTCTCATATAAATCACCTTTATTCGCCTATTTAATTTGCTTTAAGAATTAAGCCTTTTCGTTTAAGCAAGCAATACCTGGTAAAACTTTGCCTTCAAAAAGTTCAAGTGAAGCACCGCCACCTGTAGAGATGTGGCTCATCTTATCAGCAAGACCTGCTTGTGCAACAGCGGCAGCAGAGTCGCCACCACCGATGATTGTTGTGCCTTCGCATTGAGCCATAGCCTCAGCAATAGCGTTTGTACCAGCAGCGAGCGTTGGGTTTTCAAATACGCCCATAGGACCGTTCCAAACAACGGTTTTAGCGTTAGCGATGATTGAAGCGAAAAGTTTTCTTGTTTCTTCGCCGATATCTAAACCTTGCATGTTGCTTGGGATAGCATCAACAGATACTGTTTGAATGGTTACAGGTGCATCGATTGGGTTTGGGAAATCTTTTGTGATAACTGTATCGATAGGAAGGTATAAATTTTTACCTAATTCTTTAGCCTTTGCCATCATTTGGTTGCAGTAATCAATCTTTGTTTCGTCAACAAGTGAAGTACCAACTTCTTTGCCTTGTGCCTTCAAGAAGGTGTAAGCCATACCGCCACCGATGATTAAAGAATCGCATTTTTCGAGTAAGTTAGAGATAACGTTAAGTTTATCAGCAACCTTTGCGCCGCCAAGTACTGCAACGAAAGGACGTACTGGGTTATCTAAAGCGTCAGCCATAACTGAAAGTTCTTTTTCGATTAAGAAACCGCAAACAGCAGTTTTTACAAAGCCGTATTCAACAATAGCAGCGGTTGATGCGTGTGAACGATGTGCTGTACCGAAAGCATCGTTTACGAAAACGTCAGCAAAGTTAGCAAGTTTACGGCAGAATTCTTCGTCACGCTTTTCTTCACCAGCGTTGAAACGTGTGTTTTCTAAAACAACGATTTCGCCATCTTTCATAGCGTTTACTTTAAGCGTAGCATCTTCACCAACAGTGTCGGTTGCGAATGTAACTTTTACGTCTGGTAAAAGTTCTTGTAAACGTTTAGCAACAGGTGCCAATGTGTACTTTTTCAAATCTTTCTTTGCTTTTTCGATATATTCTAAAGTGGCTTGTTCACGTTCAGCTTCACCTAAAGCTTCAACAGCCGCTTTTTCTTTTTTGTTTAATTTAATCTTTTCGTCTAAAACGTTGTGTGGCTTACCAAGGTGAGAACAAAGTATAACCTTTGCACCGTTTTCAACCAAATATTTAATGGTTGGAAGTGCACCGTTGATACGGTTTTCGTCGGTGATAACGCCGTCTTTCATAGGTACGTTAAAGTCTACCCTTGTAAGACATTTTTTGCCTTTTACAACTACATCTTTTACTGATAATTTGTTCATAAATTACCTCCCAATATTGTCTACAATATATAATAAACCTAATTAAAAGTTTTGTCAATTATTATTTAGCGATATAAAAAATTAACCTTTGCACGTAAAAGCCAAAATTGTTAAACCTTTTTTCGCTTTTTAACCGTTTTCACTTGCCGTTTCGTCGGTTGTTTCGGTTGCAGTTTCGGTTGCGGTTTCGTCTTTTATTTCGTCTGTAACATCGGCGTTTGTTGTTTCAAATTTTGTGTCTGAGGTTTTTAAATCTTCGCCCAAATAAAGGTTGCCGTCAAAGTTAAATTTTTGCTCTATAAGATATTCTGGACGGCACTTGACTTCGTCATAAACACGGTACAAATAAATGTTAGAAAAGCCTTGAGAAACAAGCAAAAGTCCGCCTATAAGCCCGATAACGCCCACTATCCACCAAAGCGGATTAAAGCGAGGTAAGAAGATTTCGAGGAAGATAAAGGCAAATAGTAGCATGCAAGATACCATTGTAAGTGTAAGCCCAACGCCCATGAAAAATTTAAGCGGAAAGTCTGAATTGGAAAAAATTCCGTCGCCACTTAACTTCAACATTTTTTTAAGGGTGTAATTGGTTTTACCGGCAACACGTTCTTGACGCTCAAAGTCGACAAAGGTCTGTTTAAAGCCCACCCAACTTTCAAGCCCACGAAGGTATTTGTTGTGTTCTGGCATGCTGACAATAATATCAATGACCCTTCTATCTAAAAGTTTAAAGTCGCCTGTGTCGGTTGGGATTTCAACTTGCGACATCTTGTTTAGCATGCGGTAAAAAACCTTTGCGGTGGTCTTTTTAAAGCCCGTTTCGCCCGCACGTGAGATGCGTCTGCCGTGAACGACCATAAAACCTTCATTCCACTTTTCAACCATTTTAGGAATTACTTCTACAGGGTCTTGCAAGTCGCAATCTATCGGGATACAGCAGTCGCCCGTGCAAAGTTTAAGACCGCACAAGATTGCAGATTGCTGACCAAAATTGCGTGAAAAACTTGCGACCTTTACATTTTTATCGGCAAGTGCCAAGCCCTTTAAAACGGTTAACGTGTCGTCTTTAGAGCCGTCGTTTACGAAAATAATTTCGTAATCGCAAGATAGACCAGCAAGAACAGGAATGATTGCCGAGTAAAATTTGGGGGCTGATTCCTGCTCGTTATAACAAGGTACAACAATACTTAATTTCATACTTCACCCTTCTTTTTAAAAAGTAAAACTCTTCTTGTAACAAAGTTGTAAGCCATAACCAAGATGGTCATGATAATTTTTACTATCCATTCGTTTACGCCAAACTTTAAGTGTAAGCCCCACATGCCTAATTCGTGTAAGGCAAGTCCGCCGGCGGAAAGCACGACAAACAGCACAAAGCCTTTGACATTTTTTACATTTTCATTTTCGTTAAACACAAAGTAAACGGACAATAAATAATTTACGATTACGCCAATGACAAAACCAAGCCCCGTGCCAAAAAGTGCGCCAAAGTAAGTTGGATCTTGATTTGTGCCAAAAAAGACGTTTATAAAATTGTCGTAACTATCCGGTGCGCTGAGATAAAGCACAACGCCCATTATCAAAAAATCAATAACTGTTGATAGCCCACCAACAAGCAAAAAGCGCATGATTTCGCCAAAAAGCGATTTTTGATTTATAAAATCTTTAAACTTATCCATGAATTTTAGTAACCAACTTATATAAATAGTCTTTATAATCATAACACATATCCGCCCCTTTGTCAACGCATATTATAATTTTAAAACTTACAACTTTTTAGTAAAAACCGCAAAAAAAGTCCGCCTATAAGCCCGTTATCGCCACTTTTTTAATTATTTAGAATTCCCCTTCACTAATTATTGACAATAAAATAAGTGGCTAAACTTTTAGCCACTTTTTGCTTTTTGTATTTTTTTGTAACTAACTTGTTTATCGCCTTCTGGCAAAATCTTTTTGATAAATGCGATAAGATATTCTAAAACAGGTAGAGTACTAACGCCCATAATCACATTAAAAACGGTGTGAAAGTTTGCTACCGCTCCGCCTAAATTTGCCGAAGTTTTTACCAAAAGAGCACACATTTTATCGCCAAAGATTGCGGTGATTATATAAAAAATAAGTGCGCCGATTATGTTAAAAACCAAGTTGAAAACGGCGGTTTGTTTTGATGCTGTGCTTAGTTTGTTAGCAATGAAGATAACCGATATACAAGAGCCTATGTTTGCGCCAAGTATCATATAAATTGCGCTTTCTAAACTTATAATGTTGGCGGTTGCCAAAATGACAAGCATACTTGTAACGACTGATGAACTTTGACAAATTGCGGTGATAAAAAAGCCGTTTAACAGTATTATAGGCGGACTTTTGATTAAAAAGAAGTTTAAAAACCAACTGTATTTGTAAAAGTTTTGAACGGACAACGTCATCACCTTTATGCCGATAAACACAAAACCAAAGCCCACAAGCATTTTGCCAACAAGTGGCAAATTTTTTTTGTTTATTTGGGACAAAATAAAGCCCAAAAATGCAATTAAACTGCCGATTGCCGTAAAGTTTATGCTTGACATTGATATGGAAACAAGTTGGGCGGTGATTGTTGTGCCAATGTTTGTGCCGATTATGACCGCACACGCACCAACTAAGGTAATCACCTTATTTTCTACAAGGGAAACGGTGAGCATGTTTACCGCAACCGAACTTTGCATAAGAGCCGTTGCCCCAGCCCCCAAAAGCGATGCCGAGCATCTTGATTTTGTAAGGCTTTTAAGCCCATTTTTTATTTTGCCGTTGAGTGCAAGCCCAAAGTTTGTGGCAATGAGTTTTAGCCCCACCAAAAAGACAGTTATTCCGCCTAAAAGTTCGCAAAAGTCCCAAAACATTTTTCACCTTTAAAGTTACTAAATATTATATAGGCTTTTGCCCATTAAAATTACTTTAAACTAACTTTTTTAAAAATCTTCCCACATTATTTCCCCAAAAAAAGCGATTTGATTTTTTAATTTTTACACCACAAAAAACCACAAAAAAGCGGTAAAACGCACACATGCCCCCTTAAAAAACTAACTGCCCACCATAAACCTTTTTACGCTTTGGCATTCGGTGGTGATTGTAATTTGAATTTTATCGCCCTTTTTGTTTAAGGTAATTTTTACGGGCATTGTAAGATTGAAATATTCTAAAAGCAAACTTTCAATGTCGTGTTTTATCAAATCTTCTGTGCCAAAAACAAGCCCGAGCCTATCGTTTTCGATAATCTTTTTAGCCCTTGCGATTTGCTTATTTGTCATATTGCCCCCCTTAAACATTTTGCCTTATAAAACGCCTTAATGCGCCCTGAAAACCACGGTAGTAGGTTGTTGCATCGTACACCTTGCCTTTGCCGTTCAAAAGGTGTTTTGCAAGCAGTTTAAACGCCTTTTGCGCCCGAGAATTGTAAAGATTTAGCGAAGTAGATAAATATATACTGTCGTCATCTGGAATACAGCCAACAACGGGAATTTTTAAGGTGGAAGAAATGTCTTCACACCCCATAAGACCGCCACGAATAACCAAGTCGCCACGCACACGGTTTATGACGGCACCCAAAATTTTTACCTTGTAATTTGCCAAAATACCCAAAACTTTATCGCTATCACGCAGACTTGTTAAAGTTGGAGTTACAACCACTAAGACTTCTTCGCAAGCATTGATTGCACGCCTAAAACCGCTGTCTATACCTGCTGGGCAATCGATTAAAACAAAATCAAACCGTGTTTTTAAGCCGTCAGTTAAGTCCCGAACATTTTTGCCTGTAAAGTCTACATCCAAGTTATGTTTAGATGCAATAAGCGATAACGTGGGCGAAATGTCGATAAGGGACTGCTTTACACGGCATCTGCCTTCTAACACATCGTGAAGGTCGTATGTAACTTTGTTTTCAACGCCCATAATGACATCTAAATTGTTTAGCCCCACATCCATATCCATACAGCAAACACGCTGACCGAGTTTGGAAAGTTGGTAGCCAAGATGCGCCGTAATTGACGATTTGCCCACACCACCTTTTCCGGATGTGATTAAAATTTTTCTTGCCATAAGCCACCTTTATTAGACTTTGTAGCCCATATATTAACACCTTTTTTGTGGGGAATTTTTGCTTATTTTGATGTAAATTTTACTTTTTGAACGATTTTATTTTTTAACTTTGCCCATTTTGGCAATAAAAAAAAGCGGTAAAACTTACCGCTTTAAATTATTTTTCCTTATAATAAAGTTTGCAATGGCAATAGCCTTCAAAATTTTCGTCTTTGATTTGGTTTTTAAATTCTTCACACATACATTTGTTTTCGGGAAGTTTGCCAACCTTACATGGACAATAGCCGTCCTTTTGGCGTAAGCCTTCTTGAACTTGCGCAACAACACTTGCGTCTTCGTTAAATCTAATCTTCATATAAATACCCCTTTTTTTTATATCTAACTTAATTATAACATAATTTTACCCCTTTAGCAAGCAAGTTATTACACTAATTTTGCAATTTGTTTTGCCTAAACCTTTGTTAAAATTTGTGCAAAAAGCCGTCTAAAACGCACAGATGCCCCTTTAAAAATGCTTTTTTGCCTTGTAAAAAAAGTAAAACAAAAAAAAGAAAAATTAAAAAGGCCACCACAGTGTGGTAGCCTTTTAAGTACTATTTAGATTATTCTTCTACATAGTGAATTCTGTAGCCGAAGCCTTTGCCTTCGTAACCTTTTTCTTCAACAGGTTCGTCAGATTTTTCAAGGCCGTGTTCGGTCATAACGATTTCAACGAGTGAAAGTGCTTTTTCGAGATCTTCGTCGCTTGCAACTTTCAAAAGTGCCGGTGTATCGCTAAAGCCTAAGCCAACAGTTTCTAAACCGTAAGATTCTGCATCAAGTGCCATGTAGCAGTAAACTGCTTCGTCCTTTTTGTAAAGTTTAACGAGCATCTTGCCGTCTTCTGCTTTTTCGTTTTGTTCGTATAAAGCATAACCGCAAACTTGGTTACGAATCTTTGTGAAGTATTCGATAAGTTGTTCTTCAGTAACAGGTTCTTCAACTGCTTCTTCAACGGGTTCTTCTTGAACTTCTTCAACTGTTTCTTCAACGGGTTCTTCTTGAACTTCTTCAACAGGTTCTTCAACAACTTCTTCTTGAGCTTCTTCAACAGGTGCTGGACCGATAACTAAAGCGTAAGTTGTTTCTTCTTTTGTTGCAGGTTCAAAGTCAGATTGGCCTAAGCCGTAGAATTCAACGAGTTTTTCAACGAGTTTTTGAGCGTCAATGAAGTCTTCTCTTGTGGCGATTGTCAAAAGTGTTGGGGTTTCTGGCTTATCTGGGCAAGCGGTAACATTGAAGAGTTCTTTAGCGAGCATTTGTGTATTGAGTGCAAGATATAAAGCGATATCTTTTTCGTGCTTTTCAATGATAGCGTAAGTCTTGTCTTCAGCCATTTCGGTTTCACCGGTTAAGATAGCGTGTGAAGCCAAAGTGTTTCTTAATGTTGCGTAGTATCTGTTTACACGGTCTGGTGTTAATTCTAAACTCCATTTAGCGTAAGCGTGTAATGCACGACGTTTGATGATGCGTGTAGCAAGGAAACGACGTGTTAAGTTTTCATCTTCATACCAACCAGTGAATACATAGCCTTTCCTTGTTGGGTTTTCTGGCATTGTGAAGTATTCGCCACGTCTTGCTTTAACCTTTTGTTTGCTTGGTGTGCCACCGTTTGAATGGAACTTAACGGCATATTTGACGAACTTGAATACAAGTACAAGAAGAATGATTACTAAGATAATGGCAACAACTAATAAGATCCAGAATGCTGGATTTGATAACATACTTGATGTGCCGGTTGCGGCAATAGCAAAGTTGCCGAATTTTGTGGTTTCTAACATCAAATTACCTCCGTTAGGTTCATAACTTATATTTTCAAAAGTGCTTAAAGCACCGTCAGTATATAAATAACAAAGGTCAACGTCTGTACCGCTTAACATTGAGTAAGCATCGCTGATGTTGCTCAATCTATTTTTTGCGCCCCAAACACCGCCCAAAGAAATTTGGTCAAGTAAGTTTGCGAGTACGCCTTGGTTTTTAGCGATAAATTGTTCGTAGTATTTGTTTACGTTAAACTCGATAACATAAATAACACCGCCCGGGGTTGCTTCGTTTACACGGTCGGTATCGAAAACGTGTGATTGGCTGATACCGCCATATACGTTGAAGCGAACAAGATAGCCAACGCCAAGTTTGCTATTTTTTTCTGCCAAAAGTTTGCCAACGTTCTTTTCTTCACCACTTAAAGTAGCGGTATGTAAAACGATTGTTGCGTTTGGTGAGAATACCCTTGCTTCTTCCCTTGCCCTTGTGGTTGTGTCGTTTATATAAGCAGTAATGGTCACAATCTTTACGCCGTCAACCGTGTAAGAAATTGATGACGTGTTTTTGCTGTCTGCAGTACCATCGTATTCTTGGTGGGTTGCGTAGTAATTTTCTAAATAACCATTTTGTGAAGAATATGCTTTCTTAACATCTTCGCTTGCGCCTTGCATGAATTCTTCAGTGCTTAATTGGCATGAGCCCATTTTTTGAACGATTGCGTTGTTTGCAAGGTCTGCTTCGCTTTCGCTAAGCGCGCCACGTTCAACAGCAACGGCTTCTTCGTAATCAGCGTAAATGTATTCGAAAACGTTTCTTGGAACAGCGTTTAATTGTTTGATTGCTTCATCCCTTGCTGCTTGACGGTCTGTTGCGTTTAAGATTGCGTCTAAACCTTCATAGTAAGCGGTTGCTAAACCAATCAAACCATACTCTAATGCTGTAGGATCATCATCATATAAGCCGTAAACTTGGTTTGCCTTTGCGCCAGGATTTTCTTCGTTTGTGGCAAGAAGTTTAGCAAGTTCGTTTGCAACTTTAACTTGTTCAAGTGCGATTTTGTAAACATCAAGATAACTTTCTAACTGAGCCAAAATTGCGCCGTCAGCATCGTATGTTAAGTAGTTTGCTTCAGTAAGTTTGTAAGTTGATGTGTACTTTGTTTCAATTTCAAGCCAAATGCTGTCAAGTTGATTTGCCAAATCAGCATCTATTGCCAAACCAGCAGCACCCACAGATAATACGTCATCTTTAAGGTCAACAACTGCCGAATAGGTGTTTGCAACAGCAACGATTCTGTTCATTACAACCAACAACTCTTCAGGTAGATAACGTGTGCTGTCTTTAAGTGCTTTAAAGTACTTAGGTTCGTTAGCCTCAACTTCGTCTATTACTTTAACAACGTTTCTGTTGTTGCTGTAGCAAAGTAATAAGTCTTCTTCTGCTGTGGCCGCTTTAGCCGTAAGACCTGTAAGCCCCATAGTCGTAAACATCATCGCAATTAGCACAAAAAGTGGTACTAAAATGCGCTTAAATTTTATATTCGCCATAGACTCTCCTTTTTCACACGGATAAATTATCGCTGTTTTGCCGTATGAATAAAATAGTTATCTATATAATATCATAAAGCGTAAAATTTTACAATAGTTTTTTGATAAAAAATTGCCTTCAAATTTGTAATTTTTTCAATTTTTTCAAAAAGGTCGTAAATGTCTATAAAATGTCGAAAATATCTATATAAAAATGGCTAAAAAACGCTTATATCCCCACTTATTATTTTTGGCTTTAATTTTTTAGGGGCAAAATTTTAATAGATAAAGGGGTAAAAATATGGAAAATTTGGGGGTGAAAACGGGGCTTAATTTAAGGCAAAATATGGGGGTAAATTTTTAATAAAATGCTTGAAATAAATTTACCAATTTGATAAAATATATTTATGAAAAATTTATTAGCAACCAACATTTTACTGCCCGTTTTAGTTACGGCATTTTTAATTTTAATAATTTTAGTAATTTACTTTTTAACAAGAAAACGTGGACCAGACTATGTGGTAAAAGCACCGCTTATGACAAAGCCGGAGCGGGAATATTACAACATATTTTTGTCCTACTTTGGGCAAGATTACATAATTTTGCCACAGATAAATTTGGCGTCTGTAATAGACAAAGTGGGAAAAGGTTATCGCAGTGAACTTTTTAGAAATGTAGATTTTGGCGTTTTTGATTATAACTATCACCCCATACTTTTGATTGAAATAAACGACAACACTCATTTTAAAAAGGACCGCATTGAACGTGATAAGCACGTAAACGAAATTTGCAAAAAGGCAAAATTGCCACTTGTAACCTTTTGGACAAAGGACGGCATTGACAACAAGGTAATTTATAGAACGCTTAAAAAATATCTTTAAGCCCTGCCCTTTCCTTTAATTTACACTTTCATTTTAAAGTCATTCCCTTTCCGCTTTAAACTTATTTTTGCCGTTTAAACTTTCCGCTTCCTTTTAAACTTTTAGTTAAAGGTGTTTGACTTCTCGCACGTGCGTGTGCGTGCGTGCGTAATATAAAAATGGTTTTGAGGAATTTAGATTGCTTGCTTTATGGATGATACTGTGGTAAAATATATAAAAAGATTTACAAGTAACAGTTATAAACGGCTTGAAGCGAAAATGCAGGGCTGATTGAATCGGCAAAAAATTGCAATTTGACGGAAGCATTTTTATAACCAAAATTACTTGTATCTTTTTGGGTGTAACGAATATATAAGACGCAAGCATCTTCTATCTAAGTAAATTTGGTTTGCGTACAGATTGAGTAAAACACACTCCTATATATTTTTTGACGCTATATGGTAAATATTTTATTTGTATGCCTTGGCAACATTTGTCGTTCGCCAATGGCGGAATTTATAATGAAAGATAAACTGAATAAGTTGGGGCTTAACGCTTTAGTTAAATCTAAAGCCACATCTTATGAAGAGCAAGGCAACCCCGTTTATTATGCGATTACCCCCTATTTAGACAAGATAAACGCTGATTACAAAAACAAGCGTGCAGAGCGCATGTGTAAAAAGGATGGCGACGACTTTGACTTTATTGTTGTAATGGAAACACGCAACAAAGTGGCGGTTAAAAACATTATTGACCAAAAAAATTATGGCAAAGTGTTTAGGCTTTTAGATTTTACCACCACCCCGGCAGACATTGACGATCCGTGGTACACACGTGATTTTGAAACTTGCTTTTTACAAATTGAGCGTGGCGTTGAACACTTTATCGACTATTTAGTAAAGGGCGGTTATTTAAACTAACCAAAAAAATTAGCGATTTTGACTAAACTTTAATTTTAAAAAATATACTGTTATGAGAATTTTTGCGATAAGTGATTTGCACCTTTCGACCACTGCGCCAAAGCCCATGGATATTTTCGGGACGGGTTGGACCGATTACATGGAAAAAATTATCGCCGATTGGAAAGAGAAAGTTACCGCTGACGATGTGGTGCTTATTGCCGGCGACATAAGTTGGGCAATGCAACTTGAAGATGCGCTTATAGATTTGAATTTATTAAAGGACTTGCCCGGCAAAAAGGTGTTTATCCGTGGCAACCACGATTATTGGTGGAAAAGTCTTTCTAAAATAAGGCAAAGTTTACCGCCTGACTTTTACGTTTTGCAAAACGACTGTTTAAGGCTTTCTAACTTGCTTATATTAGGTTCACGTGGGTGGACTGTTGAAGGCACACCGGACTTTACCGAAGAGGACAAAAAACTTTATCTTCGTGAGCGTGAAAGGCTAAGGCTTGCGCTTAACTGCATGCAAAAGATGCGCACCCCAGAAGATAAGGTTATTGCAATGATACACTTCCCCCCATTTAATGTAAGGCGTGATGACTCCCTTTACACCGACCTATTTAAAGAATATGGTGTTGATGCCGTTGTGTACGGACATTTGCACGGGAAAGACTGCAAGGCGGACAAAAAGGTTTTTAAAGACGGCATAACCTATTATTTGACTTCTTGCGACCTTGTAAAGAACCAACTTGTGGAAATTGTTTTATAATTTTTGCTCGTTTTTGGGCTTATAGCCCCACTTTTTTAAAATTTTACTTAATTATTTGTACTTGGTGATTATATGAAGAAAGGACTTTTTAACGGAATAAAACCACACATATCCACTTTAATATTTGGTTTGTGTTTTGGCGGATTTGCTCTTTTTTGGATGATAATGGTATTTTCCCTTGCCAAGACAGCGATGGGGCTATTTGGACTTCCTTTTTTAATTATTGGCTTAAGCATTATAATATCGAGCATTGTCAAAATTGTTAAAGTTGTAAAGACCAACAAGCAAAGTGCTGAAATGGATGAGCAAATGGGCGGTAACCCATTGCAAGACGCCGATTTTGGCACTTTTGAAGATTTGGAAAAGCACAAACGTGAAGCAATGGAAAGGGATGAATTTGTTGAAGACTTTGATGAGCACGAAAATAATTTTTGCCCTTATTGCGGAAACACCGTTGACAGCAAATTTAAATTTTGTAATAGTTGCGGTGCAAAACTTCCCGAGAAAAAAGACAACTTTTAATTACATAAATAAAAAATAAATAAAAAGGCAAGCCCCCTTGCCTTTTTATTTTTTTACTTGACAGTTTTTTTAAAGCAAACTATAATATAATATATAAAAAGTTTTAACTTTACCCCTTTTTACCATTAAAAAAGTGGCGATAACGGGCTTATAGACTTACTTTTTGAAAAAAATAAATTTTTTACAGGTTTATTATGAGATTAAAAAATAAAGCGTATAAAAAAAGCATTGGAACTATTATTAGCGGAATTGTATTGTTGTTTTTGGGCATTTATTTTGCCGCCATGTCATCCTTAGGTAAATTTCAAGTACAGTTTCTATTACCATTAGGTTTGATAGTTGGTGGCATTGTATACATATCTACCGTCGTAAAAAGAATTATCGTTTTAACAAAACTAACCGATAATCAAACTAATGTTGAAACCATTTCAAATTATGATTCCCTATCAAATGCGCAGTTTGGGCACATTGACGATTATGAAAAGGACATGCAAGATTTTAAAGATCAAAACCCCGACAAACATGCGCCCACAAGGTTTTGCCCTTACTGCGGTAAAAGCGTAAATGAACACTTTAAATTTTGCAACAGTTGTGGCGCAAAAATTAAAGACGACGATTAGTTTATAAAGCCAAAATTGCCACATACCCGGCGGAAAAGGTTTAAAATGGATGAGATTTTAAAAAATAACGACAGATTTTTACGACTTTTATCTTACTATCTTAACGATTTTGATAGGGCGATAAAAGAAGAAGATATAATAAGCGTGCAGTCGGCTGGCGTATCAAAAGAACTCGCCTTTTGCTATTTACTATGCGCATACATGGGGCTTGACCCCCACCAAAAGGACCGCAAGTTTTTTAACGATTATTTTGTGCCGTCAATAAAGATGCTTGATGTAAACGATTATTATTGCGATGAGTATTTTAAAATTGTAAACTTTAACGGCGAAAAACTTGGCGATTTTGAATTGACTTATAAAACTTATGAGCCATATCAAGGCTTTGTGCGTGATGACTATCAATACTTTTTTAACGGCAAAGTTTTGCCACTTATTGGGTTTTTTCCAACCACCTATCGATATCCGGCGGTGCTTCAAAACGGTGTTGAATGGATGACGCTTTTGCCAAACGAGATAAATTCGCAAAAAAGATATATAGATGAAGCCTTTGGCAAAGTATTAACTTACGGCTTGGGACTTGGGTACTACGTTTTCCACGTGGCAAAAAAGCCCGAAGTTGAAAGCGTTACCGTAGTAGATTTAAGTAAAAATGTAATTGAACTTTTTGAAAAGAACATTTTGCCTAAATTCCCAAAATACATTCAGGACAAAATTAAACTTGTAAACGCCGATGCGTTTGCCTATCAAAAAAGCCTAAAGGACGGCAGTTTTGATTATATTTACGCCGACATTTGGCACGATGCTGGCGACGGCACGCCACTTTATTTGCAGTTTAAGAAGTTAGAGTGTCATGACAAAAAGGCAAAATATGGATATTGGATTGAAGATACCATAAAATATTACCTTTAATCCCCTTTTAAAATTACATAAAAAATAAGTGGGCAAAAGTTTGCTCACTTTTTTTAATCTAAATTCATCCCCTTTTTATTTAACCTTAAAGAGAAAAATGTGGTTTTTTTGTGGGATAAAAATCGTTTTCAAAATTTAAAAATTTTAGCAAAATAAGTGGAAAAAGTTGGCTTTTATGAAATAATGGTTACAATATAGTTAATTTGCCTTGAATTTTTTATTTTATTGTTGACAGAATGCCGTTTTTTTGTTACAATTAAACCAAATTAAGCGATTTTTTCGCTATATATGAGGTGATTTATTATGGAATTAAAAGGCTCAAAAACCGAAAAGAATTTAATGGAAGCTTTTGCTGGTGAATCACAAGCAAGAAACAAATATACTTACTTTGCTTCACAAGCCAGGAAAGAAGGTTATATGCAAATTGCTGGTATCTTTGAAGAAACCGCTAACAACGAAAAAGAACACGCTAAACTTTGGTTTAAATATTTGAACGGTATCGGCACAACCGCTGAAAACTTACAAGCAGCGGCTAACGGCGAAAACTTTGAATGGACCGATATGTATGATCGTATGGCAAAAGAAGCTGAAGAAGAAGGCTTTAAAGAAATCGCTGCTAAGTTTAGAATGGTTGGCGCAATCGAAAAAGAACACGAAGCAAGATATCTTAAACTTTTAAAAAATGTTAAAGAAGGTTTAGTATTCTCTAAAGAAGGCGATACCATTTGGCAATGCGCAAATTGCGGTCATATTGTTATCGGCAAGAAAGCACCACTTGTTTGCCCTGTTTGCTTACACAAACAAGAATACTTCCAAGTAAAGGCTGAAAATTACTAATTTTTGAAATATTTGACTGCTTATTTTTAAGCAGTCATTTTTTTGTTTTTAAGGGGTATTTTCGCCCTTAGCCCCTATTTTTTAGAAAAATTTAAAAAAATTATTAAAATTTTGCGAAATTTGGGCAATTTTTTGCTAAATTTAATACTTTTTAGGCATAATATCAAAAATCGCCGATTATAAGCGGAATTTTGTTATTTTAAAACTTCACAAAATTTGATTTTTTTACAAAGTTTAAGAAATTTTTTGAAAATTTTAAAAAAATTTAAAAAATATTTTAAAAATTTTAAAAAAAGTGCAAAAAAATGTTTGACATTTATTATAAATGCGTGTAAATTATATGCAAGGTTAACTTGGAAAGACAAGTTAACCCTTTTTTATATTTAAATTTAGATACTGATGAAAAAATAAGGGAAACGGAAAATAGATAAAAAATAAAACGCACAAATTTAATGAACTTGCCAGACAAAAAAAATTTAAATGGCATTCAAGGAGGTTTTATGAGTTCAAATTTTGAATTATTGTTGCGTAATGGTAACCGTTTTAGCACACTTGGTAAAGTTTTTTGCACATTATTTGTTGTTGCACTTTGTGTTCTTGCATCAATAATGCTTATTGCAAACGCCAACTTTGTTTATGTTTCACTTATCTTGATTGGCATAATTTATTACTGCTTAAAAGATACAAACGTAAAGAAAGCAAACGGCAACGAAACTGTCCAAGAACAATCATCAAACATGCTTGTAACATCTTTAGACGAAAAAAGCACTATGTTTGATCGCTTTAAAGACCTTGTACCAAATTATTCTAATAATCAAAATTGTAACTTTATAAGTTACGCAAAAAGCAACAATTAAAAAACTTTGGTAGTTAAGTTAGAAAACCCTTTAAAAAAACAAAAGACTTAACCACCCTAACAACAAAAACATTTAATCTATTTTATATAATTTTATTTTAGTTACCATAAAAATTCAAAAAAATGCGTTAAAAAAGGCTTTGCGAAATTTCGCAAAGCCTTTTGTCTTTTTAAAATAATTATGCTTTAAATGCTTCTTCAACAGCAACAGCAACAGCAACGGTTGCGCCAACCATTGGGTTGTTACCCATACCGATTAAGCCCATCATTTCAACGTGAGCAGGAACTGATGAACTGCCGGCAAATTGTGCGTCAGAGTGCATCCTGCCCATAGTGTCGGTCATACCATAACTTGATGGACCAGCAGCCATGTTGTCTGGGTGGAGCGTTCTGCCTGTACCGCCGCCAGATGCAACTGAGAAGTATTTTACGCCATTTTCAGTACACCATTTTTTGTAAGTACCTGCAACGGGGTGTTGGAATCTTGTTGGGTTTGTTGAGTTACCTGTAATAGAAACGCCAACGTTTTCCATCTTCATGATAGCAACGCCTTCAGGAACGTTGTCTGCGCCGTAGCATTTAACTTTTGCCCTTGGGCCGTCTGAATATGGTTTTTCGTAAACAACTTTTACCGTTTCGGTGTAAGGATCGAATTCTGTTTCAACATAAGTAAAGCCGTTGATACGAGAAATAATCATAGCAGCGTCTTTGCCAAGACCGTTTAAGATAACACGAAGTTCTTTGCCACGAACTTTGTTAGCGTTCATAGCGATAGAGATTGCGCCTTCAGCAGCGGCGAAAGATTCGTGACCGGCCAAGAAACAGAAGCAATCTGTGTTGTCGTTTAAAAGCATTGCGCCCAAGTTGCCGTGGCCAAGACCAACTTTTCTGTTTTCAGCAACTGAACCGGGGATGCAGAATGATTGTAAGCCGATACCGATTGCAGCAGCAGCGTCTGATGCCTTTTTAGCACCTTTTTTGATAGCGATTGCTGCGCCAACATAGTAAGCCCAAACAGCGTTTTCAAAGCAGATAGGTTGTGTGCCCCTTACGATTTTATCGCAGTCAACGCCTTTAGCCAAACAAATTTCCTTACATTCTTCAATAGAACTAATTCCGTATTCTTTAAGGACGCCATTAATTTTATCTATTCTTCTTTCATAACCTTCAAATAAAGCCATAATTTGCCTCCTTATTCCTTACGTGGATCGATGTATTTAGCGGCGTTATCAAATCTACCGTAGTGGCCCATTGCTTTTTTATAAGCTTCGTTTGGTTCCATACCTTTTTTGATAAAGTCGGTCATTTTGCCTAATGAAACAAATTCGTAACCGATAATTTGCATATCTTCGTCAAGAGCAAGGCGTGTAACATAGCCTTCAGCCATTTCAAGATAGCGTGCGCCTTTTGCCTTTGTACCGTACATAGTACCAACTTGTGAGCGTAAGCCCTTGCCTAAGTCTTCTAAGCCAGCGCCGATTACTAAACCGTTATCGGAAAATGCAGATTGGCTTCTGCCGTATACGATTTGTAAAAATAACTCTCTCATAGCGGTGTTGATTGCATCGCATACAAGGTCGGTGTTTAAGGCTTCTAAAATGGTTTTGCCGGGTAAGATTTCTGAAGCCATTGCTGCAGAGTGAGTCATACCAGAGCAACCAAGTGTTTCAACTAACGCTTCTTCAATAATACCTTCTTTTACGTTTAAGGTAAGTTTACAAGCGCCTTGTTGTGGTGCACACCAGCCAATACCATGAGTAAAGCCGGAGATATCTTTGATTTCCTTTGCAAATACCCATTTGCCTTCTTCAGGAATAGGCGCAGGTTCATGTTTAGGACCTTTTGCAACGCAAACCATTTTTTCAACGTCGTTTGAATATTGCATATGAAAAATAATCCTCCTATTTATATACGCCTAAAGTATAACATAATAGCAAAATTTTTTCAACATTTTTTAGTAAACTACTAAAAAAATCTTTGCTTTCACACCACACTTTTTAACTTGTATACACTTTTTTTGACCGCTTTTTTATTACTTTTGTGTAAATTTTTTGCCCTGTCAATACAATTTTTTATCGCTTTAATATAATTTTTGCTGTAAAACTGCTGTTTTTTGCCCTTTATTGCGCTGTAAAAATACTTTTTAACAGATTTTTTTGAAATTTTGCATAATTTTGGACGGCATTTTTTGTGGCAATTTTTAATTAACTACCCCCTTTTAGTCAATGAAAAAATCAAAGGCGCTTGGCGGTACAAATTTGTTTTTGTAGTCATTTAAAATGCTTTGCATGTATTTAATCACTGTGCTTTCACCCGCCTTTTGCGCCTTTTTGTAAATTAGATAAAAAGGATAAGCGTAAGCGTTTATGTAATAATCTTCATCGCCCGAAAAATTTGTAACGGCTATACGCTTAAAAGGGTTATTTTTATACCCTTCAACAAGCAAATTATTTTCTTGCACAAAATTTTTAGTATCGACGCCATACTGCGGATAATTTTTGAAGAAAAGGTATGCCGAATATTGGGCAAAGCCTTCGTCAATATAGTAGTCGTAAACTTGGTTTACACCAACAAGCGAGTACCACCACTGATGGGCAATTTCGTGCGCAATAGCAAAATAAAATTCTTCACGAGAAAGGTTGTCAGCGACAAACGCCATAAGCGGATATTCCATACCGCCATGTGAAAAAGTCGTTTGACAAATGGATAATGCGCCGTAGGGGTATGTGTTGAATATATTTTGATAAAAGCAAAGTGCATCCATTATAAGTTGTGAGGTAAGATTACTGTTTGTATCATTATAAAAATAGTAGATAACGGGCTTATTGCCCCACTTTTGGTAATTTATATTGTAATTTTTTGAAAGCGAAAAACAAAAATCTCTTATATAATTTTGAGTATAAGAATAAAGGGTTTTATCCCCGTATATGTCGCAGGTTTTTGCATTTGCCGATGCTGAAACCACATATGTTGACGGCACAATTAAACTAACATTAAAGTTAGCAACTTGACTTACAAAAGGATCGCCAAAGTTTGACGGCGCATACTTTATAAACTTGCCATCAATCACAGGGCAAGCCAAAATTAAAAAGTTGCCCATGTTTATACCACTTTTTGTCTTGCAAAGCCTGCCTTCGCCTTCCCCCAGCAAAATGGTATATTTTAAAGTTACATCAAAGGTATCAATATTTGGGGCATCTACCAGCAAGCAGTAAGGGGTATCGTAACTATAGTTTGCATCCGCACCATTTACCATGACCTTTATAAGTTTAAAATTTGCCGTGCTTTTATTAAGTTTTAAAGCGCATTCACCCTTTGGAAAAAGGTTAAAGTGCGCCATATCTTCGCCCATTTTTTTGTGGTAAGTAACTGTCAAATCTACGGCTATAAGCCCGTTATCGTAATAATTCACCTTTATATCGTAACAATCTATCGCCTGCGTTTTTTTATTGCAACCGACAAAAATAAGACAAAAAAATATTGCAACAAGCGCACAACTTACAAACTTTTTCATATAAAAAAGCCCCCACCAAAGAGTATATTTTGGAAGGGGTGTTTTTTATACCAATTATTATTTTTCTTCGATAGTAAGATATTTTAAGGGGGAAATTTTTACGCCGTTTTCGATTACTTCAAAGTGAAGGTGTGGACCATCTTTATATTCTTGCTTATTGTTTGTAGAGATTGTGCCAAGCACTTCGCCTTGCTCTACGCTGAGCCCGATTTTTAAAGTTTCGATAGGCTCGATTGAATTATACACGGTGATAAGACCGTTGCCGTGGTCGATTTTTACAGTAGTGCCTTCTAAATAACTTGTAGTGATTTCTTTAACCGTGCCCTTATATACGGCAACGACCTTTGCGTTTTCCGGACCTTTAAAGTCCATGCCCATATGCCCTGTATAAACGCCTAAAGTGCTGTTAAACACCACAGTGTTATCGGTAAATTCCTTAAACAAAACGCCGTTTTGAACGGGTGTGATAAATGAGATAACTTGCACAACGGGCTTATCTTCATTATCGGTCGAACTGCTGTCGTCATTTACCGGTGGCGTAACGTTTCCGGTGCTATCATCGTTACTGTCGCTTGTACTTGAATCGATTGAGATGCCTGGCTTATTGCTTTGACTTATCGCTATTGCCGTAACAACGCCAATTGCAACAAGCAAAACCGCCAAAATTGAGTAATAAATTACCCTTTGTTTTTTTGTTGTTGTTTTTTCGTTCATGTTAATTATAAACCTCCGAGATTATGTAATAAATCTAAAACGAGCCATATATAAGCGGTGTGCCGATGGTAAAATTACCCTTGTTTTTTGCAACTTCAATATTGACTTTTTTGCCGTTAACGGGCTTATAGCCCCATATTTTGGGTGAATAGTAATAATTTATTTCAATACCATCGACTATTTCGGTAAACATTAGTTCACAATTATTTTTTGTCAAGAAGTCATCAATAAAATCAAAGTTTTTTGTGGTTAAACTTTGACCTGTTATGCCCTTAAAGGTATAAAACTTATACATTTTTGAAGTGTCAAAAGTGTAAATTTTGCCGTCGCTTGCGCCGTTTGTGGTAACAGTATAAATGCCTTCACCGCCCACAAAAATTGGACTATCCATATATGCGTACATATAAACAACATATAAAAGTAAAAGTATGACCGCCAACCTTTTTAACATATAAAAGCCTTCCTTATAAAAAATAACCCCTACCATTTACGGTAAGGATTATTGCCACCAAATTATTTTTTTATAACCTTAATTTTAAATTTGTTGTAAAATTTCAAAAACGCCGTCGTCATAAATAAGTTTTGACAGCCCTTTTGACATCATAAAGCCGAGTTTTAAAGCGGTCATTTGTTGCGACTTTGTAAAACTTGCCCTTACGTGCCGACCTTTATAAACAACATCATAAAGCCCTTTTAATTTTTTGTTTTTTATAATCGCTTTATCAATAAGTTCAATCGCATTTTGGTTATTACATATATCGCTTTTTTGGGCGGTAATTTCTTCCACATTTAAAAGGTTTAAATTTTGGTAAATTTTAAGTTCGCTAACATTAAAAATTTCAGACAAATGCGTTACGTCTTTGTTTGTATTTTGTAACAAAACAAGGCATTTATCCATGCCCAAATAACACTTAAAAAGCGTAAAAAGTGGGGCTATAAGCCCGAAAACGCACTCATAGACGGGGGAGTTACACATTTTTGAAAGTGTTTCACCAGCGCACATAAGCCCTAAAACATAAGGGTTTACTTCACCTAAAAATGCGATGGCTAAATTAAGCTGGGCGACAAGTAAACAGCCTATAATATTTTCTTTTGTAATGTAATTTAGCGTTTTATATGCGTCCAAAAAATACTGACTTTTTTGTACTTTTTTACCTTTTATTAAGTTATAAATTTGCGCTTCGTGATAGGCACCAATTAAAAAGGCACAAAAACTGAAACCATCGGCAAGTTGGTTTTTTGTAAGTTTTTTAAGCACATCAATATCCAAAACCACCTTAAAATAGTCCCCTTTATTTAAACAAAATTGAGTTTTAAAGCCGTCAAAAAATAGGTCTGCAAAGATTATCGATGTGGGTATTAAAATAAGCGGAAAGCCCAAAATATTACAAAGGGCGCACAAATTTTTTAGATAATCTGATTCGCTTACGCCGACAATTAAATCGTAGCCCGAAAAAAGTTCGTAAACCTTGGAATTTTGAATGGACAATTCTTCTAAAACAAGGGCTTGGGTGTCAAAATCATTTTCGATAAATGTATCACGCAAGGTCTTGCCCAAAAAAAGATAATCTTTTTCACGCGCGACAATAAGGACTTTTTTAGCACCGCCCACAATTTGCGTTGCCCAATTTACCGTGCAACTTTTATAATCGCCGACCACAAGTTTATCTTTAAGTGGTGGTGTATTTATTAGATAATTTAATGCATCCATTTAACAAAATTCCGTAAAATCAAAAATTTATATATATTATAAATCAAATAAAAATTATTGTCAATAATAAGCAAATTTTAGCAAACATTTATTTAGATTTTAAAAGGAATTTTGAAAATTTTGCTTTATTTAAAAAAAGTTTTTAAAAAAAGTAAAAAATTTAAAAAAAGCCCTTGATTTTCCAAAATTATCTGTTATAATCAAATGTAGAAAACCACACGGAAACGTGCATAGGAGGAACTTAATGAATAAAAGTGAATTTATTAGAAGTTTAGCTGATAAGCAAGGTGTAACCATTAAAGAGGCAGAAGAAAATTTTGTTGCTTTTGTTGAAACACTTACCGATTGTTTAAAATCTGGTGAATATGTTCATATTTCTGGCTTTGCAACTTTCTCAATAAAAGGCAAAACCGCACGTGAAGGCGTAAACCCAAAAACAAAGGACAAAATTATTATCCCCGGCTGTCAGTCACCAACTGTTAAATTCAGCAAGGCATATAAAGAACAATTTAACAAATAATTCAGCTTAAATCTTAATAATAAAAAGCCAACTTTTTTGCGGTTGGCTTTTTTCTTTTTCCTATTTATTTTTTGCTTGACCTATTTTTTAACGCAACAATATTTGGCGTGAAGTTTAATAATTGATAGAAAACAATCACATAAATCACGGCGCATTTTTTCGGTCATGAAGGTGTTTTTGTAGTGCAAAATTGTGTTTTCACACGTTTTAAGGGTGGACCTTTCGATTGGGGATAGATCCTTAGACTTTATCTTATAAATGTATTCTTGCAAGCGGTAATAATTTATATTATCGTCAACACGTGGCTTTTTTGCGCCGAGTTTTTCCGTTTTTAATTTGATTAAATTATCGCCATTTACTTCTTCAATTTTGGCGACAAGTTTATCAAGTGTAACAGTTATATCGTTTGCGGAAATTTTTTTTAAATTGCGTTCTGCCAAAGCGAAAAAAGTGGCGTATAAGCCCGTTATCGCACTTATTAGTATAAATAGATATAAAAAACAATTTGACAAACTGCCCATTTTGTTTGTGCCGTAAAGACAGTCAATAACGCTTAAACCATATAAAATAAGTGGCAAAATAATGTGCAGAATAAGAAGGGCTACACTTAATTTTGGATAGCCGAAAATTGCCGTTTTTAAACTTATAGAAAAGGCTGAAAATAAAAGGGAAAAACAAAAGACAATAAGACCTAAGTTTAAAAAGTTAAGACTTTTAGAAAGTTCTAATAAAAAATAAAATAAATCACTAAAAAATTCCATAATACTCCTTATAAAAAAGCGGAAACAATTACAATTTTTACATTGCAATTATTCCCGCATTTTTTATTTTTTATACCGTAATTTTTAGTTTACTTCAATTTGCTCTATTTTAAGTAAATTTACCAAAACTTTGCGAACAACCTTTTTGCCGATTGCCTTTTCTGTGGCGTAAGCATACAAATCAAGTTGCTTTTTATAGGTGTTTAAAAGCCTATCTTTATCCTTATTAGAGTGCTTATAGTCAACGATAATTGCCTCGTCGCCCTTTATACAAATAAGGTCAATAACGCCCTGCAAAAGTATATCTTCAGTGCCTTCTTCATCTGCCATTTGTGGCGGAATTAGCACGATAAAAGGCTGTTCTTTATAAAGTTTATAGTCTTTGATATCGCTAAAAATAGGAAGATCTAAAATCTTTTTAACACGCTGTATGTCGATAATTTTTTGCTCTTCTTCGGTAAAATTATCGTGTAAAAGTGCGCCTATAAGCCCGTTATCGCCTATTTTTGAAAAATCTAAAAGTTCCAAAAACTTGTGATAAGCGTTACCACGCTCGATATCGGACTGTGCAAAAATTGGCACAAAATTTACTTCGTCATCGTTGATATCTTTTTTTGTCTGAGTGATTTTTGTTACCGACCGCTTTAAACTTAAAAGGGTGTCTTTTTGGTAAGGGTAAGTATAATTTACATACCCTTCAATTTCCCTAATCAAGTCGGGATCGGGCTCTGGCAAAATAAGTTCACGACGGTCTTTTGTATGAAGTTCTTCAATCAAATCTTCTTCGTAAATCTGTTCAACATCGATTGCGCCGTCAAACAAAAAGTCAATTTGCTTGTTTGCGTCAATTAGCGACTTAATATTTTTTTGACCTTGCATGGTAAGAAGATACAAATTACATTTTGCCCTTGTAAGCGCAACATAGAATAATCTAAGTTCTTCTTGCAGATTTTTTTCTTCGTTAATGCTTTTTATGTATTCACGAATGTAATTGCTTTTATACTGCTTTTTATTAAAATCGTAACTTCTTATGCCGATGCCTGCCGTGCGTGAAAAATAAATTTCTTTCGAGGCTTCTGTTTTGTTCCAATTTTTGTCAATGCCGGCGACAATGACGATAGGATATTCAAGCCCCTTTGATGAGTGCATGCTGGTAATGGTAACTGCGTTGCCACCAGAACTTAAGGGGTTTTTCATATCATCTAAAAGTTCATCTAAATTTTCCATGAACTCTTGAATAAAATATTCTTGCGTGTCTTTATATGCGCTTGCAATTAAGACTTCGATACGGCTAAGTTTGTGTTCACCACCGCTTGTTGTCAAAAGTTTGGCACGGATAGATTTTTCTTCCATGATCCTTCTTATTAAAGTGGGAACGCCTTCAAACGTGGCAAACAAGCGAAGCCTTTTTATATAAGCGTAAAAGTCCCTTATTTTTTGGGCAAGTTTGTCGTCCTTTTGCTGGTACTCGTAAACCGCCTTATAAAACGGTGTTTGCGATGACGCACTATCTTTAATCGCCTTTAAATCGCTATCTTTTAGTCCGCCAACGGGCGACTTTAAGGTGGAAGCAAGGGGTATGTCGTTTGTTTGCGACAAAATGCAATCTAAAATGTCGATCATCTGCTGGATTTCGGGGTAACTTTTAATGCTACGCTTATTTTCCATAACGACCGGGATTGAAGAACGTTCTAATTCCTTAACGATTTTATCCACACCGTTTTTTGTGGCACGCATTAAAATTGCAATGTCGCTGTAAGTTGCGGTGCGTTCTTCCCCCGTTTTTAAATCGTAAACCTTGCTGTTTAAGGCTTTTTTGACGGTGTAAGTAACTAAGTCTTCAAGCCCTAAACGCTTGTTACGCTCGCTTAACAAATGCTTGCTTACGCTGTAAGTGCCAAGTTTTAATTGCTTTTTTTCGGGGCGGTCAAAATAAAATAATTTTGTTTCGCCTGTAAAATTGCCGTAAAGCCCACCGTACTGCATTGGGTTGTCGCTGTAATTTAAGCCCATTGTGCGCTTTGTGATTGCGTATGAGAAAATGCGGTTTACCGTTTTGATTACTTCAGGTGAACTTCTAAAATTGTAATCTAATTCCACACATTTTTGGTTTTGATTGTGCATACGCTTAGCAAAATTTTCACTAAAGCAACCACGAAAACCATAAATACTTTGCTTTATGTCGCCCACGATAAACAAGTTGTTGTTTTCAAGGCAAGTGAAAATGCTTTCTTGAATGCCGTTTGTATCTTGGTATTCGTCGACAAAAATATACTTATATGTCGCACGTAAATCTTCAATTACCGACTGATTTTGTAAGACCTTGTAAGCAATGTGGCTGATATCTCCAAAATCTAAACAGTTAAGTTCCCTTTTTTGCTCGCTGTACTTTTGGGTGAAAAGCCCAACAACCTTTTCAAGTGCGCAAATGATTTTTTGCGATTCTTGAATGTCAGATAGGTCGTCCATATCGGCGAATTTGGTTTTTATCTTATTTTTTAACTCGTTAAAATCTTTTGCCAACTTATCTAATGCATCAGCATAAATTGGTTCTAATTTTTTGGTAGAAGGTTTTGTTAGCGTGGCACTTGAGATTTCAAATAAACTTTCTAAAGTCTTATTTTCGTTTAAATTATCATAGAGTGCTTTTATTGAAGCGATATAGTTCAAAAACTTTTTATCTATTATATTTAAGCCTACTGTAAATGGGGGTAAATCTTCTTCTAAAAAGGTCCTAAATTTTTCAATATATTGGGCTATAAGCCGATTAACGGCAATTTTTAAGCCTTCTTTAGTGTAAAGATTTTTTGTCTTTTCCCAAAACTTTTGGCTGTCTGTTTCGCTTTCTAAAAAGTCGTAAATATTTAAAATAATGCCCTTTAAATTTTTATCTTTGCGAGAGTAAATAAAGACTTTTAAAAGCAAATTTAAATCGGCATCATTTGTTTCATACAAGGTATCGAAAACTTCGTCTATCGATGCGTTTTTTAAACTTTGTTTTTGCGCTTCGTCAATGACGGTAAAGTTGGGATCGATTTGGGCAATGGTAAAATACTTTTTGATTAAAGTATTTAAAAAGGAGTCGATTGTTGAGATGCTTGCAAGTGGTAAATCTTTTAACTGTCTTTTAAGCCTTTCACAATCTTTGCCTTCCCTAATGCGGTCGGTAAATGCCTTTGCAAGCCTATCACGCATTTCTTGGGCTGCCATACGTGTAAAGGTTACCGCCAAAATGTTTCTTACGTCCACTTTATTGTTTATGATAAGGCGAATAATACGCTCTATCATAACTCTTGTTTTGCCACTACCAGCCGAGGCGGAAACTACGATATTACCATCGTCATGGTTGATAACTTCAAGTTGTTTATCTGTAAAACTCATTATTCTTCCTCACTATCAGTAATATCGTAAGTGTCTTCGTTTAAAATTGAAGCCCTTGTGCCGTCTTTGACATCCCTGTTAAAATCATCCTTTTCGTTGTCGTAACCGCATATGCCTTTGTACTTGCAAAGATCGCAAGCGGTTTCGGTTGGCGACGGAATGAAAAGACCGTCCATAATTTCAGTTATGCCGTTTTTCGCAACGTCTTTGGCGTAACTAATGTATTTGTTAAATTGGTCTTTAGAAAGTGAACTTTTGCCCACCTTGACAAAACCGTTTTTGTCCGTTGTAACTTTATAGTTTTTACTTTTACCGTTGTCGACAAATGTTTTATCTAAACAACCAACAATTTGGGAATCGGCAAGCGTCATACCTAAATATTCGCCACCATTTAATGGACTACTGCTAAAATCATCGGTAAGTTTGAAGTAGTGCGTTGCCGCTGGCAAATACCCGTTTTGGGTAAAGACGTTCATATACAAGAAAAGTTGAATTTTTTGCCCAGAGTAAAATTTTGAATCATCGTTTTCAGCGTTGCCTGACTTATAATCGATAATTCTTACATACTTTTCACCGTCGTAATCTAAATAATCTGCACGGTCGATTTTACCACGAAGGGCAACAGTTTTTTCCTTTGTGTCAATGTAGATAGGTCCAAAACCGTCCTTTTTAGATTCGTTAAATTCAAGTTCTGTACCCAAAATTTTAAAGTCGCTGTTTTTGATGTCAATATACATCCTAACGCACTGTTTAACTGCTTCTTCTTGCATGAGTTTAAAAATGTGCTGATAGGCGTTATTATTAAGATAACGGGCATATAGGTCGCTGTTTATGGTTTCATTATACAGTTTTGTCGCTAAATTAGTGGCGTCGCCTACATCGTTAACGCCGTCTAAATTTTTGACAAAATTTTCTAAAACGCTGTGTAAAATGTTGCCTATTTCGTAAGCCTTTGCTTCGCCTGTTTCTGTTTCGGTAAGTTTTAAAACGTTGTTTGCAAAAGCCTTATATGGGCATGCAAAAAAGTTTTCAATAAAGGTTGGCGACAAGTTGCCGTTATATTTTAAATCTTCATTGAAAATTTTAACATTTTGACTGCCGAGCAAAATATCGTTATAGTCGCTGTCATTAACGACCGACATAAAACTTGATAAGCCTGTTAAATCGTCATTTTGGCGTTCCCTAAACAAGTTGCTTAATTTTGCGCCGTATAAATACCCTGCTTTTTTGGACATGTAGTTTAGTGCGGTTGGGGTTTTTATATCACGCTTTACCGTCAACTTGTTTTCGTCGTCAGAGAAAATTTGGATGACTTGGTCGATAATTTCGCTTCTTAAAACGGGCTTGCCCATGCTGTCGCTTGTTGAATATGACAAGTACAATTTGTCGGTAAAGTTGGAAAGCGAGATGGCTAAATTTTCCCTTTCACGCTGGTTTAAAATTTCCAAAATTGGCTCTACCGTCAATTTATACTCGTCCATTTTGATAAGGTCGTTGTCGTTAAGTATTGAAGAATCACGCTTATACTGCGGTACATCAAATGTGAGTGCCGGGCAGAACAAAATTTTGCTTTGTTTTAGCCTGCCTGCCTTATAATCGCCTAAATAAACGGTGTCGTTATATTCTGGTATGGTAGAGATTTTTACCGCCGATGCGCCAGAGATGACTATATTTTTAAACTCTATTAAACTTACCGATGTATCGTCTAAAACTTGGGCGATTTCGTTCAAATAACTTATAATTGCATTAAGCGAACTATCGTTAAATTCCGCCAAAACGCCCTCGCCATTTTCTTTTAAAAATTTTGAAAGGGTTTCGCCACGAGTAAAAACGTCGATTATGTTTAAAGAATTTTTTATCTCTTCAACGTAATTTTTAACTGTATCTGTTGACTTTAAATTTTTAACGCTTTCAATAACCTTACTTCTTACACCTTCGCAAACTAAATCAAAAAACGGCTCTTTCATCTGTTTTCGAGAGATGGCGTTTTTGCCCATATATGAAGAAAATTCCTGACTTTCGTCAAAGGTGCAGAACAAGCCATTTTTAACAAGCGTAAGCACTTTTTTAGGTAAAAAATTATACCTTTTTACATCAATAAGTGCGCCTATAAGCCCGATAACGGCATGTTTGTCTAAATTTTTGTTTAAGTCAATGTATAAAGGAATTTCGTATAAATCGAAAACTTCTTTAATGGTTGGGGCGTAAGATTCGACATTTTGTAAAATTACGGAAAAGTCCTTATACCTATACCCATTTTTAATAACTTCGTACCTTATCCTTGAAGCGATTTTTTCGCATTCTTCCCTAAAAGATAAAGATTCTATAACGCCGACTTTATCACTATACTTACCATTTTTAACATAACTTTCCGGGTTGAAAAGCCCAGACAAAAGTTGCTGACTTGGGCTAAATTCACGCTCTAATTCAATAATTGGGGCGTTTAAAAACATAGCGCTTACCTTGTTTATCGTTTCGTTGGTAAAGGCTTCGTAATTGGCGCACACAAGCACAAAATCTACATCGCAATATTGGCTTAATGTGGATATGATTTTCATGTGCTGTTTGGTAAATGATTGGATACCGCTTATTATAACCTTTGCGCCCTTAATTTGGGGATCAGTTTTAATAAGTTCGGGCATTAAAAGAAGGTATTTGCTTTCGTCCGTTAGGTTATTTTTTTGAAGGTAATCTTCATATAACTCATACACGGTTACGATATCTTCAAGTTTTGAAGCAAAAAAGGTGTTTACCTTATCGATGATTTTTTTAAGGTCTTCGGGCTCTATCATAGCGGACTTAAACTGCGAGATAATGTTGTAAACATCTTTAGGCACGCTGAAAGAATTGGGATTAAATTTTTTAAGTAATCCCATATTTTGCTTCATAAGTTTTCTTACAAGCAGTGCCGATTGTGCACTTGATATATAATTTTCCACCCGTTTACGCTTTGACACATAGCGTGAGAAGTTTAAAACTTCAACATTAAAAGAGCCACCGAGTGATTTGGCAATTTGCTTTTCGTAACTTAAACTTGCCTTGCTTTCACAAAAAACGTAAATTTTGCTATCTATATCACGGGGGCAGTCGCAGACTAATTTTGCTGTGTAATTGATTGCTTGCGCCATGCTGGGCGTTGTAAAAATTTTCATGCAAGTAGTATAACACATTTAACGTTTTGTTTTCTACTATTTTCAGTAAATTTTTTCATTTAGTTTTTAAAAACTGCTATTTTTCATATTTTTATTTTACTTATAACAATTTTTTCACATATATGGTTGTTTTAAAGTCAAAAATGTGTTACAATCTTGTTAGTAATTAAGTTATATATATTTAACTAATATTTTCTTTAAAGGAATTTTATATGAATAAGATTTTTAAAACTGTACTTTCGCTTTGTATTTTGGCAAGCGTAATTTTGATGACGGCGTGCCAACAAGCCTTGCCTACCGCACCAAACGGTGCTTACTTTTTGGAAAATGAAGGCAATATAAGCATTATTGGTAACATTGACGAACTTAACGAATATGTTGTTACTTTTACAAAATCAACCAATACTTTTGCAAAAGATGTACAAATTGACTTGACAAAAGAAGAAGTTGATGGCGTAAGTTTTAATAAGTACACCACACATTTGACAAATTCTAAGTATAACGACGAAGATTGTTATTTACTTGAAACATCCCTTGTATATAAAGTACATTATGCGCTTTACGGCGAAAGCAAGGGCGAATTTATTAACACCACAACCGAAAAGGTTTATTTTAGAAGTGTTTCAAACAAGTTAAGACCAATTTACAGCGAACAGTCAGTTTTGGCGACTTCGCCGATAAGAAGTGAAGATGGTAAGTTTTCACTTTCTACATTAGAATACAGCGTAACAACAACTTACGATAACGACAGTGCTGTTGTAAACTTTAGCCACACTCAAGGCGATTTTGGTATCCCCGACGGTGAACGTACTTACACAAAACTTAACAAGTCAAACTATTATTTTGACAACGCAACCTTGCTTTTTGTGCCACGTACAATCAACCTTAACGATTCGGCAAACTTAACCTTTACGGTAATTGATGCTATTTCAGGTATAAACCGTACACTTACCATGTCGAGCGATCAACAAACGCCAAACGAAAAATTGATTTTTTCAACAACCAACACGGCTGAAGGCGTGATAAATCACGATTATTTTATCAACAACCACAAAGACTTTATTGAAGACGATAGTCAAGTTATCCCATGCCAAGTTGTAAACTTTGCTATTTCAGGCACCTTCTCTGGCGCACCAATCAAATGCTGGTACGCAAACACAAGTTTGGAAAATGCAAGGGCAAGGCTTATTAAAACACAATCTTCTGCGCCTTATTCTTTAGGTACATTTACAACTACTATCGTAAAAACTACGGTTACAGGCTAATTTAATTTTTTCCCCCGAACCTTTTTTGCGATAGGTTTCGGGGGTTTTTTTATTAAAAATTAGCGATTTTTTACATTTACCCCACACACGTAGTGAGTTTTACCGCATTTTTGCACGTTACAGATTTTAAAAAATTGACCGAAAGGAGGTATAATTATGAGTGAAAACAAGGACTTAAACAACATGGTTGTTACAAACAAAGAGTTTTTAAAACGTGATTTTGAAAGCGAAATCAGTAGCCTTTTAAACAGCAATTTGAAGCCATATGATTTAAAAGACCAACTATCAAATTACCACGAATCGGACATTGCCGAAGTTATACCTTCACTTTCAAAAGAGCAAAGGCTTAAACTTTACAACATTTTAGGTAACGAAGCGGTTTCTGAAATTTTCGCCTATTTAGACGACCCGGCTGACTTTGTTGAAGAACTTTCTTCTTCGGCGGCGGCGGACATCATTGAAGAGATGGACGCAAGCGATGCGCTTGACATTTTGGACGAGTTAGACCAAGACAAGCGTGATGAGATTATCGGGCTTATGGACGTTGAGGCGGCAAACGATATTAAACTTATTGACGCTTACGACGAGGACATGATTGGTTCGCAAATGAGCACCAATTTTGTCGTTGTAAAGGATACAGATACCATAAAGCAAGCGACAAAAAGCGTAATTGAACAGGCTGCCGAAAACGACAATATTTCTACCGTTTATGTTGTAAAAAGTAGCGACGAAACATATTTTGGGGCAATAACTTTGCGTGATTTGGTGGTTGCAAGGTCTAACGCAAACCTTTTAGATATAACCGCAACTGCCTACCCTTATTTTTACGCCGACGAACTTATCGCCGACTGTATTAAAGACCTTAAAGATTTATCGGAAGACTCTATACCGATTTTGTCAAAAGACAACAAGATTTTGGGCGTTATCACGGGCGCAGAACTTGTTGACGTTGTTGACCAAGAACTTGCAGACGACTACGCAAAACTTGCTGGTCTTACCGCAGAAGAAGATTTGAAAGAACCGCTTTTTAAATCGGTTAAAAAGCGCATACCGTGGCTTCTTGTGTTGATGGGCTTGGGGCTTTTGGTTTCGACCGTTATCGGGCTTTTTGACCCCATTATCACGGCGATTCCCCTTTTATTCTCCTTCCAGACCATGATATTTGATATGTCGGGTAACTGCGGTACGCAAAGTTTGGCTGTAACAATTAGGGTTATCACCGCCGAAGAACTTACCTTTAAAGAAAAACTAAAATTTGTTTTAAAGGAAGTGCGTGTAAGTTTATTGAACGGTTTACTTTTGTGCATTGTCGCATTTTTGATTACCATAATTTACCTTATCTTTATAAAACAAACACCATACCAAAACGGGCTTGCCATCGGTGGTTGTGTTGGCATTTCAATTATGCTTGCAATGATGTTTGCTTCGCTTGGCGGTACCCTTTTGCCTATGATGTTTAAAAAGTTGAAAGTAGACCCTGCCGTTGCATCAGGACCCATGATCACCACGATAAACGACTTAGTGTCAGCAATAATCTTTTACGGCTTTGCTTACATTTTTATCATTCAAATTTTTGGACTTTATGCCATATAATTTGTAAAAAAGTGGCGATAACGGGCTTATAGCCCCACTTTTTAAAAAATTTTAAACGATCACTACACACAAAAAAAGTCAACCAAAAGCGCAATTTTCTTAAAGATTAAAATTAAATTTTAATAGGAATTGCACTTTTAAACGATAAAAGAGAGCGAACTATCGGAAATGATAGTTCACTCTCTTTTCTGTTATCAAATATCTATCGTGAAGTAACCGCTCATAAAAAAAGCACAAATACACCACTCTTGCCGGCAGTCAAATCACTGTAGGTATATGATATCTTTATATTATGCCCTTTTCAGAAAGCAATTTCAAGATGTATTCATTTGATTCACTACTGATTTTATAGGCGGTATAACTTTGTTCCGCTTCTCCGTCGTACACACCCTCTATATATATTTCTTTTTTCGTTACAATCCAACTGTTTTGAATGGTTGTAAAAAAGCCATCCTTGCTTATCCTATATAAGACAGGTTGAACAGGCAAAATTTCGGCGGAAGGAACATGAACTTCTATATCAGAAAAATCTTTTTTACCTGTCAAAGAACCTTTCTCTAAATACGCCTTGATCTGCATATTCAAAACAATCGCCTCTTCCAAAAAGGAATAATTTAGATTCCCATCAAGGAGAATGCGACTGTCTTTATTGCTGTCGCCGTACAATCCAACATAATAATTAAAATTATCTGCGTTCTCATAATAGTTTTTTACCGTGTTAAATTGACTTTTTTTACAATAAATAGCAGGATTCCACCACAGTGCTTCCTTATTTTGAACGCAGTACATATCGAACGGCGCATTTTCTACTTTCCACCAAAAATGATATTTCGTTTCAAAATCTGGGATATCGTTCTCGCCAAAGACAATGCCTTCCACCCATAAATTTTCATAAAATCCGCTCATATATATTTCGCCGTCAATGTCAATACTTTCCGGATTACTATATTTAGGGAAAAATGAACATGCGGACGTGATTATGGTAATTGATGCAATCATAACGATTGACGCAAAAATGGAAAATGCTTTTTTGGCAAATTTGTATTTTTTGACTTTACCTTGTTTAATCATGCGCAAATTTTCCTTCAATAATTAACTGTATTATAACATTCAGCATAGAAAAAATCAAAAAAAGTGAAAATATATGGTTTACTATTTTAGTAAATAGAATGTATTATAAGACAATAAACAAAATATTGTGAAAATGGTTGACCTTTTTTTTTAATAGTTTAATCTACGTTTATACCTTCTAAATTAAGCAGTTTTTTCTTGATATCAAGACCGCCTGCAAAGCCCACAAGGTTGCCGTTTTCGCCGATTACACGGTGGCACGGTATAACGATTAAGATGGGGTTTTTATTAAGCGCACCACCCACTGCCCTATAACTTGTGTGAAGAGTATCGCCAATTTTTTTATAACTTGTGGTTTCGCCGTAAGGTATTTTGTAAGTTTGTTGCCAAACTTTTTTTTGAAAGGGTGTGCCGTAAGGGTTGATTTCAAAATCTATTTTTGGGTTTTTGCCGTCAAAATAATCATCTAAAAATTTAGAAAAAGTGTCGATAACGGGCTTATAGCCCCACTTTTTGACATCTTCTTCTGTTGCCAAACAAATTTTGTTAAGCACATTTTCACAACTTTCGACAAGCAAATCACCGATAATTGATTTATAAATGTAAATCATTTTTTATAGTAATGAACACGGCTTTCGTCGTATCTACTAATTTGCGCTTGTTGATTTTTTGGATGCCCAACTGCAATCAAACAAAACGGTCTTGCGTTGTCGATAGTACCAAAAACCTTTTCGACTTCTTGCATCCTATCTTCTTTAGGGGCAACGCCCATCCAGCACGCACCGAGATTTAATGCGGCAACTTGAAGTAGACAGTTTTCTGCACATGCGCCCATATCTTGCATAACAAAGTTTTGATGGCTTGTGTTTGTGCGGTAATATAAAACGATAACAAGTGGTGCGGTTTTTAAACTACGTGCAAAACCGCCCTGATTTGAAAAGTCCCTTATAACATCGACGTCGTCGCAAACCAAAAATTCCCACGGTTGCTGGTTTACGGCAGATGGCGACTGCATGCCGGCACGCAAGATAAGTTCGATATCCTTTTTATCAACTTTTTGGTTGGTAAATTCCCTTACGCTTACTCGTTTAAAAATTGGCATAAATTGACCTCGCTTAAATTTTATATTTTAATTGTAACATAAATTATTACAAACTTAAACTAAAATTTAACTTTTTTTGCTATAAACCGCTTTTTAAATGGGCTATCCCCTTTTTTTGACTTTAAATTTTAGCAAGTTTTAGGCAAAATTACTTAAAAATTAAATAAAAAACCTTTGTTTTGATATAAAAATAAGACAATCCCGAAAGATTGTCTTATTTTTATGATAGTTAAGAATATTTAAAATTATTCCATAACAGCGGTAGCGCCAGCTTCTTTAAACTTAGCAACCATCTTTTCAGCTTCGTCTTTAGCAACTGCTTCTTTAACAGTACCGAGTTTTTCAACTAAGTTCTTAGCTTCAACAAGGCCTAAACCTGTTAATTCTCTAACAACTTTGATAACGCCGATCTTGTTAGCGCCGAAGTCTTTTAATACTACGTTGAATTCTGTCTTTTCTTCAACAGCAGCAGCTGGAGCAGCAGCAGCTGGAGCAGCAACAGCAACAGGAGCTGCAGCGCTTACACCGAATTCTTCTTCTAAAGCCTTAACGAGTTCGTTAAGTTCTAAAACTGTCATACTCTTAATTTCTTCAATAAATTTTGCAACGTCAGCCATTTTAATATTCCTCCGATATTTTTTATGATTTTGATTTTTAAATTTTAATTAGGCTTTTTTTTCTGCAACTGCGTTTAAAGCAATTACAAGTTTACGTGTAATACCTGAAAGTGCGCCAACAAAGTTGGAAATAGGTGCTTGCATAGAACCGAGCATTTTTGCAATGAGTTCGTCTTTTGAAGGCATTGCAGATAATGCTTTAACGCCGTTAACGTCAACATATGCACCATCAACATAAGCACTTTTTACAGAAATTCTGTCATTATACTTTTTACATGCTTCACAAACAACTTTAGCGGCAGCAGTTTCGTCGTTACCGAAAGCAACAGCAGTTGGGCCGTTTAAGTCTTCGTCAAAGCAAGTGATACCGAGTTCGTTGAAAGCCTTTCTAACCATAGTGTTCTTTAAAACTTGGTATTTGCAGTTTGCTTTACGGAATTCGTTACGGAATTCAGTATCTTCAGCAACTGTAAGACCTTTGTAGTTTACAAAAACAACACTTTTAGCAGATTGAATTTCAGCCTTGATATCTTCAACAATCTGTTTCTTGTTTTCAATGTTTGCCGACAAGATGGTAATCCTCCTATAAATTTTGGTAAGCACGAAAAAAGCGTCTTCGCCAAAGTACAGCGAAGACGCATAAAATTATTATAGTCGTCTTGAAAAGTTGTACCTCGGCAGGTGTCAAAAAATGACTTAAAACCGGCTTTCTTCGGCTATTTAATTTTTACTATGACCATTTTAACAGAAGTTATTAAAATAGTCAATCATTTTTACACTAATTATAAGCTTTTGTTAAGTACTTTTACGCCTGGGCCCATTGTTGAAGCCAAGTTAACTGACTTAATGTATTGACCTTTAGCAGCGGCTGGTTTAGCCTTAACGATTGCTTCGTATAAAGCGGTGTAGTTTTCAACAAGTTTTTCTTTGCCGAAAGACTTTTTACCGATTGGGCAGTGAATGATAGCAGATTTATCTAATCTGTATTCAACTTTACCAGCTTTAACATCGCTAATAGCCTTTTGAACGTCCATAGTAACTGTGCCAGATTTTGGGTTTGGCATTAAGCCTTTAGGACCTAAAAGTTTACCGATTCTACCAACAACGCCCATCATATCTGGTGTTGTAATAACAACGTCGAAATCGAACCAGTTTTCCTTTTGAATTTTAGCAACCATTTCTTCTGCGCCAACATAGTCAGCACCAGCAGCAGTTGCTTGGTCAGCCTTTTCGCCTTTAGCGATAACTAAAACCTTAACAGATTTACCAGTACCGTTAGGAAGAACTAATACGCCCCTAACTTGTTGGTCTGCTTGCTTTGGATCAACACCCAATCTAACGTGAAGTTCTATAGTTTCGTCGAATTTAGCCTTTGCTGTTGATAAAACGATATCAACTGCTTCGCCGATTTCGTACGCTTTTGAGCGGTCATAAGACTTTTTGCTGTCAACGTATTTTTTACCGTATTTCATATTATAAAAACCTCCTCGTGGTTAAGCGGACTTAAAAAAGCCCTCCCACGTTAATAAATTATTCTTCGACGGTGATACCCATACTGCGTGCAGTACCGGCGATCATGCTCATACATGCTTCTAAAGAAGCAGCATTTGTGTCAACCATCTTAATCTTAGCGATTTCTTCAACTTGTGCTTTAGTGAGTTTTGCAACTTTAACCTTGTTTGGTGTTGCACTTGCTGATTCTAAACCGCAAGCCTTTTTGATTAAGACAGGAGCAGGTGGTGTCTTAAGAATAAAGGTGAATGAACGATCTTGATAAATTGTAATTACTACAGGAATGATAAGACCAGCTTGATTTTGTGTCTTAGCATTGAACTCCTTTGTAAAGCCCGGAATGTTGATACCATAAGGACCAAGTGTTGAACCTACTGGTGGACCTGGAGTTGCCTTACCTGCTGGTAATTGAAGTTTTACTACAGCTGTAACTTTTTTTGCCATAACTTACCTCCATAAACGTGGTATAAACAAGGCACCATGAAAAAAATTTAATGCCTCTCCCGCAAAAACGCCCACCCAACGGGTGAACGATTAAGTCAATTTAATAATATTTATATAATGATATTGCGCACACGCACGTGCGCGAGGGAAAAAGGAATTGTGAAAAATTACGCTTCTTGGTTGATTTTTTCAAGTTCGACAAAACTGAGTTCTACATCAGTTTCCCTATCGAAAACTTGAACAGTAACGATTGCTTTTTGATTTTCTGGTTCAAGGTCAACAATAGTGCCAACTAAGTCAGCAAGTGCACCTGAAACAATCCTAACGCTGTCGCCAATCTTGATATCGACATTTTCAACCCATTCATCTAAGCGTAAACGCTTTACTTCTTCTGGGGAAAGTGCTGATGGACGGCCGTTAGGACCAACAAAGCCGGTTACGCCACGTGTGTTAGTAATTAAGAACCAAAGATCGTTCCTATAAATCATCTTAATGAATACATAGGTAGGAAACTTTTTTCTTTTAACATACTTTTTCTTGCCGTTTTTTTCTTCGATTGTTTCTTCTTCCAGAATTCTAATTTCAAAAATGGTATCGCCAAGATTGTTGTTATCAATAAGCTTTTTTAAGCCTTCTTCAACGATAGCCTCGTATCCAGAATTGGTATGAAGGACATACCATTTAGCATTTTCTACGCCCATTTATAACACCTATCAATTACTTGCCGATGAGTTTTAATAATTCTGTTAAACCAAAATCGATTGCTGTAACGATTACAAGGAAAAATAAAACAACAGCCAAAACAATGCCTGTATGTTTTAAAACACTTGAAAACTTTGGCCATGTAACCTTTTTAAGCTCTGAAACCATACCTGTAAATTTGGCTTTAAACCAACGGCCCATTCTTACAAAGACGTTGGGCTTTTTGTCTTTATTCTTTTTTACAGGCTTGGTATTAGCCTTATTTTTCTTTTCTTCCATGATTCACCTCGAAATTTTAGCGATACAAAAACCAGATTATTTTGTTTCCTTGTGGTTTGTGTGCTTTTTGCAGAATGGACAGTATTTGCTTAATTCAATTCTGTCTGGTGTGTTCTTTTTGTTTTTGTACACATCGTAATTTCTTTGATTGCATTCTGTGCATGCCAATGTAATTCTTGTTCTTACACCCTTTGCCATTTTTTTTGCCTTCCTAAAAAATTAACACCCCACATCCGAGGTGCTAATCTATTCTACTATATTATATAATACTTGTCAAGTATTTTCATTGACTTTTTGTAATTTTTTAGTAACTACAAAAAACCTCATATATTCGTAAAATTTAACAACTTTTGTAAAAATTTAAATTTAAAAAGCGGACAAACGCTTGCCCGCTTTGAATTTTTAAATTATTCTTCTGCGCCTTCGGTTGCAGCAATGTCTTCTTGGAATGCTTCGTTGTCTATTTCAATATCTTCGATATCGTCAATTTCGTCGCCTTGCTTTTTAAGTTTTTTTGCTTCCCTTTCAGCCAAGAAGTCTTCAATAACCTTCATTGAATCAACTTCAACGAATTTCTTATTTTCAACCAAACCATATTTTGCTGCGCATTGGTCGATAAGGATCTTTGCGTACCTTACTGCACGACCAGATTTGATACGTAACATAACAGGAACTGTTTCGTATGTAACCTTATCGCTCATATCCTTACATCTAAACTTAGGATCAACTTCGTTGATGTCCATGTTAAGGTAGAGTTTTAAAGTCTTGCCGGCAACTGAGATCTTAACAAATTGTAAACGACCTTGGTTGATAGATTCGAACTTTTTAGAAATCCTTGCTTTGAGTTTTTTGAATCTTAAAGCATAGTTTTTAACTTCGTCATACCTATCTTGGATAACTTCGTCAGCAAGCATCATCTTTTGAGCGAAGTTTTTGTTTACATATTTGGGCGCAGAAACTTCGCCAACAGCATCAACGGCTGCGGCAACTTCAAGTTGAGGCGCTTCTTGAGTATCAACTGGTTCTTCAGCTGGTGCTTCTTCAACAGGTGCTTCTTCTTGAACTTCTTCAACAGGTGCTTCTTCAACGACCTCTTCAACTGGTTCTTGAACTTCTACGATAGGTTCTGCGGTTTCTTCTACGGAAGGTTCTTCCGGAATTTCGGGTTGAAGGACAAAACCCTCGTCATTGATTTCAAGTTCTTCAACAATCGCTAAAAATTTTCTTTTCATCTCGCCTTCCATAATGTTAAACCTCTTTTCACAAAAATATGGCGGTTTAGTTTTTATAAACTCCTACACATTTAGTATTATATAATAAAAAAAACAAAATATCAAGTGTTATTGCAAAAAATATTTAAAAAATTTTTAATTTGTTGGGCTATAGGTAGATTTTTCGCACATTTTTTTACTTTTTTAACTGTATTTTTGTTGCATTTTACAAAAAATGGGACTATAATTCATCAATGAACGAAAAAAATATGAGTTAATCGGCTCATAGACCTATTTTTTGCGGTTTATTAAGGAGTGATTTTATGCAAACTGTAACACTTTTATTGTCGCTTGCCGCTTTACTTGCTTTAGGGCTTATAATGACAAGGATTTGCAACCTTGTACACCTTCCCAACGTAACGGCATACCTACTTGCTGGTCTTATTTTAAGCCCATATACATTCGGTATTGTAAACGAAGAACTTATATCTTCATTAAGTTTACTATCCGAACTATCTTTAGGCTTTATTGCCTTTTCAATCGGGTTTAGTTTTAAAATTAACCACTTAAAAACGCTTGGTAAGGGCGTGTTTATCATAACCGTTGTACAAGCGGTATTTACTGCTTTACTTGTTGACCTTGCAATGCTTTTGCTTTACTTTTTGGGCGTTGTGGAATTGCCTGTTGTATTTGTTTTTGGCGCTATTGCAACGGCAACAGCACCAGCAGCAACCTTGCTTGTAATACATCAATACAAGGCACAGGGGCCCCTTACCGATACACTTGTACCCGTTGTTGCAATCGACGACGCAATAGGGCTGATGATTTTCTCAATCTCTATTGCAGTATCACAAACGCTTGTAAGCGGAACACAATTTACCGCTTGGGTACTTTTAGAACCTTTAAAAGAAATCGTTTTGTCGCTTGGCGTTGGCGCAGTGCTTGGCTTTATTGTTGCTGGCGGTGTAAAAATTTTCCATTCAAGGGCAAACCGCTTAACGCTTATCATCTTATGCATCTTCATGGGTGTTGCGCTTTCAAAACTTTGGAACTTGTCTAACCTACTTTTGTGCATGATGATTGGTGCAATTTATTGCAACTTTGATACACATACCGAGCCGGTAATGGATTCTTACGACAGATGGTCGCACCCACTTTACATACTGTTTTTCGTAATCTCTGGCGCACAACTTAATGTAAGAATTTTAGTTTCGGTTGGTGTTGTTGGTATTGTTTACCTTGTAGCAAGGATGGTTGGTAAATACACGGGTGCTGCTTTGGGCGCTCAACTTGCAAAATCTGAGCCTAATGTAAAAAAATATTTGGGACTTACCCTTTTGCCACAAGCGGGCGTTGCCATTGGTATGGTGCAAGAAGTCATTGCCGATTTGCCTATTTATGCGGAATTAGTTACCACAGTAATTTTATCAGCAACACTTATTTACGAACTTGTTGGTCCGTTGGTTACCAAATTTTCTTTAATGAAGGCTGGCGAAATTGTTTTGCCACCAAAGCAACCAAAAAAACCAAAACAAACAAAGGCTGAATAATTTTATAAATTGGTTTTTTAAACTTTGTAAATTGGCTTTTATATTGCAAGTTACCCCCACACCATTGTTGAAAACAGTAAAAAAAAGTGAGTTTTAGCAATCTGTAAACTTTTAAATTTAACTAAACACTTATGTAATTTTTAAAAATTTATAGCCAAAAACAAGGCAGATTTTGTAAAAAAACAACCGTTTTAAGCACAAATTTTTTTAAAATCTGCACTTTTAACTTGGCTGAAAGTTTTATTCAATATTTAACTTGTAATTTTAATTCAACTTAAAAAACCAAAAAAGGAAGGCGTTTTTTGCCTTCCTTTTTTTAATTTTACCGAAATAACGGGCTTATTGCCCCACCTTTTAGTTTTTACAAGATAAATATATAATATTGTTATAGCAAAATTTTTGCCATGCATATTACTTTTTATCCGTTTTAAATGGAAATTACCGCCGTCCATAAAAAAGCCCCTGCGATGAGCAAGGGCTTTAAAAAATTTATTTTCTTAAAAATTCAATCGCACTCATAGCGGCAACAGCACCATCAGAAACGGCAGTTGTCAACTGGCGAATTTGTTTTACCGTTGTATCGCCTGCACCGAAAACGCCCGGTGTTTTTGTTTGCATACTTGCGTTTGTAACAATGTAGCCATCTTTATCGAGATCGACCAAGTTTGCAAACCTTTCGTTATCGGGAATTTGACCGATTGCAACGAAAGCGGCTGGGACTTCGAGTAAAAATTCTTTACCGTCCTTAACGGCTTTAACGGCGGTTAAGTTTTCGTCGCCTAAAAAGTCAACAACGTTAGTGTTTGTAAGCGTTTCGATATTTTGTGTCTTTTTGAGTTGGTCAATAAGGGCTTGATCGCCAAAGTACTTATCGGTTAAGGTAAGCACATAAACTTTTGAGCAGATTGAAGAGAGCAATAGTGCTGATTGAAGTGCGGTATTGCCATCGCCAATAACAGCGACTTCTTTACCCTTATAAAAAGCACCATCACAAATTGCGCAGTAATAAACACCGTTACCTAAAAGGCGTTCTTCAGCCTCGATAGGAAGATGTTTTTGCTTTACGCCGTTAGCGATAATAACGCACTTTGCTGTGTGTTCGCATACGTCAGTACCAACAACGAATTCTTCCCCTTTTTTCACGATAGCGGTAACAGTTTCAAGTTCAAAATTTGCGCCAAGTTTTAAAACTTGTTCGAAAAGTTTGTTTGAAAAGTCGCTACCGGAAATGCTTTGATATGACGGGAAGTTTTCTACCTTTGGTGAGAAGGCAATTTGACCGCCCACCGAAGTAGATTCTAACATAAGCACGGACTTATTATTTCTTAAAGCGTAGATTGCGCTTGTCATACCGGCTGTGCCAGCACCAACGATAATAATATCTACATTCATTATCTAATTTCCTCAAAGTATTTTTTAATGTTTGATGGATTTACGATTTTTTCTGCGCCGTGTGAACTCATAACAAGTAAAGTTGGGGCTTCGGTAATGCCGTTGTCACGGAAAAATTGGGCTTCTTCTTCAACATACTTTTTGTCATAACTTACGCCGTTTTTATCGAGAATCATTTGAATCATAGTGCATTTGGGGCAAGTTTTTGTTGCGCAAAGTACGTAGTGGCAGTCTTCCCTTTCTTCACAAGTACTGCAATTTTGGGCATTGACTGTTTGGTTATTACAATCAGAATTTTTACAACTATCATTTTCAAAAACTACCTTGCAATCTTTGATTGTGTCGGTAATTTTGTAAACCTTTCTGTCCTTATATTCCTGAGCCTTACCGTCGTTCCAATTTTGAACGGGACGATAGTAACCGGTTATCCTTGAATATACTTCGGTCTTTTCCCCGCAGTGTGGGCAGATGAATTGTTCGCCAACCAAGTAGCCGTGGTTTTTGCAAACAGAGTATGTTGGGGACAATGTGTAGTAAGGAAGTCTGTGGTTTTCGGCAATCTTTCTTACAAGTGTAGCAGCGGCCTTCCAATCGGGCAATTTTTCACCCAAGAATGCGTGGAATACAGTACCAGAGGTATATAAAGTTTGCAACTCGTCTTGAATTTTGAGTGCTGAGAATACATCGTCTGTATAAGATACGGGAAGGTGTGAACTGTTTGTGTAGTATGGTGTGCCATTTTCGTTAGCCGTCTTGATATCTGGGTAACGTTCTTTATCGTGTTTAGCGAGCCTATAAGAAGTTGATTCGGCTGGTGTTGCCTCTAAATTGTATAAATCGCCATACTTTTCTTGATAGTCAGAAAGTTTTTCCCTAATGTGAGTTAAAACTTGTTTTGTAAAGTCTTGTGATGCTTGATCTGTAAGGTCTTTACCGAGCCATTTTGCGTTTAAGCAAGCCTCGTTCATACCGACGATACCGATTGTTGAGAAGTGGTTGTTGAATGTGCCAAGGTAACGTTTTGTGTATGGATACAAACCTTCTTCCATAAGTTTAGTAATAACCGTTCTCTTTGTCTTTAAAGACCTTGCAGAGATGTCGATTAACCTATCTAAACGTTTATAAAATTCGCTTTCGTCTGCTGATAAGTAAGCGATACGTGGCATGTTGATTGTTACAACGCCGATAGAACCTGTGTTTTCACCGCTACCGAAGAAGCCACCTGATTTTTTGCGTAATTCCCTTAAATCTAAACGCAAACGACAGCACATTGACCTAACATCGCTTGGTTGCATGTCGCTGTTGATGTAGTTTGAAAAATAAGGTGTGCCGTATTTTGCAGCCATTTCAAACAAGAGTTTGTTGTTTTCTGTTTCTGACCAGTCAAAATCACGTGTGATTGAGTATGTAGGAATGGGGTATTGGAAGCCACGACCGTTTGCGTCGCCTTCAATCATAACTTCGATAAACGCCTTGTTTACCATGTCCATTTCCTTTTGGCAATCTTTGTACTTAAAGTTCATTTCCTTACCGCCAACGATAGCGTTGAGTTCGGCTAAGTCATTAGGAACAACCCAGTCCAAAGTTACGTTTGAAAATGGTGCTTGTGTGCCCCAACGGCTTGGGGTGTTTACGCCGTAAATGAAAGATTCAATACATTTTTTAACTTCACGATAAGATAAGTTGTCTACCTTTACAAATGGTGCTAAGTATGTATCAAATGAAGAAAATGCTTGTGCGCCAGCCCATTCATTTTGCATTATGCCTAAAAAGTTTACCATTTGGTTGCAAAGTGTTGCCAAGTGGCTTGCTGGTGAAGATGTGATTTTGCCCGTTACACCGCCTAAACCTTCGGCGATTAACTGACGAAGGGACCAGCCTGCGCAGTAACCTGTAAGCATTGATAAGTCGTGAATGTGGATGTCTGCGTTTCTGTGTGCGTTTGCAATTTCGGGATCGTAAATTTCGCTTAACCAATAGTTTGCCGTGATTGCGCCAGAGTTAGATAAAATTAAACCACCAACTGAATATGTTACCGTTGAGTTTTCTTTTACACGCCAATCTGCAACGTTTAAATAACTGTCAACAATGGACTTATAGTCGAGCATTGTTGCCTTCATGTTGCGGATTTTTTCCCTTTGCTTACGATATAAAATGTAAGTTTTAGCAACGTCGTTATAACCTGCTTTGATAAGTACATTTTCTACGCTGTCTTGTATATCTTCTACGGCAATTTTGCCATCTTTAATCTTTGATGAAAAATCTGATGTAACATTTAATGCCAATAAATCAATTACACTGCTGTGATATTCTTTATTTACCGCACAAAATGCCTTTGTGATTGCTGATGCAATTTTGGAAATGTTAAATTCTACTTCTTGACCGTCTCTTTTAACTACTTTGTACATAATCTCTCCTTATAAATTTTTTATTACACCGAAAGTTTTAATAGCCCATTACTTAAACTGTGAAAATTTGCGGTTTTAACACCTTTAAAACCTTAATAGTTACAAAAAAGGCTTTTTTTAAGCCCTTAAAGTTACAAAAAAGGCAGTTATCTGCCCTTAAAAATCTATCTCGTTTTCGTGTGCTCTTATATAGTATCACAAGCGATATTTGTTGTCAATTATTTTTTGTGTGATTTTTTTAATTTTTTACAATATTTTGTGGTCGAAAAAATAAAAAGCACAAGATGTTGTGCTTTTGGTAAATTTGCCATTATACGGCAGATATACGGTTTTTTGGTGGTTTTTTGCAAGGTTAAATGCCACGAATGCCCACTTTTTCAACGGTTTTTGAAAGGGCTTTTGCATAAGTATACAAATCTTCTTTTTTAGGGGGCGTAAAAGTGCCACACAATATATCGCCAGAGTCGCAATATGCCTGCAAAAAATAGCGTTTTGCGCCCTTTATAAGTGCACCAATTTTTTCAAAATCTTGTAAAGTAAAAAGTTCGCAGCACACTGTCGTTCTAAACTCGTATTCCACCCTATTTTCAAGCAAAATTTCGATAGACTTTTTAATAGGTGTGGTATCAAAGCCGTCAGCGCCCACCGTTTGGGGGTATTTTTCCAAACAATTTTTGATGTCCATTGCCACGTAGTCGACAAGGTTTTCGTCAATAAGTTTTTTAAGAAGTTGTGGGTTTGTGCCGTTGGTATCAAGTTTTACCAAAAAGCCCATTTGCTTTATCCTTATTATAAAAGGGACGATATCGGGCTGTAAAAGTGGCTCTCCACCGCTAATTGTAATGCCGTCTAAAATGCCCTTACGGGAATTTAAGAAGTCAAAAAAGTAATCTTCACTAATGACCGCATCATCGCCTTCACGCTTTAAAACGAGCGAAGCATTGTGACAAAAGGGGCAACGAAGGTTGCAACCAAAAGTGAAAACTGTTGCGCCACATTTTTCAGGGTAATCTAATAACGTAAGTTTTTGTAAACCTTTGATTATCATGTTATCCCCCCCCCCTTTATTTGTGGACCTATATAATAGCACACCAAAAGTACATTTTGCAATAGTTTATGACAACTTTTTTTGTAAAAATTACACAAACTTTTTTGCCCATTTTTGCCACTTTTTCCCCCTTAAATTTTGAAAAAATTTTGCTTTTATTTTGGCTTTATGATAATACCGCATAAACAGAAAAATATTGGGCGTTTAAAAATCTTTACCGCTAAAATTTGACCGGAAAATGTTGCACAAATTTGACCTTTTTTAGCCTAAAAAATTTTTTGGCTTTCCCCCTTTTAATTTTCCACCTTTTTTATTTTAGCCCAGCCCAAAAATTTGCAAGTTAAAAATTTTAACACGATTTTCTTTGACTTATTTTGATTTGGCTTGTATAATTGATGTTATTAGATGTTTTATCTGTTTTTTTTAGCAAAAATTTTTTGCAATAATTTTTACACGCAATCTTTAAGGCGTATAAAAGGCGTGTAAATTAGCGTTATTTTAGGGGTTTAAAAGTTTTTTATGGTGCTACGTGATTACCAAAAAGAATGCGTCAATTTAATTGATAACTTAGATCATGGTTCTTATTTAGTATCCATGGCGACGGGGCTTGGTAAGACGGTAGTCTTTTCTTCTATAAAGCGCAGAGGGCGTGTACTTATTATTTCACACCGTGAAGAACTTGTAAACCAGCCCATAAAATATTATGACTGTCCGTGCGGAATTGAAAAAGGAAACCTTACATCTAACGGCGAGATGGTTGTATCGGCATCTATACAATCGCTTATCCGCCGTCTTGACAAGTTTAAGCCTGACGACTTTGACATAATTATAACTGACGAAGCCCACCATGCGGCGGCGAAAAGTTATAAAAGGGTGTATTCTTATTTTGAACCACGCTTACATTTGGGCTTTACGGCAACTCCAAACCGTGGCGATAAAGTACGGCTTGACGATGTTTTTGATGAAATAATTTTTGAGCGCAACCTTTTTTGGGGCATAAAAAACAATTATTTGACCGATATAAAGTGCTTGCGTGCCAAAATTTCGTGGAACTTAAAGCCGGTAAAAATGTCTATGGGCGACTTTCAGGTGAGGTCTTTACAGACTGCCATAGATACTGACGGTATAAACAGCGAGATTGCGAACATTTACCAAAAGTACGCACGTGGGCAAACGCTTATTTTTGCGACTTCGGTATCCCATGCGGAAAACATCGCACAAAAAATACCCGGTGCTGTTGTTGTTTCGCAAAAGACCAAAAACCGTGAACAGATTATAAAGGACTTTACCGAAAGAAAGATACCTTGCATTGTAAACTGCATGATTTTTACCGAAGGCACAGATATCCCCCTTATTGAAACCATTATCATTGCCCGCCCCACCAAAAACCAAAGTTTGTACGCACAAATGGTTGGGCGTGGACTACGAAAAGCACCAGACAAAAATTATCTTACGCTTATAGATTTGGTTGGGGTTACCGACGACCTTGACATTTGCACTGCGCCAACCTTGTTAGGGCTTGACATGTCCAGCGTGCCAAAATCACGCAATTATATGGTGGAAGGCATGCTTTCAAACTTGCAACAAGTTATGGACGAATTAAGCGACTGCGCCGAAAACTGGGTTGTAAACGTGAGTGCGGTTAAACTTTTCGCCAAAGAGCAAGGCGTGGATACTTACAACATAAACTGGACCAAAAAGCCCAACGGCGACTTGGTTTATCAGTTTAGTTGTGGCGACCGCATTGGCATTAAGGCAATAGACGAGATTGGCAACACTAAGCTTATGTTTTACTGCTATGACGAAAAACTTGGTAAGTTTGTTTACAACGAAAGTGTAAAACTTACACTTCAAACTGCCCTAAACATGGCGAAGGCTTACTTTGAAAAATACCACGCTGACGAACGTAATTTTTGGGATCTGTCAAACTACTTTTTATGGGAACGTTCGCCGGCGACAGAAAAGCAGATTAACTATATCAAAAGTAAAATATCTGCCGAAGAATTTGAAAAAGCCTTCCCTAACGGCTATGCTACACGTGGGGCTTGCTCTCAAATAATAAACGCATTGAAAATTAAAAATGCAACGCCATACGACTTACTTAAATTGCACAAGCAACAAAAGCAAAAACAATTAGAGTTGGAAGAGAAAAAACAGCAACTTGCCAAACTGAAAATTGAAACGCAGTTTGTAACAAAATATCGCAATAAGTTTTACGCAATAAAACACATCAGCCGACTTGTGATAACGGACGACTGGTCTGTTGCGTTAAAAATTATTGGTGAACTTGACGGAAAAGACGGCGAAAAATGTTATTATAAAAAATTCCCATCAAAGGCGCAAGCCATTGATTTTTTAAGAAACTAAACGAGGTAGATTATGCCATTATTTGATTATAAATGCCCAAAGTGTGGGGTAAAAATGAGTAAACTTGTAAAGGTTTATGACGAATTAGTTTTATGCCCTGACTGCGGTGAAGTTATGGAAAAAAATTTTAACGGCGAAGTTGTGGGCGGTCTTGGTAAAAAAATACCACACTGCACGGGCGATTGCAAAAATTGTTCTGGATGTCATTAAAGGAAGGTTTTTTGCCTTCCTTTTTCTTTTTGCTTACCTTTTTTACCTAAAAATCTTAATTATCATGGGGGCATGTGTGAGTTTTAGCACATTTTCCCCTTTTTATTTTTGTTTATTTTCTTTTGTTTTTCCTTTTTCTTGCCCTGATTTTTTGTTTAAATTTTGAAAATTTTTACGGCAAAATTTAAAAAACTGCAAAATTTCACAAAATAATTACCAAACCGCCATTTTAAATATGATAAAATTATAATAGATAGTTATTTTTTTCAATAAAAGCGAAAAAAAGCAACCTATATTTCACCGCAAAAACAAGTGTAAATTTTGCAAAAAGTGGGACTATAAGCCCGTTATTAAAGCAAAATCACTAATTTATATAAAGGATATTTTTTATATGATTAGCATTTTAGTTGTTGAAGACGATGAAAAATTAAATAGAATTATCTGCACATATTTAAAGACAAACGGTTATAACGCCGTAAGTGCAAAAAGCCCGGTTGAAGCATATAGTCTACTTGACGCAAACAGTTTTGACATGATTATAAGCGATGTAATGATGCCAAACGTTGACGGCTTTACCTTTGCAAGTGAGATACGAAAAGTAAGCCCTACAATACCCATTTTGTTTATTACGGCACTTGATGATTTGACTTCTAAGCGGAAAGGCTTTTTGGCGGGAATTGACGATTATATGGTAAAGCCCATTGACATGGACGAACTTGTTTTAAGGGTTGGTTCTATTTTGCGCCGTGCAAAAATAAGCAATGAAAACACCCTAAAAATTGGGGCGGTTACCCTTGTAAAGGATGAGATGACTGCCTATATTGACGGCAAAGAAGTTGACCTTTCCCCACGGGAATTTAATGTTTTATTTAAACTTTTATCCCACCCGAAAAAGATTTTTACACGCAGTGAACTTGTTGACGAGTATTGGGGAAACGTTAGCGACAACGGGATTAGGACGGTGGATGTATACGTTACTAAATTAAGAAAACTTTTTGCAAGCGTCAACGACTTTGAGATTGTAACCGTGCATGGTTTTGGGTACAAGGCGGTGATAAAATGAAAAATAGACTTACAAAATCAAGCGACAACAAAGTAAGCCAAAAAGCGGTAAAAAGCGAAAAGGTAAAAAGCGAAAAGGTAAAAAAGGAAAGAGTGAAAAACTTAAAAGACAAGCGAGTAACGAATTCCCTTATATCGTGGAAAGTTTTACTATTTTCACTACTTGTCCTATACATTTTCATGCTGGGGCAAGCGCTTATATTTAACGCCAACGAAAATAGAATTACCACCTTGATTGGGGTGCTTGTGTATTATCTATGTTTTACCTGCTTGGTGCTGGCGGTTTTGATTGGGGTTTTTTGGCGGTATTTTATCGGCAGACCACTAAAGAAACTTTCTGACGGGGCAAGGCGTGTTGCCGAAGGTGATTTTACCGTGCAGATACCGGAAAATAATAAAAACGGTAAAAACGAACTTGATGTTTTAATTGAAGACTTTAACACCATGACACGAGAACTTAACAGCAATGAAATGTTGAAAAGCGACTTTATCACAAACGTCTCGCACGAGATAAAAACGCCACTTGCCGTAATACAAAGTTATACGAAAGCATTAAAAGATGGGCTTGTTTCAAAAGAAGACGAAAAACTTTATTATGATACCATAATTGAAGCGTCGCAAAATTTGAGCAATATGGTAACCAACATTTTAAGTTTAAACAAACTTGAAAACCAACAAATTTTTAATTCGCCCAGCCCCTATCCACTTGGTGAGCAGTTGAGAAAATGCGCCCTGAATTTTATGGACAAGTGGACGGAAAAAAATATTGACTTTAAAATTGAAGTTATTGACATCGACATAAATTATGACCAAAGTTTGATTGAACATATTTGGAATAATTTGCTTTCAAACGCCATAAAGTTTACAAAAGATTGTGGCGAGATAATTTTATCATCTTACCAAAAAGATGGATATGTTTTTGTAACCGTTAAAGACAACGGAATCGGCATGGACGAAGAAACCAAAAACAAGATTTTTGAAAAGTTTTATCAGGGCGATAGGTCGCATTCACAAGAAGGTAACGGCTTAGGGCTATCCATTGTAAAGCGTGTTATAGAAATTGTTGGTGCGGAAATTTTTGTTGAAAGTAGCCCAAATTGCGGTTCTTTGTTCACCGTAAAGTTAAAAATTTAATCGTTTTGGTAAAAAACAGCCCAAAAAACCACACATACCCCCTTGTTACCCTGTTTTTTAGCCATTTTTACCCTTTTAAAAGTCAAAAATTTACGGCTTAATTTTGGGGCTTACATTTTAAAAATGTTGTAAAACTCACCACGGGTGGGGACTAAATTTATTTGCAATTTAAAAACTTTGCCAAAAAACAATAAATGGGATAGAAAATAATCTTCTATCCCCTTTTTATGTGAAAAAGCGCATACATACCCCTTTCCCCCTTTAATTTAGGGATTTTTTATTACCTTTTTATTTTGTTTTTAACAAATTTTATCGAAAAAATAAAGCGTTAAGTACTTTTTAAATTGAACACAAACTTAACCAAAAATTCACCAAAAAAAATGCCTTTTTTAAAAAATTAACAATTCATTAACAATTTTTAAAAACTTTATTAAAAGTTATAAATTATTATATAAAAAAAGGAATTTTTGGTCATGAAAAAACTATTTATTATAACTGGGGCGTGTGGACATTTGGCAAGCACGATAATAGGTTATTTAAAGCAAAAAGATGTTTTGATACGTGGCTTGATTTTGCCAACTGAAAAAGGACTTGATGACAAAAACATAACATATTATACGGGCGACGTAACGGACATATTAAGCCTTACACCCATATTTTATGGTGTTGAAAATTATGAAACATATGTAATACACACCGCCGGGATAATAAGCATTGAAAAAAAGATTTCCAAAAATGTGTATGCTGTAAATGTTTTAGGCACAAAAAACATTGTAAGCATGTGCTTAAACCGCCCTATAAAAAGGCTTTTATACGTGAGTTCGGTCCACGCAATAAAGGAAATTGATGGCGTTATTAGTGAAACTTGTGATTTTGATAAGGATGCCGTTGTGGGCGGATACGCATCGACAAAAGCAGAAGCGACAAAAGTCGTTTTAGATGCGTGCAAGTTAGGGCTTGATGCCGTTGTTGTACACCCATCCGGGATAATTGGTCCTTTTGACAAGGGGCAAAACCACATTGTGCAACTTATCAAAATGTATATATCTGGTAAACTGCCGGCAGGCGTTTCGGGCGGATACGACTTTGTTGATGTAAGGGATGTTGCAAAAGGCTGTATCTCGGCAATTTTTAACGGCGAGCGTGCAAACTGCTATATACTATCAAACGAGTATTTTACCGTGCAACAAGTTTTAGATTATGCAAAAGAAGTAACGGGCGGAAAGAAAAAAAGGTGCTTACCCATTTGGCTTGCAAAATGCTTTACACCCCTATTTACCTTTATTGCTAAAATTACAAAAACACGACCGCTTTTTACAAACTATTCTTTATACACCTTAAAAAGTAACGGAAAGTTTAGCCACGAAAAGGCAACAAAAAAACTTAACTATAAAACAACCGATATGAAAACAACAATTAAAGATACCATATCTTTTTTGAAAGGAAACAAGGTTTTACTTGATAAAATTTAGTAAAAAGTCCGCCTATAAGCCCGTTATCGCAACTTTTATCGTTTTTTATAAAAGTCAATTTTAAATTTATCATCCATTTTTTTTACTCATCTTCAATTTTTTACTCTCCTTTTTTACCCCCTTATTTTTTGCTTTGTTTTTATGGGTAAATAAAGGTGTTAAAAGTTAAAAAGTGGGGCTATAAGCCCGTTATCACGCTTTTTCTTTTAATAAAAAGCCCACCTACGAAAGTAGATGGGCTTTTTTTATCCTTTTTATGTAGTTTATTTATTGAATTTTGCCTTATATAAATTTAAGCATTTTTCGATTGTTTGAATTGCCGTATCACGATGGCAGATTTCCTTTACTGAAGTTATCTTATGTTCTAAAGTCTTATATACTTCAAAAAAGTGCATCATTTCTTCAAACACATGTGGCGGTAACATATCGATATCTTCATAATCTTTATAACTTGGATCACCAATGGGGACTGCGATAATTTTTTCATCAAGTTCGTTATCGTCGTACATCCTGATAACGCCGATTGGCTTACAAGTTACGATTGTCATGGGGTAAATTGCATCGCTACATAAAACCAAAACGTCGAGTGGATCATGATCTTCTGTTAAGGTAAGCGGTATAAACCCATAATTTGCAGGATACATTGTGGAAGTATATAAAATTCTGTCAAGACGGATTCTGCCCGTTTCCTTATCGAGTTCGTATTTTGCCTTACTGCCCTTTGGGATTTCGATAAGGGCTTCAAATAAGGTTGAAGTTATTCTTTCCTTTGAAATGTCATGCCAGATATTCATATTATACCTCCTTAAAATATAATCAACTTAAAAGTTATTTGCCTTCTTTAATGCGCTTTAAGTAACATTTTCTGCACATTGCTTCGTACTTATCGTTACCGCCAAGACAAATTTGTTCGCCTTCGGTAACGATTTTACCGTTTTCGTCCATCCTTGCGTTTACGGTTGCCTTTGCACCGCACTTACAAACTGACTTGATTTCTTTAATAGATTCGGCAATTTCAAAAAGTCTTTTACTGCCGGGGAAAAGATGTGTTAAAAAGTCGGTTGCAAGCCCAAAGCAGAGCACAGGGATATCAAAATCTATAACAATATCGTCAAGTTGGTCGACCTGAGTGGGCGTTAAAAACTGGCATTCGTCAACGATAACCACTTGACAATCGCTGTAACTGTTTTTGTAAATTTCGTAAATGTTTTCATTTTCATGAAGATTTAAGCAAGGCTTTTCTAACCCGATACGAGATTTTACGATGCCGACGCCATCACGAGTGTCGATTGCTGGCTTTACAAGTAAAACCTTCATATTGCGTTCTTCATAGTTAAATTTGGTTATAAGCGCTTGCGCCGTTTTTGAACAGCCCATTGCGCCATATTTAAAGTAAAGTTTTGCCATTTTTTGCCACCTTTTTTGTTGAATTTTAGTGGGCAATTTATTCTACTTTACCCAAAATAATCGGCCTATAGGCGGGTTTTTCGGGTAAAATGGTGGTGCTTGATTTAAGACGCTTTTCGCTTTCTAAAAAACTTTCCTTTTTATTGGTGTAAAGCGTTGCAATAAGCTCACCTTTCTTGACAAAATCACCCGTTTTCTTGTTTAAAATTATACCGGCTGAAAAGTCGATAACATCTTCTTTTGTGTTTCTGCCAGCACCCAAAATAAGCGCAGCAGTGCCATAGCCTTCGGTGTCGACCGAGTGGATATAGCCTTCTTTATCGGCAACAACATTATAAGAATAAGTTGCCTTTTTAAACAATTCGGGGTTGTAAATTACGCTGTTATCACCGCCCTGCGCTTTAACCATTTTTGCCAAAGTTTCAAGCGCACTGCCATCTTTTATAACACGTTTTACTTCGCTTTCACAAAATTCGTAAGTGCCTTTTTCGGCAAGGTAAAGCATGTTTGCGGCAAGCGCAATGCAGATTTCGGTTAAATCTTGCGGACCTTTTCCGTTTAAAACGTCGATTGCTTCAATAACTTCTAAACTGTTGCCAATGTTGTTGCCTAACGGTCTATCCATATCGGTAATGAGGGCAAGCATACGCTTACCGGCCTTTTTGCCGATATCAACCATCATTTGAGCGAGTTCTTTACTGTCTTCTAAAGTTTTCATAAACGAACCGCTACCCGTTTTGACATCTAACACGATGCAGTCATCGTCGGCGGCGAGTTTTTTGCCCATAATGCTGGAAACGATAAGTGGCTTGCTTTCAACAGTTGCGGTAACGTCCCTTAACGCATACAAAAGTTTATCGGCAGGGGCAAGTTCTGCACTTTGCCCAACGATTGCAATACCAACTTCGTTTACAATCTTGATAAATTCATCCTTTTCAATATCGGTTTTTAAGCCGGGGATTGATTCAAGTTTATCAATAGTACCGCCGGTGTGGCCTAAACCACGACCGCTCATTTTAGCAACTTTTACGCCCAAGGTTGCAACGATTGGGGCAACGATTAAACTTGTTTTATCACCAACACCCCCCGTTGAGTGCTTGTCTACCCTTAACCCGTTTACATCGGAAAAGTCAAGCGTGTCGCCGGAATCTCTTACTGCCATAGTGAGTGCAGCAGTTTCTTCAAGGTTCATGCCCTGTAAATAAATTGCCATAAGTAAAGCAGATACTTGATAGTCGGGGATTTCACCCTTAACATAACTATCAATAAACCAATATATTTCTTCGCGGGTAAGAGTTTTCCCATCACGCTTATTTTTGATAATGTCATACATTCTCATAACAAATCCTCACTTATAAATCAATTAGACTTTTTGCCTAAAAAGCCGTAATAACGGGCTTATAGGCGGACTTTTTTTAATTTTAAGACTTTTTATCCTTTCGTTAATTTAAGTCCTTTGGTCCAAAATAATCGGGTAAAATTTGTGGCAATGTGTAAGTTTTGATATTGTCAGGTGTACCCAAAACAATAACAAAATCATCTTTACAAAATTCTGCCATAACTTGCCTACAAACACCGCAAGGCGCACAAAAAACAGGTTGTTGATCCTTTCCGCCAGAGATTGCAATTTTTGTAAAATGCCTTTCGCCAGCGTTTACTGCCTTGAAAAACGCTACCCTTTCAGCACAAATTGTGGGGGTGTATGCTGCGTTTTCAATATTTGCGCCCGTGTAAACTTTGCCGTCAGCCGTCAAAAGTGCAGCACCAACGGAAAATTTTGAGTATGGTGTGTAAGAGTCTTTTCTTGCGTTAATTGCTAAATTTAAAAGTTCTTGATTGGTCATATTTACCACCCAAAATAATTTAAAAATCAATGATAATTTTAAGCGAAAAACTTTTATTTTGTTTATCGCAAAGATTACTGATTTTTTGGTAAAAACCAGCAAAAAGTGGGGCTATAAGCCCGTTAACTTGTTATTTTAAAACTTCTTTTAAAAAACTTGTGCCTTGTGTATCTTCTTTATCTACGCCAAAATATTCAAGCACGGTTGCGCTGATATCTGAAAAGGTTTTGCGAGTAGATAAGTTTACCGGCTTAACATTTTTACCGTATAAAAGCATGGGGACATATTCCCTTGAATGGTCGGTTGACGGTGTTTTAGGATCGCAACCGTGGTCAGCCGTTATCAAAAGTAAATCGTTTTCGCCAAGTTTTGGTAAAAATTCGCCAAGCCATGTATCAAACTCTGTCATAGCCTTAGCATAGCCGTCAATATCGTTTCTGTGGCCGTAAACCATATCAAAATCGACAAGGTTTGTAAAACAAAGACCTTCAAAATCGTTATCGAGCATTTGCATTGTCTTTTGCATGCCGTCAGCGTTTGATGTGGTGCGGTTGGACTGTGAAACAGATTTGCCAGCAAAGATGTCGTAAATTTTACCAACCGAAATGGTTGCAAAGCCAGCCTTACTTAACAAGTCGAGCATGGTATTTTTTGGCGGAAGGAGTGAATAGTCGTGGCGACGTGGTGTGCGTTTAAAGGGGTATTCGCCTTCAAAGGGGCGTGCAATTACCCTGCCGACGCCGTGTTCGCCCTGCAAAAGTTCACGTGCGATTTCGCAGATTTTGTAAAGTTCTTCAATGGGAACAACATCTTCGTGTGCGGCGATTTGGAAAACGCTGTCTGCTGACGTGTAAATGATAAGTTTACCCGTTTTCATGCTTTCTTCGCCGTAATCTTTAATAACTTCTGTGCCAGAGTATGGCATATTGCACAAAGTTTTTCTGCCTGTTAAGGCTTCAAACTTTTCGATAACTTCTTTAGGGAAACCGTTTGGGTAAGTGGGAAGTGGTTGTGGCGAGATTATGCCAGCGATTTCCCAATGACCGATTGTGGTATCTTTACCCATTGAGGCTTCTTGCATCCTTGCGTACGCAGCAAGTGGGGCTTTTACACCGCCTTCTACGCCATCTATATTAAATAAACCTAATTTTTCAAGGTTGGGACAGTTAAAGTATTTGCTTTCCCTTATCGCACCCAAAGTGTTACTGCCTTCGTCGTGCCATAAATGCGCATCAGGTTCTTCGCCAATACCAAAACTATCTAACACAATTAAAAATAGTCTTTTTTTCATTTTGAACCTCTCATATATAAGGAACCCTTAACTTAGAGTTCTTAATCGTTATTGTTTTTCTAACATCGATTTATAAAGCCTTTTTTATCTTGACAATTTTTTGTCAATCTTTATAAACCAAAAAAGGACCACAATTGCCTTTTTTGTACTACAAATTTACAATTTTTATAGTGGTGATAAATGAAGAGATTTAGCGTGGAATTTAAACCACGCTAAATCACCATTAAAACAAATTATTCTTCGGCAATATTTAAAGCGATTTCCATCATTTTTGTAAATGAATTTTGTCTTTCTTCAGCGGTGGTGTTGTCTGCTGGATTTACGAAAGAATCGCTTACGGTACAAATGCAAAGTGCTTTTTTGCCGAGCCTTGCAGCATTGCAATAAAGGGCAGCGGATTCCATTTCTACACCGAGTACGCCCATTTTAGCCCATTCCATACCGCTGTTTGCGTCGTCATAAAAAACGTCTGAAGAGAAAATGTTGCCAACCTTATAGTTGATGCCCATTTTTTCGCATTCGTCAGCGGCTTTACGAAGTAAACCAAAGTCCGCAATGGGGCTGAATGTGCCGGGAAGTCTATATTGGTGGGCGTATCTGCCGTCCGTGCAAGCACCCATTGCCAAAATGATATCCCTAACCTTTAAATCGGGATCAAATGACCCGCAAGAGCCTACCCTTATGATGCTTGAAACATCGTAAAATTTGAAAAGTTCGTAAGAATAAATGCCGATTGCTGGCTGGCCCATGCCTGAAGCCATAACGGATACCCTTTTACCTTTATAGTAACCTGTATAGCCCTGAACGCCCCTTACGTCGTTTACCAAAACTGCGTTTTCAAGGAAGTTTTCGGCAATGAATTTTGAACGCTTTGGATCGCCAGGCATTAAAACTGTTTTTGCAAAATCGCCTTTTTTTGCTGTAATGTGTGGTGTTGGAATTGACATAATTATTACTCCCTTTTATAAAATTTAATGTGTATTTTGCGCCTAAAATATAAATTACGCCGTGTAAAAAAGTGGTGATAACGGGCTTATAGCCCCACTTTTTTATTTTTCGAGTGCTTTAACCGCTTTAACAACTCTGCTTGTACCAAGTCTTGATGCGCCGATTTTAATAAATTCTTCAGCATCGGCTAAGTCTTTAATACCGCCGGCAGCCTTAACTAAAACGCCTTCACCAACGTTATCATACATTAGTTTTACATCGTGAAGTGTTGCGCCGTCAGTTGAAAAGCCTGTTGAAGTTTTAATGTATTCTGCCTTTGCTTCGGTAACCAAACGGCACATAGTAATTTTTTCTTCGTCGGTAAGAAGGCAAGTTTCGATGATAACCTTTAAAAGTTTGCCGTGGCAAGCCTTTTTGATTTGAACGATTTCGTCCTTTACATAGTCAAGCAAACCTTCTTTTAAGGCACCGATATTGATAACCATATCGATTTCGTCTGCGCCTTCTAAAACGGCTTGTTCGGTTTCGTAAACTTTTGTTGCGGTGGTGTTGTAACCGTTAGGAAAACCGATTACCGTACAAATTTTTAATTTATCGCCAACATAATTTTTAGCCCTTTCAACATAGCATGGTGGAATGCAAACGCTTGCGGTTTGGTATTTGATACCATCGTCGCAAATAGCCTTAATATCTTGCCAAGTTGCAGTTTGACCAAGCAATGTATGGTCGCATTTTGCTAAAATTTCCTTGATTTCCATAAAAATATACCAGCCTTTAAATTATTTTTTTCTTCAGTAAGTTGTTAAAAAAATTCTTCAGTAAATTTTTAAAAAATTAGTTTCCAATATCAATACTAAATATAGCACTGATAAAGTTTTTAACTATCGCCCATTAGTCTTCGACATCCAACGCTTCAAACCCCTGTTTTTTAATGGGTTTTGAGTCGCCGTGTTTTACAAAGAGCATTGTAACAAAAGCGAGTGCGACAAACGCTGAAGCGTATGGGAATAAAACTTCCCAACCGATGGCATCCATTAACGCACCACTTAAAACGGGTGTTACGATTTGGGCAGCCATTGAAGCGGTGTAATAGTAACCTGTGTATTTGCCAACGTTTGAGCCTTTAGCAAGTTCAACAACCATTGGGAAAGAGTTTACGTTGATTGTTGCCCAGCCTATACCAGCGAGCGCAAAGAGAATGAACATAACGATGTTTGAACTGCCTTCACGGATAAAGGATGCGCCGACAAAAGATGTAAGCAAGATAACAATACCGATTAAAATGCTTTTCCTTCTGCCGATTTTGGAAGCGATAATGCCAACGGGGATAAACGCAATAAGTGCGGCAACGTTAGCGATTAAAAGGGTTGTTGAGTAACTTAATTTTAAAAAGTCTGTTGCGTAAACTGAGTACCTTGAAGTGATTGCGTTGTAACCGATAAACCAAAGCGCAACTGATGCCAACAATAAAATAAGAGAAGTAAGTTGACCTTTTGAAAGTTTTCCGCCTTCGTTTAAAGTTTCTTCTTGGTCGCATTGAAGTTGTTCAGTGAGAACACGCATTTCGTTTGCCCATTTGTTTTCACGAACGGTTGCCAAAAAGATTGCAAGCGCAACAAGCATAAGACCGCAAACGGCGATTATGTAAAAAGTAAAGTCTGTTTTGCCTTCTTCACTTGTTTTGAAAATGCTTGCGGAAAGCAAAACGATTGCGCCACCGAGTGTGCCCATTAAGTTGATAATTGCATTACCCTTTGACCTTAATGGCTTTATTGTAACATCTGGCATAAGTGCAACCGCTGGTGAGCGGAAGGTTGCCATTGAAATCAATGTAAGTAGTAAGAAAATAATGAAAAGTATAAGGCTGTTTACAAAGCCCATAATGATAAAGGATATAACCGCACAAACTGTACCAACAACGATAAATGGTGTACGGCGACCAAACCTGAAGTTTACCCTATCGGACAAGTTGCCAAAGATAGGAAGCATAAATACAGCAAAAATATTATCAAGTGCCATGATAACACCTGTGTTTGTTTGATTCATGCCAAACTTGTTGTTTAAAATCAACGGAACGATGGTATCGTATGCTTGCCAAAATGCGCTGATTAAAAAGAATGCAAAGCCTACAAGTATTGTGCGCTTGTAATTTAGTTTCATATTCACCTACCAATATAAAAATTTACCTTACGGCCACTTTTAAGTATATCATGAGATATTAACTTTGTCAATATAAAAATATTTTACATATATAATTATATTTAGCCCGGCATTTTTACCATTACCACAAAGCAAAATAAAAACGCCAAATTTTAGGTCAAAACTTTAACTAATCTTACAAAAAATTCACAAAAAGTCCGCCTATAAGCCCGTTATCGCCACTTTTTTAAATTTTTATGGTCGAGTAAAAAGCAAAAAAGGACAGCCAAAAAGTGCCGTCCTTTAAACTTTTAAGATTTGTTTTTACGCTTTGTGAACGCTGTTTTTAAGTTGACATACCTATAAGCGTTTTTAAGTTTGTTATACTTTTCTTTAGACACAAGTTTGAAAATAAGGCAAAATATAAGTACGCCAAAAATTGCGATAAGTGTGCCAATCATTGCGCCCGTAAAGTTTATACAAACATCGCTTAAAGCGAAAAATCTGCCCGGGGTTATCGACTGGAAAATTTCGGTAACCGATGCCATAATAAAGAGTATGCCCGGCGACAAAAGGGATGAAAACTTCCAATTAGTAAGAAGGAAAATTGAACCCCAAACGCCAAAACCGAGTATCAAATATAGCCCAAAATGTCCCATAATTTTTCTTACTCTTGACGATGCAGAGCCTTCGATTGCGTAAGTTTTTATCCTTTTTTCCACATACAAATCGGGGTTTAGTGTACTTTGACAGCGCACAACGACATCGCCAAAAAAGCGTGCGTGGAAGTTGCCGTTATTATCAATATCCGCAAAGCCCTTTACGACCGACCAAGTAACATCGCCCGAATAGGCAACGGGCGTGTGGGATGCAGAAAGGTTGTATTGTGAGTGAAGAAGTGCCCTATCTGGGGCTGAAATTGTTAAACTTTGCGGTTTAAACTTTTCCACACTTATCTTATAATCTTTACTAAAATCACTTACAAGCGATTTAAAAGTAAGGACTGCTTCGCCCACGCCAACCATTGAAATGTTTTCACCGCTGACACTAATAACATCCTGATTTGAGGAGATGACTTCAAAATTTTTGTTTGCGTTTTCTGGGTACACTGTGCTAAATAAAAGTGAGTTTTCTTCAAAATAATCGCCTACGTGGTAGGCTGTCTTATCCAAAAACGCAATATCTGTTGGGCAAACAAGTTGGGGATCGTCTTTAACGGTAACTGTAACAGAGCGTTGACTTTTGTCTTCAAAAGTGGCGGTAATTGTTGCCGTGCCGACGCCCACCGCATAAGCGTTTACGCTGAATGTATTGCGTGAGCAAATGATTTTTATAACGTCTTTATTAGACGAAGAAAATTGTGCACACGTTGTTGAAGTGTTGCCGTTATTTATCTTGACTAAACTTTTACCGCCCACCTTGTTTAGTGCAGAAGAAACGTTTATGACCGTTTGGTCGTTTAAGGGGGAATCGCCCATGCATTTTACGCCCCTTGTAAAACTGACTTCGCCATTTTTAGTGCTTGCGCCAATCTTGCACGAACCAAGCCCAACAAAGGTAACCGTGCCAAATTCATCAACGGTTGCGACTTTTTCGTTTGACGAAGTGTAAACTATTGGATAACTTTTGCTTTTTGACGGCGTAATGTGAGTTTGAAGTTGCGCCGTCTGCCCTACATAGTTAAATTTTGTTTGGTCATCACACTTTAAATCACCGCTTATTTGTTGGGGCTCACCTAAAAAGCCTTCACCAAAAATGGACACGAAAAAATCTACCACCCGTGAAGTGTCCTTACCGCTTATTGTTGCGTTAAGTAGCGAGGAAATGCAAATGATAAAAAACAAAATTGTGCTTAAAAATACTGCCGTAACGCTTAGTTTTAAAAGCCGTCTAAAATAGACGACTTCGGTTTTGTTTGTTTTAATTTTTCCCATATCGCCCACCTAAACTTTAAAAAAGAAATTCACACCTTAATTTTAACAACACCCCCCCTACTTTGGCAAGTATTTTCTTGTGAAAATTGTGTCTTTTTTTGTTCTTTTTTCTATCACAAAAACCGCCTTTTGGTTAAGGTTTTTTTAACCACATAGTGCCACCATGAATAAAATTTTGCTTTTTTAAAAAAATTACCGAAAACCAAAAACACACTTAAAAAGAGCAAGCAAATTTTATATATTTTTACGGCAAACTTTACACCTTAACGCATATAAAAACACATATAAATAGCGGAATTTTTACAAAAAAATTTAAAATAAAGTCAAAAACCTTGTTGACAATATTTTAAATAACCTTTAAAATTAAACTAACAAGGTTATTTTGTTGTAACCTTTAATTTTTGAGGTATTTTTTTATGAACATTATCACCATAAGCCGTGAGTTTGGTAGTGGCGGGCGTGAATTAGGTAAGCGTATTGCCGATGCCCTTAACATTGCCTACTATGACACGGAGATCATTAGCGAGATTGCTAAACTTACAAATTTAGACGAAAACTATATTTCGACAATAAGTGAAAAAGGCGTGCCAAGTTTTAACTTTCACTTTGGGCATACCTTTGGTGCAACAATAAACCAAACGGCAATGGATGTTGTCGTTACACAACACAAAGTAATAAAACAACTTGCCCAAAAGGGCGATTGCGTAATCGTTGGCAGAAGCGCAGACAAGATTTTAAGCGATTTAAACCCATTTAAAATTTTTGTTTACGCCGATATGGATGCAAAACTTAAAAGGTGTCGTGAAAAAGAATATGAGGATAGCGACCTTGACGATAAACAGTTAATTAAAAAAATAAAAGCCATTGATGCTGGAAGAAAAAGAATGTATGAGTTTGTTTGCGGTGGTGAGTGGGGAAATATGTCGCAATACAACCTTTGCGTTAATACAAGCGGTGTTGCGATTAAAGATCTCTCAATTAAAGTTGCGGATTACGCAAAAACGTGGTTTGAATGTCAAAAGAGCAAATAGGATTAGGATCGCATTTCACATTCGGCAAACTCTTTAAATTTGTTGCTTCCCCCATCTTAATGATGGTTTTTACTTCAATTTACGGCGTTGTTGATGGCTTTTTTATATCTAACTACGCCGGGAAAACTGCCTTTACCGCAGTAAATATCATTATGCCCGTAACCATGATTTTGGGTGCGTTTGGCTTTATGATTGGTACGGGCGGTACGGCGATTGTTTCGCAAACGCTTGGCGAAGGCGACCACAAAAGGGCAAACAATTACTTTTCCTTTTTAGTTTACGCAACCGCCATAATGGGCGTTTTATTGTCGATTATCGCCATTATCTTTTTACCACAGATTGCAAAAATTTTGCGTATCACAGACGAAATGATGCCGTATGCCTTAACTTACGGCAGAATTTTGATTGCGTTTACGCCAACATTTATGCTACAAAGTCTGTTCCATTCCTTTTTTATCACTGCAGAAAGGCCCGACCTTGGTTTTAAAATTACCCTTATTGCTGGCTTTACAAACATTGTTTTAGATGCCTTGTTTGTTGGTTTGTTTAGGTGGGGCGTTGCGGGCGCAGCGGTGGCAACAGGTATATCACAGGCGTGCGGTGCATTTATACCGATAATCTTTTTCGTAAGAAAAAATAAACGCAGTCTTTTAACGCTTGGTAAGGGCAACTTTAACTTTAAAGTTTTGGTTAAAACTTGCACAAACGGGGCTTCTGAACTTGTAAGTAACATTTCAGGCTCGATAGTGTCAATGGTTTTTAACACTCAACTTTTAATTATCGCTGGTGAAAATGGTCCGGCGGCATACGGCGTAATGATGTATGTAAACTTTATTTACATTGCAATTTTTATCGGTTACGCAATAGGCACTGCGCCCATTATCGGCTTTAATTATGGCGCAAAAAACGACAAGGAACTTAAAAACGTTTTTGTAAAAAGCCTTATGATCATGGGTGGCTTTGGCGTTGCAATGACGGCACTTGCCTATTTTCTTTCCACACCTATATCTAAAATCTTTGTAGGCTATGACCAAGAACTTTGTCAAATGACAATAAGCGCATTTAAAGTTTTCTGTTTTTCATTTATCTTTGCTGGGTTTGGTATATTTGGTTCTTCAATGTTTACCGCATTAGGAAACGGTTTGATTTCTGCAATCATTTCCTTTTTAAGAACGCTTGTTTTCCAAATTGCTTGCGTACTTATTTTGCCCAAGTTTTTAGGTATAAATGGTATATGGCTTTCAATGCTGGTTGCTGATGCTTTGGCAACAATTTTGACAACCATTTTCTGGATCACACTACGCAAAAAATACAAATATATTTAAAAAAGTGGGGCTATAAGCCCGTTATCGCCACATTTTAAAAATTTGACTTATGTTTTAAAGTGGTAAAATTACGCTTAAACCTTCCCTTTTTTAAGTTGTGAATTTAGAAAAAATTAAAAAATAAAAAGCCCTTGCGGATAACCGCAAGGGGCTTTTTTGTTAGAAAAAACTAACAATTTATATATCTTGAAAACCAAAAAAAATTCTACTTTGAAAAATACGCAATACCAACACAGCCATCGCCGATATGTGTACCAATGGTACTGCCGATTTGGTATTTGCAAACATTTTTAAACTCGACAAATTTTTCCTTTAACTCTTCAACAAATCTTACTAAATTGCTATCATCTACGCCTGAATACCCAACAGCAAAAGGTTTTGTAAAATCGATTTTACCAAGTTTTTCCATCTTTTCATAGATAAGAGAAAACGCCTTTTTGATGCCAAGTACTTTACCCACAACCTTTACAACGCCTTCGCCCATTTCGACGATAGGTTTAATGTTTAAAATTGTGCCAACTGCCGTGTTTGTTGCGGTAAGCCTACCGCCCTTATAAAGATACTTTAAACTGTCCACATAAGCAACAAGTTGAATTTTGTGCTTTTTATCGTCAAGTTCTTTCTTGACTTCTTGTAAACTTAAACCATCTTTAACAAGCCTGATTGCGTAGTCAAGTAAAATTCTTTCGCCGATTGCAACGTTGTAACTATCAACAACGGCGACATTGCCGTCAAATTTTTGTGCGGCGTGCTTTGCCCTTTCACAAGTACCGCTTAACTTTGATGACATTGTAATGCACAAAACTTCACTTCCGTCAGCAGTTAATTCTGTAAAGGCTTCTTCAAAACGGTATTCGTTGATTTGGCTGGTTTGTGGGATTTCTTTACTTTCGCTTAATAGTTCGTAAAATTTGTCGTGAGATAAATCAAAACCGTCATAATAGGTCTTGTCGGCAAAAGTTATTTCCATAGGAATAAGCGTTATGCCGAGTTTTTTGGCTTCGGCTTTGACAATGTCACATGCCGAATCAATTAAAATTTTAATAGACATTTTTCTTTTCCCGCTAATTTTCGTTAGTATTTTTAATCTTTTGAGCGGGAAGTTACAAAAAATTTTGTAACGGTTGTAATAATTTTATTACTGCAAAAACTACCATATATTTTATTTTAGTCAGCCTTTTTTGTGACTAAATTAAAACCTTTTTTATACTTTTTTCACCTTTAAAGTAACCTTTTAAACCGATTGTTTGGGTGCAAAAATTAAATTTACCCCCTATACGTTGTTTATTTTAGGAACTTTTCAATGATTTTTTTGTTTTTTTCGTTATACGGTGCGTAACGCATTTTTAAATCGATAAGTAAACTTTTATCTACAATACTTTTTTTGTGGCTAAAGGTGTCAAAACCGAATTTGCCGTGATAAGAGCCCATACCGCTTTCACCAAAACCGCCGAAAGGTAAATCGTGTGATGCCAAATGAATTACTACATCGTTTATGCACCCACCGCCAAACCTGCAACGACTTACCACCTTGTTTGCAACCTTTTTATCGCTTGCAAAAATGTAAAGTGCAAGTGGTGAAGGGTTTTTGTTTACCCTTTCGATTACTTCGTCAATGGTAACAAAGGTCATAACGGGAAGGATAGGTCCAAAAATTTCTTCTTGCATGACGGCATCGTCTTCGGTAGCATCAACAATGGTCGGCTCTATTTTTAAACTATCTTCTAAATAGTTTCCGCCAAAAATCACCTTATTATTATCAATAAGCCCAACAACACGGTTAAAGTGGCGATTTGAGATGATTTTGCCGTAATCTTCATTTTCAAGCGCATTGCCAAACTGATTTTTGATTTCACGCTTAATGGCTTCGATAAGTTTATCCTTTACACTTTGGTGAACCAAAATATAGTCTGGCGCAACGCACGTTTGCCCGGCGTTTAAAAACTTGCCAAACACAATGCGTTTTGCCGTAAGATTGATTTTTGCGCTTTTATCCACAATGCAAGGCGACTTTCCGCCGAGTTCTAACGTAACGGGCGTAAGATTTTTTGCAGCTATTTCGTAAACGAGTTTACCAACCGTTTTACCGCCCGTGAAAAAGATGTAATCAAACTTGTTTTCAAGTAGGCTTGCATTTTCTTCACGACCGCCCAAAACAACACTTACAAGTTCTTTAGGGAAAACTTGTGCGATAAGTTTGCTTATTACAAGTGAAGTTTGTTGGCTGTAATTGCTTGGCTTTAAAATTACCGTATTGCCCGCAGCAATGGCTTCACAAAGTGGTGTGATTGAAAGCAAAAATGGATAGTTCCACGGGCTTATAATAAGCACGTTGCCGTAAGGCGCAGGCATTATGTAACTTTTTGATTTAAACTGCGTCAGGGGCGTTTTTACCCTTTTGGGCTTAGTAAACTTTGTTAAATTTTTAAGTAAGTACGTGATTTCGCTTAATGTAAGCCCAACTTCGCACATGAAACTTTCGGTATAAGACTTACCTAAATCGCTTTTAAGGGCATCCAAAATTTCATCCTTCATGAGCAAAATGTTGGATTTAAGCGATTGAAGGTATTCACGACGACATTCAACATCTAATGTGCGACCGCTTTTGAAAAATTCCTTTTGAGATGATAATAGGGCTTGAATTTGTTCTTTTTCCATAATAAATTACTCGATTAAATTTTTTTCGTAAGCCTTTAAATTGTCTTGAAGTTGTGAAAGCACGCTTTTAAAAACCTGCCTATCTTGACAACTTAAACCGTCAGTAACCGCCAAAACGGCACTGTCAATTTTTTCGCTTTGAGCCTTTGCAATTTGAATACCGCTTTCGGTAAGGATAATGTTTGCACGATAATTTTTGCCTTGCTTTATATCTTGCTTGACAAAATTTTTATCCTTTAACAGACTTATCGCCCGTGAGATTGCGCCTTTATCTTCACCCGTCAACTGGGTAAGTTTTGCCGACGTTAACCCTTGCGGGTACCTATACAGAAAGTATAAACACGTAACATGTATCCCCTTTAAACCAAATTTACCCATTTCAAATTCCTTGATTCTTTGAATGGAACGGTAAATTGAAGTTATCTCTTTTGTAAAATACTCAAATGTTTCTACCATACTAACCCCTTATATAACTTTGCCTATTATACACTATGGTTGTTGACTTGTCAACATTTTTCACAAAAATTTCAACAATTTATAACAAACAAAAAGCACAAAAAAGGCGAAAAGTGGGGCTATAAGCCCGTTATCGCCACTTTTTATAACTTTATCAGCCTAAATATTTTTTCAAAAAGTTGATTCTATTTAATAATGCATCGGTCGTGATTTGGCATTTAATCATATCAAAGCCGTGCATTGCGCCCTTTATTTGGGTGTAAGTTGCATCGATATTTAGCCCTTTTAACTTATCGTAAAACAACTTACCTTCATCATTTAAACAGTCAAATTCGCAAGTTTCGACATACGAAGGGGCTGTATGTGGTGTAAAATCATCATCCAAAATACATTTATACCCTGCCGTATCAAAGGTTTTACCGTCAAAATACAAGTCCCACATTTTGACATTTAATTTTGAGTTCCAGCACGGTGTATCGGTAAACATAATTTTGCTGTTTGTAAGAGCGTTTGGATCGATAACAGGATACACATACATTTGACATTTTAAGTCTAAACCTTGCTGTTTTGCATACATGCTTGCTTTTGCGCACAAATTACCACCAGCACTATCGCCCACGATGCCTATTTTTTGAGTGTCGATATTGAGCATTTGTGCCTTTTCATACACCCACGAAAGGGCTTTTAAACAATCGTTTTCCGCTGCGGGGAAAGGGTGCTTACCTGATAAGCGATAATTGACAAACGCCACAGAAATATGGGCACCACGAATATACTTTACGCCCGTATTATAATGACTTATAAATGCGGGGAAGGAAAACGCACCGCCGTGATAAAAGACCAAACAGCCAAGTTTTTTGGTGGTTTTAGGTCTTGCAACGACTATATCAAAATCGTCAACCTGATATTTTGTATAAGTTATATCTTTCTTTCTGTTTAAACATTTATAGCAGTTTTTGATAAGCCCGATAGAAAACTTGCCAATAAACTTATTATAGGGCGGTTTTAAATACCTAAAAATACCGAACTGCTTTGATATGTTATACTTCATTTTATCACCTTTTTTGTAAAAATATGGTCAAAACGCACACATGGTGGTAACTAATTTAATTTTTACCGCCCTTTTGGGCTTTTAAAAAATGTAAACTTTCCGCCGCCTAAAAACCAAAAAAACTAAAAAAAGGCGCATGTAAAAAATTGTCATGCGCCAAAAAATTTACTTACTATCCCAAATAAAAATTATGGGTAAATTATTTTTTTAAAGAAACAAGTTCGTCGCAAAGTGCGTGGACTTGAGCGGTAGATTGATCGTCAAGGGCGCACATAATGCGGACATTGTTTTGTGTGAAAGTAAGGTTTTTGCAGTTTGCCAACGCCGTTTGCATTGCCTTTGTTGCTGTTGGCGCCCAAGAGCCGTTTTCGATAAAGCCGACTACCCTATTTTTGTAATCTCTTTCAGCGATACGTGTTAAAAAGTCGCCCATAAACGGGAAAACGCTGTTGCAGTAAGTTGGGCTTGCAACAACAAGCCTGTCGTACCTAAAAGCACTTTCAACAGCCTTTGCCATATCGCAACGAGCAAGGTCGTACATTACAACGGTTTCGCCTTTTTTTGTCAACAAGTCTTTTAACAATTCAACTGCTTTATAGGTGTTTTTGTAAACTGAAGTGTAGCAAATGGTTACGCCACTATCTTCTGCTTCAAAGTTAGCCCATGTTTTGTAAAGGTTAAGATAGTAACCTAAATTTTCGTTTAAAATAGGACCGTGAAGTGGGCAGATTGTTTTAATATCAAGACCTTCTGCCTTTGCCAAAAGATTTTTTGCTGGCAAGCCGTATTTTGCAACGATGCCCATATAATATCTTCTTGCTTCGTCTGTCCAATCTTCTTCAACATCTAATGCGCCAAACTTACCGAAAGCGTCAGCAGAGAACAAAACCTTGTCGTAACTATCGTAAGTTACCATAACTTCTGGCCAGTGAACCATTGGTGCCATAGTAAATGTTAAGGTGTGGTTGCCAAGTTGCAAAGTATCGCCTTCTTTAACAACAACTTGCTTGTCGGTAAACTGACAGCCAAAGTATTGTTGCATCATTGAAAAAGCCTTTTGTGTTGCAACGATTTTTGCGTTTTGGTACCTTTGCATAAACCTTAAAACGCTGCCGGAATGGTCTGGTTCCATGTGTTGAACAACAAGATAATCGGGAATTTTGTCGCCCAAAGCCTTTTCTATATTATCAAGCCATTCTTCGCTGAAATGGACATCAACGCTGTCCATAACGGCAACTTTGAAGTCTAAAATTACATAAGAGTTATACGCCATACCGTTTTTAACGATATATTGACCTTCAAACAAATCTATATCGTGGTCATTAACGCCAACATATTTAATATCATTAGAAATAAACATCTTGTTAAGCCTCTCAAAGTTATTTTTCAACACATATTATATTAAACGGCAAAAAAATTGTCAACGAGATTAAAGCCAATTTATTTTAGTAGTCATATATAAATTTGTTTTAGTAGTATATAAGTAATTAAAATTTTGTAATATTTTGCCCTATTGACATAATTAAAAAAATATGCTAAATATAGTTTACATTTTTTAGCGTTTAGTAGTATAATCATTATACGGCTTTTGCCTAAAATAAACCAACTTTTTGGTGGGTTATGGAAAAATTTCCTAAAGTCAAACATAAATTAAGAATTAAATTAAATTCTTTACAAATAATCGCTTTAGGCTTTTTGGGTGTAATTTTGACAGGCGCATTACTACTTATGCTACCTATTTCATCGAAAAGCCGACAAGTAACGCCCTTTGTCGATGCGGTGTTTTCTGCCACGACGTCGGTGTGCGTTACGGGGCTTGTTGTAAGAGATACAGGGACTTATTGGTCCACCTTTGGGCAGTTTATCATTTTGATGCTTATCCAAATTGGTGGGCTGGGCGTAATTACCGTTGCCTGCGCATTTATGCTTATGGCTGGTAAAAAAATAGGGCTTCACCAAAGAAGTACTTTGCAAGAAGCCGTTGCTGCACCAAAATTGAGCGGTATTGTTAAACTTACCGGCTTTATTTTGAAAGGCACATTTATTATTGAACTTGTGGGAGCACTGCTTTTAAGCCCCGTCTTTATTAAAGACTTTGGCTGGGCAAAGGGGCTGTGGATGTCCTTATTCCATTCGGTATCCGCCTTTTGTAACGCTGGTATCGACATTATGGGCGTAGTTGAACCGTATAGTTCGTTCACATCGTATTCAGCAAATTACCTTGTCAACATTGTACTTATGCTTCTTATTATAATTGGTGGTTTGGGCTTTTTAACGTGGGACGATTTAAGGACAAACAAATTCCGCTTTAAAAAGTACAGGCTTCAAACAAAGGTAATTTTGCTAACTACCTTGTTACTCATCTTTGTACCAGCAACTATCTTTTTCTTTGTGGAATACAAAGACTTACCCCTTGGGGAAAGAATTTTGGCATCACTATTTCAAGCGGTTACGCCACGTACTGCTGGCATGAACACCACCGATTTAACACAATTTACCGATTCAGGAAAAGTCATTACAATTATACTTATGATGATTGGTGGTGCGCCGGGCTCTACTGCGGGCGGTATGAAAATTACCACCCTTGCGGTGCTTGTTGCTTGCATGATTGCGGTAATTAGAAGAAGAAGCGATGCACAACTTATAGATAGGCGTGTTGGACACGATGTTGTGTTTACATCTGTTGCAATTTTTCTTATCTACCTTGTTTCAACCGTGTTTGGCGCAATCATTATAAGTTTATATGAAGGCTTACCATTTTTGACTTGCTTATATGAAACGGTTTCGGCAATGGCTACCGTTGGCTTAACACTTGGCATTACGCCAGAACTTGGTACTCTTTCAAAAATTGTACTTATTATACTTATGTACATTGGGCGTATTGGTGGTCTTACACTTATTGTTGCGACCGTTCCTTCAAGACCAATACAAGAAGGCAAATTGCCAATAGAAAAAATTACAGTAGGTTGAGGTTTATATGAAATCAATTTTAGTTATCGGTTTAGGTAGGTTTGGTAGGCACTTGGCGGACAAACTTAATGAACTTGGACATCAAATTATGGCGATTGACCGTGATGAAGACCGTGTCAACGGCGTTTTGAAAATTGTAACAAGTGCGCAGATTGGCGACAGTACCAACAAGGAATTTTTGTATACTTTGGGTATTGACAATTACGACGTTTGCTTTGTAACCATTTCTAACGACTTTCAAGGTTCACTTATCACCACAAGTTATTTAAAGGAATTGGGTGCAAAACTTGTTGTTGCAAGGGCTGAACGTGATGTGCAGAAAAACTTGCTTTTGCGTAACGGGGCTGACGAAGTAATTTACCCCGAAGAACAAGTTGCAAACTGGGCTGCAATCAAATATAGTTCTAACCACGTACTTGACTATATCGAACTTGATGCGGATACTTCTATCTTTGAAGTTTGCGTGCCTGATAATTGGATTGGCAAAAGTATCGGTCAAATCGATATCCGTAGAAAATATAAAATTTCCATCCTTGCCGTAAAAGAAAATGGCAAGATGAACCCTTCTATCACCCCAGAAACTGTGTTTACACCAAGTATGACACTGTTTGTTTTGGGTGAGTTTAAAGCCCTTCAAAAATGCTTTAAACTTTAATTTTTAAACTTAAATTTAAAGGGGCGACCATTTGTTTGGTCGCCCCTTTTTTTTCCAAATTTTAAACGAAGGTTGTTTTTTATTATTATCCCATTACTTTTCCCTTAAATAACGTAATAATTTTTTTAAATTAAAGTTTAAAATTTTATATTAGATGTCATGAAGTTTTATATTAAAAGTCATAAAGTTTTATATTAAAAGTTCGCCTTCGGCGGTGTTTACCACGCAGAAAATTTGGACTTCTTTACCCGTTTTTGCATCCACATAAATGTAATATTTACTATCGTTATATGTGCCAAAAACTTCATACGCTAAAACTTCTAAACTGCCTTTAGGGATAACGCAAAGGCGTGTAGAAAGCACTGATAAGTCCGCCGATAAGCCCGTTATCGCATCTTTTTGGCTGATTTGGGGCTGTTCGATTTCACGTGGTTTATGGTTAAGATAATAACTTACCGCATCAAAACTTGACACTAAGCCACGCTGTTTACAAACGGTAACTTTTACCATGTCGGGATAGATGATCGCACCGCCATAGTTTAAGCAATAATTTATATAGCAAGTTGCACCGCTTTCTGTCGCCCAAACGGCTTCAAGACCATCAAGGTTGATGTCTTCAAAAAACTTGTCTGCAATCTTGATACATTCTTCCATGCTATAATTTTGCTCTGTACAATCGGCGTAATGGTTAAACATTATAAGATGTCCGCCTTCTATTGAAAAGTTGGCGTAAATTTCGCCGTCGCTTGCGTCTGCTTTTACGCTGTAACAAGCAATTTTGCCTTGCGTTTCGCCCATTACCTCAACATTTTGTGGGTTGTATCTATTGAACACGCCGTTAAAATTTTCTTCCACTTTGCTACTTGTAACCTTTTCGCCCAAAGTGGTCTTTTTTTCGTTATCTAAACTATCTGAAAAGGGTCCGTCATAGATAAGTTTTGGGTACTCTACCGCCATCTTTTCAAGTTCGTTAAACTTTTCCAAAAACATGTTATCACTGTTTCCGTTGTAAATGGTGTTAAAGTCAAATTCTGCGCCCATTGCCATATTAAGTTTAGACAATTCTTCCTGTAAAACGGTGTTGATTTTGTATAGCGAATTTATGTTTTTTACATCGTTTTCGTTAAGCGAATCTCCGTCTATAAGCCGATTATTAAGGTATTTTGAATAATCAGCGACCTGATTTATATACTTTGTTGTGTAGTATTTACTTTCGTCTTTTAAAGGAAGTCTTGAAATGTCTTCTGCCGCCAAACTTGCCTGTGTTTGAAGGTCAGCCAATATGCGCTGTTGCTGCTTGACGTCGTTTGACACCATAAGTTTTGACATGTTTACTTCCATATTATCTATATAGTCCACCAAACTGTAATAAGTTTCTGCCACCACGTTGCCGTAAGGGGCTGGTGTGATGCCTAACATGTTAAATAAACTTAACATAAAAAGCGTTGCGAGTATAAGCGTTGACGAGCCAAGCGCAATGACAGCGGTTAGCCAACCGCCCAAACCGCGATTACGTTTTTCACGACGCTCTTTAATGCGGTTTTGCCGTTTTTGTGCTTTAAGGGCACGCTTGTTTTCAAGTTTTTGGCGTTTTAACTGTGCCCTTTCTTGACGGGCTTTAATTTTTGCTTCACGAATTTTTTGGCGTTCTAACTTGACCGCCTTTTTTTGTGCGAGAATGCGTTTTTGACGCTCTTCTTTGCTTTCGTGCTTTAACATATCACGCCTTGCTAAGCGTTCTTCTTTGCGCCTTAACTTTTCAGCCTTATATTCTTCTTTACGCTTATTTTTAAGGGCAATTTTGGCACGCTTTGCTTTTTCTTTTTCACGCTTTAACTTTAACTTATTTTGTTGCTTTTCGTCCTTTTTTTGACGGGCTTTAATGGCGTTTTCGGTGCGCATTTTTTTATTTTCGGCTTCTTTTAAGTCTTCAAAATTTGTGTTATCCGTGCCGATATCGGGCTTATAGGCGGACTTTTTAGTTTTTTTGTTGTCGTTTGTTAAATTTTCAACTTTTTCAATAGCATTATTTTTCTTCATAATTCCCCCTTAAACCGCAAACACATGGTTGCCTATTGTTGCAACGATTTTGCGTGAATAAATCCATGCGCTTGTTGCAATTTTTGGATTGTAATAATAAAGTGCACCGCCGGTTGGATCCCACCCGTTTATTGCATCTTTAGCGGCGTTATATGCTGTTTGGTTTGGCGTGTAATTTATTTGACCATCAATGACCGCAGTAAAGGCGTAAGGCTGATAAATTACCGCTGAAATGGTGTTTGGAAAAGATGAACTTTTTACTCTGTTTAAAACAACCGCCGCAACAGCAACCTGACCTGTGTAACTTTCGCCACGGGCTTCGCCGTAGATAAGCCTTGCAAGTAGTTGAATATCACTGCTTGAAAATTCACCCGTTTCGCCACTACTTGTCAAACTGTTTGGGTTGATGCCCAAGGCTTGCAACGTTTTTGTACCTACAATGCCATCTGGCTGTAAACCGTTTTTGCGCTGAAAATATATTACCGCCGAGCGTGTTTGTGAGCCGTAAATGCCGTCAACACTGCCCTTATAATACCCCCAGCGTTTTAATTTTGTTTGCACCGTTTTAACAAGGTCGCCACGACTGCCTTGTTTTAAAACCGCTGTATAAACATAGCCGTCATTTGTTTTGCTATTATTTATCGCCACGGTAGCCGTAACACCGCTAACAAGTAGGCAAACTATAACAGCAATAATAATTAACCTTTTTTTCATTTAATCTCCTTGTAACTTGCTTAAAAAATCTGCTATTAACGACCGATATGTTACTTCGCCTTCGGTAAAGCAAAGGGGTGGATACACAACGCACCACCAGTTGTCGCCGCTACCACTTCCTAAATTGATAATTACTGCATCATAAGTGCCGGCTTCTAAAACCAAATCGTCATATACCCGTGTAGGAAAATTTTCTTTTTTGACCTTGATATTTGACTTATAATTAAAGCCGTTTTCATACAAAAAGCGGTCTATAAGCCCGTTAACGGCACTTTCGGCATTTTTGATTTTATCGATTGCCTCATTTTTTGTGCGTGCGTTTTTAATGATTGGCGTAAGGTAAGTTACAACTAAATCTTTTACCTTATATTTAATATCTTGGTCCATTTGTGCGTTGGAATTTGCACGTATATGAATTCTTAAATACTCGGTTTTTTCACCGCTACCTTGTAACAAAATCGCCGTCAAAACTATTATGAGAATAAGCCCAAAAGTTATACATAATTTTTTCATTTTAAGTTTCCGTCCTTTTTATGATAGTAAAAATTATAACCACTTTTCACCTTTTTATACTTTCACCCTTTATTTTGCCAAAAATTTTTGCTGTTCACTTTTCCCCTTTTACCCTTTTTTTCGTTACAATATTATATAAAAATTTGCAAAATAAAAAAGCCACGCAAAAATTTAGCGTAGCCTTTAAAATAATTTAAATTTAATCATCGTTTAAGTACATTGTGTAAAGTGTTTTTGCGTAATCTTTTACCTTTTCAACCACGTCGTTTGGGGCGGTAACTTTCATTTTATCACCAAAGGCGCACACCCACGCAAAAAACTGTGGACTTATTTGGACGGTTTCAACAAATCCAAGTTTATCGCCCACTTTTTTGAGTTTAATTTTTTCACCAAATTTATCACAAACTGCGTCTATAAGCCCGTTATCGATTAAAAACGTAACTTTTTCTTCATAACCGGCGAACATGGAAAAGACTTGGCGGTGGTGCTTTTTAAGGTTAAAATCTTCAAACTCTTTTATCCTATTTATATCGTGCCGTGTCATAAATACATCTGTCATGCGGTCGATACGGTAATGGTTTATGTTGGGATGAAAATCGTCGTAACACACAAGGTAATAATTGTCTTGCGTGTAAACCATTGATATGGGGTTGACATAATATTTTTTACCACCACGGCGGAAAACTCTTTCTAAATTTTCGTCATAGTCGAAGTAGCGAAAACCAATTTTTTTGCCCTTTATAATGGCTTCTTCAATTTCGTTTATGTTGTAAAAAATAACTTCGTTTGTGTGCTTTGTGGTATTAAATTCTATAACATTATTTATCAAAAGTTCGCCACGATTACTGCCGGCTAAGTCGGCAATTTTATCAAGTAAGACGGTGGTCTTTTTTTGCGTTATAAAACTTGCCGACAGCACCGCATCCATCAAAATGCGAAGTTCAGGAAGATCAAAACTTCTATCTTCAATATAATACCCTGTTGGCTTACCCTTACTTTTAATTGATATGACTTCAAAGCCGTGCTTAATTAGCGTTTTAATGTCGGCGTAAATGGTGCGCCTATCGCATGAGATACCGCCTTCCTTCAACTTATTTATAAGGTCGGTTGTGGTAAGCGGATTTTCTTCGTCGCTGAACCTACGCAAAATTTCCAAAAGTTTTACAAGTTTGATTTTTGTCTTGTTTAAGTTTTCCATACCATAATTATAACACACGCCACCTAATTTAGCCATTAGTTTTAAAAAGTTTTTTAACTTTTATTTTTTGCGTGTTTTAGCGATTTTTTATTTTAAATTAGGTGAAAAAAGTGGCGATAACGGGCTTATAGGCGGACTTTTTAAATTTTTGACAAATTTTTTAAAGTATAAAAAAATAAAAGCCGTCAATTTTGACGGCTTTATTTAAACTTATTTTCTTAACGATAATTCTGTTTCGGCATCGAATAGATGAACTTTTTCTGTATCAAAGTATAAGTAAATTTTTTGATTTCTTACAGGGTTTTGTTTAAGTTTTACGCTTGCGGTAATCATGGTTTCTGAATTTTCAATAAGCCTATCATTTTGATCATCGCAATTTGCGTAAATTATTGTTTCGTTGCCTAAAGCCTCGATAACTTCGACAATGGCGGGAACGCTTACATCTTTAATATATTCTTCACCTACCGTGATATCGCCCGGTCTTATACCCATAATGATATCAAGTCCGTCGCCGATTTTTTCAAGGTCGAATTGTTCAAAAATGGTTTTGGGGATGACAATTTGCTGGTTGTTTGCAAAAATCACCTTGCCGTCGGCAAAAACTCTTCCACGGAAAAAGTTCATTTGCGGTGTACCGATAAAGCCGGCAACAAACACATTGACAGGCTTATCATAAAGATACTGTGGTGCGCCGATTTGTTGGATGAAACCATCTTTCATAACAACAATGCGTGTGCCCATTGTCATGGCTTCGATTTGGTCGTGCGTAACATAAATAAAGGTTGTGCCAAGTTTTTCGTAAAGTTTGATAATTTCGGCACGCATGTTTGCACGAAGTTTAGCGTCAAGGTTTGATAAAGGTTCGTCAAGCAAGAAAACTTTTGGCTTTCTCACAATGGCACGACCAAGCGCAACACGTTGGCGTTGACCGCCGGAAAGTGCTTTTGGTTTGCGCTTTAAATACTGCTCTATATCCAAAATTTTTGCAGTAGCAACAACTTTTTCTTCAATTTCGCTTTTGGTGTACTTACGCATAATGGGAATCTTTTCACCCTTTTCATCTAATACGTACTCACCGTTTTTGTCCTTTTTAAAGTCTTGAATTTTCCTTAACTTTAAGCCGAACGCCATGTTATCATAAACGGACATGTTTGGATAAAGCGCATAGTTTTGGAACACCATTGCAATATCCCTATCCTTTGGCTCAACGTTGTTTATAAGTCTATCGTCAATGTAAATTTCGCCGTCAGTGATTTCTTCTAACCCGGCAATCATACGCAAAGTTGTTGACTTTCCGCAACCAGATGGTCCAACGAATACGATAAATTCTTTATCCTTAATTTCCATACAAAAGTTGGAAACGGCAGGCTTAATTTCAGCCTTTTCACCACCCTTTTTACCCTTTTCTTTGGTTGCGTTTTCATAAACTTTGTAAACGTGTTTTAATGTTACTGTTGCCATGATTTACTCCTTATCATAAAAAACAAACATTTCTATTACCTATATTTTATAATATGCTAAACCCTTTGTCAATACGAAAATGAAAAATTCTTTCACTTTTCACAAAAATAATAAATAAAATTTTCATTTTAAGTTCGTATTGTTTTTGTGGTTTTTTTGATTTAACTTTTTATTAAATCTAAAAATAAAGGATGGTTATATTTTGTGTAAAAAGTAAAAAATTTTGGCGTAAAAATAATAAAAAAGTGGGGCTATAAGCCGGTTAGCCCCACTTTTTGTGTTTTAGTTTTAAATAAGTTTTGCGGCATCTTTATCTGCGATTAAGATGCAATTTGGGTGATTTTGAAGTACGCTTGCCGGACAGGTTGTGTTTACTTCCCCTTTAACGGTGTTATAAACTGCTTGTGCTTTGTTTGCGCCACTTGCCAAAATGATTACCATTTTTGACTTCATAATTTCGCCAATACCCATCGTAATTGCCTTTTTAGGGACTTCATCTATACAACTAAAAAGCCTTGAGTTATCCTTGATAGTGCTTTCGGTAAGGTCAACAACATGAGTGGTGCTGTCAAAAGGTGTACCAGGTTCATTAAACCCGATATGACCGTTACTGCCGATACCCAAAACCTGTATATCTTGTATATTGTCTTTTAAAAAGTTTGAATACCTTTCGCATTCTAACTGTAAATCTTTAGCACTGCCGTTTGGAATATTTAAGTTTTCACTTTTGATATCCACGTGGTTAAAAAGGTTTTTGCGCATAAAGTAGGCATAACTTTGGTCGTGGTCTTTTTGTAAGCCAACGTATTCATCCAAATTTGCGGAAGTTACATCTTTAAAAGAAACTTCACCTTTATTATAAGCATCAATTAAATTTTGGTATAACCCAATAGGCGTTGTGCCCGTTGCTAAACCTAAAACACACTTTGGTTTTGACTTTAAAAGTTCGATGATAAATTCGCTTGCTTTTTTGCTTAATTGATCATAATTTTCCGTAATAATTATCTTCATTTTAGTATCCTCTTTGCTGTTTTTTTATTACGATAAAATATTAAAAATGTGCGATAACGGGCTTATAGCCCCACTTTTAATATAATAGCCTTGCTTTATCCGGTAGATCTAAAACCTTGCGGTTGTCGCCGTGGATAACAAAATATTCCTGGTGGAAAGTTTTGTGCGGAACAAGATAAATACGCTTATCACGCCAAATTTTTGTAACATCACGAGAGAGCGCATTTGTTTTAAAAATGTAATCGCAAATATCGCTGTTTAAATCGATTATTGCGCATGAATAGTCAAAACTAAAGGTATCTAAAAGTGCGCAACGAATTTTTGTAACTATATAATCATTGCTGAAAATATTGCCTTCACCCTTGCAGTAAGGACAAGGTTTAACAAGTGATGCAACGCTTTCTTTACGAGTCTTTTTTCTTGTAAGTTCGACAAGCCCAAGCCCTGTCATACCAACGACGTTGCAACGTGTGCGGTCGTCTTTTAATGCAGTTTTAAGCCTTTCACAAACTGCCAAGCGGTGGGCTTCGTCTTCCATATCGATAAAGTCGATAATGATAATACCGCCGATGTTGCGAAGCCTTAACTGACGAGCAATTTCGTCGCACGCCATAAGGTTTGTTTCAAACACAGTCTTTTCTAAACTGTCTTCGCCGATATATTTGCCTGTGTTGACATCGATAACGGTAAGGGCTTCTGTTTTATCGATAATAATGTATGCACCGCTTTCCAAATTGACCTTTGCACGAAGCATATTATCGACTTCTTTATTAAGCCCATAATCGGTGAACAAGTCGCCCTTTTTTTGGTAAAACTTAACCTTGTTTATGATTGCACCGCCACGCTTTCTTGCTTCTTCTAAAACGTCGCAATAAAGCGAGTAGTCAGACACGATAATTTCATCAATTTCAGGGGTGTAAACATCACGGATCATGCGCTTTGCTAAGTTGCCGTCTTCATACAAAATTGAAGGGGCTTTTACCGCTTCGCTTTTTTCGATAATCTCGTTATACACATTGACAAGGTAGTCTTTTTCTTCTAAAAAGTAATCTTTTTCTTCTGCCTTTGCCACCGTGCGCATGATTAAACCGCCCTTATCTGGCTTTATTTCTTCGCCAACTTTAAGTAAACTTTCATGTGTGTCTTCGTCTTCAATGCGACGAGAAACGACAACAAAGTCGCAGTCTGGCATGTAAACCAAATTACGGCTTGCAAAAGATAAGTGTGTGGTAAGGCGTACGCCCTTTGTGCCTGAAGTATCTTTTACGACCTGAACGATGACTTCGTCGCCTTCTTTAACATTTAAACTTTGTGGGAATTTTACCGAGTCGTCAAGTTGAGATTTAACAAGCGATTCGCCGGTATAAAGGTAACCATTTTTTTCTAAACCAATGTTGACAAAGGCAACTTGCATGCCGGGTAAAACATTTTCAACACGGCCTTTATAAACACTGCCGACAATTATTCTGCCACCGATTTTTTCGGTCTGGTATTCCAAAAGTTTTGAGTTTTCTGCTAAACACGCAATGATGTTGCCAGAGTGGCTGTCAATTAAAATTCTTTTCATTATTTTAATGTGTCCTCCACTTTTACGCCATCAATGAAAGCATTTAGTTTTGTAATATCTAAACTTTCACCGCCGAACATTTCGATAAGTTTGTTGGCAAAAACATCAGGCCTTAAAGTGGCGTTACCGAAAGAAAGTGTGGCTATAAGCCCGTTATCGACAGTTTTTACACTTAAAATTCTGTCCCTTACTTCTTTTTTTTCGCCCTTTTTATCGATAACTTTAAATGTATCGCTTGACAAAATTTTGTCTACATCAAAGTTGTTTACACCGCCGATAAAATATTCGGCACTGTTCATATCTGCTTGCAAATTCACCTTTTTTAAAGTGTTTACCGCAGTGATACATTCAAAGCCTGAAGGTGCAAACTTGTTAAAAAGCGTTATGAATTCTTGAGCGTCGCAATCGGTTTCAATAAGGGCGTATTCTGCCATGCTTTTAATGCCAACGCCAAGTGGGGCGGACATGTAAATTAGCATGTGCGGATTATAGCCTTTGGAGTATTCCACCTTGATTTTCGCACGCTTTAAAATTTTTTGTAAGTGCCTTAAGGTGTCTAAATGGGAAATGTATTCAGCACCGTCGGTCTTCGAATATCTTATTACTAACATAGTTGACACTTAAAATCCTTGTGAACGCCACAGCCCTTACAGCCCTTAAAACAACTGCCGGTAACCTTTTCTTCATAGGCTTTTGTGGCTTCTTTTTGCAAATAACTTTTGCTTACAAACACATTTACAAAGTCCCACGGCAACACTTCGTTAAAGTCGTGCTGTCTTGTGTACTCTTGCGGGGTAAGGTTGTTTTCTTTGAAGGCTTCTGCCCAAATTTCTGGCTTGAAAAATTCTGACCAGCAATCTAAATGCGCACCCTTTTTGTATGCGGACAAAATGACATTTGAAAGCCTTCTGTCGCCACGTGCAAGCACGGCTTCGAGTTCGGAAAGTTCAAAATCGTTCCAACTAAGCGAAACGCCTTTTACAAACAAACGCTGTTTTAAAAGGGCAATTTTTTGCTCGAATTCTTGCTTTGTAATTTGCCTTTCCCACTGGAATGGTGTAAACGGTTTGGGGATAAAGGTGGACACGCTAACGTTTACACGAAGTTCACGTGCGACCTTTTTGTTTTTAGAGTAGATTTCTCTAATTTTATAAACGATATCGGCAATGCCGTTTAAGTCTTCGTCTGTTTCGGTGGGTAAGCCCATCATAAAATACAACTTGATTGATGTATAACCTTGCTCAAACGCAGCCAAAACGCAACGCTCAATTTGCTCTTCAGTAACGTCTTTATTGATAACATCACGAAGCCTTTGTGTGCCGGCTTCTGGCGCAAAGGTCAAACTGTTTTTCTTTGTTTCGGAAACAAATTCACTGTCGAAACTGTCTATCCTTAACGACGGCAAGGCAATTTTTGTATCGGGAAGGGCTTCCTTTAACTTGCCTAAAAGTTCGATAAGGCAAGGATAATCGCCCGTTGATAAACTGTTTAAACTGAGTTCGTCAAACCCGGAAGATTCCACAATTTGTTTTGCCTGCGCAACCAACGTTTCGGGCGTACGCATCCTTATTGGGCGGTAAATGTAGCCAGCCTGACAGAACCTGCAACCACGTGGACAACCACGCATTACTTCAACGATTGCCCTATCAAAAACGACCTCTATATTACCGACCGGCTGAACGGGTGGAAAGACTGCTTTATCTAAGTTAGTAACAACGGCTTTTTTGACTTCGGTAATGCCCAAAAACCCTTCTATAAGCCCGTTATCGTCATATTTTACCTGTGTGAACGCTGGCACATAAACGCCTTGAAGTTTGCTTGCACGCTGTAAATATTCTGCCTTTGAACTGCATTCCATACGAAGTTTTGCAAGTTTATCGTTTATGGCTTCGCCGTCGCCCAAAATGAACAAATCGATAAATTGCGACATTGGTTCTGGGTTGCAAGTACATGGTCCGCCTGCTTCAATAACCGGATAGTCTTCGCCACGGTCCTTGCTTAAAAGTGGAATTTTTGCAAGGTCCAACATGTATAAAACGGTGGTGTAACAAAGTTCAAAGCCCATTGAAAAGCCGATGGCATCAAAATCTTTTAAGGGGCGTTTAGAGTTAAGCCCATAAAGTGGCATATCATTTTCCTTTAAAAGTTTGCCAAAATCGTCCCACGGGGCAAAACAGCGGTCAACAAAAACGCCGTCAACATCAGCCATGACCTTTTCGACAATGCGAATGCCAAGGTTGGACATTGCGACTTCGTAAACATCGGGAAAGCAAAGACAGTAATTGTACTTTTTGAAAGTTTTACCGCCAGAGCCGTATTCTCCGCCAATATATCTTGCAGGTTTTTCTGCTTTTATAAGTAAATCGTTAAGTTTCATATCCTTTATTTTACCATAAACAATTTACTTTTGCAATAAATTGTTACTTTATATGCAAGTTTATATATATTTTATTTACCCCATTTTGTAAGCACATTGCGCACCAGAAGCCACCCTTTTGCGCCTTTTAATCGGGGCTTTTGGCGTGTTTTGACAAAGTGGCAAATTTGCGATATAATTATTTTATGCTAACCTTTTTGGTAAGAGCAAAAAAAATTTAGCAACAAAGGTATGAAAAATGCTTAAATTTAACAACGATTGGGACGAGGTTTTAAGTACGCTTGTAACAAGCGAACTTTACGCCAAAATACGTGAGTTTTTGAAAAGTGAATATAGTAATTATGACGTATATCCGCCCATGGACGAGATTTTTACCGCATTTAAGTTGACGCCTTTTAAGGATGTAAAGGTTGTGATTTTAGGGCAAGACCCTTATCATGAGCCGGGCGAAGCGCACGGGCTTTGCTTTTCGGTAAAAGAAGGTGTAAAAATGCCACCGTCGCTTAACAACATTTACAAGGAATTAAAAAGTGATTTAGGGGTAGATAACGGCAACAAAACCCAACTTGACAAGTGGGCAAAGCAAGGCGTTTTGCTTCTAAACACCACCTTAACTGTACGCCGTGGACAAGCAAATTCACACAAAAATTGTGGCTGGACAAAGTTTACCGACCAAGTAATTAAAATTTTAAACGGACACGAAACGCCCATTGTGTTTATACTTTGGGGACAAAATGCACGCAGTAAAAAAGCCTTTATTGACGGAAATAAGCACCTTATTTTAGAAAGCGCGCACCCATCACCCCTATCTTGTTATAACGGCTTTTTTGGTTGTCATCACTTTTCACTTACCAACGAATTTTTGGTAAAAAATGGTTTATCACCCATTGATTGGCAACTTTAATAACCTTTAAATTTTGCCAAATTTTAGCCTGAAAAAGGCGAAAAACACCCAAAAATCGCACACATTATGCCACTTAAACACCAAAAACAGCACATTTTTGCACTATTTTAACAAATAAAAATAAAGCACGAAAAAAGCACCGCCTAAACTTTTGATATGCACCCCAAAAGTTGGACAGACTTTTGGAGGTGCATATTTTCATGTCAAGAGGAAAGAAGTTTAACACAAAGTACTCGCCAGAATTCAAGATAGCTGTTATAATGGATATGCGAGAGAACCATATGACATACAGCGATACGGTGAGAAAATATTGGGGAGTAGAAACAAAAACAGACTGCTCAAGATTTCGTTCACGACTTCGTCTATGGGAACGCATATACTTGGAAGAAGGAGCGGCAGGTTTCATGACAGAACGTCGCGGAAGGAAAAGCACGGGCAGACCGAGAAA
>CALVUR010000005.1 GCA_944363645.1 uncultured Clostridia bacterium | reverse complement strand
TTGTGCGTAAGCCAGAATAGTTTAGGGCTAATTGCCCGAAAAAGAAAAACCACCAGCTAGGCTGGTGGATATTTATTGTTTGTAATATGAAAAAATATTAACAATTATGAAAATTGTGTGTAAAAATGCTTATAATTACCAAATACAAGTGTAAAAATTTGTCTTTACTCGCTATTTATGTTATAATAACCTAAATGTGCTTTTGTTTTTTAAGTTTATTTTCAAAAACAATATGTATTTTTAGCACATATAAAGAGTAATAATGACACAATATACTACAAGGCAATTTTTTGCGCAATTTACCGATGAAGAAACTTTTTCTAAAATTATCGAAATGCCAGATGTTGCCACTATGTGGAAAACTGTTGTCGCAAATTTTGCCAACCGATGCCTTTACTTCTACCGCACCAATGGCGCAACTTTGTGAAACTGATACCGCTGTTATTATGTTTTCCGGCGGTACAACGGGCAAAAGCAAGGGCGCAATCTTAAGTCATGGCGCACTTATGCAAGGTACAGTAAACGGTTGTTACGGCATAAGGGATGTTTTCTATCAAAAATATTTGCTCGTTTTGCCCTTAACTCACGTTTTCGGGCTTATCCGCAACCTTATGACTTGTTTATACACCGCAAGTACTCTTTTCATCTGCGATAACAACAAGGATATGTTCCGTGACTGCGCAATCTTCCGCCCAACTATTATGGTTATGGTCCCAGCCCTTGCTGAAATGGCTTTAAACTTATCTCGCCAATTCGGTCGCAACATGCTCGGCGACAGCATTAAAACCATTATTTGTGGCGCAGCAGTCGTTTCACCATACCTTATTCAAGAATATCATAAAATCGGTATCAATCTTATGCCAGGTTATGGCTTGACCGAATCTGCTAACCTTGTTATCGGCAACACCAATTTCTTAAACAACCCAAGTTCCGTTGGTTATCCATTCCCAAACCAACAACTTAAAATTGTCGACGGCGAATTATGGCTTAAGGGTAAAAATATCTTTACCGGCTATGTTGATCCCCAAGCAAACGCTCAATCGTTTGAAGACGGTTGGTTTAAAACGGGCGACATTGTCCGTGTTGACGATGACGGTATTTATTACATTGTCGGCCGTAAAAAAGAAGTTATCGTTTTATCTAATGGCGAAAATGTTTACCCGGCAGAACTCGAAACAGAATTTAATAAACTTGTCTTCGTTCAAGACTCTCAAGTTTACGAAGACGTAACCGAATCAGGCGTACATTTCTTGGCACTCGAAATCGTTCCACGCACAGCAGTTTTGGCTACTATCAGTGAAGAAGATAAAGATTCTTATATGAAAGAGCAACTCGAACAAGTAAACCGTCAATTTTTGCCTTACCAAAGGGTAACAAAAATTATCATCCGTGATACCGATTTCGAGCGTACTCCAAGTCTAAAAATTAAAAGATATAAAAAGGTTTAATCACAAAAGATTTAATCACAAAAGGTTTTAAAAGGGGATATTATGACACGTTCACAAATTTTAGATAAGTTAAAATCAACCTTAATTTCAATGGATCAAGGCTTCCAAAACAACGTAGACGCAATCAGCGACGCTTCAACACTTACAAACTATCTCGGCTTATCTTCAGTTAATATGCTTTATTTAGTTATCGCTATTGAAGAACAATTCGATATCGTTTTCGATGCAGAAAAGCCTTTCGAAACCGTTGGCGAATTGGTTGATTTTATCGAACAAAAACTTAAATGATTTTTAAAGATTTAGCCCCATCTTACGGCGACATTTTGCGTATAAAACTCGGTGAAATCTACCACTTTGGTATCTTCGTCGATGATAAAACCGTCGTTCAGTTTGGCTTACCGCCAATATCTACCTTTGCACGTAAAAATGTAAAGGTTTTATCTACGACTTTAAATGACTTTTCTTGCGGTTTTCCCGTCCAAGTTGCGGTGTTTTCTGGTGAAGAATTATCAAGGATAAATTCGCCCGAAATTCGTGTTAAAAAGGCACTCGCAAGGTTAGGCGAGGGCGGTTACAACATTTTGCACAATAATTGTGAGCATTTTGTCATGGAATGCGCCCTTAATGTGCATTACAGTTTGCAAGAAGAAGGTTTACGCACAAGGTGGCAAAACCGACCAATTTTAAATGTTTATTTTTCAAATGTTTTAAATTTTGATGAAGATTATTTGGCAAATTTATATCCACAATCTCGTCAGTGCGAAATTAAAGAAACTAAAAATTCCGCATTAAAACAGCAAAAATTGTCCACGTGGAATTTATTAAAGGTCGGTATAAACCATACTTATAATCGTGATATAACATCTTACACTTTTTCTAAAAGTCCGTATGGTAAATGGTCTACAAAAGATTTTTATTTTTCACTTTCACATACCGATGATTTTGCTGTTTGCGTAATTTCAAACAAACAAATCGGCGTTGATTTAGGGCAATTTTCAACATTTAAAAATCAGTGGTCGTCAAAAGATAAACTTTCTCGGTTTGAAGAAAAAATTACAGGTGAAAATAATAATCTTACTGATCTTGACCTTTTTAAACTTTGGCTTAAAAAAGAAAGTCAGTTCAAAATGGGTGATTATCAAATTTTCAGCCCACAAAAATTGCTTTTAGATACAGGCAATTTTACAACATTAAAAGTTGACGACTTGTATATTACAACTTGCTCAAATTTAGATATCACACCTATTTTATATAAGGTGGAAGACGGTGTTGTATCATCACAAAAATTTGAACTTGTAAAATAAAAAAAAGCACTAATATTAGTGCTTTTTTTGTTGCATTTTTTATTGGTATATCTTTATTTTCTAAATTCTCGTGGCGTAATGCCATATTTTTTCTTAAATGCATCTTTAAAATAGTTTGCACTCAAAAAACCGCATTCTTTGGCGATTTTTGATATGCTAAAATTTGTTGATGTCAGCATTTGTGTTGCTTTTTGCAAGCGTATAAACATTAAATATTCGTGTACGCCTGTCCCCGTTGCTTGTCTAAATTTTTTGCTTAAATAGTTTGTGCTATATCCTGCAGATTTTGCAACGTCAAAGGTGGTTATTTGCTTGTTAAAATTATCCGCAATAAATTTTGCAGCGTCCACAATGGGCTTGTCAGTCGTATGTATTTCCGCTGGCAAGTCGTCAATTTTTTCGCAATTTCTGCTTACCAAAATCAAAAATTCTTGCAAAAGTGCCCACATATATGCGTTGGTATTTTTGTCGCCAACATTATCTTCCTTTACCATTTTTAAAATGTGGTCAGTTACAATTTTTTTATAGGCATCTGGCGTTCTAAAAAGTTGTACTCGGTTAAAAAATTCCTCGCTTAATTTAAGCGTTTCAAAAACCGTTTCGCTAATATCATTACGCCTAAAAAACAAGTTTAGCCGTTTAGATTTTTCCCAATATCTCGTATAATGAAAAACTTGTGGCGGTATCAAAATAAAATCGCCGGCTTTAAGTTCGTACATGGTGTTATCGATAAAAAAAGTGCAAAGCCCATACTCAACATAAAAAAGTTCATAATATGGGTGGCAATGTGGCTCAAGCATTACAAAGCCAGCCTCTTTTATCTTACTTTCCGCAAAAACCTTATCAATTACTTGGTTTGAAATTCTTAAACTCAAAATTACACCTTATTGTTGAAAAATCTGTATTTTAGTACAATTATAGTACATAATCAGTAAAAAATCAAGAAAATCCGCTGTACAAAAAATCACATTGCTATTATAATATGTATATTGAAAAAATTACTGCAAAAGGTGGTGTAATTTTTGCAACAAGTCAAAAAATTAAAACGCCGTTACACGCTGTTTACGGGCAAGCAACTTTTGTGGCTGATTGCACCTATTGTTATAGAGCAAATCTTTTCCACTTCGCTTGGCATGTTTGACTCAATGATGGTTTCAAACATTGATAATGTTGGGCACGCAAGCAACGCCGTCGGTAACGTCGATTATTTAAACAATTTAGTCATTCAATTATTTTCGGCTTTTGCAACGGGTGGTGCAATCATCACTTCCCAATATCTCGGCGCAAAAGACATTCAAAACGCTAAAAAAAGCGCAAAGCACATGCTCGCAATCGTGCTTATTTTCTCTGGGATAATCGCTGGGCTGTGTTTGGCACTTAACCCATTCATTCTCAAACTTTTTTACCCCGATGTAAGCGATGATATCATGAAAATGCAACGCACTTACTTTTACATAACCGCTGCATCCTTTCCGCTCATCGGCTTATTCAACGGCAGTGCCGCACTTTTAAGGGCGCAACGCAAAAGTCTTGCAACCATGACAAGCGCCGGCATAAGTTTCGTTTTAAACATCGTCTTAAACGCTCTCTTTATTTGGGGCTTAGGCATGGGGGTAGAAGGCGCAGCCCTTGCAACACTTCTTGCACGTGCAGTCCCTGCAATCTATATGAGAGTTTTGCTCATGAGCGATAAAAACACCCTTACCGTAAAACTCTTTACCAAATTTAAGTTCGATAAAAAAATGGTAAGCAAAATTTTGTTCTTGGCTATCCCCAGCGGTATCGAAAGTTGTTTGTTCCAATTCGGCAAACTCATGACGAACACTTTTGTAAACTCTGGCTGTTACAAAATTTATGACGTTTCGCTCGGTGAAGAATTAAACATTCAAGTAAACGCAAACACAATCGCAAATTCACTAAACAACATTGCATCTGTCGTCGGCGGGGGCGTTGGCACTTCGTGCTTAACGGTCATTGGTCAGTCAGTCGGCACAGGGGATACCGATTGCGTAAAATATTACATGAAAAAGATGTTCATCATCTCTTACATTGCAAATGCAGTCGCTGTTGGCTTAATTATGGGCACTTGCCACTGGCTTGTTTATCTTTGGAAACAACCTGCCGAAGCCTATCCAATCGCTTTAAAATGTCTGTATTTCTGCTTGTGCTTCCAGTTTATAACTTACCCGTTATCATTCACAACACCGGCAATTTTAAAGGCAACTTCAGATGTCAAATACGTAATGTGGTCTGCAATAGCGTCAATGATAATTTTGCGTGTTGGTTTGTGCTTCTTACTCGTAAGCGACACCTTAACGCCTTGGCTTACAACCACTTTCGGCTTTAAGTTTGAACTTGGCGCAATGGGATATTGGATAGCAATGTGCGCAGATTGGTGCGGTAGATCTTTATTATTCGTAATACGTTTACTCACCGGTCGCTGGAAAAATCACTCTTCATTATTAAAGGACGATGACAAAGATAATTCTAATAATAATGACGATGATTGTAAGAAAGAAAAGGTCGTTGCTTAAAACAAAAAAGTGGCGATAATCGACCTATAGGGGCACTTTTTATCAATTTCAACTAATTTTTTCAGTTAAAAATAAGGTCAAAAAAGTGGACTTAAAAGTAATTTACTAAAAATATATAAAAAGTCTTTAAATTTTAATGAAAAAATTTAAATGTTATGTTATAATGAATATATCAACAAAAAAGGAGTAGGCAAATGTTGTTAAAAGGTAAAGTCGCCGTTGTTACAGGCGGTTCACGTGGTATAGGCTATGCAATTTGTGAAGAATTTTTAAAAGAAGGCGCAACAGTTATTTTATGCGCATCCCGTGAAGAAACTTGTCAAAAAGCAGTTCAAAGTTTAAAAGCACAAAACGCAGATTGGCAGGTTAGCGGTATTTATCCAAACTTGGCAAATTACCAAAGCGTAAAAGAGGCTTTTGATAAAATCGAAAACGAATATGGCAAAATCGATATTTTGGTAAACAACGCTGGGATTTCCGCACAAGAACCATTTACATCCTACACCGAAGAAATGTTTGATAAGGTTATGGACTTAAACATTAAGGCGGTATTTAATTGCAGTCGTGCCGTTGTCGACGGTATGAAAAATAGGGGATATGGCGTTATTTTAAATACAAGCAGTATGGTAAGCAAACACGGTCAACCATCTGGCGTTGCTTATCCTACAAGCAAGTTCGCCGTAAACGGTTTTACACTTTCACTCGCTCGTGAATTAGGTCCTTATGGTATCCGTGTCAACGCTGTCGCACCCGGCATTACCGAAACAGATATGTTAAAACAAGTTCCTAAAGAAGTAATCGAACCACTTATTAAACAAATTCCTTTAAGAAGGGTAGGTACCCCAACCGACGTTGCAAACGCTTTCGTATTTTTGGCAAGCGACAAAGCAAGTTATATCTCTGGCATTGTTTTGTCCGTTGACGGTCTTGCTCGTTCCTAATTTAGTTGCTTTTAAAGACGGATTTTTTTATCCGTCTTTTTTATTTTTAAAAAAATTTGAATGAATAAACAATTATAAAATGTCAATATAAATTTAGTTAGACAATAAATCGAACTTGACAATAGATAATTTTTATGTTATAATTTTTACGTTGTTTTTCGGCAAAATTTACCCATAAAAATTAAAAAAGTGGGGCTATAAGTCGATTAACACTAAATTTATAGGTGGCATAATGGCAAAAAAACAAGCAAAATTAAAACTAAAACGTGGTAAAATTTTTACATTTTTGAAAAAAATATTATCAATTTTTAAGCACAAACCAAAGATAATAAATCTATCAGGTGAAGAATTAAAAGACAAGGCAATTTACTTAGGCAACCATGCCGGCGCAAACGGTCCTATGACCTATGAAATGTTTTTTCCAAAGCGTTTAACACCTTGGGGCGCACACGAAATGTGCGAAGGCATTAAATCACGCTGGAAATATTTATATCATGTTTTTTACAGGCAAAAACTTCATTGGAACAAATTCCGTGCCTTTTTCGTTGCAACGGTATTTTGTCCATTCTCAATTTTGTTGTATCGTGCAATCGGTTTAATTCCAACATTTACCGATATGCGCTTTGTAAATTCATTAAGGGCAAGCGCACAGGTTTTAGATGCCAACAGCGCATTACTCATTTTCCCTGAAGATTCAACCGAAGGCTATAAAAACCCACCCGATTCCTTCAACCCCGGTTTTGTGGCACTCGCTAAAGTTTACGAAAAAATGAGCGGTGATAAAGTCCCCGTTTACGTAACTTATTTTGATCCTAAAAAAAGGAAAATAACCATTTCAAAACCATTTTATGTTCAAGATTATTTTGATAACGGCGAAACCGAACTATCTATTGCAAAAATGGCTTGCGATTTGATGCATTCATTAAGCGAAATGGAATAATTTTAAAGCAGTATTTTTACTGCTTTTTTTTGTTAAAAAAGTGCGATAACGGGCTTATAGGCAGACTTTTTTCAATTTTACTATGCACCAACTAACTAAATTATAAAAAAGCAAAATTTACTAATTAGTAAAAAATAAAAAAGTTGCAAAGATAATATTGTAAATTTAAATAAAGTGTGATAAAATAAACTAAATAAATAAATAAATAAATAAAGGGGTAAATGTTATGAAAAAATATTACGCTGGTCTTGATTTAGGCGGTACATTTATAAAAGGCGCAATAATCGACAGCGAAGGCAATTTGCTTATTAAAGATAAAATTCCAACAAAAAAGGAAAGACCATATACAGAAATTGCAAAAGATATGTGCAATTTGGTTTCCACTTTGGCAAATAAAGTTGGCGTAAAAATCGAGGCAGTGGGGCTCGGCTCACCGGGGGCTATTGACAGCGCAAACGGTGTTGTAATTTACAACAACAATATCGGTTGGAAAAAGGTGGGAATCTATAAAGAAATTACCAACAACTTAAACGTTCCAAGTTTTGTCGCAAACGACGCAAACGTTGCCGCTCTTGGCGAACAATATTACGGCTTTAAAAACAAATATAAAGATGTAATTTTTATCACCTTAGGCACAGGCGTTGGCGGTGGTATTATCATTGACGGCAACCTTTTTGAAGGCTATAAAAGTGTAGGTGCCGAAATAGGGCATGCCGTAATAAAAATGGGTGGAGAGCCGTGTATGTGTGGCAGAAAAGGCTGTTTCGAAGCCTATGCATCTGCTTCTGCACTCGTTCGTCAAACCAAAAAAGCAATGCTTAAAAATAAGGATAGCAAACTTTGGGAAATCGCTCAAAATGACATTGAAAATGTTGACGGCAAAACTGCCTTTGACGGCGTTAGGATGGGCGACAAAACGGCTAAAAAGGTTGTTGATACTTACATTAAATATTTGGCTGAAGGCGTGCTTAATTTGTGCAACGAATTTAGACCTGAAGCAGTTATTTTAGGCGGTGGCATTTGTGCCGAAGGCGAAATGCTTTTCAAACCACTTAAAAAGATTGTTGAAAAATATATCTACGGCGGTGTAGAATACGCCCCAATCGAAATTTTAACTGCAACCTTAGGCAACGATGCTGGTGTTTACGGCGCAGCAAGACTTGCCATGATGCGTTTAAATAATCAATAAAAAAATGACACCCATAAAAAGTGTCAAATGTAAAAATTAGTTTTTAGTTTAAAAAACAAAAATCGGCAAAAGTTGGGCTATAAGCCCGTTATCGACAAGTTTTATCCAAAAAATAACCAAATTTTAGGCACGAAAAAAGGTCGCATATCTGCGACCTTGTGGTGTCGAGGATGAGACTTGAACTCACACGGGTTAACCATACGCCCCTCAAACGTACGCGTCTGCCGATTCCGCCACCCCGACATAAATTAAATTAGTGCTTTTTTCCAAGCGTTAATATTTTACTATTATTTTAAAGGGTTGTCAACAATTTTTAACTAAAAATTTGATAAATTTATTAAAAGACAGCATAAACTCACCAATTATGTAATTATTTACTTAAAGTATTTGCTTTTATTTTAAATAGTGAAGATTATTATGGAAAATATTGAAAACAAAATTCAACAGGTCGCTACTGAAAATACAACCGAAAATTTACAAAAGGACAAAACCACAGCGGACAATCAAAACACCACTTATTCATCAAAAGTTTTGACTGAAAATGACAATGCCAATAACCTTGTGGATTGCGAAAACCAAGTGGACGAAAATGTTGATAATGGTGAAGAAATCAAAATCGATGAAAATGCAAGCGAACTAACCGCCACAAACCAAGTGGACGAAAACATTGCAAGCAATAAAAAAGAAGAAAGTGGCGATAGATTAAACTTCTATGTTAAGTTATATGAAAAGATAAGAGAAGAAAAGTTGGCAAAATCGGCTTCAACTTCTTTTATTCTTTCGGTTATAAGTTTAATCTTATCTCTATTTATCTTTCCAGGCTTAATACTTGCAATAATCTCATTGGTGTTATCTTGCAAAAACAAAAACTACACAAAAACTCAAAAATTCAAATGGGCGTTTTATTTAAGCATTGTTTCCATAATTTGCCATGCTGTTTTAATAATCGCATTTTTGGTTTTTGCGATATTAGTTTTATAAAAACTTGAAAAAATACACATAATCAATGTGTATATGTTAGATAGTAAGTTAGTAGAATTATTAAAAATTTTGAATATAAAGTGTTCGCAAAATGGTTATACCATTATATCGATTGACGAACTCATTTTGGAATTTCCCACACGCTTTAGTGTTGACGGCGATTTAATTAAGCAGATGATATCTTATTTATCACAGCAAAATTATATCACCTTAAGATACGACCGTGATGGGGAATTTTGTTTATCTTTAACAATAAAAGGTAGACATTTTTACGAAGAATTACCTAAGGTGGAAAAAACTGAAAAAGTGGCGATAACGGGCTTATTGCCCCACTTTTATAACTTTTTAGCAATATTTTTTGGCGTAAGTTTAGCAATTATTTTATCTACTTTAATTTTAAAGGCGGTTTTTTGATATGCTAAATAAATCTGAAAAAGAAGTAATGCAAATCGTTTATGAAAAGTGTAATAACCAAGGTTCCTGCCTTATTACGATAAACCAAATCAAAGCACAATTAAAGCATAAAAATATCAGCGAACAAAAAATAAAAAGTGCGGTAAAGTCATTGCAACTTGATAACTATTATGACTTAATTTTATGCGAAAAAAACGGTGAACAAATTTATTGTATTAACCTACTTAAAAAAGGTTATTCCTTTAAGCGTGAAACCCAGCAAAACAAACGCATGGTCGTAAGTAAAATAATTTTTGCAATAATTACGGGCGTAATTACATTTTTGGTTGGTCGCATGCTCATTTACTTTTTTAATTAAGATTGCAAAATGCAATTTTACAAAGATAAAATTTTACCTAAAAAGCATTTAAAAATGCTTTAACAATGCTCATTACTATGGTATAATAGAATATATGTTCGCATAAGGCCAATAAGTTTTTGCGACAAATTATAAGTTTTCGTAATTTTATTTTTAGGTTTTGGTAGTAAAATGGCTCAATTCAAATTACAAAGTAAATTCAAGCCGACCGGCGATCAGCCACAGGCAATAGAAAAACTAACCGAAGGCGTTTTAGACGGGTTACGCACGCAAGTTTTGGTTGGTGTTACCGGTAGCGGTAAAACCTTTACCATGGCAAACATAATCCAAAATTGTCAACGCCCAACCTTAGTCATTGCCCATAACAAAACCTTAGCCGCCCAACTATGTAGCGAGTTTAAAGAGTTTTTCCCTGAAAACCGCGTTGAATACTTTGTATCATATTACGACTATTACCAGCCAGAATCTTACATTCCAAGCACTGACACTTATATTGAAAAAGATTTGTCTATAAACGACGAAATTGATAAACTTCGCCACAGCGCAACTTGTGCTTTGGCAGAGCGTCGTGATGTAATTGTTGTCGCTTCAGTTTCTTGTATTTACGGCTTGGGTGCGCCCGAAGAATATTATCGACTTTCAATCTCTTTGCGCCCCGGCATGGAAATCTCTCGTGATCAACTTATTCGCAAACTTATAGACATTCAGTACGATAGGCGTGATATCGATTTTCAGCGTTCGTCCTTTAGGGTGCGTGGCGATACTGTGGATATTTTCCCAGCATCAAACAGCGAGGTCGTTATACGTGTTGAGTTTTTTGGCGACGAAGTGGATCGTATTTGCGAAACAGATTACGTAACAGGCAACGTTATAAACGAACTCAATCACGTAGCAATTTTCCCGGCATCCCACTATGCGGTAGGAAGCGAAACATTAACAAAAGCACTTGAAAATATCCGCCACGATATGGAAGTTGAAGTCGAGGCTTTAAAAAAAGACAACAAACTTTTAGAAGCCCAACGACTTATGCAAAGGACAAATTACGATATCGAGATGATGGCAGAAATAGGGTATTGTAAGGGCGTTGAAAACTATTCTCGCTATTTTGACGGAAGGCAAATAGGCGAACCACCATTTACTCTGCTTGATTATTTTCCGGACGACTTTTTGATTATCGTTGACGAAAGCCATATGACCTTGCCACAACTTCGTGCAATGTATAACGGCGACCGTTCAAGAAAGTCCAATCTTGTCGATTACGGTTTTAGGCTTAAAAGTGCTTACGACAATAGACCGCTTAAGTTTGAAGAATTTGAACAGCGTATTCCGCAGATTATCTGCGTATCGGCAACACCAAATCCGTACGAACTTAATTTGTCCGACCAGACGGTAGAACAACTTATTCGTCCAACCGGGTTATTAGACCCTATTGTCGAAGTAAGACAAACGCAAGGTCAAATTGACGACTTAAACGATGAAATTATTAAGGTTGTAAATACTGGCGGTAGGGTGCTTGTTACTACGCTTACCAAAAAGATGTCTGAAAGTCTAACAGATTACTTAAAAGAACACGGGCATAAAGTCCGTTATATGCACAGCGACATTGACACGTTAGAGCGTATTGATATAATTAACGAACTGAGAACGGGCGTTGTCGATGTGCTTGTTGGTATCAACCTTTTAAGGGAAGGTTTAGATCTTCCTGAAGTAAAACTTGTCGCCATTTTGGATGCCGATAAAGAAGGCTTTTTACGTAGCGATACAGCACTTATTCAAACTATCGGCAGAACGGCACGTAACGCCGAAGGTAGAGTTATTATGTACGCCGATGTTATAACCGGCAGTATGAAGCGTGCAATAGGCGAAACCGAGCGTAGAAGAAAGACTCAAGAAGAATATAATAAAGCGCATGGTATTGTGCCAAAAACCATTATTAAAGATGTAAGACAAAACCTTGAAATCACCAAAAAAGCAAGCAAAGTTCAAGATATCAAGATGCAAGATATTCCACAAGAAATTGAAAGGTTAAAAGGTCTTTTAAAGGTCTTTTCTGCAAACCTTGACTTTGAACGTTGTATTGAAATAAGGGATACTATTACAGAACTTAAAAAGAAAATGCGTAAATAATTTTTGATTAAATTTTTTAGTTCAAAAATATAAAAAGTGGGGCTATAAGCCCGTTATCAAGCATTTTTTAATGTTTTTAGTATTAAAAATCAACAAAAATTGTAATTTTTTGTCTATTATTAAAAATTATATCAATTATTATAAAAAAAAGTTAAAATTTTAATAAATTTTTTTGTAAATAATCAAATTTTACAAAAGCAAAAAATAATCAAAAAACAAATTTAGTGCCTATACGTAGTTGAAAACGCACTATTTTTAACAAAATTTTCAATTGATTTTACAAATTTAGGTATATGAAAAATTATATTACAATCCGTGGTGCAAAAGAAAACAACTTAAAAAATATCGATTTAGATATACCAAGAGAAAAATTAGTGGTCTTTACCGGGCTATCTGGCAGCGGTAAATCTACTTTGGCATTTGACACCATTTTTGCCGAAGGTCAGCGTAGGTATATGGAAAGTTTGTCAAGTTACGCAAGGATGTTTTTAGGGCAAATGCAAAAACCCGATGTAGAGCGTATTGACGGGCTTTCACCCGCTATTGCGATAGACCAAAAAACCACTAACAACAACCCCCGTTCAACTGTCGGTACAGTAACCGAAATTTACGATTATTTGAGGTTACTTTACGCAAGAATTGGTGTTCCGCACTGTCCAAAATGCGGTAAATCCATCTCAAAACAAACGGTTGACCAAATTGTTGATAAAATTAAGTTGTTACCCGAAAGAAGTCGTATTTTAATTAACGCCCCCGTCGTAAGGGGTAGAAAAGGCGAGTTTAAAACCGAACTTGAAAATTACAAAAAAAGCGGTTTTGTCAGGGCAGAAATCGATGGCGAAATTCACGAACTTACTGAAGAAATTAAACTTGAAAAAAACATAAAACACAACATAAATCTTGTCGTAGATAGGCTTGTTATTAAGGAAGGTATTGACAAGCGTTTATCAGATTCCATTGAAACAGCAGTCAAACTTGCAGATGGTTTAGTAATGGTTGAGTGTGATAATGAGGCGACCACGTATTCAACTAAATACGCTTGCCCCGACTGTAATATCAACATTGAAGAGTTAGAACCAAGGCTGTTTTCCTTCAATAATCCTTTTGGTGCTTGCCCTGAATGTAGCGGTTTAGGATACCGTGAAACTTTCGATGTAAACAAGGTCGTAAAGGACTGGAATAAAAGTTTAAAAGAAGGCGCATTAACCATTAACGGTTGGAACATGGATACAGGCAAAATGAGCGAGATGATGTTTAGGGCATTATCAAAGCGTTATGGTTTTAGTTTAGACACGCCTGTAAAAGATTTACCGCCCGAAATCTTAAACATTTTGCTTTACGGTAACGGCGATGAAAAAATCGAGATAACTTACGCAACACGTACATCTTCTGGCAAATTTATGGCACGCTTTGAAGGTGTTATCAATAATTTGGAAAGGCGATACAAAGAAACAACAAGCGAGTACATTAAAAGCGAACTTGAAAAGTACATGGTAATCACGCCTTGTCCAAAGTGCCACGGCAAAAGATTGACCGATAAAGCACTTTCAGTTACCGTTGGCGGACTTAATATTGATCAACTTTGCAATTTGTCAATTACAGGCATTCAAAGTCATGTTGAAAGTCTTACGCTTAGCGAAAGCGAACAAATTATTGCAACGCCCATTTTAAAGGAAATAAAGGCAAGACTAAACTTCTTGATAAATGTTGGTCTTGACTACTTAACCTTATCACGCTCAGCAAGTACATTGTCGGGTGGCGAATCACAACGCATAAGGCTTGCAACTCAAATCGGTAGCGGTTTAACAGGTGTGCTTTACATTTTGGACGAGCCGTCAATCGGGCTTCATCAGCGTGATAACGAAAAACTTTTAGCAACTTTAAAAAACTTGCGTGATATCGGCAATACACTAATCGTTGTAGAACACGACGAAGATACAATTCGTTCTGCCGACTTTGTCGTTGACATCGGTCCAAAGGCTGGCGTAAACGGTGGTCAAGTTGTTGCAATCGGCGCACCAAGCGAAATTGCTCAAAATAAAAATTCCATAACAGGGGACTATTTGGCTGGAAGAAGAAAAATCGAAGTTCCAAAAATTAGACAGCCTGTTGACGGAAGATTTTTGGTTGTAAAGGGCGCAAAACGCAACAACCTTAAAAATATAGATGTAAAAATTCCTGTTGGTTTAATTTGTGCGATCACTGGCGTTTCGGGTAGTGGTAAGTCAAGTTTGATAAATGAAACTTTGTACCCGGCAGTAATTGCAAAAATCAATCACTCAAAAGACAGTTTTGAATACTGTCAAGACATAAGCGGTATTGAGTATTTTGATAAGGTTATAAACATTGACCAGTCGCCAATCGGCAGAACTCCACGCTCAAACTGCGCAACCTATACCGAAGTTTTCACTTACATTCGTGAACTTTTTGCTTCCACCCCAGACGCCAAAGAAAGGGGATATAAAACGGGTAGATTTTCCTTCAATGTATCGGGCGGTAGGTGTGAGCATTGTCAAGGCGATGGTATCATTAAAATACCTATGAACTTTTTGCCCGATGTTTTCGTTCCTTGTGAAGTATGTAAGGGTAAACGATATAATAGGGAAACTTTGCAAGTTAAGTATAAGGGCAAAAATATTGCCGACGTACTTGATATGACAGTTGATGAAGCAGTTGAATATTTTGAAAATATTCCACGTATTTATAACAAGATAAAATGCTTGCAAGACGTTGGCTTAGGATACATTAAACTTGGTCAACCAGCCACCACGTTATCGGGTGGCGAGGCTCAAAGGGTAAAACTTGCAACCGAATTATCACGTCGTTCGACTGGTAAAACATTGTATATTTTTGACGAGCCAACTACAGGCTTACATTCATACGACGTTTCAAAACTTATTGACATTTTCTATAAACTTCGTGATGGTGGTAATAGTATTGTCGTAATTGAACATAACCTTGATGTTATAAAGATTGCTGACTATATTATTGACTTAGGTCCAGAAGGTGGTAACGGTGGCGGACAAATTGTCGCACAAGGCACACCAGAAGAAGTTGCAAAAGTTAAGCAAAGTTATACCGGTCAATTTATTAAAAAAATATTAGATAGTCAAAATAATGACTAATTTAAAAAACGGCTACTAAAAAGTAGTCGTTTTTTTATAAAAGTCCGCCTATAGGTCGATTATCGCCACTTTTTAATGATTTTTAAGCGGTTATTTTAAAAAATTTAAAGATGATAAAAAACAAATAAAAAATTTAAAAAACAAAGTGTAAAAAATGACAAAAAGTCCGCCTATAAGCCCGTTATCGCCACTTTTTTGCCTTTTAAAACAGGTTTTCCACCTTGACATTAAAGGTTTTTGGTATTTGTTCGCAAAGTTCTTTTACAACTTCAAGTTTTATCCTTGCTTCGTCAAATTTTTCAAGTTTTACACTCATTACGCATTCACTTATCCAAAGATCAAGTTCTTTTATTTCGGTGTGTGGGATATATATGTGAAGGTGTTTTTTTGACTCTATCCAAAGCGTTTGAAGGGATAAAATATCGTCGGTTGTGCAAACTTCATCTTCAAGTTTTAGGTCTATTTGGTCAATGCAAATAATCATTTCGTCAAAGGTTTTATTAAGGCTTACACTTTCCAAAAACGCACCAAAAACAACTATAAATGTTGCGATAATTACCGTAATAATAGACTTTACCATTTGACATCCTCGCTAAAATCAAAATGCACTTTTTTATAGGGCATGTTTTTAAGTTGCAGATAACATTCACCACTTGATGCCACAGTTAAAATATCAATGCTTTTTAAACTTTTAATGTTATTTTGTTTTAAAAAATTGTCAAAAATTTTATCGCTTAACTTCAGAAGTTTGTAATTATTTTTGTCAAACTTTCCTTCATAAACAAGCAGTAACGGCAGTTGATTACTTGCATCTTTTTGCTCGCTTTTAAGTACCGAAAGTTTGCCGTTTGATTCGTAAATTGCATAATGTACAGAGTCTAAAGAAAAGTTTCCTGTTGTGCGTAATGATTCTAATAAATCACTTACATCCATGTTGTTTTTCTTTAACTCTTTAATATCAACGCCACGTTTGTTTATTACCACAGCAGGCTTTCCGTCAATAACGCTTTTAAAACGCTGACTTGACTGCTCTAAAATGGTCAAAATTTGATGCAAAATAAAGACTGCAATTATTGAAACAACACCGTAAACAAGGGGGATAGAAACGTCTGTCATCGGCACACATGCAAGTTCGGCAATCAAAAGGGTAATGATAAATTCAAATGGTTGCATTTCGCCAATTTGTCGCTTCCCCATAAGTCGCATAATGACAACAAGGGTAACAAAAATAATAATCGCCCTAATAAAAATAATCAGCATACGTATATTTTGCGAATTGAAAAAATTTATATGCAAAAATTACCAACTAAACAAAAAATACTACATTAAAGCCCAAAACTTACCCAAAATTTAACAAATTTATAACGCTAAAAACCTAAAATGGCACAAAAAAATAAGTAGCAAATAAAACTTTGTTTGTTTTACCCGCTAAAGTGTGCAAAAAATGTTCTAAAAGTAAAGTTTTTGTTTAAAATTGTGAAAAAAGTGTAAAATTCAAGCGATAATAATATATATATAAATAATGGGCGAAAAATTGTTGACAACTTTTCAAAATTGTTGCATTATAAATTGTAGCGGAATTTAATTTTTGAAAGGCTAAAGCAGTCAAATTTACGCCCAAAAGTTGATTTACGCAGATAAAGTATAATCAAAAGAAACAATTAAGAGGGAAAGTATGTTATCAAAAATCACAAGTTACACCTTACAGGGGTTGGAAGGCTTGCCGGTCGATGTCGAAGTAGACATTTCACGTGGGATGCCCAAGTTTGACATAGTTGGTTTACCCGACACAGCGGTAAAGGAATCCAAAGAAAGGGTGCGTGCTGCGATTAAAAATTCTGGGAAGAGTTTTCCCGTTGCGGTTATTACCGTCAATTTAGCACCTGCTGACATTAAAAAAGAAGGTTCTAAACTTGACTTAGCAATCGCACTTTCTCTTATCCGTGCGACCGAAGCGGGTATGGAAGTCCCTGTAGATAAAACTGTAGTTTTAGGCGAACTTTCTTTAGACGGTGCAGTAAGGTCTGTTACGGGCGTACTTCCCATTTGTTTATCCGCAAAAGCAATGGGGTATAAAACGGTAATTATCCCCAAGGCTAATGAAGAAGAAGCATCATATGTTGACGGCATAGAAATTATTGCCGTTTCAAACCTAAATGAGGCAGTAAATTACTTCAAAGGTGAAAAGGTTACACCAACCATTCCAAAGACCTTTGTCGCCCCAAAAGAAGAAGAATATAGAAACGATTTAAAGTATGTAAAAGGTCAATTTATCGCAAAACGTGCGCTTGAAATCGCCGTATCGGGCGGGCACAACATTTTAATGGTTGGCGCACCCGGTGCTGGTAAAACCATGCTTGCAAAATGTATTCCGTCAATCATGCCCGACATGACTTTTGACGAAGTTTTGGAAACAACAGCCATCCACTCGGTAGTGGGCAGTTTGTCAACCCAAGACGGTATTGTTAAGATAAGACCTTTCATTTGCCCCCACCACACGGCAACACGTGTTGCGTTAATCGGCGGTAGCGGTAATGCACTTCCGGGGCTTGTAAGTTTGGCAAACAACGGTGTTTTGTTTTTGGACGAAATGCCCGAATACCCAAGAAGCGTTTTAGAATGTTTGCGTCAGCCCATAGAAGACGGCGTAATTACCGTATCAAGGGCAAAGGGCAGTAATAACTATCCTGCAAGGTTTATGCTTTGTGCAAGTATGAACCCATGTCCTTGTGGCAATTACGGCTCGGAAAATGCAGAATGTAAATGTTCAGATTCCCAAATAAGAAAATATCGTGCAAGAATCTCTGGTCCATTGCTTGACAGAATCGATTTGCAAATTCATGTTGATAATGTAAAGTATGACGACCTTGTTTCCACGGATACTGAAGAGCCCTCTAAAAATGTTCGTCAAAGGGTAAACATTGCACGCAAAATTCAGCGTGAACGTTTCCGTGAAGACGGTATAAGGACTAATGCCGAAATGGGCGAGCGTGAACTTAAAAAGTATTGTCAATTATCAAGTGAAGACGAACAACTTTTCAAAAAATCGTTTGAGGCATTGCGCCTATCTGCAAGGGGAAGAAGCAGAATTTTAAAGGTTGCACGCACCATTGCCGACCTTGACTATTCCGAACAAATACAGAAAAAACATCTTTTAGAAGCAATAAGTTACAGAAGTTTTGATGTAACAGAACAGTAAAATTATGACTTACTTAGATATAGAGCGTAAACTTTTGGCGGTTAATTCACTTGACGGGCTTGAGTATAAGCACGAGGCAAAAATTCTTTCCTTATTTAACGATTATCCGCTCGAAAGCAAGGATAAAATTAAACAATATTTACTATCCGTTTTTAGTGAAAGCAAGGCAAAAACTATCATGCTTTCACTTCAAGAAGGCTACATACAAAAGACGGTAAACGATTTAGAAAAACAAGGTGTTTGTGCTGTTACAATTTACTCAAAAAATTACCCCGAAAGGCTAAAAAACATAGACACCCCGCCACTTGTCCTATATTGTAAGGGCAAAATTGAACTTTTAAATGCGAAAAAAACCTTTGCCGCAGTCGGCTCAAGAAAGACACTTGCATATGCCGACAGTTTGCTTAAAGATTTTACTGAAAAACTTTCAAAATCGGGCGTAGTTATCGTATCTGGCAGTGCAACCGGTGCAGATAAAACTGCAATTTCTTCAGCACTTGCAAGCGGTAATGTAATCAGCGTTTTGGCTGGCGGTATGGATCATATTTACCCTGAATGTAATAAGTCGCTTATTGAAAAAATCGCCAAAAATGGTCTTATCATAAGCGAGCAACCGCCCCACATTGCACCACAGTTTTGGATGTTTCCGGTAAGAAACAGAATTATCGCAGGGCTTGGCGACGGTGTACTTATTGCAAGCGGAAGTAAAACAAGTGGCGCACGCCACACTGCCGATTTTGCGTTAAATTATGGCAAGCAAGTGTTTGCTTTTCCATATTCAGTAGGCATTTCGTCAGGGGAATTATGTAATGATTTGATAAAGCACGGCGCAACTTTGTGCGACGATGTTATGGATATTTTTGAAGAACTTGGCGTTCAAATGGCGAAGGAAGAAGAAATTATTGATTTAGACGAAGACGAGTTAAAAATTTACCAAGCCATCGCATCTGGACAAGAAGATATGACAAAATATTGTCTTGAAAATAATATTAAGTTTTTCGAAATAGCCCCAGCACTTTCTTCGCTTGAAATACAAGGGCTAATTGTAAAACTTCCCGGTAACAAATATAAACCTGTTAAAAAGTAAAAAGGGCAAAAAGTGGCTAAAACTCACACATGTATGCCACTAAAATGTTGATTTTTAAAAAATTGTTACCAAATCTAACTGTAAAAAAGAATTTTTATATATACAAGGAGTAATATGCAACTAATCATTGTGGAATCACCATCAAAGGCAAAAACTATTGAAAAATACCTTGGTGGTAAAATCAAAGTAGACGCCAGTGGCGGTCATGTAAGGGACTTACCCGAAAAGCGTTTAGGTGTAAATGTAAGCGATAATTTTGAGCCAAATTATGTAATCACTGCTGATAAGCGTGCTTGCATAAAACGTTTACAAGACAAATGCGATAAAAGCGAAAAAGTTTATCTTGCGACCGACCCTGACCGTGAAGGTGAAGCAATTTCTTGGCACTTACAGGAAGTACTCAACTTAAAAGGCAAATCGCAAAGAATTGTTTTTAACGAAATCAGTGAAAAAGCAGTTAAAAACGCATTAGCAAACCCACGTGATATAAACTACAATTTAGTTGATTCCCAACAAGCACGCCGTGTATTAGACAGGCTTGTAGGTTACAAATTAAGTCCGTTTTTGTGCAAAAAAATCAAGGACGGCTTATCTGCTGGTAGGGTTCAATCTGTTGCTTTAAGGCTTGTTGTCGAAAAAGAACGTGAAATTCAAGCATTTATTCCAAAGGAATATTGGAATATTTACGGTGAATTTTCCACAAACAAACAAACATTTAAAGCATTACTTACAGAAAAGTCTGGACAAAAATTCCGCCCATCATGTGAAAAAGAAGCGCAAGAAGTTTATGACAAGGTTGTAAAAGGTCAAGCAAAAGTTGGCGAAATTAAAAAGACTTTGACAAAAGCGCATGCACTTCCACCATTTACAACAAGTACACTTCAACAAGATGCATCAGCAAAACTTGGCTTATCTTCGCCACAGGTTATGTCTATTGCACAATATTTATACGAAGGCGTTGACACCCCACAAGGTCATATTGCGTTCGTAACTTATATAAGAACGGACTCTGTTCGTGTTGCAAAAGAGGCCCAAGACGAAGCGTTGGCGTACATTAAAAACAAGTATGGCGACAAGTATATTCCAGCAAAACCAAATGTATATAAGTCCAAAAAATCTGCACAAGATGCACACGAAGCAATTAGACCAATCGATTTAAGTTTGACACCACAAGAAGCAAAAAAATTGCTTGATAAAAATCATTATGGCGTATATAAACTTATTTACGAAAGATTTATCGCTTCACAAATGGCAGAAGCCCAATATGAACAGGTAAATATCGCCGTAGATGTAGACGAATACACCTTTAAAACAAGCGGAAGAACGGTTTTATTTAAAGGCTTTACCGCAGTTTATGACGATTATACAAAGACTGTTGATGACGATATCGTTGTCGCAAAAAACATTCCTGTTTTAACCGAAGGCGAAAACCTTAAAACGGAAAAGATTGAAAAAGAACAGATGTTTACAAAACCACCCGTAAGATACACAGATGCCACTTTGGTAAAGGCAATGGAAGATAAGGGTATCGGTAGACCAAGCACCTATTCAAGCATAATCGCCGTTTTGTCAAAACGCAAATACACCAAAAAGGAAAATAGGTATATCGTTCCCACCCCAATCGCATTTGAAATGACCGATGTACTTATTAAATACTTCCCAGAAGTAATGGATGTATCGTTTACTGCAAATATGGAAGACCAACTTGACGACATTGAAAATGGCGGTAAAGATTGGCATCAACTTATTGCAGACTTTTATCCGGGCTTTTCTGAACAACTTAAAAGTGCGCTTGCTGACGGCGACGAAGTTACCGATATTAAATGTGATAAATGCGGTGCACCAATGGTTAGAAAGAAAGGTAAGTTTGGTAAATTTTTAGCATGTTCAAACTATCCACAATGTTCCAACATTAAGTCTGAAAATGAAGAAGTTTCAGATGTCGTTTGCGATAAATGTGGTGCATTGATGGTTTATAAAACGGGTAAATACGGTAAATTTTTGGCTTGTCCAAACTATCCAAAATGCTCAAATATTAAGGCATTAAACGAAGAAATAGCCACCGAAAAATGCGAAAAATGCGGTGGAAGTATGACAATTAAAACGGGTAAGTTTGGTAAATATTTACAATGCGAAAACTGCCAAAACACCAAGTCAATTACCGAAAAAATGGGTGTTTGCCCAGAATGCGGTCGCCCAACACAAAAAATGACTTCAAAGTCTGGTAAGACTTTCTATGGTTGCTCAGGTTACCCAGATTGTAAGTTCATGAGTTGGGATTTACCAACGGGCGAAAAATGTCCAAAATGTTCAAATTATTTAGTAGTTACAAAGGACGGCAAAAACATTCGCTGTTCAAATAAAGACTGTGATTACACTTTAGAAAATGTCAAAAATTAATGTTATAGGCGGCGGTTTAGCAGGCTCTGAAGCCGCTTACTATCTATCAAAAAGGGGGCATCAAGTTACCCTTTACGATATAAAGCCAAATGCGTTTACACCTGCACATCAAAACGCAAATTTTGGCGAATTAGTATGTTCAAATTCCTTAAAAAGTAACGATGTTTATGGCAATGCTTGTGGCTTATTAAAGGAAGAATTAAGGCTTTTAGGCTCAATGGTTATCGATTGCGCCGATAAAACTAAAGTCCCGGCAGGCAACGCACTTGCTGTCGATAGGGAAAAGTTTGCAAGTCTAATTACCCAAAATTTAAAGTCGCAAAAAAACATTACCATTTGCTCAAAAGAAGTTACGTCAATAGATTTTGACACACCAACAATTATTGCTACAGGTCCGCTCACAACAGACGCACTTTCCAATTTTATCAAAGAAAATATTGCCGGCGGATTGTACTTTTACGATGCAGCAGCACCCATTGTTTCAGCCGATTCAATCGATATGGAAAACGCTTTTATCAGCGATAGATATGGCGAAGAAGGCGTTGGCGATTATATAAATTGTCCTATCGATAAAGAAGATTATGATAAGTTTTACGATGAGTTAATTACCGCTAAAACTGCGGAAAAACATGGCTTTGAAAAAACGCAAGTGTTTGAAGGCTGTATGCCCGTCGAAATTATGGCAATGCGTGGGCGTGATACTTTAAGGTTCGGTCCATTAAAGCCCGTTGGCTTAACCGATCCTAAAACAGGTCGCTGGCCGTACGCTTGTATGCAACTTAGAAAGGAAAACGAGCAAGGTACTATGTACAACATTGTTGGCTTCCAAACCAACTTACTTTGGGGCGAACAAAAAAGGGTATTTTCCATCTTCCCAGCCCTTAAAAATGCCGAATTTTTGCGTTACGGAGTAATGCACAGAAACACTTATTTAAGTTCGCCCGGCATTTTGGATAATTGTTTTTCAGTAATCGGCAAGCCCTACACCTATTTTGCAGGTCAAATTACGGGGGTAGAAGGCTATGTTGAATCTATCGCTTCGGGGTTACTTTCAGCAATCTCATTAGACAGAAGATTAAACGGTAAACCTGATATAGATTTTACTGACCAAACAATAATGGGTGCGTTGGCAAAACATTGTTCCACAAAAACCGAAGACTTCCAGCCCATGAATGCAAACTATGGCATATTAAGTCCAATAGGGCGCATGCGTGATAAAAAAGAGAAAAAACGCTTTTTATCGCAACGGGCTTTAGACAAAATAAAATCAATAACGGAGTTAATAAATGAGTAGCGAATTCAAAGGCACAACAATTTGTGCCGTTAAAAGAAATGGTTTAACTGCAATCGCTGGCGACGGACAAGTTACCTTTGGCGAAAATGTAATTTTCAAAAACAATGCAGTTAAAGTACGTAGAATTTATAATGACAGCGTAATTATTGGTTTTGCTGGTACTGTATCTGATGCTTTTACTTTAAGCGAAAGATTTGAAGGCATGCTCAATAAATACTCTGGCAACCTTTTAAGAAGCGCAGTAGAACTTGCTGAATTATGGCGTAATGATAAGGTTGGTAGGCAACTTAACGCTATGATGATTTGCGCAGACAAAACAACACTTTTAATTGTTTCAGGCACAGGCGAAGTTATCGAGCCTGACGAAAACATTTGCGCAATCGGTAGTGGTGGTAATTACGCTTTGGCGGCAGCACGTGCTTTATATGAAGAAACCGATTACACTGCTGACGTAATCGCACGTAAGGCTTTACAAATTGCAAGTAAAATTTGTATTTTTACTAACGGTAATATCCGTTGCGAAACTGTAGAGGAGGACAAGGATGAACCAACTATCACCAAGGCAAATTGTTGCTGAATTAGATAAATATATTATCGGTCAAGACAAGGCAAAGCGTGAAGTAGCCGTTGCACTTCGTAACCGCTACAGAAGAAGCCGTTTGCCCATTGAATCTCAAGAAGAAATCACACCAAAAAATATTATCATGAAAGGTCCTACCGGCGTTGGTAAAACCGAAATCGCAAGAAGACTTGCTAAACTTGTTAAAGCACCTTTTGTTAAGGTTGAAGCAACTAAGTTTACCGAAGTTGGTTATGTTGGTAGGGACTGCGAATCTATGATTCGTGATCTTGTTGAATACAGCGTAAGGCTTGTCCGTGAAGAAATGAAAAAAGAAGTTGCACAAAAGGCCTCCGCAATCGCTAAAAAAAGCGTTTTAAAAAGTTTGAAAGCAACTTTATCTAACGAAAAGGGCGAAACCCCGGAAAAAATGTTTGAAGACGATATCGAAAAACGCTTTGAAAATGGCGAATTTAATGATACCGTTATCGAAATTGAAGTTATCGATCAACCAAAGAGTATGGAATTAGTTCCCGGCTCTGGCACAGAAATCAATTTAGGCTCTATTTTTGACGGCTTTATGCCACCCAAAAAGAAAAAGAGAAAATTCACCGTTAAAGAGGCGATGAGAATCTTAATCGATGAAGAAGCATCAAAATTGATTGACGAAGACAATGTTGTAGAAGAAGGTATTCGCCGTGCTGAACAAGAAGGCATTATCTTTATTGACGAAATCGATAAAATTGCTGCAAGCGGTAAGACAAGCGGTGTTGACGTATCTCGTGAAGGCGTTCAACGTGATATTTTACCTATCGTTGAAGGCTCTACAGTAAACACCAAATACGGCACAGTAAAAACCGATTATATTTTATTTATCGCAGCAGGTGCTTTCCACATCTCTCAAGTTGAAGATTTAATTCCAGAACTTCAAGGTCGTTTCCCAATCATCGTTGAACTTTCAAGTTTGACAAAAGAAGACTTTGTAAGAATTTTAACTCTTCCTGAAAATGCACTTACAAAGCAATATAAAACTTTGCTTGCTGTTGATAATATCGATTTATCTTTTAGTGAAGACGCCATTGAAGAAATTGCTGAACTCTGCGTTGAAATGAACGCAACACAAGAAGACATCGGCGCAAGAAGACTTCATACCATTATGGAAAATTTATTAGAAGATATCTCATTTAACGCTGACGGCACACATCCCGTTATCAATCTTACCATCGATAAAAAGTATGTTGACGAACACTTATCCGACATGGTAAGCAGGCGTAATTTAAAGAAATTTATCTTATAATAAAGAAGTGGTAAAATATGGGCTTAAAAGCAAAAAGTCCGCCTATAAGCCCGTTATCGCCACTTTTTTACAAAATTTTGCAGTAAAAAATACTTAAAAAATTTATTTAGGGGTTAGTTATGATAAATATTCCCAAAGGTACAAAAGACGTATTACCATTTGAATCATATAAGTGGCACTACGTTGAAGATATTGTAAGAAAGGTTGCAAAAAATTTTGGTGCTGAAGAAATTAGAACACCTACTTTTGAACATACTGAATTGTTTTTACGTGGCGTAGGCGATACTACTGACATCGTAAATAAAGAAATGTATACATTTGAAGATAAGGGTAAACGTAGCATTACTTTAAAGCCAGAAGGCACAGCAGGTGTTGCTCGTTCATTTATCGAAAACGGTTTGCAAAACCGTGCAATGCCATTAAAAATGTATTACATCACGCCTGTTTTTCGTTATGAAAGACCGCAAGCCGGCAGACTGCGTGAACACCATCAGTTTGGTGTGGAATTTTACGGTGCAAAGGGTGCTGATATCGATGCAGAAGTTATTTTGCTTGCCTATACCGTTTTGACCAAACTTGGACTAAACGTTAAGTTAAACATCAACAGCATGGGCTGTGAAAAATGCCGTAAAGATTACAACAATGCACTTAAAGAATATCTTAAAGATAATTATGATAACCTTTGCGAAACATGCCAAACCCGTTACGAAAAAAATCCTTTAAGAATTTTGGACTGTAAAGTTGATACATGTAAAGAACTTGTAAAATCAGCCCCAATGATTACAGATTATCTTTGCGATGATTGTAGGGCTCACTTTGAAAAATTAAAGACATTATTGGACGTCGCTGCTTTAGAATACAATGTAAACCCACTTATCGTTAGGGGATTAGATTATTACACAAAAACTGTTTTCGAATTTATCACAACCGACTTAGGCTCACAAGGCACAGTTTGCGGTGGTGGTAGATATGATAACTTAATCAAACAACTTGGCGGTGGTGATGTTGCAGGCGCAGGCTTTGGTATGGGACTTGAACGTATTTTAATGCTTATGGAAGCAAAAGGCATTGAAATTAAAGAACCAGCACCTTGCAAACTTTTTGTCGCAACCTTAGGCGACGAAGCCTATAAAAAGGCTTTCCAAATTGTTTCTGCTTTAAGACAAAAAGGTGTACACGCCGACCTTGACCACATGGATAGAAGCATAAAAGCACAGTTTAAATATTCTGATAAAATTAAGGCAGAATATGTTGCAACAATAGGCGAAAGTGAATTAAACGAAGGCTTTGTAACGCTTAAAAAGATGAGCGACGGCTCAACCGAAAAAATCGCAATCAACGATTTGTTGACAAGATTTTAATGGTTAAAGCGTTGATGATTTAATGGTTTTTTGCATGTAGAAATATGAAAAATAATTCACAATTTTGATATTATACAAATTTAAATAAAAAATTAAGATGGACGATATAGGTCCATCTTTTTTTGTTAAAAAATTGCGATAACGGGCTTATAGGCGGACTTTTTCATAAATTTAATGTGTATTTTCACAATTTTTAAAATATTGTAATTTTCGAAATTGTTGTGAAAAAGAAAAATTTATTTTTAATTCAAAAATGTGCGATAACGGGCTTATAGCCCCACTTTTTATTATTTTTTGCTTAAAAAAGTGGCAAATTTTAGCAATTTTTTAGACAGTGTTAAATTTTTTTGTCCCTTTTAAAGAATAATTTTAAAAATCGGTATTGACACAATGTGGTTTCCATGATATAATAAGTCGTGATGTATTTATGTTAATACGCTAAAAATATTTTTATTATTTGTTTTTTAAAAAAACGGAGGAATTATGAAAAAAATCGTTATACCCTTTGACGGCACGCCAGAGCAAGAACTACAACTTAAAAAAGAACTTGCTGAACTTGTTAAAGTTCCCGGCGGTTTAATGCCTGCACTTCAAAAGGCGCAGGAAATTTACGGCTATTTACCAAAAGAAGTACAGGTTATGATAGCCGAAGCGTTCAACGTACCTTTATCTGAAGTTTATGGGGTAGCAACGTTCTATTCTCAATTCTCTTTGTATCCAAAGGGAAAATATCAAGTTGCAGTATGCTTAGGTACAGCATGCTACGTAAAAGGTTCGGGCGAAGTATTTGATGAAATCTCAAAAATACTTGGCATCGGCAATGGTGAAGTTACCCCCGACAAAAAATTCTCACTTGATGCAACACGTTGTATCGGTTGCTGTGGTTTAGCACCCGTTATGACAATCAATGATGAAGTTTTTGGTAGAATCACCGCAAAAGACGTAGCAGGTATACTTGCAAAATTCAACTAAAACAAAGCGGAGGGTTCGTCATGAAAATATCTCAAGCCGCACAAATATTAGAAGGCACAATACTTTGCTGTGAAGAATTCAAGGACAGGGAAGTAATTTCTGCATGTGGATCTGATATGATGAGTGATGTTTTGGCTTACGCAAAGGACCAAGCAGTGCTAATCACAGGGCTTTGCAATCCCCAAGTTATAAGAACGGCAGTAATGATGGACATGCTTTGTATAATTTTCGTACGTGGAAAAATGCCGACCGAAGAAATGATTGAGCTTGCAAAAGAAAGGGAGATAGTGCTTATTTCAACGCCAAGGCGAATGTTTTCGGCGTGCGGTAAACTTTATCAAGCAGGGCTTGTCCCGGGTGGTTATTGATATGGCAGAATGCGTACATCTTGAGTACCGTGTTGACGGCAACAACTTTGTATCAGCAGGCACGGCAACAGAAAGTGTAAAATCCTTTTTAAAAAACATGGGTGTAGACCCAAAGGATGTAAGAAGGGTTGCAATCGCCATGTACGAAGGTGAGATAAATATGGTAATACACGCAAACGGCGGATATGCCTATGCGGATATTTACGTTGATAAATGTATAATTACGCTTGTGGACACCGGTAAAGGTATTGCGGATATAGAACTTGCAATGCAACCGGGGTACTCGACGGCGTCGGACGAAGTGCGTGCGCTCGGTTTTGGTGCAGGCATGGGACTTCCTAACATGAAAAAGTACGCTGACGAGTGCATTATTGAAAGTGAAGTAGGTAAGGGGACAAAAGTAACATTAGTTACTAATTTTAGTTAGTTGGCGATAAGTTATCGCTAAATTAATGGTTGCTTGAAAAATGGTAAGGGAAATATGAGTGAGCTAAAAAGACTAAACACGGTAACCTTGGATTACACAAAATGCAAAGGTTGTGTTACTTGTATGAAACGTTGTCCCACCGAAGCAATACGTGTAAGGGACGGTAAAGCAAGCGTAATGTACGAAAAATGCATTGGCTGTGGCGAATGTGTAAGGCTTTGTCCACAGCATGCAAAAATCACAAGTTACGATAAATTTGATGTTGTAAATGATCCAAAATACAAGTACAAAATCGTAATGCCAGCCCCCTCATTTTACGGTCAATTTAACAACTTGACTGATGTAAATTATGTGCTTGACGGCTTAAAGCGTCTTGGCTTTGACGAAGTTTTTGAAGTGGGGCGTGGGGCAGAGCTTAACACTTTAGCAACAAGGATACTACTTAACAAAGAAAATTTACCAAAACCCGTAATAAGCACGGCTTGTCCAGCCGTTTTAGAGCTTATTTATGCACGCTTTGCAAATTTAAAAGAGCATTTATTAAAGGTTTTACCGCCAGTTGATATCACTGCAAAACTTGCACGTGAAAAGGCGAGAAAACGCGGGTATAAGGACGAAGAAATTGGCGTATTTTTCATATCGCCATGCCCGGCAAAGGTGTATGCAATAAAATCGGGTATGGGCGTAAAAAAGCCCTATATTGACGGCGTTTTATCTTCGGGCGAAGTTTACATGAAACTTTTACCCGTAATGAAACTTATAAACAGCCCTGAAAATTTAAGTAAGATGGGCGTAACAGGTTTACAATGGGCGTCAAGTGGTGGTGAAGCCGCTGCTGCAATGCGTGGCAAATACCTTGCTGCTGACGGCATTGAAAACTGTATCCACATTTTAGAATCTGTTGAAAACGGTACGCTTAACGAGATTGAGTTTATCGAGTTAAATGCCTGTACAGGTGGTTGCGTAGGTGGGGTACTTAATGTAGAAAACCCATTTGTCGCAAAGGCAAGGATAAGAAATTTGCGTGTAAGATTCCCACAAATTGCCAATTCTTTGGCGGATACCGGCAAGCCAGCAGATTACTATTTAACGGAAAAAGAAGACGATGAAAATTTTGCACCAAGTTTAGATAGGGCAACAGCCTTTTCCAAACTACTTGCCGTGCAAGAAATGTATAAAACCTTGCCACAGATAGACTGCGGACTGTGTGGTGCGCCAAGTTGCCGTGCTTTTTGTGAAGACGTGGTGTTTGGCAACCTTCCAAGCGATGCAGTTTGTCCCCAACTTGAACGCAAAAAGTAAGGGGGTAATATGACTGTAAAAGACCTTTGTAAAATTTTGTCGGCAACCGAAGTCAATATTGCCGATTATGATAGAAAAATTACAAGTGGCTATGCTGGTGATTTACTCAGTTTTGTTATGGGTAAAGCCCCGCAAGATTCGGCTTGGTTTACCGTAATGACAAACATAAATGTTTGTGCGGTTGCCACACTTGCCGATTGTGGTTGCGTTGTAATTTGTGAAAACAGCCAGCCCATGGACGGCGTTAAAGAAAAGGCAAAACAGCAGGGTATAAATATGATTTTAACCGACAAAGACATCTTTACTGCGATAAAAATGGTGGTAAATGAAGGTCAAATATGATTTTCACATACACAGCGGATTGTCGCCGTGTGCTGAAAATGATATGACACCCTGCAACATAGTCGGTTTTGCAAAATTGAACGATTTAGATATGATTGCTATTGCTGACCACAACTCAATCGGCAATATCGAAACGGCTCAAAAAATAGGTGAATCTTTTGGCGTTACAGTCGTTCCGGGTATTGAGTTACAGACGGCAGAAGACATTCATATTTTGTGCTTATTTGAAAGCATTGAAGGTTTAAAAGGCTTTTATGACAGTATCGAGTTTATCGATATAAAAAACAAGCCAGATATCTTTGGTAACCAACTTTTGTTTGACGAAGAAGACCAAATTATCGGCGAAGAAACAAGGCTTTTATTAAATGCTTCAAAAATCTCTTGTACTGATGTAAAAGAACTTGCAGATAGGTTTAACGGCATTGCAATTCCTGCCCACATTGACCGTGATGAAAATGGTATGATTGCCATTTTAGGTTGCGTAACAAAGGAATTTAATGTGGTTGAACTTTCAAAACGGGTAACAAAAAGCGAAATTGAAAGATACCGCAAAAAATATAAGGTAATTATCGATTCCGACGCACATACGCTACTTGATATTGCTAATGGCGAGGGCGAAAATGTGCTTGAACTACCCGAAAACAGTGCGAAAGCACTTATAAAATATTTGAAATCATGAGAGAACTTTCGCTAAACGTATTGGACATTGCAGAAAATTCCTTTAAAGCAAAGGCGACATTGGTTGAAATTTCCATTGTTCAAAAGGAAAATCTGCTTACAATCACCATAAAAGACAATGGTTGTGGTATGGATGAAGACTTTTTAAAAAGGGTAGTTGATCCATACACCACAACTCGCACCACAAGAAAGGTTGGTATGGGTATACCGTTATTTAAAATGGTGGCAGAGCAAAGTGGTGGTAACTTCCACATTACCTCTGAAAAGGGGAAAGGTACAGTAGTTACGGCAACATTTTTGGTCGATCATTTAGATAGACCGCCCCTTGGCGACATTGCCGAAACGATAGTTTCTATGATAGGCAACCTTGAAGGAAGCGATTTAGTGTTTTACTATGAAGCGTTCGGTCAAGATTTTACACTTGACACAAGGCTTGTTAGAAAGGAACTTGAAAATATACCGATAAACACGCCAGAAATACTTGTATTTTTGCGTGATATGATAAAGGAAAATATAAAAACAGATTATAGAGGTGTTTCATTATGAAAAGCATAGCCGATATCAAGGCAATAAGAGAAAAAATGCAATCTGAAATCATTATGCGTGATAACAAAGACGTAGAAGAAATAAGGGTTGTAGTAGGCATGGCAACTTGCGGTATATCAGCAGGCGCACGTCCTGTTTATAACGCATTAGTAGAAGAAGTGTTAAAAAGAAACCTTAAAAACGTAAAAATCGCAAGGACAGGCTGTCTTGGCATGTGCAAGTTAGAGCCAATTGTTGAAGTTTACGTTCCCAATCAAGAAAAGGTTACTTACTGCCACGTTACACCAGAAAAGGCAGTTAACATTGTTGTCAACCACTTGGTAAACGGCAAAGTTTGCACCGAATATTTAGTAGGTAGTGAGGAATAATTGAGGTAAAAAGATATGTTTAGAAGTCATGTTTTAGTATGTGGTGGTACAGGTTGCCATTCAAATAACAGTGCAAAAATTTTAGAAGAATTTAATGCACAAATCAAGGCTAACAATCTTGAAGAAGATGTTATGACCGTACAAACAGGTTGTTTTGGTCTTTGCGCAGTTGGTCCCGTTGTTATCGTTTATCCAGAAGGCGCATTCTACTGCAAAATTACAGTAGAAGATGTTAAGGAAATCGTTGAAGAACACTTAGTAAAGGGCCGTATTGTTGAAAGATTATTACATAAAGATGACCACGAAACAGCCGACCACAAAGTTTCTGCACTATCTGAAACTAACTTTTATAAGAAACAAACCAGGGTTGCATTAAGAAACTGTGGTGTAATCGACCCTGAAAATATTGATGAATACATTGCTTATGACGGCTATCAAGCACTTATTAAAGTACTTACATCAATGTCCCCACAAGAAGTTATTGATGTAGTTTTAAAATCAGGCTTACGTGGTCGTGGTGGCGCAGGCTTCCCAACGGGCAGAAAGTGGCAATTCACTAAAGATGCTGTTGGCGATGTTAAATATGTTTGCTGTAACGCAGACGAAGGCGACCCAGGCGCATTCATGGATAGGTCTATTTTAGAAGGCGATCCACATGCCGTAATTGAAGCAATGACAATCGCTGCTTACGCAGTTGGTTCAAATCAAGGTTATGTATATGTTCGTGCTGAATACCCAATCGCTGTACACAGATTACAAGTTGCAATCAAGCAAGCAAACGAATATGGCTTACTTGGCGACAACATTTTAGGTACAGGCTTTAAGTTTAACTTGGAAGTTCGTTTGGGTGCTGGCGCATTCGTATGCGGTGAAGAAACAGCCTTAATGACATCTATCGAAGGTAAACGTGGTGAACCTCGTCCACGTCCACCATTCCCAGCAAACAAAGGTTTGTTTGGTAAACCAACCTTATTAAACAACGTTGAAACTTACGCAAACATCTGCCAAATCATCTTAAAGGGCGCAGATTGGTTTGCTTCAATGGGTACTGAAAAGAGTAAAGGTACAAAGGTATTCGCTTTAGGCGGTAAGATTGTAAACACAGGTTTAGTTGAAATTCCTATGGGTACAACCTTAAGGACCGTTATTGAAGATATCGGCGGCGGTATTCCTAACGGTAAAAAGTTTAAAGCAGCACAAACAGGTGGTCCATCTGGCGGTTGTATCCCAGCTGAACACTTAGATACCCCAATCGATTACGACAACTTGGTTGCAATCGGTTCAATGATGGGTTCAGGCGGTTTAATCGTTATGGACGAAGACAACTGTATGGTAGACATCGCTAAATTCTTCCTTGAATTTACCGTTGACGAATCATGCGGTAAGTGTACACCTTGCCGTATCGGTAACAAACGTTTGTTAGAACTTTTAACAAAGGTTACCGATGGTACTGCAACACTTGAAGACCTTGATAAAATGGAAAAACTTTGCCATTACATAAAAGCAAACTCACTTTGCGGTTTAGGTCAAACTGCACCAAACCCAGTTTTGGCAACTTTACGCTACTTTAGGGATGAATATATTGCTCATGTTGTTGATAAAACATGTCCTGCTGGCGTATGTAAAAAGTTACTTAACTTCAAAATCGATAAAGATAAATGTATCGGTTGCGGTATGTGTGCAAGAAACTGTCCTGCAAGCGCAATTGTAAGAACCGATTATATCGCACCATCACATAAACTTGCATCTTTCGCAATCGATAAAGAAAAATGCGTTAAATGTGGTGCTTGCTTACAAAATTGTAAATTCGGCGCAATCAGCAAAGGTTAATAGGTGGTAATTATGGTAAATTTAAAGATAAATAATATTCCCGTAAGTGTTCCAGAAGGAACAACTATTTTGGAAGCAGCAAGAGTTGCAGGTATTAAAATTCCTACACTTTGCTACATGAAAGATATAAACGCAATCGGTGCTTGCCGTGTTTGCGTTGTAGAAGTAAAAGGGGCAAGGGGCTTCTGCGCTGCTTGCGTTTACCCGGTAAGCGAAGGTATGGAAGTATTTACCGATACGCCTAAAATTCGTGAATCAAGAAAGACTACTATTGAACTTTTACTTTCTAACCACAAAAAAGAATGTTTGTCATGTGATAGAAACCTTCACTGCGAACTTCAAACTTTGGCTTATGAATATGGTTGCGATGCCGCATTTTATAAGGGCGTAGAAAACAAATCAGAACCAGATTTTAGTACAGATTACCTCATCCGTGATAACGAAAAATGTATTCTTTGCAGAAGATGTGTTGCCGTTTGTAACAAAGTTCAACACTGCGGTGTAATCAATGCTTTAGGTCGTGGCTTTGTTACCCATATTGGTCATGCTTTTGGCGATACTTTAGATCAAACACCATGTTCTGGTTGCGGTCAATGTATCAATGTTTGCCCAACAGGCGCATTAACTGAAAAGAGCGAAATCGACAAGGTATTAAAGGCTATTGCCGATCCTGATAAGGTTGTTATTGCTGGTGTTGCACCTTCCGTAAGGGCTGGTCTTGGCGAAGAATTTGGCTATCCTATCGGCACAAATGTTGAAGGCAAGATGGTTAAAGCATTAAAGATGCTCAACTTCGATAAGGTATTCGACGTAAACGTAACTGCAGACCTTACAATTTTAGAAGAAGCAAACGAATTGGTTGAAAGAATCCAAAACGGTGGCACACTTCCTATGATTACAAGTTGTTCACCAGGCTGGGTAAGATTTTTAGAATATTATTATCCCGATTTAATTCCAAACCTTTCAACTTGCAAATCACCACAACAAATGTTTGGTGCAATCGTTAAAACTTATTACGCAAACAAGATGGGTATTGATCCTGAAAACATCTATGTTGTTTCAGTTATGCCATGCGTTGCTAAAAAGTTTGAAAAAACCCGTGATGACCAAGATGCAGCAGGCTATCCAGATATCGATGCTGCTATCACCACAAGGGAACTTGCAAGAATGATTAAACGTGCTGGTATTTTGTTCAACGAAATCGAAGATGCACAATTTGATAACCCATTAGGCGACTACACAGGCGCAGGTGTTATCTTTGGTGCAACCGGTGGCGTTATGGAAGCAGCACTTCGTACCGCTGTTGAAACTTTAACGGGTAAAGAGTTGAAAAATCCTGAATTTACCGAAGTTAGAGGCACAAAGGGTATTAAAGAAGCAAGTTATAAGGTTGGCGATCTCGAGGTTAAAGTTGCCGTTGCATCCGGTTTAGAAAATGCAAGGGTACTTTGCGACCAGATCAAAAATGGTACTTCACCATATCAATTTATCGAAATCATGGCTTGTCCAGGCGGTTGTGTAAATGGTGGTGGTCAACCAATAGTTGACGCTTACACAAGAAGAACAGTAGATGTTCAAGCATTAAGGGCAAAAGTTTTATACGATATCGATGATAAGACTGCTTTAAGAAAGAGTCATGAAAGCCCTGTTATTAAGGCAATCTATGGCGAATATTTAGGTAAACCCGGCAGTCATGAAGCGCATAAAGTTTTACACACTTCATATGTCGCAAGAAAGAAATATTAGTTTACAAATTAAACTAAAAATCAAAGGCGTGCTAAATTTGGCACGCCTTTTTTATGTGATAATAGGGGAAAATACCTTGTTTTTGATTAAAATTACAAACTCAACCAATAGTTGAGTAACTTAATGCCTATTTTTATTGACTTTTATCTTAAATACCTATATAATACTCTATGTTTTAATGTATGCACATGTGTATAAATTGTAAAAATATTGGCAAAATATTGAAAATATTACAAAATAAAAAAGCGTAAAACTCTTTTTTTTCGCCTTAATGTGTGCTTACTGTGATATAAAGGTGTTAAACAAACAAAAAATTTTTCAAAAATTTTTAGATATTTTCAAACGCATTTATATATTAAAGTATATATATATGTAGGAAGTAGTTGTTTTTAGAATAAAATAAATACTAATTTAGCACATTTGTTGCTTAAATTAAATTGTTTTGTAGGCAGATAAAAAACAATTCAAAAGGAAAAATCATGACCTATTTTTACTATGCCTTAGGTGGCGTAATCGCCGTCATTTTGGCAATTTTAGGGGTAGTTATTGCCCGTAAGCAAAGTCAAAAATTAAATATTTACTTCAAAGTGTTATCTTGCTTAATAATAGGCGTGTTTTTCTTCCGCTTTATGCTCGGTACTGAAGATATAAGTAAGGTGAACTTTTGGTCAACAATTCCAAGTTTAAACACAAAAGGGAAGGTTATTTTAGGTTTTATCCAAGTTTGGCTTTCATTTTGTGCGATAATGCTTATTATTTTAGCACCATTTTTCAATTTTAAAACGCTTTACTCGCTTGTTGCGTTCGTTGCACTTCCAACATTTTTATTAAATTACGCTTGCTTATTCAATTATGCAAATGCGATAGTGGGCGAAAACTCACTTCAAAGTTTTAATGTTGTAAGTTTGCTTTTAACAATCGAAACGGGCTTAGGCTTAGGCTTATCGGCAATTTACACGATTACAAATTACAAAAAGGTAATTTTGAAAAATAAAGAATGGCTTTATTTTGCTTTGGCAGTTGTTGGTATGGTTTTGGCAAGTATTCAACCATATTTTCCAAAAATCATGTTTGACGCAACCGAATACGCAATGAAGCCCATCGATTTGAATTTTTATCATAGGATGCTTATCTATCCAGCGGTAATCATTCCAATCGTTTTATACTTACTTTTACACTCTAAGTCCGATGACGTAAGGCGTTTTTCAATGCTTTATTACAGTTGGTCAGCACTTATAATGTTTTCATTCACACATAAGTTTGCCAACTTTTTCGGTCCGGGCTGGGTAGTAACGCTTCCGCTACACTTGTGCAACACAGCGTTATATGTTACACCACTTTGTTTGACATTCAAGTGGAAAAAACTTTTCTACTTTACCTATTTTATCAATGTTTTGGGTGCATTTTTAGCACTTACAATGCCAGATACAGGCGATGCGCTTATACTTTCAACTGACATTTGCGCATTCTATTTATCGCACTATCAAGCATTCTTTATGCCACTACTTGTCGTAGGGCTTGGCATATTTAATAGACCACGCTTAAAAGAATTTAAGTACAGTATGTGTGCTTTCGTGGTTTACTTTATATTGATGCTCGTTATAAATGCATGGTTTACAAATTACGATCCAACAGTAAACTATTTCTTTTTAAACAACGATTTTATCCCCGACAAATTCGGCTCTTTTGGTATAGGGCTTATGAAGTTTGTTTTGGAATTTGACATAGGGGATTTACACTTTAAATTTTACTACTTATACCAACTTATCTTTTTCTTTGTATACTTTGCTGCGGCATTTGGTATGTGGTTTATCTACGAACTCGGTTACAATGTAATTTCAGGTTGGCAAGATATCGCATTCCGCAACAAAAAAATCAAAGTTGATTTACTCGCTACACAATCAAGATTAAACGGAAGAAGTATGGGAGAACCTGTTTCTATGGAAAACACAAACAAACTTGTGCTTAAAAACTTCACAAAGCGTTACGGAAAATCTGATGTTTACGCTGTAAAAGACGCCAATTTAGAAGTTGTTGGTGGGGAAATTTATGGGTTCTTAGGTCCTAATGGTGCGGGTAAGTCTACGATTATTAAAAGCATTGTTGGCATTCAAACGATTACAAGCGGTTCAATCGAAGTTTGTGGTTATGATGTAAAAACTCAAAGTGTACAAGCAAAAATGCAAATCGGCTTTGTGCCAGACCATTACGCACTTTACGAAAAATTGACCGCAAGGGAATATATAAACTATATTGCCGATTTATACGAAGTTTCCCAACAAGACCGGGACGAAAGGTTAAACAGATTTATCAAATTGTTTGAATTTGAATCTGCCATTGATAACCCAATTAAAACATATTCGCACGGCATGAAACAAAAAGTTACAATTATGTCGGCACTTATCCATAACCCCAAAGTTTGGATATTAGATGAGCCTTTAACAGGTTTAGATCCTAACAGCATTTTCCAGGTAAAGGAATGCATGAAACAACACGCAAAAGAAGGCAACATTGTATTTTTCTCAAGTCATATTATCGATGTTGTAGAGCGTATTTGTGATAAAATTGCTATTATCAGAAAGGGACAAATTCAGTGCGTTAAAGACGTACACGAAATGGAACAAAACGGCGAAAGTTTAGAAGCATTTTACATGCAAACCATCAACGGCAGTGAAGTTGCGCCAATCAAGGTTGAATAAGGGGTGTAAAATGAAAGCATTTGCCAAGTTAAGATCCCTTGTGGGCATGCAGTTAAAGGACAAAATTGATTTATCATTTTTGCATTCTAAACGTAGCCTTATAATTAAGGTGGTTGTAAGCATTATAAAATTCGTCATAATAACAGGCGTATTTTATCTATTGTTTTTTATCTGCAACCTACTTTCAATTTTCCGCCCGGCAGGTATTATCCCTGATACTGTTGTAAACGTAATTTTCGTTTTAATACAACTTTTATCAATAATCACTTGCACCGTAGGGCTTGTAAACGTACTTTATATGACGGCTGACAACAAGATATTACTTACAATGCCAGCCCCGTCATCAACAATTTATTTATCTAAATTATTAGTTTACTTCTTATTTGAGTTAAAGAAAAATTTAGCCTTCACATTGCCCGTATTTTTGGCTTACGGCATAATAAACGGCGCAGTTTGGTACTACTATATTTGGCTTATCTTCTGCTTTTTCATAGTATCAATGTTACCCGTTTGCTTGGGGGCTGTATTAAGTATTCCCACATTCTACATTATTACTTTTATCAAAAACTACAAATTTTTGCAGTTTTTCCTAATACTTTTGGCTGTTGGTTTAATAAGTTGGGGGCTTGTTGAAGTAATCAACAAAATTCCTGAAAATATCAACATCATGGGGCAGTGGGGTACAATCTTTTTATCAATTCAAAACTTCTTAACTAAATTTTCCAACTTTTTTGAGCCATTCTATTTTATAACAAAAATGATGGTTGGCGGTACATTGCGTATTTACACCACGCTTTTTGGTTTGGATACGTTGATTATAACGTTTGTGTTTATCGGTATTTTGGCAATACTTTTTACAATATCTTTCCTACTTGCAAAACCAATGTTTATCAAAATGGCATCACGCCAATTTGAGTTTGAAAAGGTTTCTGTAAAGCCACAAAAAAACCGTGTACACAAAAAAGTTCATTCACCGTATATGGAAAGCTTAGTAATGAATTTACGTAGTACACGCTTTATCGTAAGCACCCTTATCGGTCTTGTGCTTCCCGCAATCGCAATTTTGTTACTCAACAAAGTTTATGCATCCATGAACACAAACCACATGGGGCAGACTATGACAAAAGCCTTCAACTTTTTGGTAATGTTACTCATCCTTGTTTCCTTTAATAATGAGTACGCAACAATCTACAGTCGTGAAGGCGCAGCAAGAAATCTTTTAAAAACAAGACCACTTAACCCAATTCACGTTTTGTTTGGTAGAATCAGTATAAGAATTGTCGTAATTTTATTATCAGTTATTGGTGCAGTAACTTCATATATCACAGTTACTAACTCATCGGTTAATGAAATTATTTTAATGGGTGTAATCACCGCATTTATTGCTTTTTCACACCTTATTTGGTGTGCAGAACTTGATATAATGCACTCTTACGCTGACCAGTATGCCACAGTTGGCTTACAGTTTGACAGCCCAAACGAAAGAAATGCAACAATAATCGGCTTTTTAATATCAATTTTACTGACCGCATTATATTACTTTTTCTCTGACAGGGGAACAATGCGTTCGCTAATAGTAATTTTAGTTTTAACTTTACTATTTACTGCGTTTAGGTTGTACTTATTCATAATGCGCTCAAAACTTTACTTTGTGGAGAACTAAATATATGAAGAAATCGACGATATTAGTTTTATTAGTTGTATATTTAGGCTCTATTTTAGTGGTTGGTATATTCGGTATGAAAGCAGTACCTTTTGAAGAAATAGTTTATTGCCAGCAGATAACGCCCGTTTCGGCAGTTACATCTTCTGGTGAAGAACTTAATATTCAAAAACATGAAAGCGAGCCAAACACTTATTATGTTGTTACAAAGTATGTTGAAGGGCTTACCGTAATGGTAAACTATAACTTAACCCCAGCCGATTGCACATATAAAGATGTAAAAATTGTTATTGTAGAGCCTGCAAACCCGCCTGCAATCTTAACCGACCGTGGTGAGATTGTGTTTACAAAAAGGGGTAGCGTGCATATTAAGTATAGGGCTACCGATAACGCAACAGGTCCAAGTATGGACTTTTGGATTTATTTAAGGTAAAAAAATTTTTTATAATAAATTTTCATAGGAGTAAAAAATGAAAAAAGCAATTACTATTTTAATGTGTGTTTTGCTTTGTGTTGGCGTAAGTTTTACAGTACTTGTTGGCTGTAACGATGTTATGTCTTCACCAGCAACATCTATTGAAGTTGTTAATCCTGTTACAGAGTATTTTCAAAATGATACTATTGACTATGACAACCTTCAAATTAAGATTACTTATGAAGACGGCACAACTAAACAAGGTACTTTAAAAGACCTTGATCTCGAAGTTATGGAAAGAGCAAATTTAGAAGAAGTAGGTCAAACTTATTATGTTGTCGCTTACGGCGGATTAACTGATACAGTTGAAATCACCGTAAACAAAGTACCTGATTTAATTTCTGCTTTTAGTTTACCAACATTTTATGCAGAATATTTAATCAGTTCAGCTGATAGGGCTGAAACAGAAGTTGAAACAAGGGCTGACTATCGTATTACCGGGGAAACATATGAAGTTGGTAACGTAAATAAGCTCATCTTCCGCCCAACAGCAACTGCTATTACCGATACAGGTATTGTTACTATCGATAACCCACAAACCACAGTAAAGGTTTATGAAAAACTTACTGTTGATGGCGAATATAAGTTAGTACCTGATACCGATTTAGAAGGTATTGTTGCAATAAACGACAACACTTATCAATTCACAAAAGAAAGCGCAGGCAAATATTATAAGGTTGAAATCTCTTTAGACGAAACGGCTTATGATGTTTCCAGCATGGACGAAGAATACAGAACGCTTTCATTTGAATGTATAGTTGTGGACGGCGGTTACAATGTTTACGACCAAATCGGTTTATCTGTTATGAACGACTTAACTTCAAGCCGTTGGACAGAAATTTGGAAGTGCGACATTGACGAAAACTTCAATTTAACCGCAAGGGAAGATTCACTTAAATTAGAAGCAGACGATAAGCCATTATGCGAATATGTTGGCAATATTGATTGGGTAATTTTACACACAAGTTTTGAACTTGATGCTGACTTATTACCATCATACTTCTTCTGGACAGAAGAAACTGAAGGTTATAAAACCGCTTACGACGCATTAGCAGGTGTTCAAGGCTTCCAAGATAAACTTATTGGCTCATTGCGTGATGGTATCGGCAACAACGTTCAATTTAAGATTATGAACTTAAAAGATGGTCAAGCACCACAAATCGGCATTTATGTCAACATGCAAAAAGCCTTCTTCAGTTCTTCAAAAGTTAGCGTTTCTGGTAACTACAACGATATTACAACACCAAAAACCGCTTCTAAAGGTGGCAGAAACTTATTCAGCGTTTTAGATTACGAACCAGCAAAAAATAGGGCAAACCCAACTCCTCACTGGCAAGTTTTCCAAATGTATCAAAGTGTAAAAGAAGGCGAACAAGTTAAGTTTACAATCAAAAACATCGCTTTATCCGGTAACACCGCTCAACAAGATACTGAAGATTTAGTTCCAGCAGGTTTAAATATGTTAAACTGCTTCGGTAATGATGTAAATATCAACAACGTAATTTGCAACAGTTTCTATACAAACGTTACTTGCGACTCTTACGGTTCAACAGGCTTTAACGCAAATTCTATTAAGTTCTATAACTCATACAGCAACATGTTCTACTTATGGCGTGCAACAGTTGATATCAAAAACAGCGAACTTATCGGTTCAGGCGGTCCTTTATTCATCCTTTGTGATGGTACATCAACCGCTAAACCTACTTCCGACGTTGGCGGTCCATCAATCACTGTTGATACAAAATCAAGGTTAGAAGCATACGCTACCGGTAACGAAAGTTGGTACAGATTATACAATGCACAAGCACTTATCAATGCTATCACAGGTCAAATGGATGCTGGCATTCTTAACAATGTTTATAAAACCGTTCGTTTTGTAAAAGATAGCAATGGTAATATGGTTCCTTACACAAACGGTGCAACCGGTTTACAATATGTAAACGTAATTGCTGCTATGATTTGTGAACCAAATGACTTATTCACCGGTTCAAACAGCGGTTTAGTTTATGTTCGTGGTACTTATAAAACTGTTGACGAAAATGGTAATGTAGTTGAACAATTTAATGTTCAAAACAATTATGTTCAAACACTTACAGCCGCTCAAGGTGGCAACGCAGTAAACTTCCCACCAATTTTCCAAACAGGCGAATTAAAGATGTTTACTGACATGACAAGCCTTTATACATTAGGCGCAACAGGTATGCAACCATTTAACCCAGCAACCGATGGTGTAAGTTGGGCAAGAGATACACACGATAAACTTGCAGTTTATATGTCAGCAGGTAGTATGTCTCAAGCAAGCAATGCACCTTACTTTGCTGCAATTTTAGGCTCTGCACAATATATCCCAGCATAATTATCTTGTAACTATTTGGCGGAAGGTTAAAAAGCCTTCCGCTTTTTAGTTGCTACTTAGTAAAATATATAGTCAATTTATCAATATAAGTGGATATTTTATAAAAAATGCCGTAATTTCGTTGACATTTTTCTTATATTAGTATACAATTTTAATGCTTTAAAAAATAGGGGAGTGGCTCAACGGTAGAGTAGCGGTCTCCAAAACCGTAGGTTGCGTGTTCGAATCGCGTCTCCCCTGCCAAAAACACATGGTACTTTTTGTGCCGTGTGTTTTTTTAATTTGTCGAATAGTTGAAAATAGGTGATAAAATTTTTACAAACAGCATTAAAATGAGGGTGTAATTGACCTTTTAGCCGTTGCCATTATTGATTTATTTTTATTATTGTGTTATAATGATTGAGTTATAAAAGTAATAAGATTAAATTTAAGGGGCTAAAACGGCTTTTTTGTTATTATGAAACAAATTCAAATTTACACAGACGGTGCGTGTTCATATAACCCCGGTCCTGGTGGTTGGGGCGCAATTTTAATTTATAAAAATGTCGAAAAGGTGATAAGCGGTGGCGAGGCTAATACAACCAATAACCGCATGGAACTTTTGGCTGTTATAAACGCTTTAAAAATCTTAAAAGAACGCTGTGAAGTAACTTTATACAGCGATTCTGCTTACGTTGTCAATGCCGTTTTAAACGACAGGCTTTTCCAATGGTTTCAAGCCGGGTGGAAAACAAACGATAAAAAGCCTGTTAAAAATCAAGAACTTTGGGAAGAACTTTTAAAAATGCTTTCCTTCCATTCGGTTACATTTGTAAAAGTTAAAGGGCACGCCGATAACGAATATAATAATCGTTGCGACAAACTTGCTCGAAACGAAATAAAAAAGATTACAACACAATTAAATACGGATACTTTAGCATAAACTAATAACTAAATACGTTTTTACCATTAAATTTTTATCGGTAAAATTATGAGGTTAATTATAAATGGCAAAAATCCGTAATTTAGGCTATATTTTAACTATAATTACACTTGGCGTACTTTGTGCGCTTTTTCTTATTTTGTACGCAAATAACAGTTACGGCTTTATAAAAGAAAACAAAAATTTAGTTATTAGTTTAGGTTTAACAGTAATTTTTGTGTTCATAATAACAAGTTTTGTGCTGTGCAACAAAAAACAGTCTTTAAAAAGGCTTACAATCTGTTTTTTAGCCCTTTTATGCGCTATATTGATACTTTTACACATTTTTAATTTAAGCGGTTTTTGGGCTAATTTTGAAAGCGTTGAAAGTTTAAAAGAGTTTGTTTTAAATAAAGGTGTTTATAGCAAACTTATTTTATTTGTAATTCAGTTTTTACAAGTAATAATTTTGCCCGTTCCGTCCATCATAACAATAGGGGCTTCTGTTGCGCTTTTCGGTGTTTTCAAAGGTGCGTTGTTAAGTTTTACAGCAATATTTTTAGGCTCAATTACAGCATTTTTTATTGGTCGTAAACTTGGCAATAAAGTTGTTAGTTTTATTATCGGCGAAAAAAATTTACAGCGTGCACAAAAAAGTTTTTGCGGTAAAGATAAGCCTTTTATTACTATGATGTTTTTAATGCCGTTTTTCCCGGATGATTTGCTTTGTTTTATGTCTGGGCTATCAAATTTAAGCGTTAAATATTTTGTAATAATGTCTTTTTTTACACGTTTAATTTCAGTATTTACCACAAGTTATTTTTTGAACGGAAGCCTTATTCCGTTTGACACCGTGTGGGGCGTAAGCGTGTGGTCAATAATATTTTTATTTATCGCTTTAATCTCTTTATATATTTTTAAATATGGCGATAAATTAAATTTAAAAAACATAAAAAACTTTTTAAAATCTTAAATTTTACATTGCTTAAAAATTATGAAAACAATTTTACACTCTGATTTAAACAATTTTTATGCCACTTGTGAACAAGTCTTTAACCCTGCGCTTAAAGACTGTTTTTTGGGTGTGTGCGGAAGTGTAAAAGATCGTCATGGTATAATTTTGGCAAAAAATAATAAGGCAAAAGCGTTGGGTATCAAAACGGGTATGACAATTAAAGATGCAAAAGATCTTTGTCCCGATTTGGTGCTTGTTGAAGCCGATTTTGATAAATATTTAGATTACTCACAAAAGGTGAGAAAAATTTACCTTGAATACACTGATTTTGTTGAGCCTTTTGGTATAGATGAGGCGTGGCTTGACGTTACAAACAGCAAAATTTTTGGCGACGGCGAAAAAATCGCAAACGAAATCCGTGAAAGGGTAAAACAACTTGGTTTAACATGTTCAGTTGGCGTAAGTTTTAACAAAATTTTTGCAAAACTTGGCTCTGACATGAAAAAACCCGATGCTACAACCGTTATTAGTTACGATAACTATAAAGACACCGTGTGGAATTTGCCGTGTTCAGATTTGTTGATGGTAGGCAGAAAAACCGCACAAAAACTTGGTAAATTTAATGTTAAAACTATTGGCGATTTGGCTAAAATGGATGATAAGTTTTTGGTCAAAACCTTTGGTAAATGGGGGCAAATGCTTTCAATTTATGCCAACGGTTTAGACAATTCGCCCGTAAAGCGTTATGAAGACTATGACGAAATTAAATCGGTCGGCAATAGTATGACTTGTTATAGAGATTTAACTGATATCGAAGACGTTCATATAATGTTTTCCGTGCTTGCTGACTCTGTTTCCTCAAGGGTATTAAGAAAAAATTTGGGGCGTGCAAGTACTGTTTCTATAAGTATAAGGGATGAAAATTTGCAAAGTTTTACACGTCAAGCAAAGTTAAACCCACCATCAAGTTTTGCTGATGACATTTTAAATTTAGCAATGCGACTTTTTATGGAAAATTACGACTTTCAAAAGGGCATAAGGTCGCTTGGTATTTCGGTAAGTGATTTTGCTGAAGAATCTTCACAACTTTCCATTTTTGAAAACCCTGAAGAGTACGAAAAAAAGAAAAAACTTGCCCAAACACTTGGCGATATTCGTGATAGATATGGCTCAACAAGTTTGCAAAAGGCGATAAACTTAAAAGATAAGCGCATCGCACGTGAAGATCCCGAAAAAGAACATACAATTCATCCACAAGGTTTTACAAGCAAACATTAAATTAAATGCAAAATTTAAAAAATATAAAAATTAGCAAAAAATAGTTGATTTTTATTTATCAAAAATTTAAATTACTAAATTTGTTGTAAATTTTTTTACACCTACTTAAAAACAAAAAGTTAACTAAAAAATTTTAAAAATTGGATATAAAAAATGAAAAAACAAGGCGTAAAATGTCGCTTAAAATTTGGTTTATTTCACAAAAAATCATGTTAAAGTCGATATTTTAATAAAAATGCCTTGTTTTTTTATGTTATTCTGTCAAAACGGGGTGAAAATTGTTGAAAAAAATTCCATTTTTGTATATAATTGTTATTGGTAAAATTTGCGTTATTAAACATTTAAATAAAATGCTTAATAATTTTACCTATTGTTAAGATTTTGATTGTGGAAAAATTTCCAACAAAAATAGACTTTTTTAAAACACAATTTTTTAAAGGTAAAAAATGATTGACGGAACAGTTTTAGTTGAAAGATTGCTTTTATATGCAACTGAAAATTTACAGTTGGCGCAAGATGATGTTTGTGTAAAGCGCAACCTTTTATTGCAAATATTAAATTTAAGCACAACTGATATGCCACAAATTGAAGAAACACTTCCTTTTGGCAAACTTAAAATGCAACTTATGACCTTTGCACGTGAAAACAAACTTTGCAATGTGGGTGAAGAAGATTTATTTGCTGGCTTCATTATTGGTACACTTATGCCGTTACCATCGTCAACCAATAAAAAATTCCGTGCCTTGCGTGAAAAATTTGGGGCACATGCCGCTTGTGAATATCTTTACGATTTGTCAACCCATTCAGGTCAAGTACCTTCAATCGACTTTAATGAAAGTGTTACACCGTATATAGTGCAAGATGGTATAAGCGTTTACACTTCAAACGATAACTATTTACCGACCGATTTATTAACCCATACAACATATCCAAAATGCCCACTTTGCCCTGAAGTAGAAGGCTATATCGGTGCAAAAGGTATGTTTGGTGGCGGTTTAAGAAGCGTTGCGCTCGACTTAAATGGTGAAAAATGGAATATGCGTTTCGCAAGGGCTTATTCTAAAACTCATGAGGGCATGGTTTGTTATCCTTCACACGATAAAAGACCTACACCGGCGCAAACATTTATGGCAATGCTTGATTTTATCGAATATTTGCCAGAATATAGTGCAGAAGTGTATTTTAACGGCGACAGTTTAACTTTTGATAGTGAACATACACTTTTCTCAATCGGTATTACAACTCAAACGCAGTTTGATGAAGACACGGCAATTACATTGTCATCAGTTCCGTATCCCGATGTAGAAATTACTGCATTTAACGATGTTTACACGGCATTAAGATTGCAATCTTTTAACCGCAACACGCTTGAAAGGATTGCTATTGACATAATTGAAAAATGGCAAAATTACAGCGATACTTCAATGGGTATTTATGGTAGGGGTATTGACGGAAAATCTCTCAATAATTGTGCGATTTCCGCAAGATATGCCCACGATAACCGCTACGCAGTAGACATTGTTTTAAGTACCGAATATTTTGAATCGGGACACGAAAGTAATAGTAGCGATATTTTTGATTCCAAACTTAATTATCCAAGCATGTTTGGTAGATTTATTTTGGAAAAAGAAATGTTGAAAGTTACCGAATCAATGGTGGCAGTCTTAACTAAAAAAATTCCGTTAGATAACAGTTTATTTGCTGAAAACGCAGTCTTAAATGGTTATGAAAAAACCTTAAAAACTTTGATTGAAGAAACCGGGTATTTTAAGGATGCACATAAGGCAGAAAACGCTTCAAAACAGGCAATTTTGGCTGGTTTAAAGGGTGCTGTATCTAAAAAATCTGCATTTCCGTCAAGCGATGACGGCGTGCGCAATTTACGTAAATTTTTGGCTTCAATCAACATAAGGTAAGCCAATTTTAAAAGCATTAAAAATAGATTTTTATTAAAAAGCAGGGCATTTTGCCTTGCTTTTTTCGTTTTAAAAGGCACAATTTTTGCCTTTCAAAGGTGGTTACAAAATTTAAGTAAAAATAGAAAAAAGTCGTAATTTTGATAAAATTTTCAAAACTTACAACTTTTTATGGCAAAAAATGGTTATAAAGGGTAGTTGTTATATAAAAAATAAATATAGCAAGGTTTGTTTTTCGTGCCTTTTTTGTTTGCAAATGACAAAATTATAATGTATAATAGGCAATGTAAAAATCAAAATGGAATAAAATGGCCTAAAATTTGGTTTTGCTTATTTCGTTTGGTTTTTACAAGCCACCAATAAGCGGTAAAAAATTCCTTTACTGCGTAATATAAAAGTGGTGGGCATACAAAATCAGTAATATCAAAGTTAATAAAATATGGAGGCAGATATGGACAAAATAAGCTTGCTTAAATCCCGTAAAGACAGTTTACGTCAAGAAAGCAGTGAAGTAAGAGAAAAAATTGCTACTTTAATTGACGCAGACAGTTTTGTGGAATTACAAAGCTATAGCTATTCACAAAGCGAATTTTATGGCGAAAGCGCACAAGGTGAAGGCGTGGTTACAGGTTTTGCAACTATCGACAGCAACCCTTGTTATGTTGTCGCTATAAACGACAAAGTGCTTGGTGGTGGTTTAGGTTTAGGCAACTGCAATAAAATTGTAAATTGCATGTTAAAAGCAGCCGAAGCCGGCGCACCAATCATTTATTTACTTTCATCAACCGGCATTTTGGCAGGTGATGGCGTTGATTCACTTGAAGGCGTAGCAAAACTTTTATCAACAGCAGAACAACTTAAAGGTAACATTCCTCAATTTGCAATTTGTTACGGCAAAGTTTTAGGTTCTGCAACATTACTTGTTGCGTTAAGCGATTACACTTACTATGTAGACGGTGCTTGCGTTGCATTCAACAGCCCATTTGTAATTTCTGCAAAGGCTGGCACAACTTTAAACGAAGAAAAAGTTGGTGGCGCAGCAAACGGCAGCGGCTTATGCACATTTAGGGTAAAAGATGTAGCCGAAGCAAGACAAGGCGTTATCAATGTTTTGAATGTTTTACCATATTATAATGGCGAATATCAAGATAGCAATGATGACTTAAATAGAAACGCAGAAAACCTTAACGATAAGGTTTGCGCAAAATGTCTTATCTCTGCTGTTTTTGATAACGGCAACTTTATTGAACTTGGCAACACATTTGCTAAAGAAGTTGTTACAGGTATCGGCCGTGTAGGTGGTTATTCAGTTGCATCAATCATCTTTAACGATGAAAACGGTGTTGAACTTACACAAGAAAATGTTGAGAAGGTTAAAAACTTCTTGTATTACGCAACAGATAATGGTCTTCCAATCGTTACTTTCGTAAACACATTGGGCGTTAAACAAGATGGCAAGACAAACGCTTCAACAGTTTTACTCAGCATCGGTAACCTTATTACAGCATTAAATTATGCAGCAGATGTTCCACAAATCAACGTAATCACCGGCAAAGCAATCGGTTTAGGTTACACATTATTTGCTTCAAAGGCTTACGGCGCAAACTATTCATTCGCTTTTGCTAATAGCGAAGTAGGTGCTGTTTCTTCAGCAGTTGGTGCAGAAATGGAATACGCTGTAAATAAGGGCGATAAAGAAGAATTAAAGGAAAAATTCGCTCAAATCGAACTTGATCCATTCAAAGCAGCAAAGGGCGGTTATTTAGATGAAGTAATCGAACCACAATATGTTCGTCAATATTTAATCGCTGCACTTCAAATGCTTATATAGTGGGGTGCAAATATGAACTTATTAGCATCTAATATACAAAATGGTTTACTTGTTTTTGTACTTGGTATGCTAATTGTATTTTTGGGTATTGCGCTTATCGTTATAGTTATTTCAATTCTCGGTAAGATTTTACACAGAAATAAACAAGAGCCAAAAACAGAAGAACCTGAAGTAGTAGTTAATACAGCACCCGTTACACCTTATATTGAAGAAGGTGTTACACCACAAGTTGTTGCGGCAATCACCGCAGTAATTACAGCATATTACCTTTCAAACGGTAGTAATTGCGAATTCAGACTTAAAAAAATAAAAAGAATTCATTAAGGAGTTTAAACAATGCGTAATTTTATAGTAACAATAGATGGTAAACAATACGAAGTAGGCGTTGAAGAAGTAGGCGCAACACAATCTACAGTAGTTTCAGCACCAGTTCAACCTACACAAACAGTTGCTCCACAACAAGCACAAGCACCTGCTAAACAACCAGCACCACAAGCACCAGCAAACGGTACAAAATTAAATGCACCAATGCCCGGTATGATTAAAAAACTTGTTGTTGCTAACGGTACTCAAGTTAAAAAAGGCGATGTAATCGTTGTACTTGAAGCAATGAAGATGGACAACGACCTTAACGCACCATGCGACGGTGTTGTAACTTACACTGTAAGCCAAGGCGCAAACGTTGAAACAGGCGCAACACTTGCTGTTATCGCATAATTTAAAAGGAGTTTGCGTGTATGGATTTAACTACAATACTCGCAAGTGACTTTTGGACGAATATTCAAGAAACATTACTAAATTTATGGCAATCAACAGGTGTTTTTCAAGGCACTGATTGGCGTAACTATGTAATGATTGCTATTTCATTCGTTTTAGTTTACCTTGCAATAGTAAAAAAATTTGAACCTTTATTACTATTACCAATCGCTTTTGGTATGTTTATCGTAAACATTCCGGGTGCATACGGTATTTTGTTTGGTACTAAAGGTTACATAGTAACAGATACACTTACTAATACTGAATTTGCAAGAGGGACGGCGGAAGAACTCGCTACATTATTTGGTATGAACTTTGACCAGTTGGCAACCACGTTTGCCGGGGAGTTCACTGCAACAATCAGCGGGGTAGAGTATACTTTTGCTGCTGAACAATTATCTCTTTCAAGTTCGACTGTTATTAGAGATTTCGGCTTATTCTACTACATTTATAAAGGTGTAGATTGGGTAATTTTCCCACCGATTATCTTCCTTGGCATTGGCTGTATGACAGACTTTGGTCCATTGATTGCTAACCCAAAGAGCATGTTAATTGGTGCCGCTGCTCAATTAGGTATCTTCATCACATTCTTTGGTGCATTGACCTTACTTGGTTTCACTGCGTTAGAAGCAGGTGCAATCGCAATGATTGGTGGCGCAGACGGTCCTACAGCAATTTATAGTGCTAAAAAACTTGCAGAACATTTACTTCCTGCAATCGCAATTTCAGCATACTCATACATGGCACTTATCCCAATTATTCAAAAGCCTATCATGCGTCTTTTGACAACGGATAAAGAACGCCGTATTAGAATGAAACAATTAAGAACGGTTTCTAAACTTGAAAAAATTGTTTTCCCAATCGCTGTTTCTTTAATTGTTGGTTTACTTTTACCAGACGCAATGCCATTACTTGGTATGTTAATGCTCGGCAACTTGTTAAAAGAATCTGGCGTTACAGCAAGGCTTTCAGATACCGCTTCAAACGGTCTTATGAACACAGTAACAATTTTCTTAGGTGTTATGGTTGGTTCAAAGGCGATCGGCGACACATTCTTAACATTAAGTACAATTTACGTTATCTTATTAGGTTTGTTCGCATTCTGCTTAGGTACAGTTGGCGGTTTGCTTTGTGCAAAGATTTTAAACAAGATTTCAGGCGGAAAAATCAACCCACTTATTGGTTCAGCAGGTGTTTCTGCAGTACCAATGGCGGCAAGAATTTCTCAAGATGTTGGTAGGGAATACGACCCGGATAACCACTTACTCATGCATGCTATGGGTCCAAACGTAGCAGGCGTTATTGGCTCGGCAATCGCAGCAGGTGTAATGCTTGCAATTTGTCCGTTACTTTAATAAGGAGTGAATTTTATGGCAAGAAAAGTTCTTATAACAGAAACAATATTACGTGACGCACACCAATCACAAGCCGCAACAAGAATGAAACTTGAACAAATGCTTCCCGTTCTTGATCAACTTGATGATATTGGTTACTATTCATTAGAAGCATGGGGCGGTGCAACATTCGATTCATGCTTAAGATTTTTAAACGAAGACCCATGGGAAAGATTACGTATTTTAAAATCTCACCTTAAAAAGACACCTATTCAAATGCTTTTAAGGGGACAAAACCTTTTAGGGTACAAACACTATTCAGATGACGTAGTTGATGAATTCGTTCGTTTAAGTATTAAAAATGGTGTTTCAATCATCAGGGTATTTGACGCATTAAACGATGTAAGAAACCTTGAAACTGCTATGAAGGCAATCAAAAAATATGGTGGTGTTTGTGAAGCAGCAATTTGTTACACAACAAGCCCCGTTCACACCAACGAATACTTCATTAAACTTGCTAAAACCCTTGAAGACATGGGCGCAGACAACATCTGCTTAAAAGACATGGCAAACCTTTTATTACCTTACACCGTTTACGAACTTATCAAAGGTATGAAAAAGGTATTAAAGCCAGAAACCAAAATTCACCTTCACACCCACAATACTTCGGGTACAGGTGACATGGTAAACTTAAAGGCTATTGAAGCTGGTTGTGATATTATTGACTGTGCTTTATCACCACTTGGTAATGGTACTTCTCAACCTGCAACAGAACCTATGGTTGCAACATTACAAGGTACTGAATACGATACAGGCATCGACATCAATAAATTACTTCCAATCACTCAACACTTCCGCAAGGTTGCTGACGAATTAAAGGAATCAGGCGTACTTTCAGACAAGGTATTAAAGGTAGATATCAACACACTTGTTTACCAAGTACCGGGCGGTATGCTTTCAAACCTTATCAACCAATTAAAGCAACAAAACAAGTCTGATAAACTTATGGAAGTTTTAGCTGAAGTTCCTAATGTAAGAAAGGACTGCGGTTATCCACCACTTGTTACACCAAGTAGCCAAATCGTTGGTACTCAAGCCGTATTAAACGTTTTAATGGGCGAAAGATACAAAATGGTTACCAAAGAATTTAAAGGTTTGTTACGTGGTGAATATGGTAAACTTCCTGCTGAACCCAACCAAGAAGTTGTTAAAAAGATTGTTGGTGACGAACCAATTATCACACACCGTCCAGCAGACGATATCGCACCTGAACTTGAAAAATACAAACAAGAATGTGCTGAATACGTTCAACAAGAAGAAGACGTATTGTCATATGCAGTATTTAACCAAGTTGCTATTAACTTTTTTAAATATAGGCAAGCGCAACAAACAGGTGTTGATAAAGATTTAGCATCTAATAAGGATAGAGTTTACCCAGCATAATAAAACTTAAATACCAAAACCCGACATCAAGTAATTTATTTTTTGTCGGGTTTAATGGGTAAAGTTACAATTTTTATTGCTATATTATTGTTTAGCAAAATTAGGAAGCGTAAAGGAGGAAGTATGACAACTATTGTTATAGGTGGCGGACCTGCCGGAATGATTGCTGCATACTATTCCGCAATTTATGGCGACCAAACTATTTTAATTGAAAAAAACGAAAAACTTGGTAAAAAACTTTATATTACGGGCAAGGGGCGTTGCAATGTTACAAATAACTGTGATGTCAACGACTTTTTTCAAAATGTAATTTCCAACCCACGCTTTTTATCAAGTGCAATTTATGGATTCACCCCAGCGGATTTAATGGCTTTACTTGAAGCAAATGGCTTACCACTAAAAACTGAAAGGGGTAATCGTGTTTTTCCCGTTTCCGACAAATCAAGCGACGTTATAAAAACCTTGTCAAATATGCTTAAAACTGTCAATGTTGATGTCAAACTTAACCAAACAGTTTTAGATATTTTGGTTGAAAATGGTCAAGTAACGGGCGTTTCGACAGATTTAGGCGATTATAGTTGCGACAAAGTTATTTTGGCGACCGGCGGTATATCGTATAGTTCTACCGGTAGCACGGGGGACGGATATAAATTTGCCCGCAATTTAGGGCATAAGGTTGTAAACCCTGTACAAGCATTAGTTCCTTTTAAAATAAAGGGAAATTATTGCACAGATTTATCTGGGCTTACATTAAAAAATGTTACTTTAAATATTGAATATAATGACAAGCGGATCGTTCAAGAGTTTGGTGAACTTTTGTTTACTCATCAAGGTGTATCAGGTCCGGTTGTTTTAACGGCTTCAAGTAAAATCAATAGGCTTGACAGCAAAAAAATTAAAATGTGGATAGATTTAAAGCCTGCACTTGATGAAGAAACTTTAGATGCACGCATTTTAAGAGATTTTGACGAACTTAAAAATAGGGAACTCAAAAATTCTTTAAACAAACTTTTGCCATCAAGTTTAATTCCTATTATTATTGAAAGAAGCGGTATAAAAGAAAATAAGCGCAATAATGAAATTACACGTGAAGAAAGAAGAAAAATACTTTATCTAATCAAACATTTTACGCTTGACTATGATGGGCTTTGCCCCTTTACACAAGCAGTTGTTACTGCTGGCGGTGTATGTGTTGATCAAGTAAACCCAAAAACCATGGAAAGCAAACTTGTAAAAGGTTTGTATTTTGCTGGCGAAGTTTTAGATGTAGATGCTTTAACGGGTGGTTATAACCTTCAAATTGCTTTTGCAACGGGCGTTAAAGCGGGTAGTAATTTGTAATTGATGAAAAAAAAGGAGAAAATATGCTAAATATTGCACTCGATGGGCCAAGTGGTAGCGGTAAAAGTACCGTTGCTGGCATTTTGGCGAAAAAACTCGATATTTTGCATTTAGATACCGGCGCAATGTATCGTGCTTGTGCGCTTGAAGCACTTAAAAGAAATATTGACTGTTTAGATGAAGATGCTGTTAAAGGCTTTATCAGCGATATAGATTTAGTTATAAAATATGAAAATGGTGGTCAAAAAACCATTTTGGATGGCGAAGATGTTTCATTAAAAATTCGTGATAACAAGGTTTCTTTAATGTCATCAAATATCTCGTCATTACCGATTGTCAGGGAAAAAATGGTTGAAATGCAACGCAAAGTTGCTGCTGAAAATCCTTGTATTTTAGATGGTAGAGATATCGGTACGGTCGTTTTACCACACGCTAAATACAAATTTTTTATCACCGCTACAAGCGAAGTTAGGGCAAGAAGGCGTTTTAACGAATTGACTGAAAAAGGTCAACAAGTTGACTATGAACAACTTTTACAAGAAATGATTAAGCGTGATTATAACGATAGTCATCGTAAAATTGCACCATTAAAACAAGCAGACGATGCAATTTTAATTGATACATCAAATATGACCGTTAGTGAAGTTGTTGAAAAAATCTTGTCAATTATTAATGAAGATGCCTAAATTTTTCTTATTAAATTTAGCAGTTTATAAACAACTTTTTTGGTAAAAATTACCATAAGAAATTTTGACCTTTTAAGTTTAAATTTAAGGGTCAAATTTTTTATTTTCAGTGTATAAATTTATAATTTTTTGAGCCTAATTTTTGGCTCGTATTATTAGGAAAATTCTGTCAAAAGGAAACTTTTATGAAAGTAATTCTTGCAAAAAATAACGGTTTTTGCATGGGGGTAAAAAGGGCTGTTTCACAAGCCAAAAGTTTAGCCGGCGAAAACGTTTATATTTACGGCGAATTGGTTCACAATAAACTTGTGAATGACGAACTTTTAAGCATGGGTTTAAAAATTGTTGACGACCCTTTAGAAGTTAAGTCTGGTACAGTCATAATTCGTTCACACGGGACAACAAAAAGTCAAATTGAAGACTTTAGAAATCGTGGTATAAATGTTGTCGATTGCACTTGTCCTTTTGTCGCAAAAATACACCAAATTGTCCAAGAATATTCTAAAAAAGGTTACCAAATTGTCATTGTTGGCGATAAAAATCACCCGGAAGTAAAAGGAATTATTGGTTGGGTGGATGAAACTCAAAAACCATTGATTTTTGACGAGTTTGACCAAAAATATGACTTTAATCAGCACGAAAAAGTGTGTATTGTCGCTCAAACAACCTGTAACGAAGCAAAATTTGATATTTTTTTAAGCTTTTTTAAAAAAAATTACATTAAAACAGTTGAAGTTTTTAAAACTATTTGTTATACTACAAGGGAGCGTCAAAGGGAAACAGTCCAACTCGCTAAAAAATGCGACGCAATGATTGTCGTGGGTGATAAAAGTTCAAGCAACACCAAAAAACTTTACGACATTTCATCAAAATATTCAAAAAACGCATTTTTCGTAAGTGATACAAAAACATTTGACGCATCAAAGTATGTTAATTTTTTAAAGGTAGGTATTGTGTCGGGGGCATCGACTCCTCCCGAACAATCAATGGAGGTTTTCTCAAAAATGGAAGAAGTAGTTACTGAAGTTAAAACTGTAAACGAGATGGAAGAAGCTGTTGCCAAATTAGAAGATGGCCAACAAAAATTTAAGAAGGGGCAAAAAATAGTAGCAACTATTTCTTCTGCTACGGATGAAGGTTTAGCTTTGTACATCAAAAATACCAAAAAGGAAATCCTTCTGCCTAAAGAAGAGCTCGACTGTGAAAAGTACAACAAAGCAGATTATGCATCTAAAGTAGGCGAAGAAATTGAAGTCCTTATCATTGGTCTTAACCCTGTCCTTCTCTCTGAAAAGGCTATTAGGGCATTAGCAGAAGAAGAAAAAGAAATCGAAGAAATTAAAAACGGCAAGATCTTTTCCGTTACTATCGATGGTACAAATAAAGGTGGCTTGACCGCGAGATATGGCACTTACGGTGTATTCATTCCGTCTTCTCAAATTAGAATCGGTTTTGTTAAAGAATTAGATAAATACGTTGGTAAAACTTTAAGGGTTAAAGCTGAAAGAGTTGAAACCGCTGAAAGAAGAAAACAAATCGTTGCTTCTCAAAGAGTAGTTTTAGAAGCAGAAAAGGCTCAAAAAGAAGCTGAAAAGGCTCAAAAAGAAGCTGCTTTCTTTAGCGAAGTTCACACTGGCGACATCGTTAAAGGTAAAGTTGTTAGATTTGCTTCATTCGGTGCTTTCGTTGAAGTTAATGGTTTCGATTGCTTAGCACACATCTCTGACCTTTCTTGGACAGGCGTAAAGAGCCCTGCTGAAGTTTTGGAAATCAATAAAGAATACGAATTCAAGGTATTAAAGTGCGACGAAGAAACAAAGAAAGTTTCTATCGGTTATAAGCAACTTCAACCACGCCCATGGGAAGCAGTTCCTGGCAAATATTCTGTTGGTGATGTTATCACCGGCAAGATCGTAAGAATCGTTGATTTCGGCGTTTTCGTTGAAATAGAAAAAGGTGTTGACGGTTTAGTTCACATTTCTCAAATTTCACACGAATGGCTTGAAAAACCAACCGAAGGTTTGAAAGTTGGTGATGAAGTTACCGCTAAAATCATCTCAATCGATTACGAAAAAGAAAAAATTACGCTTTCTATTAAGGCTTGCTTACCACAACCTGAAGCTACTAATAAGCCAAGACGTGAAAAACAAGAACAAGAAGAAGGCGAAGAAAAACCTAAGAGAAATAAAAGACGTGAAAGACCCATCGCCGATGATGGTGAAGTTCATGAATGGAAAGATAGCGACTTCGGTGGCGCATCTATCGCAGAACTTCTCAACAAATAAGGCTTAATTTAGATTGTAAAAAGTGGGTGTTCGGTTTTGAATGCCCACTTATTTTATCTAAATACGGTTTTCAAAAAATATTTTTAAAAAATTCCCAATAATTTTAAAAATTTCGGCTAAAATGCTTGACAATGTTTTACATTTATTATATTATGTATAAGCATTGTTTAAACCCTACGGGGTGTGGCGCAGTTGGTAGCGCGCGTGGTTTGGGACCATGAGGTCGTGAGTTCGAGTCTCGTCACCCCGACCAATCTTTTTAAGGGCCTTTAGCTCAGTTGGTTAGAGCAGTCGGCTCATAACCGATCGGTCCGCGGTTCGAGTCCGTGAAGGCCCACCATAATAGAATATGGCCCGGTAGTTCAGCTGGTTAGAACGCTAGCCTGTCACGTTAGAGGTCGAGGGTTCGAGTCCCTTCCGGGTCGCCAAAGTTTGTGTAGCCCAATGCAATTTGCATTAGGCTACATGTTTGCCTCGGTAGCTCAGTCGGTAGAGCAGGGGACTGAAAATCCCCGTGTCGGTGGTTCGATTCCGCCCCGAGGCACCACAAACTTAATATATGCTGGTGTGGCTCAATGGCAGAGCAGCTGATTTGTAATCAGCAGGTTGATGGTTCGACTCCGTTCACCAGCTCCATTTTGGAGAGATTCCCGAGTGGCCAAAGGGAGCAGACTGTAAATCTGTTGTCAACGACTTCGGTGGTTCGAATCCACCTCTCTCCACCAAAACACCACCATGACTTCGGTCGTGGTGGTGTTTTGATTTTGGAAAAAGGCAACTTGAGCATCGCCGCTGGTTCGCGCGAGGCGTCAGCCGACACTTTGCTGTTCGCAAAGAACAGCAATTTCCACCGTTTAACACTTTTGCTTATATTTTGTTGATAGCCACCATGACTTCGGTCGTGGTGGTGTTTTGATTTTGGAAAAAGGCAACTTGAGCATCACCGCTGGTTCGCGCGAGGCATCAGCCGACACTTTGCTGTTCGCAAAGAACAGTAATTTCCACCGTTTAACAGTTTTGTTTGTATTATTTTGATAGCCACCATGACTTCGGTCGTGGTGGTGTTTTGATTTTGGAAAAAGGCAACTTAAGAAAGACCGTTATCTTACAAGCAAAATCAAAATTGTAAAAATTTAAAGAAATATAGGTTAAAATTTGGGGTTTACGGCATAAATTTAAGCGATATTTTAAGGCAAATTAACCGATTTACGCAGTCTAATTCTCTATAAACGCATTATAAAGCCTAAATTTGCCGTATTTTGGGCGTAAACATATTTAATTGATTAGTTTATATATCTTTATTTTCGTCTTTATAGTGGCTAATTAAGGGCTTATAAATTTACTTGACATAATCATATAGATATGATATTATAGATGCATAGGAGGATTTAAGCATAGTGGACGACCACCAAAGTAGCATACCCCGATGTGTGTATAGATTAATACTTGACTTTGCGAATTATGACTTTTCTTTTATGCGTTAAAGGAGAGTTGTTTTTTTGTGCCGTAAAAAGTGTAAACTAATAAAAAATACACAGTTTATACTTCCACAATGTGCGCAAAGTTAAGCGCACTATATGCTAAACAAATTATGACTGCAGGTGAAATAATCCTGGCTCTCGTACTACAAGTTATACTTATTACTTTAAACGCAATTTTCGCAAGTGCTGAAATTGCTGTTATCTCGTCAAATTCCACCAAAATGGAAAAACTCGCCGAAGACGGCAATAAGCGTGCAAAACGAATTTGCAAACTTACCAAAAACTCATCAAAGTTTTTATCAACAATTCAAGTAGCAATTACATTGGCATCATTGCTTGGTTCTGCTTTTGCTGCTGACGCCTTTGCTGAACCTATTGCGCATTCATTAATCTCACTTGGTATAAGTGAAGCCTATTACGGTGTAATCAGCACGGTTTGCACAATTATTATCACTTTAATTTTATCCTTTTTCTCAATCGTGTTTGGCGAACTCGTTCCAAAACGTATCGCAATGCGCAACGCCGAAAAATTGTCCCTTAATTTATCTGGTACATTAACTTTCGTTTCCAAAGCCTTTGCACCATTTGTTTGGTTATTAACCGTTACTTCAAACGCTGTTTTGCGCCTATTTGGCATCAAACCTGACGACGTTGGCGAAGAGGTTACTGAAGAAGAAATCTTGCTTATGGCTGAAGCAGGGACTGAAAAAGGCTCTATCGAAGAAAACGAAAACGAATTCATTCAAAACATCTTTGAATTCAAAGAAAATAATGTTGGCGAGATTTGTACACACCGTAAGGATGTTGAATTTTTATTCGAACGTGATGACCTTTCCGTTTGGGAAGAAACCATTCAAAAATCTACACACACATGTTATCCTGTTTGTGGTAAAGATGCCGACGATGTTATTGGTGTTTTGAATACCAAAATTTATTTTAGACTTCAAAATAAGACTAAAGAAAGTGTTAAGAAAAACGCAATTACAACGCCTGTGTTTGTATCTGAAACAATGCCAGCAGACGACTTGTTCTACCGCATGAAAAACACTCGTGAATACTTTGCCGTTGTGTTTGATGAATACGGTGGTATGAACGGTATTGTTACATTACATGACTTATTAGAACTTTTAGTAGGTGACTTAAACGAAAAATGGGATAAGCCCGAATATGAAATTAAAAATATAAGCGAAAATGTTTGGGAAATCACAGGTCTTGCACCATTTGACGAAGTTGAAGAAACTTTGAATTTAAAAGTTCCTGAAGAAGACACTGAAGATTACGAAACATTTGGTGGTTACGTTTGCGAAATGCTTGGTACACTTCCTGAAGACGGTACTACCGCCGAATGTGAAAACAAATATATTAAAGTTAAAATTTTAGTCGTCAATGAACATAGAATCGAAAAAATGATTGTTGAAAAGAAGATTCTTGATGCAGACGATGACGAAGACTAATAAAAATGGCTCAAAACTCACATATGGTTGGTTTTGAGCCATAATTTTTGGTTACACAACTGTTAATTTGTTGACAGCAAATTCATAATATGATAATGTCAATATACAATTAAAAAATATCTGCCACCGGGTAGAAGGGAAGTATCCGTTTTTCATCGTAAGGTCTTAGAAGATGAAAAAGTGGGTGCTTATTTTTTTTGCTCTCGCATACTTCCCAGCAAAAATTATGTTATATAAACACTTGATTTTTAATTATTAAGCGACCATGTGTGAGTTTTAGGGAATTTTAACGTAATTTTTGCAGTAAATCTCAGGAGGTATTTATTATGAAAAAAATCTTAGGTTATTTTAATGTATGCGAGTGGGTGTTGTGGTTAGTTTCAGTTGTGTTGATCAGCTTATCATTTGCGTTATTTGATAGGGAAAATTGGCTTATATTGTCTGCATCGATTATCGGTGTAACATCGCTTATATTTAACGCAAAAGGCAATCCAATAGGGCAAGCATTGATGGTTGTGTTTAGTATCACTTACGGCGTAATTTCTTTTGGCTTTGCTTATTATGGTGAAATGATTACATATCTTTGTATGACAGCACCTATGGCATTTTTTGCCCTTATAAGTTGGCTGAAAAACCCCTATAAAGGCAATCGTGCACAAGTTGAACTAAACAACATAAGCAAAAAAGATTGGACGATTATGTTTGCCGTTTCTATTGTTGTAACTGTTGTATTTTATTTTAGATGCATTTAATACATCTAATATGATACCCGCACAATATCGGTTACAACAAGTTTTATTGCAGTGTATTTGACATATAGGCGTAGTCCATATTTTGCGTTAGGTTATGCCGCAAATGACGTTGTCTTAATTGTTTTGTGGGTATTAGCATCTATTAAAGACTTTTCGTATATATCTGTTGTAATTTGCTTTGTAGTATTTTTGGTAAACGATATTTATGGTTTTGTCAGTTGGAAACGTATGCAAAAGACTCAACAAAACGATAAGAATGTTTAAGCATAAAGTGTAATTAAACAATAAAAAAACGCTGGCTAAAAACCAGCGTTTTTGTTATTTTACAGTAACATTTCTAATACCGCTAACATCTTTAAACTCGTTAAGGGTAAGTCTATTTTTTGTTCCGTTATTAGTTAAGTCGATTGAAACATTTGTTATATCAGCCAATTTGTTGTTGTAATCTACAAGGTTATCAACATAACCTAAACCACAGTTTGGCATGTAAAATTCGGTTACATTTGAAGTTAAAACCAAACTTGAAAGTTTAGTATTGTCAAAGGCAAAAAGTGCAATAATTTTGCAATTAGTGGGTACCATGTATTCAAAACTCAACTTTCCAGCGGGGTAACAAACAAGCGTAAACATATTTTTTGTGTACAAAACACCTTCGCTATCGGAAGTAAAATATGGGTTTTGGGAATCAACTGAAAAACTTTTTATTGTGCTTGACCTAAAGGAAACATCCCATATAAAACTTACACTGCTTGGAATGCTTACTGAAGTAGCACCTTCGCTAAATACATTTGAAATAGGGGTTGATTCGTTATAGTATGTACCGATAGTTGTTACTTGATAAGTTTCCGTGTTGAATGTAACTTTATCAGGTATTACAACTTGACCAATTTTATTACTCTTTACAAGTTGCGCTTCCTTGTAACCGCTTATTACATAGGTCAAATTGTCAAGTTCAAATTTTGTAAAAACTTTGTCTTTTTTTGCATAAGGCGTTGTTGCTACATTTTCTGGTAAATCGTAAATTTTGTAATCTACAATTTGATCGCCTTCAAGCACTTTATTTGCTACGTGAGATGATGTAAATTGTGTATCGCTATTATCCTCGCAAAAGTAATCATAACCACGGTCATTTGGCAATAATTTATGTTCATCCCATGTAAGATCAAAGTAATAATAACTTCCGTCAATTAGTGCCATATTCCAAGCGTGTGATTCCGTTCTTGTCGATGTTTTACCAACGCCAACCACGTATACGTTATCGATTTCTGCTAAATTAAGTAGTAATTGGAATGATTTAGCATAGCCTTCGCAAACAGCACCATCAATTTGGTCAACGCCTTCTAAAAATACACCCAAAATGCTATGCGCCCAATGTTCATTGTTTGGGTTTCCGCTTTCGTCATAACTATAATCAATCGCATCAACTATGTAGTCATGATAACCGAGTGTTTTTTGATAAGTTGAATCTAATATATCAACATAAGAATAAGCATCGAAAATTGATTTTTCGAGTGATTCTGTTGTTTTAATTCGGTCTGTTGACTTAGCAAATTCATCAATTACAACGGGGTAAAGTTTTTTATCGGTATAAAGTGTTGTTGCATCAATCCAATAGTATAATGGATGGTCAGCAATATAAACTCTAAAAATATCTAAAGCACGACCGCTTGTAAGCGAAAATGCTGAAAAATCAATAGGTGAAAGGGTGTAAAAGTTTTTATCATTAGATACTTCCACTATAGCGTCGCCACTTTCATGGAAAGTAGATACAGATTGATCTATCAAATTATAGAATTCTTGCTCTTTTGCGGTAAGCGATAAAAAGCCGTAATCACTATGCGCTTTTTTAAGAAGATTTTTGACATTTAAGTCTTTACCGCAAACCGTGCAAATACCATTATCATCGGGGACGTGTTGAGTTTTAGGCAAAATTACCACACGTTTTTCAACCGATAAATTGCATTCTTCGTCGATAAAATATTTATCGCAATCTGCGCAGTACCAATATTTTACATTGCCTTCATGTTCGCAAGTTGCTTCAACTGCTTCAACATATACAGCATTGTGTTTATGGAATAATTCGCCAATGCTTTTACAGCCATAAAGACTAAAAGATAAGACTAAAATTAAAATCAGTGTAATTGTTCTTTTTAAAAATTTATTGTTCATAATCATTGCTACTATGGTTTTTATAATATTTTAACACTTATAAAAATTGTTGTAAAACAAACTTTTACCCGTTTGTCAATTCTCGTAGTCATTTTGTGCAATTTGTAAAAAATCATTGTGAAAATTTATTAAATTGACTTAATTAAAATTTTATTTCTTTGACAAAGACAAATTTAAGTGTTACTATTTATTTAACAGTCTAAACTGTAATTTTGTTGGTTTTAAGGGAATTTTATGAAAGAATTTGAAAAAGAGTATGTTTTAAGACCTTCTGATTTTAACTATAAACTTGCTACAAGAAAGGCAAGCATTTTAGATATATTCCAAGATATCGCTGGTGTACACTCAAATTACACCGGTTGCGGACTTTTCGATTTTCAACCAAAAAATTTGGGCTGGGTTTTGGTAAGTGTAAGGTTTAAAATCTATAAGCCATTTGACATTTACACAAATGTTAAGGTTAAAACTTGGCCACTTAAACCATCTGCAGCAAAAATTCAGCGTGAATACGCAATTTACAATCTAAATGGCGAACTTTGCTGTTTGGGTGAGTCAATTTGGACGGTTATAAACCTTGAAACAAGAAGAATTGTGCCGGTTCGTGATATCAATGTGGGCATTGAAGAATTTAGCAAAGTCAAAAACTTTGAAGAAAAATTTGGCAAAGTACGTGCGCCAGAGCAAGAAATGTTTGAATTTATTGGTGAACGCAAGGTTTTACAAAGCGATATTGACATGAATAGGCATGTAAACAATATAAGATATGCTAATTTTATTGTTGATACCTTTGGCGAAGATGCCGAAAATTACACTAATTTTGAAATAGACTATAACAAAGAACTCACTCTTGGTCAAACTGTTCAAATTTTTAAGGCATCAAAGGACGATAAACTTTATTTTAAAGGCTATGTTGGTGAAGATTTAATTTTTACAGCATGCTATTCAAACAATTAAAGGGCAAAAAAAAGAAAGGGCGTTTAACCCTTTCATTTTTTTATTGTTCTTGTTTTTTTGTAAGTTTTAAAAGCATTATAAAAAATAAAATCATGCCAGCAGCAACAACTATGTGGCTGATACCGGCAACGCCAGCGATTGCACCGTCAGAAACTTGTGCGCCAATAACTTGTGTTACGCCACGTACTGTAAGCATTACACACATAAGGCCAACGCCAATGTTGTAAACTATCATAAATGGCTTGTAAAGTTTGCTTTGTGATAAGTTAAGTTTGTCGTCGAATAAGCCAACGATGAAAAACATAACCATACCAAGGATAAATAGGTGAGTGTGAAGTTTGCCAAGTGCTGTTGCACCTGTAAAATCAAATGCTTTTGTAAATTCACGGAAAAATACACCGCCAATCATTGCCAAAATGGCATAAATCAAGGCAATTTTAATGTGCTTTCTCATAATTGCCTCCGCATATGTAGATTGTAAGTTAATTATACAACCACATGCTTATAAAGTCAATTATTTAATAAAGCGATGTCAATGATAATAAAAAGATGTCTATGATAATAAAAAAAGGAAGGGAAAACCCTTCCTTATGGAGCTACTGACCGGACTTGAACCGGTGACCTGCTGATTACGAATCAGCTGCTCTACCGACTGAGCCACAGTAGCGTTTCAAAAGCCTTATTATTTTAGCATAAAAAAATAAGTAATGCAAGATTTTTTTGTGAGTTTTGGCATTTTTTTAAAAGTTAAAACCAATTTAATTATATTTTATTAAAAATTTATGGAAAAAATGTTGACAATTATTTGGGAATTTTATAAAATAGTAAAGTCGCAAGTAAGTGCTGCTATGGCTCAGTCGGTAGAGCGCATCCTTGGTAAGGATGAGGTCGGCGGTTCAAATCCGCCTAGTAGCTCCAAAAATCCCAAAACTAAGAAATTGGTTTTGGGATTTTTATTTTTCTTAAAAATTGATAAAAATAAACAAATGTAGAAAAAATGTAAAAAATAATAGCAATTATTTGATAAAAAACAAATAAGGTATTGACTTTTTAACAAAAATTTAATAAAATATTATTTAGAAATTAAAAAATGCAAAAGGAGCTATTTATGAAGAAATTTTCAAAAATTTTGGCATTAGTTTTAGTAACAGTTACTCTTTCTTTAGTTTTAGTTGCTTGCGGTCCAAATTCAAATCCTGCTAAAGCAAAATCAAGTTTAGAAGAAAATGGTTACACAGTAGTTTTAGCTGACGATGCAATTTCATTAACAGCTGTTGAACTTGTTTTAGGTTGTGAACGTGGTGACGTTACCGCTTTATTATCAGGTACAAAAGCAAACGAAGATAAATCAGTTGATACTATCACAGTTATTTACTTCAAAGACAGTGCAGCCGCTAAAGCATGCTGGGAAAAAGCAGAACAATATTTAAACAAAGAATCTCAAGAAGATACCGATAGCGCAATCGTTGTTAAAAGATCTGGCAAAATGATTTACGCTGGTACCGAAGCTGCTATTAAAGCTGCATAATTAGTTTTTTTGATTTTTAAGTAGTGCGTTATCGCACTACTTTTTTTATACTCAAATAATAAATTAAGCCAATTTTTTACTTTAAAACGCAAATTTATTTTTATTAGTTATTTTGGAATTTAATTTTTAATAATATAAATTATTTGCTTAACGTTATCTTTTTTTTGCTAATAAATGTTAATATTTTTACATTTTTATTAAATTTGTCCAATTTTAATTTTATGCCTAAAATTTCTTAAGTGAAAAAATAAAGAATTTTTGCATTTTTGCTAATTAAAAAGCATAAAAATCTTGACAAAACTTTGCAACTATCATATAATTTAAATAACTATTAAATTTAGTTTGTCAAAAGTTAATTTTTATGTTAATTTTTGTCTAAAAATTGCTAAAATCAACTACGCATATCCACTAAAATTGTATTTGCAAATTTTTTTGGTGTGTTTTTCGTAATTGTTAAGCAATAAATTTGATGTATTTTTTACTTTTGACAATCGCTTAATTTAATCCTAAAGTTAAGGTTGTAAAATTGCACTTTTTAAACCTTTTAATTTTGGGTTTTGCAATTTTACAAAATTTGGAAAGGAGGGGATTGTTCAACTTGTTAAAACAGTAAAAAATTTTGTTTTAATAATTTGAATTTTACGGTTATGGACGAATTGAAAAACAACTTAGTTGATGAAGAACTTACCGTTACCGATTTATCCGGTGGCGAAAGTGTTGAACAAAATCTCATGATGGGTGCAACCATTGTCGATGAAGAAAACGGCAGTGGCGGTAGGCTTGTTATTGGCGATAGGGAAATTAAAGTTCGCTATTTACGTAGTTTTACTGCTAAATTATGTCAATCAAATGATTTGGTAAAAGAAAGATACAGCACCCTTAAAAACGAATTACTTTCATATAAAAAAGCGAAACCAAGAATAAGTTGGCACTTTGAAACATATCGTTTGGGTAGTCCTGTTATTGCTAAATTTGCAATTAAAGGTAAAACTTTATCTTTATATTTAGCACTAAACCCTGAAGAATTTGCCGATTCAAAATACATCTTCAAAGATGTAAGTAATGTTAAAAAATATTCCGTTGTTCCTATGTGCTTAAAAATCAAATCTAACCGTTCGGTTAGGTGGGCAAGGGAACTTATCGCCATTATGGCAGAAAAAGGCGGTTGGAAGCGTATGGATATTGATGAAGTAGATTACTATCCAGAATATCGCACCACGCAAGAACTTGTTGAAGCTAAAGAAATTAAGCTTTTAGGCGCATCTTCACCTGACTTTACAAAGTTCCAAGAAAAAGATGCCGATAAAGAGCCGGTTGAAGAAATTGCTATCACAACAAGTTTAGATGAAACAAATGAAACCGTAAACGAAGTCGAAACAGTTGCTGTTGAAACTGAGCAAGTACAAGAGGTTGTTGAAGAAATGGAAGAAAAAGTTGATGTTACAACTGAAAATCACGTTGAAGAAGTTGTTGAACCTTGCGATGCTTGCGACAAGTCAGGTAAAACACCACTTGCTGTCATTTTAGAAGTTTCTCTTGACGAAAACGGCGAAGTTATCGTTACCGAAGCCGAACCTACCGAAAGCGCAACTGAACAAGTTGAAGAAATTGAACAGGTTGAAGAGCCTGTTGACGAAGTAGAAGAAGTTGCAGAAGAAACAGTAGAAGAAACAGGCGACGAAGTAGCTGAAGAAGTAGTGGAAGAACCTACTGAAAGTGAAACGATTGAAGAAGTAGAAGATACAGAATCTGCTGAAGAAATCGCAGAAGTTGAAGCCACTGAAGAACCTACTGAAGAAGTTAGTGAAGTAGCAGTTGAAGAAACTGTTGAAAACGAAGAAACTCAAGAAGTAGAAGAACAATCTACTGAAGAAGTTGCTGAAGAAGAAGGCGATGAAGTTGTTGAAGAAACAGTTGAAGAAGCGGTAGAAGAACCTGCAGATAACGAAACGGTTGTAACTGAAGAATTTCTTGAGTCTGAAGAAGAGGAAGAAGTAGAAAAAGAGCCACAAGTTGTTCTACCTGAAAGGGACTTTGAAATCGTTAAAGAAGTATTCGTTCACCGTGCTGACAAAGACATGTCTGATGAAAAGGCAACAAGCCTTGTTGAAGTTTCAACATCAGTTAAGAGCAAGAGCGATAAAAACGGTGGTAAAGCCATTGTTAATATTGACACATTGTCCGCTAACTATAAAGCAGGCGAAACAGTTACACTTGAAAGTTTAAAACAAAAACACCTTGTTTCTAAAAAGACCGGTTATCTCAAGATCTTAGGTCGTGGTGTATTAAATAAACCACTTATTGTTGAAGCAGACGACTTTACTGTAAACGCATTAAAGATGATCTTATTAACCGGTGGTAGGGTTATTAAAATCGACTAATTAAATAAAATTTAAGCCGTCATTTTTGACGGCTTTTTTTGTTGTTATTTTTAAGTTGAATTTTGTTAAAAAATGTGCGATAATCGGCTTATAGCCCCACTTTTTACGTGTTTTCCATTAAAATTCGTTAAAAATTATTAAAATTTTACAGATTAAAAAATGTAAAAACGTTTAACAAATATTTAAAACGCAAATCACGATTATCTAAAAAGAGATAAATAATGATTTTTGTTGATTATAAAAGGAATTTTGGGTTATTTAATTAGGATAAATTGGCCTTTTTATAGTTGACAAGATATACAAAATTATGATACATTAAATTTAAGGGAAAACTGTCTTAGATTATCTAAGGCATTTTATTTTAATTTAAGGAGATTTACTTTGAATAAAAACGTTCGTCAAATAGTATTACCTTTATTAGCATCTGCTATATGGGGTGCGGCATTTTTAGCTCAAGGCAATTTAAGTTCGGTTTTACCGCCATTTTTTATCAACTTTTTTAGAAGTTTAATTGCGGTATTTTCATTACTTGTGGTTGATCTAATTTTTACACAAATCAAAAAATCTAAAGGCGTAGAAATACAAAAAGTTGATGTTAAAAAACTTGTTATAGGCGGGGTATGTTGTGGTTTATTGCTTTGCGGTGCTGTCAATGTTCAGCAAATAGGCATAGGCGGTTCTACCTCTGGCGAAGCAGCATTTATCACAACGCTTTACATGATTTTGGTGCCTGTTATGGGTGTATTTTTTAAACGCAAAGTTGGTTTAAACATTTGGATTTCCGTTGTAATTGCAGTCATTGGTTTGGCACTTATTTGTCAAGTTCATTCAGTAGCGTTTAAGGAAGCTTACATTTATTTAATTTGTTCTGCAATCTTTTTCGCAATTCAAATTCTTTTCGTTGACTACTTTGTTCAGTTTGTTGATGGTGTAAAACTATCTTGCGCTCAATTTTTGGTTGCAAGTGTTGTATCTGGTATAATTTCGCTTTGCTTTGAAGATGTAAATATAAGTGCCGTAGGCGAAGGTTTATTGCCACTTTTATATCTCGGTATTTTCTCAAGCGCAGTCGGTTATACTTTGCAAATCGTTGCGCAAAAAGGTACAAACCCGACAGTAGTTTCACTTATTTTATCGCTTGAATCTGCATTTGCACTTGTATTTGGTGTTTTACAATGTTTAGTTTTACAAAAACCAATAACCGAAACACCACTTCAATTTTTAGGTTGCTTTTTGATGCTTTCCGCAATAATTTTAAGCCAAGTCAATCCATTTAAAAAGTTGCAGAAAAAATCAAAAACGGTTGAAAATGTTGTAGCGGTCGAAGAAAATTCACAGCCACAAGATAGTGAAAATATTGAGAACGGCTAAAAATAAGGTCAGTTTTACAAATAAATAATATATATTAGTAAATTTATATAGCAAGAAAAGCGATTTTTCTTGCTTTTTTTCTTTGTTTGGATTAAAATAAATGTGTATGTAGTTTTGGCGTGTAATTACGCCTTATAATTTAGTCGATTAAACAATATAATTGTTTACATATAAAAAAAGGAAGATTATGTCAAGTACGATTATCGAATATTTAGCGGTGTTTTTAGCAATTTTAATTGCAATGCCGTTACACGAATATGCTCACGCTTTTGTTGCTTACAAAAGTGGGGACTATACACCAAAAGCAAGTGGCAGGCTAACACTCAATCCGCTTGCACACTTTGATATTCTCGGGTTAGTAATGCTTATCGTTGCAAATTTTGGTTGGGCAAAACCTGTACCAATTAACCCATATAACTTTAGGCATTTAAAACGTGATTATGTGTTGGTTGCTATTGCCGGCGTAACTATGAACTTTATTTTGGCGTTCATTTTTTACCCGATTATGCTACTTGCTTCAATGCTTTTATCAACCGTAATTGTAAATACTACATTTGCACAACTTGCGATTGAATTGTTGCAACTTACACTTGTTTTTACAGTATCAATTAACATAAACTTGATTGCTTTTAACTTAATTCCGGTATTTCCGCTTGATGGTTTTAGGGTTTTAGAAGTAATTTTCAGTAAAAAACCAAACAACAAGTTTATGAAGTTTATGAGACAATACGGCTCAATCATTTTATTGATTCTTATTGCAATACACTGGTTGACAGAATATATTCCATTTCTTATGTTTGTGGACTTATTCGGGCTTATCATGAGTGGTTTAACCTTTGTGTTTGGTTGGCCGATTTTTGCATTTTGGAATTGGATTTTTGGCTTCTTCATTTAAATTAGAAAATTCTTTTAAAACAAGTTTTTATTAAAAACCACTATTAGTTAGTAAATTAGAGGGAAAAAAGTGGCAAACGAAAAGAAAAAAGTAAACATAGAAAAATTTGAATCGGTTGTTGATTATAACACGAAACTTTCAAACTTTGATGGTCCGCTTGACTTATTGCTTTACTTGATTAAGCAAGCGCAGATTGAAATCAAAGATATTTTCGTATCTGAAGTAACCGATCAATTTTTACAATACATGAATTCGCTTGAAGAATTAGATATCGAAAAAGCCAGTGAATATTTGGCGATTGCGGCAACTATTTTGGAAATAAAGGCAAAATCAGTCTTACCATCACTTGAAACTGAAGAAACCGAAGAAGATCCTGAAAAAGCGTTGATTCGTAAAATCGAAGAATACAAGATTTTCAAGGAAAAGGCAGAACAACTTAAAGAAATCGAGATGGTTGATAGGTTTTATAAAGAACCTGATGATTCGGCTTTTGATTTTCGTATCGTTTACAAAGATTTTACTTTGCAAGGTCTTATCAAAGCGTTTACAAAACTTATGGAACAAGTTGACATAAGGGAAGTAAACAAAAATACAGATAAAAGCATTCCTAAAGAAGTTTTTACCGTTAGGGATAAGATTGAGTTTATTAAAACCACTTTGCAAGAGCGTGAAAGTTGCAGTTTTTTTGAACTTTTCACAAGATATTACACGAGAAGCGAGTTAATTACGACATTCCAAGCCATGCTCGAACTTTTAAAACACCAATATATTTTTGTTGAGCAAAAGGCGATTTACGACGATATTACCATTACTTTAAACCCTGATAGGAGTGAAGACATTGGAGAAATTGACGAATATAATTGAGGCTATTTTATTTGTAAGTGGCAGGGCTGTTGCTATAAGCGATATCTCCGCAAGAATAGAATATACCGATAGAGAAATTTTAAAGGCAGCAAAAGAATTACAAGAAAAATATAAAGATCCATGCGGTATCAATCTTTTGATTTTTAACAACAAGTTACAGTTTGCTTCTAACCCAAAATACGCAGAACCTGTCTCTGTTGTGTTAAACCCAATAAGGGAAAGGGAACTTTCAAGAAGTATGCTTGAAACGGCTGCAATTATTGCGTACAAGCAACCGGTTACTCGTCTTGATTTAGAAGAAGTTCGTGGTAACAGCGAATACGCTATTCAAAAGTTGCTTGAAATGAAGGTTATCGAAGTCGTTGGTAGAAAAGATGCCGTCGGTAGGCCTGTTTTGTTTGGCACAACTGACGAATTCTTAAAGCGTTTCCAAATATCTTCGCTTGACGAACTTCCTGACTACGACGAACTTATGGCTCGTATTAGAATGACAACCGGTACAAACGAATCTTACTTATATAAGAAAGATGAGTATGTTGAAGGCAAGATCGACACAATTAACGACCTTGATATTTCCACCATTAAAACTCGTGGCGAAGTCAATGACGAAAAGATTGAAGAATTTGAACTTCCTGACATTGGTGATGATTTGCCAGACTTTTTGGAAGGCGAAAGCTACACTGTCATGAGTGGTGATGACACGGACGATTATGACGATTATGACGATGATGACGACGAAGATGACGAAGAATAATCGGAGGTATTTATGAACGTTAGAGAAAAATCTTTAATTAAACACGCTGAATGGAAGGGCAAAATTGAAATTACACCAAGGGTATCTGTTGATAGTGCTGAAAAGTTATCTGTAGCATACACACCAGGCGTTGCAGAACCTTGTATGGCAATTCATAACGATATAGAAAAAAGTTTTGATTTAACAAGGCGTTGGAACACTGTTCCCGTTATTACTGACGGTACAGCAGTTTTGGGGCTTGGTGATATCGGTCCTGAAGCCGGTATGCCCGTTATGGAAGGCAAATGCGCTTTATTTAAGGCTTTTGGCGATGTAGATGCTTATCCGCTTTGCATTAAGTCAAAAGACACAGAAGAAATTATTAAAACTATTAAATTGTTATCAGGCTCTTTTGGCGGTATCAATTTGGAAGATATATCTGCACCAAGATGTTTTGAAATTGAAACAAGGTTAAAAGAAGAACTTGATATACCTGTATTCCACGACGACCAACACGGCACTGCCATTGTAACGGCTGCTGCACTTATCAACGCTTTAAAACTTGTTGGTAAGAAAATGGAAGAAATTAAAGTTGTAATAAATGGTGCTGGTGCCGCTGGCGTTGCTATCGCTAAATTTTTGATGAATTTTGGCGTTAAAGATATCGTTGCTTGCTCAAGTAAGGGTATTATTGTTGAAGGGGATACAAGATTTAACACCGCCCAACAAGAACTTGCTAAAATTACAAACCGCAACATGCTTAAAGGCACTTTAGATGTGGCTTTAAAGGGCGCAGATGTTTTGATTGGTGTTTCTGTTGCTAACTGCGTTACAAAGGATATGGTTAGATCTATGGCTGATAAACCCATTTTATTTACTTGCGCTAACCCAATCCCAGAAATCGCACCACAAGATGCTAAAGATGCTGGCGCATATATTGTTGGTACAGGTTCTTCTCAATATCCAAACCAAATCAATAACGTGCTTGTTTTCCCAGGTTTATTTAGGGGCGCACTTGATGTAAGGGCAACAACAATCAATACACAAATGATGATGGCTGCTTCTTACGGCATTGCAAATTGTGTAACAGACGACAAGTTAAGTAGAGAATACATCTTACCTTATGCGTTTGATAAGTCCGCACACGAATCTGTTGCTAAAGCGGTATCAAAAGCCGCAATCGAAACAGGTGTTGCTAAATTAAAACAATAATTTAATATAAAAATCTAAAATGCAGTGGAATAATCCACTGCATTTTTTATTTTTGCTTTAAAAGAAAAATTTTATAGATGTAAAATTTAAGATAAAATCAATATTTTTGAATTATTAAAAGATTATTTTTTAAAAAAATTATTTACATAATTTGTTAAATTTTGCAAATGTTATATTTGAAAGCAAAAAAAGTTGAAATTTTGATATTTTTATGGCGGTTTTATATGTTGTAATAGGTGTGATAATATTATTTTCACCGCTTATTTTTAATTTGTATGTGTATTATGATAAGGAAAGTAAACGGCTAAATTTTGGTTTATATATTTTTAATTTTATAAAAGTTTTAGGCGGTTTTATACAACGGCAAGATAAAGGCATAATACTGCATTACAAAAATAAAAAGGCTAAAATTTTTAATACAAAGGATATGGGAAAAGTTAAATTTAAACTTAAAGATTTGTCTATGATAGAAGTTTTTGAGTCAAATCTTTTAATATCATTACCTATCAATGAAACTAATTTAAATTTAGCATCTTGTTTAAATTTTACATCTAATTTTATAGGTCCAATAATCAAAGAGAAAAAAGATTTTTTAGACTTAAAAACTAATGTGTATTTAGGGTGTGATAGGCAAGCAAAAATATATTTTCAACTTAAATTTGCTTTCAACATATTTACGTTAATTTTGCTTTTAATAAGGGTTTTGGTGAGAAAATGAAAAAAGGGTATAGTGAAACAATAAATGACGCTTTAAAAAGCATTAAAGACTTTTCAAATGGTAATTGTATTGTGGGTAATCCTATAATCACCGGCGAAGGTAGTACTGTTATTCCGGTATCAAAAATAACGGTGGGACTTTTATCTGGAAAGGGTGAGTATGGTGAAGTAAAGATATTTAAGCCTAACAAAAATTATCCTAATACTAATGCTGGTGGTGGCATAGTTTCTGTGAAACCGTTCGGCTTTTTAGTTGAGAAAAAAGGTAGAATTAAATTTATATCAACACCAATAGATTATATTGATAAAGCAATGGATTATTTAGTTAATATGGTAGAGGATAAAAATGAAAAAACTTAAAAAATCGCTTTTATTATGCTTGATTTTAACAATTTTTATGAATGTCATAATTTATTTTGCGCCAATAAAAGTAAGTGCAAATACGACAACAAGTGAAGTTGTTATTGAGCGTGATAGTTTACGTATATTGCATGCTAAAAACGAAAATGAAAAAATGGAAAATGCAAGCACAACAAAAATAGTTACTGCAATTTGTGTTATAGAAAATTGCAACTTATTTGATGAAGTAGTAATCGGTGAAGAAAGTGTTGGAATAGAAGGTTCAAGTATATATCTTCATGTTGGCGATGAGCGCACTGTCGAAGAATTGTTGTTTGGTTTAATGCTTCAATCGGGTAACGATGCAGCGCATGCTTTGGCAACATTTGTCGGTGGAAGTATTGAAAAATTTGCCCGCATGATGAACGCATTAGCGATAAAATGTGGTGCGGTAAATAGCAACTTTGTAAACCCTCACGGGCTTCACGACGATAACCATTATACCACCGCAAAAGATTTAGCACTTATCACTTGTTATGCACTTAAAAACCCCGTTTTTTCAAAAATTGTAAGCACTAAAAAAGTTGCTTTTGGCGATAGAGTATATTTAAATAAAAACAAAATGCTAACATCTTTTGATGGTGCAGATGGTGTTAAAACGGGCTTTACAAAACATTCCGGCAGATGTTTGGTTACAAGTGCAACAAGGGATAAAATGCAACTTGTATCGGTTGTTTTAAACTCTTCAAATATGTATGAATGTTCTGCAGAATTGTTGAATAAAAGTTTTAATGAATATTCATTTTGTGAAGTAGTGAAAAAAGGCGAAAAAATAGGTTCAGTTGATAAATCTAATTTAAATAAAACGGTCATTTTAAATAAAGGTTTAAAAATTCCATTAAGAGAAAATGAACGTGAAAATTTAAAGATTGTGTTCAAAAATACCCATATAAGCGGTAATGAAATAAATATTGGCGATTTGGTTGGTGAATTAATTATTTATAACGGTGAAAAAATTATATTTTCGTCAAAAATGTATGCTGTAAATGTGTTTGATGATTGTGTTTATGTTCAAATGCTGTTTAAAAATTTTAATAAACTAAAAATATAAGATAAAATCAAACAATTTACTAAACTAAAAATCTGCATGTAAAAAATATTACATGCAGATGATAAAAATGATTACATATATATTTTAAGAGGGGAATATGAACAAAAGATTACCTACAACAATGTTAATATTGTGTTTAACGCTTGCTGTTATTTTAACGGCTTTTGGTTTGTTTTTCATATTTACAAAAGATAGTTATGTTAAGTGTAACCGGTTCAACCTTAATGCAATTACTGAGTTACAATCAATTACTATTTATTTAAAAAAGTGGATTTAAGTTAAGTCCACTTTTTATTTTTGTGTAAAGAACATATAATTTTTATAACTTAAAATTAAATTTAAAAGCAAAAAAACAAAAGTTTATACTAATTTATTATATAAATTATATATAGCGAACATAAAAAACTTGATTTTTTTTGAAAAATTAGATATTATAATAACTACGACAAACAAAGTTTTGTTAAAACGTTATAAGGCGAATGCCCATGAGGAATTTATGCGTGTAAATAAGTATTTGGCTGATTCAGGAATAGCAAGCAGGCGTGCATGCGACAAGCTTATAGAAGAAGGTCGTGTTAAAATCAATGGCAAAATCTGTAAACTTGGTGCAGAAGTCGAACTTGACGATGTTGTCGAGGTAGACGGCGTCCTTGTTTCTATCAAGAAAAAGAACGAATATTACATAATGAATAAACCAAAGGGCTATGTAACTACCGTGAAAGACGACAAGGGTAGAAAAACCGTTATGGACTTACTACCACCTAAAATTGGTAGGGTTTACCCGATTGGTCGATTAGACTATGATACTGAAGGCTTACTTTTGTTTACAAGTGATGGTGATTTGGCAAACAGGCTCACTCATCCAAGACATGAAATACCTAAAACGTATTTGGTTAAAATTGACGGTAAAATAAGCGAAAATGCGCTTGCAAAACTTCGCAATGGCGTAATTTTAGATGGTGTAAAAACCAATAAAGCCAATGTTAAAGTTATTGATTCAACTCAAAACTTTACTAAACTTCACGTAACTATTACTGAAGGTAAAAACCGCCAAGTAAGGCGTATGTTTGAAAGCGTAAATATCGAAGTTCAATTTCTTAAACGAATCAAAATAGGTGATTTAACTTTACACGGACTTGACCGTGGCGAAGTAAGAAAACTTACAAAAGAAGAAATTGAGTATTTGAAAAATCTATAGTTTGCAAAATATAACTTTGTAAAAATTATCGATTTTTTCTTAAATTTTGCTTAATTTAATTTTAGCAAAAGTATTTAAATTTAACTTATTTTCTTAGGTGAACTATGGCTGAAAAAGTTGTAAATAGCGATTACGAATTGCTTTTGGAAGAACTTAATAGTAAGTATTTTGAAAAAGTTTGCGATATTTTTGATGATGCTAAAAATACGCTATTGGCAAAACTTAAAGATTTGCTTGGTGAAGAGTATTGTCAATTAGTAGACGAAATAAAGACTATCAAGGATAAAGCAATTTCTGTAAGGGAAAATTTTGACAACCAGCCTTACACCGCTCAGCTTAAGGAAAAACTTGAGGTTGCAAAACTCGAATTTGTTGAGGCTAATGACCAAGATAGGGCAGAGAAAAAGCAGGCTTTAAACGCCATTTTAAGCGAAATTGCACAAAGAAACATCGAAGTCTTTTCACAAATGGCCACATTTAGAAAAGTAATCGATGATAAAACCAATTTAGCAATGTCGATTATTAAAGAACGTGAACCTCAGTTAAAAAATTTCGAAAAGGAAGTAATCGAAAACGCTCGCAACAAAACGTTTGAACTTTCTGTTTCATACCAAAGTGAAGTTTCTGCGCTTTCTTACGCGTTTAACGTTACTGAGTTTAGTAAAGAAATGCCATTTTTGAAAAGTTTTGACCCCAATATGAGGCTTATTGACTTTAACAAAAAGGCATTTATGGATGCATTTAATTCTAAAAAACAAAATTGTGGACCAAAGTGTTCAGGAAATTGTCTATCCTGCCATGTCGGTGAAAAAAATGACTCGTTAGACAAAAACTATTACAAATCAGAAAACAATGACGAGTTTAAAAATTAAAGGAGAATTATGTGGTTTCTTTTTGCGGTTTTGACCGCACTTTTATGGGGTGCCGCTGATTTATTTTATAAAAAGGGCACCGTTGCTGAAGATAAATACAGCCCAATGAAAATAGTTGTTGCTGTTGGTGTTGTAATGGGTATTCACGCTATTATTTACATCTTTGTAGAAAGTGTTTCATTTACATTTTTAGATATAGTTAAATACTTACCAATTTCCGCAATGTACATCATTTCAATGTGGATAGGCTACAAAGGTTTGCGTTATCTTGATTTGTCGATTTCCTCACCAGTACAAAATGCATCTGGTGCACTTGTAGTATTGTTACTTTTAATTTTCTTCCAATCACATGTAACAGTACTCGATATTATCGGTATCGTAATCATTTTTGCTGGTATTTTTGGTATGGGAATTATCGAGAAAAAACAAGGTGATTACGTTCCACTTGTTGACTCTGACAAAAAGTATCAAGTAAGCGTTTTAGCAATTTTATTCCCGATTTTGTACTGCATTATCGATGCTTTAGGTACTTTCGGTGATGGCGTTGTTTTAGACGAACTTGCCTTAATCAGTGAAGATGCAGCACTTGTTGCTTACGAATTAACCTTCTTAGCATGTGCAATCGTTTGCTTAATCTACTTGTTGGTTAAAAAACAAAAGTTCTCATTTAAAGAAGACAAAGATAAATTTATTGCTGCTATCTTTGAAACAGGTGGTCAATTCTTCTACGTATTCGCTATGGCTGGTAATGCCGTAATCGCCGTTCCACTTATTGGCGCATACTGCATCTTCTCAGTAATTTTGTCAAGAATTTTCTTAAAAGAAAAACTTACAAAATGGCAACTTGTTGTTGCAATTACCGTAATTTTAGGTATTATCCTATTAGGTATCAGCGAAGGTTTACAATCATAATTTAATTTATCCACCAATCGTTTGGTATGCCATCGGGGTTCCCGGTGGCATTTTCTTTTTCATAATTGATAGTGGTAATTTTTTGTGGTTCACATATAATTTTTTCCTTTCCAAGTATTGTAATTACTGCATAATAATCATAAAGTCCATTATCATTTAATAAATCTTGAGCCGATAAATTGTCGCATTCTATCTGTGATTTTAAACCATTAAAAATTTTATATATCTCTAAATTGATATAGTTTGACACTTCAAATTCAAATTCCACTTTATTATCATTTAAATTAACTTTAATGTCTAAATCGTAATTTGTAAACCTTGTGCTTTGTAAACTTGGTAAACTATCTTTTTTAAGTTTCAAGTTCAAAGTGTACTCTTTAGGGGCGTTATTATCAGCAATTAAAATTTCGCCGTCAAGTTCGTACGACAATTTGTCAATTACAACATCGGTTAAATCTTGATAGGTAAAATTTGGGGGATACTTGTCCTTATATAAAAACTCAAAATATCTTGAAAGTAAATATGTGGGCGTGTTAGAGCCTGTTTCGCTGTTATCAAGTAAAGTGTTATCTTTATTGCCAAGCCATACACCAATGGTATTTTTAGTTGTGTAACCAATACTATAACAATCTAAGTTGCCTTTTTCAGTGCCGTTTGTGCCTGTTTTTACTGCAACTTCAAACGGTAGATAACTTGCTTTTTTGCCCGTTCCGTTTTTACAACAATCAACCAAACAATCGGTTATTACAGAGCAAGTGGCAGGGGAATACACTTTTTTAAAGTCTTCATTGTTTTTATAAATTGTAATACCTTTATTATCAACAATTTCTCTTATAAAATGAGCATTTTTATATTCGCCAAAGTTTGCAAAAGTGGTGTATGCGCTTGCTAATTCCTTTAATTTTACACCATTACCTAAATTGCCAAGCGCAACACTTAAACCATTGTTTGTAATAGGAATATTTAATTTGTTTGCATAAGGTTTTATTTTGTCAAGACCAAAGCCGTCCAATACCTTTACCGCTGGCACGTTTAAACTTTTAGATATGGCGGTTTTTATGGTTACTTCACCATAATATTTATCACCATAATTTTTGGGCTTATAACCGTAAAAATCGGTCGGCTCGTCCTTGATTTTGGTGTATTCGGTCAAATAATTTTCTTCAATGCAGGGGGCATAAATCAAAATGGGCTTTACGCAAGATGCAATTTCACGTTCAATTTCGCCGGTCGTTGAATAGTAAGCTAAAACGCCACAACTATCGTTATTTAAAACTATCGCTTGATAATCTGCTGTTGCTTCATATGTTGCAAGTTCGCTTTGTAATTTTTTGTCAAAGTAGGTGTAGACTTTACAATTTTTAAGTGAGTAAGGAGATAAACCTTTGATATTTTCGATCTCGTTTATGCAAGCATTTAAGTAAGGCGATAAATGATCGGTTTCAGCATTTACTACTTCAAGCGGTTCATTTAGTGCGTTATTTTTTTCCTCAAACGAGATATAATTTTGCTCATACATTTTATTAATAACATTGTTTCGTTTTTTCAAGCAAGCATCTAAATTTGCGTTGGGGTTAAGTTTTGATGGGGCTGAAATTAACCCCGCTAAAGTTGCAATTTGCGCAACGGATAATTGGTTAGGGGAAAGGTCGAAATAATGCTTTGAAGCGTTATAAATGCCAAAGGTATTTTCCCCAAAATAAATGGTGTCAAGATACATCGTGATGATCTCATCTTTGGAGTAATTTTGTTCAAGTTTTTTGACAAGTTTGATCTCTTGAATTTTTCTTTTTAAGGTCTTTTCATTTGTTAGGTGAGTGTTTTTTATAAGTTGCTGACTTATGGTTGAAGCACCTTGTTTAAATGAAAAACTTTTTAAGTTCACATAAATTGCCTTTAAAATTCTTTTGTAATCTAAACCTTTATGCAAATAAAAATTTTTATCTTCAACAGCGACAAAAGCATTTTTAATAAGTGGTGAAAGGGGCGTTAAATCCTCTTTAAAAACCGTACCACTTGATACTGATATCAAATTATTATGCTCGTCATAAAAATTTACAAAATCACTTGTATTTATCAGCTTTTTTGCGTCTAATTCTATTTTGGATGGCGTTAAAAATATTATCGCAAATGTGGTAAAAATTGCGGCAACAAAACTCAAAAAAATTATCAAACTTACCTTAAAAAACTTCTTCATAAAGGTAGTATTTGCATTATATATAAAAATAATTTATTACTTTATTTAACTTGCTAAATATTTCAAGTTGGTATATAATAAACTCACTATGAAGTTTTTTAAAGTTATCACATACGGCTGTCAAATGAATTTGCATGAATCGGAAAAGCTTGCTGGCATACTATCAAGCAAGGGCTATTTTCCGACTGAAGATAATGAACAAGCCGATATAATTGTATTCAACACTTGTTGTATAAGAGAAAATGCCGAGCAACATGCACTTGGCAATTTAGGCGCACTTAAATATCTAAAAAAGAAAAAACCTTCTTTGATAATTGCAATGGGTGGTTGTATGACACAACAACCCGGCGTAATGGAAAAAATTAAAGAAAGTTATCCTTTTGTAGATATCATTTTTGGCACACACAACCTTGACTTTTTTGGCGACTATTTAGACGAAAGATTGGCGAAAAAGAAAAGGGTGTTTAAGGTTTTTGAAACTGACGGTAAAATTTACGAAGGCACAAAAGTTTTAAGGACAAGTTATCCAAACGCTTGGGTAAACATTATGCAAGGTTGCAACAACTTTTGCACTTACTGCATTGTACCTTATGTGCGTGGTCGTGAAAGAAGTCGTCAGCCAGAGTTTATTTTTAGTGAAGTCCAAAAACTTGTCTTAATGGGGTATAAGGAAATAACTTTACTCGGTCAAAATGTAAACTCTTACGGCAAAGATTTAGAAGGCGATATCAACTTTGCAAAGTTAATCACCATGCTAAAAGAAGTAAGGGGTAATTTTAGATTAAGGTTTATGACAAACCATCCAAAAGATTTGACCGAAGATTTAGTAAAAGCAGTTGCTGATAATCCACACTGTGCGCACCTTATCCATTTACCCGTTCAGGCTGGTAGCGACCGCATTTTAAAACTTATGAATCGTCGCTATACTTCGCAAGATTACATAAATAAGGTTGAACTTATTAGAAAGTACATGCCTGACTGTGCAATTACCACCGACATTATGGTAGGTTTCCCAACCGAAACGGAAGAAGATTTTTGCGATACTTTAAATCTCGTTAAAAAGGTTGGTTTTTCATCTGCGTTCACATTTGTTTATTCAAGAAGAAAGGGTACAGTTGCTGACAAAATGGACGACCAAGTGCCAGAAGATGTTAAAAAAGATAGAATTATGCGCTTAGTCGACCTTTGTAACGAGCAAACCCGTGAATATTCAAGTAATTATCTTGGCAAAACCATTACCGTTTTGTGTGAAGATTTTGACAAGAAAAAACAAATGTACATGGGACGTGATGAATACGGCAGAATGGGGTATTTTGAATGCGAAAATAACGCTATTGGCGAATTTTGTAAAATTAAGGTTACAAGCGCAAATGGTATTTCGCTTTTTGGCGAATTAGTTGATGATGAAAATCAACAATAATTGTTAATTTAATTTGATTTTTAGACAAGAAAAATCATATATTTTTTACTTTTTACAAAATTTAAATGTGCTAAAAATGCGCATAAATTAAGGTGAAATATGGCTAAAGAAAATAAAATGTCGTCAATGATGCTACATTATTTATCCGTAAAGGAAAGATATAGTGATTGCATTATCTTTTATAGGCTTGGCGACTTTTACGAAATGTTTTTTGACGATGCAGTGGAAGCATCAAAATTACTTGACCTTACATTAACAGGTCGTGATTGTGGTTTAGAAGAACGTGCGCCCATGTGTGGCGTACCATATCACGCTGCCGATGTTTACATTTCAAAACTTGTAAGTTGTGGTAAAAAGGTTGCAATTTGTGAGCAACTTACCGAACCCGGCGCACAAAAAGGACTTGTTGAAAGGGATGTTGTAAGGGTAGTATCGGGTGGTACTATTATAGAAGATGGACTTGTTGACGAAAAAAGCAACAACTTTATCTGCTCTGTTTACGCTGACGAAAAAATTGCTGTTTCGTGGGCGGATATCACTACGGGCGAATTTTATTGTCAAGAAGTAGATAGTGAAGAAAAATTGCTCGATGCAGTTTACCGCATCAATCCTTCCGAAATTTTAGCCAACGAAAAAGCATATCAAATCTATCAAACCTTTAGCGATGGCGTAAAGTCTTCAATAGTCAAATTTTCACCATATAAAGATCAATCTTACGGCTTTAATACAGCCAAAACTGCGCTTTTAACTCAATTTGGCGTACACACGCTTGACGGTTTTATTCCAAGCGACAAAAATTACGCAATTTGCTCATCTGGTGCGCTTGTTAGTTACTTAAAAGAAACGCAAATGCACTCGCTTGAAAACATCAAAAACTTAACTTATTTTGATGACGGCAATGTTTTATTTTTGGATGCAACAGCACAGCGCAACCTTGAAGTTACTAAGTCCATGCGAGATGGTAAGGTTTACGGCACACTTTTATGGGCGGTAGATTTTACAAAAACGGCAGGTGGCGCAAGAAAACTTAAGGAAGTTTTAACTTCACCATTACACGACGAAGATAAAATTAACTATAGGCTTGACGGCGTAAGCGATCTCACAAAAGATACTATGTCAAGGGAAGCGTTAAGTGATTCACTTAAAGGCGTTAAGGACTTGGAAAGGCTTTGTGGTAGGATATCAAATAACATCGTAAACCCACGTGATTGCCGTGCAATTTGCGACACTTTATCAATGATTCCTATAATCAAAATGCAGTTAGGCGGAATGCCATCCAAAATTTTGAATGATATATCAAAAAATCTTGGCGATTTTGACGATTTAACTTCGCTTATCGATTCAATGATTGTGGAAAATGATATTCCCGCTTTCACTAAAGATGGTGGTTTTATCAAAAATGGTTTTGACGAAAGACTTGACCACTTCCGCTCAATAAAAAATAACGGCCACGAAATTTTAAAACAAATCGAGGCACGTGAAAGGGAATCAACAGGCATTAAAAACCTTAAAATCGGTTATAACAAGGTGTTTGGTTTTTACATTGAAGTTACAAAATCATTTGTAAATGACGTACCTTATACCTATATTAGAAAGCAAACGCTTGTCGGTGCAGAGCGTTACATTACTGAAGAACTTAAAAAGTTTGAAGAAGAAATTTTATCAAGCACCGAAAATATCATCAAGATTGAAAATGAAATTTTCACTAAATTAAAAACCATTTTATCACAGAGAATTACAGAGTTATTAAGATGTGCAAAATGCTTGGCAATGCTTGATGTATTATTATCTTTTGCAATCGTTGCTAAAAAGCGTGGATATGTCCGTCCAACCATTTTAGGTGAAAATAGCAGGCTCAACATTGTTGGTGGTCGTCACCCCGTAGTTGAAGCGACAAACAAAGATTCGTTTGTTCCTAATGATACAATTTTAGACACAGACGAAACACGTATGGCAATCATTACAGGCCCAAATATGGCTGGTAAAAGTACATACATGCGCCAAGTTGCGCTTATTGTGTTAATGGCACATGCCGGCAGTTTTGTCCCTGCTAAATCTGCTGAAATTCCGCTTGTAGACAAGATTTTTACAAGAGTGGGTGCAAGCGATAATCTTATTTTTGACCAGTCTACATTTATGGTTGAAATGGCTGAAGTTGCAAACATTATAAGAAACGCAACACAGCACAGTTTGCTTATTTTAGACGAAATTGGACGTGGTACAAGCACTTATGACGGTTTATCAATCGCATGGGCGGTTGTAGAACATATTTGCACAAAAATTAGGGCAAAAACGTTATTTGCAACACATTATCACGAGTTAACTGAACTTGAAAATAAACTTGAAGGCGTTAAAAACTTCAAAATTACCGTTAAAGAAATCAATGGTAAAGTAATCTTTTTAAGAAAGATAACTCAAGGCAGTGCAAACAAGAGTTTTGGTGTAGAAGTTGCTTCACTTGCTGGTATTCCTGAAACGGTTACCGCAAGGGCAAAAAAGATACTTAAACTTTTGGAAAAGAAAGATTTAACACAAAACTTCAATCAAATTGAAGATAGTGAAGAAGATATCAAAGAATTATCTTATGTGGAAAGGTATTTGCAAAATCTTGATTTAAACAACCTTACACCACTTAAAGCATTTGAAATTTTAACATTTTTAAAGGAAAAGATCGATGTCGAAGATTAATGTTTTACCTAAAGAGATATTTAACAGAATATCGGCTGGCGAAGTCATTGAAAGACCAGCGTCGGTTGTAAAAGAACTTTTTGAAAACGCTGTCGATGCAGGGGCTAAAAATATTACAGTTTCCATTGAAAATGGTGGTACTGAAGAAATTTTGGTTCAAGATGACGGTTGCGGTATTGAAAAAGAAGACTTACAAAAGGCTTTTTTGCCTCACGCAACAAGTAAAATTCAAAAGGCAAGCGACCTTGACTATATTCAAACGCTTGGTTTCCGTGGTGAAGCGTTAGCAAGTATCGGCGCAGTATCTTACGCAAAGATAATCTCTAAAACACCCGACGGCGAAGCCTATCAAGTTACTTGCGAAGGCGGTATGCTTAGCGAAGTTAAAGAAGGTTCTGGGGTAGATGGTACATCTGTTATCATAAGTACCTTGTTTTACAATACGCCAGCAAGACTTAAATTTTTGAAGTCCGCAAAAGGGGAAGAAAGGGAAATTACAAGCCTTGTTGAAAAACTTATTTTGACAAACCCATACATTGCGGTAAAATACTATATCAACGGCGTCTTATACCTTCAATCGTATGGCGATGGTTTAAAAGAAGCAGTTTTGACTGTTTACGGTAAAGAAGCCTTGTCAAATTGCTTTGAAATCAGCACCGATAAAAACGGGCTTTACATTCATGGCTATATTAGCAGTACCAATTACTATAAAAGCAATCGCACATACCAAACCATTATTGTAAATGGTAGATATGTTACCGATAATACAATTTCAATGGCAATACAAAACGCTTATTCAAACTATTTAATGAAGCGTCAATATCCTTTTTATGTGTTGTCAATTACAGTTGATCCTTCCATTGTTGATGTAAACGTTCACCCAAGAAAGGCTGAAGTTCGCTTTGCTAACAATCAAATTATTTACGGAAGCATTTATTCGGTAATTTCAAAGGTATTAGATGGCTCTTCTCAAGCGTTAAATATTGTTGAAAGCGCACCATTTATTAGTGAAACTAATAAGGAAAAGGAAGAAAGAAAAGATAATATTGAGTTTGTACATGTTGGACCTGACTTCGAAATGCCAGAAAGCACTTTTAAGCCATTGACAGATTATAAGTATGATGGCTCATACTCTGGCGGAAATTATACGGGCGATTACATTGTAGAACCAATTAAAAAGAAAAGATCTGTTGTAAAGGACAAAATTACTGATTTTTCAAAAGAAGAAGTTTTATATCCTAAAAAAGACAGTGAAATTGACGATATTTTCAAAGAAAATAAGGCTTATATTGAAAAACTTGAAGCGGAAAGAAATGCCGTTCAAGAAGAACTTGAAAAAGATTTGCCTATAAGATATATCGGTCAAGCCTTAAACACATATATCATTCATGAATGTGGCGATGAGTTAATTATAATTGACCAGCACGCAGCGCATGAAAGGGTGCTGTTTGACAAGTATTATCAACTTGTAAAAATTCGCCAAGTGGTAAAACAGCCATTGTTGATTCCGTACACATTCAACACAAACAGCGCAGAAGCTGGAATGATTTATGACCTTATTGAACTATTTAGAGATGTCGGCATTGATATTTCATTTTTAGAAGACAATATGTTTAGGGTATCAGCCGTTCCTGTTGAGTTATTGTCAATCGATTTAGACGACTTTTTCAGGGATATTTTGACAGATCCAAGGTTTAAGGATGAAAAAATACCTTCAGTTTTACGGGAAGCCATTGCTCAAAAAGCGTGCAAAAACGCAATTAAGTCTGGCGATAAACTTACCCTTGAAGAAATCAATTCTTTAATGGAAAGCCTTAAAAACAACTGGGGCTTAAAATGTCCGCATGGCAGACCTGTTGCAATAAAAATTTCAAGAACGGAAATTGACAAATGGTTCAAACGAATTGTATAGATAAGTTTGCGATTGTGGTTTGTGGACCAACCGGAAGCGGTAAAACCAAACTTGCAATTAAACTTGCTAACTTATTTGACGGCGAAATATTATCCGCTGATTCTATTGCGATTTATAAAGGGCTTGATATAGGCGCAGCAAAACCAGATAATTACGAAAAAAGTTTGGCTGTACACCACATGATTGATGTGGTAATGCCCACCGAAGAATTTTCTGTTGCCGAATATAAAGAAATGGCAAGAAAAATTCTTTTTGACATTTTAAACCGCAATAAAACGCCCATAATCTGTGGCGGAACAGGTTATTATATCGATGCGCTTTTATATGATTTTAGTTACGGAAATTGCCCTAAAGACGAGGAATTTAGGCTTGAATGTGATAAAATTATAGAAAATGAAGGCATTGAAGTCTTATATAAAAAGTTGCAAGAAGTCGATCCTGAAACGGCGCAAATTCTTCATTTAAATGATAAAATGCGCATTGTAAGGGCTTTGGAAATTTATCACACCACCGGGCAGAAAAAGTCGCAAATTGTTGACGAAAAAAGGGCTATAATACCGTTTTTTGCCTTTTCTTATCAAGACGATAGGGAAAAACTTTACTCAAAAATAAATGCCCGTGTGGACAAAATGTTCGACGACGGGCTTATGGATGAAGTTAAAGGGCTTATTGATAGCGGTGTAAGTCCAACTGCACAGTCAATGCAGGGTATAGGCTATAAAGAAGTTGTAGATGGTTTAAATAATAATTTTACCATTGAACAGATCAAGGAAACTATAAAGTTAAACACAAGGCATTATGCAAAAAGGCAAATTACTTGGTTTAAACGCCTTGAAAATTTACAGTATATTGAACGCACTAACGAAGAAACTGAAATTGTAAAAATAAAGGAATATATAGATGGATACACAAAAAATTGAAAAACTTATTTGTAATGTAGAAGAAAAATTACAACCAACATTCAAAAAACTTGATGAAATCGCATTTTTGTGCCAAGAAAAGGTTTTAAACGCTTTCCAAAATAACCGCATTGCTACAAGGCATTTTAACGGTACAAATGGTTACGGTAGCGACGACGACGGAAGAGATTCATTAAAAAGGGTATTTGCCGATGTTTTCCACACCGAAGCCGCTTGTGTTTCACAAAATATCGTTTCTGGCACACACGCCATTGCTTTGGCAGTTTTATCAGTTTTAAACAGCGGTGAAAGGGTACTTTCCGTTACAGGTCAGCCATACGACACATTACAAGGTGTTATCTATGACGACAAATTTTCATTAAAGGCAATGGGAGTAACTTTCGATGATATTAAACTTGTTGAAGGCAAAACAATCGACCTTGACGCCGTCAGGGAATACTTTAAAAAGTATATGCCCGATATGATTTACATCCAACGTTCAAGGGGATATGAAGAAAGGGAAAGTTTATCAGTTTACGAAATCAAAAAGGTTTGTGATTTAGTTAAAGAATTAGGTTTTAATGGCTGTATCTTTGTTGATAACTGTTACGGTGAATTTGTTGAAGATAAAGAACCAACTGATGTTGGTGCTGACTTAGTTGCTGGCTCTTTAATCAAAAATATCGGCGGTGGTATCGCACCTTGCGGTGGCTATATTGCCGGCAAAAAGAAATATCTTGATTTAGTTGAAGCACGCTTAACTTGCGTTACAATTGCCGGTGATGTTGGTGCAAACCCCTATGGTTATCAATATTATTACGAAGGTTTATTTTTAGCACCACACATTACAAACCAAGCACTTAAATGCAGTTTGTTAATCGGTGCAACTTTGGAAGAAATAGGGTATTCAACAATTCCAAAAGCGTATAACATGCCTTACGATATTACAAGGTCGGTAAGGTTTGACGATAAAGATAAACTTATAAGTTTCATTCAATCAGTTCAAAAAGTTTCACCAATCGATAGTTATGTTAAACCCGTTCCAAGCGAAATGGCAGGGTATAGCGATTTAGTTATTATGGCGGCTGGTTGCTTTGTTCAAGGCTCTTCAATTGAACTTTCAGCAGACGCCCCAATTCGTCCACCATTCGTCGCTTACGTTCAAGGTGGTTTAACTTATGAACACGGTAAAATTGCTGTAAAAGAAATACTTAAAAATCTATAAAAAAGTGCCACGTTTAATTATGGCACTTAATTATGTAAATCATAAAAATTTTTAAAATTTGTGATTTTATCAGCGATTTTAAGCGAAATTACAAATTAGTAATTATATTAGTTGATAAAAAAATAGGTGGTAAAATTAAAACTTTCTTACAAGTCCTTTTACCTTACCGATAATTGAAACATCGTCCAAAACAATATCGGATAAAGTTTCATTTTCAGGGTGTAAAATTATCTTGCCATCACGTTTAAAAAAGCGTTTGCAGGTTGCTGAATCGTCAATTAACGCAACAATGATTTCACCTTGTTCGCAAGTAGAAGACTTTTCAACGATAATTTTATCGCCGTCAAAAATGCCAGCGTTAATCATACTATCGCCAGATACATTTAACATAAACAAGTCGCCAATGCCATGAAATTCTTCTGGTAGTGGATAATACCCTTCGATATTTTCAACGGCCAAAATAGGCGCACCGGCGGTAACAGTACCAACAAGCGGAATATATCTTGTCTTGTTGTTTAATGGTTTATTTTTGACAGTGATTGCACGGTTTTTTGCACCGCCTAAAGCAATAAGTCCACGTGCTTCAAGTTTTTTAAGATAATATTGTGCGGTTGAAGTTGAGGCAAAACCAACCTCTTTACAAATTTCCCTTACAGTTGGGGGATAGCCTTCATTTTCAATGTAATCACTAATATATTCTAAAATTTGTTCTTCACGTTTATTGTTGTAATTCATAGTTCACCTCTTGATTACAATAATAGCACATATATTCTAATTTGTCAAACATTCGTTCTAATTTTTTAAATTTTAAATTGTTTTTATTCCAATAAAAAAAGGGGATAAAAATCACTATTATCATGTTAAGGAAGTGTTGTTATGGCTAAAAAATGCGTTTTATATGACCGTGATTGTATCGATTGTGGTGAATGTGAGTTTTGCGACTTAGATCCTACAAAACTTTGCGATAATTGTGGTAAGTGTTTGGAAAATATCAATATGGACTATGCCGCAATAAAGATTATGGGCTTAAAAGACCATATGGATAAGAAAGATAACTTTAAATTAAATAATTCATATGCCCATGAAAAACACTTTGACGATGATTGTGAGTGCGAAGAGTGCGACGATGATTGCGATTGTGAAGAATGTAATGACGACTGTTGCGACAACGATTGCGATTGTGAGCATCATTCACATAATCATTGATTTTAAGCACGCTAAAAAAGTAGTTAAATTCTAATATTTTAATATATTAAAAAACGGTGGTACATTTAAACCACCGTTTTTATTTTGCTAATTATTTAATTAGTACATTCCGCCCATGTTTGCGTTAGGATTTGCATTTTCTGGTTGTGGAATATCAGCAACTAAACTTTCAGTTGTTAAAAGGGTAGAAGCGATAGATGCTGAATTTTGTAAAGCAGAACGTGAAACTTTGGTTGGGTCGATAATACCAGCACTTACCATATCGGTGTATTGGTTTGTTAAAAAGTCAAAACCAAAGTTTGCCTTTTTAGAAGTTACAACCTTATTCAAAATTACTGAACCATCTAAGCCAGCGTTGGCAGCAATTTGTCTAATTGGTGCTTCAACTGCCTTTGCAACGATTTCTGCACCGGTCTTTTCGTCGCCCTTAAGTGTTTGTGCCAAACGGTTGATTGCTGGTACAGTGCTTAAAAGTGCGATACCGCCACCAGGTACGATACCTTCTTCAACAGCAGCCCTTGTTGCAGCAAGTGCGTCTTCAATACGAAGTTTCTTTTCCTTCATTTCAACTTCAGTTGCAGCACCAACGTTAATAACAGCAACGCCGTTAGTAAGTTTTGCAAGCCTTTCTTGAAGTTTTTCTCTGTCATAATCAGAAGTTGTTTCAGCGATTTGTGCTTTAATTTGTTCAACTCTTGCTTGAATTTGTTGTGGATCGCCAGCACCGTCAATAATTGTTGTGTTGTCTTTATCAACTTTAACTTGAACAGCACGACCTAACATATCCATTGTAAAGTCTTTAAATTCAAGACCTAATTCGCTTGATAATACTTGACCGCCTGTCAAAATTGCGATATCTTCAAGCATTGCTTTTCTTCTGTCGCCAAAGCCGGGTGCTTTAACAGCAACGCAGTTAAATACGCCTTTAAGTTTGTTTACAACAAGTGCAGCCAAAGCATCGCCTTCAACGTCGTCAGCAATAATCAATAAGCGCATACCTTGTTGTGCGATAGGTTCGATAACGGGTAAGATTTCTTGGATAGAAGAAATTTTCTTGTCGGTAATCAAAATAACAGGGGAATCAAGTACTGCTTCCATTTTATCTGTGTTTGTTACCATGTAAGCGGAAGCATAGCCACGGTCAAATTGCATACCTTCAACTGTTGTAAGGTTTGTTTTCATGGTCTTGCTTTCTTGTACGGTAATTACACCGTTAGGACCAACTTTGTCCATTGCTTCTGAAATAAGTTTACCGATATCTTCGTCGCCAGCAGAGATTGAAGCAACTTGTTCAATAGACTTTCTGCCGTCAACAACTTTAGATGAAGCCTTTAAAGCATCGACTGCAACATCAACTGCTTTCATGATACCTTTCTTTAAAATGATAGGATTTGCGCCAGCAGCCAAGTTTTTAAGACCTTCACTAATCATGGCTTGTGCTAAAACTACAGCAGTAGTAGTACCGTCGCCAGCAACATCGTTTGTTTTTGTGGAAACTTCTTTTACAAGTTGAGCACCCATGTTTTCAAATGGATCTTCAAGTTCAATTTCCTTTGCGATAGTTACACCGTCGTTAGTAATAAGTGGTGCGCCGTATTTTTTATCTAAAACAACGTTTCTGCCTTTAGGACCTAATGTAATTTTAACGGTGTTACAAAGTGTATTTACACCAATTTCTAAAGCCTTTCTTGCTTCATCACCAGTTTTAATTTGTTTAGCCATAATTTAACCTCCTTATTCAACTATTGCTAAAATATCGCTTTGGCGGATAATTGTAAATTCTTCGCCGTCAACTTTAAAATCGCTACCAGAATATTTAGCGTATAATACGGTATCGCCAACTTTTACTTGCATAGAAACTTCTTTGCCGTCAACTAAACCGCCAGGACCAACTGCAACAACTACTGCAGTTTGTTGTTTTTCTTGTGAAGATGATGGAAGTATAAAACCGCTTTTTGTGGTCTCTTCTTTGTTTGTAGCCTTAACTACAACTTTATCAAATAATGGTTTGATAGTCATTTTTAATGAACCCTCCCTATAATTTTACGATTTTAGCACTCTAAATGATAGATTGCTAATTGTAATTATAGCTTGTTTACAAAAATTGTCAACAGTTTTACGACTTTAAATAGAAAATATTTACAATATTTTTGTCGAAGAATGAAAAAAGTCAAAGTATACTAAATTTTGTGGTTAAAAAGGGGGTATAAAACACAATATAGGCAAAAATTTTGTTTTTCCCTTGCTAAATAAGTTAATTTATGTTATATTAAATTTTGTTGGTAATTGTTTACCAATTACAACAAACTTTTAGTTTAAAAAACATTATTTGTTAAGTTTTAAGGAGGCTTTTATGCCCAATAAAGAAGTAAGTCAATATAAAATGGATAAATGGGATAAAAGATTTATCGAAATTGCAAGGGTAGTTGGAAGTTGGTCAAGTTGCTTTCAAGAAAACCGCCAAGTAGGGGCTGTTATTGTTAGAAGTAAACGTATTTTAACTACCGGCTATAATGGTGCGCCATCAGGCATTAAAAGTTGTAAGGAAAAGCAAATTTGCTTACGCCGTCAATTAAATGTTGAAAGTGGCACAAGGCACGAACTTTGTTATGCTGTCCATGCAGAGCAAAATGCAATCTGTCAAGCGGCAAAACTCGGCATTAGTTTAGAAGGCGCAACGCTTTACTGCACACATCAACCTTGCGTAATTTGTTGCAAACTTATCATAAATGCTGGGATAAAAAGGGTAATTTACAGCGAAGGCTATCCAGATGATTTCTCAATGGAAATTTTTAATGAAGCCGGCGTTGAAGTAATAAAATATCAAGAGGAAAATTAATATGAATCCTATCGTTACAATTAAAATGAATACAGGCGATTTAATCAAAGTGGAATTATACCCAGAAATCGCACCAAACACAGTAAACAACTTCATATCACTTGTAAATAAAGGCTTTTATAACGGCGTAATTTTCCACCGTGTAATAAGTGGTTTTATGATTCAAGGTGGCGATCCTAAAGGTGTTGGCACGGGTGGCCCAGGCTATAGCATAAAAGGGGAATTTACCAAAAACGGTTTTAAAAATAACTTAAAACACTCACGTGGGGTAATTTCAATGGCAAGAAGCATGCTTCCAAATTCTGCCGGTTCACAATTTTTCATTATGCACCAAAACGCACCACATTTAGATGGTCAATACGCAAGTTTTGGCAAAGTAATTGAAGGTATGGAAGTAGTTGATAAAATTGCATCAGTTGAAACCGATTATATGGATAAACCATTAACGCCACAGATTATGCAAGAAGTAACAGTTGATACTTTTGGCGTAACTTATCCCGATCCCGAAAAATATTAATATGAAAGATATCAAGTGGATATTCTTTGATTTAGGCTCAACTTTAATCGATGAAACGGAAGCCTATAAATTAAGGGTGTTAGAATGCATTGAAGGCTCAAACATTACATTTGAAGAATTCGACAAAATGCGCAAAAAATTAGCGCACGATAATATCAACTGTGGTGATATTGATACAGCAAAATTTTATGGTTTACAACTAAAGCCATGGCGTAGCGATGTTGAATATCCATACACCGATGCTAAAACCGTTCTTGAAACCTTAAAGGCAAGGGGATATAAGTTAGGCGTTGTTGCAAATCAAGGTAAAGGTACAAAAGATAGGCTTAAAAAATGGGGCTTAATTGATTATTTTGATTTTGTTTTAGCCTCATTTGAAGAAGGCGTATCAAAGCCCGATAAAGAGATATTTTTAAGGGCAATAAAATGCGCAAACGAAGATAGCAGTAAATGCGTTATGATAGGTGATAGACTTGATAACGACATTTTACCCGCTAAAAAATTAGGGCTTAAAACCATTTTTATAAAGCATGGTGTCGTCGCCCCTTATCAAGAAGTTTTTAGCGATGAGTATCAGCCAGATCTTACCGTTTATTCACTTTTAGATTTGTTAAAAATTTTTAAATAAAAAGATTTAAAGGGCTCATCTTAAGCCCTTTATTTTTTTACTTAAAGAAATTATGTAAAACATAAAAAATTTTAAAATTAAGCATATAATCAAAGATTTTAAAGATTTTTACAAATCTACAATTACAAATTTAATTATTAAAGCATATACTAAATTATGCTTGCAGATTTTCATAATGACTATTTAACACTTACAAATAAACAAGAGTTTTTAGAAAACTATAAAAAGTCAAATAACATAGTTATTGGTGCAATTTTCCGTGGCAATAAAGACTATCTATACGCCAAATCAATACTTAATTATTTTTTAAAAAACAAGGGTGAAAATCAGTACTTTTCATTTGAAGATTTTTCTTATGAAGAAGATATTTTTAACTTGATTTATGGACTTTTAGACTTTAAACCTATATATGTTTCGCTTACGTGGAATGGTGAAAATAATTTGGCTTATGGTGTGGGTAGTAGCGGTAAAATTAAAAAGCGTGGCATTCAAATAATAAGGGAATTAAACAAGCGAAATATTTATTTAGATGTTGCACATCTATCAAAAGAAAGTTTTTTCAGTGCGTTAAAATATACACAAAATGTGGTTTGTACTCATACTTGTTTTAATGGTGTAAACCAACACATTCGCAATTTAGACGATGAACAAATTGGCGAAATCGTCAATTTAAACGGGCTTATCGGTTTGGCTTTTTATACTCCGTTTTTAACAAAAAATAAAATTAGTACAATGTTTGATATTTTTTTACATATAGATTATTTTTGCCAAAAATTTGGCGTAAATAATCTTTGTTTAGGTACCGATTTAAATGGGTGTAACGATTTACCACAAGGGGTAGCGGGTTATAATTTTTCACAAGAGTTGATTTTTATTTTGGAAAAACACGGTTACAAAGATAAAGATATTGAAAAAATCTTATATTCAAATTTAACAAATTTTTTAAGTAGGTTAGATTTATAATTGTGCCTTTTTGACCTTTACAAAAAATGTCTTGTTAATACTTGAAAAAATTATAATTTAGGTGTAAAATATAAGTATCAAATTATTTAAGAGGTATCTATGGATTATTTGGCACTTTATAATAGTTGGCTTAACGATTCAAGGCTTAGCGAAGAAGGTAGAAAAGAACTTACCTCATTAAACGGCAACGATAGTGAAATTTTATATCGCTTTGGCGGTGAATTGCAGTTTGGTACTGCCGGTATGCGTGGTTTTATCGGTATGGGTACAAACATGATGAATGTTTACACCGTAAAACGTGCCACACAAGGGCTTGCAAACTACATTTTACAACTTGGTATTGAAGCCGTAAATATGGGCGTTGTTATTTCTTACGACACAAGAAGAAAATCACGTGAATTTGCTTTATCTTGTGCTGGCGTACTTACCAAAAACGGAATTAAAGTTTATGTCTATAAAAAGGCAAGACCTGTACCAATGCTAAGTTTCGCTGTTAGAAAATTAGGCTGTATTGCTGGTATTATGATTACTGCAAGCCATAATCCAAAGGAATATAATGGTTATAAGGTATATGGTGAAGACGGTGCACAAATGTCGCCAGAAGCAACTGAAGTTGTTGTAAACTATATATCCAAAATTACCGATTATTTGTCGGTTGAAGGTGCAGATTATTTTAATAATGAAAGTTTATTATCCGTTGATGGCGTAACAATGCTTGATGGCGAGTTTGAACAAGATTATTACGATCAAATTATAAAACTTAGTTTATCGCCAAAGGCTGTCGAAAGCGAAGGTGCAAACATTAAACTTGTTTATACGCCAGTACACGGCACCGGCTATGAACCTGTTACAACCGTATTAAAAATGATGGGCATAAACGCTCAAATTGTTGAAGAACAAACTCAGCCTGATACAGAATTTTCTACAGTAGAAGTTCCAAATCCAGAATATAAAGAAACGCTTTCAATGGGTATCAACTTAGCTAACAAGGTAAATGCCGATGTTGTTTTTGGTACTGACCCCGACTGCGACAGATTGGGCGTTGCTCTTCGCAATAAAGATGGCGAATTTGTTGCACTTTCTGGCAACCAAGTAGGCGTTTTATTGTTAAATTATGTTTTAACACGCTTAAAAGAGGACGGAAAACTTAAAAAGGACAGTTTTGCTGTTAAAAGTTTTGTATCTACAGGCTTGGCAAAATGCGTTGCCGATGGTTTTGGTGTGGAACTAAAAGAAACACCGGTTGGTTTTAAGTTTATCGGTGAAAAAATCAAGGAAGCCGAAGAAAGTGGCGTAGGCGATTATATCTTTGGTTTTGAAGAAAGTTGTGGTTATTTGCGTGGTACACACGCACGTGATAAGGATGCCGTTGTTGCAAGTATGTTATTTGCTGAACTTGTTTGCTATTACGATTCAATTAAGGTTTCTGTAATTGATGTATTAGAACAAATTTATCAAACTTACGGCTATTTTATGGACAAAACAGTAAGTATCGGCTTTAAGGGCTTAAACGCTATGGCTGAAATGAACAAGGCTGTTGAAGAAGTAAGGCAAAAAACTATCGATTATATCGGCAGTGAAAAGGTTTTGGCTGTTCGTGATTACTTAGTAGGCACAAGAACAGTTGATGGCAAGGTGGAAAAGATGGAATATTCCAACCTTAACTGCTTGTATTATGAAATCGCAAATGGCGGTTTTGTATGCTTAAGACCAAGCGGAACGGAACCAAAACTTAAAATTTACTATTCAGTTTGCGCAAAGACAAGGGAAAAGGCAACTGAAAAGTTTGAAGAAGTTAAAACTGCTTTTGATAAAATTTTTAATGGCTAATAAAGTTAAAAATTACTTTAAATAATATAAAAACAGTCCGTTTATCACTAACGGACTGTTTCTTTTTTTAAAAAAATGTCCGCAAAAGTTGCGGACATTTGATTATATAGCCATAAAAATGTGCTAATAGTATTAAAATTATAAAACTCTTGACAAAAATTCTCTTGTACGTTGTTTTTGTGGGTTGGTAAAGATTTGCTGTGGCGTGCCTTCTTCTTCAATAATGCCGGCATCCATAAACACAACTTTGGTTGCGATATCACGTGCAAACCCCATTTCGTGCGTTACAACAACCATTGTAAGACCTTTTTGTGCAAGGCTGGTCATTACAGATAATACTTCGCCAACCATTTCAGGGTCAAGTGCGCTTGTAGGTTCGTCAAAAAGCAAAACTTCTGGTTCCATTGCAAGGGCGCGGGCGATTGCAACACGCTGTTTTTGACCGCCAGATAATTGTGCTGGGCGAGCATTTACATATTCAGCCATGCCAACCATTGCTAAATATTTTTTAGCACGTGCTTCCGCTTCTTGTTTGCTAACTTTTAACACTGTACGTGGACCGATGGTGCAGTTTTTAAGTACATTCATATTGTTAAAAAGGTTGAACGATTGGAAAACCATACCAACTTTTTTGCGGTATTCGTTTGGTTTTTTAGTATTAACAATATTTATGCCGTGAACAAAAATTTCACCAGCAGTGGGCTGTTCAAAAAGGTTGATACAGCGAAGTAAGGTGCTTTTACCGCTACCAGATGAGCCAATAATACAAGTTACATCGCCACGGTTTACTGAAAAGTTAATATCGTTTAAAACTTTGTTTGTACCAAAGAATTTTTGAAGGTGGCGGACTTCAATAATAGTGTTTTTATCCATTTTGTTTACCTCCGCCAATATTTTTCTCACGTGCGTAAGCGTTTGCATCCATGTTTTGTGAGCCTAAAACAACATAATTTTTGTCGCCGTCCATCTTCTTTTCGATAAGACGCAAAATTCTTGTGATTGTAAAGGTTAATACAAAATAGATTGCAGCAACAAGTAAATAGGTTTCAAATGTTAAAAGGTTACTGCTTACGATACTTTTTGCTTGGAAGAATAATTCGGTAAACCCGATTACGTTTAAAACTGAAGTATCCTTGATGTTGATAACAAATTCGTTTGCAACTGATGGCATAATGTTACGCAATGCTTGGGGAAGCACAACCCTCATCATCGTTTGGAAGTGTGTCATACCGATTGCCGCAGCACCCTCAGTTTGACCTTTGTCAACTGAAATAATACCGCCACGTACGATTTCTGCCATGTATGCACCAGTGTTAATTGAAACAATCAACATACCTGAAAAGATTACGTTAAGTGTTTTACCATCGTTTAAAAGGGCAAAGCCCCAGAAAATTACCATTGCTTGAACCATCATAGGTGTGCCACGGAAAACTTCTATGTAAACGGATAAAATAACGTCGCCAATCTTTTTTAAAACCCTTAAAAATTTATTTTTTGGTGCGGGTAGGGTGCGGTATATACCAATTAAAATACCAATAATCAAACCAATAATTGTACTGATTAGCGATACAAGTAGGGTATAACCAACACCTTCTAACAACCAAATATAATATTTAGAAATTATCTCGCCAATATTTTTAAATAAATCCATTTTATTTAGTAAACGTTAAATTTTATTGAACGTTATCTCCTGTAGCAAGTGAAATTGCTGTTTCCATAATTTGTAAGCGTTCTTCAGCAGAAATTTGTGCTAAAGCTTCGTTTACAGCATCTTTAAGTGGTGAACCTTTTTGTAAACCAACTGCAATTTGAGTATCTTCTTTTGATACTTTGAAACCCGTATCATTGTTTACAAGTGGGATGTATTTTAAGCCAGCAGCTGCAGAACAGTCAGCAATAGCGCCTGGTTCTTCTGCAACATAACCATCGATTGTGCCAGCAACTAAAGCGGCTGTCATAAGTGGGAATGTTTCCATTGGTGTGCCAACGTTAATGCCGTATGTACCTGCTTGTTCAGATAAAGCGATTTGGTGGAAAGTACCAAGTTGAGCAACAAGATTTGCGCCGTTTAAATCTGTTAAAGAAGTAGCATCTTTATATGGACCATCGGCTTTTACAACAACAACCAAGTGGCTTTCATAGTAAGCATCTGAAAAGTCAATTGCTTCAAGTCTTTCTGCTGTAGGACTCATACCAGCGATGATAAAGTCAAGTGTACCAACTTTTACAGCATTTACAAGTGCGTTCCATTCATATTTTACAATAACTAATTCTTTGCCAAGGTGTTCAGCAATTCTTTTAGCGATCATTACGTCATAACCATTTGCATAACCTGGTGCGTTATCAATTTTAACTGCGCCATTAGAATCATCTAATTGTGTGTAGTTAAAGGGGATGTAACCGCATTCCATACCAACATACAACTTGTTTTCATCGTTGTTGCTATTACAACCGGTAACAAACATTGCTGTACATGATAAAATGCAAGCCATAACTACTAAACTTACAAGTTTTAAGAATTTTTTCATGTCTATATTCTCCTAAAAAAAATTTCCGTAAATCTTTTGGACTTACGGAAAACATTAAAAATCAATCTAATATTCAAACAAGATCAATCATAATAGCTCCCCGCAAGTACCTTGCGACAGTTTGCAAGGTATTTCCTTGCAACCCAACCATGATTTTTCCGGACGAAAAATCATAATTTCGGCAAAACTTCCTTTCCTAAAACCCTTCATTCCGTTACGAGTTTTATTACTAATAAGCTTTGCGCCTCTATATGAATTACAAGTTGATTTTACCAACTAAATAATTTGTTGTCAAATAATATTTATATGTTTTTTAAATTTTTTTTGCTAAAATCAAATTTTTTTATCAAAAACTCGCTTTATAAGTGTGTTTTTATCGATTTATAAGTTAATAAAATCAACTAAATTAAAAAAATATGGTAAAAAAGTATTTTTAATGCTTTACAATTTAAAATGTGTGTGTTATAATTTTTAGGCTTGATAATTTAAGCCGCTGTGACGAAATTGGCAGACGTAGCAGACTCAAAATCTGCCGCCCTTAAAAGCGTGCCGGTTCGAGTCCGGCCAGCGGCACCATATTAAAAGCAATGGTTTGATACGCTAAAAACGGCTATTCAAACCTTTTTTTGTGCCAAAATTTGCAAAAATTAGCGCATTATTAACATAAATTGAGCATAAGCGACTTAACATCCTATTCTCTAACAATGAAGTTTTAGCTCGTGATTTTGCACTAAAAACTTTTTATAGCACAATAAACTTTTTGTCCCACAAAAAACTTTTTATCCTTTTTGAGAAAAAATCCTGTAAAAGTTCTACGAAAATATCGAAATTAAACCTTTTTTATGTTAAAATACTGATAACCATTTGAGGTGACCATATGTTTGATTATGCTAAAAAAATTAGAGAATACCGTGAAAGAAAATGCTTAACACAAGAGGAATTAGCTAAAATATTAAATGTTAGTAATGTTTCTGTTTGTAGATGGGAAACGGGTAGATTCGAGCCAATAGATTAAATTTTAGTGAGCATTTTTGCTTTAGCGTCTATTTTATGGACTAGAAATAAGGTATAATTTAATAGGTAGGTGATTAAATTGGACCAAGAGATAGGAATGCGATATGGCCGTTTAGTAGTTATTGAAAAAACGGATAAAAGATATCACTCAACAACTATTTATAAGTGTCGTTGCGATTGCGGAAATATTGTAGAACTTGCCATCTTTGATTACTTGCCTCTATACATACTAGGGTGTCAAATATATTATGACACAGATGGCATAACTCCTATTGTTTGGTAGATTTAAACAATATTTCTAAAAGAAACAATTAGGTATTTAATAAGTTATTCCGACAAATAGTAAGTTGTAGATTGGAGTTAGTTATGAAAAATGTAATATATATATTAATTCAATGCACTTGGGGATTGCCA
>CALVUR010000004.1 GCA_944363645.1 uncultured Clostridia bacterium | reverse complement strand
AACTCATACGCTTATTTTCTTCCGTTGATGTCTTTCTTCAATGAGTGTCCATAAAATTGTGTCGCAACAAGCACACGCCACGGTTGCAAATGGCTTTTTATTATGCTTTTAAACACTTTATAAGATATGAACGTAAACAGTAGTACCATATACTCCAAAATGACACAATTCAAAAAAGTTTACAGAAACTATTGATTTTTAAAAAAATTGACAGTATAATATTGTTGAGCAGTAGAGAAGTGTTTTTCTCACACCCCAACATTTATTTTAGAGCCTATTAAAAAGGAGAATTTATGAGAAAAAAATTAGTATTAATCATTGTTTTATTATTTATTATGAATATATTTTCAGCTTGTACTCAAAATGTTGAAAGCGATAGTAATCGAAAAAAAATTTTAGAAGACTATAAACGTTATGCTGTTAGTGATATTATTTCATATAAGGAGGATAAGATTGCGAAAAATTTTTATAGTGGAGCAGGGTATAGTAAGTTAAACGATATAGTTGAATGTACAACTATTAAGATTAATATTGCAAACGAAATGGCAAATATAGATATAATTTGCGTGGAGGCTAAAAAAGAAATGGATATGGTTGATAAAATTGACGTTGAAGGGTATTTTTATTCTTTGCAGGATGCATATACAAATGGAAAGTTGACGATTGCAAACATTCAAACAATAGCTACTTCTCGATTAGATGTTAATCAATTGGGAATAAAAGAACAGCTTGCAATAAAAACTTCGTATTTGAATTTACTTAAAAAAGAAATCGATGGTAAGGACTTTTTAGTAGAAGACATTTCAATCATGAGTTATTATGGAGAGTATAATGGTTGTTATGTTGTACAAATAGGTGATTCGTATTCAGATTATCCTGCGGAAATGCTTAAGTGTGTCATTTCAAATATAGTAATTAATTTCAGTGGGCCAAGCATATTAGTTTGGGAAAAAAATTAATTATTAATATAGAAAGGAGGCATTATGAATAATTCTAAAATAAAGAAGAACTACCGTGTTATGTTTTTGGTGACAATGATTGTCTTTTTACTGTCATCAATAATGTTTGTGCATACTTTGCCGGCATTTGCTGAAGAAGTAACAGTTAATGCTTATGAAGCAAGGCTTTATAGTAATGCTAAAATTAATGAGGATTTTGCAGATGATAGTATTATTATAATTATGGACAAGAATTCAAGTGATGTTAATAAATTCCACAATTTTGGTATTGCTCGCAATTCTCAAGTAAAAATTACGGACTTAACACGAATAGACGGTAGTGCTGATAAGAAAAAATATTTTAATAAGGATGAATTCCATCAAATTTTTAAAATTGACTTATCTGAGCACTCAAAAGAAAATGTATTAAATGAAATACATAAATATGAAAATATGGAAGGAGTCTTATGGGTAGGTCCTAATTATTATGATGAGCCTTTGGAATTACCTATAGCCACTGATGGAACAAGATATTCTAATTTATGGGGGTTATTTGATTCGGGGTGTCAAGCTCAATCTGCTTGGAATATTACGATGGGAAGTAAAGATGTACGAGTTGGTGTTATTGATACAGGTATTGCTAATCATTCGGATTTAAGTGCTAATTTGCTTTCAGGATGGGATTTTTATAATGACAATTCTATTACTACTGATGATTTAAACAGTCATGGGACACACGTTGCTGGTACAATTGGGGCTACAGGAGCATCACTTAATGGTGTTATTGGCGTTTCTCCCACAGTTAGCTTAATTCCATTACAAGTGGTTAATGAAGAAGGCAGATGGCCTTTAGATGCTGTAACAAAAGCTATAACTTGGGCTATAAATAATGATATTGATATACTTAATTATAGTGGAGGAGGAACAACAGATAACGAGGCGAGGCGTTTGGCGATTGGAAATTTTAGTGGGTTGTTTGTGAGTGCCGCTGGCAATGATGGAAATAATAATGACACTTCAAAGTATTATCCTTCAGATTATGCTAGAGATCAAGCTTTTAGCAGCAGATTTATTTCTGTTGGTAATCATACTGAAAGTGGTAATAGGAGTTGGAGTTCAAATTATGGAACGGATTCTGTTAGTATTTATGCTCCTGGCGATGGTATATTGAGCACTGTACCTTTGTCATACAATTCTACTGGTTATGCAACAAAATCAGGGACATCAATGGCAACGCCTCATGTGTCTGGTGTTGCGGCATTATTGCTTTCACTTGATCCTGATTTAACAAGTAGTGAGCTAAAATCAATAATAATTAACAGTGCCGATAATATAAAAATAGATAAAGGTGTAGTTAAGAAGTTAAACGCATATAAGGCAGTAAAACAAGTCAGAGATGATTTTAGTATATTTAATACAACAGTCTTATCGAATAATGAAGTACGTCTTGATGGATTAAATGTTGATTACGAAGGAGTTCTAAGAATACCGTCAATAATAGGCAATAGAAAAGTAACTCAAATTAATTCTGAGGCTTTTGCTGGTAAAAAGCGTATAACTGAAGTTATAATTCCTGCAACTGTTGAAAGCATTGGTAATGTAGCATTCAACAATTGCGTGGGATTGAAAAAAGTTACTTTTGAGGGATAAAGTAATCTAGATTATATAAATGGCTATGCTTTTCAACAATGCTACAATTTGAAAAGTTTGACGATTCCAAGTACTGTAACAAATGTGTCCTATGGTATACTTTCCTTTGGAGAACGATTGACTGTATATACAGATTTAAATAGCGACCCAACTACTTGGGACAATCACTGGAATCGTGCTGATTGGATAAGTATTGAACGTCCTGTCGTTTGGGGATGTGAGTTATCGGCAGATAAATCATATGTCGTTTCGCTAACAAAAACTTCAACAAGTATTACTAAACCTAATGCAGTAAACGGTATATCTGCTCCTTCTCGTGATGGATATGTTTTTGGCGGCTGGTATATAAACGCTGATTTTACAGGCACTGCAATTGCGTCTGAAAATATTGCGAAAGCAGCGAATAATGTTACTTATTATGCAAAATGGATACCTGATTGCGATGTGGTTTTTGATTTTAATGATGGATCGGATACAAATTATGTAAAAACTATTGCTAATGGGGCTAAAATAGATGAACCTATAGACCAGCCGACTAAAGCAGGATATGTTTTTAAGTATTGGGCATTGTCTACGAATTTAAATCAAGAATATGATTGGAATTCTGTCGTTACGAACAATATTGTGCTCGAGGCGGTATGGCAGAATATAGGCAGTAATTATGTTGTAACATTTGATTTAGATGGTGGCGTTGGAACATTTAATACTCAAGTGTTGGTTGAAAATGGCTCAACGGTTACTCGACCGTCTTCACCTACAAAGGTTGGATATACATTTAGCCATTGGGCATTAACAGGTCAGACATCATCATATAATTTTAATACACCAGTTACATCAGATATAACGCTTGTTGCTATTTGGAATACGACACAAACATGCACTGTTAATTTTGATTTAAATGGTGGAGAAGGTAATTTCCCAGACATAATTATTAATCGATATAAACAAATAGAGAAACCTATTGAAGATCCGGTTCAAGTTGGAAACTATTTTAAATATTGGGCTTTATCTACCAATTTAAATCAAGAATATGATTGGAATACATATATAGATAAAAATATAACATTAGTGGCGGTATGGGAAAAGTTTACGCATACGGTTTCACTTAATGCTGATGGCGGTTCATTTAGATTAATTGCTTTATCTCTTAACGATGGCGATACGGTTGGTGAGTTTTTATCAAATCCAGATATTGCTCCCCCTACAAAAACAGGTTACACTTTTAGGTATTGGGCATTATCAACAAACACTAGTGTAGCATATAACTTGAATACCCCCGTTACTAATTCATTCACTTTAAAAGCTATATGGGCTATAAACACCTATACGGTTTCATTTGATTTAGCGGGTGGTTCAGGATCTTTCCCTGCAAAAACTATTAAATATGGCTCGACGGTAAGCAAACCTACATCCAATCCTACAAGAAATGGCTATTCATTTAAATATTGGGCGCTATCGGGACAAAGTACTGAATATGATTTTAGTACACCAGTGACATCTAATATTACGCTCGTTGCAATATGGGAACAGAATCAATGTATAGCTGCCGGAACGTTGATAACGCTTGCCGATGGCAGACAAGTACCTGTTGAAAGTTTAACCGGCAGTGAAATGTTGTTAGTATGGAACATGCATACTGGTACATTTGATACTGCGCCTATACTTTGTATAGACAAAGATCAGTTGAGCATGTATGAAGTAATCCGACTTTACTTCTCGGATGGAACAACTGTGGACGTTATTTCGGAACATGGCTTTTTTGATGTTAATCTTAACAAATATGTCTATTTAGACAGGCATGCGTCAGATTACATAGGTCACAGTTTCCTTAAGCAGAACGCAAATGGAATGGTGCAGGTTGCTCTTGAAAATGTCGATTTAATAGAAAAAACAACTGAAGCATATAGTCCTGTAACATATGGTCATCTTTGTTATTACGTCAACGGAATGCTTTCTATGCCTGGTGGTATAGATGGGCTGTTTAATATTTTCGAAGTGGATAGCGATACAATGAAATTTGATACAGAAGCGATGGCTGACGATATTGAGCAATATGGTTTGTTTACGTATGAAGAATTGAATGCTCTCGTTCCTGTACCTGAAGTTATGTTCGAGGCTGTTAATGGGCAATATTTGAAAGTGGCGATTGGTAAAGGTGTTATAACATTGGATCAAGTGCGCGAACTTATCAACAAATATAGCTATTTATTTGCTTGATTTATAGAAGATTATAAAGCCATCATTTGAGTAGATCGAAAGACTGGTCAAGCTTTGCTTGGGCAGTCTTTCTTTGAAAAATAATTTTGATGAGGAGAGCCATTTTATTTCAAAATAAGATTTACGTATGGCGACAGAAAACGGAAACTTTCGAGTCCGGGCATACCTATGCGTTGCGCTTGCAGTACAGCGCGCCCGAAGGAAAAACAGTTTCGCTCACCGACCCGTCCAAGGTCACGCATGCGTTTGAGGGTTGCAGCAGTTTGACAAGTGTCACCTTTGCAAACCCCAAAGGCTGGTCGCGCATACTAACAAGTGGCAGATACCAAAGCATTCCCTATCAGCACCTTGAAAATGCTTCAATGGCAGCAACTTTTTTGAGAAAAACCTACTGTGCCTGCGATTGGAGACGAACTGCCTGACAAACAACTTGAAAGCATAGTCATTCCTGCAGGCGTGACCACAATTCCCGATTGGGCGTTCAGTGGTTGCAGTAGTTTGACCAGCGTCACAATTGGCACGGCGCAGTAGCATCGGGCGAGATAGGGGTAGAGGATATTGATAGGGAAGTAATACGGAAGTCAACGATAACGAAAAAATTATTGCGTCGGTTTGTCGCGCTTGATTGCAATCACGGAATAATAAAAGAACAGCCACACTCTTGATCGAGCATGACTGTTCTTTCTTTTTATGGCTTCTGCAATAATTTTTTCCGTTGACTTGCCGCTTAATTCTGTGGTACAACGACACCACGAAAGGCATTAAAAATAAGGTTGGTTTGCCATTATCTTAGGCGGTAATCTTATATGGTGTTCTAACAGGGTTAGGCAAAGGGGCGTTTTATTTTGCTCAAAAAAACAAAATTTGTAAAAAAAGTTATATAAAATAATTGACAAATTATTAAAGTGTGGTAAAATATAGGTGTAAAACAAAAAGGAAAGGCGTATTATGGGTAAAAGTGTATACAGCATGGTTTTAAGCGATGAAGTTATAAATTTAATTGATAATGTTGCGCTTAAAAGTGGCAAATCAAGGTCAAATTTAGTAAACGAAATTTTGGCGAATTATGTTGGTTACAGCACGGAAAAACAGCGTATTGAAGAGATTTTGGGCTTAGTTTCGCAAGCCTTTTTAACGCATTCACGCATGCGTGTAGAGCGTAATCAGCAGTCGACCATTGACTTTTTAAGTGCGATAAATTACAAATATAACCCACGTGTAACTTACTCTGTCGAACTTTTCACCGACGACGAATTTACAGGGTATTTAAAGATTGCTTTAAGGACGACAAATCAAGTTTTAATCACCGTCATAAACGAATTTTTTAACACCTTTATTGCGTTAGAACAGCAATATTTAAAGGGCGTTGAATATATAAGTGTTGACGGCAAACTTATCCGCAAATTAAAGTTTAACGAAAGTGATAGCACAAACCAAATTGCAATAAAACTTACCAATTATGTCAATAATATAGATACCCTTATAAACGCATACACGCAAGATTATTTTGTGGGAGATGCTGATATAAACCTTAAAAATGCTTTTCTTAAAATAAAGGACGAAATAGATTTTTAACACAAATTTTTTGTTGGGGGTGATTTTATGAACAATGAAAAACTTACACAAAAAAGTATCGAAGTAATAAATGAGGCTCAAAAATTAGCGGTAAATTTAGGTAACCCAGAACTTACTGATTTGCACGTATTAAAAGCAATGCTTGACGATAACGAGTGCTTTATCGGTAAATTGTTAGAAGGCGCATCCTGTGATGTCGAAGGTTTAAAAAGTGGCGTTAACGGGCTTATAGGCGGACTTTCTAAACAAACGGGCGGTAATATTTACCTATCAAATGACTTAAATAGGGTGCTTATCGAAGCGGAAAATGTTGCAAAAGATATGAAAGATGAGTATGTATCTGTCGAACATATTTTGCTTGCGATAATCAAAAAAGGTAGCGACAAACTTAAAAAACTTTTAAATAGTTATTCGGTAAAAGAATCAAATGTATTGCGTGCCCTTAAAGATATACGTGGCAACATGCGTGTTACAAGCGACAACCCAGAAGCAACGTATGATGTATTAAATAAATATGGTCAAGACCTTGTTGAAATGGCACGCCAAAACAAACTTGACCCCGTTATCGGTCGTGATGAAGAAATTAGAAACGTCATCATGATTTTGTCAAGAAAGCGCAAAAATAACCCATGCTTAATCGGTGAAGCCGGCGTTGGTAAAACTGCCATTGCCGAAGGTTTGGCGCAAAGAATTTTATCGGGCGATGTTCCGGTAAGTTTAAAGGACAGAAAACTTTTCGCACTTGACATGGGCGCACTTGTTGCTGGCGCAAAATATCGTGGCGAGTTTGAAGAAAGGTTGAAAGCCGTTTTAAACGAAGTCAAAAAAAGCGACGGCAAAATTATTTTGTTTATTGACGAACTTCACACCATTGTTGGCGCAGGCAAAACGGATGGTGCAATGGATGCCGGCAACCTTTTAAAGCCTATGCTTGCCCGTGGCGAACTTCACTGCATTGGCGCAACCACGTTAGACGAATATAGAAAATATATTGAAAAAGACCCTGCGCTTGAAAGAAGATTCCAGCCCGTTACCATTAACGAGCCAACCGTTCAAGACACCATTTCCATTTTGCGTGGTTTAAAAGAACGTTACGAAGTCTTTCACGGCGTAAAGATAAACGACAACGCTTTAATTGCTGCGGCAACCCTATCTGATAGGTATATAAGCGACAGATTTTTGCCCGATAAAGCCATTGACTTAGTGGACGAAGCGGCTGCAACTGTTAAAACTGAAATCGATTCCATGCCGTCAGAAATGGACGATGTAAGGCGTAAAATTTTGCAACTTGAAATTGAACGTCAAGCGTTAAAAAAGGAAACAGATCCGCTGTCTATATCAAGGCTAAATTCCATTGAAGGGGAACTTGACAAACTCAAAAACACCTTTAATAGCATGAGCGCAAAATTAAAGACGGAAAAGGATGCTATCGAAAAAATAGGCAAACTGCGTGAAAAAATTGCTTTCACTTCGCAAGAGATTGAGCGTGCTGAAAGAAGTTACGACTTAAACAAGGTTGCCCAATTAAGATACGGCGACTTGCCAAAACTTACGCAAGAACTTAATAAACTTGAAGAAGAAACGCCCACCGCTGAAAAGATGCTTTCTGACCGTGTTACCGAAGAAGACATTGCAAAAATCGTTTCAAAGTGGACGGGCATACCCGTATCAAAACTATTAGAAGGCGAGCGTGAAAAACTTTTGCATTTAGAAGACATTATGCACAAGCGTGTTGTCGGTCAAGATGAGGCAGTAAAACTTGTTGCCGAAGCCATTATTCGTTCCCGTGCAGGCATCTCAGATCCTAATAAGCCAATAGGCTCGTTCATGTTTTTAGGGCCAACGGGCGTTGGTAAAACAGAACTTGCAAAGACATTAGCAAAAACTTTGTTTGACGATGAAAAGAATATGATAAGAATTGATATGACCGAGTATATGGAAAAATTCTCGGTATCAAGGCTTATCGGTGCGCCCCCAGGATATGTTGGTTATGACGAGGGCGGTGAACTTACCGAAGCGGTAAGAAGAAAGCCATATTCGGTCGTTTTGTTTGACGAAATCGAGAAGGCACACAAGGACGTATTCAATATTTTGCTTCAAGTTTTAGACGACGGCAGACTTACCGACAGTCAAGGTAGGACGGTAGATTTTAAAAATACCATTATCATTTTGACTTCAAACTTAGGTTCAGAATACCTTTTAGACGGTGTTGAAAATGGCGAAGTTACAAAAGAAACTCATGATAAAATCGACATGCTTTTAAAGACTAACTTTAGACCAGAGTTTTTAAATAGGCTTAACGCCATTGTAACATTTAAACCGCTCACTCAAAACGAAGTCGGTCAAATTGTAGAACTTATGCTTCAATCGTTAAAGGAAAGACTTAGTGAAAAGCAACTTGGTTTTGAAATTACAGATTGCGCAAAACGGCTAATCGTTGAAAACGGTTACGACATGATTTTTGGTGCAAGACCGCTTAAACGGTTTATCGAAAAGCATGTAGAAACTGAAATTGCAAAGCAAATTATCGCTGGCAAAATTAAGCCAAATTCAGTTGTAACTGTTGACGCAGAAGGCGATAATTTAGTTATTAAAAACTAAAATTTACCATAAGTCCGTTATCCCAAAAAATGGCGATAACGGGCTTATAGGCGGACTTTTTATAAAAAATAGAAGATAAAAGGGGATAAAAGTGGGTAAGATTTACGAATTTTTACTAAAAGATGAAAACTTAAGTTATAACGGCTTAAACAGCGAAAAAAAGATTTATGTTTATACGCCGGACTGTTATGGGCTATTAAAGATTAAAGACTATCCTGTCATTTATTCGTTTGACGCACAAAATCTGCTTTGCGATCAAGACAATTATAAATGCGAAGCAAAAGATAGCGTTAAACTTGACGAAATTTGCAGGGATAAAAATTATCCAGCGGTAATTGTTGGCATTTGCAATAATGAAGGCGAGATGGTAAGAAACCGTCAACTTACTTTAAGCAGTGATTTTGGTCCGCTTGTAAGTGAAAGTTTAGAAGCAGGCTATAAGTTAGGCACGCTTGAAAAAACAGAACAGTTTGTGTTAAACACACTTCTTCCTTTTGTAAAAAGTAAGTTTAATGTAACATCTAACCCAGCCGAAACAACCATTATGGGCGCAAGTTCAGGTGGGCTTGCAAGTTTTTATATTGGCACTAAAAATCCGCAAATATTCGGTAACATAGTGGCACTTTCCCCCGCAACACCACTTTATTTTACACGTGATTGGGAAAAGCATTTTAAATCTATTAAGGTGGACAAAGACCAAAAAGTACTTATCTATTGCGGTTATAATAAAAATGACCAACTTGAATGTATGCTTTATAACGCTTTAGGTAAAAGTCAAATTTTTTCCGCCGATAAAATAAGAAAAAACCTTTTAAAATGGGGCTTCAAAGAAGAAAATGTTAAAGAAGTTTTTGATAAAGATGCTTACCATAACGAGTTTTATTGGAACAAGGCTTTAAGTGGCACACTTGACTTTATAATTTAAAATGGAAAAAACAAAAAGTGGGGCTATAAGCCCGTTATCGCCACTTTTTAAGTTAAAAATCAATAAAAAAACACCTAAAAAATAGGTAAAAAAGCACAAAAAAAAGACCGACTTTTGTCGGTCATTTTTTATTATTTAAGTTTGATAACTTCTTGTCCGCCCATAAATGGTCTTAAAACTTCTGGCACGGTTACAGAGCCATCTTCATTTTGGTATTGTTCAATAAGTGCAGGGAACACACGGCTTGTTGCCAAACCACTGCCGTTTAAGGTGTGAACAAAGCCGATCTTTTTGTTTTCGTCTTTATACCTTGTGTTGTTACGTCTTGCTTGATAATCGTTTGCGTTAGATACAGAACTTACTTCCTTATAAATGCCCATGCTTGGTATCCAAACTTCGATATCATAAGTCCTTGCCATTGAAGCAGAGCAGTCGCCAGCGGCAAGTTTAGAAAGCCTAAAGTGAAGTCCCAATTTTTTCATAAGAGAGCAAGCCTTGTTTACAAGTTCTTCAAATGCTTTCATTGAATCTTCTGGGCGAGTGTATTGTACCATTTCAACCTTGTTGAATTGGTGACCACGTATCATACCACGTTCTTCTGCACGGTAAGAACCTGCTTCTTTTCTGTAACAAGGTGTATACGCAAAGAACTTCATAGGAAGATTTTTGCAGTCGATAATTTCGCCGGCGTACATGTTTACAAGTGCTGTTTCAGCCGTTGGTAACATAAATCTTTGAGTCTTGATAGATTCAGCATCTTTATCTTCAACCCAATAAACTTCATCAGAAAATTTTGGGAACTGACCAGCACCAAAACCGCAGTTATAACCGAGCATGTGTGGTGGAAGGATAAATGTATAGCCATCATTTAAGTGTTCTTGAATAAAGAAGTTCAAAAGCGCCCATTCAAGTCTTGCGCCGTCGCCACGGTAAAGCCAATATCCACCGCCAGACAATTTTACGCCACGTTCATAATCGATTAAGTTAAGTGAAGTGCAAAGGTCAACGTGGTTTTTAGCGTTAAAGTTAAAGTTTGGTTTTTCGCCAAATACCTTTACAACTTGGTTATTTTCCTTTTCGCCAGCAAGTAAGTCTTCGTCGGGTAGGTTAGGAAGTTTAGCAACAAAATCAAAAATGTTATTAGATAAAGCATTTACTTCTTCATCACGCTTAGCAATTTCGTCGCCCAAAGCCCTCATCTTTGCAAAGATTTCGTCAACAGGCAAGCCTTGTTTTTTAAGTGCAGGAATTTGTGCAGAAACTTTGTTTCTTTCTGCCTTGTCCATTTCAACTTGTTGTAAAAGTGTTTTTCTTTGTTGAACCCATTCAAGTAATTGTGTAAAGTCAACTTCACAACCCTTTCTTGCCAAAAGTTCTTTAACTTTTTGTGGGTTTTCGCTAATCATCTTTATATCAAGCATAATAATACCTCTTAAAAGCCGTTAAGTTTTGTTTTTATATATTATAAAACATTTATTTTTTGTTTGCAATTATTTTCCGTAAATTATTTTATCTTTGCAATCGTTTTCCCCAAATTTTAAGCCTTCTTTGCCTTTTTTAAAGGTTTTTTATCAAAAATTACCGCCAAAAAACTCAAAACACATAATTACTTGCAAAATTAAACCAAATTAAAAGTAGGGCAAAGTTTAGTTAAAGTTAAATCGGGGGTAAAAGTTTTCAAAAGTGGGTAAAAATTAAAACAGCCGATATACGTAGTAATGCAAATCGTTTGAAATTATAATGGCGTTTAAAATTATCAATGGTAAAATTGCAGTTTGCAACTTTTTATGGTTGGCACAATCATTTTTATTGGTTAAATATTGTAAACCGCTAAATATTACAATTAAAGAAAGACTTACTTAATAAAAGTAATGATAAACTTATATAAAAATAATAACAAATGTTTGCCAAAATCTAAAAAATTGTGCTATAATGCCATTGACTAAAAAATAGTTATAATAGTAAGTTAAAATAATACGGTTAATCGAAGGCAATTCATATGAAAATTTACAACACACTTACTCGCCGTAAAGAAGAATTTGTTCCTATTTGCGGTAACAAAGTCAACATGTATGCGTGCGGTATTACCGTTTCTGGCGAAGCCCACATTGGACACGCCTATCAAGCGCTTATTTACGACGTTGTAAGAAACTTTCTTATCAAAAAAGGTTACGACGTAACTTACGCAAGAAATTACACCGACGTCGACGATAAAATAATCGCTAAATCTCACGAAATGGGCATACCATGTATGGAATATGCAAACATGATGATTGATAATATCGACCGTGAAATGCGTCGTTTTGGCGTGGGCGATCCCGATAGATGGCTTAAAGCGACAGAAAATATTCAAAACATTATCGACTTTATCGACAGCCTTATTAAAAAAGGTTACGCATATAGCACAGAAGACGGAAGCGTTTATTTTTCAGTTGAAAGTTTCCCGGGCTACGGCGCACTTTCAAACCGCAAAATTGACGACATGCTTGACGGCGTTAGGATAAGTAATGACGAGCAAAAGGTTGCTCCACTTGACTTTGCGTTATGGAAAGCCGCAAAAGAAGGGGAAATCTTTTGGGAATCACCTTGGGGCAAGGGTAGACCGGGCTGGCACATAGAATGTTCTGCAATGAACCACGCTTGCTTTGGCGATCAAGTTGATATTCACGGCGGCGGTCGTGATTTGATTTTCCCACATCACGAAAACGAAATTGCGCAAAGCGAAGCCTTAACAGGCAAGCCCTTTGTTAAGTATTGGATGCACAACGGCTTAATCAAAGTAAACGGTCAAAAAATGAGTAAATCTTTAGGCAATTCTTTGCTTTTGGCTGACTTACTCGATAAATACAGCCCCGATGCAATCAAGTTTGCAATGCTTGAAACATCTTACCGCAACGACATCAATGTTACCGACACACTTTTCCCCGATGCTGAAAAGCACGTTGGCGAATTTTACAAGGTGATTGATGAAGTTTTAAGTAGCGGTTTGCAAAAAGTTGACGGATTTGACAGCGGTATTGATAACGATTTTGACCAAGCGTTAAGCGACGATTTTAACACCGCACTTGCGCTTGCAAACCTTTATGGTTACTTCAAACTTGCTAAAAATTATTTAAAAAATAATGACGGCAGGGCGGTAAATATCGTTAAAGACGTTATCAATAATTACGCCGTTTTAGAACTTTTTACTATGGATAGTAAGACCTATTTGGCAAAATATGCTAAGGCTGAAGAAATTCCGCAAGACATTTTAGATTTAGCATCAACAATGCAACAAGCAAGGCTTAATAAAGATTATCAAACGGCTGATAAAATAAGGGCAGAAATTACAAACCTTGGTTATCAGGTTATGATAAGTAAAGATGGCGTAACGGTCAAAAAACTTGGCTAATTAAAAAAACGCTGTTTTCGGGCTTATAGCCCCACTTTTTGATATAAAAAGTACTCGCTTTTAAGATAAAATTTTTAAATAAATACGTAAAAAATAAAATTTTTAAGGACATATATATGAAAAAAATTACTGCAGAACAATTAAGAAATCTGTACTTAAAGTTTTTTGAAGACAAGGGACATAAAATTATTCCTTCGGCAAGTTTAATTCCTGAAAACGATCCATCGGTTTTGTTTACAACCGCCGGTATGCACCCACTTGTACCATACCTTCTTGGTGAAAAGCACCCAGCAGGCAATCGCTTGACTGACGTTCAAAAGTGCGTTAGAACAGGCGATATCGACGAAGTAGGCGATGCATCACACTTGACATTTTTTGAAATGCTTGGCAACTGGTCGCTTGGCGATTACTTTAACTATGAATCAATCGGTTTCAGTTTTGAGTTTTTGACCGGCAAAGACTATTTGGCAATTCCTATCGAACGTTTAGCCGTTACTGTATTTAGTGGCGACGAAGACTGCCCAAGGGACGAATCAAGTGCAAATAGATGGAAAGAACTCGGCATTCCCGAAGATAAAATTTTCTACTTACCCAAAAAGAATAACTGGTGGATCGCTGGTAAAACAGGTCCATGCGGTCCTGATACCGAAATGTTTATCGACCGTGGCACTGAAAAATGTTCACCAGACTGCTCACCAGCGTGCGACTGCGGTAAGTACCTTGAAATCTGGAACAACGTTTTCATGCAGTACTATAAAAACGAAGACGGCACATACTCAAAACTCGACCAGAAAAACGTCGATACAGGTATGGGGTTAGAACGTACTTTGTGCATTTTAAATGGTGTTGAAAGCGTTTACGACATCGAACTTTTTGAAGAAGCAAAGGCTGAAATCGAAGCCCTTACAGGCAAAAAGTATGGCGAAAGTGAAGAAGTTACAAAGGCATTTAGGATCATTTTAGACCACGTAAGGACGGCAACTTTCTTAATCGGCGATACAAAAGGCATCGTTCCGTCAAACGTTGACCAAGGCTATGTACTTCGCCGTCTTATCCGTCGTGCGGTAAGGTTTGGCAGAAACATTGTCCTTCCTGATGGCAGTTTAAGCAAAATCGCAAAATGCTATGTTGAAAAGTATAAAAACGCTTATCCAGAACTCGTTGATAACCAGGCTAAAATTTACGACGAATTAAATAAAGAAGAAGAAAAATTCTCAAAAACGCTTAACGACGGTTTAAAGGAATTTAACAAGGTTGTTACACACATTCAAGGCACAACATTCCCCGGCAAAACTGCGTTTAGGCTTTACGATACTTTTGGTTTCCCACTCGAAATCACTCAAGAACTCGCTAAAGAACAAGGCTTTACCGTTGATGTTGAAGGCTATGAAAACGCTTTTAAAGAACACCAAAAGAAATCTTCTGTTGGTAGCGAACAAAAGTTTAAGGGCGGTTTGGCTGACCAAAGCGAAACAACTGCTAAACTTCACACCGCAACACACTTAATGCAGGCTGCGTTAAGAAAGGTTTTAAGCCCAGACGTTTCTCAAAAGGGTAGCAACATTACAACCGAAAGGCTTCGTTTTGACTTCAACTTTGAACGCCCAATGACTCAAGATGAAATTAAAGAAGTCGAAAGGCTTGTAAACGAAGCAATTAAGGCTGATGTTCCCGTTACTATGGAAGAAATGACCGTTGACCAAGCAAGGGCTTCCGGCGCAATCGGCTTATTCGATTCACGCTATGGCGACAAGGTTAAGGTTTACACCATGGGCGAATTTTCAAAGGAAATTTGCGGTGGTCCACACGCCCAAAGAACGGGCGATTTGGGTGAATTCCATATCGTAAAAGAACAATCTTCTTCCGCTGGCGTTAGAAGAATTAAAGCAGTTTTAACTGAAAAAGCAAACTAATTTTTGGCTCGTTTTTCCGTTGATGTGCCTATATGTATGCGGTTTTTGATAGGTTTTGCCTAAATTTTTCGGTATACATTGCCGTAGTTGGCAAAATATATGGGCATGTTTTAGCGGTAAAGGGGAAAAATTACATATTGACAGTTTAAACTAAAAGTTATATAATAAATATTACGCAAAAAATATAACCGCAATCAAATTTTGCTTTTTAAAAAAGCGGTTTTGCGGTTAAAAGAGGTTATATTATGAACGAGAAAATTTATCTCAGCCAAGAAGGCAAACAACAACTTGAATCTAAATTACACCACTTAGTAGAAGTTGAACGTCCTGCAGCCGTTGAAAGGTTAAAGGTTGCACGTGAATTCGGCGACTTATCTGAAAACGCAGAATACGATGCTGCCAAAAACGAACTTGCAAGAATTTCAGGCGAAATCGAGCAAATCGAAGCACAATTAAAGGTTGCTGTTATTTACGAATCTTCAGGCGCAAACCACATTGTAAACATGGGTGCAACCATTAAAGTATTCGACCATGAAGCCAATGAAGAAGCAACTTACACAATCGTTGGTACAACCGAAGCCGACTTTTTAAAGAACAAAATCAGCAACGAATCTGCTGTTGGTAAGGCACTTTTAGGCAAAAAACTTGGCGATAAGGTTACAATCGATGCCCCAGGTGGCAGTTACGAATTAACCATTTTGGAAATCGCTGGCTAATAAATTTTGACATGATTTTTGGGCAATATATGCGGCAGCAATTTATCTGTCGCATTGTGCCTTACAAAGCGGTTTTTTGTCCTTTTTTGCCAAAATTTGGCGTTTAAAATTGCTAAATTTATTGTGGCTAAAAAATGGGCAAAAATCAATTTACCCCCCATACATTATTTAAAACACGCTATTTTTAGGGGTAAATTTTATTGATTTTTACAAAATTGATTAAATTAAAGGCGGAATTTATTATGAAAGGAAAACTTATTACGTTTGAAGGTTGCGAAGGTTGTGGCAAAAGTACACAGGTCCGTCTTTTACAAGAATATTTACAAACAACAAACCAACAATTTTTAATGACACGTGAGCCGGGCGGAACGAAAATTTCCGAAAAGATCCGCTCGATTATTTTGGATAAGGATAATAAAGAAATGGTTGATGAATGCGAGGCACTTTTATATGCGTCTTCTCGCTGTCAACTTTTAAAAGAAAGGGTTTTGCCTGCATTAGATAGGGGCGAAATCGTTATTATCGATAGATATTATGATTCTTCTTTTGCTTACCAAGCGTATGCAAGGGGTTTAGGCTATGATTTTGTTGCGGCAGCAAACAACTTTGCAATCAACAACGCCCAGCCTGATATTACCATCTTTTTTGATATCGATCCTTACCATGCCTTTTTGCGCAAGGGCGGTGCAGACAGCACTGATAGATTAGAACTTGCCGGTATGGAATTCCATAACAAAGTTTACAACGGTTATAGAGCCCTTATGGAAAAATTCCCACAAAGAATTATCGCAATCGACGCAAGCATGTCTGTTGATGCCATCCATAATGACGTTATAAGTTTATTAAAGTCAAAAGGTTTCATACAATGAAAAATCTTTTAAAAAACTCGTCGGCGTATAAAATTATCGCTTCGGACAAAAAACAGAATAAGTTAAACCACGCTTACCTTGTTATGTGCCAAGATGGCGATATGCACGATGAGTATCTTAAAATTTTGGCAAAACTTATCATGTGTAATGATGCCGAATTTTGTGATGATTGCAGGGTGTGTAAACTTATTGACAATAAATCTCACCCCGACATCGCATTTTTCCCAAAAGACGGAAAATTAAAAACCGATTCAGCGGACGAACTTATCCGCCAAAGCGTGGTTAAGCCCTTTGAACTTGATAAAAGGCTTTTTGTCGTTCGCAAAATTGAAGAGTTAAACCAGTACCAAAACAAACTTTTAAAGACTTTAGAAGAACCACCAAAAAATGTGTACATGCTCATTTCAACCGAGCGTCCTGTTGCCGTTTTACCCACCGTTAAATCTCGTTCAAAAATTGTTGAGATTCAAGATTTTAGCGAGCAAGAACTTTTAAAAACTGCAATGTCAATGGGGTATTTGGGCGATAGGCTTATGCTTGCCGTTAAACTTTGCGGTGGTAAACTTGGTAGGCTTATCCGCTACTATGAAAACGATGATTTGCTTGCGATTAAAGATTTAGCATGCGATATGCTTTGCAATATGACGGGTAAAAATTTGCCCGAATACGCAGGCAAACTTAAAAATATTTCGGTAAAAGATTTTATATCTGTTACAAAATTACTGCTTAATAAATTGCTTATTTATCTAACCGATAAAAAGGTCGACCCCCTTTATAAAAATCTTTACCAAAACACTGAAAAGTGGCGCTATGGGTCGATTATCGCTATTATTGAGCGGTTAAACGGCTTTGAAAAAAGCATCAATTTTAATATGAATAACGCTATACTTGTTGATGGCGTTTTGTTTGCTATTATGGAGGAAAAAACTAAATGGCAAAAATTGTAGGAATAAGATTCCATAACTTTGGCAAGGCTTACTACTTTGATCCAAAGGACATCCAATTTAATAAAGGCGATGGCGTAATCGTTGAAACCACACGTGGCGTTGAATACGGTTATGTTTCAATCGCAAATAAAGAAGTCGATGATAGTCAAATCGTTCAGCCCTTAAAACCCGTTATAAGAAAGGCAACTGAAAAAGATGTCGAAATAAATGAGGCAAACCTTGCAAAAACACCAGATGCAAAAAAGATCGCTGAAGAGTTGATTTTAAAGCACAACTTAAACATGAAACTTATCGATGCCGAATTTACATTTGACGGCTCTAAAGTAGTGTTTTATTTTACCGCACCAACAAGAATCGACTTTCGTGAACTTGTTAAAGATTTGGCGGCAACCTTCCATATAAGGATAGAGTTAAGGCAAGTTGGTATCCGTGATGAAACGAAAATTTTGGGCGGTATCGCACCTTGCGGTAGAGAAGTTTGTTGTAAAGGTTGCATGCCAGAATTCAAAAAAGTTACCATAAAAATGGCAAAAGTTCAAGGTTTATCTTTAAACCCAGGCAAAATAAGCGGTCTTTGTGGCAGACTTATGTGTTGTTTAGAATACGAAAACGATTATTATGCCGAAGTATATGCAAAAATGCCAAAGGTTGGCAGTACTGTTGAAACGGAAGACGGCAATGGCGTGGTAATTTCAAACAATATGTTAAGTCTTACCGTAAAGGTAAAAATTGACAAAGGCGAACAAGGTTTAATCTATAAAGATTACCCCGTTGACGCAATCAAATTCCATAAAGCCGGTCATGACGATGACGATTCTGGCGAATTAGATGCCGAACTTCACGACTTAGAAGAATAGTTTTTAAAACCGATGTAACCCATCGGTTTTTCTTTTTTTGGGCGAAAGTAAATCTTTTGGTAAAATTTGCAAATCAAAAAGGGCGATAAACCAAACTTAAAAAAGTAAAAAAAATAATTAAAATATGGCAAAATATCTAAAAAAATATGATAAATTACGCTTTAATTTATATACAAAACGCAAAATTTGTGTTAAAATAATTATAGAAAAGTCGCTTGCGACGATATTTTAAGTTTTATACGGAGGTAATTTACTATGGCTTATAAGATTTCTGATGCTTGTATTTCATGTGGTGCTTGTGCTGAAAATTGTCCAGTAAACGCTATTTCTCAAGGCGCTACTCAATACGAAATCGATCCAGAAGTTTGCATTTCTTGCGGTGCTTGCGCAGGCGTTTGCCCTGTTGGTGCTCCTTCCGAAGAATAATTCTTAATGATTAAAAGGCGCTACTTAAGGGTGGCGCTCTTTTAATTTTTTAAACTTTTTTTAATTAAAAAAAACAGTTTTTAATAGGGCAGTGTATGTGTGAAAAAAATCAAAACTCAACAAATGCGGTTGACAAAATTGATTATCAAATTGAAGATCTTTTAATAAACGGTATCAAAATTTACCAAGCCCCCAATTTATATAGGTTCACAAGCGATTCGGTCTTACTTGCCAAGTTTGCGCAAAAAAGGTACAAAAACGTGCTTGACCTTTGCGCCGGCAGTGGTATTGTTGGTTTTCATTATTATGCGGAATTTATCCCAGACGCCGTTACTTTTGTGGAAATTCAAAAAAGTTTAAGCGATATGTGCTTAAAAAGCGTTGGGCTTAATGGTTTAAATGACAAAATGACCGTTATAAACGATAACCTTAAAAATTTTAACGGCGGTGGTAAGTTTGATGCGGTTTTTTGCAATCCACCATATAAAAAACAGAGTAGTGGTATAGTAAGCAAAAACACACACATTGCAATTTGCCGTGCAGAAATTGAATGCACTTTAGATGATATTGTAAATTGCGCAAAAAAAAGTTTAAAGCATGGCGGAAGTTTATTTATGTGCCATAAGCCAGAACGTTTAACCGACGTTATATGCTCATTTAGGGCAAATAATATAGAGCCTTGCCGTATCAAATTCATCAGCGGTAAGGGTAGCGATAAAATTTACTTATTCTTAATCGAAGGCGTTTTAGGTCAAAAAAAGCAGTTAGAAGTTGAAGGCGTTTTAGAAAATTGCGCAACGGATATGAAAGGCTAAAAAGTAAAAAAGTGGGGCTATAAGCCCATTATCGCTATATTTTAAGCATAAAAAAAGTATTTTTATATAACCAAAATTTGTAAAGGACAAGGATAATGCTTGAAAAATCTTTACAACCAAAACTAAATGAAGATTTAATAAATCTGTATCGTGATACCCGCAGTGGAAGTTCTACTGCGGTATTTGGCGTTGGTAAGCCTATGGCAATTTATTTGACTTCTATGTTAGAAGGTAGAGTAGTTGTCGTATTAAAAGATGGCATTACCGCAAAAACTTTTGCTGAAGAATTGCCAGCATACACGGGTGAAAAAGCCGTTTATTTACCGCCAAAAGACGATGTACTTTTATATAAAAAAGTTTTCAATAAAGAAAGTTTGTTTGCACGTATCACTGCGATAAATCAAATTGTTGAAGGGGCACGGTTTATCACCGCCACGCCTGAAAGTTTGATGCAGTTATTCCCCAAAAAACTTGAATCAATTAAACTTTCCATTGCCAACGAATACCCCCTTGATAACCTTTTAAAAACTATGGTTCAGTTTGGTTATAAGCGCAACGAGTTTGCAGAGCATAAAGGGGAATTTGCACTTCGTGGGGATATTTTTGAAGTTTTCCCCATAAACAGCGACGATGCGTTTAGGTGCGACTTTTTCGGGGACGAGATTGAAAAAATCACCATTTTAGATACCGATTTGCATGTCGGTGGTGAAGAAGTAAGGTCAATAAAAATCTTGCCAGCGATTGATTTTATAATTGAAAAAGATGAAGTTAACGGGCTTATAGCCACACTTTCTTCAAATTTTAATAAACTAAAAACCATTCGCCAAACGACAAAAGCACGCAAAATTGTTGGCGAACTTACCGATTTACTTGAAAGTGAAAATTTTTATGATTACTCACTTTCATATCTTTATCCGTTGTTAAAATCGACCACGAACGACTTTTTCAGTTTAATTGGCGATGTAACAATGGTGTACTTTGAGCCAAAGATGATTGCGGACAGCGTAGAAGGGCTTTTGCGTGAACATGTTGAAAGGTGCATGGGCTTATACGATGCTGGTGAAGCCCTTACTTTTACCGCAAACCAACTTATAAATGAACAGACTTTGTACAGCCACTTTAAAAGGTTTAAAGGTGTTGCTTTTCAAACGCTTACAACCACCACTTCCTTTTTCAGGCCAAACAAAACCATGCGACTTTTGTCAACGGCTGTACCAAGGTATACATCAAAACCGCAAGATCTACCGACCGACCTATCCACATGGCAAAAACGGGGCTATAGGTCGATTATCGCCACAGGAAACAACGAAAGGGCAAACAGATTAAAGGAAAATTTGTATAGTCAAGGCGTTCTTTCTGTTATAACGGACAACCCAGCAGACACCCCGGGCGTTTACCTTGTGCCGTCCTTTATAAACACAGGTTTTATCTTCCACGATGAAAAACTTGTGGTAATCGGCACTTGCGATGTCTTTTTAAGCGGTGTGCGTGAAAAAAAGATTATCCGCCGTAAAAAGGATACCTTCACCGCGCCAGAGCCGGGCGATTTTGCCGTACACGAAACACATGGTATCGGTATTGTGCGTGGTACAGAGCGTATTTCCACCACCGACAGCACAAAAGATTATGTCGCAATCGAATACGCTGGTGGCGACTTTTTGTACGTGCCGGTAGAGCAAATGGATAAACTTACCAAATATTTAGGTGGCGATAAAGCACCGCACCTAAATAAAATTGGTGGGGTAGAGTTTGACCGCATTAAACAGCGTGCACGTGAATCAATTTCACGCATGACCATAAACCTTAAAAAACTTTACCGTGAACGGCAAGAAAATAAAGGTTTTGCCTTTTCGCCCGACAACGAATTATCCCGTGAATTTGATGATGCTTTTGAATATGACTTGACCGAAGACCAAGCCCAATCGGTTGCCGAAATCAAAAAGGATATGGAAAGCGATAAAATCATGGATAGGCTACTTATGGGCGATGTTGGTTTTGGTAAAACAGAAGTCGCTTTTAGGGCAGCGTTTAAAGCCATTTTGGATGGCAAACAAGTTGCAATTATGACGCCTACCACCATTTTAAGCGAGCAACATTACCGCACGGCGACAGAAAGATTTAAAAATTTTGGTGTAAACATTGCCGTTTTAAATAGGTTTGTTACCACCACAAAATTAAAGGCATACATTAAAGGCATTCAAGATGGCACTTACGATTTAATTATCGGTACTCATAGACTGCTCGGTAAAGATGTCATTTTCCACGATTTAGGCTTGCTAATTTTGGATGAAGAGCAGTGTTTTGGCGTTGAAGCAAAGGAAAAATTACGCTCACTTAAAAGTAGTGTTGACACCCTTACAATGACGGCAACGCCCATCCCAAGGACACTTCATATGTCGCTTTCTGGCATACGTGGTATGAGTTTAATCAACACACCGCCAATAAAGCGAATACCCGTTCAAACTTATGTAATTGAAGAGAGCGATGCCCTTATAAAAGACGCAATTTTAAAGGAACTTTCAAGGGGCGGTCAAACCTTCGTTTTATACAACCGTGTAGAAACAATAAATGCGTTTTACGGGCATATAGCTCAACTTTTGCCCGAAGCAAGGATAGTTGTTTGCCACGGTCAAATGGACAAACGCACCCTTGAAAATAACATTATGGCGTTTTATAATGGCGAGTACGATGTACTACTTTGCACCACCATTATTGAAAACGGTATTGACCTTCCTAACGCCAACACGCTTATCGTTATCGATGCAGATAAGTTCGGCTTGTTTACCCTTTATCAGTTAAAAGGTAGGGTGGGTAGAAGCGACAAAATGGCGCACGCTTATTTTACCTTTAAGCCAGATAAAGTCATTACCGAAAACGCATATAAACGGCTTTCTGCCCTTATCGAACATTCCGAACTCGGTAGCGGTTATAAAATCGCTATGCGTGATTTAGAAATAAGGGGCGCAGGCAACATTTTGGGTAAAGAACAGCACGGACACATGGATAAAATCGGTTACGAACTTTATTCGAAGTTACTTAGAGAGCAACTTGGTGAAATCACAAAAGATTACGAAACCGAACTTGATGTACGGCTTGATAGTTTTATCCCTCACGATTATATCAGCGTATCCACAAGCCGAATGGATGCATATAAAACCATTGCAGGCATTAAAAGTGATCAAGATAGGCAAAGTGTTACAAAAGAACTTGAAAATCTTTACGGCAAACTTCCGCAAGAAGTCAAAAATCTTATCGACGTTGCCCAACTTAAATATTTGGCGCAAGATATGCAGTTTATAAAGGTTACCGTCAATAAAGAAAAGGCAATTTTAAATGTAAAAGATTTAAACTCTTTTGCAGACGGAAGGTTGAACGCCGGACTTGATAAATTTAAGCATAACTCTGTTTTGTCGTTTGACCCAGCACCGATAATAACGCTTACGTCAAATGTAAAGACGGCACGTAACAATTTGAACTTGACCATAGATTTTATTAAAAATTGCGTGGCAAAATAAAAATAAATACAAAATAGATTCAAATAATAGGTCAAAAACCTTGATTTACTTTAATTTATTTAGTATAATAGACAAGTACAAGTGCGCAAACTACCTAAAATAGGGGGTAAAAGCGTACTAAAAATTTTCAAATAATAACCGTCGGTTAACAATATAAATCAATCGGCGCAGGAGATTTTATGAAGAAACTTATTGCAAAATTCGTAACTTTAATACTATCGGTAACCATTATTTTATCGATGTTTACCGCATGTGAATGGGTTACAACCGTCCTTGATAGAGATATGGGGCAAGTTATTGCAACCGTAAATATTTCCACCAACACGAAAGACGAAGGTCTTAAGAACAAGTTAAACGACGACAAGATTTATAAAAGAGATCTTGTTGCTGGTTATATGTCTTACGGCTATCAATACGTTACTTCAAACGGTTACACACAAAGCCAAGCATATCAAGTAGTATTAGACAACGTAATTTCAAACAAGGTTGTTACACAACTTGCAAGATACGAATTATCAAAGACTCTTGAAGGTATCAACTTAAAGTTTGATGAAAATCAAGCAAACACTGGTTTAGAAGACGATTACGTTAAACACCTTAAATCATTCTTGACCGACTACGCTTATCAAAATGCTTTGTACCAAGTACGTTTATCAATCAACTCTATGGTAGATTCTTTTGAAGAAGTTGAAGACGATGAAGAAGAAGTTGAAGACGAATCTTTCACACCACGTGCTGTTCCTGAAAAAGACGTTGATGACGACACCGACGAAGAAGCATTAAAAAATAGAAAGGCTACAAGTTACGAAATCAAGGTTGTTGAAGCACTTTTAGGTTATGACGAAATGGAAACCGTTCCTGACGCATTCACAACACTTGTCAGCGGTGAACCAACTGCTTACGACTTAAACATGTACCTTTTTGCTAACTACCAAATCGACTTTAACTCTACAAGGGAAAGAAGACAAGGCGCAAGCAAACTTTTCGATTACCTTGAAGACAACGGTTTAAACACCGAAGGCGACAGATGGTCCGCTAACGAAAGCGAAAGAAAGTCTGATAAGGATAAATATTACGATTACACCAATCCAGAACTTTCTTTAAACTGCACATACTTTGAAAGTTTACTCGTTTCTCGTTTAGAAAGCGCAGTTATCACCAGATACGAACAATCTTTAATCGACGGTATTGAAGAAGCAGAACTTTCAAACGAAGGTTTATGGCAACAATATCAAGTTGAATATCAAACTCAAGAAGCATTATACAGAAACGATATCACTTCTTACGAAACAGCATTAACAAACGCATCTGATACATCGTTTGTTTTATACACACCTTATGAAAACGCTTACGGCTATGTATCAAACCTTTTAATCGGCTTTACCGATGAACAAACTGCTTTACTTAATGCTTATAAGTCAAAAGAAGGCGTTACCGAAGCTGACATCGAAGCGTACAGGGCTAACTTGTTAAAAGACTTGATGGCAAGCGACCAAAGAACAACTTGGGTTCAATCAAACTATGGTACTTACAGCGAAAACGCTGATAAAGTTGGTACATTCACTTTCGGTGAAGACTACTTAATCTCTTCATTAGAAACTGTTAAAAACTTCATCGGTACAGTTACCGCTAAAGACGCTGAAGGCACTAAGGTTGAAGACGAAAACGGCGTTAAACACGGCGCATGGAAGTATTCACAAGTTACCGCAGATAAGATTGCTTTTGATACATTCTATACCCAATATGTTCAAGGCGTCTTAGGTGCACCTTACTTCTTTGAAGATGATGCATACGGCACAGTAACATTCACTGACGAACTTTACGACCAATTCAATGACTTATTGTTCGCATTCAGCACAGACCCAGGTTGCTTAAATACCGAATACGGTTACTTATATTCAGCATTTACTTCAAGCACAAAATACGTTGAAGAATTCGCTGATGCTGCTGAACTTGTTGTATCAAAAGGCGTTGGTGCTTACACAATCGTTGCAACCGAATACGGTTACCACATCATCTTATGTACAAGGGTTGTTGAAACACCTTACACACTTGACGACGCTGGCAAGACAGCATTTATCGCTGACCTCGAAGTTAAAGACACTTTGGCTTATAACTATAAAGAAGTTAAGAGCAATGCTGTTGTAAACACCGAAATCAGCAAGTTCGTTGATAAGCAAGTAAGACCTTACATCGACGAAGAAAACACAGACGGTCAATACGCTGTTGTTCTCTTTAAAAAGACTTACGACGACCTTATCACTGAATAAGAATTAAATTAAAAAAGCCTTTGCGCAAGTTCGCAAAGGCTTTATTTTTTATTTATTTTTAAACTCGTCAAAACTTTGTTTTATTTTTTGGTAAATGTCTTTTGCGTATAGGTTGGTCTTTCCTTGTTGCCACAAGCCAGCGTTAAACAAAATGCTGTTTAAATCACTTGCGTTTGCAGAGCGGTTTGCCCGTAAATCATCAAAACCAACCACGTTATTTGTCCCATTTATAAACTTTATCGATGCAAAAGGGCATTTGGTGTGTGCGCTAAAAAAGGTTATATCTTTAAAATGGGCAAAATACCATTCGGCTTTACTACTTTCACTTTGCGCCAAAACCTTGTCGTCATAAATTTGAATTTTAGTAAAAAGGTTTTTTGCGCCATTAAAACCGTTAAGGTATTGTTTATCAACATTTATTTCAAATTTTAACATAATTTACCTAAAAAGCGGTTATCTACTAAACGCATCAAGTTTTTCCTTTAAGGCTTTAATTTTATCGCCGTCCTCGTCGTTTAAATGTTCGCTTAAAATTCTATTTAAAATTTTCAAGTCGTCGGCGGTGAAAAATCCGCCCCTTAACTTATATTCCTTTGGTATAAAATACCCACCGTTTCTGCCGTGCGTAACCGATACCGGCACATTTGCAATGCAAAGGGTATCAATATATCTTATGGCGGTGCGCTTGGATATTTCAAACCTATTCATTATCTCACGCAGTGTAACCTTTTCTTTGGATAGTAGCATAAAGGTTATTTCAAGCAAAATTTGTAATTTCATAACTTCACCCAACCATACTATACCATAATTATATATAGTAGTCAATTATAGCACTCAATTACTATGCGTATTTTTTAATAAGGTCGGCAATTTGACTGTTTCCGCACATAAAATTGTACTTTTTCATGTTGTTTATATAGTAATTGCGCTCGTTATAGGTCTTTAAAATTTGGTTTAAAAGGTATTTTTTGTTAAGGTTTTCTTGATACAAAACGTTACACATGCCACGCTGTAAAAAATATTTGGCGTTCAAAATTTGATCGCCCCTTGATGCTTTTTTGGGTAAGGGTATAAAAAGGGTGGGCAGTTTTAAACTCATAAGTTCAAAACAAACACCAGCACCGCACCTTGCAATTACCACATCAGCGCACGAATAGGCAAGGGATACATCATCTAAAAAACCTGTCTTAAAATAACCGTCTTTTTTAACCGTTTCATTGCCAAAACCGGTGATGTGCAAAATGTCAAATTTTTTCAATAAGTCGGGCAATAGGTCGGTTATCGCATTATTTATCGCTAAACTTCCACCGCTTCCGCCGATAACTAACAGTATGGGTTTATTGCCCAAAAAGCCAAAATATCTTAAGGCTTTTTCTCTGTCGATATTAAACTCTCTTATAGGTGCGCCGGTAAAAATGTTGTTTTTAAGGTTTTTGCCAGCGTTTTCAAAAGAAGTCAAGACATAATCGCACTTTTTGGCAATCAGTTTGTTTGCAAGCCCCAAGGTGTAATCAGATTCATGGCTTATCACGGGTATTTTCAGTTTGTGTGCGGCAATTACCACAGGCACGCAAACATAACCGCCCTTAGAAAACACAATTTGTGGTTGCAACCTTTTCAAAATTTTCTGCGCTTCGGCTATCCCTTTTATCACGTTTGGCAAAATAAAAAGGTTGTCGGCGGTAAAACTTCGTTTAAGTTTTGCGGTCGTAACCGAAAAATAATCAAACTTACCCGTCATAATTTGCCGTTCAATGTCCGTTTTAGAGCCTATATAGTAAAACCTATCAAAACTGTCTTTAATGTAGGGATAAAGGGCTAAATGTGGCATGCAATGACCAGCCGAACCGCCACCTGTTAAAACTATACTTTTCATACTATATATTATGCGAACAACTTAAAAGTTTTATAATATATGTGGTGGCAAATTTTGTCTTATTTTTCATTATGTGCCAATACGTAGTGAGTTTTAGCCACTTTTTTGCTAAATTTAAGGCGAAAAGTTAGCAAAAAAACATATAAAAAACTAAAAATAAAATTTACAACATATGTAAAGTTTGTAAACATTGATGTATTTATTTTCAAAAAGGTCTTGAAAAAGGCTTGTTTTTATAGTAAAATAATGCTATGAGCAAAATTATCGGTGTAGATGTCGGCACAACTTCCATTCGCTCGGCATGTTACGAAACAAAAACAGGAAAATTAAAAATCATTAAGCAAAAAACAGTAGATCAATACTATCCGCAAATCGGCTGGGTAGAGGAGGACGCCGAGGAAATTTATTTATCTACGCTTTTGTGTGTAAATGAAGCCTTAGATTGCACTAAATTAAAGGCAAAAGGCATTGGTATCACCAACATGCGTGAAACGGTTGTTGCGTGGGATAAAATCACACAAAAACCCCTCTATAGGGCGATTATCTGGCAATGTCGCCGTACAAAAGATTACTGTGAAAGTATGCCTGAAGAGCAAAAAAAGGCGATAAAAAACAAAACGGGGCTTGTGGTTGATGCTTACTTTTCGGCAACCAAAATTCGCTGGCTTTTAGATAACAGTGAAGAAGTAAAACTTGCCCTAGAAGAAGATAGGCTTATGGTCGGCACGGTCGAAAGTTATTTGATTTATAGGCTCACCGGCGGTAAAAGTTTTGTAACCGATATTACAAACGCATCACGTACAATGCTTTTTAACATTCATACGCTTGACTATGATGACGAACTTTTATCACTTTTTGGCATTCCACGCAAAATCTTACCACAAATTGTGGATAACGATGCTGTTGTTGGTGAATATACTTATGGTGGCGTAAACTTTAAAATTTGCGGTGTAATTGGCGACCAGCAGTCTGCCCTTTACGGTCAAAATTGCTTGACCGAAGGTTTAGGCAAAATCACTTACGGCACAGGTATGTTTTTGCTGTTTAGCACGGGCGACAAGCCCATATATTCGCCAAGCGGAATTTTAACAACTGTTGCTTATAAAGTGGACGGCAAAGTTTGTTATGCGCTTGAAGGTTCTGTCTTTAACGCTGGCACGGCGATACAATGGCTTCGTGATAAAATGGGGCTAATAACCGATTCTGCCGAAAGCGAACTTATGGCAAATTCCGTTAAAGATACTGACGGCGTAAGTTTTGTTCCTGCATTCACCGGGCTTGGTGCGCCTTATTGGAAACCTGAAGCAACGGGGCTTATAACGGGCATTACACGCAACACGTCCCGTGCCCATATCGTAAGGGCTGCGCTTGAAGCAATGGCTTATTCTGCCCGTCAACTGTTTGAAATCATGGTGGAAGAAAGTGGTATAAAACTTCAATCTATCCGTGCGGACGGCGGTGTTGCAAAAAATCAATTTGTAATGGCTTATCAGGCAGACGAGTTAGGTTGCAATGTAGAAGTTCCAAAGTGTACCGAGTCAACTGTGCTTGGCACAATCAAACTTTGCATTAAAGGTTTGGGCATTAGCGATTGCAACTTACAAGATAATACAACAATTTTCACCCCGGGTGAAAAACATGATAAAGAATACAATAACTGGCTTAAGGCTTGCGAGAGGTGTATTTTATGAAACGTTTAAACTTTAAATCTTTTGATGGCAAAACTATTTCTTATGTGGAATGGGAAGTTGAAAACCCAAAGGCAATCGTACTTGTCGCACACGGTATGTGTGAACATGTTATGAGATATGATTACATTGCAACAGAGTTGAATAAGGCTGGTTATTTGGTGGTTGGCGACGACCATAGGGGACACGGTCAAACTGATATCGACCACTTGGGCTATGCTGACGGCGATATGTACAACGACACCCAAAAGGATATGGCAACACTTTGTAAAATGTACAAGGAAAAATATCCCAACTTAAAAATTATTCTCTTTTCACACAGTTACGGCTCATTCTTAAGTCAAAGGTTTATTCAAGAATACAATCAATATTTATCTGGCGTAATTTTAAGCGGTAGCGCACAAATGAAGGGCTTTTTGCCAGCCTTTGGTAAGTTCGTCGCTCAAATCGGTTGCGCATTTAAAGGTAAAGATAAACCTGCTAAATTTATCAACAACTTAACTTTCGGTACTTACAAAAAACAACTCAAAATGGACTCATTCATCTCTACTATCGAAAGTGAAGCTGAAAGATACAATAAAGATCCACTTTGTGGCTTTATCTGCTCATACAACTTTTACAGAAGTTTCTTCACCGGTCTTACCGTTGTTTATAAAAAGAAAAATTTGGCTAAACTCAATTTAGATTTACCAACTTACGTTGTAAGCGGTGCAAAAGACCCCGTTGGTGGTTTTTCTAAACTTACAACCAAACTTTACAATATGTATAAAGACTTGGGCGTAAAGGACGTAGAACTTAAGTTATACGAAGGCGTTTTACACGAATTTTTGAATGACGTTTCAAGAGAAGAATCTACTAATGACATAATCAATTTCTGCAACAAGGTTGTTGGCTAAAAGTGCCGATAACGGGCTTATAGCCCCACTTTTTGCAAAATCTTAAGTAAATTTAAGGTATATGAACAATATAAATTACGATAAACTTTTTAAAGAATACGTATCAAGTTTAAACGGTAAAAAGCAAAAACTTTTACTTCACGCTTGCTGTGCGCCATGCTCGTCAAGTGTGTTAGAAAGGGTAACGCCTTACTTTGATGTTACGCTGTTTTTCTACAATCCAAATATCACCGATAAAGATGAATACGATTATAGGCTTAAGGAACTTTATCGCTTTGTCCATTTGGTTTACGGCGACAAGGTTAAAATTTTAGAAGGTGATTATAACCCACAAGTCTTTTTCCATTTGGCAGTTGGGCTTGAAAATTTAAGCGAAGGCGGTGCACGTTGTTTTAACTGTTATGACGAAAGGTTAAAGGTAACGGCAAAAAGGGCAAAAGAAGGCGGTTATGACTTATTTTGTACCACCCTTTCCGTAAGCCCATATAAAAATGCCGAAAAGTTAAATCAGATAGGTTTTGCTCTTGAAAATAGTGTTGGCGTCAAATTTTTACCGGCAGACTTTAAAAAACAACAGGGCTATGTCAGGTCTATCGAACTATCAAAAGAGTACGATTTATATAGGCAAAATTATTGCGGTTGCGTGTACTCACAACCGCAAAAATCGCTTGCGCCCCACAAGAATAAGATGTTTTTTCTATAACCAAAGGGGTATGTGTGTGGTTTTTTATAATATTTGCTAAATTTTGGCCAAAAAAAGATAAAATAATAAAAAATAAAGACAGGGCAAACAAGCCTTGTCTTTTTTTGCGCTTTAAGCAAAATATAAATAAAAAGTACAAAAACCGCAAAAAGTCCGCCTATAGGTCGATTATCGCACTATTTTTTAGTATAAAAAGTCTAAAATATGCTTAAATGTGGCTAAAAAATAGACTATAAATATATCTTTCATTTCAACAATTTAAAATTTGCGAAAAGTCATTCAATTTTTTAATTTTACCCGTAAACAGTGGGGTATGTATGCGGTTTTTTAATATTTTTTGGTTAAAAGATGGTAAAAAACGCTTAAACATTGGCAAAAACTTAAAAGTTTTAAATTTTTCACTACATAATCGGCAAACCAACAAAAATAGCAACGGACTGTAAATATTTCTTTACAAAGTTTATTTTTTATTATAAAATATAATAAATTAAATATAAGCAAAAGAGAATTATGTTAGTTATTAAAGAGATTGAAAAAAATAGTATAGGCGAAGAAATCGGTCTTGAAGTTGGCGATGTCGTTTTAAAATTTGACGGACACGAAACTGTTGATATTTTAGATTATCTTTATTACGATGCTAAAGAAAGTTTTCGTATGACAATCGACACACGTGGTAAAGAAGTAGAATGTGATATCGAAAAAGACGACGATGAAAGTTTAGGTTTAACTTTTGAAAATGATGGGCTTGATATAAGGCTTTGCAGAAACAACTGCATTTTCTGCTTTGTTCAGCAACTTCCTAAAGGGCTAAGGGAAAGTTTGTATGTTAAAGACGATGATTATCGCCAAAGTTTTTTGTGCGGTAACTATGTTACTTTGACAAACGTAACCGACGCCGATATAGAGCGTATTATAAGGCTTCATTTATCACCCTTATATATCTCAGTCCACACACTTTATAAAGACCAGCGTGAACAAATTATGCGCAACCGCTTTGCCGGCAGGCTTTTTGATATGATTAAAACGCTTACCGATGGCGGTATCGAAATTCACGCCCAAATTGTTTTAGTTAAGGGCGTAAATGATGGCGTTGCGCTTGAAACAACTTGCAGTATGCTTGCGCCCATTAAAAATGTAAAAACTTTGGCAGTCGTTCCTTGCGGAATATCCGGTCATCGTGAAGGTCTTACCAAAATTGAAGACATGGACGGCGAGTATTGTAAAAATCTTATTTTAACGGTTGATAGGTTAAATCACGAACTTAAAAGAAGTTTTATTTTCGCATCGGACGATTTTTATGTAAGGGCAAATATGCCGTTCCCAAATTACGATTTTTATGGCAACTTTGACCAGATAGAAAACGGCGTAGGAATGTTCACTTCATTCATGCATGATTTTGACGAAGTAGCCGAAAAATCGACCTATAGCCACACTTTTTTAATTGTAACGGGTGTTGCGGCTAAGCCTTTTATTGAACAATACGCTAAAAAATGTGAGCAACTTATCGACGGCTTAAAGGTGTATGTTGTAAGCCAAGTAAACAACTTTTTTGGTCCCACAATTACGGCAGCAGGGCTATTAACAGGCGGTGATATTTTTACTGCCGTTCAAAATTTTGATAAGGATTTTGACGAACTTTTGCTTCCTAAAAACATGCTTAAAGAAACTGAAGATGTCTTTTTAGACGGTATGACACTTCAACGATTACAGCAAAAAATCGGCAAAAAAATCAAGGTTGTTGAAACTTCTGGTAGCCACTTTTTCAACGCCTTAGCCGGTAAAGAATAATCAAAAACGGCTAAAAAATTTACACATTGATACATTAAAAATCGCATTAAAAATAGAGAACATAAGAGAACACAAAAGAACAATTTTAAAACCCCATAAGGAGGGATTTTTATGAAACCCATTGTTGCAATAGTTGGTAGACCTAACGTTGGTAAGTCCACCTTCTTTAATAAAATTACACGCACAAAAGTTGCTATTGTCGAAGATAAGCCCGGCGTTACAAGGGACAGAATTTATTGTGATGCCGAATGGTTTGGTTACAACTTTACCATGATTGACACGGGCGGTATCGAACTTAAAAGTCAAGACGAGATGTGGCAACACATTAAAAAGCAAGCGGAAATCGCTATCGAAACGGCAGACGTCATCATTTTTATGTGTAGCGCAAAAGAAGGCATTACTTCCGCAGATAGGGATGTTGCTGACAAATTACGCCGTTCAAAAAAGCCCATTGTGCTTGTTGTAAACAAACTTGACAATTTTAGGCGTGAAGAACTTTTCGAGTTTTACGAACTCGGTCTTGGCGAGCCTATCGGTATTTCTGCCGAACAGTCAAAAGGGCTTGGCGATTGTATGGAAGAAGTTTGCAACAACATTGAAAAAATCGAAGAAGAAGACCAAAGCGATGTTGTTAAAATTGCCGTTGTCGGCAAACCAAACGCCGGCAAGTCAAGTTTAGTAAACGCCATTTTAGGTTACGATAGGACAATCGTATCAGACATTTCCGGCACGACAAGGGACGCCATTGACACCCCGTTCGAACTTGACGGTCAAAAATACAAGATTATCGACACCGCCGGTATCCGCAAGAAAAAGGCAGTCGATGAAGATATCGAATATTACTCGGTAATAAGGGCTTTGGGTGCGGTGCGCCGTGCAGATGTAAGTTTGCTTGTTGTCGATTCCACACAAGGTCTTACCGAACAAGATGTAAAGATTATCGGTTACGTGCATGAACAAGCCAAGCCGTCCGTTGTCGTCATGAACAAGTGGGACGCAATCGAAAAGGATACTTTCACCGTTGAAGGCTTTAAAAAGAAGTTGAACAACGATTTGGCGTTCATGGACTATTATAAATCGGTGTTTATATCGGCAAAGACAGGTCAGCGTGTGCCTAAGGTTTTAGAGATGGCTCTTGAATCTTTGCAAAACGCCAACCGCCGTATTACAACGGGTACACTAAACGACGTGATAAACGATGCGGTAAGGATGAACGAACCGCCTTCATTCCACGGCAGGCGTTTAAAAATCTATTACAGCGTTCAAGACGGCGTTTGTCCGCCAACCTTTATCATCTTTGTAAACGATTCAAAACTTGTACACTTCTCGTATAGGCGTTACATTGAAAACGTTATAAGAAAGGCTTTTGACTTTTCAGGTACGCCCATTCGCATTATTTTTAGAGAGAAAAATGAGGAATAATTTATGAATTTTATCGATTTATGGTGGTCGTTTGCCTTAATAATTATTGGTTCTTACCTATTAGGCAGTATGAACAACGCTATAATTTTATCAAAATTTATGGGCAAGGATATCCGCAAACTCGGTAGCGGTAACCCCGGCACTATGAATGTAAGCCGTACACTCGGTTTAAAGGCGGCGGTTTTGGTGCTTTTTTTAGATATTTTAAAGGGCGTAATCCCAACGCTTATCGCAACTTTTGCCTTTGGCGACAGTCTGTTTGAAGCCTCAACTCTTCCCGTTTCCGTAATGGCAAAATATATGGCTGGCTTTTTTGCTGTGCTCGGGCATATCTTCCCATGCTATTACCGCTTTAAAGGGGGTAAGGGTATCGCTACAACCATCGGCGTATTTTTGGTTTGCAACCCCTTGTTTGGCATAATTTTTGCAATCGTTGCACTTTTATTTATCTTGGTTACGGGCATCGGCTCAATGGGCTCGTTTTTAGGCACAACTCCGCCAGCAATTATCGCAAGTATGAATATCTATCGTGATTACTTGGTTAAAGAGCCTGTTATGGAATTTAAAATCGCTTACTTGATTTTCGTAAACGCTTTTATCATGGGTATCGTTGTGCTTACTTGGATTGCCCATAGGCAAAACATTAAAAGGCTTTTGTCCGGCGATGAACACCCAACCGAATGGCTTCAAATGATTAAAGATATCTCGCTTAAAAAACGCATTAAAAAGCAAAAGGAAGAAGAAGCAAAAAAGGCTAATAAAGACGGCGAAAATTTAAGTTTACCCCAAGACGTAGTTGAAAACAGTGATAATTCTAATAATTTAGACGGCGAAAATTTACCACAATCACAACAAAATTTGGATAATGAAACTACTGCCGAAACCGCTGAAAATGATACAATGTCGGCAAGTGAAAACGCTGAAGAAAAGGTTGTACAAACGGCGAATGAAACCGCTGAAGAAAAGGTTGAAACAATTTCTTGTGATGCTTAAATAAAGGTTATCAAAAAGAAGAAACCGACCAAATTTATGCGCAAAATGGAAACTATCAAATTTAATATTTTGGCGCAAAACTTTTAATATAAAGTATGAATAAAAGATATAATTTTAACGAAGAAGAAATGTCAATTAAGCCCGTTTGGGCGTTTACATATTCTATGGTTGGCATAGTTTGTATGTCGTTATTGTGGTCAATAATCACTATGGTTTTTCCGGGTGTTGATCCGCAAAACAACATGATTGCCTTTTTTGCATCATTTTTTATAATTACGCTCGCCCTTTTTATAGGCTCGGCAATAACTTATAAAGTGCAAGGTTTGCAAATAGGTGATGTTACACAATTAAAGTTTAAAAAAATCTATATTTTGGTCATTGTGTTGGTTGGCTTTGGCACGTTTTTTGGGCTTTCTGGCGTAAACGATTATTTCGTTATGTTTTTAGAAAAGTTCGGCTATAAGCCCGATATCATCACTTTACCGCCAAAATCTTTTCTTTCTGTTGCAGGCTCAATTTTGTTTATCGCCATCCTTCCAGCGGTGGTTGAAGAATTCTTGTTCCGTGGCATAATGCTTAAAGGCGCAAAAAATTTGGGCAGTTTACAAGCGGTGTTTGTTACTGCACTTGCATTTTCACTTTATCACATGTCGCCGGCACAAACCATTTACCAATTTGTAATTGGCGTAATTTACGCACTTATCGCACTTTCAAGCGGAAGCATCATCCCAACAACCATACTTCATTTTTTAAATAATTTTGTAATCATTATGCTTAATTATTTTTGCCCAACTTTTATGCTTAGTGGCTGGGTAAAAATTGTTTTAACTATAGTTGGGCTTATTATGACGGCGATAGGGCTTATATTAGCACTTAAAAATTTTAAGTTTGAAAAAATAGAAGTAAAAAAGTCAACAAAACTTGATTATTTAATTGCAATTCTACCCGGTTTTATAATCTGTTTTGCCGTTTGGGTCGCTAATCTTTTTGTGTAAAAAAGTGGCGATAACGGGCTTATAGGGGCACTTTTTATGTTTAAAATCAATATTGTCGCCGTAGGAAAGGTCAAAGAAAATTACTTTTTGGACGGCATAAATGAGTACGCAAAAAGAATTTCAAAGTACGCTCAACTTAATATTTACGAAGCAAAAGAAGAAAATTTTTCCCAGATAGACAGCCCTTCAATGCGTGAAAAAATTATGGACTTAGAAGGCGAGCAGATTATCAAAAAACTCAAAGGCAAGGTTGTTTCACTTTGTATCGAAGGCGAAAAAATGTCAAGCGAAAAGTTTGCAAAGTTTATCAAAAAAAGTCTTGATTTGGGTGAAGAAATCACCTTTGTCATAGGCGGTTCGTACGGCATATCAAACAAGGTCAAAGCCCTTTCAAAAGACAAACTTTCCTTTAGCGATATGACCTTTCCACACACTATGGCAAGGCTTATTTTGACCGAGCAAATTTACCGTGCATTTACCATTTTAAACAGCACAACATATCATAAATAAGGTGGTTATGAAAGAACATTTTATGTCGCTTGCTTTAAAGGAAGCGCAAAAAGCCTTAAAGATTGACGAAGTCCCAATCGGGGCGGTTATTGTAAAGGACGGCAAGGTTATTGCAAAAGCGCACAACTTGCGTGAATCAAAAAATATTGCAACTTACCACGCCGAACTTATCGCTATCGAAAAGGCTTGCAAAAAATTAAATAGTTGGCGATTAGATGATTGCGAACTTTATGTTACGTTAGAGCCTTGTATTATGTGCGCTGGCGCAATAATAAACGCAAGGATAAAAAAGGTTTACTTTGGCGCATACGAACCAAAAGGCGGTGCTTGCGAAAGCAAATTTTCCCTTTTATCGTCTGGCGTACTTAACTGGCAAACAGAGTATGAAGGCGGTATTTTAAAGCAACGATGTTCACAAATTTTAACCGACTTTTTCCGCTTAAAACGTGCTACAAATCAAGGGTAATGGTAAATTTTATATTAAGCTTGTTACAAAAAGCCATTTTTGTGGCTTTTTTGTTTTTTAAAGTTTTTTAGCAAGGCTATTAAAAATTACAAGGTGCAAAAACAAACATTTACCAAAAAATTTAGACAATAAAAATGTTGATAAAGGGGCAAAAAATCTTTAAATTTGATATAAAAATTTTCAAAAAACGCTAAAATTATGTGAAATTTTAAAAGTTGCAAAAATTTTTAACAATGTAATGCTTCTTGGTTTGACTAAATTGTCAAATTACTTTATTATATTATTATAAACTAAATAGATAAAGGCATATTGCCGTAAGGAGTAAAAATGATTACACATAAAACTGATATGGTACTTTTTAGCGGAAATTCCAACCGACCATTAGCAGAAAAAATTGCTAAAGAACTTGGCATGACTTTGTGTGATGTTGAAGTTGGACACTTCTCAGATGGCGAAACAAGCGTTCATATCACCAACAGTATTCGTGGCAGGGACGTATTTATCATCCAATCTACATCTTATCCCGTAAACGAAAACCTTATGGAACTTCTTGTAATGATTGACGCTGCACGTCGTGCATCCGCTGGCCGTATTACAGCCGTTATTCCTTACTTTGGCTATGCAAGACAAGATAGAAAGGCTAAACCACGTGATCCAATCACAGCAAAACTCGTTGCGGATATCATTACTTCTGCCGGTGCGGACAGACTTTTATCAATCGACTTACACGCCCCACAAATTCAAGGCTTTTTTGATATCCCCGTTGACCACTTGGTTGGCAACCCCATTTTGTGCCACTACTTTGAAAAGTACGCTGACGACAACTTTGTCGTTGTTTCACCCGATATCGGCAGTGTTGGTAGGGCAAGAAACGTTGCAACAAGGTTAAATGTGCCAATGGCTATCATCGATAAACGCCGTCCAAAGGCTAACCAAGTTGAAATTTTAAACATCATTGGCGACGTAAAGGGCAAAACTTGCTTACTCGTTGACGACATGGTCGATACCGCTGGTACACTTTGCTTTGGCGCAGAAGCATTGCATAAAGCCGGTGTAAAACACATTTTTGCATGCTGTACTCACGCCGTTTTAAGCGGTCCTGCTATTGAAAGAATTCAAAATTCTTACATTGAAAAACTCGTTATTTTAGATACAATCGAACTTCCAAAAGAAAAGAAGATCGACAAGATCGAAATTTTATCGGTTGCACCACTTTTAGCAAAGGCTATTAAGTTTGTTTACACCGATATGCAAATGGCTGACATTTATAAAGATTACATTTAATAGGGCGTTAGGCGTTAATTAAAATGAAAGTTATCGTAGGTTTGGGTAACCCCGAATTAAAATACCAAAACACATATCACAACATGGGCTTTCTTGCCGTTGATAATTTGGCTTCGCAGTATAACCTTGATTTTAAACTCAAAAAAAATCTGCGTTGCTATTTGGCGGAAGGCATGGTTGCTGGTGAAAAATTTTTAGTCGTAAAACCCATTACCTATATGAATTTGAGTGGGGAATGCGTAAGCAAGGTTTTATCTTATTACAACGTCCCATCAACCGATATGATGGTTATTTATGACGACATCGATATCGATATCGGTCAAATTCGTTACCGCCCACACGGCTCACCCGGCACGCACAACGGCATGCGCAACATTACTTTGTGTATCGGCACAAATGAGTATAAGCGTGTAAGGGTAGGCACTAAACCGCAAGATGACAGTATTCCGCTTGTTGACTATGTGCTTTCACAAGTTCCAAAGTCGCAATTTGATGCGCTAAACGGTGCTTTGTTGCGTGCAAAAAACTTGGTTGTTGACTATTTAAACGGCGCAACCGATGACCAACTTATGCAGGAATATAATAAAAAAGTTTAATAATTTATTTTACGGCTTAAAAGGTTTTTTTGCGCCTTTTAAGCCATAAATTTATACGGCAAAATTTTTAAAAAGTGGGGCTATAAGCCCGTTATCAACGTTTTTTAGGTGTAAATATGCTATATTTTGTTTCAACACCAATAGGTAATTTATTAGATATATCTTTTCGTGCAATCGAAGTTTTAAAGTCGGTTGATGTCATCGCTTGCGAAGACACAAGGCATTCTTTACCGCTTTTAAACAAGTACGAAATTAAAAAACCGCTTATATCTTATCAAAAGTTTAACGAAGTTTCATCTTCTCAAAAGATAATCGATTTACTTTTAGACGGCAAGTCTGTCGCCGTCATAAGCGATGCTGGTACGCCCGTATTGTCAGATCCGGGCGGAGTTTTGGTTAAACAACTTTTGCAAAATAATTGCGAATTTACCGTTGTGCCGGGTGCAAACGCACTACTTCCAGCCCTTATTTTGTCAGGGCTTAACAGTCAAAACTTTACCTTTATCGGTTTTTTACCAGAAAAAAAGGCAGAGGCAATTAAACTTTTAGATACCTATTCACAAATTCCTGCAACCTTAATTTTTTATTGCGCCCCACACGATATTGAAAAGACTTTGGGCGTTTTGTATGAAGGTTTAGGTGCAAGAAAGGCTGTGCTTGTAAAGGAAATTACAAAGGTTTTCGAAACACGTTGTCAGTTTATTTTGGGCGAAACACCCCAAATTGATTTGCGTGGTGAGTTTGTTATTTTGGTTGACGGCAACTATCAAAAGGAAAGTTTTGAAGGCTTAACCGTTAAAGAACATGTCAAACTTTACCAAAATGACGGACTTTCTAAAATGGATGCGATTAAAAAAGTCGCTAAAGAACGTGGCATGGCAAAAAGCGAACTTTATAAACTTATGATTGACGACTGATTTTTATAAAAGTCCGCCTATAAGCCCGTTATCGGCATATTTTTTAAAATAAATTATCGTAAGCGAGTTTTTATAACTCGCTTTTTTGTTTGCAAAAATAATACTTTTTAGGTCTTTTGCGTAAAATAAATTTAAGTGCAAAAATAAAGTAAACAAATTTACAAAAAGTGTAAAGATAATTAAAAAAGTCCGTCTATAAGCCCATTATCGCCACTTTTTCTCAAAAATAATGTAGTTTATCCCATAAATTAGACAAACGATAATTAAATTTAGCAGGTATAATATTTAGTTAAAGTTTTGCATTTGTGGTTATTTTGTTAAGAATGTGAAATTTTACAAAAAATATTTAAATTCATAAAAGTTGAAGAAAAGTTGAGTTTTCTTTGATATAATAACAAACGATAAATGACAAAGTATAGTTAGTTGTCAAAAAGTTTTACAAAATTACTTATTGAGGTTTAATATGATTGTTTTGGTTGCATGCGACGTTTTGGGTGCTGAAACCAACGGCACAACTATTGCCGCAACAAATCTTATAAACTATTTGCGTGCCAACGGGCACACTGTAAGAGTTTTGTGTTGCGATAAAGACAAACAAGGCGTAAAAGATTATTATGTAGTACCAAATTATGATTTTGGTAAATTTTTAAATAACTATGTTTCAAAGGTTGGCGTAACTATCGCTAAACCCCAGCGTGATATCGTTGTCGAGGCTTTAACGGGCGTAGATATCGTGCACATTATGACGCCATTCATGCTTGGACGTGTTACACTTTCCGTTGCGGAAGAAATGGGTATACCTGTTACCGCTGGCTTTCATGCGCAGGCTGAAAACGTTACAAGTTATTTAAAACTTCAGTGGTGCACACCGTTAAACCACTTTTTCTATGTGTATAACTGGAAACATTTTTTCTCACACGTGGACGGCATACACTTCCCAACGGTATTTATTAGAAATATTTTTGAAGAAAACATTCACGAAAAAACTAAAGGCTATGTCATTTCTAACGGCGTAAATGATTATGTTAAAAAACGCCCCAGCAAAAAGCCACCAGAATGGCAAGATAAAATTGTAATTTTGTCGACGGGCAGGTATGCTCGTGAAAAATCGCAAGATACTTTGATTAAGGCGATAATGCACTCTAAATATAAAGACAGCATCCAACTTGTTTTGGGCGGTCAGGGTGTAAAGGAAAAATATTACAAAAAACTTGCCAAAAAGTTGCCAATTCCGCCAGTGTTTAAACTTTACACTCGTGAAGAGATTATCGATGTTTTAAATATGTGCGACATATATGTCCACCCGGCGGAAATCGAACTTGAAGGTATTTCTTGTATCGAAGCCATTGCTTGTGGTAAACTTACAATCTGCTCTTCATCAAAAAAATCTGCAACAAGCAATTATGTGGTAGACGAGCGTTGTATTTTCAAAAATCGTGATCCTGAAGACTTGGCAAGGGTAATCGATTATTGGATCGACCACCCCGAAGAAAAGCGTAAGTGCGAAGAAAAATATCTAAATTCTTCAACTGCGTTTAATCAGGAATTATGTATGAAAAAAATGGAAGAAATGATGGTTGAAGTTGCCAATGAAAAGAAACAAATTTCCTAAAAAGACAATTTATTACAAAGACCCTTTAAAGGACGACTTTGCAGGCACAAAAATCAAACAGCAAAAAATCGACTCAAATTACAACTTTGTGCCTAAAAACTTCTTTTATAAAATAGGGACATATATCTTGCGTGGTATCGCCATGCCTATAATCTTTATTATAGAGCGTTTTTATTACGGCATAAAAATCAAAAACCGCAAGGCACTTAAAGGGCTTAAAGGCGTTTATCTATACGGTAATCACACCGGTGTATACGATGCGTTTACACCAAACCTACTTTCCTTTCCGCACCGCACAAAAATTATCGCCAACCCCGATGCCGTTTCAATTAAGGGCTTGCGTAACATTGTTAAAATGCTCGGCGTTATTCCCATCCCCACAACTTATGGCGGAATGCAAAAGTTTTTAAAGGATATCGAATATTGCCATAACCGTGGCGAAAATATCGCAATTTACCCCGAAGCCCATATCTGGCCATATTATATCGGCGTAAGACCTTTTGCTGAAACTTCTTTTAGATACCCCATTAAAGATGGCGCACCGGTCGTTGCCTTTTTTACCGCCTTTGAAAAACCAAAGGGGATAGGCAAGTTGTTTAGAAAAGCAAAAATAACCGTATACGTCAGCGACCCAATCTACCCAGATATGACTTTAAACAGAAAAGATGCACAAGAAAAACTTCGTAATGAAGTCTATTCATACATGCAAAACTGCGCCGATAAATATAGCACTCATGAAGTAATAAGATATATTCAAATCGGCGATGAAGTTTGCGATGAAGAAGAATTAAAAATCGCTTAATAATAAAAAAAATAGGGCTATAAGCCCGTTATTAAGTGTTTTTTAATAGATTTCAACAAAATAAGGCGTTGCAAAAGAAATTTTGCAACGCCCTTTTTGTTTGCCTTTTTAAACCTTTTGACACGATAAATAAATTAAATATAAAACGAATATAAAACGCCTATTTTAAGATGAAATTAGTGTGTAAAAGGGGTATGTATGCGGTTTTTTATATACTTTACCACTTTTTACGATAAAGTGGCGGTTTTAAAAAGTCTTTTATAATTTTGTAAAAATATGTCAAATTTATAAAAAGTGGCTCTATAGGTCGATTATTGACCATTTTTTTGTAAAAAACAGGGGCTGTTTTTGTGCTTTTTGTGGCGGTTTAAACAGTTTAATCGTAATTAAATATATTAAAAAACTCAATACATACCCCAACTTTAATAAATGAAGATGTGGCTATATTTATAGGTAAAAACCGTTAAATTGCTTGCGGATAATCTAATTTAAATATCAAAATAAAAAGTGCTAAATTGTGGTTTAAAAATGGGCGAAAAAATTATAGAAAAGTAAAATATAAAACTCTTTTATTTAATAGTCAATTTTTTATAAAAATAGTTAAAAATGACAAAAAGTCTGCCTATAAGCCCGTTATCGCCACTTTTTGCCCCGTTTTTGGCGTTAAAAATTACTTTTAAAGCACTCCAAAATTCTTGACTTAATATAATAATAATGTTACAATCATACACGCTTATAAACGATTATATATTACTTACGTAAAATTTATAGAGGTATTTTTATGGCTCGTGAAGAAATAAACAGAAATTTAGCACAAATGCTTAAAGGTGGCGTCATTATGGACGTTACCACACCAGAACAAGCAAAAATCGCTGAAAGGGCAGGTGCTTGTGCAGTTATGGCACTTGAACGCATTCCAGCAGATATCCGTGCCGCTGGTGGTGTTTCAAGGATGTCAGATCCAAAGATGATAAAAGGCATTCAACAAGCAGTTACCATTCCCGTAATGGCAAAATGTCGTATCGGTCATATTGCAGAAGCGCAAATTTTACAAGCGATTGATATCGACTATATTGACGAAAGCGAAGTTTTATCACCAGCAGACGACGTTTACCATATTGACAAAACAAAGTTTGATGTACCATTTGTTTGCGGTGCAAGGGATTTGGGTGAAGCCTTTAGAAGAATTGCTGAAGGCGCATCTATGATAAGGACCAAAGGTGAACCTGGTACAGGCGACGTCGTTCAAGCGGTAAAACATATGCGTCTTATGATGAGCCAAATTCGTAAAATCACTTCTATGAGTGAAGATGAACTTTACGAAGAAGCAAAAAATTTGCGTGTTCCTTACGATTTGGTTAAGTATGTACACGAAAACGGCAAACTACCCGTTGTAAACTTTGCAGCAGGTGGCGTTGCAACACCAGCAGATGCCGCACTTATGATGCAACTCGGCGCAGAAGGCGTTTTCGTTGGCAGTGGTATCTTTAAATCGGACGATCCTGAAAAACGCGCCCGTGCAATCGTTAAGGCCGTTACACACTATAACGATCCAAAGATTTTGGCAGAAATTTCAGAAGACCTTGGCGAAGCCATGGTTGGTATAAATGAACAAGAAATTAGCCTTTTAATGGCTGAAAGGGGTAAGTAATTTGAAAATAGGCGTTCTTTGTCTACAAGGTGCTTTTTTAGAACATGAAAAAATGCTCGTAAGTTTGGGTGCAGAAGTTAAAGAAATTAGGACTTTAGCCCACTTGACCGACGATTTAGATGGTATTGTTTTGCCGGGCGGTGAATCTACTGCTCAAGGCAAACTTTTGCGTGAAGAAGGTTTACTTTTGCCTTTAAAAGAAAAGATTGAAAACGGACTTCCAGCGTTTGGCACATGCGCCGGCATGATTTTGCTTGCCGGTAAACTTTTGGATGACGACACCGTTCACCTTGGCGTTTTAAATGCCGTTGTAAAGCGCAACGCTTACGGCAGACAACTTGCTTCATTCAAAATTGACGCTGACTTTAAAGGTGTTGGCAAAGTGCCTATGACCTTTATCCGCGCACCTTATTTTGAAAGCGTTGGTAAGGGAGTTGAAGTGTTGTCAAAGGTAGATGGCAATATCGTTGCCGTAAGACAAAACAACATTTTGGCAACATCTTTCCACCCAGAACTTACCAATGATTTAAGCGTTCACAAATACTTTTTAGATATGGTAAAAGCAAGGGGCTAAACCCTTGTTTTTTTCATATTTTGGGCAAAAAAAGGGGTATATAAAAAGGCGTAAAAAAAGTTAAAATTCTCTTACAATTCATTTTTGACTATGTCGCAAAAATTCCGTTTTTCAGCCAAAATGGAATGGTAAGGGCATAGATAAGACAAAAAACAGCGAAAAAGCGAATTCTATTATAATTATATAATAAGGGAAGAAAACGGCGTAAAACTGCCTTAGTTGATGTCGAAAAAGTGGCAAAAGGCGTAAAAAATGGGCTAAATTGGGGGCAGTTTATACATTTTTTCATTTTTTATAAAATTTTTTAAAAAAGGGCGGAAAAATGTTTGACAATAATTTTGCGATGTTGTATTATTGTTACGCTGTGTAATAGGGTTGAGGTAAAAAGTTACTTCAAACCCAGTAAGTAAGTTTAAATCTTAAACTGCTGGGAAGATAATTTTTACTGACAAATGTGGGGGATTTACCCCTGCGACTAACCGGGCCCAAGGGATTTTAAGGTCATCTGCAAAAACACAGCGCAGATGATTTTTTAATGCCTAACGGTTCGATACACACGGCAAAGTTGTTAAAAATGAAATTCCAACAAAAACACAGCAAAAATACGGAATTTTAGCGGTAAAAAAAATAAGTCCTTAAACCGCACAACTTAAAAGTTAGTATAAAACTTGGAGGAATCAAAAATGGCAGGACAAAAAATTAGAATCAAATTATCCGCTTATGATCACAACATGGTAGATCAAGCAACCGCACGCATTGTAGAAACAATGAAAAAGGCTGGCGCAAAAATCAGTGGTCCTATTCCACTTCCAACCGAAAAAGAAATCATTACAATTTTGCGCTCACCACACAAAGATAAAGATAGCCGTGAACAATTTGAGTTAAGAACTCATAAACGTTTAATCGACATCTACTCAACAAATGCAAAGATTTTGGACAGCATTCATCTTCCAGCAGGCGTTGATGTAAAAATTAAGTTGTAATTTGTTTTTTTAAAATATACGGAGGTGAACTTTATCGATGAATAAAGCAATCATTGGCAGAAAGTTAGGTATGACGCAGATCTTTTCCCCAGACGGAAAAGTAATCCCCGTTACCGTAATCGAGGCAGGTCCATGCCCGGTTGTACAAGTTAAGACGGCAGACCGTGATGGTTATTCCGCAGTTAAATTAGGTTTTAACAAAGTTTCTGAAAAAGAACTTAATAAACCCAATCTCGGTCAATTCAAGAAAGCTGGTGTTGAACCACACAAATATTTAAGAGAATTCCGTCTTGACAACGCTGAAACTTACGAAGTAGGCAAAGTTGTAACGTGCGAAACATTCGCAGTTGGCGACAGAGTTGATGTTGTTGGTATCACCAAAGGTCATGGTTTTACCGGCGTAATCAAGAGATGGAATCAACACAGATTGAAAGAAACACACGGTGTTGGTCCTGTTCATAGGGAAGTTGGTTCAATGGGTTCAATAAGCGATCCATCAAGAGTATTTAAGAACAAACACTTAGCAGGTCAATACGGTGTTGAACAAGTAACAATTCAAAACCTTGAAGTTGTTAAGGTTGACGCACAAAGAAATGCTATTTTGGTACGTGGCGCAGTTCCAGGTCCAAAGGGCGGAATCGTTTCTGTTAAAAACAGTGTTAAAGCATAAGGAGGGTTCAGATAATGCCAAGCGTAAAATTATATAATATGAATGCTCAGGAAAAAGGCGTTGTTGAACTTGATGAAAACCTTTTTTCTGTTGAATACAATGAACCGCTTATCCACCAAGCAGTTGTAACAAGATTAGCAAATGAAAGACAAGGCACAAAAAGTTCTTTGACAAGAACCGAAGTTCGTGGTGGTGGTAAAAAGCCTTACCGTCAAAAAGGTACAGGTAATGCCCGTCAAGGTTCTACAAGGGCACCTCAATGGATCAAAGGTGGTGTTGTATTTGCGCCAAAGTCAAGAGATTTTAGAAAGAAAATGAACATCTGTGCTAAGAGAATCGCTATGTTCTCAGCACTTTCAAGAAAACTTGCAGATAACGAGTTTTACGTAATCGACGAAGTTACAGTAAATGAAGGTAAGACAAAAGAAATGGTTGCATTCTTAAATGCATTCAAGTTCGACAAAAAGGTTCTTATCGTAATGTGCAATGATGACGACAAGGTAATTAGGGCAGCAAGAAACCTTAAAAATCTTCAAACCCTTCCTGTTGAACAACTCAACACCTATGACATCGTTAAAAACAACGTAATCGTTCTCGCAAAGGGCTCTGTTGAAAAATTACAGGAGGTTTACGGAGAATAATGGAAGCAAGAGATATCATTATTAGACCAGTTCTCACAGAAAAAACCTATGGTGCTATTGAGAACAAGAGATACACTTTCGTCGTAGATAAAAGGGCAAACAAGACACAAATCAAACTTGCTGTTGAAGAACTCTTCGGCGTAAAAGTTGACAAGGTAAACACTGCAAATTGCCGTGGTAAGTTAAAAAGAATGGGCAGAAACCAAGGCTTTACACCAGCTTACAAAAAGGCAATGGTTAAATTAACAGACGAGAGCAAGGACATTGAGTTCTTCAAGTCACTCACGTAATGCGGAGGAATTGAACTATGGGTATTAAAAGATATAAACCTACAACGCCTGCACGTCGTTTCATGTCAGTAAGCACATTTGAAGAAATTACGACAACCAAGCCAGAAAGGTCTTTACTTGAAGATCAACGTCATACTGGCGGTAGAAACGCTCAAGGCAAAATTACCGTTCGTCATCACGGCGGTGGAAATAAAAGAAAATATCGTATCATCGACTTCAAGAGAAATAAAGACGGTATCGAAGCAGTTGTTAAATCAATTGAATACGATCCAAACAGAAGCGCAAACATCGCACTTTTACACTATGTCGATGGCGAAAAGAGATACATTCTCGCACCTTACGGCTTAAACGTTGGCGATAAACTTTTAAGTGGCGACAATGCCGACATCAAGGTTGGTAACTGCTTAAGACTTGCGTCAATCCCCGTAGGTACAATGGTACACAACATTGAACTTCAACCAGGTAAAGGTGGTCAATTTGCACGTGCTGCTGGTATGGCTGCTCAACTTATGGCTAAAGACGAAAAATATGCTACCATCAAAATGCCAAGTGGCGAAATGAGATACGTTCCATTAAACTGCAAAGCAACAATCGGTCAAGTTGGTAATTTAGACCACGAAATCATCCGCATTGGTAAAGCAGGTAAGGTTCGTCATATGGGTATTCGTCCTACCGTACGTGGTTCAGTTATGAACCCATGCGATCACCCACACGGTGGTGGTGAAGGTAAGTCCCCAATCGGCCGTCCAGGTCCACAAACACCTTGGGGTAAGCCAGCACTTGGTTACAAGACCAGAAAGAAAAAGAATAAGACTGACAAGTTTATTCTTAAACGTGTCAATTAAGGAGATCTAATATGAGTAGAAGTGTAAAGAAAGGGCCTTTCGTTCAACCAAAATTACTTGCAAGAATCGAGGCTTTAAACGCAGAAAACAAAAAGACCGTATTAAAGACTTGGTCAAGATCTTCCACCATATTCCCACAAATGGTTGGTCATACTATCGCTGTTTATGACGGTAGAAAACACGTTCCCGTATATATCACAGAAGATATGGTAGGTTGCAAACTTGGTGAATTCGCACCAACAAGAACCTTCAAGGGACACGCTGGCGCAAAGACAACCGGTGCGAAGTAAGGAGTAGATAACTATGGCAAAAAATATGAAATTAAAGGCTGCAAGAATCGCAGAAAATAAAGATAGAAGACCAAGGGCTTGCGCAAAATACGTTCGCATTTCCCCATACAAGGTAAGGGTAGTACTTGACCTTGTAAGAGGTAAGAAAGTAAACGAAGCAATCGCTATTTTGGAAAACTGCAGAAAAGCAGGTGCAGAACCTATTAAGAAAGTTATCTTATCTGCAAGTGCTAACGCAGAACACAATAATTCTATGAATCCACAGGACTTATATGTTGCAGAATGTTACGCTGACATGGGTCCAACCCTTAAGAGGATGCAACCAATGGCACACGGCCGTGGTTTCAGAATCTTAAAGCGCACCAGCCACATTACAGTGGTTTTAGACGCTCAGGCGTAATCAGGAGGAATCTATGGGACAAAAAGTTAATCCACACGGTATAAGAGTTGGCGTTATTAAAGGCTGGGATACACAGTGGTACGCTGACAAGAAAAACTTTTCTCTTTTTCTCAAAGAAGATTACGAAATTAGAAAGTTTGTAAAAGAAAAATATTACACAGCCGCTATTTCAAGAATCACTATTGAAAGGGCTGCAAACAGAATCGCTGTTACCATTCACACCGCGCGTCCAGGCGTGCTTATCGGTAAGCAAGGTTCAGAAATCGAAGTTATTAAGAAAGATTTAAGCAAAATTGCACCAGGTAAACAAATCGGTATCAATATTATCGAAGTTAAAAAACCTGACTGCGACGCTCAACTTGTTGCCGAATCCATCGCTGCTCAACTTGAAAAACGTGCTTCATTTAGAAGATGTATGAAACAAGCAATCTCACGTGCAACGAGATTGGGCGCAAAGGGTGTTAAAGCAATGGTTAGCGGTCGTCTTGATGGTGCTGAAATCGCAAGATCAGAACACTATCATGAAGGCTCCATTCCACTTCAAACACTTCGTGCAGACATTGACTACGGTTTCGCAGTAGCAAGAACTACTTTCGGCGCAATCGGCGTTAAGGTTTGGATATATAAAGGCGAAGTCCTCGGCGGAATGAAAAAAGAAGGAGGCGAAGCTTAATATGTTAATGCCTAAGAGAGTTAAAAGAAGAAAACAACATCGTGGCAGAATGACCGGCAAATGCACAAAAGGCAACAAAATTGCTTACGGCGAATTCGGTCTTGTTGCAGACAGTCCAAGTTGGATCACATCCAACCAAATCGAAGCTGCCCGTGTTGCTATGACAAGATTTACAAAGCGTGGTGGTCAGGTTTGGATCGACATTTTCCCACACAAACCTGTAACCAAAAAACCTGCTGAAACCCGTATGGGTAGCGGTAAAGGCGCTGTTGAATATTGGGTAGCTGTTGTTAAACCCGGCAGAGTAATGTTTGAAATCGCCGGTGTTCCAGAAGCTGACGCAAGGGAAGCATTAAGACTTGCAAGTCATAAACTTCCATGCAAATGCAAAATCATTAAGAAAGAAAATATCGTAGAAGGGAGTGAAGGCTAATGAAAGCGAAACAGATTCATGAAATGACTGATGACGAGCTCACCACTAAGTTGGCAGAACTCAAAGACGAACTTTTTAACCTTCGTTTCCGTCATGCAACCGGACAACTTGAAAATCCTAATGTGTTAAACACTGTTAAAAAGGATATCGCTAGGGTTAAAACGGTCATCAGAGAAAGAGAAATTAAGAAGGCTTAAGGAGGATAATGATGAGAAATTTACGTAAAGAAAGAGTAGGAATCGTTTCTTCCGACAAGATGGATAAGACCGTAGTAGTTGTAGTTGAAGAGAAGACAAAACATCCTCTCTACAAAAAGACAATTACAACCACTAAAAAGTTTAAAGCGCACGACGAAAACAATGAGTGCGGTATTGGCGACAAAGTAAGAATTGTTGAAACCAGAAAATTAAGTAAGGACAAGAATTGGAGAGTTGCCGATATTATAGAAAAGGCTAAGTAATAGGAGGGCTACTATGATTCAAGCACAGACAAGATTAAAAGCAGCAGATAACTCAGGTGCAAAAGAGTTAATGTGCATTAAAGTTCTCGGTGGCTCTTACCGCAAATGGGGTAACATTGGCGACGTTATCGTTGCAAGTGTTAAAACAGCAACTCCAGGCGGTGCTGTAAAGAAGGGTGATGTTGTTAAAGCCGTTATCGTAAGAACAACAAGCGGTTTAAGAAGGGCAGATGGTACACACATTAGATTTGACGACAACGCAGCAGTTATCATCGACGCTCAAAAACAACCAAGAGGCACCCGTATCTTTGGGCCTGTTGCAAGAGAATTAAGGGAAAAAGATTATATGAGAATTATTTCCCTCGCACCAGAAGTTCTGTAAGGAGAGATAAAAATGAAAGTTAAAAAGAACGATACAGTATATGTTTTAACCGGCAAGGACGCTGGCAAGACTGGTAAAGTCCTTACCGCTTTCCCCAAGGAAAACAGAATTACCGTTGACGGTATCAATATTCAAAAAAAGCATCAAAAAGCACGTTCCGCTAAGGAAACAAGTGGTATTGTTGACCAAGTTGGTCCAATCGATGCATCAAACGTATTAGTTGTTTGCCCAGAATGTGGTAAAGGTACAAGGGTACACCACTCAATCGTAGACGGCAAAAAAGTAAGAGTATGCGCTAAATGTGGTGCTTCATTAGATGCTAAACAAGAGGCAAAATCAACAAAGGCTTCAAAAGCCGCAAAGCCTGCTAAAAAGGCTGCTAAAAAATAATAAGCCAAATAAGGAGATAAAATAATGGCAAGTAACAAGACTCAGGTTGCTAAAGAAACTGCAACCGATTCAAAGTACGTCAGCCGAGTAAGACAACGTTACGAACAAGAAGTCGTACCTTATCTTATAAAGCATTTTAACTACAAAAACGTTAATCAAGTACCTAAACTTGTAAAAATTACCATCAATGGTGGTTTAGGTGACATTAAAGATAATGCCAAGAGTATCCAATTAGTACAACAAGAACTTGCACAAATTTCTGGTCAAAAAGCAGTTTTAACAACCGCTAAGAAATCAGTTGCAAACTTCAAGGTAAGGGTTGGTATGAACGTTGGTTTAAAAGTTACCCTTCGTGGCGACAGAATGTACGACTTTTTCGATAAACTCGTATCAGTTGCATTACCAAGGGTTAGGGACTTTAAAGGCGTTCCAACCAAATCATTCGACGGCAGAGGCAACTACGCTATGGGCGTAAAAGAACAACTTATCTTCCCTGAAATCCAATACGATCAAATCGAAAAGATTAGGGGCTTTGATATTTGCTTTGTAACAACTGCTAAAACCGACGAAGAAGCAAGAGAGCTTTTAAAAGCACTCGGTATGCCCTTCAAGGCGTAATAAGGAGAGATAACTATGGCAAAGAAAGCAATGATAAATAAGCAACAAAGAACGCCAAAGTATTCTACAAGAGCGTACACAAGATGCAGTATCTGTGGTCGTCCACATGCTGTTATCCGTAAATACGGTATCTGCCGTATTTGCTTTAGAAACTTGGCTTACAAGGGACAAATTCCCGGCGTAAAGAAAGCAAGCTGGTAAGGAGGTAATAACAATGACAGATCCTATTGCAGATATGCTTACAAGAATAAGAAATGCGTTAGTTGTCAAACGTGAAGTTGTTGAAATCCCCGTATCAAACACCAAAAAAGCAATCGCACAAATCCTTTTAGATGAAGGTTATATTGGTGGTTACGAAGTTAAGGGCGAAGGTTTAGACAGCAAAATCGTTATTACTCTCAAATACGGCGCAAAAGGCGAAAAAGTAATTACCGGTTTAAAGAGAATATCTAAACCCGGTTTAAGAATCTATGCTGGTTACGATGAATTACCAAGAGTTTTAAACGGTATGGGTATTGCAATCGTATCTACCCCAAAGGGCGTTATGACCGATAGGGAAGCAAGAAAATTACATCACGGTGGCGAGATTCTCGCTTACGTTTGGTAAGGAGGTCGGGTTTATGTCAAGAATCGGTAGAGAACCAGTGGTTATCCCCGCTGGCGTTACAGTTGATTTTTCAAATAACGTAATGACAGTTAAAGGTCCTAAAGGTACTTTAACGCAAGATTATGACCCAGCTATTACACCTAACGTAGAAGGTAATACCGTTGTATTTACAAGAAATAGCGATGTAGGTCCTATTCGTGCTAAACACGGCCTTTACAGGGCACTTCTTCACAACATGGTTGTTGGTGTTACTGAAGGTTATACAAAGACATTGATTGTTAACGGTGTTGGTTGGAAGGTTAACATGCAAGGCGAAAAACTTATCTTAAACATTGGTTTTTCACACCCTGTTGAATATCTTCCTTTGGAAGGCGTTAAACTTGCTTGTCCATCTGCTACAGAAATCACTGTAAGCGGTATCAACAAAGTTGACGTTGGTCAAGTTGCTGCAACCTTAAGGTCATACAGAAAACCTGAACCTTACCACGGCTACGGTATTCGTTATAAAGACGAAGTAATCGTTCGTAAGGAAGGCAAGACAGCCGGTAAATAAGGAGTAAAACTATGATTACGAAAATCGATAAGAATAAAGATAGGTTAAAAAGACACGCAAGAGTTAGAAAGAAAATTAGCGGTACAAGCGAAGCACCAAGACTCTGCGTTTATAGAAGTCTTAATCACATTTATGCACAAATCATCGACGACGTTTTAGGTCATACATTAGTTGCTTGCTCTTCGGTAGAAAAAGAAGTTGCAAAACTTTTAGAAGGTAAGACAAAGACCGAACAAGCTAAGATTGTTGGTCAAAAACTTGCTGAAAAAGCAACAGCTAAAGGTATCAGCGACGTTGTTTTTGACCGTGGCGGTTACCTTTACACCGGTAGGGTAGCAAGCCTTGCTGACGGCGCCAGAGAAGGCGGACTTAAATTCTAAAGGAGGACTTTGAAATGGCAAGAGAAAATGGTAGACCACAAAGAAGACCTGAAGAAAGAGACGGTCTTAATAAAAAACTCATCGCCGTTAACCGTGTTACAAAGGTTGTTAAAGGCGGTAAGAAAATGCGTTTCGCAGCCCTCGTAGTTGTTGGCGATGAAAACGGCAAAGTTGGTTACGGCATGGGTAAGGCTAACGAAGTTCCGGAAGCAATCGAAAAGGCTACAACTCAAGCTAAAAAGAATATGATTACTGTTAGTTTAGACGGTACAACAATTCCACACGCTTTAGTTGGTAAATTCGGTCGTGGTTCAGTCGTTATGTTACCTGCTGAAGAAGGTACAGGCGTTATCGCAGGCGGTCCTGTCCGTGCGGTCATGGAAGCATGCGGTATTAAAAATATTAGAACGAAATCTCACGGTACTAACAACCCAATTAACATGGTTAAGGCAGTTGTTACAGGTTTATCACAACTTCGTACAGCAGAACAAATTGCTGCGCTTCGTGGTAAGACCGTAGAAGAGATTCTCGGTTAAGGAGGACTTTAAAGATGGCTGAAAACAGAATTAAAGTAACCCTTATTAAAAGCACTATCGGTTGTTTAAAAGACCAAAAGGCTACTATTGAATCATTAGGACTCAAAAAGATTGGCCAATCAAAGGTTTTTGAAAACAACGCAGCCATTCAGGGTAAGCTTTTCAAAGTTAAGCACCTTGTTAAGGTAGAAAACGTTTAAGAGGTGGCTTTATGAGATTAGAAAATTTACATCCTGCTGAAGGCGCAAGACAAAGCGTTAAAAGAGTAGGTAGAGGTATTGGCTCAGGTATGGGCAAAACTTCAACCAGAGGCCACAAAGGTCAATGGGCAAGAAGTGGCGGTGGTGTTCGTCCCGGTTTTGAAGGCGGTCAAATGCCTTTAATTAGACGTTCACCAAAGCGTGGCTTCAACAATCGTTTCAAAAGAGTTTACGCTGTTGTTAACGTTGACACTCTCAACGCTTTCGAAGCAGGCTCTGTTGTAGATTACGAAGTTTTATTTGAAGAAGGCCTCGTTAAAGAGGTTAAAAAGTCGGCAGGCTTAAAGGTTTTGGGCGGTGGCTCATTAGAAGTTGCCCTCACCGTTAAGGCGGCAGCATTTTCTGCCTCCGCAAAAGAAGCAATCGAAAAGGCCGGCGGCACTTGCGAAGTGGTCAAGTAGTTTGCTTTTAGCGGGGTAAAAAATATGTTTGAAACATTAAAAAATGCATTTAAAGTTAAAGAAATTAGATCGAAAATTTTAATTACATTACTTTTCGTTTTAATTTATAGGTTAGGTTGTTACATTCCTGTTCCTGGCATCGGTGGTTTCTTAATCAGCGAAACAGACTTATCAAATGTATCATACCTTAATATCATGTCAATGATGTCCGGTGGTGCTTTAGCACAAGGTACCTGGTTTGCTATGGGTATCGGTCCGTACATTAATGCTTCGATTATTATTCAACTTTTAACAGTTGCAATACCCGCTTTGGAAAGACTTACAAAACAAGGCGAAGAAGGTCAAAAGAAAATTGCCAACTTAACACGTATTAGTGCGTTGGTTTTAGCAATTTTGCAATCTGTTGGTATTCTTATCGCTTACGGTGATTCAGCAATTACAACAAGCAATGGCGCTACACCAATGTTAGAACTTTTAGGCAATCAAAAATGGCTTTGCTACATTATTTTGGTTATCTTCTATTCATCCGGTGCTTTAGTTACAGTATGGCTCGGTGAAAGAATTACTGAAAATGGCGTATCAAATGGTATTTCAATTCTCATCTTCGTTGGTATTTTAACAACTGTTGGTACACAAACCATTTCAATGATTACAAGCGTAGTTGGCGGTAACTTAACTGCTTTATGGCAATTGATCGGCTTTATTGCTGTAATTGTTGTAGTATTTGGCTTGATTGTATTTGTTGAACTTGCAGAAAGAAAGATACCTGTTCAATATGCAAAAGTAGTTAAAGGTAGAAAGATGTATGGTGGTCAATCAACCATTATTCCTATCAAAGTAAACGCTTCTGGCGTTATGCCTTTAATCTTTGCATTCTCAATTTTGTCATTCCCAGAATTGATTGGTACAATGATTGCACCAAACGGTAAATTCATTATGTGGTGGCAACAATGGATGGGTACAAATTCTTGGCTTTACATGGTTGTTCTTTGTTTGCTTATTTTAGGTTTCTCCTATTTCTATTCAATCATTCAGTTCAACCCCGAAGACATTTCAAAAACCATTCAACAAAACGGTGGCTTTATCCCAGGTATTAGACCAGGTAGGCCAACTGCAGAATATTTAAAGAAAGTTAAAAACAGAATCACATTATTCGGTGCTGTATTTTTAGCATTCATTGCACTCGTTCCTGCAATACTATTTAGAACAGTTTTACAAACTTCATCTTCAGTATTTAGTGCTACGGGGTTAATCATCTGTGTATCCGTTGCGTTAGAATTCAACACTGCTCTTGAATCACAAATCATGATGAAAAATTACAAGGGCTTCTTGAAATAATAAGAGAAGAATTATGAACATTGTTTTTTTGGGTGCGCCAGGTGCTGGCAAGGGTACACAGGCTTCAATGCTTGCCAAAAAGTACCAAATTCCGCACATTTCTACTGGTGACATATTCAGACAAAACATAAAAGACCAAACTCCTATCGGTTTAGTCGCAAAGGGCTATATCGATAGGGGACAACTGGTCCCCGACGAGGTCACGGTTGAGCTCGTAAAGGGAAGAATCTGTCAAGATGATTGTGTGAACGGCTTCATCCTTGATGGGTTTCCGAGAGATGTCGCACAAGCAGAGGCTTTGGCGAATTTTGCTAAAATCGATGCCGTTATTGACATCGTTATCCCTTTAGACAGACTCACGAAAAGACTTACCGGCAGACGCATTTGCGCCAAGTGTGGTGAGTCCTATCACGTTGACTTTTTAGGCGGAGTATCGAATTGTTCAAAGTGTGACGGCGAACTTATTCAGCGTGCCGACGACACTGTTGAAACGGTACAAAATAGACTTAATGTTTACACTGTAAAAACAGCGCCTGTTATCGAATTTTACGAAAACACAGGGCTTTTAAAGGACGTAAACGGCGATCAACCCGTTCAAGACGTCTTTCAGGAAATTATTGAGGTATTAAATGATTTACATTAAAACTCCGCAGGAAATTGAGAAAATCAAAGCATCGTGTCAAATCATTAGCGACATGTTCAAGTTTGTCGAAGAAAAAATTCGTGTAGGTGTTACTACAAAAGAAATCGATAAGTTTTGTTTTGATTACATCGCATCACGTGGGGCTAAACCAAACTTTTTAGGTTATTATGGTTTTCCCGGTACAATTTGCACTTCTATTGACGAAGAAGTTGTACACGGTTTCCCCTCTGACAGAGTTTTGGAAGAAGGTCAAATCGTTAGCATTGATACAGGTTGCGTCTTAAATGGTTATCACGCAGACGCAGCAAGGACTTTCCCCGTTGGAAAGTGTTCAGCCGAAAAGTTAAAACTTGTTGAAGTTACCAAAGAATGCTTTTTTAAGGGCGTTGAGGCAGTTTCAATAGGCGGTGCTTTGGGCGACGTAGGTTACGCTATCCAACAACATGCTGAAAGTAATGGCTTTTCTGTGGTAAGGGACATGGTCGGTCATGGTATTGGTAAATCACTTCATGAAGACCCACAAGTACCTAACTACGGTAAACGTGGTGTAGGCGTTAGGTTAAGAAAGGGCATGACACTTTGTATCGAGCCGATGATCAACATGGGTGATTATCATGTTGAAATTGACGGTTGGCGATGTGTTACTGCAGACGGCTTACCTTCCGCACACTATGAAAACACTATTGCAATCACTGACGATGGTGTTCAAATACTTACGTTATAATTTACGGAGGAATTTATTGTGTCAAAAAACGACGTTATCGAAGCTGAAGGCGTTATTTTAGAGGCTTTACCAAACGCAACGTTTAAAGTTAAATTGTCAAACGGTTATGTAATTACCGCATACATCTCAGGCAAATTAAGAATGAATTACATCAAGATTATCCCGGGTGATACGGTTAAACTTGAAATGAGTCCTTACGACTTATCAAAGGGCAGAATCGTTTGGCGTAGCAAGTCCTAAACATTAAGTAATTTTTAAAAGTTCAATAAATATCGGAGGAACATTTTTATGAAAGTCAGACCATCTGTTAAGCCTATGTGCGATAAGTGCAGGGTTATTAAGAGAGAAGGCAAGGTTATGGTTATTTGTTCAAAGAACAAAAATCATAAACAAAGACAAGGCTAATTGGAAATAAATCACTCGCAATTTAAGTCATTCCAATTCCACACTTAACTTGCGTGCGATATCGAATATATATATAATTTAATCAATATCAAAAAAAAGAATTTACACATTATTTTGGAGGATATAAATAATGGCACGAATTTCCGGTGTTGACTTACCGAGAGATAAGCGTGTAGAAATCGGCCTTACCTACATTTACGGTATCGGCAGAACTACATCAAACAAGATTTTACAAGAAACCGGCGTCAATCCTGATACAAGAGTTAAGGATTTAACCGAAGAAGATATTTCCAAAATCAGGGAATACATTGAACATAATTTGCATGTAGAAGGCGAACTTAAAACCGAAGTTTCTATGAACATCAAAAGACTTATCGAAGTTGGTTCATATAGGGGTGTTCGTCATAGAAAGAACTTACCTGTAAGGGGTCAAAGTTCAAAAAGGAACGCAAGGACAAGAAAAGGTCCTCGTCGTACAGTCGCTAAGAAAAAGACTGCAAGCAAGTAAGAGGTGATAAGGTACTATGGCACAAGCAAAGAAAGTTATTAAAAAACGTAGAGATATTAAGAAAGTTGACAAAGGTCAAGTACACATTAAATCTTCTTTCAACAACACAATCATCACAGTAACCGATATGAATGGTAACACCATTTCACACTGCAGTGCTGGTGCATTAGGTTTCCGTGGTTCAAGAAAATCAACTCCATTCGCTGCTCAACAAGCATCAGAAACTGCTGCAAGGGCTGCAATGGAACACGGTTTAAGAAGTGTTGAAGTTTATGTTAAAGGTCCAGGTCAAGGCAGAGAATCCGCTATCCGTGCACTCGGTGTTTGCGGTATCGAAGTTACGTTAATTCAGGACGTTTCACCAATCGCACACAACGGTTGCCGTCCTCCTAAACGTCGCAGAGTATAAGGAGATGATTATTTATGGCTAAATATACAGATTCTAAATGCCGTCTTTGCAGACGTGAAGGCGCAAAATTATTCTTAAAGGGCGAAAGATGCTATAAAGAATCTTGCGCTTTCAATAAAAGACCTGTTGCTCCAGGTCCACACGCTAATTCAAGAAGAAAAATTTCCGAATACGGACAACAACTTCGTGAAAAACAAAAGGTTAAAAGAATTTATGGCGTTCTCGAAGGTCAATTTAGAGAATACTATGAAAAAGCTGACCGCATGAAAGGTATTACCGGTGAAAACATGTTATCTTTACTCGAAAGACGTTTAGACAACGTTGTATTCAGGATGGGTATTGCCGCTTCACGTGCACAAGCTCGTCAACTTGTTAACCACGCACACTTTACAGTAAACGGCAGAAACGTAGACGTTGCTTCTTACCAAGTAAAGGCTGGCGATGTTATCGAAGTTAAAGAAACAAAGAAAAACAACAAATATTTTACAGAATTAAAAGAAGTTGCTAAAAATGGCAACATGCCAAAATGGGTTGACTTCGATCCTGAAACACTTAAAGGTAAGGTTATCGCACTTCCGACAAGAGAAGACATTGACGCTCAAATTTCGGAACACATGATAGTCGAGTTATATTCAAAGTAATCAATTTAACTATTGCTTTACTTCATTTAAAATTCAGGAGGTAATATTTCTATGATGGAAATAGATATGCCAAACGTTGTTACTGAAGAAAGCCTAGACCAAAGTTATGCTAAAGTAGTTTGCGAACCTTTAGAAAAAGGTTTTGGCACTACTTTAGGCAACGCTTTAAGAAGAACTTTACTATCTTCGCTTCCCGGTGCTAGCTGTCAAGGTGTTAAGTTTGCACCTGAACTTGCAGTTAATCATGAGTTTTCTACCATCAAAGGTGTTAAAGAAGATGTTCCAGAAATCATTCTTAACATTAAGGAGATTGCTTTTAAAACTGTATCAACAAATCCTTCCTTTAAGGAAATTGTTACTATCCACAAAGTCGGTCCTTGCGTAGTTACTGCAGAAGATATCGAACTTCCTTCCGATATCGAAATTGCAAACCCCGGCGCATACGTCTGCACGATTGATGAAGGCGGTACATTAGATTGCGAACTCACTATCGGTCGTGGCAGAGGTTATGAAGGCGCAGAATTCAACAAAACGGGCGAAATCGGTTACATTGCAATCGATTCCAAGTACACACCTGTTAAAAAGGTTAGTTACTATGTTGAAAACACAAGGGTAGGTCAAAGTACCGATTACGATAAACTTATCTTGGAAGTAACCACAAATGGTGCTTCCCCGGCAAGAGAAGTTATTTCATTAGCGGCAAAACTTGTCGCAGAACATATAAATCTTTTCGTAGCGTTAGGTTCGTCAATTCCCGATATCTTAAAGGCTCAGCCAACTGACCCGCTACCGAGAATTTTAGAAATGAGCATTGAGGACATGGACCTTTCAGTTCGTTCCTACAACTGCTTAAAACGTGCAAATATTCACACTGTTGAAGATTTGACCAAAAAGACAGAAGACGATATGCTTAAAGTCCGTAACCTTGGTAAAAAATCACTCGACGAAGTTATTTTGAAACTGCAAAGCTACGGCTTATCGCTCAAAGAACAGGAGGACTAATTAAACATGGCCAGAAAATTAGGTATGACCGCTAAACAGAGACAATCGGTCTTAAAAAACCAGGCTTCCAAATTGCTTTGGTATGGAAGAATAGAAACAACTGAAATGCGCGCTAAAGAACTTCGTCCTTACGTTGAAAAAATTATCACTTTGGCTGTTAATACTTACGAAGATACTATCGAAACTAAGGTTACAACTAAAGACGCTAAGGGTAAGGAAGTTACTAACACCGTTATCAAAGACGGTCCAGCTAAACTCGCTGCAAGAAGAAAAATTATGTCTAAACTTCACGAGTTTACTTTGGTTAGAGAAGCTAAAGAAAGCAAAGCTGATTTTAAAGAAAGAACTCAAGGTATCAAACATCCTTTGATTGAACAAATCTTTAACGAAATAGCACCTAAGTATGCTCAACGTAAAGAAGAACTCGGTCAAGGCGGTGGCTATACCAGAATCTATTCTTTAGGCGAACGTCGTGGCGACGCTGCTCCCATGGCTATCATCGAATTAGTTTAATTCTAAACTTTTCAGTTTATAAAAATAACACGGCTTTTATGCCGTGTTTTTTTATTTGCCTTTTTACTTGCTATAATTTTTGTGTTTTTTAAAGCCTTTATTTGCCTTTTTAGGCTTAATGTTGGTTTTGGTGGGTGAGTTTAAGTTTGCGGTTATTTGGCAGTTTAAAGGATATTTTTCCTATTTAAATGACAAAATAGACAAGAATAAGTATATTTTATTGTTATTAAAAAAGGGGATAGGGGCTAAATTTAAGGCTTATTTTTAGATGTGTTTATAACTAAAAAATTATAAAAGTTTAAGCAAAAGTCTGTAAATTTGATATTAAGTAAATTTTAAAAAGTCGGCCTATAAGCCCGTTATCGCCACTTTTTACAAAAAAACCGCTTATAAAAGCGGTTTTTTGCTATGTCCTGTTGTGTAGTTTGGTAAATAGGCTTTTGCCTTTAAAGGCTCGTTTGCGTTTTCCAAAATAGCAAGTTTTTGTTCCTTTTGTAAGGTTATAAAGTTAAAGATTTGTTTTGTTGTGCCTTGCGTTAAAAGTGGATAGGGGTTATACACTTCAAAACGGCACTCCGTCATCTTTACTCGCCTTAAAATAAACTTGCGTCCATCGTCAAGGGTGGAATAATCTGCGCCCTTACAGTCATTACAAGTCTTATTAAACGGACAGTACAATAGGTCCATAACTTTAATACTACCAGCCGAATAATAAAAGCCGTCAAAACTTTTCGCCTTTTGCAAAACAAGTTCTTTAGACAAACAATAATCATAACTTTCACGTTTTGCGTTTACGCAATCTTGCTCGTTATAAATGTTCGTTCCTGTACCCAAAATAAGCAATTTATTGTGCGCTTTGGCAAATTCTATGCCATAATATCCGTCAACATAAACACCATCAAAAAAGCGCAAAAGTGGGGCTATAAGCCCGTTATCGGCACTATTTAACATTGACGGTAGGTATAAAAAGCGCAATTTTTTGGTTAAACTTAAGGTATTATAAAAGTTTTCAAACTTTTCTAAATCGTTGTAATCGTTCGGTGCAAAAATTGCAATGTCAAAATCTTTGTCGTAAATGTCTGTAAAATCTTCGTCAATTACGGCAAGTTTGTTTTGGGTAGTTACGATCAATTTTTCAAGTTCAAAATCAAAACTTGGTCTATCAAACTTACCCGTTAATTCATAAATAAGTTTGTCGTAAAACTGCCTACGTATGCCGTTTAATTGGCTTTTTGCAATAAAAATGCCGTCGGTTTCTACACTTACATTTGCAAAAATAGGGTAGTCGCCAACCTTTTTCAAATTGGCTTGTAAGTCATCGCTTAAAATAGGGCTATTTTTGGCTTTTTCAAGGATAAATTCGCTTTCAAACACAATTTGTGCGCCCTTTACATTTGCGTAAATTTGAGCCCTTTCACCGCTTAAAAAATTAGCCCTTACATCTATATTTAATGTCTTTTTGACATCAAAAATCTTGCTTTCAAGTTGTTGGTCGGTGGTTATTGTAACAACATCATTTATTTTTGGATTACCTTGATATTTAACTTGACCATTTTCATAGGTAAAGTTACCAACTTCAAAGCCGTTTCTCAAAATTTTTCCGCTGTCGCCACTTGTAAATTTATGGTTGGTCGAAAGGCTAAGTGTGGTTTTATTTACCCCTTTTATCGTGCCAATCTTTTCACCAACGTGGCTTTGTACTTTGTTTGAAATAAGGTTTTTGTCCTGCTTAAACCCAAGCCCTAAAGTATAGTTGCCACGCTTAAAAGTGCGTGATAACGGGCTTATAGCGGGACTTTTGCCGTTTAATATATCGCTGTAATACTTCGTTGCGTAATAAACATAAGACGGTTTTCTCATTCGCCCTTCAATTTTTAAGGACTTTACGCCAGCGGATAGAAGTTTATCAAGGTTTGGCGCAAGCGATAGGTCGGCAAGCGAAATGTTATAACCTGTTACATTTATATTTTGGTTTTTTAAAGTGTACTGCTTTCTGCAAGGCTGTTTGCAAAGTCCACGGTTACCGCTGTTGTTGCCGGCAAAACTTGACATATAACATTGCCCTGAAAAGGCAGTGCAAAGCGCACCTTGTACAAAAACTTCGGTATCAATCACTTTTGCAATCTGTTCAATCTCACTAAAGGGCGTTTCACGTGCCAAAACCACACGGCAAAAACCATACTTTTTGGCAAGCAAAGCACCTTCTAAATTGTTTACGCCCGCTTGCGTTGATAGGTGAAGTTCAATGTTCGGCAAACTTTTGTGCAAAATTTTACCCAAAAACATGTCTTGGATAATAAGTCCGTCTACGTTTATATCGTTACAAAATTTTGCGTAATCAAGTAGCCCTAAAAGTTCGTTGTCGTCGGTGATTGTGTTAAGGGCAACATACACCCTTACCCCAAGTAAGTGGGCATATGTTACGTAAAACGGCAAGTTTTCTTTGGTAAAGTTTTCGGCATTTTTGCGTGCAGAAAAAAGGTCAAGCCCCAAATACACTGCGCTTGCACCTGCGTTTACTGCACATATAAAACTTTCACGGCTTCCAGCCGGTGATAATAACTCTACCATAATGCCCTTTAATTTTTTTGTTTTGCTAAATTTAATTTTACCACAAACCAAAAATTTTTTCAATTTATTATGGTTAAATTTTTAATTTAAGGCATACTCTTATGGTTACCAAAAATTTTCTTAAAAAAATTAAAAGGGCGAAAAATCACAGGCAGAAAAATTTACAAAAAATCGGCAAGCGGTGGTTATAAAAAATTACCAAAATTGTTTAAATTTTGTAAATGTGAAAACTACTTTTAATTAGGTTTTTTTATTGCTATTTTTTGTGGGGTGTGCTACAATAATTAAGGTGATAAACGGCTTAATTTATTTTAAGTCAAAAAAGATTAAGGAGTTATTTATGCAATCAGGCAAACATTATGATGTAATCATTATCGGTGCAGGTCCTTCGGGCATTTTCTGCGCTTATGAATTAAAAGAAAAGCGACCCGATTTAAAGGTGTTGATGATAGAAAAGGGTAGAAGTATCGAAAAGCGTACTTGCCCCAAAAGATACACAGGTGTTTGCGCTGGCTGTAAGCCTTGCAACATTACAACCGGCTTTGCTGGTGCTGGTGCATTTTCTGACGGCAAGTTATCTTTATCGCCAGACGTCGGTGGCAACCTTCAACACATTTTAGGTTATGAAAAGGCTGTCGAACTTATCAAGCGTTCTGACGATATCTATTTAAAGTTCGGTGCAGACACCTTTGTTTACGGTCTTGATAAAGAGGCTGAAATTCGTGAGATAAGAAGAAAGGCTATCGGGGCAAACTTAAAATTGATTGAATGTCCTATCCGCCACCTTGGCACAGAAGAAGGCTATAAAATTTACACAAGGCTTCAACACCACCTTGAAGAAATCGGCGTTGAAATGCTCTTTAACACTATGGTCAGCGATATCATTATCGAAGACGGCAAGTGCAAGGGCGTTGAAACTGATAAAGGCGACATCTTTTACTCAAACGAAATCGTTGCCGGCATCGGTAGGGAAGGCTCTGAATGGTTTTTGGGCATCTGCCGTAAACACGACATCGCAACAAACGTTGGTACAGTTGATATCGGCGTAAGGGTAGAGTGCCGTAACGAAGTAATGGACGAACTCAACCGCAACTTATACGAAGCAAAACTCGTTTACTACTCACAAACCTTTGACGATAAGGTAAGGACGTTTTGTACCAACCCATCTGGCGAAGTCGCAACCGAATATTACGAAAACGGCTTAGCAGTTGTTAATGGTCATGCTTATAAGGGTAAGGAATTTAAGACCAAAAACACCAACTTTGCAATCTTGGTTTCTAAAAACTTTACAAAGCCCTTTAAAACACCTATCGAATACGGCAAGCACATTGCGCAACTTTCAAACATGCTTTGCGACGGCAAAATTTTGGTTCAACGCTTTGGCGATTTAAGAAGGGGCAGACGCACCACCGAAGAAAGGCTTACCCGTAACAATTTAGTCCCCACTTTAAAAGATGCAGTTCCGGGCGACTTATCTCTCGTTTTGCCACACCGTATCATGACCGATATTATCGAAATGATTTACGCACTCGATAAGGTTTCACCGGGCTTAGCAAGTGATGAAACATTGCTTTACGGTATCGAAGTTAAGTTCTATTCAAACTCTGTTGTGGTTGATAAAAACTTTGAAACAAGCGTTAAAGGTCTACATTCTATCGGCGACGGCGCAAGCGTTACACGTGGTTTGCAACAAGCATCTGCAAACGGTTTGTGCGTAGCCGACAGCATTTTAGAAAAATTTGCATAAATGTAAAAAGTCCGCCTATAAGCCCGTTATCGCCACTTTTTGCGGTCGTTACGGCTTAAAAAATGGCAACAAATAACAAATAAAATATAATAAAAAGGTACAACAATGAAAGATCCAAGACTTACTGAACTTGCAAAAGTTCTCGTAAACCATTCCATAAAAGCCAAAAAGGGCGATAAGGTCATGGTCGAAGGCTTTGGCGAAGTTACAGATTTAGTTAAAGAAGTTATAAAAGAAGTTTACAACGCTGGTGCATACCCATTTGCAGTACTTCGTGATCATTCAGTAATGCGTGCGCAGATAAGTGGCGCAAGCGACGAAGCCTTAAATCTTTGGGCAAAGTATGACGGCTTTATGATGGACGACATGGACTGTTATATCGGTATACGTGGTGGCGCAAACGCCTATGAATTAAGCGACGTACCCAAGGATAGAAACGGTGCTTACTCAAAAATTTACAGTTACCCCGTCCATCACGAAAAGCGTGTAAACAACACCCGTTGGGTAATTTTAAGATACCCATCCCCATCAATGGCGCAACAGTCTGGCACATCGACAGAAGCCTTTGAAGACTTCTTCTTTGATGTATGCACGCTCGACTATGACAAGATGAATAGGGCAATGGACAGTTTAAAGGCGTTGATGGATAAGACGGATAAGGTAAGACTTATCGCAAATGATACAGACTTATCTTTCTCTATTAAAGGCATCGGCTCTGTTAAATGCGCTGGTGAATGCAATATTCCTGATGGCGAAGTCTATTCCGCACCTGTTAAAACAAGCGTAAACGGTTACATTACCTATAACGCACCATCCGTTCAAGGCGGTGTTAGGTATGAAAACATTCGTTTGGAATTTAAAGACGGCAAAATTATCAAAGCCACAGCAAACGGCTCAAGCGAAATCGAAAAGGTTTTCGATGTGGACGAAGGCGCAAGATATGTTGGTGAATTTGCTATCGGCGTAAACCCATATGTAAATAAGCCCATGGGCGATATCTTATTTGATGAAAAAATTGCAGGCTCAATCCACTTTACACCCGGTTGCAGTTATGAAGACTGTTCAAACGGCAACACTTCAGCCCTTCACTGGGACTTGGTTTTAATCATGACCAAAGAATACGGCGGCGGTGAAATTTGGTTTGACGACGTTTTGATTAGAAAAGACGGTTTGTTTACTTTAGACAGTTTAAAATGTTTAAACCCAGAAAATTTAAAATAATTTAGAGCACAAAGGATAATGTAAGCGGTTTTCGCTTTGTTATCCTTTTTTCTTTTAAAAATAGCCTTACTTTTAAAATTGCCCATAAAAAGCAGAAAAAGGGTGAAAAGTGTGGCGTTTTAGGTTAGTAAAGCAAAAATTTTTTTATTTAACATAAAAATTACAAAAAATCATTGACGAAAAGATAATATTTTATTATAATTTAATCAATAAAAATCAATCGAAGGAGATTTTATAAATTATGGCAAATGTAAAAGTTGCAATTAACGGTTTCGGCAGAATCGGTCGTCTTGCATTTAGACAAATGTTCGGTGCAAAAGGTTACACAATCGTAGCTATCAACGACTTAACAAGCCCCAAAATGCTCGCTCATCTTTTAAAGTATGACTCAACACAAGGTAACTACGCAAGAGATCACGAAATTACCTACAAAGATGCAGTATTGGCAGAAGACGGCAAGACCGTTGTAACACCAGGTTCTATCACCGTTGACGGCAAAGAAATTACTATTTATGCTTGCCCAAAGGCACAAGACCTTCCTTGGAAGAAACTTAAAGTTGACGTTGTTTTAGAATGCACCGGCTTTTACACCAAAAAGGAAAAAGCTCAAGCACACATCGATGCTGGCGCAAAAAATGTTGTTATCTCTGCACCTGCTGGTAACGACCTTCCAACCATCGTTTATAACGTTAACCACACCAGCTTAACTAAAGAAGATCACATCATCTCTGCAGCAAGCTGTACAACAAACTGCTTAGCACCTATGGCTAAAGCATTAAACGATTACGCTCCTATCGTTAGCGGTATCATGACAACCGTTCACGCTTACACAGGCGACCAAATGCCTTTAGACGGTCCACAAAGAAAGGGCGATTTAAGAAGAAGCCGTGCTTGCGCTATCAACATCGTTCCTAACTCAACAGGCGCTGCTAAAGCAATCGGTCTTGTTATTCCAGAACTTAACGGCAAACTTATCGGTTCAGCTCAACGTGTTCCAACCGCTACAGGTTCAACAACTATCTTGGTTGCTGTTGTTAAAGGTAAAGACATCACTGTTGAATCAATCAACGCTGCTATGAAGGCTCAAGCAAATGAATCTTTCGGTTACAATGAAGACCAAATCGTTTCTTCAGACGTTATCGGTATGAGATATGGTTCATTATTTGATGCTACTCAAACTATGGTTCAAAAGATCGACGAAGATACTTACCAAGTTCAAGTTGTTTCATGGTATGACAACGAAAACTCTTACACATCTCAAATGGTAAGAACAATTAAGTACTTCTCTGAAATCGAAAAAGCTTAATTGAATAAAGTTTAAAGCCCACGAAATCGTGGGCTTTTTTATTTTTATCTTATAGTATAATTGGTAAAATGTTGGCGGTTTTTAAAAAGGTTTTTAAAGGACTAAAAATTAAAAAAGTCCGCCTATAAGCCCGTTATCGCCACTTTTTTAGTAAAATTTAAAGAAAAAACAAACAAAAAAGGCAGGGGAAACCCTGCCTAAAATATTTAATATTAAACGTTAAAGCGGAACAAAACAACGTCGCCGTCTTTCATAACGTAATCTTTACCTTCAGATCTTACTTTACCTTTTTCACGGGCGTTTGCCAAACTGCCACACTCTAACAATGTTTCATAATCAACAACTTCGGCACGGATAAACCCACGCTCAAAATCGCTATGAATTTTACCAGCGGCTTGCGGTGCTTTTGTACCAATCTTTATTGTCCAAGCCCTTGTTTCCGGCTCGCCGGCGGTTAAAAAACTCATAAGCCCAAGTAGGGTATATGATGCTTTTACAAGCCTATTTAAACCACTTTCTTTTAAGCCAAGCGCATCCAAAAAGTCCTTTTGTTCATTAATGGGTAGCTCAGAAATCTCTTCTTCGCACTTTGCTGAAATTACTAAGGTTTCACTGCCGTCTTTTTTGGCAAAGTCCTTTACAAGTTTTACTAAGGGTATGTCGTCTTCGTTTTTAGAAATATCTTCTTCGGCGATGTTTGCTGCGTAAATTACAGGCTTGCTTGTAAGTAAAAATAACCCTTTTACATATGCCTTTTCTTCTTCGGTAAAGTCCATTGACCTAACAGGCTTTTCGCTTTCCAAAGTCTTATAAATTTTGGCAAGAAGTTCTGCTTCTTCAGCGTACTTTTTGTCGCCCGTTTTCATCATAGATTTTGCCTTATCAAGGCGTTTTTCAACGGCTTCCATGTCCGATAGAATAAGTTCTAAATTGATGATGTTGATATCACGGATAGGGTCGATTGTGTCTTCTACGTGTGTAACGTTTTCATCTTCAAAACAGCGCACCACATGTACAATGGCATCAACTTCACGGATGTGTGACAAAAACTTGTTACCAAGACCTTCCCCGTGTGAAGCACCCTTTACAAGCCCGGCAATGTCAACAAATTCAATTTGAGCAGGCACAATTTTTTTGCAGTTATAAAGGGCGGCAAGTTTTTCAAGCCTTTCGTCCGGCACTGCAACGATACCAACGTTTGGTTCTATTGTGCAAAAAGGAAAGTTCGCAGCCATTGCGCCAGCGTGTGTAATTGCGTTAAACAAGGTAGATTTTCCTACATTGGGAAGCCCAACAACACCTAATTTCATAATAAATCTCCATCAAAAAAAGTGTTTAATATAGTAATTTTTATGTAATAGCCCAAAGTTTTGCAAAAATTCCGCACAAAAAGTGAAAAATATAGGCAAAACTTAACATTTATATAAATTGCTTATTACAATATAGCACAAATTTAGTAATTTTTCAATCGTATTTGTTGTCTTTTAACCGATAATATGTTAAAATGTTATAATGTTAGAAAGGGGGCAAAGCAATTTTATTAAAAAGGTTTTGCCCATTTATTTAACTTTTTTATTTAACCTTTTAAGGAAGAAAAAATGGATTATAAACATTTAATTGCTGAAAACATAAAAATTGAAGGCTTTACTACGGAAGAAATCGAAGCATTTATCGAAGTCCCACCCACAAAAGAAGTTGGTGATTATGCACTTCCTTGCTTCAGGTTTTCAAAGTCGCTAAAAAAAGCCCCCAATATGATTGCAAGCGATTTGTCGCAAAACTTTCCTAAAGTTTCGGGCATTAAATCGGTTGAATGCGTTGGCGGATACCTAAATTTTAAACTTGACCGTGATGGTTTCGTAAAAGAAATCGTTCAAAAGGTGGTTGCAGAAGGCGAAAATTACGGCAAGCAAAATTTGGGCGAAGGCAAAACAATCTGTATTGACTATTCTTCAATCAACATTGCAAAACCCTTCCACATTGGGCATTTATCCACAACGGTAATCGGCGCAGCCCTTTACAGAATTTATAAGTACTTGGGCTATAACGTGGTCGGCATCAACCACCTTGGCGACTATGGCACACAGTTTGGTAAACTTATTTACGCCTACAAACATTGGGGCGATAAGGCCGTTGTCGATAGGGACGGTCTTAAAGAACTTACAAGGCTGTATGTCATGTACCACGAAAAGGCAGAAACAGATAGTAGCATGGACGACGAGGCACGTGCTTACTTTAAAAAGATTGAAACGGGCGACCCTGAATGCGTTGAACTTTTCAATTACTTCAAAAAAATCACCTTGAGCGAAATCGATAAAATTTACAAACTTTTGGATGTAACTTTTGATTCTTACGCAGGTGAAAGTTTTTATAACGACAAGATGGGCCCCGTTATTAAGGAACTTACAGACAAGGGCTTACTTGTTGAAAGTGAAGGCGCAATGGTCGTAAACCTTGATGAATACGACATGCCACCATGCATCATTTTGCGCTCTGACGGGGCAAGTTTGTATGCAACCCGTGATATCGCTGCCGCAATGTACCGCAAACAAACTTACGACTTTGATAAGTGCTTGTATGTTGTTGCTTACCAGCAAAACTTACACTTTAAACAGTTGTTTAAGGTGCTTGAACTCATGGATAAGCCTTGGGCAAAGGATATGGTTCACGTTGCGTACGGCATGGTTTCACTTGAAAGCGGTTCAATGAGCACAAGAAAAGGTCATGTTGTCCTTTTAGAAGACGTTTTAAACCGTTGCTATGAAAAGGCACTTTCCATTATCAATGAGAAAAACCCCAATTTAGAAGATAAAGAAAAAACTGCAATGGATGTTGGTGTTGGGGCGGCGGTCTTTGGCATGCTTTACAACAACAAGATAAAAGACGTAGTGTTTAGTTATGACAAGGTTTTAAACTTTGACGGCGAAACGGCACCATACTGTCAGTACACAGTTGCACGCTGTAACAGCGTTATAAGCCGTGCAAATGACGTTGGTGAAGAAATTGATTGGTCTAAAATTACCGTAAACGAAGATGAGTTTAATCTTTGCACAATTTTAGGAACCTTACCACAACAAATTGAAAGCGCAGCAACTAAATATGAACCAAGTTATATCACTCGTTTTGCGGTTGAACTATCTAAGGCGTTTAACAAATTTTACTTTGATTGTAAGATTATAAGCGAAGATAAAAATCAGTCAGCATATAGGTTGCAACTTACAAAGGCAACACGCTTTGCACTTAAACGTGCGCTTAATTTAATAGGTGTTAAAACGCCTGAAAAGATGTAACTAAATTTAAAAAATAGCCGTTAATCGGCTTATAGGCGGACTTTTTCAAAGTTTAAAAGACAAAATCAATTAAAAAATTTAATAAAAAAAATAAAAATGAAGAACGAAATGAAGAAATTTTTTAAAGAATTCAAGACATTTATCAATCGTGGTAATGTTGTTGATTTATCTGTCGGCGTTATCGTTGGTTCTGCTTTTACTGCTATTGTTAACGCACTCAGCAACAACATTATTAAGCCTGTCACTAACTGGGTGTTGGCTGCTTGCTTAGGTAGCAACTCATTAGACGGTATCTACACCTATTTAAAGACATCTTACATGACAAACGACGCTGGTGAAACGGTTATTGACTTAGCAAACTCTATCTATATCGATTGGGGCGCATTCATTAACGCAGTAATCAACTTCATCATTATTGCTTTTGTTGTTTTCTTAATCGTTAAGTTTATCAATAAAGCAAAAGATGCTACACATGTAAACGAAAAACTTTGCAAGATCGTTCAAGAAAAACTTGACAAGGACGAACCTTTAACAAAGGCAGAAGCAAGATGGCTTAAACGTTTTACAAAACGCAACCCAGATAAAGCACCAAAGAAAAACATGCCACAACCTGTTGAAGAACCAGCACCGGTTGAACCAACCGCAACTGAAAAACTTTTAGCAGAAATTTTGCAAGAATTAAAGCAAAAAAATGTTAAGGAATAAAAAATTATAAAAAGTGGGGCTATAAGCCCGTTAAACGCACTTTTTAAATAAAAAACGCAACAAAAAATCGTTGCGTTTTTTTGTTTTATATTAAAAAAAAGTTGACTCAACTAATCGTTTAGTTGCAAATTTTAAAAAACTATTGACTTTAATATCAACTTTTCATATAATTAAGAAAAAAAGAGGTGATAAAGATGAAAAAAGTTATAACAATTTTTTGTTTTATCCTTTGCTTAACTTTTTTAACGGCTTGCAGTGGTGCTTCATTAGATGCAGGCGGTTTTCCGTCTGGCGGTGTGCCTGGAATCGATTCGTCAAGCGGCAGTGATGCAAATGGCGGAAATGGTGGAAGAATGACCGCTGGCGCATACGACGATAATATATATTATGATGCGTATAAATCGCTTTTTGAACAAGGTGAAAAGTTTTATGAACTTGCAGAAAAGCAGTTATGGCAGTTTAATACTTTACAGCGTTTAAAACTTACCGTAACAAATGGTGATGGCGTTTTAAGCAATGCAAATGTTACCTTAAACGCAAGCGATGGTACGGTTATAAATAGGGCACAAACAAACTCAAACGGCGTTGCATATTTGTTTGGTTATCAAGAAAATAAAGATTATACTATTACCATTCAAAGTGGCGACCAAACAAAAAATGTAAAGGTCGATAGTGCCGACATGACAGTTGAAATGGCTGGCGAACAAAAACATACCCTTATCGAATTGATGTTCGTTGTTGATATAACAGGCTCTATGGGTGATGAATTGTCGTATTTAAGGGATGAATTAAGTTCGGTTGTAACAAGTATAAGCGATGCTTTTGAAGATGTTACTTTAAATTTGGCATTGTTATTTTATAAGGATAAAGATGACAAAGTGCCCTTTGATTACTATGATTTTTTAGATGTTACAAAAAAAGAAAATTTAGAAAAGCATATTAAAAACATATCTAATCAAGTTGCAGAAGGCGGTGGTGATTACGAAGAAGCCGTTGACGAAGCCTTAAAAATTGCAAGCGAACAGCAATGGTCAACAAATTCCACAAAAATTATATTCCATTTGCACGACGCCCCACCACATAATGGTCAATCTTACGAAACAGTTTACCGTTCAGCATTAAATAAACTTCAAGAAAAAGGTGTAAGGGTTTGTCCTGTTTTGGCAAGCGGTGCGGATCTTTTTACCGAATACGTTACAAGGCAAACTGCCTTGATCACAGGCGGTACTTTCTGCTTTATCACAGACCATTCCGGTATTGGCAACAGCCATTTAGACCCAGAACTACCTAATGTAGTAATTGAAAAATTGAACGACATGATGGTTAGGCTTGTAAAAGGTTATTACACCGGTACTTTTGAAGCCCCCGTTTGGTATGATAACAACACTTATTACAGTATAACCGTTGATACAAGTAATAAAGACATTTTGTTTTACGGTTTGTCGGGGCATTATATGGCTGGTCAAGAAGTAAGTTTTAATGTTGAATATAACGATATAATGATGGATTTATATTGTGGCGACACACTTTTATCTTATGGCGAACTTATGTTCACAATTGAAGAAAATAAAGATAGGAATTTTATAAAATTTAAGTTTACCATGCCAGAAGAAAATATCACAATATACTTAAAAGAAAGGGTATAAATTAAAGTGTCTTAAAAACATAAAACAACTCTAAATAATTGAAAAACCGACCTATAGGCCGGTTTTTTTATATAATATCAAGTGGTGAAAAAGAAAAAACGCACTTAAAAAAGTGCGTTTTTTTATTTTGTAAATAAACCAATTATGATATTGCAAACCAAAGTTTTCATATAATCATAGTCAATATAACTATGTGAATCAAACACATATTCATGGCAAAAAGACTGTATTACATTCATGCTTAAATGCACCTTTTCATTTAAGCCCTGCGTTTTTGCGCCGTGCTCGCTCAACTTTTGTGCAAACTTTTCCGTAATCATATCTTCTTGGTCGATAAAAGCCTTTCTTACAAGGTCATCAACGGGCGTTAAAGAATGTAAAACTTCGTGTATCTTGCTGTTTTTCTTGTGCGCCTCGATTGCTTCTTCCAAAATTTTTGGAACAAGTTCTTCATAATTTAGTTGTGTAACGTTATCGAAAACAGCAAAGATGGGGCTTGCGACATTATTTATATATTCATCTAAAACGCAAATCAAAATATCACGTTTATCCCTAAAATATCCGTAAACAATGCCTGTTGATACACCAGCCCTTTTTGCAATTTGGGCGGTGTTTGTGCCAAAATACCCAACCTCGCTAAAAAGTTGATAACTTGCATCTATTATTTTACGCTTTTTTTCTATCGAGCGTGCTTGTTTTGGTTGCCTAACTTTTTCCATACATTCATTTTAAGCCAATTATATCAAAAAATCAAGGGTTTTTTGAAAAAATACCCCTAAAGCCCATATTTTTTGCCACATTTTTACCCCTTTTATATAAATTTTGTTGTAAGCAAATTTTGTCAAGTAAATTTACCGTAAATTGTAAAAATTACCCCCCAAAAAAAGCCCCGCAAAAAAATTTTAAAAAAATTTATTAAAAATGTGAAAAATGTTTCACTTTTTGCTTGACTTTAAAATTTTAAGGTGGTAATATATGGATATCAAAAACATGAAACAAATTTCATATTTGCAAAATTTCAGTCAAAATTTTTTAAAGGGGATGTAAAAAATATGCCAATAGTAATTGCGCCAATCGGCAAAGATGTAAAGGTAATAAAGATACTTACTGACGAAAGGACAAAAAAGCATTTAGAAAGTTTAGGTATTACAATCAATTCACAGTTAATCGTGCTTAGTTCAAGCGGTGGCAGTGTGATTTTACAGGTAAAAGACGGACGACTTGCGCTTGACAAAGCACTTGCCACAAAAATCATGGTGATATAAATTTAATTTTTTAAAAAGCATAGATAAAAGGAAGGTATCCAAAAATTATGAAAAAGTTAAGCGAATTTGACATTGGTGAAAAGGGTGTAGTTCGTTCTGTTACGGGTGAGCCCAAAATTAGACGCAGACTTTTCGACATGGGTGTTACGCCCGGTGCAGAAGTTTATTTAAAAAAGCGTGCGCCACTTGGCGATCCCATTCAGGTAACCATTCGTGGCTATGAACTAAGTTTAAGAAAAATTGAAGCCGAACAAGTTTTAACGGAGGTTTTATGATAAATTTTTGTTTAGCAGGTAATCCTAACTGCGGTAAGACAACTTTATTTAACGCATTAACAGGGTCTACGGCGCATGTAGGCAACTGGCCGGGCGTTACCGTTGATAAGCGTGAAGGCGTTTACAAAAAATGCGAGCAACCTATCAACATTGTGGATCTTCCCGGCATTTACTCACTTTCACCTTACACCCCAGAAGAAGTTATTGCACGTAACTACATTATTGACGAGTCGCCAGATTTAGTTATCAATATCGTTGACGCCACCAATTTAGAGCGTAACTTATACTTGACAACTCAAATTATGGAAATCGACGTACCTATGGTTATTGCACTCAACATGATCGACGAAGTCGAAAAGCAGGGCAATAAAATCGATGCAAAGCGTTTAGAAGAAAAGATGGGTATCCCTGTCGTAACAATTTCCGCCCTTAAAGAAACAAACTTAGATGAACTTATGCAAAGGGCTTACGAAGCATCAAAATTAAAACGCAAGGGTACAACCGTTTTAGAAGGCACTTCACTCATCCACTTAATAGGCGACTGCAAAATTGCGCTTGAAGGTCAAGGTGTAAAAAATTCACTTTTCCACGCAATTAAGTTGGTTGAACTTGACGAGCTTGAAGTAAAAGCGCATCCATCTTCCACCGTTATGGTTGAAGAATTCAAAAAGACCTTTAACGATAAGGACTTTGGTAGCGATTTTGAAGCAATCGTTGCCGACGCAAGGTATAAATACATTTCCAAAAACTACTCTACAGTGGTTGTAAAGGAAAAACCTGTCGAAACTGATAAGGTAAAGGTTACAAAATCAGACAAAATCGACCGTGTACTTACACACAAGGTTTGGGGTATCCCCATCTTTTTGGTAATTTTGTTCATGATCTTCCACTTAACATTCTCTGAAGACCTATTTTATCTGGGCGCAATGGGCGTTTTCGATAAAGAAGTTGTTGCGTACGATGTAAACGGCAACCAAATCACCCTTACCGAAGATTACGATACGTCGCTTAATTACTATAACGAAGACGGCGAATTGGTTACACCTGTTTTCGAAGAGGGCGAACTCACCGCATTGGAAGTTGTACCCTATGTATTTACCGAAAATGGCGAGTTGGTTTATTTAGAAGACACCGTAAGCGATCAAAAATATTACGCTAAAGAGGGCGCAAAGTGGCCCGTTACCATTGAAAATGTCGATGGCGAATACCAAATTGTGTTCGACAGCGGTATTGACGAATTCAGTAGCGGTGTTACAATCAACACTTTCTTTGGCTATGAAGAAAGCGTATTCTCGCCGGGCGTAATTTTATTTAACACTTTAGATACCTTTACCGCATTTTTGTCAACTTGCGCAAGTGAAGGTTTAGCAATGGCTGGTGCAAGCGATTGGCTTCAAGGCTTGCTTGTAGACGGTATTTTAGGCGGTTTGTTTGCTGTAATGTCATTCTTACCACAAATTTTGGTACTCTTTTTATTCTTCTCAATCTTAGAAGACAGCGGTTACATGGCACGTGTAGCATTCATTTTGGACAGAATCTTTAGAAAATTTGGTCTTTCAGGTCGTGCATTTATGCCTATGATCATGGGCTTTGGTTGCTCAGTACCTGCAATGGTTAATACACGTACACTCGCTGACGAAAACGAAAGAACAGCAACAATCAGGGTTATTCCTTTCTTCAGTTGCGGTGCAAAATTACCTATCTTGACGGCTGTTGCCGGCGGTATCATTACTTTTGCTGGTGCAGGTAACGCTGACGTAATTACATATTCTATGTACTTAATCGGTATTATCGTTGCTATCGTAAGCGTTATTTTAATGCGCAACACCGTTATGAAAGGGGACGTTCCACCATTTATCATGGAACTTCCTACATACCGCTTACCGGGTGTAAAAAATTTGATGTTACACCTTTGGGACAAGACAAAACACTTTGTCAAAAAAGCATTTACAATCATTTTGGCTTCCACAATCTTCATTTGGTTCATCTCTCACTTTACATTTAATTGGCAATTTATTGGCGACGAACAAATGAATGAAAGTATTTTGGCTGGTATCGGTGGTTTACTTCAACCAATCTTTACACCACTCGGCTTTGGCAGTCAACTTGGTTCTTGGGGCTGGGTGTTCGTTGTTGCTGCAATCACGGGTCTTATCGCTAAAGAAAACGTAATCGCAACATTCGGCACTTTGGCTGGCTGTATCGCTGGTGCGATAATTGATACCGAAACGGACGGCGGTGTTTCTGCTGTTATGCAAATGATTTCTGCAACCAACATTACCGTTCCCGCACTTTTATCATTCATCGCATTCAACATGACAACCATTCCTTGCTTTGCAGCAGTTGCAACAGCAAAGGCAGAACTCAATAGCAAAAAAGGCTTCAACGGTACGCTTATATTCTGGATAATCACTTCATATATTGTATCGGCAAGCATTTACATTATCGGCTCTTGGTGGTGGACAGCATTTATCTTCGCCGTTTTATGGGCAGTTGCAATCGCCATTATCGTTTTGGTAAACAAGGGCAAAATAAAATTTTCTAAAAGAGGTTAGACTATGTGGTGGGAAATTGTAGTTATTGTTTTAGTCGTTGCATTTTTCGTAACGGTCGTTACGCTCAATTTAATAAAGCGCAAAAAGGGTAGTTCATGCTCGGGCTGTTGCGGTTGCTGTTCGGCTTGTAAAAACTGCAAACCGCCCAAAAAAGATACAAAGTAGACTTATATTTGTGATTATATAAGTATCCTCATCATCCCCATTCAAGGTAATTTTTTAGAGGGCATATTATTATGAACTTTAAAATTTTACCTTGAAACTTTGTAAAAAAAAGTTTTATATAAGCCATAGTGTAAAACTTATAAAAAAGAAAAAACCGGCCTATAGGTCGGTTTTTTAATATTTTTTGGTTAATAGGGGGTACTAATCGTTATAATAATCTTCCATATCAAACTTAAAAGACTTCATATGTTCAAGTTTAAATAAATTGATTTTGTGCAAGTGTTCAATTCTTTCTAAAGTCTTTTCGTCAGGCTTTATGTTATAACGGATATAATTATCAAGTGTTAAATAGGTAAAGCCAAGATTGTCTTCGTCTGTCTTTCCGCAAAGCCCGTCAATAGGCGTTTTTTCAACCAAACTTTGTGGCAAGCCTAAATATGAGCCGATTGCTTTCATCTCTTGCACGGTGAAGTTACAGCAAGGCGAAAAGTCGCCAGCACCGTCGCCATAACGTGTTGCATAACCAACATAATCTTCACTTAAATTGCAGGTGTTTGCAACCCTTCCGTTTAACGATTGAGCAACAAAATAAAGTGCTGTCATCCTTATTCTTGGCGATAAATTTATCTTTGATGCACTACTTAATGTGATGTCTTCGGGCAATGCTTCATAAAAGGCATCGTGCATTTTTTGGATGTTATAAACGTACTTTTTAATCTTTAAATGGTCGCATAAAAGGTGTGCACAGTCAATGTCGTGTTGGCTGCCGTTTGGCATTAAAACACCAATAACTTTGTCTTTGCCAAGTGCCTTTACGCATAACGCAGATACAACCGAACTATCCTTTCCGCCAGAAATACCAACAATGGCATTACAGCCGTCGCCGTTTTCTTTAAACCAATCTTGTATCCATTTTACGCAGTCGTTTACCGCTTTTTCTACATTAAAGACTTTCATGTAAAATCCTCTCAAAGTAAATTTATATTGCTGTTTTTATTATAATCGTTACAAAAAATGTTGTCAATTTTTAAAGGGTAAAAAATATTTAAAAGGGCAAAAAATACTTTTTTAAAATTGTTTTTGGGCGGTTTTAAAAATTACAAAATAAATAAAAAAGTGGTGATTTCGGGCTTATAGGCGGACTTTTTATCAAATTTTCTCGTTTTTTTGCGTTAAAGTTATAAAAAAAGTAGATAAATTTTGCTTTATTTTAGCCACAAATAAAAATAAAGTAAAAAACATAAATTTATCATACAACGTGCGCTTAAATTATAAATTATAAATATATATGTTAAAATTATTGATAATTAGTTAAAGTTATGATATAATGTAATAGAAAAAAGCTGAAGGAGGCTTAGTTTATGGCATTATTTAGGCTTAATATAGAATGGGTAGATGAATCACATGATACAATAGTTTACAAATATCCATTTAAAAACAGCGGAAGAGAAGTTAACAATAATTCTTCATTGACTGTAAGGGAATCTCAAGTTGCAGTTTTTGTTTATAAGGGGCAAATTGCCGATGTTTTTGAGCCGGGTTTATACAAACTTGAAACTGAAATTTTACCAATTTTAACAAAACTTGTTAACTGGAAATACAAATTTGAAACACCAATTACACTCGATGTTTACTTTGTAAACACTAAACAGTTTACCAACATCAAATGGGGTACTAAAAACCCAATCATGATGAGGGACCCTGAATTTGGTGTAATCAGGGTTCGTGGTTTTGGTGCGTTTGCGTTTAAGGTTGATGATCCGGGCGTATTTTTAAAAGAACTTTTCGGTACAAACTCAACATTTAAAACAAGCGATATCGAAGATTACGCAAAAACAATGCTTGTTTCTACCTTAACCGACGCTATCGGCGAAAGCAAAATCTCTGCGCTTGATTTGGCTGGTAATACTCTCGAATTTAACGAAATTATCAAGCAAAAAGTTCAAGCAAGGTTTAACGAAATCGGCTTAAATTTAACAAATATCTTTATCGAAAATATGTCCGTTCCTGCTGAAGTTGAAAGGGCTTTAGACGAAAGGGCAAAATATGGTATTTTGGGCGACACAACCGACGTTATGATGAAGTACGCTGCTGCTGAAGCAATGAAAACCGCTGCCGCAAACGAAGGCATGGGCGGTGCGTTCATGGGTGCTGGTGCTGGTATCGGTGCTGGTATGGGTATGGGCAGTGTTATGACAGAAGCCTTTACAAAACCCGTTCAACAAAACGCTGGTCAAACTGTGGCAAGTGGTGCTGTGGCTGGTGCTGCTGCGGGTGTTGCAGTAGGTGCTGCCGCTGCCGGTGCATCATCAACTTGTCCATCATGCGGTAAGCCAATTTCTGCAGGTTCAAAGTTCTGCCCAGAATGCGGTGCAAAACTTCCTGTAAACAAATTCTGCGCAAACTGTGGCACTAAATTAAACGCAACATCAAAGTTCTGCCCAGAATGCGGTACAAAGGTTGAATAATAAAAAAGTGGGGCTATAAGCCCGTTATCAAACAAAATTTAAATAAAATTTACAAAACTATAGGAGTTATATATGGAAAAAATTACTAAGGACACTTTAATTGCTGACTTATTAAAGTACAATTCAAACGCTGCCGAAATTTTATTTGCACACGGTATGCATTGTTTGGGCTGTGCAATCGCACACGAAGAAACAATCGAACAAGCAACTAATGCTCACGGCGAAGATTTAGAACAACTTTTAAAGGAATTAAATGAATTAAACTAATCATTTTGCGTTAAAAAAGGCTGGGTTTACAAATTGTAAGCCCACCTTTCATTAGTTTTTAAAGGTGTTATTATGGATGAAAAAATGGATGCGTATCAATTAGACGATACAACAAAACATGCCCAAACCGACTTACATAAATGTCCCGGTTGTGGCGCAAACATGACTTTTAATCCCGACAAGCAACTTTTAGAATGTGAATTTTGTGGTCAAAGCGTGGACTTTAAAAAGGACAGTGCAGTAAAAGAAAAAGATTTAGAAGAGGCTTTTGATGTTGCTGAAAAATGGGACGAAACAACAGTTATCTCTTGCGATAACTGTGGCGCAAAATTCGTAATTTCTTCTACTGAAGTTGCTGCAATTTGTCCTTATTGCGAAACTTCACACGTAAGAAAAAGTGCTGATTTAGCAGGTATAAAGCCAAATGCAATTTACCCATTTTTATTTTCCGAAAAAAATGCCGAACAAATTTCCAAAAAATGGGCAAAGCGTAAACTTTTTGCACCAAGGCGTTTTAAAAAGTCTATCGAAGCCAATAATCTTCACGGCGTTTATCAGCCGGGCTTTACCTTTGATAGCAACACTTTTTCCGTTTATGACGGCGTTTTGGGTGAGGTAAGGACAAGGACCGTTAGGACAAAAAATGGTTACAGGACTGAAACTTACACCCACTATTTCCCCGTAAGTGGCACGCTTTCATTTTTCTTTGACGATGTTACAATCGGTGCCAGCAGTGATTTTGACAACAAAAGTTACAACAAACTTGCGCCGTTTACTAAAGAATCGATCAAGGTTTACACAAAGGACTATTTAGCGGGCTTTTCTGCAAAACATTACGAAAAAGATTTAAAAACTTGCTGGCAAGATGCAAAATCTGTTATCGATAACCGCATTAGAAACTTGATTGTAAGAAAGTATAATGCCGACACGGTAAGTTATTTAAACGTTAGCACCATGCACGAAAACGTAACCTTTAAGTACGTGCTTTATCCAATCTATCTACTCAATTACCGCTTTAAACAAAAGATTTACAACATTGCCGTAAACGGTAACACGGGTAAGGTCGTTGGCAAAACACCTGTTTCATTCTGGCGTGTACTTATTGCCGTATTAATCGGCTTAGGTCTTATTGCGCTTGCTGCATTTTTGTATATTAACTTTGCTTAATCAACGGTTTACACTTTTTTGATAAAAATGGTAAAAAAAAGTGATAATTTTGGTAATTATATAGCAAAACCAAGATAAATTTCAATTTAAAACACTAACTTGTTGACATATTTGTTTTTTTTGGTTAAAATAATGCTATTAAAATTTATATCAATCTATTATATTTAAGGCAAGTACCTTGCCGGAGGATACAATGAAGAAGTTTTTTGTTAGTATATTGACAATCATAATTGCTACTACTTGCGTTTTCGCCGTTTCTTGTAGTGATAACGTTAAAAACGGTAGTAAGGTGCAAAAAGTTGAAATGACTTTACAAGTTTACAACGCTACAGGTGAAGTTGAAGATACAATTACCGCTTATTTTGAACTTTATTTAAACTTTGCCCCAGAATCAACTGCACACATCATTAACCTTATCAACGAAGGTTTTTACAACGGCACTTGCGTATCGAACGTAAACGCTAACTGGATGGAACTTGGTCAATACCAATTCGATGCAGAAGATAAAATGGTCGAAAAAGAATATAACTATGGCACAGTAATCGGTGAATTTTTAAATAACGGTTTAAAAGGCAACAGGCTTACAACATCTAAAGGTTCAATCATCTTTAAGCGTGAATATGACGATAACACTGTTGATACCGACCAATCAAAATATGACACCGCTGAAAGCACTTTGGCATTCTGCTTCACCGCTTCAAGCGCATCTACGTTTAACGCAAATTCTTACTGCGTTTTAGGTAAGGTTTTAGACGATGACGCTAACCCAGATGCTGATAATGACCTCGACAAAAAATCAAGTATCGATAAACTTGTTACTTTGGCTGACTACAAAGAAACAAAAGTAGACAACCAAACTATAACCACTTACTACTACGAAAAAGAAGGTAAGTATTATACAAAATGGCTCGACGAAGACGGTGTTACACGCTATGCTGAAGGCGACGAAGTTAATATGGACGCTGCACTCAGTGGCACTCAACTTGAAGAATTCAACGAATTATTCAACGACAACACAAACTATTTCTTAGTTGTTCCAAGTGTTAAAATCGTTATCGAAAGCATGAAACTTTGCTAATTTTTAGGCTAAATAAACCGCCCAAATTTAGGGCGGTTTTTTGTTTTTGCTAAAAGGGTAAAATTTACAAAAAGTCTGCCTATAAGCCCGTTATCGCCACTTTTTTATAAAAAATAAAGGCTTAATTTGTGGTTTATTTTCTATACCCATACGCTTTTTACAATTTATTTTAATAGTTTTTTTACTTTTTAAAAGCGGTTAGTCGTTAAAACATATAACACAATTAAATTAAAAAGCCTTGACAGTTTTAAATATTATAAGTAAAATTATAATGGAATAAAATTATAATGGCTAAATAGCGGAAAATATATGAAAATTACAAAAAAGCAGTTTGCAAATTTTCATATAAGTAATTTTTCAAAGGTTAAAAATGATTATTGTAATTAAAAAACACACGGATAAAGATAGGGTAGATGCCCTTTTGAAAAAATTAAACGGTATGGGTGTTAATGCCGTTATCACTCAAGGCGAAAGTTTTGATACATTAAATGTTATCGGCGACACCACAAAAATAGATGAGCAGTCTTTTAAAGCCTACGATTTTGTCGAAAGCGTAAAGCGTATAAGTGCGCCTTTTAAACTTGCAAGCGACAAAACTCAAAAGGTTATAAAGGTTGGCAATGTAAATTTTGGTAAGGACTTTGTCTTTATTGCTGGGCCATGCGCAGTGGAAAGCGAAAAGCAGATTGTAGAACTTGCCCAAGATTTAAAAAATGCAGGCGCAAACATTTTGCGTGGCGGTGCGTTTAAACCACGTACTTCGCCTTACTCATTTCAAGGTTTATACGACGAAGGTATAAAATTACTTTTAAAGGCAAAACAGCAAACGGGGCTACCGATTATTTCAGAAATTATGGGCGTTAGTCAACTTGATTTGTTTTGCGATGTAGATATCGTTCAAATCGGCGCAAGAAACATGCAAAACTTTGAACTTATTAAAAATGTTGCCACATTAAATAAGCCCGTAATGTTAAAGCGTGGGCTTGCAAACACGGTTACCGAATGGCTTTTAAGTGCAGAATATCTTTTGTCTAACGGCGCAAGCGATGTTATTTTATGTGAGCGTGGTATCCGCACCTTTGAAACAACTACACGTGCAACGCTTGACTTGACAAGTGTGCCATATCTAAAAGATACAACAAATCTTCCTGTTATCATCGATCCAAGTCACGCTGTTGGCGTTTCAAAATTTATAAAACCACTTGCTTTAGCTGGCGCAAGCGTGGGGGCTGACGGGCTTATGATTGAAGTCCACAACGATCCGGAAAACGCTTTATCTGACGGCGCACAAGCGGTTACTTCCGCCCAATTTAAAGATATTGTTGACAATGTAAAACAACTTTTAAACGCAATAAAATAAGCAAAATTACTGCATTATTTGGGCGATAAATTTAATTATGTAAAATTGCTAAAAATCGCCAAAACTCACCACGTATGTGGGGTAAATGGCTTAATTTTGGCTTTAAAAGGTAAAAATGTTAAGGTTAAACGTTAAAACTCAAAATAAATACGATGTTTATATCGGTTGCGATTTTGACGGCTTAAAGATTGATTTACTTGGCAAAAAAGCGCTTATCGTTACCGACACAAATGTTGCACCCTTATACTTGCAAAAAGTACAAGGGCTTTTTTTCGGTTGCTTCGTTTCAACTAAAATTATCGGCGCAGGCGAAAGTTTCAAAAATTTTCAAACTTACACCGACATTTTAAAAAGTTTGTGCGACTTAAATTTTACAAAAAACGATGCAATTGTGGCACTTGGCGGTGGCGTTGTGGGCGATATCTGCGGTTTTGTCGCATCAACTTATATGCGTGGTATTTGTTACTATCAAATGCCAACCACCCTTTTATCAATGGTTGATTCGTCAGTTGGCGGAAAAACTGCAATCGATTTTTGCGGTGTAAAAAACTTGGTCGGCACTTTTTACCAGCCAACCGCCGTTTATATCAATGTTAGTTTTCTTAAAACGCTTGATAAACTTCAATTATCAAGTGGTATTGGCGAAGTGGTAAAATACGCCTTTTTGATGGGCAACGATATTTCAAACTTAACTTTAGATAACATTGACGAAAATCTTATTTATTCGCTTGTAAATTACAAACGGCAAATTGTCGAGTGTGATGAGCACGATAACGGGCTTCGCCATTTGCTAAATTTAGGGCATACAATAGGTCATGCGTATGAAGCAATCTTAAACCTTCCGCACGGCGTATGTGTGTTAAAGGGGATAGACCACGTCATCGATATTTCGCAAAAATTTTATGGGCTTAGTGATTTAACTGTTTCAAAAATGAAAAATTTAGTAAACAGTTTTGGCATTTTAAATCAATTCAACCACCACTTTTTAAAAGCAAGCAAAACCGATCTTTTTGATAAAATTAAGGTGGACAAAAAGGCGCAAGGCGATAAAATAGATATGGTTTTACTTTGCGATATCGGCAATGCCAAAATTGAAAAAATCACTTTAAAAAGTTTGGGTGAACTGTTATGATTGCTAAAATAAGTCCATCTAAACTAAGCGGTGTTATTAAGGTAAACCCTTCAAAATCATATTTGCACCGTGCGCTCATTATCGGTGCGCTACTATCTAAAAAGCCCGTTAAAATTTACGGCACTTCAAATTCAACAGACATTTTGGCAACAATAAATGCATTAAAAGCACTTGGCTCAAATATTGAAATTTTTGACGATTACTATCTCATATCGCCCATAAAAAAGGTAAATGATAATATTGTTATAGATGTTTTAGAAAGCGCAACAACGTTTAGGATAATGCTTTGTATCTGCGCTTTTTTGGGCGTAAAGGCAACTTTCAAAATGAAAAAAAGCCTTGAAAACCGACCTATAGCCCCACTTTTAGATGTTTTTAAGCAAAATAATGTGGCATTTTGCGATAATAAATTAACAGGCGAAATCACTTCAAACTGTATAAGCGTTGATGCTTCAGTTAGTTCGCAGTTTGTTTCAGGGCTTATGATTGGTTTAGCCCTTAAAAATAAGGTTAGCACGCTAAATACCTTTGGTACGCAAGTTTCTCGTGGCTATATAGATATTACAATCGATGTTTTAAAAAGTTTTGGCGTGCAAGTTACAAAAAGCGAAAACGAGTTTAAAATTGTAAATAACGGTAACATAATAAATGAAGGGCAAAGTTTGCCACAAATTAACGATTATTTTATTTATAATGTAGAAGCCGATTGGTCAACTGCCGCAAACTTTGTGGTGCTTGGCGCAATCTGTGGCGATATAAAAATTGCAGACTTAAAGCCAAATTCCCTTCAGTTAGATAGCAAAATTTGCGACATAGTCGGGGGATGTGGTGGGTTTTTGAAGTTTCAAGACAACATTTTACATGTAAAAAGTTCAAAATTATCACCATTTACGGTAAATTGTGAAAATATACCCGATTTAGTGCCTATTTTGGCGGTCCTTGCTTGCTTTAGTGGGGGTATGTGTACACTTTTTAATGTAGATAGGCTTAAGTTTAAAGAATCAAATAGGCTTGATAACACGCTTGAAATGTTAAATAGTGTTGGCGTTATGGCAAAATATCAAGATAATCAAATTATCATTGATGCCAAAGCCCCCAATTTTAAGTTTTGCAAATTTAAACCGATAAACGATCACCGCATGGTTATGGCGCAAACAATTTTATCCTTATGTGCTTGTGGTGGTGAAGTTTCAAATATAGAAAGCGTAAACAAATCCTTTTCACAATTTTTCGATGTAATTTTAAGTTTAAATAATAAAGGGGGAACAAAAAGTGTCAACTTGGTCAGGGAATAAGTTAAAAGTGCAAATTTTTGGCAATTCGCACGCACCAAAAATGGGCGTAAACTTAATAAACTTCCCGCATGAAGAAATCGATTTTAATCAACTTAATTGTTTCCTAAATAGGCGAAAACCGACCTATAGCCCCACTTTTGACGGTAAAAACCCTTTTACAACACGTGTTGAAAAAGATAAATTGAACATCCTTTCAGGGATAAGCGATAACACAATTTGTCAAGACGAAGTTTCGGTTACCATAGACAATTTAAATGTAAGAAAAACCGATTATGACAACTTGTACGCAAAACCAAGACCGTCGCACGCGGATTACGCTTGCTATTTAAAAGATGGTCGCCTTGATTTTAGCGGTGGCGGAGAATTTTCCGGCAGGATGACAGCCCCATTTTGTGTGGCTGGTGGCATTGCCAAACAGTTTTTGAATAGGCGTGGCGTAAGTGTAAATGCTTACGTTTATAAAGTTGGTAAAGTGTGCGGTCTATCGTACAAATCGTGTGATACATCAAAATTAAATAGGCAACAGATTTTCCCCAGCCTGTCAAACGGCGAAAATATGCTTAAAGCAATTATGGACGCAAAAAATGACGGCGACAGTATAGGTGGCGTTATTGAATGTGTTATAGAAGGTTTCCCCGGCGGTATCGGTGGTGAACTTTTCGATGGGCTTGAAGGAAAGTTGGCAAATATAATTTACTCAATTCCCGGCGTTAAGGGGGTAGAGTTTGGTTTAGGCTTTGGCTTTGCCGATACTTTAGGCAGCAAGGCAAACGACCAAATTAAAAATGTAAATGGTAAAATTGTTACCGTTAAAAATGATTCTGGCGGTATAAATGGCGGAATTTCAAACGGAATGCAAATTACATTATCCGTTGCGTTTAGGCCAACGCCGTCAATAGGAAAACCGCAAAATACGGTTGATTTATTGACAGGCGAAAATGTTCAAATTCAAATTAGCGGTCGACACGATGCTTGCTTTGTGCCACGTGCCGTGCCCGTTGTTGAAAGCGCAGTATGTATTGCACTATTAGATAGCGTTTTATAATTCTTAAAAGGTTAATATGGACAAAATGGATATTGAAAGTTTAAGGTCGCAAATAGATTTATTGGATGATAAAATTAAAGATTTGCTTATAAAAAGGCTTTCTTTGTGCGACGAAATTGGTAAAATCAAAAAAGAATTAGATTTAAATATTTTGTCAACCGGTCGTGAAGAAGATATCTTAAATAGGCTTACAAATGGGTTAAGCGATTTAGATAAAGAAAGCGTTAAACTTATATACGAGCAAATTTTTAAAGTAAGCAAATGTCGTCAAGAAAATATTAAAAATGGTTAATAAAGATTTTCAAATTACAAAATTAAAAGGCGCACTTATCGGCGAAAATGTTTCGTTCAGTTTGTCAAAAAAACTGCATGAAAGTTTAAATTGTGATTACGACTTAATAAGTTTACCGCCCCAAAAATTAAAGGACTTATTGGATGGTTGCAGTTATGATTTTTTCAATGTTACAATGCCGTATAAAAAGGTGGTTATTGATTATTTAGACCAAATTGATGCCACCGTTAAAGCGATAGGTTCGTGCAATACAATCATTTTCAAAAATGGTAAAAAAGTGGGCTATAATACCGATATCGACGGTTTTTCATTTTTGTTTACCAAAAATAATATTGATGTAACGGGTAAGTCCGTTATGATTTTAGGCACGGGCGGAACAAGTAAAACTTGTCAATATTATTTTAAAGATAAGGCAAAATCTGTTGTCGTTATTGGTAGGCGTGAAAAGGTAAATTACCAAAATTATTTTGAACACTTAGATGTCGATATTTTGGTAAACACAACGCCCGTCGGTATGAACGAGTATCAAAGTTTAGTTGATTTAAAAATGTTTAAGTCGCTTAAATTTGTCGCCGACGTTATCTATTCGCCCTTACAAACAAAACTTATTTTGGATGCCAAAAACCTTTCAATAAAATGTGAGTCAGGGCTTGACATGCTTATAAGTCAGGGCATAAAAGCGCAAGAAATTTGCCGTAATCAAAGTTTAAACGGCTTACAAAATTATGTTAAAAGTAAAGTACTACAAGGCGTAAAAAATATCGTTTTAATCGGTATGCCCTCATCTGGTAAAAGCGTTATCGGTAAAATTTTAGCCCAAGAGTTAAATATGGACTTTTTGGATATCGATGATGAAGTTGAAAAGACTTTAAACATGAAAATAAGTCAGGTTTTTGAACGCTTTGGTGAAGAGTATTTTAGAAAAGCCGAAAGCGATGTTGTAAATAAAATTTACTTAAAAAAGGGGCTTGTTATCGCAACCGGCGGTGGCACGGTTTTAAATTGCGACAACTTAAACAAGTTAAAACAAAACGGCTTGATTATTTTTATCAACCGTGATTTGGATAAATTGAAGACTAAAAACAGACCTTTGTCAAAAGAGATAGGCATTGAAAATTTGTGGGAAAAGCGTAAACAAATTTACCTAAAAGCACAAGATTATCAAGTTTTTAACAATGCTAAACTAAATTGCACAGTTAAGGAAATAATAGATATTTATGAAAAAGATATTGGTAATTAACGGTCCAAATATAAATATGCTGGGCGTACGTGAAGTGGATATTTACGGCGCAAAAACATATAATGACCTTAAAAAATACATAAAGGATACCGCCAAAAATTTACATCTTAAGGTAAAAATTTATCAGTCAAATTATGAAGGCGATTTGGTTACTAAAATTCAAAAAGCAAGGGGTAAATTTGACGGCATTATCATAAACGCCGGCGCGTATACCCACCAAAGTATTGCAATTTTGGACGCTCTTAAAAGCGTAAATTTAAGGACAATCGAAGTTCATTTGTCTAATATTTACGAGCGTGAAGAGTTTAGAAAAAACAGTTTTATATCAAAAATTGCCGAAAAAACTATTGTCGGTCTTGGCTTTTTAGGGTATAAAAGTGCCTTAGAGTGTTTTTGTGAAGAATAATTTTTCAAGACTTAAAAAAAGATTAAAAATTACAAAAAGTCCGCCTATAAGCCCGTTATCGCCACTTTTTTAACAAAATTTACTAAAAAATAAATGGTGGTTTTACTAAAAAACGCAAGAAAAAATTTATAAGAAAATTTAAGAAATAAAACTAAATTTTTTTATTTTATAAAAATGCTTGATATAAATTTACTTTTGTGTTATTATATTTAAGTATTATATTTATTAGCAATCAAAATCGTTGCTAAAAGTTCAATTTTAAAAATTTTTAACGAAGGTGAATTATGATAGAATTTATTAAACCAAGAATTACATCAGTTGTGTCTCAAGACGGCAGGGAAGGTACAGTTGAAATTTCCCCACTCGCACCAGGCTATGGCTTGACGGTTGGTAACTCAATTAGGCGTGTACTTTTAAACTCTGTTCCGGGCGTAGCTGTTACTAAAATTAGACTTGAAGGTAACGATGGTCCTATTCTACACGAATTTTCCGTTATGCCAGGCGTAAAAGAAGACGTTTGCGAAATCATTTTAAACGTAAAAGAAATCATTGCTAACATGGCAACCGAAACCCCAACCGATGCTGTTATCGACGTTGTTGGTCCTTGCGTTGTAACCGATTCCGCAATTAAAGGCGAAGGCATCAGCGTGTTAAACCCAGACCACTATATCGCTACCGTTGAAGACGGTTGCAGGTTTAATATGGTTCTTACATTTGAACAAGGTCTTGGCTTTGTTGCAAACGACAAAAACAGAAAGACTCACCCAGACTGCCCAATCGGCACAATCTTTGTTGACTCAAAGTACACCCCAATCCGCCACGTTGGTTTCCACACCGAAAACGTTCGTATCGAAGATGCTTCTGACTACGAAAAGTTGGTTTTCGACATCAAGACAACGGGCGTTCATACTGTAAATGAAATGGTTGCTTACGCTGCCGGCATTTTGGCAAAACACTTTGCTTCCTTTACAGAATTATCACCAGATTACTTTGAAATTACAAAGTTGAACGGCGAAACAGTTGACACCGGTAAAGAAAACCTTTCTAAACCTATTGAAGAACTTCAATTATCTATTAGAAGTTACCACTGCTTAAAACGTGCTAACATCAACACCGTTGAAGACGTTATTCAAAAGACTTTGGAAGAAATGAAAGGTTTAAGATCTTTGGGCGAAAAATCTTTGAACGAAATCAGGGACAAGATTCACGAACTCGGCTTTACCTTTAAGGATGAAGAATAATTTTTGTTATCCGCTTTAAAACTGCATTTTGCAATTCATGCGATATAATTATTATTGATAATCTAAAATTTTAGGGCTTACTTTTTCGTAAGCCCTTTTTTATTTTTATTGCGCCTTTTTGCCACTTAAAAAACCATCCTTTTTACTACCTATAAAAACCATATTCAAAAGGGCATCATAAAAAAATCGTGGTGGCATTTTTTATAAAAGGAAAGGTATATAGATTAAAAACAAATTTACCATTATTATTGACAATTACTAAAAATTGGCTTATCATATATATGTGGAAATTTGCGACAAATTCCACAATTTAATTTAGGGGCGCATATGAAAAATAGTTACGTAAACCCTTTGTGTGAAAGGTATTCAAGTAAACAAATGCAAAGCCTGTTTTCGCCAGATAATAAATTTTCCACTTGGCGTAAACTTTGGGTTGCGCTTGCCGAAAGCGAAAAGGAATTAGGCATTGATATCACAGATTCGCAGATTGAAGAAATGAAAGCGCACATTTACGATATCGATTATGATTTGGCAAGCATGTATGAAAGTCAAACACGTCATGACGTTATGGCACATATCAAAACTTTTGGCGATGCTTGTCCGCTTGCAAAACCAATAATTCACCTTGGCGCAACAAGTTGTTATGTGGGCGATAATACCGACATTATCATTTACAAACAAGCGTTAGAAATGGTCGAAAACCGACTTATAGCCCTACTTTCTTTATTTTACGACTTCGCAATTAAAAATAAAGATTTGAATACTTTATCGTACACACACTTCCAGCCAGCGCAGCCCACAACCATGGGTAAGCGTGCCACTTTATGGGCGCAAGATTTGGTCTTTGACCTTCAACGTGTAAAAGAAGTTAAAAACTCCCTTAAACTTTTAGGTTGCAAAGGCACAACGGGCACGGGCGCAAGTTTTTACGAACTTTTAGGTAGCGAAGAAAAGGTTATTAAGTTAGAACAACTTATCGCAAACAAGATGGGTTTTGAAGGCTGTTACAGCGTTTCGGGTCAGACCTATTCACGCAAAATCGACTACTTTATTTTGTCTACATTGTCGGGGATAGCGCAAAGTGCAACCAAGTTTGCCACCGATATTAGGCTTTTATCACACTTAAAAGAAGTCGATGAACCTTTCGAAAGCGGTCAAGTCGGCTCTTCCGCAATGGCGTATAAGCGCAACCCTATGCGCAGTGAACGCATTTGTTCACTTTCAAGGCTCGTCATTTGCGAGGCTTTAAACCCGGCAATTACCGCATCAAATCAGTGGTTTGAACGCACTTTGGATGATTCCGCAAACCGCAGGATATCCATCCCTGAAGCCTTTTTGGCAATCGACGGTGTGCTTATTTTGTACGGCAATGTGTTAAAAGGTTTAACATGTTATCCACTCGTTATGAAAAAGCATTTACAGCAAGAACTTCCTTTCATGGCGACCGAAAATATTATGATGTATTTGGTCAAAAAGGGTGGAGACCGCCAAGAAATACACGAAGTCATTCGTGAACTTTCCGTTGAAACCGCTAAAGATGTTAAAACTTACGGCAAGGATAATAACCTGATTGATAAAATCGTTAAAGACAGCCGTTTAAATATCACTCGTGAAGAAGTCGATAAAATTTTAAACGAAGGCAATTTTACAGGGCTTGCAAGCAGTCAAACAGTGCGTTTTTGTGAGCAAGTTTTAAAGCCGATTATAAAAGATTTTGACGGCAAAATAAATACTGAAGTAAAAGTGTAAAAGTGGTGATAACGGGCTTATAGCCCCACTTTTTACAAAAAATTATATAAAAAATTCGCTAAAAAAATAAAAAATAAAGGAAGGATTTAATATGCTTACTGCAATAGTTGGTACAAACTGGGGCGACGAAGGCAAAGGCAGGATGGTTGACCTTTTGTCAAGTAGTTACGATATCGTTTGCCGTTATCAAGGCGGAAACAACGCAGGTCATACCGTTATCAATGAAAGGGGTAAATTTATACTTAACCTTTTACCAAGCGGTATTTTGCGTGAAAACACAGTTTGCGTTATGGGGCTTGGCATGGTTGTCGACTGCGAACATTTATATAATGAAGTCGCAAGGATAACCGAAAAGGGTATAAAGGTTACCGCTGAAAATTTAAAAATTAGCGATAGGGCAACCATTTGTATGCCATACCATAAACTTTTGGACTGCTTAGAAGAAGATAGGCTTAAAGATAAAAAGTTTGGCTCAACACGTAGGGGCATTGCACCTTGCTATGCTGATAAGTACATGAAAAAGACCTTGCGCTTTGGCGACTTGCGCCATCCCGAACTATTAAAGCAAAAACTTGCCGACATTGTTGAATGGAAAAATTTGACGGTGGAAAAAGGTTATGGAAGCGCACCCCTTACCGTTGACGAACTTTTAAAGTGGATAAACGATTACGCAATGCCATTTAAGGATAATGTTTGCGATATTTCAAACTATTTAGAAACAAGCATTAAGGCTGGCAAAAACATTATGTTTGAAGCCCAACTCGGCAGTTTGCGTGATATCGATTTTGGTATTTACCCATATACATCTTCATCATCTACAATCGCAGCCTATGCGCCAATCGGCACTGGCATTCCGCAATATAAAATCGATAAGGTAATCGGCATTATGAAAGCATATTCAAGTTGCGTTGGCGAAGGCCCATTTACTTGCGAACTTTTCGGCGAAGAAGGCGATAAGTTAAGGGAAGCCGGCGGTGAATACGGCGCAGCAACGGGTAGACCAAGGCGTGTTGGTGGCTTTGATGTTGTCGCTTCCAAGTACGGCGCAAAAGTTCAGGGCGCAGACGAAATTGCACTTACTAAACTCGATATTTTGTCAGGCTACGATAAAATCCCTGTATGCGAAAGTTATGAGGTAAATGGTCAAGTTTGCAATGACTTCCCAAGCGGTGAAGAATTAAGGATCGCTAAACCTGTTTACACATATTTGGACGGTTGGCAACAAGATATATCTAACTGTCGCAAAAAAGAAGAATTACCTTTAAATGCCATAAAATATATCCAATATATTGAAAGCAAAATCGGTAAACCTATCAAATATGTTTCTGTCGGTGCAGAACGTAATCAAATTATCGAAATGTATTAAAAAGTGGCGATAACGGGCTTATAGCCCCACTTTTTAACAAAAAACTTACATAAAAAACGCAAAAAACGACGGCAATTTTGCCGTCGTTTTGTTATAAAATTTTACATATAAAGCATGCAAAAACCGTCGCAACAAAGTTAGATATTAAACTTATTATAAATGGTAAAATGGGCGGTTTATTTTTGCATTTAGAATAGTAAACAGCCCCCACATAAAAGACAGTTTCACTTGAGCCATATATACAGCACGCACACCTTGCAATATAACTATCCACGCCATAAGTTGACATTATATTTGATAGTATTGATAAACTTCCGCTACCTGAAAAAGGCTTTAATAAAACAAGGGGAACAAGTGCTTTGTCTATGCCAAAAAATTGAAAAAAGTCCGCCGATAGGTCGATTATCGCACTACTAAGCCCACTTTTGTCAAACAAAAAGGTCATAATAAAAACCGCCACGAGGTAAGGGAAAATGGATAAAACTAAGGGGAAGGCTTTTTTTACACCTTCCACAAAAATATCATAACTTTTCCCGCCCTTTATAAGGGTGTAAACAAAAAGGGCTATAAGTAAAATGGGTATTATGTATGCGCTCATTTTTTACAAAAAATCTTTACAAGAAGTATGCCTATTACGGTGGATACAAGGGTGGATAAAAGTGTTGGCAAAATTATATCTTGCGCCGATTGGGAGCCAAATTGGGTACGTAGCCCTATTACAGAAATGGGCAGTAATTGTATCGATGATGCAGTGATTACAAACAACATATTTTGCGCAAAGGTGTTGTTGTGGTCTTCCAAAGTCTTTTGCGCTTCAATGCCCATCGGCGTTGCAACTCCGCCCAAACCTAAAAGGTTAGACGACAGGTTAAGCGATATATATTTTGCAGATTTTTCGTCCGTTTTGCCAAAGATAAAGTTGATGGGCTTGCACAAAATTTTTGCCAAAAACCGACCTATAGCCCCACTTTCTATCAATTCAAACACCCCAAGCCACACGCTATAGACAACTAATAGCGACATAGAAAGTTTAACAGCCTCACTTGCGCCAAGCGACATTACTTCAAGTATTGACGACGGACTAATTACCGTAAGCATTATAAGCGAAACAATAATAATTACCGAAAAAATTGCGTTCATAAGCCGTTTATTGCACCTTAAAATTAAATTATGATTGTGTGCTATTTATTATGCTTTACTTTTTAAACTAATTGAGTTATAATATTTAAACTAATATAATTACAGTTAATAAAATTTTATTGCTATAGAGTGATTTTTTCAAGGAGGTTAAAATGAAAGACACATTTTACATCAGTACACCTATTTATTACCCAAGCGGAAGTTGGCACATTGGCACATGTTACACAACTGTTATTTGCGATTCTATCGCTCGCTTTAACCGAATGCAGGGTAAGGATGTTTTCTTTTTAACCGGCACTGACGAACACGGTCAAAAGGTGGAAGCAAAGGCTAAAGAAAAGGGCGTTACACCAAAACAGTATGTTGACGAAATCGTTGCCGACCTTAAAAATATTTGGCAACTTTTAGATATCAATTACAGCAGATTTATAAGGACGACCGATGAAGACCACGCAAAAACCGTTCAGTATATTTTTAAGCGTTTGTATGAGCAAGGCGATATTTATAAATCGGTTTACGAAGGCTTATACTGCACCCATTGTGAAAGTTTCTTTACCGAAACTCAACTTGTAGACGGCAAATGCCCCGACTGCGGTAGGGAAGTTCATCATGAACGTGAAGAAAGTTACTTTTTCCGTCTTTCAAAGTATGCCGATAAAATTTTACAGCTTTATCAAGACAACCCAGAATTTTTGCAACCAAAAACCCGTGTAAACGAAATGATAAACAACTTCATTAAACCGGGCTTGCAAGATTTGTGCGTTTCAAGGACTTCGGTAAAGTGGGGTATCCCTGTTGACTTTGATAAAGAGCACACAGTTTACGTTTGGATTGACGCACTTTCAAACTACATCTCGGCACTTGGCTATCATAACGGCGACGAAACTTTATTCAATAAGTTCTGGCCATGCGACCTTCACATGACGGGTAAGGAAATTATAAGATTCCACGCAATCATTTGGCCGGCAATTTTGATGGCTTTAGACTTGCCACTTCCAAAGCGCATTTATGGTCATGGCTGGTTGCTTGTTGGCGGCGATAAACTTTCCAAATCAAAGCAAGACAAGATAAACACCGAACTTACCGATCCAAAGGACTTTGTCGCAAGGTATGGCAAAGACAGTTTAAGGTATTATTTGCTTCGTGAAATTCCTTTCGGCACGGACGGCGTTTACTCAAACGAAAACTTCTTAAACCGCATCAACAGCGATTTAAGTAACGATTTAGGTAACCTTGTTTCAAGGACTACCGCAATGATAAACCAAAACTTTGACGGTGTTTTGTTAGAGCCAGCAGATAAGGACGAGATCGATAACGAACTTATCAGTATGGTAAGCGAACTATATGACGTTGTTGCTAAAGACATTGAAGAAATCAACGTTCCAAGGGCTTTGCAAGATATTTTCAAGGTCGTTGGTAGGGCAAATAAATATATCGACGAAACAACGCCTTGGGTTTTGGCAAAAGATCCAGCCAAAAAAGGCAGGCTTCAAACGGTACTTTACAATTTGAGCGAAGTTATTAGAATTTGCGCATCGCTTTTGCTTGCGTTCATTCCTTCATCTGCAACTCAAATTTTGGCTTGCTATTCAATAAACGCTGACGATGTAAATTTATTGGAAGCTAAAAACTTTGGCGGTTTAAAGGCTGGTACAAAGGTTATAAAATCACAACCAATCTTCCCAAGAATCGATGTTAAAAAGGAACTTAAAGAGATTGAAGATTTAATGATTAAACGCCACAAAGAAAGCCAAAAGTCCGCCTATAAGCCCGAAAACGCACAAAATGGCGATGAAAATAAGGCAAAAGATAATAAAAAATCTGGCGAAATTTGTGAGCATCCTGACGAAATCAATATTGATGAATTTTTCAAGGTAGAGTTAAGGGTTGCAAAGGTTATTTCTTGCGAAAAGGTTGAAAAATCCGATAAACTTTTAAAACTTCAACTTTCACTTGGCTATGAAGAAAGACAGGTCGTAAGCGGTATCGCTAAATATTACACCCCAGAAGAATTGGTTGGCAAAAAGGTTGTTTTGGTTGCAAACTTAAAGCCAGCAAAACTTCGTGGTGTGTTAAGTCAAGGCATGATTTTGTGCGGTGAAGAGGGCGATAATGTTAAACTTGTTGAACCTGATATGAGTTTGCCCGAAGGTAGCCGTATTAGATAGTTAGGTATTTTTATGTTTTATATTGATTCTCACTGTCATTTAACGGACAGTAGGTATACTTCGCCAGCTGAAATTGTAAACGAGTGCAAAAATAAAAATGTCAACTTGCTTGTTGATATTGGTTGGAATTTTGACACTTCAGTTTTTGCAAGTCAAAATGCAAAGCACTTTGAAAATGTTTACTTTTCGGCGGGCATACACCCGTCTGAAAGCTTGAAGTCGGTAGATGTATTTAAAATTCAGGGCTTACTTACCGATAAAAAGTGTGTTGCAGTGGGTGAAATCGGGCTTGATTATCACTATGAGCCGTTAGATAAATCTTTGCAAAAACAACTTTTTGAAGAGCAAATTTTTATGGCAGATAAGTTTAATTTGCCCATAATCATTCATTCCCGTGATGCATCAAACGACCTTTTGACAACGTTAAAGGCAAATAAAAAATACTTAAATAATGGCTTTTTAATGCATTGTTACAGCGAAAGTCGTGAACAAGCATTTAACTATTTAGATCTTGGCGCATATTTTGCGTTCGGTGGGGTGGTTACCTTTAAAAACAGCAAAAAAGACGATATCGTAAGGGCAATCCCTAAAGATAGAATTTTGGCTGAAACCGATGCGCCATATATGTCGCCCGTTCCTTTAAGGGGCACAACAAATTATCCTTACAACGTTGTATTTGTGTACGAAAAACTTGCACAAATTTACGGCTTAAATGTTGAAGATTTTGCCCAAACAGTAAAAGAAAATTTTTATAGATTTTTCAAAAAAGTGGGGCTATAAGCCCGTTATTAAGGCTTTTTGATAATTTTTTGATAAGATGGATTTAAAAAAGACTATACAAAAAAACAACTTTCATTTTAATAAGCGTTACGGTCAAAACTTTATCGAAGATACAAGTTTGCTCGAAAAAATTGTCGATGCTGCGCAAATTACAAGCGATGATGTCGTGCTTGAAATCGGTGTTGGTGCCGGCACACTTACTAAGTGTTTGGCAAAAAGGGCAAAGTATGTTGTCGGATATGAAATCGATAAAAACTTAGCCCCCGTTTTAAGCGAAACTTTAGCAGGTGTTGATAATGCAGAGGTCGTTTTCAGGGACTTCATGCGTGAAAAAGTTGAAAACGTTCAAGAAATCGTTGGGGACAGGTTTATTGTGGTCGCAAACTTGCCATATTATATAACTTCGCCAATCACTATGCGTCTTTTAGAAGAATTTAAGGGCTGTCAAAGGCTTGTTATTATGGTCCAAAAAGAAGTTGCTTTGCGCTTTACCGCTAAAGCCGGTACTAAAGATTATGGTAGCATTACAGCCGCTATCGATTATTACGGCGACAGTGAGTATATGTTTACCGTTACACGTGATAACTTTTACCCCGTGCCTAATGTCGATTCCGCAGTCGTTAAAATCGATAGGGTGAATAAGTACAACGCTAAAAGTGAAAGGGCTTTTAAAGAAACTTTGCGCATCGCTTTTTTATCAAGAAGAAAGACTTTGGTAAACAATTTAATCAATAATTTACCTATCACAAGGGCGCAAGCAGAAAGCATTTTGATGGGCTTAAATTTGGATACATCTATCCGTGGCGAAGTTTTATCTACCACCCAATTTATTGATTTGTCAAATGTTCTATTTGATCAAAAAATTATCGAATAATCGACCTATAGGCGGACTTTTCATCAAATTTTTGATTGTATTAAACCGCCAAAAAGCCCAATTAAAAGACAATAGTAAAATGATTTTATTATAAGGTTTTTTCTAAAATTATAAAATTATTTTAAAATGGGCAAAAAGGTTTGACAATTATAAACACATTTTATATAATAGTTAGGCAACTTAACTTAAAACAAGTCGACTTACGGAGAGGTGTCTGAGTGGTCGATGGTGCAACATTGGAAATGTTGTGTACGGAAACGTACCGCAGGTTCGAATCCTGTCCTCTCCGCCAAAAAAACCTTAAGCCAACACGGCTTAAGGTTTTTTGTTATGTTGAAAAAGTTGTTGTGGGATTCGAACCTGGGCAAAGCCTTGCTTTGCCACTTGCGAAAGCAAGCAAACTATATAATGATTTTCGGCACTTTGCTTGCAAAGTTACAATGCTTTAAAAAAGCATTCCGAAACATCTGCGAATCCTGTCCTCTCCGCCATTAGGGAATAATACGAACTCTGAAAACGAGTTCGTATTATTCTTTTCTGTCGATTACTTCGGTATTGTTGCAAAACGCAAATACAAGATTGAAACCTAAAGGTAATATCCAATCGTGAAAAAGCATTACACGGCGGAAAAGCGGCAGCCGATCCCAAGCGGTTTAGCGGGGACGGCTCCGCGCCGCCGCGCCTTTCGGTTTGGTTTTCCGCGTTGTTTGTTTTCGTGGCGTGTGCTTGTCGCGGCGGCGCGAAGCGCCGTCGCTCTCGTATCAAAGACAAGCACACGCCACGGTTGCAAAAGGAATAAATATTTGTTTTATCACGTATGTTAGAAAATGTCACATGTTTTATCATAGTATTGATCAAAGTATTGACTAAGTTTGATAAAATAGTTATAATAAAAAAAATGATAATTGGAATAACTAAAATAGATGTTTTTTCACCTCAATAAAATTTATCTTTTTAGTATCCTAATTTAAGGTATTATTATCTAACAAGGAGGCTAATAGAATGAAAAAGAGCACAACATTTTTAGTCATTATAATGACTTTTGTATTGTTATTAACTTGTGTTGGTTGTACAGACTCAAATAATACGAAATCAGAAACCGTACAAATTGTTGATATGGTTGGAGATACGGTTATTGTTCCAAAGAATCCTAAAAAAGTTGCGTGTGTATCAAGAACTACTTATGATTTATTAATTGCCTATGGATTGGGGGATTGTATTGATGGTGCATACGAGGGAACATTAAACAATCCTTGGGTGCAAATTATATATCCTGAAGCAAAAGATCATTATATATATGGCTACAATGATAGTTATGAAACTTTTGTTGTAAGAGGTGTTGAACTTGTTTTGGCTCCAGAGCAATATATAGCTGAGGGGCTTAGAGAGCATGGTATCAACGCTATTACCGTGTCTTTGTATGGAAATCCGACATTCGACAACTATGTTACATACTTTTCAGATTTGGTTACACAAATTTGGGACAGTGCTGAAGTAAAAGAAAAAGCTGAGTTGTGGAATAATCGAGTTGAAACCGCAATAGAAGAAATACAAACTGAACTTGCTAAACACGATGTTGAGGAAAAAATATTATTCTATGTGCGAGGAGATAAAGATAATGGCATTGGATATACCGATATGGTAGGTTCATTTACGGAGTATGCGTATAGAGTTCTAGGATTTGATTATGTTGGGACGACATTAGAAACAAACAAGCCATCACAAGAAGAGGTAATGGCTGCAAATCCCGATGTTTTTGTTTGTGGCGGTATTTACCAAAACATAAATATTGAGTTATTAAAGCAGGAACCTTATTCAAAATTAGATTCAGTAAAAAATAACCAAATTTTTAATATACCTATTGGGTTAACTGCGTTTGAACAATTATCTGCTATGACGCCGATATTCTTCTATGATCAAGCTAACAAAATTTACCCTGAATATTTTGATTATGATATTCCTACTATGGTTGAAGCTACCATCAATGAGTATTTCGGAACCACTTTAACTGATACACAAGTTTCATATATGTTGCAAGGTTTGGATGCCGAGGGTAATTCGTTGGTAAGATGAAGAATAAAAAAACAATAATATTCTTGTCTGCATCCCTACTGTTGTTTGTAATAGTGTTTTTCTTAGCGTTAATGGTAGGACGATACAGCATAAGTATTGGTAACTTTTTCAAAGCATTATTTACAAACGATCCCCATTTTCAAACAGATAGAAGTGTTATTATTACACTAAGGATTCCTCGAACGATAGTAGCAGGGTTAACGGGCATCGCCTTGAGTTTATCCGGCTTATTGTATCAAGAAACTTTCCAAAACAAGTTAACATCACCGGATTTGTTAGGTGTTAGTAATGGCGCAGGGGTAGGTGCTGCTTTGGCTATCGTTATTGGGTTATCAAGTGCTTTCATTAGTGTATTAGCCTTTGCGGTCGGAATACTGACTGTAATGACTACCGTTTTAATTGCCAAGTTCTTTAGAAATGGCTCATCCACTATTTTGCTGTTGTCAGGAATAATAGTTGGTGGATTAATGTCCTCGCTTCTGTCTTTAATAAAATACTTTGCAGGCAACGAAGTTAAGCTTGCTAGTATAACTTATTGGCTAATGGGATCATTTGCGAATGCAAAAATGGAAACAGTATATATCTTACTACCTATAGTTGCTGTTTCTACAATTTTTTTACTGTCTATCAGTTGGCGAATTAATATAGTGGCTCTTGGTAGGGAAGAAGCACAGACTAAAGGAATAAATTATACATTATACAGGTATTTGATCATCGGGATTGCGACATTACTTACGGCTAGCACTGTTGCTTTTAGTGGAACAATATCTTGGATTGGGTTAGTAATTCCACATATTGTAAGATTGATTGCTGGGAGGAACACAAGGAAAACGATCCCGTTGTGTATAACGTTTGGCGGCATTTTTATGATCGTTGTAGATATACTTTCCAGAACGTTTACCTCAGAAGAAATACCGCTAAGTGCTGTGACCGGGCTGTTTGGTACGATTATTTTTGTGATAATACTCTTTTTAAAAAGGAGGGATTATCATGAGCATTAATATTAAAAACTTGTGTTTTTCGTACGGCAGGAAATTTGATCCTGTTTTGAAAAACGTCAATTTTAGTATAAGTGATAATACAATAACTGTACTATTGGGCTTAAATGGATGCGGAAAAACTACTTTAATTAAAGCTATTGCGGGATTGTTTAATAACATTACAGGTGAAATATCTTACAATGATACGTTACTGTCAAGTTTATCGATACGTGAGCGTAGTAAATTAGTAGCCTATGTGCCACAGAAAATTAGCGGAATTGACGATGTAAAGGTTGAAGATTATTTAACGTACGGTATGGTTAATTCGCTAAAGTTTTATCAAACACCTTCTCAATCGGAAAAACAAAAAACTATTGATATGGCAAATAAGTTTCACATAGAGCATTTGATTCATAAAAATATGAGCGAATTAAGTGGCGGTGAAAGACAGATTGTTAGTTTAGTATCTTCTTTGTTGCAAAATACTAAAATAATCTTATTGGATGAACCTACTTCTGCGCTAGATTTAAAGAACCAAAGTTTGGTTTTATCTATATTGAAAGAAATAAGCAAACGTGAGAACAAGACTATCATATTGTCATCGCATAATCCCAATCATGCACTTTTCCTTGAATGTAATGTCGCACTGATGAACGAAGGTAAAATCCTTAAATTTGGTCCAGCCAACAAGATAATTAATGTTGAGGATTTAAGATGCATATATGGCGATAATGTTTGCTTAAGCAAAGATTTGCCCTATACAGAAATATCTTTTGTATGAGTACTTGTAATTTTGATATTGTTAAAGAAAGTCAAAAAGCGTGTAAGCTGATAAAAATGACTTACACGCTTTGTTGTGTAAACAATAACCCCCCAGATTGTCTGGGGGTTCAGTAAAGGTTTACCGTTGAGAAAAATCCTCCGTTTGTGTATAATAAAAGTTGCGACCTGCCAGTTGCAACCAAAAA
>CALVUR010000003.1 GCA_944363645.1 uncultured Clostridia bacterium | reverse complement strand
TACGACTTCCGTTTCAGGCGCGGTGATAATACCTTGCTGGTGCATATCCTCAAAAGCGTTGTCGCATGGCTTTGGCGGCGCAATCTTCGTATTTACAATCGCTTCGGCTACTCGGTTTTGAAGATAGAGAAAGAGCGCGGCACGATGGACGGCAAGACGGAGAATAAGAAGTATTACCTGATGAGCGCGAAGATTTATGCACAGCGGTTCAGCACGGACTGTTTCTCGGACTATTTCAACGATATGGCGCGGCGCAGCTATACGGGGCTTGCGGACTACTTGGAATACGCTACGGAAAAGGCTTCGGTTGAGGAACTCAAAATGCAGAACAGTTATTTCATCAATTCGCTGTACAGGGACGCGGACGGCGACAGTTCTGCGTGATTTAGGGCTGTCCGTTTCCTTTACGGCAAAAGGAGGCAACCATGTCTTATGGTGAATGCAAAGTGTATTTTGACGGCAGTCACTACATAGCGATACCGCACACGACAAGACCGTCAAGACGGCGTTTCCGTCCGCCGGAAGAAGAGATAGAGGTGACGGAGCAGGAAGAGGAACAGACCACGGAACAGGAAGTAACCATAGACGCAGAAGAAAGCGCACCGCCTGAAAATGACGATGCGCCGTCTTCGCATACGGAAAATGAGGAGGAGGCCGAACCTACGGTTGAGAAGAAGCCGAGGTCAAGGACGATGACGCGGAAGGAACTCTTCGAGGAACTGTATCAAAAGTCGGCAGGGCAGTCCCGAAGCGCGAGGAAGAAGTTTATCGTTCGCAACATGAAGCCGTACTTTAAGGATGAAGATAGCACGATAAAGTATGTGGAAGTGCAATTTGAGCGGAAATTGCGGAATCTGATTTGTCGGCGCATCAGGCTCACGCGCAAGGTGAATTTGCAGGACTTCAACTACTTTTGCACTTTTACCTACGACGGGGCAAAGCATACAGAAGAGAGCTTTATGAGAAAACTGCGCGGATGCTTCAAAATGATGTGCCACCGCAAGGGCTGGAAATATGTCGGAGTGTGGGAACGCTCTCCCGAAAAGAAGCGGCTTCACTTCCACGGGCTGTTTTACATTCCGGACGGAGCAATGCCCGGAGAACTCGTTGAAGTCAAGGACTATTCGCCGATCAAGAAGAAGGTACAGACGACGATCCAGAACACCTACTTCAACGAAAGGTTCGGAAGATCCGATTTCAAGACGGTGGACGACCGCTCTATGCTCGGAGAGGCGATAGCGTATCTCACGAAGTATATGGAAAAGACAGGCGAGAAGATGGTCTACTCGAAGGGGCTGCCGCAGTTCTTTATCTCGGACATCATGGACGATGACATCGTCTGTACGATAGGGAATGAGGAGAAGAAGCTGCTCCTTTACGATGATTTCTCGTGCTGGGACGAGGGCTGCTACATGGGACAAGTAAGCAAAGGCGTCATCGACCAAATGCGAAAGTGTAATTGAATAAAGGACGGATACGGAAAGAAGAAAGGGAAGTGTGACGGTGAAAGCGGAAGATCGCCCAAGCGGGTTAGCGGGCGACTCCGCTTCCGTCATCACTTTTCTTTTCCGCCTTCAACCGGGTTTGGTCGAGTGGCGTGTGCTTGTCGCGGCGGCGCGAAGCGGCGCCGCTCTCGTATCAAGACAAGCACACGCCACGGTTGCAAATTGCATTTTCAAGGTCAATTTTGGGGTATGGGAAATAGGTTCAGAATGGCTTTCTTTTGCGCCATTGCATATTGATAGGCGAGCTTTGTTCCGCTCTTGGGATGGGTTGTCGTAGTCGGCAGAAAATGGTTGGGCATTCTCTGCTTTTTTGCCGGCATATAACGTTCATCGTAGTAGAACACGCACAAGTCCGAACGATCTATCATGTGCTGATTGCGCTCGACATAAGAGGCTTTGCCAGCCTTTGTTATTGTATCCGGGATATATGTTTCATCGTAAAAGGTCAAGAGGTATTCTTTGTAGTCTTCGCTGATGTACGGATAGGTTGCGCGAACATAAACGCGCCGGATGTTCGGATATTCCATTTTGAGTTCCGTTACCGCTTCAAGGCATATGTCATCAAATTCACTGCGGCTACCGAACAAGAATGTGTCAAAGTTCTTGTCTGTAATAAGCTCCCTGATGCAGTCTTTCAAATGCGATAAAAAAGCTTCGCTAACCGATATTTTCCTGTGCCCGATAAAGCAAGCGACCATAAATCCTCTCCCTTTTCGTGGAACTCCGTAAAATATTATAGTTAACGCGCGGAATAAAGTCAATATCGTGGAAGTCCACGAGAGAAAATTTATCAAATTCCATATACTATTCGTGGAATATCGTAAAGGAACGCCACGAAAGTATGAAATTGAATGAAGCGATCATCAAGCGGATCAATGAGGTTTGCAAGGAAAAGAATATCTCCGTATGTGAGGCAGCCCTTGGCGGAGGAAAGTCTCCCTCTGCGCTATACGATCTGGTGAAAGGGCGAACGCAATGTTCAAAAGTAACGACCATTCAAAGCTTTTGCGAAGGTGCCGGCATCACTCTCTCGGAGTTCTTTAACGCGGAGTATTTCAATAACCTAGACGACTGAGCAATCGGAATCATCCGGTTGCTCTTTGTTGCTGTTTCAGATTGTTTTTAGTTCGTCCTTGTGTCTAATAGTGTAAGGATACTAGGTTTGAAAAACTAGCGCAGCCCCATCTAAAAGCTTGCCATTTATTTGCGTTTATGATATAATGCTATTGTTCGCCCCATAGAACAAAAGGAGAAGATAATGGCTGAATATATGACTGCATATGAAGCTGCACAGAAATGGAAAATTTCTCAACGGCGCGTGCAGATTTTATGTGCGAAAAATCGTATAGAAGGTGTATTCAAACTTGGAATGTCTTGGGCTATTCCTAAGGATGCCGCAAAGCCGTTAGATGCTCGTCGAGGAGATAGTAATGCAAAATAATGGTTACAATGTAATAGATTTATTCTGCGGTTGCGGAGGATTTTCCTTAGGCTTTAGACAGGCTGGTTTTCATATCTGTGCAGGAGTAGATTCGTGGGTTGATGCTACTAATACTTATGCAACAAATTTTCCGGAAGCTAAAGTATTCAATTGCGATATAACAACTATTACTGGAAAACAAATAGCGAATGAGTCCGGACTTTCCGTGGACGATGTTGATGTTATAATCGGCGGACCACCTTGCCAGGGCTTTTCTGTATCTGGCAAACGTTTAATAGATGACCCGAGGAATATTCTCTATAAATCGTTTGTAAGTATTGTCGGTGAATTAAAACCGAAAATATTTGTTATGGAAAATGTTCCAGGACTTGTCAGACTATTTGAAGGTAAAATTAAAGAAAACATTATACACGACTTTTCTGTGCTTGGCTATAATGTCGCGATGCAGTTACTTTCTGCAGAGCAATATGGTGTCCCTCAACAAAGGAAGCGCGTATTCTTTGTCGGCTTAAATAAGGAGATTTTTGGAGAGCAGTATTTCGAGTTTCCAAAGCCGCGATATGGTCTGGGCTTATTGCCTCCTATAACCACTAAAGAGGCTATTTCTGACTTGGATTTTATTCCCGATGATGTGGATTTAGGAGACAGATTTCCTTATGGCAAACCAGCAGAAAGCGAGTATCAGAAGAAAATGCGTGAAAATTCAACAGTGATATTAAATCATTCTGCTGTATTGCATACTGCAAAAACAAAATCAATTATTGCATTGGTTCCTGATGGTGGCAATTACAAGTCGTTACCCAAAGAACTTAGAGACACGCGCAAGGTAAATATTGCATGGACAAGAATGGATAGCCATAAGCCTTGTTTCACGATTGATACCGGACATAATCACCATTTCCATTATAAAGAAAATCGTGTGCCCACGGTTCGTGAGTCGGCGCGTATCCAATCATTTCCCGATACGTTTGAATTTACTGGGATAAAAACTCGCCAACTGAAACAGGTAGGCAACGCTGTTCCGCCATTGTTAGCAGAGGCAATAGCTCGTAATGTAGCAGAATTTTTGAGGAGATAGAATATGTACGATCAAACAAGGCAGTATAGATGCACGATTATTCGTGGGAAAGCGCAAAAGGATATGGATAATTTATTGCCGGCATATGCTACTGTACTGAATGATATATGTCCTTGCGAAAAAGCAGATTTCCATAAAGCTTTTGATGAAGCTTTTAGTAAATATCTGCCTAGTGGGACATCTCAAAAAACATTGGATAATCATAGGACAGAAATATCAGGTAAGTTGTTTGGCATGTATTTCTGTGCTGATGATGGGTACATATATATATCAGAAAGAACTCAAAAGTATTTTGCGGACAGTGATGCGCCTGCATTCTTTAAGGATATTTGCTATAAAATGCAGTTTCCTAATGGAACACAAAAAATCAACACTGTATTGGAACGAATTAATAATGGCATTAAGATTCGCCCATATGCTTTTTTGTTAAAGGTGTTACAAATTGCTGATAGTAAAAGTATATTCCTTTCCAAACAAGAAATAGGTTATTATATTTTGAATTCTCTTGATGTCCTGCAAGGGAAAGCAACTCCTTTTGAGGTTGTTGATGCTATTATTCTTGATAGAAGAAGGAATATTCAAAGAACGATACACTCCCCTGGTAAGGCTAGTTCATATGACTGGCAGCATATTAACGAGCAAATTAATATGCTTGAACTCGCCAACCTTGTTATAATTTGTGACAACGTTGTTAAACTTAATTTGAAAGAAATAAGTGCTATTGAAAAATTCACGGCCGACGCTACAATTGAGCCGTCTTTTGATGTGTACTCATATGATTTATCAACAAAAGAAGGAAGAGAACAGTTTTATTTTGATTGGGATGTGTATTTTGGAAGTCTTTCGGATAAGGCAGAAAGTTTCTCAACGGACATAGCATCGTTAATAGATATTGCCGATACAGATGCTGAAGATGATAGTGAGAGTGAAGAAGAAACTGACAATACAACTGTTATTGGTGATGAAGGCGAAAAATATGTATTAGCCTATGAAAAGAAACGAGTTTCTAATTTCAATTCGAGGCTTGTTAATAAAGTAATTCATTTAGGAAAAACCAAAGGTCTTGGTTTTGACATTCAATCTGTGATAGCTGAACCTGGAGAATATGCGGAATTTGTAAAGTATATTGAGGTCAAATCAACTAAACGAATCACCGCTCCAGATATAAATGATGTGTTGTGGTTTGATACAATAAATTTAACGCGCAATGAATGGATTGCTGCAAAGCAGCATGGGAATTTTTATCATATTTACCGAGTATATTTTACTCGAGAACAAGTCATCATCTTTATTATCTCAGATATTAATCAAAAAGATAAGGATGGCATCATAAATGCTGTTCCGACAATGTATCGAATTGATTTTAGAAATGATGCGGTAAATCATGTAATAGTAAATGGTGAGGTGCAGAATGTATAAAGTTGCATCATTATTTTGTGGTTGTGGCGGAGCTGATTTGGGAATGCTTGGCGACTTTGAATTTAATGGTCGCTATTACGATCGGTTGCCGTTTGAATTGGTGTTTGCAACAGATATATGTCCAAAAGCACTGGCAACACACAAGTTAAATTTCAAATCGGACAACGTTGCTTGTGGAGATATCTGTGATATCTCATCGGCAGACATTCCGGATCATGATGTCTTGGTCGGTGGTTTTCCTTGCCAATCGTTTAGTACGGTAAACCCAACAAAAGACCCATTTGATGATCGAGCAAATTTATATAAACAAATGCTTAGGATTGTGAATGAAAAACGTCCTATGGTGTTTATAGCAGAGAATGTTAAAGGATTAATGACGCTATATGGTGGTAAAATTTTCAAAAAAATAGTATCTGAATTTGAAGATTGCGGATATAAGACATATAAAACCTTGCTCAATGCAGCTGATTATGGAGTTCCTCAAAAAAGAGAACGTGTAATTGTCGTTGGAATAAGGAGAGATATTACAAAAGAATATGTTTTCCCTGAAAAAACACAGCAGAAATGGGTGCCATTATCGGATGTAATTCCTCAGCTTGCAATAGAAGATAAAAAATATTATTTTTCTGAAAGAGCTGTTCTGGGTATGAAAAATGCAAAAAACAATATGAAAAGAGGTTTGGCACAAAATTTAGACGAGCCTTGTTTAACTATAACAAGTCATTTGGCGAAGACTAGCTTGAATTCACGAGATCCAGTTTTATTGGTAGATGCTGATAAAGAATTGTACAGAAGATTTACCCCTAGAGAAGCAGCAAGAATTCAATCATTTCCTGATTCGTTTGTTTTTGCGGGTTCAGAAGGCGATGCATATAGACAAATTGGGAACGCCATTCCACCAGTGATGTTTTGGTATATTGCACGGAGTATTTACTCTTTCTTAGATAATAGCACGAAATGACATGTACATATAAAGATTATAATATGAATATCATGAAGAAAGCCGAGAGTTTCCTCCCGGCTTTCATGTTTTATATGGTAGTATAGCTTTTTCCTTCAACTGTAATGCGGTTGCCTGTGATTTCAGGCGGTCCGCTCTTGCAAGCGCGAAGGATAACGTGGACGTTATCGTATTCGGCTTTGGGCAGCTCTCCTTCGTTGAATTTATCTTCGTTTCCCACTTCAATGATTTTGAAGCCTTTGGAAACCATGAAGGCGGAGAACTGCCACAATTTTTCAAACAGTCCGTTTGAGTCCATAATAACCGAGAGATTTTCGGTCGGGTGATATGCTGTAATTCTGAAATAGTTTGCCATTGTTTCTTCCTCCTATGCGGCAATTTGTTTGAGTGTTTTGTTGGCGTAAGGTAGCCATACTTTGTTGACGTAGTGCAACACATCTTCGTTCGGCTTGTTGTCGTGTTCTCCGTAGCATTGCAGGATTTTCCTGTTCTTCAATGAGTATTCGACCGTTACGAACGGAGTGTCCGGTTCCTGTTTGTTGCGGATAAAGAATATAAGCGATTCCTCGCGTACCATGCGTTGGTCGTAGTTCATTCTTCCAACACAATGATGCAGCACCTCGCCTTCGCGGATAAGGTCTGCCGGGCTCTTGGCGATAATGCAGATAAATGCGCTTCGTTTTGCGTGTTGCAAGGATATGTATTTCTCCGCAACGGCGGTAAATTGATTGTAGAGTTCCTTGCGTTTCTCCTCGTCCTCTAACGCCTTTTTTGTTGCGTATTGGTCGATGCGCATATCGTGCCAGCGCTTGAAGTCGTGGGGGAAAAGGTTCTTTTCTTCCGTCATGTCTAAGCCGAGGTAACGGCAGGCTTTGAGATAGTCGAGATAAGTATGCGGATTGGTCTGCTGCTTTGCCGTATAATCAAAAAACCGCTCAAGGCTTTTGCCTTTGAACAGTTCTTTTATTGGATCGAGGCTTTTATCGTGAATGAGCCTGAGTTTCGCTTCCCTGTAAGATTGCAGCATATCAAGCGGCTTTCTCGTCCTATATGCCCGCACGATGACGTCGATATAGTAATGTCTGCTTTGGAGCGCGGCTTTGTTGGCGATCAGCCACTTGCAGAAGGCTTTGTCCGTTCCGCAACGCTTCAATATAGTCGTGCTCATGGCAATTCTTGAAAAGCCGAGTTTCATCAGCATTTCAAGTTGGGGATATTGCCTATATAGCCGCAGATACTTGAAGATATTGCAGCCCCGATACAGTTTGTACGCGCTATACTTGAACTCCGGCAAGCGGTCGATGAAATCGAGGTTCACTACTTCCGCATACGGATCGTAGTATTTGTCGTATGCCCAGCACCAGCCGCGCTCATACCAATATTCGTATTTTTGCAAGCCTTCTTCGTACCAGCCGAAACGGAATCCCATGCTGGCGCAGTAGCAATACTCCATATCCTTCACCAAGCATTTGCCCGAATCCAGACCGTGTACGGCGACCTGTTTGCAGTACCATTTTTTATAATAGTGCTTTACGGCAACGGTTACCTTCACAAGCTCGTTTTTCCAAGTCGTGAGATAGGCATAGCAACGGACGTGTCCATCGGGTTCGGGATAGTTTTTGTTGTCCGTTTTGCGGATTTTTGCCAATATGTATTTGGGAATAGGTCTGATGTCTGTCACTTTCATTTGTTCACCTCACGGAAAGTTTGTTGCCGAAGATCTCGTCCAACTTGCAGAGCGCCGTTTTGTCGAAAGCCGAGGTATCGAATGTAGGTTCATCGTCCGTCAAGTCGGGTTCTACGACGTCGCCGTCAAATTCGCGCATCTCGGCTTCGGTAAGTTCTTCGATGTCATCTTCCGGTTCCGGCAGCGTTGTTACGTTGCCGTTCGTTTCGGCTATGGCGATTTTATGCGTTCGGATAATCCGCTTGATGTAGCTGTCTGCCGCGTGATAGGGAAAACCTATCATCGGTACGCGGCTTTCAAGTCCGACATCTCTGCCTGTAAGCGTCAAGCCGAGTTCGTTGGAAAGAGTTACGGCATTGTCCCCGAACACCTCGTAGAAGTCGCCCAAGCGGTATAAAATGATGCAATCTGGGTACTTCTTTTGCAAGTCTTGATACTTTTGCCATATCGGGGAAACGGGCTTTTGAGGCTTTACGTCGGCTTTTGCTTCTTCTTCGGCGAGTTCTGCAAGGATCTCATCGATTTCTTCCTGCGAAGGCTGGTCGTCCTCGTCATCGCACACATCGTCTTTGGCTTCCGATTCGGGCTGTTGCGGGTCCATAAAGTCAAAGAGGGAGGCTTGCCGGCTGTCCGGCTTTTTTGTTTCAGTTTTCTTGACTTTTGCAGGCGCCGGTTTCGGAGCGGGTTTGCATTCCGTCCCGTCCTCATTGTAGAGTGTGCCTTCGATGCTGTCCTCCTCGAAGTAATGCACCGCCCAGCCGTACACGACTTTATCTTCCACGCAAGCTGAATTTGCACCTTTCGAGGCAAGTTTCCTTGCCTCGTCCGTTGCATATTTCATAAAGCCATCCAGCGTTTTGCGGTTGATAAAAGTCTTTCCGTCCTTTTCAAAAGGCGTACCATTGTTGATCTTCTCGGCAAGTATTTCGCTTGCGTTTTCTTCAAGGTATGCCTTGATAAGTTCTTGTTCTTTTGTCGTTGCTTCAAGATTGAGTCTCATCTCGCACCTCCCTAAAATGGCATATCGTCTAAAAGCTGTGCGGCTTTTAATTCCAGATGTTCCAGTGTGGTATAGTTGTTAAAACCGCCTCTGTAATCGACTTCGTTTTGCGCCGTTCGTATGAGGATATGGTTGTACCATTCGTTGCTGAAATACCTGACGTCGCTGATGGAGATATACACAAACTTGTTTTGGCTGCTTTGAATAAAGGCGGAAAAGCAATAATGGTTTCTTCCAATGTTGACAAGCTGCCAATGATTTGCCTTGCACATAGCCTTCAGATAGTTTATGTATTTGGTCTGAAAGGTCTTGTAATCATCGCCGGTGTAGCACCCGGACGAAAATTCGTAGTTCAGATACTTCTTGAGTTCAGCTATCTTTGCCATAGTTTCAATTCTCCTTTACGATAGTGTAGATATCGTCTGCGTAGTATGTGCCGTTGAACCAATTAAAAAGGGCGTGACATTTCACGCCCTTGTAGTCCACGATGTAGTCGTTATCTCCGACCTGTTCCAATATTGTTATTTCATCCATTTTCCCGTCAAGGGAATGGATATGGGCTTGTGTCTTAAATGCTGTCATCTTTGTTTCCTCCGTCTATTATTTGAAAAGCGTCAAGTTCTGGAATTATTGCAAGTCCACCCCAAGTTCCGTGGATTTGTCCAAGTGAATCAATGCGCGTTACGATGCCTAATTTCCCGGTATAATCCGGTTCGCCTCGCATGGCGATAATCACTATTTTATCTCCGATTTTAGCATCCATTATTTCACCTCCAATGTAACGATTGCCATATAGTCTTTCATCTGCCAATTAGTGTGTTGCGTAACAGTCCAATACGCATACGTTTCCAAGTGTTTGTCGGGCGGACATTCGTCAAAATCATATCCATCGAGGACATTATCGCTTTCGTCAAATGCTTCATGCACCCAAGATATATCCGTCTTTTCCTCTTGTATGCGTTCATAAAACCTGTTTGCCGCTTTTTCATAGCTGTCAAAGGCTTCTATGTTAACGTCCGCGTCATCTTCTGTGGACCATTCAAAGACGACCAAATATACTTTCATGGCTTTCACCTCACGCGATCCTTCTGATACCGCCGCCGAAACTCTGTACTGTAATGCTACCGAACTCGCTGCACCAGTCATCATCCCTGTTCCAGACGTAGGCAAATGCGGAATGTTTGTCACCTTCGCTATACATGAGCGTTTTCCATTCCGATTTATAGTCTGTTACAACGAGGAAAGACCAGCATTCGCCGAACTCGGTAAGTTCATGCGTCACGGCATATACAAGGCATTTATACTTTGCCTCTATCTCTTTCCGCTTTTTGTCTATCTCCGGCTCCTGATACAGCCAGTAGCCGCCGAAGTTTTCAAAGAAGCAAACCTTGTCGCTTTCGCGGAAGCCTTGTATGTACGGCTTATAAATGTCCATTTCCTTGAGCAGTTCGATTGCCTTTTCTTTCTTTGCGATTGCTTTGTCCGTCATTTTCGTATCCTCCTTAGACGTAATTTTGTAAAGTTTCGAAGTTGTAAGCAATGCTTCGGAGCGTTTCTTCAAATCCGAACCACGCCAAAAGATTTTGATTGTACGTATCCTGCGCCAGCGGATCTTCTTTGTCCCACTTGTCGCCGAACAGTTCGGAAGGAGCGTAAAGCCCCGTTTCGTTCATCGTGTCGTACAAAAGCTCGTTGATCTCCTGTCTGTACTGCTTGTAGAAGCGCACGGTGTCGGAGTAGTAGATAAGTTCTCCTACAATTCCCGATTGGCAGCCGTGATACAGCACGTCTGTAAAGATGTTTTTCTTATCGTTGTAATCGCTCCAGTTGGAAATAATGTAGTTAAAAACCCGCTTTTTGAGCGGGCTTTCACAGTTGCGTTTGAGTTCTTTGATGTTGGTAAGAGTCAGTTTCATTTCAGACCTCCTCAAAGTCGTCTATGTGGATGTGTTCTTGACCGGCAATGCCGTACTCGAAGTAGAGCCTTCCGCAATCTTCCAAGAGGGCGAACGTATGCACGCTGATTTTGCCTCTGTCCGTCACGGCAACCGTGATTACTTTCTTTTCCGTGTCGATGTCTATGAGGTTGAAAGTAATGAACACTTCACCGTCATAGAACTGAAATTCGCTTAATTGATACTGTTTTTTCATAGGTTTATACCTCCTGTTATTTTGCGAGTTTGAACCAGATATAGTAGTTGATTTCTATATCGCGTCCGTTGTATTCGACGATTTCATAGTAGGAACCTTTGAATTCGTCTGTGGTGTTGGTTACTTGGTGGCAGTTCTTTATACACGAGTATATTCTGATGTATGCTTTGCCCGTCTTGCCGATATTTGCTGTGATGAGGTCCTCATCGGTGATGTATCCAACACCGGTTACTTTGGTGTTCTCAACCTTTCCCAACTTGGTAATTGAGTAAATAACTTTTTTCATTTGCTTCTAACTCCTTATTTTTTTATATTTGCCTTTCGGCAGGGGCTAAGTACCACTGAAGAAAGCACGAATCTGTCAGCCTTTCAGTGCAGCCTCTCGGAAGTCAACGATTAGAAAAAATTATTGCATTTGATTATCCTGTCGCTTAGAAATCATGTAAAAATAAAAGAACAGCCACACTCTTGGTAGAGCATGACTGTTCTTTCTTTATATGTTTTAAGCGATAATTTTTTCCGTTGACTTGCCGCTTAATTCTGTGGTACAACGACACCACGAAAGGCATTAAAAAATAAGATACGAATTTTGCCTTATTCCATCAGGCGGATATCTTATATGGTGTTCTAACAGGGTTAAACAAAGGTGCGTTCTATTATTGCAGCTCGCTTACGAGCATAAATATTCCCGATAGCGTGACAAGCATCGGAAGTTCTGCGTTCGCTTGGTGCAGCTCGCTTACGAGCATCGTCATCCCCGACAGCGTGAAGAGCATCGGAGAGAGTGCGTTCTTGGGTTGCGACTCGCTAACGAGCGTGACAATTGGAAACGGCGTGACGAGTATCGGAGACTGGGCGTTCTGGGGTTGCGACTCGCTTACGACGGTCTACTATGGTGGCACGGCGGCAGAGTGGAATGCGATTTCGATCGATTTATCAAATAGTTATCTCACAAACGCAACGCGGTATTACTATTCCGAAACGCAACCTACGACGAGCGGGAAATATTGGCACTACGTAGACGGTGTGCCGACCAAGTGGTAATACCACGGCATAAACAAAATAAAAAAGGGGATCTCCTTGCGGGATCTCTTTTTCTTTCGCAAAAACGCGGTTTTGTGGTTGTTTTCAGGTTGTAACGGGCGTAACATTTACACAGTAAAAAAGGCATGAACGGCACTGACGAAAGTCAGGGCTTTTCATTTACATAACCGAAAAACCATATACGTATAAGCATGTTACTAACAGTATAATAAGCATCTTACCAACATTATAAAAAAGACGATAACAATTTTTTGTCAATTCAAATTTTGTGTAAAAACATTTTTACTTCAACGTAATTTTATTAAAATGGCAATAAAAGCGGTAAATTTGTGGCAAAAACGTTAAAAAAGACAAAAATGCAACCGTCAGTTGACAAATTTCAAAGTAAAAATGGTGGATAAGTTGGTAAAAAAGTGGTATCATTAAGCCATGAATTTTGATCGTCGGTTAGGAGGTTTTTATGAATTTAGCGAACAAAATCATAGATTTACGCAAAAAGAAAGGTTGGTCGCAAGAAGAATTGGCAAACCAATTAGGTGTGTCAAGGCAGTCTGTTTCCAAGTGGGAAAGCGAGCAAAGCCTTCCTGAACTTGACAAAATTGTCGCTTTAAGTCAGTTATTTGGTGTTAGTATTGATTATCTTATTAAAGATAGTTTTGATGATATTTACCAAAAAGAAGATGCGCCCGCCCCCGTTAAGCATGTATCATTGTCGCAAGCAAACGATTATTTAGAAAGCAGAAAAAAGGCATCAACATTGATCGCTATTGGCACTATGTTATGCATATTTTCCGTAATTCCATTACTTATGATTTGTGGCGCAATCGAAACATTTGCCATAAAAGATACATTGCTTTTGTCGGCTGGGCTTCCTGCACTTTTAGTTATGGTGGCGATTGCCGTAGGTTTATTTGTTTTTAGCGGTAGTCAAAACGCACCTTTTGAATATATCGAAAAACAAGCGTTTGAAGTGGATAAGTCCGCCAAAGAAGAGATAAAAAACAGGCGCAATGCTTTCAACAGATGTTATTTTGTGTGCAATATTATTGCAATTTGCACGTGCATCCTTTCGCCGGTATCAATTTTTATTGCTTGCTCAATAGAAGAAAATGCTTTTTTGATCATATCTTCTTTATGCATTACAATATTCTTGGTCGCTATTGCGGTATTTTTGTTTACTTTTACCGGTGTGCGCTGGGCAAGTTTACAAAAATTACTCAAAGAAGGCGAGTATTCGCATGATAAAAGCAAAAAAGAAAGCATAAACAGTAAAATTAGTGTAATTTATTGGTTAAGTTTTGTGGCAATTTACTTGTGCTGGAGTTTTTTAAGCAACGACTGGGAAATTACATGGATAATTTGGCCAATAGCAGGTGTTTTATTTGCTATAGTGCGTACGTTTATTACTGATCAAATAAGATAAAATAGCCTTATATTTTAAAGGATTTTTGCTTGTTTTTAGGTCTTTTTGGTTGGCTTTTGTGCGGTTTTCAGTCGGCTTTTGTGTGATTTTAAGGCAGTTTTGTGCGGTTTTTTTGGTGTAAAGAGTTAAAATTACAACAAATTTAGGCGGTTTTTAAAAATTTAATTGACAATGAGCAAATTCCACAACACAATAGAAGTAGTTAGGAGGAAAAATTATGAAAAAATGGCTACTTTTAGGTATTACTTTGGTGCTTTTTTGCACATTCGCATTTGTCGGTTGCGATAATAAAACACCGACAATCGACGAAACAAAGCCTGAATTAAGCTTTTCCCAGCCCCAAGAAGGCGTAAAACTTATCCTTCCGCAATCTGCTGAAGTGGGCGAAGAAGTGCTTGTTACCGCCCAAATTGATCCCGAATATTACGTTTTGAACGTTTTATACAACGGTCAACCTTGCAAAAAGGTTGATGGCGGTTGGAAGTTTACAATGCTCGATGTCAACGTAAACGTTTCTGCAGAAGTCGGCAAATACACTTTGACCACCGCTGACGGCATTGCAACGCTTGCTTCAAGCGAAAGTGCGCTAAACATTGTGGTCTCGGAAAGCGTTATCGGTCGGTGGGAACTTAAAGTCGATTTAGATTCGACTTACATGACAAAACTTTTGACCGAAGTTAGCACAAGCGACGGCCCTGTTCTTCCAAAAGACGCAATCACCATTTACGAAATAACAAAGGATACGTCTAACGAAATTATCGGCTGTACCGTGGTTATCGACACTACTAAATTAAAAGCGGGCAAGGCTTGGCTTATGCTCTCATTTGAAAGCGGTAATAACCACGCCGCAAAAGGCACACTAATGCTTCCTATTACAGTTACAATGTAATTTTATGTCGCTTAAATTTAAAGGCTAAAACGTCAAATTATAAGGCGATAGCAAGGCAATAACAAGGTTATAACAAGACAATAATAAGGTAAAAATAAGGCAATAACAAGGTTATAACAAGGCGAAAAACAACTTTTTAAAAGTGGAAGTTTGTGCAATTTTCGTGGCAAAAACCGCCTTGCATTATCTAAAATTTGCATTTAACTAAACAACTTATATATTAAAATTCAACAAAAATTTTTAAAAACGGTCGCCCCAAAAGCCACCGTTTTATTTGTTTATTTTAGTTTTTTCTCGTGTTAAGTTGCAAAGTTAAATTAAAGAAATCAAAAAAAGCGAAAAACGCAAAAAGTGGGGCTATAGGTCGGTTATCGGCATATTTTTTTAAAAAATTTGGTATTAATTTTGTATTAAAAATTAGCAAAACGGGGTAAAAAAGTAAAAAGATTATTGACATTTTTTAAAATTCATTTTACTATTAAAATAATCAAAGGTGGTAAAATGTTCAAACAATTTATTAAAAAACACAAAATTGTCTTTTTAGATATTCTAATTGCGGTGTTGGCGTTTGCACTTTGCACTGCGCTTGGCTATCTTTTGGAATATTTCAATGTGGACAATCTAAACTTCATCATTATTTACATTTTAGGTATCTTGCTGACGGCGGTATTCACAAAGGGGTATGTGTACTCGGTAATTTTATCTGTCGTAAGCGTTTTTGGTTACAACTTTTGCTTTACCGTGCCACGCTACACCCTTCACTTTACCGATCAAAAATATCTGGTAACTTTTATTTTAATGTTCGCCGTCGGCATTGTCGCAAGCGCAATAACTTACCAATTAAAGCGCAAGATGATGCAGATAAATAAACTCAATCTTGAAAAGGCGAATCTTAAAAGCGATGCGGAAAAAGAGCAACTTAAAGCGACCCTTTTAAGAAGCATCTCGCACGACTTGCGCACGCCACTTACCACCATGAAAAATGGTGCGGAAATTTTGGTGGACAACCCCAACCTAAACAGCGAAGACCGCACTGAAATTTTAAACGACATTGCTCAAAAGGCAAACTGGACGGTGCGCCTTGTTGAAAATCTTTTGTCGCTTACAAGGATCGATAACGAAAATTTGACCGTTCACAAAATGCCCGAAGCCGTTGAAGAAGTCGTTCCGCAAGCGGTAAGAAATTTGGCTGGCGTTTTAGAAAACAGAAAAATTCATTACGACATGCCCCTTGATTTACTGCTTGTCCCCATGGACGCAACACTTATAATTCAGGCGATAGGCAACATTTTATCAAACGCTGTCCGCCACACCAAAAGCGACGGCAATATCTGGATCAAGGTTTTTAATTCTGGCAAGAATGCCGTTTTTAGAATTTCAAACGACGGCGAAAAAATTCGTGAAGAAGACCTTCCGCACATCTTTGAAATGTATTACACTTCCGGCGACAGAAGCGACCGTGGCGTGGGGCTTGGGCTATCCATATGCAAACTTATCATGAGTGCGCACGGCGGACAAATCAGCGCGCGCAACGCAGATACCGGGATTGTGGTCTTTGAATTTACTTTACCGATGGAGGATAATAATGGCTGAAATTTTAATAATCGAAGATGACCGTGCCATACAAAACCTTTTAAAAATCGCCCTAAAGCAAGAAGGTCATAACCCCGTCGCCGTAAAAAGTGCGATGGAAGGCATAAATTACGCCATCAAAAATATCGTTGATTTAATCATTTTGGATCTTGGGCTTCCCGATATGGACGGCTCAAACGTCATTGATTCCGTTCGCAAGTTCAACGAAAAAACGCCCATTATCGTGGTAAGCGCACGTGATGACGAAGCCGAAAAAATTCGTTGTTTAGATCGTGGCGTAAACGATTATGTGCAAAAACCTTTCTCGTCTGCAGAACTAATGGCAAGGGTACGTGCTCAGTTAAGATACAGCACCGTAACCAATTTAGAGCAAAACGTATTTGAAAATGGTTATCTAAAAATTGACTTTACCGCTCACAGCGTCTTTGTGTCGGGCGAAGAAGTCCACCTTACAAACTTTGAATACAAACTTTTATCGGTGCTTGCAAACAACGTTGGAAAAACCCTTACCCACAACTACATTATCTCAAAGGTGTGGGGCGTTGGCGGTAACGATTCAAACGGCTTACGTGTGTTCATGGCAAACTTACGCCGTAAAGTTGAAAAAAATCTTTACGAGCAAGAACTTATCCGCACCGAAGTCGGTGTTGGGTATCGAATGAACAGATTATAACTAAATAAAGGACCTTTAAAACAAGGTCTTTTTTTATTTTGTAAATTTTAAAAAAGTGGCGATAACGGGCTTATAGCCCCACTTTTTAAATAATTTTAATGTAATTTTAGTGTGTTTTTTAATTTGTTTTTTTCGTGCATAAAATGGTAGATAAATATTCAAAAATTACAATAAAAAATGGTGAAAAACGGGCTTATAGGTCGATTTTTTAAATAACTTTACCAAAGAACAGTTAAAAATACGAATATTTTTTAAAAAAATATATTGCAATTTATACGAATTTGTGCTAATATACAACCATAAAAATTCGACAAAATTTGCGAAAAATTGTATAGGAGGAGGTGGTCGATATTAAAAAGACCTTGCTAATTACCGGCATGGTGTTGTGCATTTTGGGCATTTTTGGCGTGCTTGCCACATCGTATTTTAATAGTTCCGGTAACCAAATTATTACTGCGGATCAAGCGGTAATTTTATCATTAGGGGAATCTACTTCGGTAGAACAAATTATTTTAAGCGAAGATGCGCTTACTCGTTACAACGTTACGGCTACCGTACAAAAATCTGCTGGTGTTTCCAACGTAAACGCTACATTGACATTTAATTTTACCGATTTAAGTGTTGATAAAACGCTTGCAAGTTTGACATTTTCCGTATACGCAGACGATGGCGACACCCTTTTAAGTAGCCGTCAAGGCGAAGGTGAGTTGACCGTTACCGACATCAATCAAACGGGTGATTATTACATTTTGATTGAGCTTACCGAAAAGCCAAACGGCGCAAGATACACCGCAGATGAACTTGCCAACATCGCTGGCAAACTTACAATTTCCTTTACATCAACAGCAGGGGGTGGGGTAAATGCGTAAGGTTCACTTAATCAATATTTTGGCAATCGTTTTAACGGTGGTTGTTTTAGGCACTGCGTTTGCGCTTTACCGCAGAGATGCCACTGACCGTAAAATCACTATCGGCTTTGGCGAAATTGTAGAACTTTCTATCAGCAATTCCGCCGAAACTGCGCCCATCAGCCCAGACAACAGCACTCAAACGGTTACAGTTTTGTTGTCAAGCAATAAAGTTAATGGCGACACTGCGACAGATTTATATAGTTACGGCAGATTTTATGTCGCTGTAATTCAAAAAACTCAAACGGAAAATCCGCTTGCAAATCAACTTGAATTTACCGCAACGGTTGGCGACAAAACGCTTAACCACAGCGACCTTGTTATGGCAAATGATGTAAAGCCACAGGGGTATGTTGCAAGTTTATCGGGTGGCGAGATCAGTTTGACCTTGACATATTCCCTTTCAGATGTGGCTAAACAAAACTTTATCGATTATGCCGAACAAGAAGTTTCTTTGATGCTTTATTGGGAATTTTGCGAAGCACCAGGCCTTGTTATCAATGTCTCTAAACAATGGGAAACGGACGTTTATTACTATCAATACGCTACCGATACACCCGTGTCTGGCAGTTTAAGGTTTGAAGCTGGCCAATATTGGGCAACTTTAACCGTTCCCACAAACGTTACACAAATTCAGTTCGCCGCTGATGAAAAATTTTCTAACCCGGTTACAATTATTTTGACCGACAACACGGCTAATCAAATTTGGGTAAGCCTCAATGACGAAAGTTTTTCAACTGTCCCGCCAGAATAATTCTTTGATTTTTTCCGCTAAGATTTTGGTAAAATTTTTCGGCAAAATTTTGGGTAAAATTTTTGGGAAACTTTCAGCAAAAAAAGCCTTAAAAATTATTATTTAAATTATTAAAATCAATAGCTAAGATTAAGTTTAATTTAGCGATTAAACGGAAGTGGCACAAATAAAGTGCCACTTTTTTTATGCGTGGTGGGCGAAGCCTTTAAAGACGGCTTGTCATTAAATAAATAATAGTGCACTTTTTAAAAGGTTTTGGGCATTTTTTTGCCGTTTTAGCAAAGCGTGTGTGCGTTTTAATAAGATTTTAAGGGCATAAATACGGCTTAAAAACCAAAAAGAGTAAAAAGCGTAAAAGATTATAATTGTCGGTTGTTTTGCTAAATTTTGGCAAAATTTAAGGCTTAAATGGGTAAAATTATTTAAAATTTACAATAAAAATTTTTAAAAAAGATAAAAACCAGTCCAAAATTTGGGCTGGCTTTTTTGGTTTATATTAGCAATTCTGATATTTTTCTTTTTGGCTTAAAAAATTAAAAAAGTGGCGATAACGGGCTTATAGGTCGACTTTTTATGTATATTTAATGGTTATTTAGTGGGGCTTTTGGCAATTTTACAAACTAAATTCAATAAATGACTATGCAAAATCAAAGGTGTGTGGTATAATAAAACAAATAAGTTTTTTGGGACAAATCATGAAGCATTTAGAAGTAGTTGCCGGCGCAATCGTCAAGGACGGTAAAATTTTATGCACTCAGCGTGAAGAGAGTAAGTATAGTTATGTTTCCCAAAAATGGGAATTCCCAGGCGGTAAGATAGAGCAAGGCGAATCTCACCAAACGGCACTTAAGCGTGAACTTAAAGAAGAGTTAAACATTAATGTTACTGTAAACGATTTAATTTGTTCAATCAATCATACATATCCAGATTTTACAATCACCCTTCATTTTTATTACTGCTCGGGCGATTTATCATCTTTCACGCTCAACGTCCATAAGGGGTATAAGTGGCTTTTGCCTAAAGATTTAAAATCACTTTCATGGGCACCCGCCGACACCAAAATTATCGACATTTTATCTACGAAGGAATTTTGAAAAGTATAGTTAGCGGGCTTATGGGCTGACTTTTTTCATTAAAAGAATGATTTTTCATGGGGTTATGGTAGTTAATAGGGCGAGAGATTTCAAACGGAATCTCTCGTTCTTTTTATACAAAAATAAATGCTTAATTTGATAAATTTTTAAAAAGCCTTGCTGAAAAAAGGAATTTAATTTTTATTGGTCGTGATAATGACTGTCTATAAACACAATAAAGCATTAAAAATTGCACGCCAAAAACGGCTTTACCATCGTCATGGTCATGCACAATCATAACTTCGCCGAAACGGCAAAACGGTCATTTGGATAAAACGACAAAAACTTACAAGTTTTACCAACGTCGCACAATACGGCTTATGAAAACAGTGATAAAGCATGATAATCGCATCAAAAAAATTCTTTGCTTGTTCAACACTGCACCAAATGCAGTAAAGTTAAAATAAAACCACCCGCAAAACGAGTGGTTTTTTTACATTGCAAAATAAACAAAAAAGGCGAACAAAAAGTTCGCCTTTTTGATTGGTGACTCCTACGAGACTCGAACTCGTGTTACCGCCGTGAAAGGGCGATGTCTTAACCGCTTGACCAAGGAGCCATATATTAAGATGTGGTAGCGGCGGTCGGATTCGAACCAACGACCTGCCGGGTATGAACCGGCCGCTATAACCAACTAAGCTACGCCGCCATACGATATAAAAAATGGTTGCGGAGGTGGGATTCGAACCACACGACCTCCGGGTTATGAGCCCGACGAGCTGCCAGACTGCTCTACTCCGCGACGTCAAATGCTATGTTATTTTAAATGATATTTAAAAATTTGTCAACTATTTTACAAGGTTTTTACAATAATTTTTAATTTTTTTAAAAAACTTTAAAACTCTTTATAAATTGTTGGATAATTCGCCCTTAATTTTACCTTTACAATCAAAACTTTAAGCCCACAACCTTTATTTTAAATTTAGGCAAAGAAAACGCCCGTTTCCTTGTAAATTTTCGATTTTATGCAAAAAAAGTTTTTTAGGCGTAAAAATTACAAAAGTTAGTCAAAAAACAAAAAAATGCAAAAAATAGCGATAATAAAATGTTGCGTAAGTTAAGTAGATGTGATAAAATACCACTATGAAAGGGTTTAATGAAAAATTACTAAATCAAGGCAAGACCATCGGCGTTGCGTTATCGGGCGGCGAAGATTCGGTCTGCCTTCTTCATTTATTAAACTCAATAAAGGACCGACTTAGCATAAATGTTGTTGCAATCAACGTTGAGCACGGTATTCGTGGTGAAAGTTCCGCACGGGACACCGACTTTTGCGTAAGCCTATGCCAAAGTTTAAATATCTTGCTTAAACGTTACAAAGTCGATGCGGTAAGTTACAGCAAAGAAAACGGCTTAACGCTTGAAGAAGGTGCAAGAAAACTTCGTTACAAGTGTTTTTATGATGCGGTAAAGGAAGGCTTTTGCGACCAAATTGCCGTTGCTCACCACCAAAAAGACAACGTTGAAACGGTGCTTTTTAATATCTTTCGTGGCACGACCATTTCCGGGCTTAAGGGGATGGACAGCGTAAGCCGTGATGGCGTTATTATAAGACCGCTTTTAAATGTTAAAAAACAAGATATATCCCAATACGTGGTTGAAAACGGCTTAAAATTTGTCAATGACGAAACCAATAACGACACAAAATATACCCGTAATTTTATAAGACACGACCTTTTAGAAAGTATAAATTCCAAATTTAACGGCGCAGAAGACGCTATCACAAGATTATCCGCACAGGCAAGACAGGATGATGAGTTTTTGTACGCCATTGCCAAACAAAATTTAGAATTTAAAGGTGGTATATTTTATATTCCGTGCAATTTAGATTACCCCATTTTTTCACGGGCAGTAATACTTGCTATAAAAGGGCTTGGGGTAGAAAAAGACTTCGATAACGGGCATATAGGCGCACTTTTTGATTTAAAAGACAATATTTCTGGCAAAAAAGTCGACCTTCTTTGTGGGCTTTACGGCATAAAAGAACACGACAAAATTGCCATAAAAAATGGTAAAATTCAAGACGGCTTAAAAAGTCAATTCTTTGCGCCCTTTAGTGAGAACACTTTTTTAGATAACAGCACGCAAATAAAAATTGAGCGTGTAAATAAAAGCGACTACATTTTAAATAAAGATTTGCAAATTAATAAGCCCATAGGCGAAGTTACAAAATATATCGATTTAGATAAGATTCCCTCTGGGGCGGTTATAAGAAAGCGTATGGTGGGCGACAAATTTACCAAGTTTGACGGCACAACCGTAAGCCTTAAAAAATACCTTACCGACAAAAAAATACCCAAAGATAAAAAGGATGCGACCTATTTAATTTGTCATGACAGCACCGTTTTAGTCATCGTGGGTGTGGAAATTTCCTCGCTCGTTAAAATCGACAGCCAAACAAAAAACATCGCAAAAATATCTATAAATACGCTATAGTTAAGAGGTAGAAAAATGAATTCAATGTATCAAGATCTCGAAAAAGTGCTTTTTTCAAAAGAACAGATTGCAGAACGCATTAAAGAAATCGCAAAGACAATCGATAACGATTACCAAGATAAACGCCCCATTATGGTTGCCATTTTAAAAGGTAGCGTAATGTTTTATGCTGACTTATTACGTGAAATGCAAATTCATGCCGAAATGGACTTTATGGCAATATCAAGTTACGGCAACTCAACAAAATCTTCGGGCGAAGTAAAGATGGTTAAAGATTTAGACCGCTCAATCGAAGGCCGTGATATCATTATAGTTGAAGACATCGTGGATACAGGTTACACCTTAAAATATTTAAAGTCCACCTTAAAAACAAGAAACCCTGCTTCAATCAAGGTATGCACACTTTTAAATAAGCCAGCACGCCGTATCGTGGATATAGAGCCTGATTATTGCTGTTTTAACGTGGGCGATGAATTCGTTGTAGGTTACGGCTTAGACTATGCCCAACTTTACAGAAACCTTCCTTTAATTGGCGTATTAAAAAAGGAAGTTTATTCTAAATAGTAAGAATTTTAAGGCGGATAATTTGTCCGTCTTTTTTTGATAAAAAGTGGCGATAACGGGCTTATAGCCCCACTTTTTGTTAGGTTTTAATTTTATTTATCAAAAAAATGGCACAAAAAAGATTGCTTTTTATTGTAAAAAAGCTGAAAGGCAATTACAAAATTTTTTAAGTATAGTTGACCATATACAATAATTTTGCTAAACTATTTGTAAAGATAAAATTTATTTTTAAGAGGATAGAAAATGAAAAAAGCAACGTCTATTTTGGCAGTAATTTTAATGCTGTCAGTTATGGCATTTTCGCTTTATGGTTGCAACGTGTCGACACAAGTGGCAGTTGGACTATATAAAAGTCAAGCGTCAGATTCATGCACATTAAAATATAAAGGCTTTAGGGGCGAAGAAGAATTTAATTTGGTTTGCACCGCCGAAACAGGTCAAATTGAATATAGGGCAAAAGTTGAATCTGGCAGTGTAAACATTTACGTAATTCAAGACGGCTCAAGGGTGAAAATCGATGACGTCACCCCGTCAAAGGGCGTTGTATCAAACATAATAACCGTTAAAGAAGGCAATTTTACAATTTTGATTACGTCAAACGACTTGTCAAGAAACGGCGAATTTGTCTTTAATTATGTTAGACAATAAAAGGGAATAAAAACAACAACACGAAAACAAAAAAAGTGCCAAAAACGGGCTTATAGCCCCACTTTTGGCACTTTTCTTTGCATAATTTATTAGAAAATCTATTGTAAATTAGTCATTTTTTTGGTCGATTTGACCATTTAAATCACTATCTAAATTATTATCTAAATCGTTATCTAAATTTTGTTCGCTACTGACTTCTATGTTTAAGTCAGTATTTTTTTACTTTTTTACTAAACCCACCATCAAGTCTTTGTGCGATTTTTTCGCTTGCAAAGTAAACAAGTGGACCAAGTACGGCAATTACAACAAGTTGACCAAAGCCAACCGAAGCCATATTAACAAGGTAAACAGTAAAGCCTTCTGTCATTGACATAAAAGTGAATGGTACGATAATTGCGTTAAACAAGATTGGCGGAAGCGCACCGAGTGTAAGTTTTAACGGCACATTATGTATATGTTTGCCGATAAACGCTGTCAAAAGCCCGGCAAGCAAAGTGGCAGTAGGACCAAGTACAAGGTCTAAAACGCCGTTACCAAAGATGTTTGCAATCAAGCAACCAATGGTTAAACCGATTACGGTTTCAGGGAAAAGTAGTGGTAAAATGGTTAAGGCTTCAGAAATTCTAAACTGAAAAGCCGAAAAAGCTATTGGCGCTACAGCAAGTGTAAGGACTACGTAAAGTGCGCCAACGATACCAGCCCTTGCAATAATTTTAGCAGTTTTTTTCAAAACAACCTCCGTTTACCATTTAACAAAATTTTGCAAAAGTTTAAATGGTTTATTAAATTAATTAGCAACCTTTTTAAACGGATTATAGGCTATCATGTAGTAAATAATCCACAAACTTGCAACGCCAACAAGGGCGTAAATTATCCTTGAAACGATTGACATACTGCCAAAAATCATGGCAACAAGGTCAAAGGCGAACGCACCAACTAAAAACCAGTTTATTGCGCCCACAATTACAAGAATAAATGCAATAATAGTCGTAACTTTCACTAAAAATCACCCCCTTAAAAGTTAAGTTGAGTAATTTAGCAAAAATTATACCCGTTTTTGCGGTTAAAGGTTCCCATAAATTTTTATTAGTAAAATTCACCGCAAAAAACTTTACCATAAGGTAATACCACAAAAGCCGGTTATTGTAAAGTAATTAACCGCCTATTTTAAATTTTTTAGTAAACCTTATAGGCTACGGCTTTATGTAACTCGTAGATATCCCATAAGAAATGTTTGTAGCAGTAGTTTTTTAATATAATGCGACCGCATCTAAAGTGTCAACGTTGGACGGCTTACAAGCACAAACGAATATATAGTTCGTATTGCAATAAGGTAAGTCAAACATAAATTTTGTCGTAATAAACTTGCTTGGAAAATGATCAATTATATTGATATTATTTACACGATATGATATAATATATAGAAATATACACTAAATAACTTGCCCAATGAATATTTTTTGATGTTAGGATGCATGAAGAAAAAATAGTAAATGCAATGACATGCAAAAGACATCTTAAAAGGGTGTACGAACGTTCACGTTCGAAAAGCAAAAACAGATTTAAAAGGGCAGGGCGGCGCAAAGCCCGAGAAAAGCAGAAGGAGAAAAAAATGAAAAAAGTTTTACATTTAATGGTTTTTAGTCTATTGTTTTGCGTATCATTGTTACTATTTAATCCTACAAATGTATTTGCATCAACAGGTACTACGTTGGAAAACCAATTGATTAGTTATACTGATAGTGACGAATTTGTTTTCAACAATACAACATACACTATACAAGATTATAAAAACTCTATAAATAACGATTCGTTGTTCGGTAGCACTATGGATTTCGGTACTACATACTATACTGTATATTCAGATGATCCAATTGTTAAAATCATACCAAAAGAATATTTTTACAATGTAGGTGTTGAGACATATATTGGTAAAGAGTATGGTTTTTTCATTGAAACAGTGAGTGAAACATATTACGATGGTTACTATTCGGATAATTCTGAAAACTATAGATCATATGTAATCGTATTTGACATTAATAATGACACTGATTTAGAAAGTAATGTTGATAGAGCAATATTTAAAGTTACAAATCTTTTTTGTTTAGAGTTTATAACAATTAATCAAGATGAATTATATTGTTGGAGAAAAGAAGATGCTATGGCCACAGAGTATTTAAATGATTATTTAGACTATTCTTTGGCGAACGATGTATATTATGAATCTTCAGATGAATATTGTGTTGTTCCATTGTATGATTTAAATGATAATGCTAAAACTAATAGATATTATTTAAACGACATTAGTTTTGCGGGACAATTACAAAATGAACAAGCATATAATTCAAATGATTATGGATATGTAGCTAACCAAGATACAGGATCATATTTTACTAGACTTGATTACATTTATGACGGTAAATACATAGTTGATGGTAGTTGGGCGGATGTAGATTATGGGGCAATTGCAGGTATAATTGCTGATAATTTGATTGATACTGCATTATCATATATACCTTATGTTGGCGATGCGTTATCAACCATTTATGGAGCTACTACAGATGGAATAGAAATATTACAAATACTTGACGAAGGATTAAGTGATAAAGAATACGATATTTCTAATGATTCATATGTAACACAAGCTTATTATGTCAATAGAGATGATCAAATTTATCACTACGGATATTTAACAAAATGTGCATATTTTGCTTTAAATACTGATTCAGATTTATCTATATTATATGAGGAAAATGATTATGCAAAAATAGAATATACTATTGGTCATAGTGCATTAGGAGAAGAAGCAGATTTAACTAGAATGACTAGTGAAATAGCATTAAAAATTGTTGATCGTGATTGTAATATGATTGCATGTGCTACAAGTGTTAACAATTTTTCTTTAAGAGAACCTGTGTATGAAGAATTAACCCTAGGGCAAAATAACAAAATGTTTTTATTGGACAAAGGAACTAATTATTTTTCATTTTCACCAAATTATTCTGGTAAATATGTGATTAACATTGACAGCCCTAATGGATTAAAAGTTGATTTTGATAGTATGACACAACAAGGAAACACATTAAGCATAGAAAGAAATTTAATAAAAGGTAGACAATATTATTTAAAAATTGAAAATATAGATAATGATAGATTGTGCTTAGAATTTGAATTAGATATATCAAATAATTTAAATAATATAACAGTCAATAAAAACGATAGTTTTATAGTTAAGTTAGATACTTTGGATGGATTTAATAAAATGTCGTTTAATAATTTAAATTGTAAATTAAGTTTATTATCGGATGATTTTGTTTTAATTAAAAATAGTGAAAGTAATAGTTTAAGTTATTATTTTGATAATGACGCAAACTATATGTTAATAAAAAACGACAGTTCCAGCTCAGTTACAAATAATGTATTAGTGACTTATAGTTTTGAAAACATATATCTTGATTCATCAAAAGAAGTTGCTTTAAATAAAGGAGAAAACTTTTATAAATTTACACCATCAACAAGTGGAACATATTCGGTGGTTGTATTTGAACAAAATACAAGCACATATAATTTTGAAATATATTCAGAATATGGTGAACCAATAGTTACATCTATTTTTTGTAATGGATATACTATTTATGAATGCCATATGAGTGCGGGTGGCTCTTATTATATTGGTTATGAAAATTGTACTATTTCTCAAGGAAAATTAGATATTTCCATTAAGACAAAAAATAATGTATTCACATTCTATGTAGATGAAGAAGAAGTAAATGGTCCTGTATATTTGGAACAAGGGCAAGAGTTCACTCTAGTAGTAAAAATGAATGATTTAGTAGTTCAAAATATACAAATTTATTCTTTTTCTGGAAGGGAAGATTCTTATGTCAGTGTAAAAAACAGTCGTTCTAGCGGAACTTCTGATGGAATAACTTATGTTGTATCGAACGATGCACCAACTTCTAATGCGTATTGTGATGTGCTTGCAGTGGTATCAACAGAAAATGCACAAATTGAATATATTTCATTAATTTATTTACCTAAATTTACAATTGAAATTGAAAATTATTCTGAAGTTAATACTAATACACCAAATCAATTAAAATGGTATTTTACTTCTTCTAATGAAAGAAATACTGCTGATGTTAAAGTACAACTTAAATTTTTAGATAACTCGACAAAAATAATAAATTTCTCAGTAGATAGTTCCGAAGGGTTTGCGAGCTTACCAGCGTTAGATGAAATCATTACGACTTATGGAAAACAAAAAGCTATTGCTGAAGCTAAAATTATTCAAGTTGTATTTCATCATGATTGGGGAGTGGAAGGCGATGATGGAGATGATTACCATCATACTTTTACAAATAGTTATCCTAATGAACCAAATTTAGAAGAAAAAGAATTCTATCTAGAACCTATTACTGTTAATATGATGTTTAATGGAGGAAACGGAACATCTTATAATCCTTATTTAATAGTTAACGAATGGCAATTAAATAATATTAGATTATGTGATTCTGAATATAGAGAAGGTGCAGAAAGTTACAAATATATTCAAAGTTATTTTGCAATAGTAAACGATATTACCTTAACAGAAGAATGGAGACCAATAGATACTCCTATTAGAAGCGGAAAGATTTATGGCTATGAAAACAATAAAAAAACAATTTACAATTTAGAAATAAGTGAATCTAAGGCTAAATTAGATATTGGTTTCGTAAGATGTTTATATGGAGGATCAATAGAATATTTGAATTTTAAAAATGCTAAAGTAAATGTAAGCAATAGTACTGACAATGAAATTGTTTCTATTGGTATTATTGCAGGAACAGCCTCTGGAGGAAGTATTAGAAACTGTTCAATAGAATCAGATAGTTCAGTAAAAGTTGGAAATATTAATGATAGTACTGATAAAAAAGGAGCTAAATATACATTTACTGGTGGTATTTGTGGTCTAGGAAATACTATATATTCATGCACAAATGCAGCTTCAGTTTCATCATATGGTGATGTTGGAGGAATTGCAGGTTATGTTTTAGCAGGTATAATATCAAATTGTACTAATTCAGGTAAAATAGAATTATTACATAATAATGTTGATCTATCAAATGACGATGAGAATAAAGCAATTGGTGGTATCTTGGGTGTTGCATATGGTGTTGATTTTGTTAGTGTATCAAATACTGGTTCAATAAACTATGTTAGTAAAGAAAAATGTACGGATAAAGAATTAGCACCTAGAATGGGAAATATTGCTGGAGATGTTTTAAATTCAACACTAAATGGGGTAGATATTACTAGCGTTGGAAGTAGTTCTAGTAATGTACAAACTGGTAACCTACAAACAAAAAATGGTTTCTTAGGAATTGGTAAATATGATCAAAAGAAATATGCAGGTCACGAATATGGAATAGTGGAATAAAATATAAAAATATGATATAATCAAATGAGGTGAAGTTTATGCTAACGATTGAAAATGTATCAAAAAAATATAACTCTAAAAAGAATAATGAAATAACTGCGTTAAAAGATGTTAACTTATATTTTGACCATAAAGAACTTGTTTTTATTTTAGGTCCTTCTGGTTGTGGAAAAACCACTTTGTTAAATCTAATTGGAGGCATTGATGTTCCAACTGATGGAAATATTAAAATCAATAACAGAGATATTGGTACAACAGAAGAAAAACTTGATATTTACAGAAATAACCATATTGGCTTTGTTTTCCAAGATTTCAATTTGTTAGAAAATATGACTATATATGATAATCTATCGTTAGTATGCTTCGATGATTTAAATAAAAACCAAAAAATATCATATTATTTAGAAAAAGTAGGTTTAAATGATTTTGAAACACGTTATCCTAATGAATTGTCAGGAGGACAAATTCAAAGAGTAGCTATTGCAAGGGCTTTATTAAAAGAATCTGATATCTTATTAGCAGATGAACCCACAGGGAATTTAAATGAAGAAATGAGTAAAGAGATTTTTGATTTATTAAAATTAATCTCTAAAGAAAAACTTGTAATTGTTGTTACACATAATAAAGAAATGGCTGAACTATATGGTGATCGAATTATTGAGTTGAAAGATGGTTCGGTTATTTCAAATATTGAAAAGACATTTAATCACGAAATATTTACAATTGAAGAAAAAAAACAAAATAAGACTAACAAAAAAAATATTTTTAAATTGGCATTTAAAAATTTTAAAAGCAATAAAATTGATATCATTTTTAATTCATTAATTTTGTTTTTATCTTTTATGTGCATTGCTGTTACATTTTCTATTGTCGATTATAGTAGAGTTGATACAGATATTAAAAATCTACAAAAAATGAGTGAGATAGAGAATTTTTCACTTGAAAGATATAATTATAACGATACTTTAGCTAGAAATGTATCATATGCACAAGTTGAACAGATAAAAAATAATAATCCTAATATGAAGTATATTCAAGATGGGATTATTACTGGTTCACAAGATTTATTAGATTTTGGATTAGAACTACATGCAAATTATAATGAAATCTCATATGAAGGAATATATATATTTGAATATAAAATAAAAGAAGCTGTTCAAAATGGAAGATTATATTATGATAATGCTGGTAGAGAAATTGTTGAAAATCAAAATGAGCTTCAATATAGCAATTTGAATAATACATACTTGTTAGTTGACCATTATGGTATAAAGGAATTTATCAAGATTGATGGAATAGTTAAGAACTTAGTGGATCCTAAAAAACATTCACTTTTTGAAAGTAAAGAAGCAGAAGCAATGCATTTATATTACTATAGTTTTCAAGAAAGAATTAGCACTTTCTATTTAAAAGAAGGAATCTATGCTAACAAATATTATAACCCAGAGTATTTGGATTTTTATTCTAGTTTTATTGATGGTCCTTTTGAAATGAAAATCAATAATGAAGAACTTGAAAATGTTAATGTTACACTTAGTGAAGTGATGTATGGCACTTTTCTATCTGTAAGTGGAGACATAATTATTACAGATAATCAACTAATTACTGATTTTAATGCAGAGAAAGAAGAGGACCTATTTAAAACTAATAACGAAAAAGAAATTTATATTTCATTATCCCTATATAATTTAATTTTTAATGAATATTCAGATTTTAATTATTATATAGAGAAAACAGGCTTTAGAAAATATCAAATAAAAAATATACCTAGTCATATTGGCGAAAAGATTTCATTGGACATTATTGATTATTATTTTAACGATTATAGTTTAAATTATGATGAATTAATAATAAAAGGTGTTATATTAGACGAATATGGATCTAATGTTGATGGAGCAATATTGATTTCGAATACTAAGTTTAATGAGATTTCCGAATTGATTTCTAAACCAAACATTTATATTAATAAAAGTTCTATTAATGATATTAATTCTTTTGTGAAAGAATGTGCAAAATTTACAGTAAGACCAAATTACATGTGTTCAGAGAAAATCGACGCATTTGAAGAAAATGTAAAATCGTTAAAATTAGTTTTTTCAATTTTAAGTGCAATGTTATTAACTATAAGTTTTCTAATAATGTATAGTTTCTCAAATAGGTTAATAAGAAAGAAAACAAAAGAGTTTGGTATCTTAAAAGCAATTGGTATGCGCAATAAAGACATAGTAAATATTTTTAATATATTGATTTGTACGATTACTATAATACTATTACTTTTAATTTTACCTTTATCTAATTTGGCAATTTTTTCAATAAATAATATTGTTGTTTCTGAAACGTTTGCCGGATTGACAATTATTTATTATAAATGGTGGTATAGTTTAATAATCATAGCTTTTATATTTAGTGTAATGTCTTTTGCGTCTTTGATAGTTTTATCTAAACTTTCTAAAATGAAGGCAATAAGTCTAATAAGAAATAATAATAATTAGAAATATACACTAAATAACTTGCCCAATGAATATTTTTTGATGTTAGGATGCAGGAAGAAAAATTAGTAAATGAACTGACATGCAAAAGACATCTTAAAAGGGTGTACGAACATTCACGTTCGAAAAGCAAAAACAGATTTAAAAGGGCAGGGCGGTGCAAAGCCCGAGAAAAGCAGAAGGAGAAAAAATAAAAAGGACGGCAAAATTTGCTGTCCTTTTTTTGTTGGTAAATTATTTAGATTTAGCCTAATTTTAGGGTTAAATCATTTTACAAGTTCAATTATAAGATAGTCAAAATCAATCTTTTCAACATAATCACTTGGCACAAACTTTACATAGTTAAACTTCGCAAAATTAAAGATACTATCCTTAATTACAAGTGGCGTAGGCGCATCAAGTTCGTGGGAAAGGTGGGATACGTAGTCGAAAAATAACGAATAATCCATCTTTTCTTCGTAAATATTTAAGGTTGTATGTCTTAAAATTTTGTGGTCTTTATATAATTTTGCCCAAAGTTTTATCATGTTAAAATCCTTAAAAGTGGGGCTATAAGCCCGTTATTGACATATTTTTTATAATTTATTGTTAAAAAGTTGTTGTAAAATGATTGTTTAGTCAGCGGGTAAGAAAAACTAAAAATTTTCCTTATTCGCTTCTTAAAGCCACAACAGGGTCCCGTTTTGCCGCAAATCTTGATGGGATAAGACCAGAAATTACGGTGAGTAAAATACTTATCGAAATCAAGATGACTGCGCCAAGCGGTGGCAATACCGCAACGCTTGCAAGCCCTGATAATGATTTTATGATAAGGTTTATCGGGATGTTAAGTAGCAAGGTGATAACAATACCAAGTAGCCCTGCTGCCGCACCGATAATAAACGTTTCGGCGTTAAATACCCTTGAAACGTCTCGTTTTGATGCACCGATAGATCTTAATACACCAATCTCTTTTGTGCGCTCTAAAACGGAAATATAGGTTATAATGCCTATCATGATCGACGATACAAGTAGTGAGATTGATACAAAGGCAATAAGTACATATGTTACGGCGTTAATGATGGTGGTAATTGATTCCATCATAAGTCCCATATAATCGGTGTATTTAATGCGGTCTTTCTCTTCAGCCTGCGCATTATAATCGTTGATAATTTTAATTACGTCGTTTTTGGCTTCAAATGAAGTTGGATAAATTTGGATAGAAAGTGGTTTGTTGCTGTCAAAGTAACCAACTTTTTTACCGAGTGAAGCATATTCAAGTTCCGAACATGCTGGGTTATCAAGGTTACCTAAAACGTTGAAGTATTGTGTGTCGTCAAGTTTGATTACATTAAGGTAATCTTTTACGACGCTTGAAGTCAAAATTCTGTCTTTAACGACCGAAGTAAGGGCAGGGGTATAACAAACCGTCCCGGTCAAACAACCGGCTGATACGCCCTTTTTAAGGCGCACAACGCCAACAATTTTTATCTCTTGCGCTTCGTTAGTTAAAAAGTCAGCGTATTCTTCGCTTGTCTTTGTCGTCCAGAAGTTGCCCGTCTTACCAGCGTATTCTTCATAAGTCGATGTGTAAGTTACAGGGTTGCCGCTTTCGTCCGTTAATAGTTTTAATTTGTCTGGCGTTACCGAAACTTTATAGTTAAGCCCGATCAAATCTTTAATGTCTAAACCGTTGTAGTAAATATCGCTACGCTTACAGCCCAAAATCTGTTCAATCTCCGCATCGGTTTTTTCTTGATTGAAAAGTTTAAGCATCATTTTATAGAAAATCCAGCGTATATCGTCATCGTTCATAAGCGCCATTGTGTAAAGCGCTAAGTCGCTTACTTGGTTATAACTATCAACGACCAAAATTGCTTCGTTTGGCTTTGTGGCAAAATGCCCTTCAAGTAGGTCGTATTGCTCTGTTACAAGTTTTTGGTTATCAATCATCTCGGCAAAGGTGGGTTGACTTTGCAACATGCTTACAAACATGTTGTAATACCTACGCAACTGATTTTTTTGCTCGGTCGTGAGTTCATAATTCAAAACATCTTCCATAGGCGGCGGCGTAAGGGGATAAAGTCGCTTGTGCGTGCCGTCCGCTTGCCTTGTGCTGTTGTAAATTTCTATGTTGTAGTCGTAAGTGTAGGTGATTGCACTAATTATATCGCTACAATCGTTTTCGGCAGTGTAATTTTTTAAGTAATTTGCAAAGCCCGTCAAGTCGTTACTTTCGTACATGCCGGCAAAGTTTAAAACCATGTCAGAAATTACGTTTTGTGAAGTAACTTTTCCGTCGTCAGGGTACTGCTCAATATCACGGTTGCCCGTGTTCAAAAATCCGCCCATTATGGCTGCGGCACCGGCGGTGTTTATGCTTGCCGATGAGATGGTTACAGGGTAGTTTGCCAAAGTATCACGCTGTATGTTTTGTACATAGGCGTTAAAGCCAGACGATAGCGACAAAATAAGTGCGATACCGATAATACCGACAGAGCCCGCAAGTGAAGTCAAAATGGTCCTTCCTTTTTTGGTAAAAAGGTTGTTCAAACTTAAAGAAAATGCCGTTAACAGGCTCATAGACGCCTTTTTGTTAGATTTTGCAGGCGCAGGCTCGCTTCTTTTTTCAGCCTCGTCAAGTTCTTCGTCGGTGCATGGCATGGTGTCGCTTACCACAAGCCCGTCAAACAAATTGATTGTCCTTGTTGCGTATTTATCGGCAAGTTTGCCGTTGTGCGTAACCATTACAATAAGGCGTGTTTTGGAAAGTTCTTTCAAAATTTCCATGACCTGAACGCTCGTTTCGCTATCAAGTGCGCCAGTCGGCTCGTCAGCCAAAATGATATCTGGGTTATTTACGATTGCACGTGCAATGGCCACCCTTTGCATTTGTCCGCCAGATAACTGGTTTGGCATCTTTTTTGCTTGGTCTTTTAAGCCCACTTCTTCAAGGGCTTTAATCGCACGCTCATACCGCTCTTCTCGGGATACGCCCGATAAAGTAAGCGCAAGTTCTACATTTTTAATTACAGATTGGTGGGGGATAAGGTTATAACTTTGGAAAACAAAGCCAACCGAGTGGTTGCGGTAAGTATCCCAATCACTGTCGGTAAAGTTTTTTGTAGATTTGCCGTTAATTATAAGGTCGCCCTCTGTGTAACGGTCAAGTCCACCAACAATGTTTAACATGGTTGTTTTACCACATCCAGACGGACCTAAAATGGCAACAAATTCGCTCTTTCTAAAGTTCAAACTTACGCCCTTTAAAGCCTTTACAGTGGTTTCACCCTCACCATAAATCTTAACAATATTTTTAAGTTTCAGCATAGTAATTACCCTAAATTACAATCCTTTTTTGTTGATAAATGTTTTTTTGATTTTTGCCTTTGCCACCATAAAAATTTTTGGCGGCGGTAAGGCGATTAAAGGCATTTTTTAAAATAAAGTCCTTTTTATTAAAGCATGTGTTAGTTATAACGCAAAAATCGCTTTTTAAAAAGGCTTTGGCGACTATCCACAAATTCCCATATTTTGTTAGTAAAAAGCAAAAATTTTTGTTGGCAAATTTTAAAAAACAGCCGATAACGGTGCTATTTGTCCACTTTTGCCAAAATTTTGGTTGTTTACTTAATGGGTAAGTTGTGGTAAAAAGTTTAAAATAACAAACATTTTTATTGTCCGCAACTTTAAAATATACCTTTCTTAAAATCAATTTAACACAGTATTGTCAAAATTTTGTGAAAATCAATGCCGTTATGTGAAAAACAATAGTTTATTTTTGTGATTTTGTATAATCCATTTTATTTTTCACAAATTGTTTTGTTATTTTTTATGGGCTTATCAGCAAAAAGTCTGCCAATAAGCCCGTTATTACAAGTTTTTTATAAAATTTGCAATTAGTCTTTGCGTTTAATTATTGCAATATCTACATCAACGCCAATGGGTACGCCTTTTTCTTTTACAATCTTTAAGGTGTTGCCAACTTTTACAACACGCTTACCCTTACCGCCCGTTATGATACCGCAAACGTCAAAACTATATTCTTCCTTATTTTCAAAGTAGGGGATAAAGTCTTTTGCAAGTTCGGTGTCAATATAACCAATGTGGTGGCAAGCCTTTCCGTCCCAGTCGTAAATGTAAACTTTTATCTTCTTGCCGTCATAAATTACGCCCGTCTTTTTAAATTCTTGATCGGCGTATTCATAACAAATGTCGTCTTCGTATTCTTCTTTGATTTCGCTTGAAGTAAGACCATCAAACTTATCAAGATAACCAACTTTTACACCTTGCTTAATTTCAGCATCAATAACGTCTTTAACCTTTTCACCAAATTCGTTTTTCTTGTCAGTACCAAGTACTGTAAAGGTTGCAGATATCAAAGTTTCTGCCGGTCTATAAAGCAACTTTCTCGCACGTTTTGCACACATGCTGTCCATAAGTTCTTGATTGTTTGGTGGTGGTACAAGTTTAAATGTTTCCTTTTCAGCCTTTTTATCAACTTCTGCTGGAGTTTCACTTTGAACTTCACTTGCTGGTGCTTCTACTGTTTCAGTAACTTGTTCAGTAGTGGGTTCGGTAGTAGGTTCAGTAGCAGTTTCAGCAACTTGTTCTGCAACTTGTTCAGTAGCAGGTTCATTAGTAGGTTCGGCTGGGCTTTCGCTTGCTTGTTCTATTACTTCGACAGGTTCGTCGATACCTTGCTCATCTAAAGCTTCGCTTTCAACTTGTTCGCAAGCGGTGGGCAAATTAAATACTTCGTTAAATACTTGTTCAACCTGTTCACTCGTTGGGGTGGTTACTTGCGCCATTTCGCATTCGTCAACAACTTGCTCATCTAAAGCTTCGCTTTCAACTTGTTCGCAAGCGGTGGGCAAATTAAATACTTCGTTAAATGCTTGTTCAACCTGTTCACTCGTTGGGGTGGTTACTTGCGCCTCCTCGCATTCGTCAGTGCATGTTGGTAAATTGAAAACTTCACAAAATACACCATCAACTTGTTCTTTGGTCGGCACTATAACTTGACATTCACAACAATCTTCGCAAGTTTCTGCCAACTCAAAAACCTCTTCACCACTTACTTCTTCGGTGGGTACTTCTCCGCCACTTACTTCTTCGGTGGGGACTTCTTCGCAAGTTGTGTCATTACAGGTTGTTTGTTCAAGGCTGTTATCACGTTTATTAAGTTCGTCTAAAAGTCTTTGTTTTTCTGCGCCAACTGCCGTTTGGTATTGACATTCAAGTGTAACTTCGCAGTTTTTGCAATCGCCTGAACAATCTAAAATTAAATCATCGTATTTCATAAGGAACGCTCCCTACAATTTTTAGTATAGATATTATACTCTAATTTGCCGCACTTGTCAATAAATATAACATATTATTATAAAGTATATTTAATATTATTATACTTATTATATTATATTATATATATTATATGAAACGACTTGGCTCAATTTATACGTATTGTTTGCCGTAATTTGTGTGCGATAAATCGTGTAATTTGTAAGTCTTGTTTGACGGAATTAAAGTGGACTATTCGGTGGTGTTTGTGTTGCGTTTTTTACCATAAAAGGCTTTTCTAAATTGCGGACGGTGAAAAGGTTAAAATGGTTAAAAGGTTAGCAAAAAAAATGACGGAACAAAAGTTCCGCCACACATTTATTTTTTTAGCCTTGTGGTTCAAAGTTTGTTTCGTAAGAATCACAAAGTGTACAGTCGTCGCAGTCGCAAGTTACCTTTACCCGTTCAAGCGTGCAATGAACGCCGTTATAGTTGTGTCTACATTTTTTAACATCGCAAACGATGCCGTGATTAAAATTGTCCATTAAAAACCTCCTAAAAAAAGACTTACTTGTAGTATTGACATTTACAAAAAAATAATACCCCAAAAAACTCAAAATTAAGCCTTTAAGGGGGCGGTAAATTTTTTTTGGCGGTCAAAAAGTGGCAAAAAAGGTGGCAAAAGGGCTAAAAAGTGGGGGTAAAACTTTAAAAATGGGGCAAAATTTGCCGTTTAAGGTTAAATTATGACAAAATCAAGTAAAAGTGTGTGTTTTTGTCGGCTTTTTGGTGCCTTTTAAGGGTTTGGTGTTCTTATTTTTCCCACTTTATCATAAATTAAGGACAGGAATAATTTTTAAAGGAGTATTCTTATGTTAAATGTGGTAAAGGGCAGTGTGGAAAATTTAAAACCTTCCACCATTACCGAAACATCCCTTTTAGAAGCAAGTTTAAACATCAGCAGTGATTTAAAGGACAAAATTTTGTCGGTAAGTGGGTTTGTTACCAATCAGCAAGTTTCGTGTGAAGATAATTTTGTCAATTACTCTGGCAACGCAATTTTTAATGTGCTTTTTATGGGCGAAGAAGTCGAGCGCATCGAAACGGGCGTAAAGTTCAATTTTAAAAAGCAGGTTGACGGTGTTTGTGTTGCGTTTTTGCAACTTTCCCTTGACGATTTTAAGGTTAGGGAAGAAAACGGACAAATGGTTGTCGGGTGCGAACTTACTAAAAAACTTACTGTGTTTACGGCAAATACCGTTGACGTGGTGGATGGTTTAGACGGCTTAACCAAAAAGCAGACGATAAAAGTCCCAAAGGTGCTTTTTACATCTGGCACGCTCGATTTAGATGATAATTTTCAAGTTTCCAAAATCAAAAAAGTGCTTTTAAACAGCGCAAGCGTTGGTGTTTTGTCTACAAAAGTGGATGAAAACGTTGTTACTGTTTGTGGCGAGGCTACAATTTCTTTTGTTTTGTTGCCTTTTTTGGAAAATAGTGATATAGTAAAAGAAGTAAGGGTTTTGCCCTTTAGTTACGAACTTGAATGTTTAGGTGCTGACCAAAACTTTTTGGCAAACGCTTTGGCTTGCGTAAACAATTTGACCGTAAAAGTTTACGAAAGCGAAGAAGAAAATAAAAGCGTTATCGAAAGTCTTTTGTCTATCGATTTATCTTGTTTTGTTTACGGTTTACAAGACCATGTGTGCGTTTTGGACGCAATAAGCCGTGATTACGAACTTGATTTTAACCGTGAAAATATCGAGATTGAAGGTTTTTTTGGACAGAAAAGTTTTCAAGAAAGGGTTGTAGGAAGGGCGGCGGTTACCATTCCAGAATACTCTCGCTTTATAAAAGCCGTAGGCGAATACGCCGTTATCGATGAAGTTAGGTCAGAGCAGAATGAACTTTTTATAAAAGGCGTTATTTTTAGCGATTGCATTTTTTATGACGACAATGGTTTGACTTCAACAAGGGCCCAACTGCCCTTTAGTTTTAGTTACGACGTTTTAGGCAAGGTAAACTTTATAAGCGTTGTGGTTAAAAATCTTCAGGGCAAGTTAAGAAGCGGTCGGTTAGAACAAGATGCAAATTTAATCGTTACTTTTAGTGAGTTTGAAACATCTAATTCTCTTTTGGTTACCGATATTTTAGAAGGCGACGAAAAGCCAAAAAATCATGCGCCAATTTCCGTTTACATGGGTAAGTGTGGCGATGATGAATGGGCTATAACCAAACTTGTCGGCGAAGACGCACAGACAATTTTACAGTATAATAAAGATTTAGAATTTCCGCTCAAAAAGGACGAAAAAATTCTTGTGTTTAGAAAAAAATAATTAAAAAAGTGGGGCTATAAGCCCGTTATTAAGGTTTTTATGCTTACTTGCAAAGAAAAAGGATACGCAAAAGTCAATTTATTTTTAAACGTTACGGGTAAACGTGATGGCTATCATATGTTAGATACCGTCGTTACCACCATCGATTTATTCGATACGGTAACAGTTACTAAACGTAAAGATGATAAAATCGTTTTAAAAACGTCAGGCTCTATTTATAGTTTGCCCACCGAAGATAAAGATAATAATGTTTATAAGGCTGCTTTAAAGTTTCAGCAAACTTATTCTACTTGTGGGGTGGATATTACTGTTAAAAAAAATATCCCTGTCGCAAGTGGGCTTGGCGGTTCAAGTGCGGACATTGTTGCAACGCTAAAGGCTATGGCAAAACTTTTTGATATAAAGGAAGATTTAAAGCCCATTGCTGATAGTTTAGGTAGCGACGCTGGTTATCTTTTGACGGGTGGTTACGCTAAACTTTCCGGGCGTGGCGACGTTGTCGAAAAACTTGATATAGATAAAAAATTGTATTTTTTAATCGCTACTTTAAATAGCGGTGTAAACACTAAAGAATGTTTTGATGTTTACGACAGTTTGCAAAAGGGCGAAAATTTTGAAAACGCAGGCGATGGTTACCCCAAAAAAACTTCCCAAACACTTATCGAAAATTTGAAAAATGGTGTGGTAAAAAGGGAAGATTTTTACAACGCTTTATATAAGCCTGGGTGTCAAGTCAATCCAGAAATTAGTGGCGTTTACGGGCTTATAGCCCAACTTTCGCCCGATGCAATCTCTATGAGCGGTAGCGGTAGCAGTATCTTTTGCATCTATTCTTCTAAAGAACTTTGCTTGTGGGCAAAGGATAAAATCAAGGGCAAAAATTTAAAGGTTTTTGTTACAGAATCGATCGATAGTAAACGGATAAATAAAAAGGGTTTAAAAAGTATTTACAGCATTAGTTACGATTAAAATTACCGTGTTTTTGGTGCGTGCGGTTTTAGGGCGGTAAAAAAACGGTTTTATAACTAATGCGTGCGGTTTTATAACCGATTTAATAATGGCTTTTTAAAATTTGTTGTCTGGTTTTATTTTACAAATGAAAAAACTCAAATTTACAAATTTTTCTTACGATAAATAAACAATTCAACACTTTTTCAACACATACAAAGTCTATAATATTTTTTGTAAATTTGTAGGGGATTTAAAATTAAAAATGCAGGTTGTTATTACCATTCTGGTTACCTTTTTCGCTGGTATGGGCGCTGGGCTTGGTACGGGGCTTGCCGGCATGAGTGCCGCTGCCGTCATCGCACCAATGCTTATCGTGTTTTTAAATGTAGAACCATACATGGCGGTCGGTATTGCGCTCGCTTCCGACGTTTTGGCAAGTGCTATTTCTGCGGTAACCTATGCTAAACATAAAAATATTGATTTAAAAAACGGGATTGTTTTAATGGTTACAATCCTTGTCTTTACCATCGTCGGTAGCGTCGCTGCAAGTTATTTAAACGCTACGCTTATGGGTAACATTTCCATGTTTTTAACGCTCTTTTTGGGTGTTAAGTTTATCGTGAAACCAATTACTACCACAAAAGAACAAATGTTGCAAGTATCTCAAAAACAACGTGTTATTCGTTCAATAATTTCTGGCGTGGTGGTTGGTTTTATCTGCGGTTTCGTGGGTGCTGGGGGCGGCATTATGATGCTCATTCTTTTAACCAGCGTTTTAGGTTACGAATTAAAAACCGCTGTCGGTACAAGCGTGTTTATTATGACATTTACCGCTTTACTTGGTGCTGTTTCTCACTTTGTTATCGGTGGTATGCCTGATGTCCTTATTTTGGTTTTGTCCATTGTGTTTACTTTGGTGTGGGCGCTCCTTGCGGCAAAGTTCGCAAACAAGGTAAGCCACAAAACCTTAAACCGTGCGCTTGGTATCGTCCTTGTCGTTTTAGGCATTTCAATCATTGTCTTTAACTATTTATAATCTCAATCATCCTACCATATTATTCACTATCTATTTATCTTTTAAAGCCGAGAAGTCTTATCCCTTCCCGGCTTTATTTTTTTGTTTTTATTGGTGGCTTGTTGTGTTGGTTGTTGTTTGGCATGTTGTTTTGGGGTGGGTTGCTTTTCTATATAGTTTGTCGTATGGCTTGTTGTCTAATTTTACAAAAAGTGGGGCTATAGGTCGGTTATTGGGCATTTTTTACAAAAAACATCTGGCTTTTTATTTGTAAAAAAGGTGGTTCTATGCTGATAAAAAGAGTGGTAAAGTGTTAGCAAAAAATGAAAAATTAAAAAAGTGCGTTCATTTACTATATTTTTCAAGTAATTTAGATTATAATAATCAAGTAACTTTATTAAAAATTTTTTAGGTGATTTATGGCTACATTACTACTTGCAGTAATTTACTTAATGGCAATAGGGCTTGGCGTACCGGACTCTGCGTTCGGCGTGGCGTGGCCCACCATGCGTGTGGAATTCGGTTGCGAAATCTCAATGCAAAATTTTGCAACAATGACGGTTTTTGGTTGCACAATCATTTCAAGTTTGCTCAGCGCGCGTGTAATCAACAAGTTCGGCACTAAATGGGTTACTGCGGTAAGCACAACCATGACAGCGGTTGCGCTGTTTGGTTACAGTTTTTCGCCAAACTTTTGGCTAATATGTTTGTTCGCAATTCCTTTAGGGCTTGGCGCTGGCGCAATCGACACGGCGCTTAACAACTACATGTCAATTCATTACAAAGCAACATTCATGAACTTTTTCCACTGTTGCTACGGCATTGGCGTTATGGTAAGCCCATTTGTTATGCGCTTTGCGTTAGAACTAAGGACTTGGCGTTTCGGCTATCTAATCGTTGCAATCATTCAAGGCACGCTTGCGCTCATTTCCATTTTGTCAATACCCCTTTGGGGCAAGGTCAACAACGACAAACAGCAAGAGGACGAACGCCAACAAGCCCTTCCAATTTTAAAGACATTCTCCATCCGTGGCGTAATTTTTGCATGCTTACTTTTGTTTGCGTCAACGGGCATCGAAGGGCTTTGTCTTAACTGGAACAGTTCGTTTTTGGTAGAGTCAAAAGGCTTTTTGCCAGAGATCGCCGCTGGTACAGTAACCATTTACTATTTTGGTCTTACCGCCGGAAGATTTTGTTCGGGCGTGTTCTCTAAATTTGCCACACCTTGGACTCTTTTAAAAGTGGGGCTTACCGTGCTTATTACGGGCGTAATATTGATATTTGTAAACAACACAGCCTTTTCTTACATATCGCTTTTCATGGTCGGTTTTGGCGTTGCGCCACTTTTCCCCAACGTAATTTATCTTATTCCACACATTTTCGGTGTAGAATATTCTCGTTCGGTTACGGGCGTTGTTATGACTTGCGCAAACATCGGCATGGTTCTTGCACCTGTACTTTTCGGGTTTGTTGCAGGCTGGATTTCAACTGATATTTACCCAATCTTTTTGATCGTATTTTTCGCTATTGCCGTTTTTGCGTTCGTATTTTTAAATATTTCCGTAAAGAAGAAAAATGACAAAACTGCGGTAAGCGAAAAGGCTGAATAATAGAAAAAACCGTTTTTAAACTTGTCGCCAAAAAAAGTAGATAAAAATAAAAAAGTGAGGCTATAAGCCCGTTATCGCCACTTTTTTGCAACTTTTTCAAGACAAAAAGCGGTAAAAATCATATCAAAAACAACAAAAAAACACTGACGATTTAAATTTAAAATAATTAAAATAAGGTTGTCATAAAAAAGTAAAAATTGCGCTTATAAACTTTTTAAAGCAACAAAATTACAAAAGGGGGTAGCAATGAAAACAAAGCTTTTAAGACGAATTTTAATCAGCATTCCGGCAATACTTTTACAGCTTGTGTGGCTAATAGTTCTTGGCGTGTGGCTCACTCCCTATTCATTTATTTTAAACGGAATCATTACACTTGCTGCCGTAATTTATGTGCTTTACATAGTTACAAGTCGGGACGAGGGCGCATACAAAACGCTGTGGCTACTCATCATTTTAGGGCTTCCTATTGCCGGCACTGTTTTGTATGTCTTAATCGGCAATAAACGCACCGGTAGGGGCATTCATAAACGCCTTTTGCACGCAAGGCAAATTACGCCATCGCTCCAATTTAATGACAGCGTTAAAAGTTTAGAAGGCGAAAATTTAAGGTTTTCGCAAACGATAAAAAATCTGCAAAATACAACGGGCTTTCCGCTTTGTTACTCAGAAGGCGCAAAATTTTACGAGTCAGGCGAAAAGATGTTTGAGTCCATGCTTATCGATTTAGAAAGTGCTTCACGTTACATTTTTATTGAGTACTTTATCGTGGAACGCGGCTTTATGTGGGACAGCATGGTGGATATTTTGGCTAAAAAGGCGAGTCAGGGCGTTAAGGTGTATATGCTTTACGACGACCTTGGAAGCATCGCCACTTACGACAAAACTAACGTGCGCGCACTTAAGAAAAAGGGCATTTTGTGCATGCCGTTTAACCCTATGTTCTTTATACGTGGTACGCTTAACTACCGTGATCACCGCAAAATGCTTGTTATTGATGGCAAAATTGTGTATAGCGGCGGCGTAAACCTTGCCGATGAGTATATCAATAAAATTGAAAAATACGGGTATTGGAAGGATATCGGTTTTAGGCTCGTTGGCAAACCCGTTAAAAATTATGTTTATATGTTTTTGCAGTTCTGGAATGCTTTTCCATCCCTTCCTATTGATAAGGGCTTGGTTGAAGAATGTCCAGATCTTAGCGACAGTTTGACTGAAACTGTTTGTACTGACGATAAAGATTTAGATGCTCAAAAAACGTCTATTGATGTCCAAAAAACGTCCGTTGATGCCAAAAAAGGGCAGGCTGACGATTCTTTGAAGGCTGAAAATGATAAAGGGCTTGGCAATAATTATCTCGGTATAAACGATGCCGTACTTGATGAAATTGATGCATTTTCTTGTGGAAGGGGCGGGTATGTATTGAGTTATTACGATTCTCCGCTCGATCACAGCGACGTAAGTAACGATTTATATATTGATCTTTTGGCGCAGGCGACAAATTATGCTTACTTTTATACGCCTTACTTGATGCTTGGCGATAATCTTTTAAACGCTTTTATAAATGCGGCAAAACGTGGCGTAGATGTGCGTATTATCATGCCGGGCATACCTGATAAAAAACTTGTTTACCGCATGTCAAGAAGTTATTATCAAATTTTACTTAAATCGGGCATTAAAATTTACGAATTTTTGCCGGGCTTTGTGCATGCTAAGGCGTGTATTATCGATGATAAAATTTGTACAATCGGCACGGTTAATTTAGATTACCGCAGTTTGTTTTTGCACTTTGAAAATAACAGTTTGTTTTACAATTCGCCAATTTTATACTCACTTAAAGCGGACTTTTTAAAAACACAAGAAAAATGTCGTGAAAGAAAACTTTCAGATATCGGTCAGGGCGCTTTTAAGTGGTTTGTTGATGCCATATTGCGCATCTTCGCCCCACTTTGCTAAAAGTCGGCCTATAAGCCCGTTATCACCACATTTTTGCACTTTTTAATAACCAAAAACCTTACAACTTAACAAAAACAACAAAAAAATACGAACTCATTTGAGTTCGTATTTTTTGGCGGAGAAGGCGGGATTTGAACCCGCGCTACGTTTAACCGTACTACTCCCTTAGCAGGGGAGCCCCTTCAGCCACTTGGGTACTTCTCCATAGCTGAAACGTTCATTCTTTATAGATACCCATAAATAATAGCATAAAATATGGTAGTTGTCAAAAAAAATCAAAGGTTTTCTCAATTTTTTTATTTTTTGTTTGTAATCTTTCCCAAAATATTTGACAAACTTAAATATAAAGTTTATAATCATATAGCAAATTGCGAAAACTTGATATGCGCCCTTAGCTCAATTGGATAGAGCGTTGGTCTACGGAACCAAAGGTTAGGGATTCGAGCTCCTTAGGGCGCGCCAAAAAAGGAAGACATTTTTGTCTTCCTTTTTGTTTTTTTCCGTAAAGCTTTCCACAACTTTCCCATGCTCGTATTAAAGCGTTCAAAAAGCCTTGAAACTGCGATTTTAAGTGTTTATAATTGGCTTTTAAGCAGTTTAACCTTATAAAAATCTCGAAAAGGAAGAGAAAAAGCCCGTCAAAAATAAAAATTTAAAATTTTTAAAATACATATTGCATTTTTAATAAAAGTATTATATAATAAAAATATTAAAATTTATGCAAATTTTTTAGCAAAAGAGAAAAAATATGAATATGTAAGAATATAGCAAGGTGAAAGATCTAAACTATTTACAATACTGTGATTATTTGCAAGAAAATTCGGTATTGGGCGTGATGATTATTTTACACCTAATTTTGTAAAAAAAGATAACAAGAACAAGTGAGAGTCTTTGAGTCAAGTTATAATTTTCAATGTGGACTATAGAATATTAAGGAAAATGTCGGAATTTGGGCAGATATTTTTGGGGTGAAAAAATTAAAAAAACATGTATAAAAAACAAAAAAAACTATTGACAAAGCGAAAAAAATGTCTTACAATAAAGGTGTTCTAGAAAAAACACCATATTTTTGAAGTTGGATGTCGTGTATCAGCGTATATTGAACACACATTCCAAACAATAAGACAGATTTATACTTTGTGAGACAAAGTGAACAATAATCCGTCCTTCGGTGTTTTTCGAAGGACGGATATTTTTTATACAAGGAGAAAATTATGCAAATTCAAATTAGCGACTTTGAAAATATGTTTGTGTTTATTGCGGTTGGGTTAAGTCGTAAGTTAAAAGTAAGTGATGACGAATCTGTAAAGGCGGGGTTGTTGTTTAGACAAGGTATGAATCTATATACGATGCTTGCAATTCGCTATTACGAAAAGAGAGACAGCGATTCACTTAAGCAATATGTAAATCGCATCAACGAGACCATGATGATTAAAGAAAATTGTACACGTCCAGTAAAAGAATGGTTCCTTGGATGGAATGAAGAAGTTTTAGCTGAACTTGAAAAAACCTCATTCTATAAATTGAATGCGCTTGTTTTTTGTTCAAAAGATAACAACACATACCAATTAACCGATGAATGTGAAGACTACCTTAATTCATTGGAGAAAGATCTTAATGCTGTTGATGAGCATATTGTCTTTGAAAAATTAAAAAAACTTTCGCAAGAAGATTATGTGCGCATACGGTTGTTTTTAATTGAACATCCGCTTATGACGCGACTAGAGAGAAGAGAATGTATTGTTGGGCCTCCTGAAATAGATTGCTTGGAAGAGATACTCAATTCAGCTTATGAAGACACACCGCAAAACACTTACGAGTGCCCAAACTGTGGTTGGACTTTTACAATGATTGGCGACCAACCAATTTGTTGTCACTGGGATTGCTTAACACATATTAATTTTTCTACGAACAAAAACTTAGAACCTGTTGATTCAAAATATGAGTATCGTTTAAAAAAAGGTGTAATGAAATATATTAGTTATCCAGGGCGAGCTGAAATTGAAATTAAAAAAAAGTGTGAAGAATTACATTTAAAATACGAACTTTGGCCGGAGCATGATCGTTATGATATAAAGATTATATTTCAAGACGGAACATGCTGGGGTGTTGATGCCAAGACATATGCTAATCCATACTTACTCAATCAATCCATAAAAAAAGACGATGATTTTCTAAATGCGAATGTCAATAAATGGTTTTATGTAATACCAGACGCTATCGTCAACAAGACTGAAAAATATTTAAAGATAAGTGGAGAGGCTTTGAAAAACAAATCACAAAAATGCTTGTCAATGAGATTATTTGTAAAAGAGTTGCGTAAGGAGGTGAAGAATCGTGAAAATAAATAAAAGTTTAAAAATATTGCAAGATCAATTTACGAAATATTTTAAAGAAAGCGACTTCAACGCAACTTCATTTATTAATGTTGAAATGGTTTTATATATTGTTCGCCGTATATCACCGACTCTTGATCCATTCAACGCCTATGTTCTTTTGCGTGGATACCAATTGATCAATCATGAATATAAAGGGGAAGATCTTTATTTGTGGCAACAAGCAAAGCACAAATTATTTTGTTATTCATCAAGAATGAATTGGGAAGAGGACTTTATAAAGTATTGTGAACCTGAAAAATCTTATGAGTCAATTAGATTATACAAAATAGTTGACAATAAAGTTATAAAAAACGAAGGAAGCATCCCGCAAGCCGACCGAGAAGACATATATCGCGAATATCTTCTTGAAAAGATTCAAACCAAACACAGTACGAAAGTTGCTGAAGCGGGTACATATAAGGTTAATTGTGATGGTAAGCGTTTTATTACGATAAAAATCCCAGAATGGATTGCAGAGTATGGGAAGCAAAATAATAGTTTAAAAAGAAGTCCAAAGCAAAAAAGAGAAATAATTCAATTATCTTATGAAGAACTTTTGCAATCGGCTGAAGAAATGAAAAAAAAGTTCCTAATGATTATTGTTATGATGTTCTTATAAAGAATGAATTGTTTGGTATAAAAGACAATACAAATTTTACAATCAATCATATTACCAACATAGTTGGCATGGTTGGTTCGGGAAAGAGTACTCTTATGAAAGTTTTGTCATTTTGCTTGGCGAAAAAAGGGTATCGCATTGCCATTGTTTTAAATACTGTAAATGAAGTAATAAAAATGATGAGCGAACTTAAAAAGTACGGCTTGGATGTTTCACCACTTATCGGGAAAACAAAACAAGAAGACTACTCAATTGCACTAAAAAAACGAGGTGATTTATTTATTGACGAAGGCGCCTCATATTATCTTAATACGCCATGTGCGTTAAATGGGCTTGTTTCATCCTCTGATCAAGAAAATTCTTGGGAATACAGCGAAAGACCTTGTTATAATCTTATTTCATGCAATGATTCGCTTAAAAATGAGAGATATCGTTGTCCACTTTTTTCGATATGCCAAGGCACAGCAATGATGCGACAAGCAGAAACATCCTCAATTATAATTACTACGGTTGCCGGACTAAGCGCTTCTAATATTGGTGAAGAAAGACATCTTTTCCTTGAGGAAGTTTTATCATATTTTGATCTTGCAATCTTTGATGAATGTGATCGCGTTCAAAGCACATTGGATAATTTTTTTGCGCCCAACATGCCTTTAAACGACTTTATCAATGCACAAGCAGATGGTTGCGCTAAAGATATGCGCAAGACTTTTGATGATATACAACTTAATAAAAACGAAAGAAAATTTTTTAAGTATGTACGAGCTACCAGCGATGCTTATGAAGGGATTTTGGAAAGTTTAAAAGATATCGAAGAGAATGAAAAAGGAGGGTGGAAAGAACTTGTAAAATCCACATTTTCATCTTTAACTATTTTAGAACAGTTAAATAAAGATCGTTTGGATGAGAATTTAGTAAAGAGTTTAAAAGATTGTATTAATTATTTTAGTTACAAATCATCAAAAGATTTATTTGAAGATAAGCTAAATGAAATTATTGATAACATATTTTCCGTGTCTTATAAGCCGTATGAAAATTTAGAAAGATTATTAAAAGAAAATCAATTACAATCGGATGGTATAACGATGAGGCATCTTATATTGCTGTTAAAAGTCATATCGTTCGATCGTCTTATGCACAAAATAGACGATGCCGCTAAGTTTGCAGATATGGGAATTTTGCAAAACAATGATATTTCTAACTTTTTACAAAAAAGATTTATTACTCAGCAGAAATATCTTCCTGCGGCGCCTAAAGGAAACATGTTCGGTATGATGTATTCAAAAAGTGATCAAAAACTTAAGGTATATCGTCAATACGCATACGGAAGAATGTTGATGTTATCTTTGCCATGGTTACTGGTTGACGAACAAGGCGAGCCAATTGGACCGCATACCATTCTTATGTCTGGTTCAAGTTATGCGCCCGGATCTTTACAATATAATGTAAATGTTCCTGTTGATTATATACTAAAATCTCCTGAGGAAACGAGAAAATATCTTGAAAAATCAGAATTTTTGACTTGCGGCGCAACCACAGTGGTGTCTGGCTCGAAAAAAACTGAGCGTGAAAATAATTTGTGCAAATTATTATCCGAAATAAAAATGCATATTGAGGCGGAATGCAATAGAGATGGGAAAATTTTATTCATTGTTAATAGCTATGATGAGGCAACTATTGCATGGAATCGCATGAATGAATTACTTACACAATGGGGTGCGAAGGAAAGGTGTGTCGTGCTTATTCGTGATGGAGAGCAAAAAAAAGAATTAACCATCAAGAAAAACGATATAGAGCATTTTGGAAATCACTCCGATAAAATTTTAATTGCGCCAGCCAGCGTCATCAATAGGGGATACAACATTGTTGATAAAAGAGGTAACGCCGCTATACGTAGTGTATTTTTTCTTGTTCGACCAATGCCAGTGCCCGATGATATTTCATTAAAAATTGCAAAACTTAATGGGCATATTGCTGAAAAGTTTTCACAAGCTTCAAAAGACAATATTGGTATTTATGCTAATAATTTAAAAAACGAAGCTGGAAAATTTTGGGGCGTTTTAGAACAAGACAGTGGTAAGTGTTCTTTAAAGTTTCTTTCACCAGAAAGTAAAAGAGATGTGATTGCAACAGTGTTTATCACATTAGTTCAAATTTTTGGACGTACTGCACGTGTGAAAGATGTTGACACGATTGGCGACCCGCCACGAATCTATTTTGCTGACGGAGCGTTCAATAAAAATGTAAGTGAATTTTCCTTTGATATTCTTGGCGCAATTAGAGAATATTTGGAAGAATTATTTAAATCAAATGAACTTGTTGCTAAAACATTATATGATGCATTTTATCAAGCATTAAAGGAGGTAGATAATGGGACAGAAGAAAAAATTGCAGATTATGGCATTTATTCCGAAAACTACTACGATTAAGCTATACTATGTTGGTTTTCCTGCTGAGTGGAAAGAAAAATTGGCAAAACTTGCTAAAACAGCAAAACCAAACTATGATTACGCAAAGATTAATTTACCGCTGTGTTCAGCGCTTAGAAAAATTTGCACAAACTGGGTACATGGACTCGTTGAAATTACAAGCATGAAAGAAGGAAGTGATGATTCAAGATGGATAACTTGCCTTCCCCAAATTGATGAAAAAACATGCCGTGAAATTTGTGTTAACCTAAAGGCGGCGGTCTTATCATTTTATTCAAAACAATTAAAAGACGATGAAAACAAGCAAATAAAAGAGGCGCGTGATGAATTTTTTGCCGTTATTAACGAAAAAGAACTTCTTAAACATGTCGGTTGTGACGAAGTAGAAATTATCAATGAGAATGGTAAAATAACAAGTCCGTACGCATATAATGGTTTCTGTTTAAAGATAAAGGAAAAATTATGTGAAAATGAGATCAATTATGACGGATTACATTTAAAACTGCATCCTTCTGGCCAGCGAGAATTAATGTCTCAGATTTTAAGCGAGCCAAAAGGTGACCTTTATGCTTATGTTTTTCAATTAAGTTTACAAACAGTTCCACCAAAAAGCAAGCCTATGCTACTGTTGCAATGCAGTCGTAGAATTTTTAAAAATAATGCAAAACGTTCAAAAAAGTATTTTAAAAATGACATGTCGGTATATGTAAAGCACAAAATAGATAGGGAATATTATTGTTTACATATCACAGATAATGGTAAAAAATGGAATGAAACCGATCAAAGACTTTATAAATATAATTACCCAATGGATTTGCCCGATGTAGAAACTTTGATGAATGGAATTGAAAAATATAACAAGGAAGATGCAGAACCACGTATTTTATGTACAATCTCAACAGTGAACAGTTTTGATGGCGGTAATAGTGAAAGTCGCGTTAAAAAAGGCGTATCTAATAAGGATAAGCAGTTATTTTACGATGAAGTGTATCAACAGATAAAAGATTGCGTCGATAAGATTGACCCAATTGAAAAAGAGGGAGAAAAAAATGAAAATCTTAATTTTAACAAAGAACTTGTCGATTTTAGTAAAGTAATTGCTGCAAATGGTTATCGTGGCGTTAAAATAGAAATTTGTTCATATGATATACATAAAAATTATGCAGAGGAAATTCGAAATAAATTACGTGAAATGCTTTCTGCAGATCAAAAAGTAGAGGGCTTTTCAACGGAAATAGTCTGTGTTCCGCTTGGTAAATACGCTGACCTCATGTGTAAAACTGATTATATGAAGGTTGACAAAAGAAAAGAGCGTATCAATCAGATTGCAGAAACAATCGAGCCCGCAAAAAATGGCGTCATGACGGGGAGTATCGTTATTTTGCCATGCGAAGATAATAATAGAGATATGCGTGATGTAAAAGATTTGATTAGGTGTGGGTTTGCTCTTGCTGGAAAGGTTACACAATTTTTCATTCCACCTAATGTGGACAAGAAAGAAAAGACTGCAAAAAAAGATGAAACAAACGCACAAGGGTTGGACTATAAAATTAACAACACTATCTACGATTTGTTGCGTCAATTTGGCTATAGTTGTGTGCTTAAAAAATGTCTTAAAAAATTGCCCACTTATCCTATTATTGCAATTGGTGCCTTATCTCATTTTACAACTATATCGGGTGAAAAAGTGAAGGCATTGCCCATTTCTCTTACATATGATATCACAGGAAGAACAATAAAGGTAGAATGTCCTCTTATCAAACAAGGTGTGCCCATTTCATATTACGAAGCTTGTCTTGAACTTGTAAAACTTTCTATGGCAAGGGACATTGACAAGGAAAGCAACAAAATATTGGGACGTTACACAGAGATGAAATTAAAGGGCATCGAAAATTATTATCGTGAAAAAGATGTAATTGTTTTGGTATCTGGGGAAGGTTTTGTTCGCAACGAACTTTGGCCGGGGATATCAAATAAAAGGATAGAAAGTTATACTTTTAATGAGTATGGGGCTGAAAAAATCGACATTGGTAATGCTAGGCTTTCTGTAATGTTTGATTTCAAGAAAAGCAAAGTAAGAATCGTAAGAATTCGTGCAAATGACGAAGTTCCCGATTATTTCCTTAATGATGGTACAACCACTAAGCCGGGCAAGGGCATTTACAAACATGAGGGTGTTTATTATGTCAGTATTCCAGCGGGGAAATATGAACAAAGATATAGCGGTAAACAAAATGAAAAATTTAGTAAAGATGCCCCTTGTAAAGATTATTACGGAAAGCGTCTTTTAGAGTATTTTCCGCTAAACATGTGCGAAAACGATAATCCAATGCTTATGATCCACTATCTAAATGAATTAAGAAAAGGTTCTATTCAATATTCAGACAGCACAAATTATCCATTGCCGTTGCACAACATTGAGGCTCTTGAAGAATATATTAATTTTGATTAAAAAATTAACATGTAACGGTATAAAAGTGGAGTCTTAAAAAACAATTTAAAAGTGGTGCGCAAAAATATGCGCACCACAGAGTTGTTTTAATTGTTAAAAATGTCGGAATTTGGGCAGAGATTTTTGGGGTGAAAAAATTAAAGAAAAAGACCGGGGAACCGGTCTTTTTTTTGTGTTATGGTATGGCGGAAAATTTGAAGCATGTAAAAAGTTAGGCAAATCAATACATTTTAGATAGTATAAATTGCACGGTGCGGGTAGGCAAGACTCTAAATAAAAAGGCGAAAAACTTATATTTAAGCCCAACGACTTTTTGTGGTGGTGGGTTTTTGCGCTTGCAATTATTGACAATCGCTTTTGCAACTTTTTCAGGACTCATGCCGTTTTTCTCGTCGTGTTCCATAGCAGAAACGGCTTTTTTTGCACGCTTTGCGTAAATATCTTCGCCGTCGGTTTTAATGCGTGCATCGGTAAAGCCCGTTTTTACGTCGCCCGGCAAAACCGTTGAAACGCTTATACCAAGCGGTCTTGTTTCCATTCGCAACGCTCCGCCAAGCATCGATACTGCTGATTTTGTGGCAGAATAAAAGGCTTGAAATGGTATTGGGAATATCGCTGCAACCGAACTTACAAACACAATTTTACCGCCTTGTCTTAGATGTGGTAAAAATGCTTGCGTAATATAAAGCCCACCAAAAAAGTTGAGATTAAACAGATTTTTAGCATCTTCAAAATTGGTGTTTTCAATCGGGCCAGAAATTCCACCGCCAGCGTTGTTTATCAAAATATCAACTTTGCCGTATTTGCCGATTATGTAATTAACGGCGTTATCCACCTGTGTATTGTCGGTAATATCCGCTTGCACGCTGTCAAAAATATCGCTTTTTCTGCGAGCAACACACACAACCGTTGCGCCCAAATTTTTAAACATTTCGCCGGTCGCTTTGCCAATACCTGACGTTGCGCCCGTTATAACTACAATTTTATCCTTAAAATTTTTCATAATACAATTTAAAATATAAGTCGTTAAAAAATACGCTTAACAAAAGCGATTTTTTAATATTCAAATTTAATTTAGTCCTTTTTTTAGTAATCGATTGCAAAATCAAATAAAATTAAATGCCATTTCTTTTAAATTTTGCAATCAACCGCTTAACTTATTTTAGTATAATAACCACGTTTTGTCAACGATTTATGTTTGCAACTTAATTTGCCCATACCCAACAAAAATGCAAAAAGGGGATGCCAATTTTTTGCAATAAGGATAAGAACCAACAGCACAAACGCAGGCGACAGAAAAAAAGAAAGGCTGGAAGATTCTTCCAGCCTTTTTAAAGTTAACCTTCGCCATATTGTTGTGTAAAAGTTTTTTGGAAAGTTAGCTTTTAAGAGTCTATTTAATCAAGGGGGGTATTAGTCACGTTTAATGAGTTTGTATTCGTAAGATACTGTGCCATCTTCGTTGGTAACAGGTTTTACGATGTAAAGTTTAGCGTTGTCATCATCGTCGTCGGTTGCGCCAACTCTTAACTTTAATACGTCTCTGCCATATTCAACTTCTTTTTCGAAGTAGAACGCTTGTCGTGAACCGTCTTTTAAAGTGGTCATCTTAACTTCTGTTTCGTCGTTTTCAATTTCGTATTCGAAAGCGCATTCTTCAACAAGGTTGCCATCTTTGAAGATTGAGTATCTGTATTCTTGTTCAATTTCACCATCTTCATTTTCGAATGAACGTTCAACGAGCATGTATCTGCCTTCGCTTAATTCTACGAAGAACTTTGTTTCGTTTTCTGTTTCTGTGCCTTCTGTTTCGTTTTCAGCTTCACCACGGATAGCGTAGTCAACACCGTCGATTACGAGAACGCCTTTAATTTTATATTCTTCTTCAGTTTCAACTGTCTTTGCGCCGAAGTCATCGTCAGTTTCAGTTTCTGTTTCGTGATCGAATGTTACGTAGTGCATTTCGTAAGAACCTTTAGTACCGTCAATGTTTGTGAAAGTAACTACTGTTTTGTGTGTATAACCTTCTCTGTCTGACGCGCTTTCAGTGATTTCAAAAGCACCGTCGCTTAATAAACTGCCTACTAATGTCATGTAACCATCGAGTTCGCTGTAATCTTCAGTAACTTCTGGTTGTGTGGTTGGTGGGGTTTGTGTATCGTCAACTGAAACAGCACCGGGTGCTAAACCTTCGGCTGAGATGATCATGCCTGCAGAAGCAGCGCTGAATGCGTAAACTGAATTAACTTGGTTTAAATCTTCAAACTTGTTTGCGTTTACCTGGTTTTTGCCAAGGCAACTTGCTAAAACGATAGTGCCAATAAGTGATGCTACAATAACTAATGCTAAAATAATTTTTTTCATTTTTTATATCTCCTTGAAAGTTTTTTATTTTGTTAAGCCGTTTTGTTTTCAGCTTTCACTTATATAACAATTAAGTTTGCCAAATTGTTGGAAAAATTAAAAAAATTTTTTACAATTTTATATTGTTTGACGAAAACGCCCCTTTTTGCTATCATTATTATATGTATAAGGCAAAATTTGGCTGAAAAAATTTTAAAAAACGCCCTAAATTTAGGGCAAAATCCTTTGTGAGTTTAAAAAAGCCAGCCTGCGCCTTAAAACGTTTTGATTTTACAAAAGAATTCTTATATAATAGCAAAGGAATTCAAAATTGATTTGGTAAACTTTTTTATGTAAACAAAAGGGCTTACTTTAAATCAAAAAAACAAAAGAAAAAAATTTTTACAAAAAAATAAAATTACCAACAATTTTTACTTTTAGATTGTTATATAAGTGAAGGGTTTATGAACACACGCAAATTAGACCACTATGTTGAAAGATTGATAAAAGGCGACAATTCCGCATTTGACTATGTTTACGACAAGACAAACAGAAGCGTTTATTTTGCTATCTTGTACATCGTAAAACAAAAGGCTCAGGCGGAAGACTTACTTCAAGACACCTATCTTCGTGCGTTAAATTCATTAGATTCGTACAAGTTAGGCACAAACTTTATCGGCTGGCTGATCACTATCGGCAGGTCTTTGGCACTCAATCACGTAAAAAAAATCAGTCGTGAAACTTTAACCGATTTTGCCGAAGACAGTTATAAGTACGGCACGACCGAAACTTACATGCCTTTCATCTTTCAAGTTGCGTCAAAAATTTTAAATGAAGAAGAGTATGAAATTATCATGCTCTGCCACGTTGCAGGTTACAAGCGTAGGGAAGTCGCTGATATGCTTAATATCCCAATCGGTACGGTTACCTGGAAAAACAACGAAGCCCTTAAAAAACTTAAAAAACATCTTGAAAAGGAGGGCAATGTATGAAAGACGTAAAAAAACTTTTACGCCAAGAGCGGAAAAGTATACTGCCCGATGAAAAAGTAAAACAAAACATTAAAGATAATCTTAATGCTGGTGTAAATTACCAAAATGTTGGTGGCCACACTATGGCGGTTAAAAGAACCAATAAAAAGGTTAGTTTTATGTTCGTCGCTATCGCAGTTGTGCTTATTATGGCGTTTGCGCTTGTTGGTACGATGCTTCTACGCAAATCACCAGCCGGTATTGACGACTTTGGCTTAGGCAAGTTCAACCAAATCACCAACAGCGAATCTTTTTATTGCTATGGTGCTGCTTCAATCGGCACGGTAATTTCTTCTTCCACCACGCCTGCCCCCGTAACGAATGTGAGTGCGAAAACTCAAAACATAAACGCAACGCACCCCACTGACGAGCAAATGCAGTCAATCAACAAATACATGTCGCTTGCCGAAAGTTTGCTTGCCGAAGGCGATATAAATCACGAACATTTAACGCCCATTGAAGGCTATGAAGACGGCATGTTAATTAGTTATCAGGACTTCCTTGGCAATGTTGTTAGTTACGAAATGTACATTAACAAAACGCCTTACGACAAGGTTGGCGATGACGAGCAAGAATTTTCTATCGACGGTATCTTGATTGTTGACGGCGTAAATTATCCCGTTCAAGGTAGGTTTAACGAAGACGCTGAACAAGGCGAGACGGAAACAGAACTTTACTTTAGGGCATACTTAAGCGAAACAGACTATATCGAAGTTACCAGAAAGGCTGAAAACGAAGTTGAAGGTGGTCAAACTGAAAACGAACTCGAATACATTTACACATTGTACTCTCAAGGCAATGTTAAAGAAAGAACACTTGTTAAGTACGAACAAGAAGGCACTGAACTCGATTTAGTTATCACTATCGAAGCAAACGGCGACCAAGAAACTTTGGTTTTCCAAACGGACGACGACAGCGCACAAAAGTATATGAAAGTCTCTGGCAAAATCAATGGTCAAGACGTTGCTTTCAGCGTTTACGTTCAAGACGGTAAATATCACTACGTTTTTGATGACGGCACATCTGTTGACTTAGACCGCAACCAATGCGACGACGATGACGACGACGATGACGACAACGACGTTGACGACAACGACGATGACGACGATGACGGTAACGACGACAACGATGATGACCGTGCTTTAACACAAACTATTTAACATATTTTGTAAGTTAGTGAATATCATTTTTTCCTTCTTTATAGGTGAGTAAGTCAACACTTACTCACTTTTTTTGTGTTTTTTTAGGCAGTTTTATCATAAATTTTTGTGCTTAAATTTTTTGCCTTTTTCGCTTTAGTGGGGGTATGTGTTGAGTTTTTCAAGTTTAAAATTAACAAATTTAAACTGCTTAAAAATTATAAAAAAGTGGCGATAACGGGCTTATAGCCCCACTTTTATATAAAAATTAGGGCAAAAAACAAAAAATTTTTTAAAAAGTAGTTTATTTTTTCAAAAATTTGTGGTAGCATTAAATTATGAAAGAAAAAATTTGTAAGGGGTTAAAAATTGCGCTTTCCATAATAGAGTGGGCTTTTGCTATAATTTTTCTACTTGTTGGACTTTCGTCGTTTATGGGCGCAATCACAAAAAATCCCAAGTACAATTTTATAGGCATAAATATATATTGCGTTATGACCGAAAGTATGGCAAGCGTAAACAGCGAAAACGATTATTTAAAAGATTTTCATGCTGGCTTTATTAACGTTGACGATGCGGTTATTGTAAAAAACTTGCCAAAAAATTATCAGGTAAAGGTGGGCGATATCGTTACTTTTTTAGATCAAAACGGTACGCCAATTATCCACCGTGTACGTGAGGTTTTAACGGTAAACGGCGTTACATATTATATCACTCGTGGCGATGCAAATAACGCTGACGATCCAATGATTACCCGTCAAAATATTACAGGCATTTACCTGTTTAAAATTCCGTACATCGGCGGTTTTATGCTCTTTTTAAAAAGCCCTTACGGCATTATCGCAATTTTAATCGTAATTTTTATTTGGCTTTACGCTAAATACTTAAAGGAAATCGAAAAGGAAAAGTTAAACCCTTTATATAAACAAAATAATAAAATATTTAAATAGTTTTTATATAACGTAATTGCTTAAATTGTTTATAAGTAACTATAAAAAAGCCACCAAAAATGGTGGCTTTTTTTGGTTTTTCAAGGTGTACATAAATTTGCACACCTTTTTGTTTATTTTTTTCAAATTTGCTGTTATACTTTGGGTACAATAAATTTTCAGGGGCAAAAAAAATGAATTACAACACTCAAATTAACGAACAAGAAGTTTATTATACACGTTACTATAACAGTTTAAAGACATACAGAAAAATCAACTGCGACACTAAAAAGGTGATTGACGGCAGACTTAAACGTGTGCTTATTTTCTCGCCACTTGCGGTAATGCTTGTTGCGCTTTTAATCGTTTTATAAGCCCAAAACTCACACATGGTCGCTTAAAAAGTGGTTTTTTAAGTGAGTTTATCTACAAGTCTAACGCAAACTGCGCTCATATCATCTAATGGTGTGCCGTTTGAAAGTTCGTACGCTTTTGCAATTATGGCATCGGCAAGTTCTTGCGGATTGTGTATGGGTGCGGACTTTAAAAAGTCTATCAAATCGCCAGAAGATGTAAACGCATCTTGCACGCCGTCAGAAATCATCACTATGACATCGCCACTACTTAAAGTTGCGCTTGCAACCGTTGGGTGAAGGTCGTCAAGTATCCCAAGTGGCAGTGAAGAGCCTTCAATAAATCGTATGCCTTTATCTGAAACCACAAAGCCGTAAGGCGAGCCAATTTTTATAAAGGCGGTCGTGCCTTCACGCAAGTTTACAAGTGCGATATCTATTGCCGAAAAGTTATCGTCCACTGAAATTGATAAAAGTTTGTTTACAAGCGTTAAAATAAATTCGCTGTCAAGACCTGCTTTATATAATGATTCAATTAAGTTTAAAGCCGTTTCCGAAGTCTTTTTTGCAAGGTTGCCACTCCCCATTCCGTCGGAGAGTGCAACCAAAAAATTACCTTCGTCCACCTTGATTAGGGAATGGCAATCGCCGGATTCGGGGGAGTTTGTTTTTGTGATTTTGCTCACCCCGAATACGGCATCAAACTTTGGCGCAAACTTAAGCGATAAATTTATCACATTGTTCGCAACGCTTTCCGCCTTGCAAATTATAAATTTTGTGTTAAAGTGGTTGGATAAAATTTTTGCAACGTCAAACTTTTTATAATATCTTGTGGGCATAATAAGTTCAATTTCCGTTTGACTGCCTTCGCCAAAACAAAGGGCGCCGTCGCACTTTACACCGTTTTTAGAAAGCACACGCTTTATTGTGCGTTCTTCGTCCTTGTTTTCCGTGCTAATTTTTGAAAGGGAAAAGGCAAGACTTTTTAGTAGCCCTGCAACACCAGCCGACTGAAGGCTTAAAATTTCCTTTGATTTATCATTGCTTTCAGCACCCTTTATATACTCACAATATGCGCCTATAAGCCGATTAACTTCAAAAATTACGCTGTTTGGGTATGCGCAAACATCCAAAAAATCTTTGGGTAAATCTACTATGGTAATACGACCTTTTGCAATGCCAATTTTAATAATTTTTTCAATCAAATCACGCTTCGGCGTGTTTTTATTTATGCATTTTGGTTTAAGCGTGCATTCTGCGCACATGTTAAACAGCACTTCATCGCACATCTTTTCCACCAAAGTGTCCGTGCTGACCGCACACTTTTTAAGGTTTTTAAAGGCGTCTTCCATCTGGTAAAACACGTTAGAAATGTCGTAAAGTCGCTTCGAAGTGCCAAGACGTGTTCGGTTTATCACCGATCTTATCAGCGTACTTGTCCCATCAAAGTTATATTTTTTGTTAAGGGTGTCCATTTTGTGTGTGCTTATAAGTGAAGTTATTATGGTTACAATGATTGTTGGTAAACTTTCCATATAGCCGTAACTTCCGTAAAATTTAAAAAATATCCCAGAGAGAAGTTCCGCAAGTAAAATACCGACAGAGATTGCAATGGACGGCGCAAACTTAAACACGCTGTACACCATGAAAAATAAAATGTAAACGGCGAAAATTTTGTAATTTTGTGTGGTTATTACATAAGGCGTTGCAACCACCACCGCAACCAAAAGTGAAAGGTTGTTTTTATAGTAGCGTGATAGCAAAATAAAGATTAAAACGGAAAGCGGTTTATAACAAAATACCCCAAACAAATTGATAAGCCCAATTGAAGTCAAAATGTAAAGTGTTGCCACCATAAAGGCTTCACTTTCGGTGGTGCTAAAACTCATTTTTTTGTAAAAAATGTTTGTAAACCCAATTTGCGCAACAATGGTAAAAGTGGCGATAATCGACATATAGACCAACTTTTCAACAATTCTATCGGGGAAATCTTTCAAAACATAAAGGGCTAAACCCAAAATTATGTAAACGGTAAGTTCAATGCCTACCGTTTTATTTTTTTTGCGGTAAATCAAAAATATCAGCCCAAAAATTACCGCAAACACCGCCCCAAAAAGCATAAAAAACCAACTTTTATATACGCAAAAAGAAAGGCAAAAAATAAGGGAAAGTGGTATTATCGGTAGGTCGATTACAAGTAGCGCAACAAACGCCCCACAAGAAAGGGGTGCGTCGCTGATTGCAAAATTTAGTGCGCAAAAAATTAAAAGCAATAAAGGGTATAAAATTATATTTTTAACAAGGTCGTTTTTCATAATTTTATACTACCACCAAAATTACCACGTAAAATAAATTTTTAAGGCTAAACTTGTCGATAAAGGGCAAAATTAAAAAAGGAAAAAAGATTGATTATATTTTGTAAGTGTTGTATAATATAACTATGAAAAAATGGACTTTAAAAATTTTAATATCAATACTTTTCGCTTTTGTCATTTTTATTGCGCCAATCGGCTTAAATGTTGTGGCGTTTGGGCGTGAAAACGAAGGGGCTTTTGGGCTTACTTATGGCGAAAAAATTGAAACGGCACAAAAATCTTACGCGGAAAGTGCACAAAGCGCAGTAAGTGGTGAAAGGGCAGACATAGTTACAAAGCAAAATAACTATGGGCTTTTGGTGGTAAAGTTTTCAGACACCAATCAAAGTGAAGATATATTTACCACCCTTAAAAACACTTATATAAACTCTGCGCAAAGCGTAAAAAATTATTTTTTGCAAGCCTCTTACAATAATTATCAAATATCGGCTGACTTTTTAAGCGATGTTGTGGTAAGTTTAGACAAGCCACAAAGTTATTTTATGCCACGCTATTTGTATTTAATAAATGGTTATGTTGAAATCAATTCTAATGGTTACGACAACCGTTATTTTGACCAAGACGGACAGCCTTGCTTGTCGTCAAAAAGTGGCGCTAAACGGCATATAGACAGACTTTTGCGTGAACAGGAACTTGTAAAAGCCGTTTTAAATGCCGTTCAAAATTTAAAAAATATCGATGTAGATTTTGACAGTAACGGCGTAATTGATGGGCTTAATTTTATATTTGCAACAACCGATTTAGATTTAAGTTGGGATAACATTTTGTGGGCGCACAGAAGCAATTTGTTTATTCGTGATTTTGACAACTTAAAAAATGAATACTATATTCCTGATAGCACAAGTCTTGACGTATCTCAATTTTTGCCAACCTATTTGGGCGAAAAGGTCGTTGATAATTATACCATTTTCCCCACCGTGCAGTTGGAAAAATGGCTCGTTACCGATTTAGAAGGCAACACCATTTATTCGCCGGGGCTTATCTGTCATGAACTCATGCACGATTTGGGCGTTGCAGATTATTATCCATATATGACAAGCGGTGAGGACATTTATTCAAACGAGCCCGTTGGCGAACTTGACATTATGGGCGGTGTTGCAACCCTTCCGTCAATGCCACTTATGTACACGGCAAATCGGCTTGGCTGGGTGGGGGATGAAAACATTTTAACCGTTAGTAAGTCGGGTACGTATACGCTTTTCCCCACAATTTTTGAAAATCAAAACAAGGCGATAAAAATCGTTTTAAACGATTATAACGAGCGTGGCGAATATTTCATGATTGAAGCACGCAGTAACGAAGGCGACTTGGCGGACTGCTTTTTGACAGATTCTGGCATCATTTGTTATCGTGTAAACGAGAAAAACGGATATATCGGTAGCGATGGGCAGATAGGAAGTGTCAATCTTGGCAATATGTACGGCGCAAACGAAGTTTACGTTTTCCGTATGGGCAACGAAAAACTTTGCGACACATCAAATACTTTGTCGTATGCGATACTGTCGGGAAGCGGTTTAATTTACGATTATGTAAACCACGCAAGTGTTGACAATCGCACGCTCGGTAATTTAGATAAGTCGGCATATAAGTCGATTATCGACCAAAATACCAACATTTTAACCACTTCAATTTACTATCAAGACGGCACAAACAGCGGTATTAAAATTTCAAACATAACAAAAAATGCGGACGGTAGTTTCACTTTTCGGATTACTTTTGACGATCAAGAAAACGCCCTTACCTTTGCCGATATCACAAAAGATTTTAAAGGCAATCTTTGCGTAAATTGGTCGGGTGGGTTACGAAACGGCAACGCAACAATTTATGTTTACACGGCAGAAAACTTTACCAAATATAAAAATGGCGAATACATTTTAAACAAAAAAATTACCGCCCAAAATTTGGTGGACGGCAATATGTTTGGTGAAAGTTTGGTTTATAAAAGTGTGCACCCCGGCATAATCACCACGGCGCAACTTCCAACCTTTGATAAAATGGTGGGCGTGTTTGTGGAATATAACGGTCAAATCGCATTTGCCGGCGTTTTAAATTCACGCCAACCAACTTTTATTGAATACCTTTTCGGTACAACCACTTGGCTTACCGCAATCATTGTCATTATTGTTATTTTCGCATTGCTTATTGGCGGTGCAATTACCTTTATTGTCGTAAAGGAAAAACATAAAATCAAACCAAAAGAAGATAATTTAGACCAACTTATCAAAGAGTACGGCGACAATTATTGGATGGTTGACGGCGATGCTGAAGAAAGTAGTGTCAGCGATATTGACGGCGATATAGAAAGCGATATTGACGCTCAAAATGACGCTGAAAACGGCACTGAAAATGATAGTGAAAGCGAAGTTGAAACAACTTTTACGGACAAAATTAACGATTGATGGCACACCTAAAAAACGCTAAAATTTTACAATAGATTTTAGGCACATAAACTTTAAAAAACTTAAAAAACTCAACACATTATGCCACTTAAACGCCAAAAACCGCACACATATAGGGGGTAAGTGGCAAAAAATAATGTGTTTTAAAAGGCTAATTTAAAAATAGTTTTAAGCGGTCAAAAAAGCGGTTTTAAAGCCATTAAAAAGTGTGAAAAAGTGGCTAAAACTCACACATGGTCGCTTAAAAAGTGTAAAAATACTAAAAAAACGGTAAAAAACGCCCTAAAAACAAAAAGGGCGTTAAAAGTTTGCTAAAAAGTTTAATTTTGCGGTTAGATAAAAGCAAAAATTATAAGGGGGTTTAAAATGATAAAAATTTGTTATATTGGTGGTGGCTCAAAAAACTGGGCAAGGGTTTTCATGGGCGACTTGGCGTTAGAAAAAGGCTTGGGCGGTGAAATCGCTTTATACGATATTGATATTTACGCCGCAAACCGCAACGCCAAAATTGGTGAGTTTATAAACAAAGATGAACGCACCATTTCACACTTTACATACAAAGTTTACGACAATTTAGATATGGCACTTTTGGGTGCAAACTTTGTCATTATATCCATTTTGCCCGGCACTTTTAAAGAAATGCGTTCCGATGTGCATGCGCCGGAAAAGTATGGCATTTATCAAGCCGTTGGTGATACAGTTGGTCCGGGCGGTGTACTTCGTGCAATGCGCACAGTTCCTATTTACGAGCAGTTTGCAAAAAAGATAAGTCAAATTTGCCCTGATGCGTGGGTAATAAATTACACCAACCCCATGAGCATTTGCACAAAAGCACTTTACGATGTCTTTCCAAACATCAAGGCTTTCGGGTGCTGTCATGAAGTCTTTCATGCGCAAGAATTTTTAACGCTTGTTTTAAAGGAGCAGTTAGGCATATCCGCAACAAGAAAGGATATCTATACCGACGCTTCTGGCATAAACCACTTTACGTGGATAACAAGCGCAAAATATAAAGATATTGATTTACTAAAACTCATTCCGCCTTTCATGGAAAGGTTTTTTGAAGAAGGGTATTTTGAGCGTGGTGAACGCTTCCAGTTTAAAACCGATCCCTTTGCTTACGGCAACAAGGTCAAAATGGACTTATTTAAAAAGTACGGCGCACTCGCTGCCGCTGGGGATAGGCACTTGGTGGAATTTTTGCCAAGCAGTTGGTATTTAAAAGATCCGCAAATGGTAAAAGATTGGTGCTATCTTTTAACGACCGTTGACCTTCGTGAAAAAATGCAAAAAGAGCAGATTGAAGAAAGTGAAAAACTTGCCAGCGGTGAGAAAAAGTTCCAACTTAAAAGTTCGGGCGAAGAAGGCGTTTTAATCATAAAGGCTTTGCTTGGCATGGGGGATCTTATTACTAATGTCAACATGCCAAACCACGGACAAATGTCCCAAATGCCAAAAGGCTCTATTGTGGAAACAAACTGCGTTTTTTCTAACGACCACATAAGCCCCGTTTATTCAAAGCCACTTCCACTGGCGGTTAAAAATTTGGTTTATCAAAACCTTACAAATATTGATTTAACTTATGAAGGCATTAAACAACGTGATTTAAATAAAATCTTTTTGGCGTTTATAAACCAACCGCTACTTTCCACCTTAACACAAGAAGAAAGTAAAAATTTGTTTAAAGAAATGTGTTATAACACCAAAGAATATTTGGCGCCGTTTTATGATTTAGATAAATTTTTTGGTTAATTAAAAAAAGATAAAAATTTGTAAAAAGTGGGGCTATAAGCCCGTTATCGCTATATTTTTAGGTGCATTATGGATGATTTAATATTTTCTGCGAATGCTGTACTACCAATTATTTTACTTGTTTTACTCGGCTGGGCGCTGAAAAAAATAAAACTTTTCACCCCAGAATTTTTGCGTGTAGGCAACAAACTTACATTCAACGTTTTGCTACCCGTACTTTTGTTTAATAATGTGTACGCAATCGGCAGTTTCAGTTCAATAAATTGGGCGTTTGTGCTTTACTCAATAATCGCCGTAATTGTCATTTTTCTTGTGTCCATCCCTATATGTATTTGGTTTACAAAGGAAAATGGGCAACGTGGCGTGCTTATTCAGGCGATTTTCCGCTCTAACTACGCAATCATAGGCATTCCGCTTGCAACCCAACTTTTCGGCAGTGAGGGCGCAGCAGCGGCAAGCGTTTTGTCGGCGTTTACCATTCCTGTTTACAACGCCTTGGCGGTAATAACTTTATCAATCTTTAACGGCAAAAACGAAAAAGGTAAAATAAACGTTGGCAAAATTTTATTAGGCATTGTAAAAAACCCACTTATTTTGGGCGTTGCGGCAGGTTTACTTGTGCTTGGTATAAGGGCAATTTTTGAAGCAACCGGCGTAACTTTTAGGCTCAGTCAAATAAGTTTTTTACAAACCACATTAAACTATATCGGCTCAACCGCAACACCACTTGCACTCCTTGTTTTGGGCGGTCAGTTTGAATTTTCTGCAATCTCAAAACTCAAAAAACACATTATTTTCGGCACGGCAATGCGCACGGTGGTTGTGCCAGCGTTGGGGCTTGGCGTTGCTTACTTAATTTTCGGCAATTTTGGCGGTCAATATTACGCTTCACTTATCGCACTTTTCGGCACACCCGTTGCCGTTTCAAGCGCAATCATGGCACGTGAAATGGACTGCGATGGCGATTTGGCTGGTCAACTTGTCGTGTGGACAACAATTTTTTCATCAATAACGCTATTTTTAACAATCGCAATTTTTCGTTTTGCCGGAATATTCTAAACCCGTAAAATGGGCAAAAGTTTGCAAAAATTTGATGTCAAAATAACTTGTGATTTTGCTTTTTTTGCGGTTTATAAATGAAAAAATTAAAACGATAATTAAAAGGCGATAAAAAGCCAAAATCAACTAAAATTAGGCTACATTTTGGGGCGTAATTGGGGTATGTACACGGTTTTTCGTGTGTTTTTAGATAAAAACCTTATTAAAATAACTATCTCAAATTAGGTTAAAAATCAAAAAAGTCCGCCTATAAGCCCGTTATCGCTACTTTTTTTAATAAAGATATCGGTTTTTGCCACTGTTTTTGCTACTATTTACAATAAAAAACCGCATACATATATGGATGTGATTTTGTTAAAAAATGCCAAAACGTGCGCAATTTCTCAAGTTAAAGCCGTCAAACGGAACATAAAAAGCCCTTTGATTTAATTGTTTAAAAGCCCTTTAACCGTCCAATAATAAAAACCGTTTAGCCCTTAAATTTAAATTTAAAAAAACCATAAAAAAGGCGTGTTTAATTGACTTTTAAAATTTCGGTAAAATGAATGTTTGCGGTAAATAAAAAAGGCAAAAAGTCCAAAAAAGGAATATATTGTAACAAAATCGATGTAAAAAATGGACGAATTTTTTCATAAATTTTGGCAAAATTCTTTTAAAATTGCTTTAAATGGCGGACAAAACAGCAAAAAATGTTCAAAAGTAGCAAAAAATGTGTAAATAATGTCTAAAAATGACAGTTACAAAAAGTAAAATATCCGTTTTGTCCATAATTCTTAATATTTTTTATATTGATTATTAGTTTAAATAATGTTATTATAAATGTAAGCATAAGTTTTGCTTATAAAATTGTAAAAAAAACTCGAATATAAATAAGAAGGAGAAAAAGAATGATTTTAGACAAATTCAGTCTTAAAGGCAAAGTTGCAATCGTTACCGGTAGCGACACCGGTTTAGGTCAAGGCTTTTCAAAGGCTTTCGTAGAAGCTGGCGCAAAGGTTATGGGCGTATCAGTTGTACCAAGTACAGCGACACAAGAAATGCTCGGTGAAGAAAACTTCCACTTCATGACAGAAAACTTAATGACAAACGAACCAATCGAACGCATTATCGAAAAGACAATCGCTGACTTTGGCCGTGTTGACATTTTGGTAAACAATGCCGGCATCATCAAAAGGGAAGACTGCATTGACTTTTCTGAAGCAAGTTGGGACAGCGTTATGGCAGTTAACGCAAAAACAGTATTTTTCTTCTCTCAAGCAGTTGCTAAACGCTTTATCGAACAAGGTACCGGCGGTAAGATCATTTCCGTTGCAAGTATGCTTTCATACCAAGGTGGTATAAGGGTACCAAGTTACACAGCATCAAAATCAGCTGTTAAAGGTATTACCATGTCAATGGCAAACGAATGGGCTAAATACGGTATCAACGTAAACGCTATCGCACCAGGTTACATGGCAACCAACAACACAAAAGCACTTCGTCAAGATGCAGACAGAAGCGAAGCAATTTTAGAAAGGATCCCTGCCGGTCGTTGGGGTACACCTGATGATATCATGGGCGCAGCAGTATTTTTAGCATCTTCTGCAAGCGATTACGTAAACGGCTTTACTATCGCTGTTGACGGTGGTTGGTTGGGTAGATAATTTACCTAATTGCCAAAATTAATCAGTAATTTGTTTTGGGTTAGCGTTTTATATGCTAACCCATTTTTTTATCTTTTAATTTTTAGTATCTTTAGCGTTTATAATACTAAAAATATAGGGTAGCCATATCAAAAAATTTACAAACGAAAATCTCCGGTTACTATTCAAGTTATAATAAAAATTACGGAATGACAGTAAGAGAATATATCAATTCGTTGTCTTATTGAAAGCGGTATACTTATCTTATTGGAAGCGGTATACTTGTCTTATTGAAAGCGGTATAAAGAGAGATTAAAAATACTAAAAACGTTTGCTAAAAAGTTAGGCGAAATTATTTGGCTATAAGGTTTAATTGTCAAAAATAATAATAGAGGTCTATATATGACAAAAGCGGATACTAACAACTTAATCAAGCAAATTGTTCAGGATAACGAACGTTTGAGAGAGATTAGTCAAACGGAAAATTATTTAAGTGATGCGTACGATCCAAAAGAATCTCAAAAAATCGGAAAACGGTTTGATAGGAATATGGAAATTCTGTTAAAGACGGAAGAGGGTATTGCTGAACTTTATAAGTTGTTAGAGGGTGAAAATTCACATATAAGATTTATGGCGGCACGGTATCTTTTCCCAATTTATCCTAAAAAATGTTTAGATATTTTAATAGATTACAGAACTGCTTTTTCGGATGACCGTGAGCGTATGGAAGTAAATAATGTTATTGATGGGTTGATTCAAAATCGTAAAGTATTTATTGAGCAATACAAAAGACTTTATGGTTGTGATGATTTATCGCCTTTAAGCCGAGAAGATATATAATTTAATGTCCAATTTTTAAGACAAATCTTGATTTGCTTGCTATAAAATGTGCAGTATGATATTAAAAAAATCTATGCGCTTTAATTGGTAAGGCTACTTAATTTTTTGATGTCTTTATATAGACAAAATATAGAAAAAACAATTTTTTTGTAACCAAAATTAAAAGGGTTTTTGGGGTGGTAAAACATTCTTTCAAAATTGCTTTTAACTTTTGGCGGTTTTAAAAGAAAAAACGCAAAAGTAAGCCTATAAGCCCGTTATCTCCCTTTTTTAAAGGGCAAAATGAACTTTTTTTGGCGGTAAAAATAAAAATGAAGTTTTATTTTAATGAAAACGAAGAACAAAATATTTTAAAGGTTTACCAAGATATTTTGGTGGTCTTTGATAAAGAAGGTTGCTACGCACAAAATGGCGGTGGTGATTTTTCCGTTTACTTAAAAGATAGTTTTTTGTCTATTGATGTTGATGTCGAAAGTCGCCGTGTGGTAGTTTTGGCGGTTACATTGATATTTTTAAAAGTGCAAAAATTTGCGACGGAGAGCAAATAGATTTTAGCAGGGCAAAAACAGGCGTTTTATATGTTGGCGATTGCGATAACCTTTTAAGCGGGGTAGGCGTTCGCATTGACTTTTCCGTTAATTGCACGGTCGATAGGCAAAATAAAGCCTTTATTGTTGGCAATTTAAGTAAAGACTTACCGCTTAATAAGTTTTTCAAAAATGGTTACTGCCAAATTAAAGACGGCAACTTAATATGCTTAATTTTTACCGATGATAGCCCTGTTGAAGTTACAAACAATGCCCCTAAATTTTGGGATAAATTAAAACAAAAGTTTTGCAAAAAATGATAAAACAAAAAAGTAACCAAATTCAATAAAAAATATTTTAAAATTTTTACAACGTCTATTTTTTGCTGTGCCAAAATGTTATGGTTAAAAATCGGTGATTTGCCTTAAAAAAAACCGCTAATTTTTGCATTGGCAAAAATTAGCATTAAAAATCAAAAAAATTGCTAAAAAGTGGGGCTATAAGCCCGAAAACGCACATTTTTTGATAAAAACAATTTAAAATTTTTCAAAGACTTTGTCAAAAATGCAAGACAAAAAATAAAAAATGTCTTAAAAAGAAAGGTGAAAAATTGTTCGAAAAATGGCGATTTGCAAAAAATAAATATCCTTTTTGTACATATTTATTTCGCTTTTTGATATGTACTTAAAGCCTTATAAAGTGCTATAATCTTAATACACAGTGCAAGACTATAATATATAAATAATATATAGGTGAAAAAATGACTGAAAAAGAAGTTGTAAAATTGTTCGAAGCAACGGGCATAGTTCCCGTTATCAAACTTGAAAACACAGATGACGCTGTAAATTTAGCAAAGGCTTTATATGACGGCGGTATTCACTGTGCAGAAGTAACCTTCCGTGCAGAAGGCGCAGACAAAGTTATCAAAGCGATGACTGAAGCATATCCAGACATGTTGGTTGGCGCAGGCACAGTTTTGACATGTGAACAAGTAGATAAGGCTGTAAACGCTGGCGCAAAATTCTGCGTTGCACCCGGTCTTAATCCAAAGGTTGTAAAACACTGTTTAGACAAAGGTGTTCCTTTTGTACCGGGCGTTGCAAACGGCAGTCAAATCGAACAAGCAATGGAATTAGGTCTTAATTTCGTTAAATTCTTCCCGGCAGAACAAGCAGGTGGTTTAGCGTATATTAAAGCAGTTTCAGCACCATATTCACAAATGGTATTTATGCCAACAGGTGGCGTAAACGAAAACAATTTGAACAGTTATTTAGCAAACCCAAAAATCGTTTGCTGTGGCGGTAGTTGGATCGTTCCAGACAAACTTGTAAAACAAGGCGCATGGGACGAAATCACTGCACTTTGTAAATCAGCCGTAACAAAGATGCTCGACTTCAAACTTACACACGTTGGCATCAATGCAGAAAACGCAGAAAAGGCTTTACAAATTGCAAACTTATTTGAAAACGCATTTGGTTTTACCACTAAAGAAGGTAACAGCAGTGTGTTTGCAGGCACAGTTGTTGAAGTTATGAAACAAAACGGACGTGGCACATTTGGTCATATCGCAGTATCCACACCAAACGTTGGCCGTGCAGTTTTCCAACTCGGCTTAAAGGGTATCGAAGTTGACCAATCTTCAGCAAAATACGATGCAAACGGCAAACTTACCGTTATCTACCTTAAAGAAGAATTTGGTGGCTTTGCAGTTCACCTTGTACAAAGCAAGTAATCTTTAAGGCGTTTGGTAACCAAAATAAATTCGCAATTTTTAGCCATATCAACCTAATTTGGTGGGTATGGCAATAACCATATTAGCCCACATAATAGAATAATGTTACGTGTGATTGCAAAAGCAAAAATTTACGCCCAAGGGCGAAGGAATATTAAGCCGTGCGCTAAACCTTTACCGCTTTCTAATTTTTTCGGGAAAGTAATCTAAAGTAAACGCACATTGATTTAGCAATTAGGCTCACCAAATTTTAGGTCGGTAATTTTTTAAGCCGTAAAGCCAACCTTGCTAAACCGCTAAAAAATAATTTTTAAGGAGTAAATATAAATGGCAAAAGTAGTTACAATGGGCGAAATCATGTTACGCCTTTCCACAAACGGTTATAAAAGATTTGTTCAAAGCGACAATTTTGACGTAGTTTACGGCGGTGGCGAAGCAAACGTTGCAGTATCACTTGCAAACTATGGCGAAGAAGCGTATTTTGTTACAAAATTACCAACACATGAAATAGGTCAATGTGCAGTAAACAGTTTACGTCAACTTGGCGTTAATACAGACTACGTCGTTCGTGGTGGTAACAGGGTTGGCATTTACTTCTTGGAAACAGGCGCATCAATGCGTCCATCCAAGGTTATTTACGACAGGGCAAACAGTTCAATCGCTGAAGCAAAAGCTGAAGAGTTTGATTTTGATAAGATTTTCGAAGGCGCAGATTGGTTCCACTTTACAGGTATTACACCGGCACTCGGCAAAGAAGCGCAAAAATTGACAGAAGCTGCTTTAATCGCTGCTAAAAAGCACGGCGTAACCGTTTCTTGCGACTTAAACTACCGCAAAAAATTGTGGACACCTGAAGAAGCAAAGGCTTGCATGACAAACCTTATGCAATATGTTGACGTATGTATCGGCAACGAAGAAGACGCAGAAAAATGCTTAGGCTTTAAGCCCGGCAAGACTGACGTTGTAAGTGGCGACCTTAAACTTGATGGCTACAAAGATATCTTCCAAAAAATGCGTGATAAATTTGGCTTTAAGTACATCGCAACAAGTTTAAGAGAATCTTATTCAGCAAGCGACAATGGTTGGAGTGCTTTGGCATACGACGGCAGCGAATTTTATTCTTCAAAAAAGTACGAAGTTCGTATTGTTGACCGTGTTGGTGGTGGCGACAGTTTCTCTGGTGGCTTTATCCACGGTATGTTAAAGTATGGCGACTTTAAAAAGGCTTTAGAGTTTGCAGTTGCTGCAAGTGCTTTAAAACACACTATCCCAGGCGACTTTAACTTGGTAAGCGAAAGCGAAGTTGAAACACTTATGAACGGCGACGCTTCAGGTCGTGTTCAAAGATAAAATGATGGAATTATTTATAAGGGCGCACGATTTAAAAGTTTTTGGCGAGCAGAACATTATAAACAGTTTAAACAGTTACGGTTTAAGTGGTGTTCAACTCGTCGCATATAAGTGCTTGGAAGATGTAAAATACGAACCGGGGCAAATGACCGAAAAAAGGGCGCTTCAATTTTCTCAAGCATTTAAAAGTGCGAACAAACAAGTTGCGCTTATCGGCGCATACTTTAACCCCGTTCATTCAAACAAACAAAAGGTTGAAAATGGTGTTAAGGTGTTTGAAGAATATTTAAAGTATTCAAACGCTTTAGGCTGTAACATTGTCGGCTCAGAATCAGGTAGTTTTAATGACGATAAGTGGACCTATAATCCCGAAAACCGCACAGATAGGGCGGTTGACATGGTTATCGACGTCTTTTCTGGTCTTACAAAAACTGCCAAAAATTACGGCGCATATGTGGGTATGGAAGGTGCTTTTGGGCACGTTTTATACGACGTTGACAGATTAAATTACGCCGTTAAAAAAATCGGTGCAGACAATATCAAAATCATTTTCGATTTATATAATTATTTGGATATATCGAATGTTGACGACCGTTACGAAATTTTAAAGTATGGTCTTAAAACATTTTCAAATCAAATTTGTGTTTTCCACATCAAAGATTGCGTTATAAAAGATGGTAAACTTTGCCAGTGTGGTGTTGGTAAGGGGATTTTTGACTATGACATAATTTTACAAGAAATCGCACGCCACACAAAAAACGCAAAACTTGTGTTAGAAGGCACAACCGGTGAAGATATACCCTTTGCCGTAAATTATCTTACTGAAAAAATTAAAAGTTTGTGAGGTTAATTGACATGAAATTAGACATTAGGTACGCTAACCATCCTGACGACAGTAAAAAGTACGGAACAGAGGAATTACGTCAAAAATACCTTATTGAAAAGGTTTTTGAAAAGGACGAAATTTTATTGACCTATTCCCATCAGGACAGAATTATCGCCGGCGGTGCAATGCCGGTTGATAAAAAAATTGGGCTTGAAGCAACGAAGGAATTAGGTTCTGATTACTTCCTTGAAAGAAGGGAAATGGGTATTATCAACATCGGTGGCAAGGGCGAAGTTATCCTTGACGGTAAAGTTTACACCTTGGATAAAACTGATGGCTTATATGTTGGTATGGGTACAAAAGAAGTTGAATTTACTTCTTTAGACAAAAACAACCCAGCAAAATTTTACATCAATTCAGCCCCGGCACATAAAACTTACGAAACAGTTATCATAACCAAAGACAAGGCAAACCACGTTGCTTGTGGCGAGGCTGAAAACGTAAACAAAAGGGTAATAAACCAATACGTACACCCCGCTGTTTGCAAATCTTGCCAACTTGTTATGGGTATGACAGAGTTAGATCCAACAAGCGTTTGGAACACTATGCCATGTCATACACATGAAAGACGTATGGAAGTTTACCTTTACTTTAACTTAGGTCCAGAAGACTTCGTTGTACACCTTATGGGCACAAAGGACGAAACACGTCATATCTTTATGCACAACGAACAAGCAGTTATCTCACCAAGTTGGTCCATCCACAGCGGTGTTGGTACTCGTGGCTACACCTTCATTTGGGGTATGTGCGGTGAAAACCAAACATTTACCGATATGGACGGTATTAAAAATTCCGAACTCAAATAATTTTTCAGTAAGTTTTATTTAATTTTATTTGGTCATTGTCCTTTTTTGGGCGGTAACCTAAAAAGCCTTAGGCAAATACTTTTAAAGTCGAAAGACTAAATCAATATAATAAAATATAGCGAGAGAGAAAATATGTCATACCTTGTTTTGAAAGACATCAACAAAATCTACCCAAACGGTTTCCACGCCGTACATAACTTTAACCTTGAAATTGAAAAAGGTGAGTTTATTGTTTTCGTTGGCCCTTCTGGTTGCGGTAAGTCAACAACTTTACGTATGATTGCCGGTTTAGAAGATATTTCAAAGGGCGAATTCTATATTGACGGCGTATTATGTAACGATAAAGGCCCAAGAGAAAGAAAAATAGCAATGGTTTTCCAAAGTTATGCACTTTATCCACATATGTCCGTTTATGAAAATCTTGCATTCAGTCTTACACTTCAAGGTGTTGACGAAGACGTTATCGAAGAAAGGGTTTACGCAACTGCAAAGATTTTGGGTTTAACCGAATATTTAGACAGAAAACCTCGTCAACTTTCTGGCGGTCAACGTCAACGTGTTGCGGTTGGTCGTGCAATTATTCGTAAAGTAGGCGTTTTCTTAATGGACGAACCATTATCAAACCTCGACGCAAAACAACGTGTTACCATGCGTTCTGAAATCACACAAATTCACCGTGAAACGGGCGCAACAACCATCTACGTAACACACGACCAAACAGAAGCCATGACCATGGCTGACAGAATCGTAGTTATGAAAGAAGGTTACATTCAACAAGTTGGTACACCATATGAACTTTATTTTGAACCTGTAAATATGTTCGTTGCAGGATTTATCGGTGAACCACCTATGAACTTCATTTCTGGCGTTATCCAAGATGCTAAATTTATCTTTGGCGAAACAGTAATTGATATTGCGCACGTTTTGGGCGATGAAGAACTTCAAAAATACGAAGGCAAAGAAGTCGTATTTGGTTTTAGACCAGAAGCAATTAAACTTCCTAACATCGACAACGTTGAAAATTCTTACGTTATCGATTCTATGGTAGAACTCACCGAACTTTTAGGCGACAACACAAACGTTTACGCCGACATTGACGGCATTAAGACCATTTTAAAAATCGACCCACACTTTACACCAGAAATCGATACAAATTTCACTTTTGCTATTCCTTATTCAAGTGTTTACCTTTTCGATAAGGAAACCGAAGAAGTTATAAAAACAAAAAAATAATTTTTTGAAAGGGAGTAATTATGTTACAACTTAACGGACAAAATTATAAAACTGTTAAAAGACCAATCAAAATTATGCAATTTGGCGAAGGCAACTTTTTAAGGGCTTTCGTTGAATGGATTTTACAAGACTTAAACGACAAGGGCGCAATAAATTCTAACGTAGTTGTTGTTCAACCAATGCCCTTTGGCAGATTAGATGAATTGAGAAAACAAGATGGTTTATACACCGTTTGTTTAGAAGGTCTTATCGATGGTCAAAAAGTTAAAACAAGGCAGATAATCGACGTATTGGGCGACTTTATCAATCCTTTTACCCAATATGAAGAGTTTTTAAAATACGGTGAAAGCGAAGATTTACAAGTAATTATTTCTAACACCACCGAAGCAGGTATCGCTTTTGACGAAACCGACACTGACCATTCAGTTTGTCCAAAAAGTTTCCCTGGCAAATTACTCGCACTTTTACACAGAAGATATGTTCACTTTAACGGTGCAATGGACAAAGGTCTTGCAATCGTTCCTTGCGAACTTATCGATAACAACGGTACAGAACTCAAAAAGATTCTTATCAAACTTGCAAACTTGTGCTATAACGACGAAAAGTTTACCGCATGGGTTGAAAATGCAAACCATTATACCGATACTTTGGTTGATAGGATCGTTCCTGGCTTCCCAAGGGATACCGTTCAAGAAATTTATGAAGAAACAGGCTTTACCGACAACAACGTTGTAAAGGCAGAAGCCTTCCACCTTTGGGTTTTAAAGGAAGAAGAAGTTGTACACAAATTACTTCCTGCCGACAAGACAGGCTTAAATGTTTTATTCGTTCCAGATATCAAACCTTATAAAGAAAGAAAGGTTAAACTTTTAAACGGTGCGCACACCGGTATGGTTCCTATCGCTTACATGTGCGGTATTGACACAGTAAGGGAAAGCGTTACCGATGTTGACGTAAGAAAATTCGTTCAAAACCTTATGTATGAAACAATCTCACCAACGGTTAAACTTTCCGCAGAAGAATGCAAAAAGTTTGCTGACAGCGTTTTAGAAAGGTTTGAAAACCCATACATCAGGCACGAACTTATGTCTATCGCACTCAACTCTACAACCAAGTTTAGAACACGTTTATTAGGTACATATGCCGACTACGTCAATAAATTTGGCAAAGTTCCAACCGATATTTTATTCTCGTTTGCCGCAATGACAGTCTTTTATAAAGGCAAACGTGGTGAAGAAGAAATCAAGTTAAGCGATAACCCGGAATTTTTGGAATTCTGGCAGGAAGTTTGGAAAAATGGCGACTATACACAAGTCGCAAAATCTGCACTTTCTCGTGAAGACATTTGGCAAGAAAAACTTGCCACCGAAGAAAACGTTGCTTTCGTTGCAAACGCAATTAAAGAAATGTGTGAACTCGGTATGAGAAAGGCTTTACAAAACTATTTAGCAAACAGATAATTTATAGTTAAAATGAAAAAATCTATTATCATTTCCCCAAACGATAACGTTTCAGTTGCACTTACAGGTTTAGTAAAAGGTGAGGTTATTGACGGCGTTACTTTGTTAGAAGACATCACACGTGGCCATAAGTTTTGCATAAAGCCCATCAAGGCTGGCGAAAAGGTTATTAAATATGGTCAAGTTATCGGTAGCGCAACACGTGATATCGCCGTTGGCGAGCACGTTCACCTTCAAAACTTAAAAACAGATTTAAGTGGTGAACTTGAATACACTTATAACCCTGTTGAAACACCAAATTTAAAAACTGATAAAGTACCAACCGTAAAAGCGTATAAGCGTAAAAACGGGCTTGTTGGTATAAGAAACGAACTTTGGGTAATTCCAACAGTTGGTTGCGTAAACGCACAGGCAAAGGAAATCGTTAATCGTTTCAACCAAAAACATCCTAATTTAGAGTATGTTGAAGGTGTTTACACCTTTACACACCCTTATGGTTGTTCTCAAGTGGGCGAAGACCATGAAAGGACAAAAAAATTGCTTCAACAAATGGTGAAGCACCCCAACGCTGGTGGCCTTTTGGTGTTAGGTCTTGGCTGTGAAAACAACCGTATGGACGTTTTTAAGGAAACTTTAGGGGATTACGATGCGGAACGTGTTGAATTTTTAATTGCTCAAGACGTAGAAGACGAAATCGTTGAAGGCGTAAATCGCTTGGAAAAACTTTACGAAGCATGTAAGACCGATAAGCGTGAAGACGTTTTATTAAGCCAAATCAAAGTGGGCTTAAAATGTGGTGGCTCTGACGGCTTATCTGGTATTACTGCAAACCCACTTTTAGGTAGGTTTAGCGATTATATGGCATCAATAAACGGCACAACGGTGCTTACCGAAGTCCCCGAAATGTTCGGTGCTGAAACCCTTTTAATGGCAAGGGCAAAAGACCAACAAATCTTTGACGAAATCGTAAAACTCATAAACGACTTTAAATATTACTACGAAAAAAATGGTCAACCTTGTTATGAAAACCCGTCCCCGGGCAACAAGGCTGGCGGTATATCCACTCTCGAAGACAAATCACTCGGTTGTACCCAAAAGTCGGGCAATAGTACCGTTTGCGGGGTAGTTTTCGACGGCGGTCAGTTAAATAGCACGGGCTTAAACTTGTTAAACGGGCCGGGCAACGACATGGTTGCGGTAACCAATTTAGCATGCGCAGGCTGTCATATGGTGCTGTTTACAACGGGTAGAGGTACGCCTTTTGGTGGCTTTGTACCAACGGTTAAAGTATCCACAAACACTGCACTTTCTCAGCATAAGAAAAATTGGATAGACTTTAACGCTGGCGACATTGTTGAAGGCGCAAGTTTCGAAGAAAAATTACAACAATTGATCGATTACGTTTGCCGTGTTGCAAGCGGTGAAAAAACTAAAAATGAAATTAACAACACAAGGGAAATCGCATTATTTAAGACGGGCGTAACCTTGTAAAGAAGGAACTATGAAAGAATTTTTAGATAAAGATTTTATTCTTGATAACGAAACGGCAAAGACACTTTACCATAACTATGCTGAAAAGATGCCAATCTTCGACTTTCACTGCCACTTAAGTTGCCGTGAAATTTACGAAGATAAAAAATTCCGCTCAATCACCGAAGTTTGGCTTGGTGGCGACCACTATAAGTGGCGTTTAATGAGGGAATTAGGCGTTGACGAAAGCTATATTACAGGCGATAAAAGCGACCGTGAAAAATTCCAAAAATATGCCGAAGTTATTCCTTACACCATCGGTAACCCAATTTACCACTGGACTCATTTAGAGTTAAGAAGATTTTTCGGTATTTACGACATTTTATCACCAGAAACAGCCGATAAAATTTACGACGAAGCAAACGAAAAGTTAAAAACTTTAACCGCTCGTAAACTTATCGAGATGAGCAATGTAAAGAAAATCTTTACAACAGAAGATCCACTTGACGACTTAAAGTGGCACAAACTTTTAAAAGAAGACAAATCATTCAAAACCGTTGTTATGACAGCGTTTAGACCTGATAAGGCTATCAACATCGAACTTAACGGTTTTACCGATTATATCAAACAACTTGGCGAAGTTGCTAACGTAACAATCGACGGCATTGAAGGGTTAGAAAAGGCTTTGGCACAAAGGATCGATTACTTTGACAGCGTAGGCTGTGTATGTTCTGACCACGCTTTGGACGTTGTTATGTACGAACCAGCAACTAAAGAAGAAGTTGACGCTGTTTTGAAAAAAGCATTAAACGGCGAAACACTCACAAGGGAAGAAGTTGAAAAATATAAAGGTTATATAATTATCTTCCTTGGTAAACAATATCACGCACACAAATGGGTACAACAATACCACATCGGTGCGTTAAGAAACAATTCCACACGTTACATGAAGACTTTAGGTCCTGACTGTGGTTTTGACTCTATCGAAGACCAACCATTTGCTAAAAAACTTGGCAGAATTTTAGATAATTTAGACATAAACGATCAACTTCCTAAAACCATTTTGTATTGCTTAAACCCACGTGATAACGAAGTTTTGGCAACAATGATGAACTGTTTCCAACAAGGCGGTATCGTTGGTAAAATTCAATTTGGTTCTGCTTGGTGGTTCAATGACCAAAAAGATGGTATGAATCGTCAAATGGAAGCACTTATGCAGGTTGGCTTAATCAGCAAGTTTGTTGGTATGTTGACAGATAGCAGAAGTTTCTTATCATACACAAGGCACGAATATTTTAGAAGAATTTTGTGCAACAAACTCGGCACGTTGATTGAAAACGGCGAATATCCAAACAATGTTGAATTCGTTGGTAAAATCGTTGAAGACGTTTGTTATAATAACGCTGATAAATACTTTACAAAATAAAAAACCTTGCTTCCACTAAAAACAAAAAAATATGAATTTTTGTTAATTTTAAAGGGTGGAAAAAGGGCAAAAATAAAAAAGTCGAAAGCCAAAAAAATGGCGATAATCGGCTTATAGCCCCACTTTTTTATAAAAAAAGCGAAGCAATCTTTAATCGCTTCGCTAATAAAACTAAAATGTAAAAAACTTTAATGCGTGGGCTAAAAATTCATCTTTTTCGTTACGACTTAATTTTTTCGTCCAAGTTGGGCGGGTATAATCTTTTTGGTTATACTCTAAAAACCTTGCGGTCTTTTCACGATAGGTATCTTGCCAATTTATAAACCCGATGGGATTTATGTGGTCTTGATAGTTACAGTCGATAAAAGTGGTTTTACCAAAATCACGCCACGGCCTTGCAAGGTAAACATTAGGTGCGTTATTAGAAATCAAATCACAGTTCAAAAATACAAAACCAATCTCGTTTGCAAGCGAGTGTGATGGTGCGGCAACATAGCCAACATCACGGTTGTCGTTTAAAGAAACGATCTTGCAATTATCAAACAAAGCGTTGGCACTACCAAAAATAAAATCTACAGTACCAAAAATAATGCAGTCGATAAATTTTTGATAGGTCTTACCTTGATAGTATCTCAAATAATCGGGTAAAAATCCATCGTATCTTACAACAAGGTCATCAGGAAGCGGTCCTAAAAACAAGGTATCTTGTGTAGATTTAAAGTGGCAGTTTTTTGCGGTGAAATTATTGCCGTAGCAAGAAAGTGCAACTTCTTGACCGAGCGTAGCAGGACTGCCGGCAGTGTTTTCAACCGTTAAATTCTCTAAGGTTACATTGTCGCCGGTAATAAGTAGGGTGTAAGTTTGAAAAGTTCCAATCTCCACACCGTCGCTGTTTACCATACGTGCGTAATCATTATGTGAAATTACGGTATCAGCACCACTGCCAATAATCTTTACATTTGAAGTAAACAAATTGACCTTACCGTAATAAGTGCCTTTTTCAAGGTAAACGGTGGTGTTTTCCGACAAATTTTTAAAAGCCTCGTTCAAATTATCTTTAGGTGTTAAATAAACTTTGTTCATACATGCCTCACAAGGTGTTGATTTATGAAAAAGTATAACACACAAAAAAGCGTTTTACAACAATTTAAAAACAAGATTTTTTAAATATGGCGGTAAGGCTTAAAAATTTTGGTTTGAGTATCAAACTTGGCTTAAAATCAACCTTCAAAAATGCTATAACAAAATTCCTTAATTAGGGTAGAGCAAATCGCAAAAAAAACATTATGGCACAAAAAGTATTTTCATTCAAACAATATCGTGCAATGGACTTATTCATCTTTGCACTGATATTTGCGATAATCGAAGCCGCTTTAACGTCGTTAGCAAATAAATTCATAAACGGATACTGCGTTTCACTCTTTTATGTAATCATTGCGCTTGTCGTAATGCGTTGGGGGTGGTGTGGGGTATTCCATGCGATAATCGGCGGAATAGTTTTCGTAATTGCCTCGCAAGGCGACTATCTTCAAATGATAGCCTTCGCCGTTGGCAACACGGCATCAATGCTCGTACTTATCTTTACAAAGTTGGTCGGTAAGGAAAAAATTAAAGACAGTTTTTTACTTTCCATGCTTTATCTAATCATAATTTATCTGGCAACATGCTTGGGCCGTGCAACACTTTTATCCATATTAAAACAAGTGTCATTTTTTGAAATTTTGATCACTGCAATCACAACTGACGCTTTCAGTTTGGTTATTGGCTTTGTTATAATATTTATCTGTCGCAAACAAGACGGACTTTTTGAAGACCAAAAAGATTATCTTTTGCGTACCGAAGAAGAAAGAAGAAAACAGTTACAAAACACAAATTACGAAGAATAGTTTTTTAGGATAAAAAGGGCGAAAATAGGCTTATAGCCCAGTTTTTTAAAAAAGCGGTGAAAGTAAAAATAAAAAAAGCCGAAAGCCAAAAAATGGCGATAATCGGCTTATAGCCCAACTTTTTATCTAAAAAAATCAGTTTTTTCAAACTTATTTAATAAAAACTGTGTGGATAAACATTATATATTTTGGGCGGATGCTTAATCAATATATAGTATATCTTAAATTGTAAGTTGCTGGGAAGTAACTTACCACAAAAGTTACTTTAAAAAACTTACAAAGTGGCTTAAACTTAAAATAAATATTCGCCAAAACGCTTTAAAGGGTAATGTTAAATTAAAAAAATGTTGCGTTTTTGGGCTTATAGGCGGACTTTATTATAAAAAGACAAAATTGCGACTTTTAGTTGCGGAGGAATCTGATGAAGGCAAAAGCACTAGACAACTACATTATTTACAACGAAGAAACGCAAACTTATGAAATGGATCGTGAGCAAGCAGTTCGTGATGACGTTGAAAAACATCGTGTGATGCACATGTTAAAGACAATCTTAAAAGATTGGCGTCTTTACTTAATGCTTATCCCAATGATTCTCGTTTTCCTATTTTGGCGTTATTTCCCGATGTACGAATTATTAGGTTGCTTTAAGTTGACCGAAGTTGGTGTTGACGTTGCTGACCAACATTATATTGGTTTGGCAAACTTCTATCAACTTATGTTTGGTAACGCAACCTTATCATTAGAATTTTGGCGTGCATTCAGGAACACATTCTTACTAAGCTTTTATGGGTTATGTTTTGGTTTCCCGATGCCCATTATTTTGGCACTATTCTTTAACGAAATCAAGTCCAACTTAATGCGTAGTATCTATCAAGTTATGACATACTTACCAAAGTTTATGTCAACGGTTATCATGACGACCCTCGTAATCATGCTTGTTAAAGAAGACGATATCGTTTCCAGCATGGGTATTTTATCAAGATTTTTATCTTGGATCGGCATAATACCAAAAGAAGCCGCAGAAGCAGGCTTATTAAACGATCCAAAATACTTCAGGGCAATTTACCAAATCAGTGGTATTTGGGAAACAGCAGGTTATGATAGCATCGTATTCTTTGCCGCAATTATCGCAGTAAGTCCAACAAGTTACGAAGCCGCACAAATAGACGGCGCAGGCAAGATGGCACAAATGCGTTACGTAGTATTACCAAGCATTTTATCAACAATCGTAATCATGCTTATTACACGTATCGGTCACTTGTTAAGCATCGGCTATGAAAAGGTTATTCTTTTATACGATGTTGAAACATACGAAACTGCAGACGTAGTATCAACCTTTGCCGCAAGGTACGGTATTGAAGGCTCAATGCAAGGCGTTGCATCTGCAGCAGAAATGCTCAACAACGTTGTTGGTATGGTATTGGTTATTGGCGCAAACACAATCGCAAGAAAAGCATCAGACGTATCACTTTACTAAGGAGGTAATAAAAGATGAAAAGAAAATTAGAAGTATCTGAACTTATCTTCAAGGTAATAAGTTACATATTTTTGACCATTTTCTCAATTTGCTGTTTGTATCCATTTGTATACGCATTATCAGCATCAATTTCCGGCAGACACGCAGTTGAATACAACGAAATTATTTTATTCCCCAAAGATCTCCAGTTTGAAGCATTCCAGAGCATGTTTAACAACAACGTTTTCTGGTCTTCATATACAAACACCTTGTTCTTAACGCTTTATGGTACAATTTGGGCTTTGGGTGTTGCAATTTTGGGTGGTTACGCACTCTCTAAAAAGAGATTGTTATTCAGGAAAGGTTTCAACTTCTTCTTGGTATTCACAATGTGGTTTTCCGCTGGTTTAGTACCACAATATTTAAACTATCTCGCAACAAGGGATATTTTCCACGGCGTTGGCATTACAGACGATAAATGGCTTATCGTTATCGCCATGGGTATGGCTGCGATGAACATTATTTTGTTGCGTAACGCTTTTGAAGGCGTTCCTTCTGAAATTGAAGAAGCCGCAAGGGTAGACGGCGCAACAGAAATGCAGGTACTATTCAAAGTTTACATACCAATGTGTAAATCAACCATTGCTACAGTTACATTATTCTTTGCTATTTCACGTTGGAATGGTTACTACTGGGCAAACCTAATGGTTTCAACCGACGCAGAAAGACCTTTGCAAGTATTCATCCGTAGAAAGTTAGAAGAATTAACAAACTCTGAAAACTTGGCAACTTGGAATGAAAACTACGCTGCAAACTCGGCAATTTATGCGTTGATTGTTTGTTCAGTTATTCCTATCTTAATCATTTACCCATTCATCCAAAAATACTTTGCAAAGGGTGTAAACGTTGGTGGCGTAAAGGAATAATTTCACAAAAGCAAAAATTTCACTCATTAGATTCAACTAATTCAAAAGTTGTTCAATTTGCCCAAAGTTTTAATATGGGCGTTAAAATAATTTATGGCTAAAACCGCAAAAGCGGAAAAGTTATAGCAATTTTATGGAGGTAAAAAATGAAAACATCAAAACTCTTAGCCTTGTTGCTTGCTTTGGTTGTTGCTTTCTCTTTGGTTGCTTGTGATCCAAAGACACCTGTAGATACAGGTTCTTCTTCAACGGGCAACGAAGAATTTGACTTAGTGTATGCAGAAGGCACAACTTTACGTATGGCTACTGGTTACAACAGTGCTAAAACAGGTATCGCATTCGACGCTGATACTGCTGGTGAAGGCATCACATTAGCTAATGGTAAAACTTATCACACAGGCGACTTAAAGCCAACTTGGGAAACATTAGAAGGCCTTTTAAAGGTTAACTTCGAAGATAAATACCAAGGCAATAACGCTTCTAAAGAATGGGCTGCTTGGGAAAATCGACTTGAAGAAGTAGATATGGTTAGTGGTACCGCTTCTGCTTTAAACGAAGCTGGTCAACAAAATAAAGTTGTTAACATCGGCGCATATCTTGACCACATGCCAAACTTCAGAAAATATCTTGAAGAAAACCCAATCGTTCGTTTATCAGTTACTGGTAACATCCAAAACGGCGCTATTTACTTCTCACCATACTTCGACGGTGTAAACGATATTGAACGTATGCCACTTATGCGCGTTGACATCCTTCAAGAACTTTTAGACGGTGAAGGCGAATACACAAGTGATGTTAACAGAAACTTACAAGCTGCTGTTTACACACCATACATGCCAACAGAAGGCACAGTAGCAGTTGAATCTTTAAATGCTGACGGTACAGCAACTCAACCTCTTACTAAAGATTATTCAGAATATGGCAATATCGTTGCTAAAATGAACGAAGCTTTAAAAGCTGGTACAGTTACTGGTGTTCAAGCTGTTAACATGTTACGTGACTACATCGACGCAACATACAATGGTTACTATGGCACAACACGTTCTAACCTCTTCGCAGGTTATGATGCTTGCTGGGACGTTGACGAATTAGTTGCACTTCTTCGTTGCGTAGTAGCAGTTAAGAACAACGTTGATGGCGACCCAATTTCTGGTTTATACTCACGTGAAACAGCAAACAACCAACGTCAAGTTGACTTATTCCGTTTCGCTGGTACATTATTTGGTGTTCGTGGTCTTGAATCAAGACAAGATTATCTCTACGTAGGTACAGATGGTAGCCTTCACGACGCTCGTCAAGAAGTAGCAACATATGAAGCAATCGAAAAAATGAACGCTTTATATCAAGAAGGTCTTATCATTATGACCGGTTCAGGTAAATCAGACACATATCTTGAAAAAGATGCTGGTTTCATGTCATATGACTACAACCAAACACAAACCGTTATGAACGCTACTAAACTTCAAGAAGGCGAAAAATACATGGCTATCATGGTTCCTGTTGCAAAATGGAATGATGGTACTGAAAAATACATGAGATTCACCGAATCTTGGCGTTCAGTTAAGACTGATGGTTGGGCTATTTCAAAAGCAGGCGTTGAAGGTAACACAGATAAATTACACGCTGCATTAGCACTTATCGACTACGCTTACAGTGAAGCAGGTCAAATCCTTATGTCTTACGGTCCAGATGAATTCATCAAGACAAAAGCTGACGGTTCATATGAAACATTCAACTTCAACGGTAAACAAATGCCTGTTATCGCTGACGCAACTTATGAAGAACTTTGGGCAAAAGCAAGTGGTAACTACACCAACTATGCTCGTTACTACCTCGGTTCAACATTAAGCTTCGTTAAGTCACAAGCATTCGAATATCAATGCACACACGAAGTTGGTAAAGAAGGCGCTGCTAAGATTTCTGCTGCTATCGGCTTAGGCACAATTAAGCACCCAGAATTAGCACTTGCTTCAAACCCATGGTACACATCTGTTCCTACAGTATTACCAACAACTGCAGTTGAAAACACCGAAGTTAACGGTATGACCGAACTTTTATCAAGTGGTAAATTCAGTCAATCAAAGGGCCAATACAACGTTCTTCTTGACATGATCGAAAACGGTTATGCATGCACAGAAACTCCACAATTTACAAGCAGAGATACAGCTATCAACACTGTTGTAAATACATGGAACGCTAAACGTTACCTTGAAATCAAGGACGGCGCTTGGGTAAGATTACAAGCTTACTACAAAAGCATCAACAAATAATTAACTTTGTTTTAGCAAAGTAACTTTTTTCGGTTGGCAGGGGGCGTGCCCCCTGCCCAACAGAAAATTTTCAAAAAAAAATTACATTTTGCCCGCAAGGGAAAATCAAGCCCAAAAGGGCAAAAATAAAAATTAAGCGATAAAATATACGAAAGGGGACAAATTCCTTTTAATCTATCTGCGAAATTAAAGGAGAACCTATGTTCAAGGCACAACTTAAGTTTCAAAAAATATTATCCTATGTTTTACTTGGGGTATTTGCATTATTTTTTATATATTCGTTAAGCATTATGACGCATGTATACAGAACCTTATACTTTGCTTACGACCCAGATCTTGAACTTCCTGAATTAGGACTTAGTGGCGAGCATGTTAAGGGTGCAAAACTATTTTACGATATGCAACCATTCAACCAAGCACTTGTTGCTTGTGCAATCGTTATGATTGTTGTTGCTGTTACATATTTCTTAACCGCAAGTAACGCTCGTAGAAAATATTACGTAGGCAATTATGTTTCAGCCGGCTTAATAGCGGCTACCGATATAGGCATAGCAGTTTATTCTATTATTGGAATAGTTAAATATCGTGCTTTGTACTTACAGGTGGATTTTGAAGCATTAAAAGCGTACAACGAACCAAAAGGCTTACCATATTCAGTTTCTACATTCTGGTTTGATATTGGTTTTGTTGTTTGTATTTTACTTGTTGCTACGGCAGCATTGGTTATTTTTAACGCAATTTGGAAAACACGTTTGATGAAGAAAGAAAACCAACTTTTAACTGGCGTAGGAGGTATTAATTAGTTATGAAAAAGAATACATCTTATGAAGGCATTGTTTTATCACAGGAAGAAGTCAAAGCGATAAAAAAAGACAGATTAAGGTTTAGTAAAAACAAAATACCTTCATCTTTAACGCTTCTTGCTATTTTGGTTAACGTTTTCTACTTCGTCAGTATATATAAAACAAACTTACAACAATACTATAAACCTGCAATCGGTATTTCAGTCCTTTATAACCTTATGTTCATGCTTTTCTCATTCTTAAGTGCAGAAGGCATTAAAAACTACAAAAAGACGTACGGTATTGTACTTATTGTAATCGGTTTGTTACAACTTTTAAGGATCGTTTACTTCCCGCTTAAGGGCATAACCACACCGGTTTCTGAAGTTTCAACTGCAAAGGTTATGGAAGTAGGTCAATTTATTCGTACACTTATTTATTTAATCGGTTCTGGCGCGCTTTTGATTGTTGCTGGCGTTATCGGTTATATCAAAAGTGTTTCACTTGAAAAATATCGCAAAGAAATCGGCGAAGAAAAACCAAGTTAATAAGGGTGGATTATGGCAGAACTTAAATTACAACATTTAGAAAAAGTATATGATAATAAGGTAAAAGCCGTTCATGACTTTAACATCGATATCAAAGACGGCGAATTTATCGTTTTGGTTGGTCCATCTGGTTGCGGTAAATCTACCACTTTGCGTATGGTTGCCGGTTTAGAAGATATTACATCTGGCCGTTTGATTATCGATGGTAAAGACGTTACCAGAATGCCCCCAAAAGATAGGGACGAGGCAATGGTATTCCAAAACTATGCGCTTTACGGTCATATGACTGTTTACGAAAACATGGCATTTTCACTAATGCTAAGAAAGGTTGATAAAAACATTATTCACCAAAAGGTTATGGCTGCTGCTGAAATTTTGGGTTTGACTTCTCAACTCAACAAAAAGCCAAAACAACTTTCTGGTGGTCAACGTCAACGTGTTGCAATGGGTCGTGCAATCGTTCGTAACCCAAAAGTTTTCTTGTTTGACGAACCTTTATCAAACCTTGACGCTAAACTTCGTGGTGCAATGCGCCGTGAAATTTTGCTACTTCACAAAAGATTAAAAGCCACAATCATTTACGTTACACACGACCAAACCGAAGCATTAACGCTTGCTGACAGAATCGTTTGTATGTCCATGGGGCACGTACAACAAATCGGTACACCGCTTGAACTTTACGACACCCCGGCAAACCTTTTCGTTGCAAGTTTCATCGGTTTACCACCAATGAACTTATTTGATGTAACAGTTGACGGCGACAAACTCGTATGTGAAGATTTTACATATCAATTAACGGGTGAACAACATGCACTTTTGGCTGATTATGACGGCAAAGAAATCGTTTTGGGCGTTCGTCCTGAAAACGTTGTTGAAAATGGTACAATTCAATTTAACATTACCAACAACGAAAACTTAGGTCAAAACACTTTGGTTCATGGTCATATCGGCAAAAAGAAGGTCGTTGCAAAACTTCATTATTGGGCTACATATAAATTTGGCGATCAAATCAATATTGGCTTTGACCGTGTACATTTCTTTGATAAAGAAACAACAAACGCTATTAGATAAGGAGGCATAACGTGAACGAAACTGTAAATAACACCGTAGAAATGACTACGGAAGAAAAGGTAGTTGAAAACGCAACAGTTAACTGTGAAAACGAAAGCGTTACGCCCGACATCGAACAAAAATTGTCATTTTTCGCAAGGGTAAAAGAATTTTTCCGTAAATTCTTGGTTGGCTTAAAACGCCGTCCACAAAACATTGCAATATTTGTTTATCTAATTGCTTTGGTTTTATTCTCATTTAATTTGAAAAAAGTTGCTCAATCAACATTATATATCAACACAAACCCAATGGGCCTTGCACAATTTACAATTATGCTTTTCTCTATTTTGGGCTTTGTTGCAATGATTGGTTCTTATCCTAAACGCCAAAAACCAAAATATGTCATGATCGCACTTTTCGTTGTAATGATGGCTATCATTTTCGTTTTTGAAATCGTTTATAAGGTTAAGTTAAGTGCCGGTATCGATAGGCACATTGCAGATTGCGCTGGCGACGCTAAAAAAATTAACGAATTCATGACCAAATATTCCTATTTGTATGATGTAAACGGTATGACAACAGCACACCTTATCGTACTTGGCTTATCAATCGTATTATTCGTTGCTGCACCACTCATTGGTAAATTATTAAAACTCATCAATACTTCAGTTAACGTTGAGTACACAACTCAAATGGCTGAAATTGAAAGAGAAGACGACTAATATCAAAGGCTGTAACGCATTAAATTTTTGCGTTACAGTCTTTCTATGCAATTAAGCAATAAAAACTGATATTTTCGGTTTTTAGTAAATTACTTTTTCAGTTTTTTGCTAAAAGCCGTGTAGTTTTTATTTAAACTAATTTTTCTATTTTTTGGTATTTGTATGGCAAGAAAAAAAGATCGGCACGAACGTGAAGTAGAAGAAATTACAAATTATTACCAACTAAATACCGACGCCGTTGATCGGCTTGTCAATGCAGAAAAAGATGCCGTCCCCGAAATCCCTGCGGAAGAAGAACATTTAACAAAAAGTGGGTTTTTCTCTAAAATTCCTGCACCGGTTAAGGCACTATTCCTTAAATATTGGATCTTTGGTGCAGCCTGCTTTTTCTTTTATTGGGGGCTTGGCGTTTTTGTTCAAGATAACATCGTTTTAATCATTGTTTTAGGCTTCGCAATCGGCGTTTTAATCGATTTAATCTGCAACAAAATTCTTCGTTTTATTGCAAATTATGAAGGCGAGTACAACAACTTTATGTTACTGCCAATGAACAAGTTTTGGACAATTTTTTTAAATGTTCTTTTTTACCTATTCATTGTTGCGTTGGTGGTTATGACCTATAACCAAGTAAACTTGTGGATAATCAAAGCGCAAAAATTGCCCGTCAACTCCGTTGTTATCGGCGTTGAACCTTTCTTGTTCGGGCTTGTTTGCTTGGCTTACGATATGATTTTTATCGGTATTAAAGATTTAATTGTATACCTTGTTAAACATAAAAAGGTAAAATATTAAAAAAGGGTACTTTAAAATGATTAATTTACTTTATGTTTCAAGTTGTTCCGCTTGTTTTGAGTGGGAAAACAATTTAAGTTATTACTGTGATAAAACTTACACCGTTACATTAAACGGCGAAGTTCAATTTGAAAAGAATACAAACGTATTTTCCTTGTTTGACTTAACGCCAGACACCCAATACGTATTAGGCATATTAGGCACAAACTTCACCTTAAAATTTAAAACCAAAAAAGAAACCGTTTGCGTTTTGGCTTCCGACTTTGGCGCAAAAGGTGATGGCAAAACCGATGACACTATCGCTCTTCAAACGGCAATCAACTGCATGCCCGCCGGCGGTAGGTTAAGGCTTGAAAAGGGCGTTTATTTAACCGCCCCACTCACACTTAAAAGTGATATGACCTTAGAACTCACTAAGGACAGCGTTATTTTGGGTACTACCGACGAAAGCCGTTACCCAACAATCCCGGGCGAAATCCCAGATCAATATTCAAAAAGATATCTTCAATGCGGTTCATGGGAAGGCGTTCCTAAAAAAATGCACCAAGCACTTATTTTTGGTGCTTACATTAAAAATGTTACTATCGTTGGCGAAGGCACAATCGATGGCAACGCTCAAAACGCAACATGGTGGCAAAACGTTCTCGCAAGAGAAACCGGCAGACCTCGTCTTTGCTTTTTAAACAACTGCAAAAACGTAACTTTCCACGGCGTAACCGGTCAAAACGCTGCTTCGTGGCAGTTCCACCCATATTTTAGCGAAGACGTAAACTTTTACAACATCTCTGTAAACGCACCAAAGGTTAGCCCCAACACCGACGGGTTAGATCCTGAGTCATGCAACAAAGTCAACATTATCGGATGTCATTTCAGCGTTGGTGATGACTGCATCGCAATCAAATCGGGCAAAAGTTACATCGCTAAAAAATATAAAAAACCTGCAAATTTACACGTCATCCGCAACTGCTATATGGAAAACGGACACGGCGCAATCACTCTGGGTAGTGAAATGTCCGCTGGCGTTACAAACCTTACAGTTAATAAATGCTTATTCTCTTCTACCGACAGGGGGTTAAGGATAAAAACTCGCCGTGGTAGGGGTAAGTATGCGGTTATTGACGGCGTTTTGTTTGAAAATATTACAATGAACAACGTTTTAACGCCCATTGTAATCAATATGTTTTATTACTGTTGCGACCCTGATAGGTACAGCGAATACGTTTGGTCAAGGGAAAAACTCCCCGTTGACGACGGCACACCATACTTAGGCAAGTTCGCTTTTAGAAACATGGTTTGCGAAAACTGCCATGTTGCCGCATCTTACTGCGACGGACTTCCCGAAAGACCTATCCAAGAAATCACTGTTGAAAATGTTAAGTTCACCTTTGCAAAGGATGCACAAAGCGGTGTTCCGTCTATGGCAACTGCCGTTAAAAAATGTTCTTGCGCAGGGCTTTACTTTAACAACGTAGAAACTTTAAACATCAAAAACGTCTCTTTTAAGGGCGTCGTTGGTGAACAAATTGTTGCTGAAAATATCGGCACAATCAATAGGGGGTAATTATGTACGGAATTCAACCTTACATTGATAAATTGTTAGATGAATCCACGCCATCTTGTCCGCTTTGGAATATCGAGTCGATAAGGGTGGGTAAAAGCCCCGTTTGGAACTATATTGACGGCTGTATGATGTCAGCACTTTACCAGTTATATATAATCACGGGTGAAAAACGCTACTTCAACTTTGTTAAAAACTACATTGATTATTATGTAGAACAAAACGGCACAATTAGGACTTACAATAAGGAAAAATTCAACCTTGACGACGTAAACGAAGGCAGGGTGCTATTCGATTTATACGGCGCAACGGGTGAAGAAAAGTATAAAAAAGCAATCTTTAACATTTACGACCAACTCGCAAATCAACCACGTACCCACACGGGCAACTTCTGGCACAAGAAAATTTACCCCAACCAAATTTGGCTTGACGGCATTTATATGGCTCAACCATTTTATTGTAGGTACAAAACTGCGTTTGGTGGCTGTGATTATTCAGACATGTTAAAGCAGATTGAAAATGTACATTCTTTAATGTACGACAAAAAGAAAAAGTTATATTACCACGGCATTGACTGCTCTAAAAAGGCGTTTTGGGCGGACGAAAAAGGTCTTTCAAAAAGTTTTTGGCTTCGCTCAATCGGTTGGTATTTGGTTGCGCTTGCTGACCTTATGGAATATTGCCATAGTAAAGAAGTCGTTACTAAACTTGCCAAAATTTTTAGGGAAGCAATCGCTGGTATCGTACCATATATTGACCACAAAACAAATATGCTTTATCAGGTAGTGGACAAGCCCAAAATGGCTGGCAATTACCCCGAAACAAGCGGTAGTTTGATGGTATCTTACGCAATGATGAAGGGCTCAAGGCTGGGCGTACTTGATGTAAAATACCACGAAATGGGTAAAAAGATTTTTGAAGGCGTCGTTTCAAAATACTTAAAGGTTTATGACGACGGTCAAATTAAACTTGGCGGTATTTGTTTGGTCGCTGGTTTAGGTCCAGAAGACAACAAAAGGCGTGATGGTACTTATGAGTATTACATCTCAGAACCGGTTGTTGAAAACGATGCAAAAGGCGTTGCACCACTTGTTATGTGCTATGCCGAAATTAAAAATTGGCAAAAATAATTTTATCGGTTACGGCAAAATAGCTTTATAAATACAAAATAATTTTAACAGGTTTTGTAAATAAAAGTGGGGCTATAAGCCCGTTATCGCACATTTTTACACCAAAAGATTAAATTGATAGAGGATATATATGGACTTTTTTAAAATTCTTTACGAGAATCTTCTAAACTTTAGTTGGCAACAAGGCGTAATGATTTTAATCGGTTTGATACTAATATTTCTCGCCATTAAAAAAGAGATGGAGCCCACACTTTTACTTCCTATGGGCTTTGGCGCAATATTAGTAAACATTCCCGGCTCAGATGCGCTGGTCGGTCCAATCGAAACGCTTTATAACGCCGGTATCGCAAACGAACTTTTTCCATTACTACTTTTTATCGGTATCGGCGCAATGATTGACTTCGGTCCGCTTTTGACAAACCCCAAACTTATGTTGTTTGGCGCAGCCGCACAATTTGGTATCTTTTTCACACTTTGTATGGCTTCAATGTTTTTCGACCCAAAAGATGCCGCTGCAATCGCAATTATCGGCGCAGCAGATGGTCCAACTTCAATCGCTGCCGCAATCAAATTAGGCTCAAAATATGTTGGCGCAATTACGGTCGCAGCCTACTCATACATGGCGTTAGTACCGCTAATTCAACCACCAATTATCAAACTTTTGACAACAAAAAAGGAAAGACTTATCAGGATGCCTTACGAACAAAAATCTGTTTCAAAGGCAACAAGAATCGCTTTCCCGATCATTATTACAGCAGTCGTTTCAGCAATCATTCCTCAAGCAACTTCACTTATCGGCTTTTTAATGTTCGGTAACTTAATAAGGGAATGTGGCGTGTTAGACTCTTTATCCGAAACAGCACAAAAGGTGCTTGCAAACCTTATTACAATCGTTTTAGGCTTGTCTGTATCCTTTAACATGGTTGCAGATAAATTTTTAACACCCGATACACTTTTAATTTTAGGTCTTGGCTTAATCGCATTTATTTTCGATACAGCCGGCGGTGTATTGCTTGCTAAATTTATCAACCTATTTACTAAAAATAAGATTAACCCTATGATTGGTGCGGCTGGTATTTCAGCATTCCCAATGTCGGGTAGGGTAGTACATAAAATGGCGCTTAAAGAAGACAATCAAAACTTCTTGCTTATGCATTCAATCGGCGTAAACGTTTCAGGTCAAATCGCTTCGGTTGTTGCTGGCGGTATCATTTTAAGTTTATTTATGGGGGCGTAATTTATGAATTTAATTTCTTTATTAGCATCAAATCTTAAATTTGAGCCCATTAAATTTGTCGAATCTTTAAAATACATGGGACAAGGCTTACTTGTTATTTTTATCGTAATCGGCTTAATTGTTTTGCTTACAATGGCAATAAACAAAATCTTTACAAAAACAAGTAAAAAGGCGAAAGCAAACGAAGACAAAACAGAGTAAAAGTCAGCCTATAAGCCCGTTATCGCCACTTTTTTAAAAAATTTTGGCAAGATAAACACTAAAAAAGTTACTAAACATTAAATTTATTTTAGGTATTATAGTGCGCTTATGCGCGCGTGAACATAATAAAATATAAAGGAGAAGAAAATGAGAAAGAAGACAGTACTAACAGCGGTTTTGGCATTACTTGCAATATTAGCCATGTCTTTTAGCGCATGTAATGTGAAAACCAATGTTGAAAAGTTGCAATCGCTCGAAATCGACACAACAAATGTTAAAGTCGAATATTTCGTCGGTGAAGACTTCACATCAGAAGGTCTTGTTGTAAAGGCTTCAATTAAAAGGCTTAATAGACCCGCTCCAGCTACTATAGAGTTGACTGCTTCAGAATATACGCTTGACGCTTCAGCATTTAACAGCGAAAAAGCCGGTGTATATACAATCGTTATTTCATACGAATATAATGAAAGCGTTCTTGAAGCATCATATGACGTAATCGTTATTGAATTCGATGGTATTGGTGTGGCACTTAAAGAAGGCGTTCAAGATACCTATTCATTGGCTGAACCAGTTACTTTGGACTGCACACAAATTGATGTTAAGGTAACCGATGTTGAAGGTAACTTAACACAAGAAGTCTTAGACGGCTACACAACAAGTCTTTACTTAGGTAAGGAAGAAATCCCCTTAACAAACGGCGTTGCTACCTTAACAAAGGAAGGCGCATATCAAATTTGGGTTGAAAAACCATCACAATATGTTGAAGGTTTCACCGTAAAAGCATTCACAACAATTTACGTTATCGATAACGTTGTTGCTCTTACTTGGTTACAAGACGCTGAAGGTACTTTGACAACTCAGGAAGAAGGCAAAGACACAATCAGTGAAACATGGCAGTTCCAAGTAACTTATGCAAGCGGTAAAACTCAAATCGTTTCAAGCGAAGAAGTAGAATTCCAAACAGAAGTTGATACAAGCAACGCTGGTGAATTCACTGTAACCGCAGTTTACGAAAAGGCAAACGCAAAAGGCGAAGTTCAAACAACCGAACCTGCTACAGTAACCTACACCGTAACCGCTAAACCTGTTACCGGTTCAGAAGTTTCAGTTTCTGCAAACATCAGCGATATTGCAGCAGCAACCTATGAAGAAAACTTTGAACTTGCTGAAGGCATTACTGCTATAGCAACTTCAAGCAAAAAGATTACTATCGACGCTAACAGCAAGTCAGCAGACGGCTTAACATTTACACAACGTCTCAAATTCGGTGGTAAAGGTAGTATAAGCGAAGGTAGAGTAATTCAATTCGTTGCAGAAGGTCCTGGTAAAGTTGTTGTATACTTAATCACTGGCTCTGCAAGCGATTTAACAAGAACCGCTTCATTCACAGATGCTGCTGGTAATGTTCTTGCAACAACAGAAGGTATTCCTAATGCAGTAACAAAATACGAATTTACATTTGATGCCGCCGGCACATATTACTTAGTACCAAACGCTTCAATCAATATGTACTATGTATCAATGACATACTCAATTCCTGTAGTAGAAAAAGTTGCAACAGCAAACATCAGCGATGTTGCAGCAGCAACCTATGAAGAAAACTTTGAACTTGCTGAAGGCATTACTGCTATAGCAACTTCAAGCAAAAAGATTACTATCGACGCTAACAGCAAGTCAGCAGACGGCTTAACATTTACACAACGTCTCAAATTCGGTGGTAAAGGTAGTATAAGCGAAGGTAGAGTAATTCAATTCGTTGCAGAAGGTCCTGGTAAAGTTGTTGTATACTTAATCACTGGCTCTGCAAGCGATTTAACAAGAACCGCTTCATTCACAGATGCTGCTGGTAATGTTCTTGCAACAACAGAAGGTATTCCTAATGCAGTAACAAAATACGAATTTACATTTGATGTCGCTGGCACATATTACTTAGTACCAAACGCTTCAATCAATATGTACTATGTATCAATGACAACTACCGTTGGCGGCGGCGCATCTGAAGCCGTTACAGATACATTCAACTTCAGCATTACTGAACTCGCTGCTGAAATTGCTACACAAACAGGCGTAGCAACCGCTGCTGATAAGACAGCACTTAAAGCAGAATACTTCACAGGCAACAATGCTTTCTTAACATTAGGTGGTTCTTTAGGTTCAAGTGATCAATACAGAACAAGCAGTAGTGGTTGTTTCGAACTTAAAAAAGGCACATTGTCAGTTACATTCCAAGGCACAGGTACATTAACAATTTCTTTCGCATCAACAGGTGGTTCAAATGTATCTTACGCTGGCGTTAAGTTTGGCACTGAAATTATTGCCCCAACAACAGTAGGCGCAGGTGCTACAGCACTTACTGCAGACGGATTTGTAAATGTTTACTCAGTAACAGGTACTGAATTTGTAACATTGTCTTACGAAATTACACAACCGGGCACATACACAATTTGTTCTTTCCAAGACGCAACCGTTACACGTGGTACACGTTTCCAAACAATCGGTATGGTAGATAATCACTAATAGGGGGTAAAAAAATGAGTATTAGTTTAAGAAATAAAATTATAACCTTATTTGTAGTGATTGCACTTGCTGTTACGTCAGTATTTGGCGTTATGGCAATCAAAAACACAATAAACGTAAGCGCTGAAGAAGCAAAAGTTTATTATGTTTCACCTGAGGCTACTTACGGCACAGAAGGTGAAGCAGGCAATCAAGAAAGACCATATAACGTCAACACATTACTTAACTCAAACATCCTTCAACCGGGTGATACAGTTAAAGTTTTGCCAGGCGATTATAATATCGGTCAACGTATCATTATTAGAAGAAGTGGTACTTACAATAAGTACATCACTATCGAAAACGCAAGTGATACAGAACAAGCAACATTTAAATTTTACGCACAAGATTTCAATTCAGTAAACCGTGGTGTTTCTATTGAAGCAGATTACATTCACTGGAAAGACATTGACGTTTGCGGTGCAGGCGACAACGGTTTATACATCGGTGGTAGTTACAACATCATCGAAGATTGCGAATTTTATGACAACCGTGACTCTGGATTACAACTTGGTAGATCAAGTGGCGACTTAAACTTCATCGACCAATGGCCAAGTTACAACTTAATCAAAAATTGTACTTCACACAACAACTACGATAACCAAACATACGGCGAAAACGCAGACGGCTTTGCCGCTAAACTTACAGTAGGTTACGGCAACGTATTCGACAGTTGTATCGCTTATCGTAACTCTGACGACGGCTGGGACTTATATGCTAAAGTAGACAGCGGTAACATCGGTAGCGTTATTATGTATAACTGTATCGCTTTTGAAAACGGTTACCTTGAAAATACTCAAGCAGACTGCAACGCAAAATTCCCAACATACGATCATGCTTATGACGAATCTAACACTGCAAGTTATGACACACGTGACGGCGACGGCAACGGCTTCAAACTTGGTGGTTCTGTTATGGAAGGCGACGTTGTTTTACACAACTGTTTAGCATTCCACAATAAAGCACACGGTGTTACAGATAACTCTAACCCAGGCGTTATTTCATTAACAAACGTAACCGCTTACGACAACAACAGAAAGGTTGACGCAACCGGTAACATCTTAAAAGACAACTCTTCAACAGAAGGCGCAAACATCGACGTTGCTCGTCAAACTTACAGTTACAACAACATGAAAAATGTTTTATCTGTTAAGTCAACCGCAATTACAGGCTTAGGCAACGATGCTTACCGTGCTTCCGTTCAAGACAGCGTTTTAAGAAATGGTAGCGACGCTTACATTGTAGACGGCACACTCGACGCTGATACAAAAGTTGGTATCAATGGTAAAAAAGGCACAGCATTAAACGAATCAGTTTTCGCATTGATTCCTATCAATTATGCTACATCAACCTACACATTGACAGGTTTAAACGATACTGCTAAGGCTGACCGTGTTCACATTAAATATCGTAACGCTGACGGCTCTATCAATCTTGGCGATTTGTTTAAGGTTGTTAGTCAGCCACTTGCTGGCAAACAAATCGGTGCAAACTTCAGTTTATCAACATATGCTGAATATGACCACTTTGATTTAGACAACAACTATCAAGAAGCAACTTCTGAAGTTGATGCTATTTTAGAAGCCGCTGTTGATTCACTTTCACTTGCTTGCAACCCAGCAGCAGTTTACCAAGACTTCTGGGTACCATCAAACATGAAAAATGTAACCCTTACTTGGACATCAAGCGACGAAACAGTTGCAACAGTTACTGACAAAAATAAAGAAATCGCAAGTCCTTCAAGGACAACATTCCAATACGTAACAATCCATCGTGATATTTACGAAGACAAGCAAGTTACATTAACTGCTAATGTTACCGCTCAAGGTCAAACAAAGACAAGAGATTTCGTTATCACCGTTAAAATGGACGAACCACGTATCGGCGACATCTATGTTACAAACCCCAACGGAGAAAAAGTTTACAACGGCGATAGTTACATTGTAAACCACTTCTCAATCGCATCCGAACCTCAAATTAAGGTTATCAACGGTGCAAACTACAGCGGTAACCAATTCGTTTTAGGCGAACAATTCACCAGCGAAGTAACTTACATGTATGCACCTTCTAAACTTGCTAACTTTATCGAAGTTAAGGAATTCACACCAAGCAACGACGGTGTTTGGAACATCACTCATACCGTAACTTTAAAATCAAGCGGTGAAAAGGCTCAATACTCTTACACAATTTACGTTGCAAGTACAGCGGCTAATGTAGACTTTACTTCTTCCGCTCAAATCGCTGTTAACCTTGATGGTTACTTAATCAGCGGTAACTTGTCAAACGTTACAGGTTACTTGTATGCGCTTTCTTCTTCAACCGAATTAGAAGTTACACCTGAAAACATTAAGACTATGGAAGGCGTTGAAAGATACGCATTCACAAGCGATACAATCAGTTGCCAATTCGCTAACGCAAACGAAGGTAGTTACTATGTATACTACGCTCTCGCTAACATGCGTGACCAAATCACTTCAGAGATTTACACCGACGAAATCGGTATGGTTGAAGTTGATACCCCAGAAGCATTCATGAAGGTTGCCGGCGGTAACTCAATCGGTGGCGAAAAGGTTTCAAAGACAATCTACAGCGTATCAAGATGCCTTGACTTCACAAACGTTACTTGGGCAAAGAGTTCAAATGAATTCAGCGGTTACTTAGACGGTAACGGCCACACAATCGCTAACGTAACAGTTAACGGCAGCGGCTTATTCAACAAAGTTGAAGGTGGTACAATTAGAGATCTTAACTTTGATAACATCGTTATCGAAGCTGGCTCTGCACAGAAAAATGGTATCATCGCAACCGTTTACGGCGGTTCATTCGACAACATCGCTATCACTAACGTTCGTGTAATCGGTTCTCAACGTACGGGCGCATTCATCGGTCAAATCTTCGAAGCACCTGTTGCAACAACCGTTAGCCGTGTAAGCGTTGTTAACCCAATCCCAACCTTAAACGAAAAAGGTCAAATCGTTGCTGAAGAAGAACCAACTGCTTACTACGTTAAAGCAAACGGCACAAGGGCAAGTAGTTTAATCGGTTTCATTCAACCATCTTCTAACCCAACTGACGACGTTTACGTTTATGTAAAAGATTGCTTCACAAGCACATATACACTCGCTACAAGTTACAGTATCGGTGGTATCGTTGCTGAATACGACGACTCTAAGGGCGCAAACACACCAACTAAGTTCTTGTTAGATATCGAAAACTGCTATACAACTTCTGTATTAGTAGGTACCGGCGGTAGTTCAAGAATCGGTGGTATGGTTGGTTACCACAAGGGTGGCGGTACACTCAGGGTTGCCGGTTGCTTCTCAAGAAGCACAATGTACTACGCAAACTTAAAGGTTGAAGTAGCACAAAAGAACATTTCCGGCATCATGGGTAACTTCGCTTCACGTGGCGCAACAATCACAAGATGTGCTACTATCATGGAAGAATACAACACTGACTTTGGTGTAACTGCTTACTCAGAAAGCATGTTCCAAGGCAGATTTGGTAAGTCTATCTTAGTTGACACTCTCGGCTTTGATACCGAAGTTTGGACACTTCTTGCTGATGCTGAAGGCAACCTTACTGCTCCTTACATTGCATTAAACAACGCTGATTGCGCTTGTTAACATCAAATCTTAGGCTTTAATGCCTAACACATATAAATGTCGTAAGCATTTTGCTTACGGCATTTTTTTTGTTGGTTATACTTTTTTATTGGTAAGGGTATGTGTGCGGTTTTTTGGCGTTTTGTGGTGTGTGGTTAAAAGGGTAAGAGTGATAAAAAGTGGCGATAATCGGCTTATAGGCGGACTTTTTTATATTTTTTGGCTAAAAAACGGTAAAATAAAGGGTAATTTTAAATCGCTTTTATGTCGGGGTATGTATGCGGTTTTTAAATTATTTAAAAGGGGGGATAATTAAAAGGAAAAAAATAAAGCCGACCGTGTGGTCGGCTTTGATTATAGATAAATTTAGTTTTCTTCTTTTTTCTTGTTTAAATAATCGCTCGGGGAAGAGCCAAAATGTTTTTTAAACACACGTGAAAAATAAAGTGGTTCTTCATATCCGCACATCTGGGCAATCATACTTATGTTATATTCGTTGTGCTTCATGTCTGCCAAAAGTTTTTGTGCGGCTTGCATGCGCATTTCCACCAAATATCCGTGCGGTGTTGTGCCAATCTCACTTTTAAAAAGTTTACGCAAATAATCGTAACTAAAGGGGAATGTGTGCATAAACTCTTCTAAACTATAATCTGGGTCAGGGAAGTTTTTTACAATGTCCGCCTTAATCTCTTCAACAAGTTTAGAAAGTGGTTTTGTCGACCTAAAAGCGATTACATAATTTGCAATAAGGTTGCCAAGTGCCGAAATTACAAGTTGCTTTTTTGCCACATTGCAGTGGAAAAAGTAAAACACATCCTTAAAAGTGGACAAAATATGACCTTCGCTGTCGTCCTGTATTACCGTTGGTACATTAAACGGAAAAGTAGCGTTTGCAATGTTCATGTGTATGTTCGTAAAGCCTATCGAACTTATATTTTCATGCACAATAAGCGGTGGCAATAAAACAATATCACCCTTTTTATATTCAACTACGCTACCGTTTTCAAAGGCAAATTTTCCGTTACCGCCCGTGCAGTAAACAAGTTCCCACGTATCGTGTGTGTGTTTTGATACATTATAGGTGCTTAAAAGTTTGCCAACAAATGTGATATCGTTCATAAACGCCTCCTTAAAAATAATAACATACAAAAATAATTATGTCAATAAGGTGCATAAAAATGGTTTTAAATTTTTACACTGTCAGTTTTTTTAGCCAATTAAAACTTTTTTTAATTTTAAAACAAAAATGCCATTTTGTCCTTTTAAAGGCTCGTTTACTTTACAAAAAAGTCGTTAAGTAATATAATTTTTATGTAGTTTTATTAAACAATCATTTTTTGTTTTTAAATAAAAGTTACACCAAAAACCAGTTTTGCGAGGTTATTTTTTATGGAAAATGAAGTTTTTATGCGTTTTAAAGGCGGTTTAGAAAAGGCACTTACTTTTAGTTACGACGACGGCGTAAAGGCAGATATCCGCTTAATGAAACTTTTTGACGATAACAATTTGCGTTGCACCTTCAACTTAAACACGGGTGTTTTTGGTAACAACGCTCACGGCAGAATGAATAAAGAAGACACTTTAAAACTCTTTAAAGGTTGCAATCACGAAATCGCTTCACACGGGGCAAAGCACTTATTTTTGACTAAAGTTGACACCATGCGTGGCATTGACGAAGTCATAAGGGACAAGCGTGAACTTGAAAGTTTGTTTGATACTGTTATCACGGGCTTTGCTTATCCTTACGGGGCTTTTAATGACGACATTAAAAATTATTTGTCGCTTATGAACATCAAGTACGCAAGGACAACAATCTCTACACACAACTTTCAAATTCCAGAAGACTTTTTACAATTAAACCCCACTTGCCACCACACCGACAGCGATTTGTTTGAACTCGCCGACAGGTTTATGACAACTTACCCACACGATTTTATCAAGGAAAGAGAACCTTATTTATTCTACGTTTGGGGACATAGTTACGAATTCGATGAAAACAATAATTGGGAACTTATCGAAGAATTTGTTAAAAAGGTCAGCGGTAGTAAAGAAGTCTGGTACGCAACAAACGGCGAAATTTATTGGTACACACAAGCCTTTAAATCTTTACAATTTTCCGTTGATGTTACAAAAGTTTACAACCCCAGCGGTATTGATGTTTGGTTTGAAAAAGAAGGCAAAATCTATCTTGCACCCGCAGGTAAAACCGTTCATTGCGACTAATTTTTGCTAAATTTTACGCTTTTTTAAGTTTGTAAAAAGTGCAAAAAGTGCGCCTATAAGCCCGTTATCGCCACTTTTTTGGCTAAATTTATGGTGAATTTATAACTTAAATGAAAATTGATAACAGTGGTTTTAGTCGGCGATAATTGTTAAAACTTAAAAATCAGTTAAAATTTAATCGTTAAAGGGGGGGTAATTCCCCCTTTTTTTACGCAAAAAAATCAACTTTATTATATATAATTAAATAAAGTCTTATACAAATATTCAAAAAGGGCGTTAAAAAGATTGCTATACTAAAAAAATTGTGTTATAATAGCAACGCTAAAAAATTCACACCCGTTTGTTAGGGCACGCCGTGGCTTTCAAAAAAAATTACGGTAAGGAAAGCGCATCTGCCTATTATCGGCATCGGGGAGGATTAACGGAGGTATTATTTATGGAAGTTACAACAATGAAACAACTTCTTGAAGCAGGTGTTCACTTTGGTCACCAAACAAGAAGATGGAACCCAAAGATGAAAAAGTACATCTATGGCAGCAGAAACGGTATTCACATTATCGACTTACAAATCACTTTAAAACTTATTGAAGACGCTTACAGATTTGTTGCTGATAACGTTAAAGAAAACAAGACCGTTTTATTCGTAGGTACAAAACGTCAAGCACAAGAAGCTATCCAACAAGAAGCAGAACGTTGCGGTATGTACTATGTAAATTACCGTTGGCTTGGTGGTACACTTACAAACTTCAAGACCATTCGTTCAAGAATCGAAAGATTAAACAAACTTGACCAAATGGAAAAGATGGGCGAATTTGATTTATTGCCAAAGAAAGAAGTTCTCGCTTTAAAACAAGAACGTGAAAAACTTAGCCAAAACCTTGGCGGTATTAGGGAAATGAAACAACTCCCTGACATCATGTTCGTTGTTGACCCATCATGCGAAGACATCGCTGTTAAAGAAGCAAACAAACTTGGTATTCCTGTTGTTGCTATCACCGATACAAACTGCGACCCAGACCTTATCGACTACGTAATTTCAGCAAACGATGACGCTATTAAGGCTGTTAAGTTAATCACTTCTATCATCGCTGACGCTGTTATCGAAGGTAAGCAAGGTGAAGACGCTGTTATCGCTTACAGAGAACAAGCTCAAAAACAACACCAAGAAGTTAAAGAAGAAGCAACTGAACAAGTTGAAGTTCAAGAATAATTTAAAAAATTATTACCGATAATCGTATATACCTAAAAATTAAAAGGAGATTATTATGAGTTTTACAGCACAAGACGTTAAAGCGTTAAGAGAAAGAACCGGTTCTGGTATGATGGACTGCAAAAAGGCCCTTACCGAAACCAATGGCGATATGGAAAAAGCAATCGACTATTTAAGAGAAAAAGGTATGGCTAAAGCTGCTAAAAAGGCTGGCCGTATTGCTGCTGAAGGTATCGTTGATAGTTACATCCACATGGGTGGTAAAATCGGCGTTTTACTCGAAATCAACTGCGAAACAGACTTCGTTGCACGTGGCGACCAATTCAAAAACTTAGCACACGACATCTGCTTACACATCGCTGCTGCAAATCCTTTATACTTAACAAAAGAAGAAGTTCCTGCTGACGTTTTAGAAAGAGAAAAAGCAGTTTTAAAGGCTCAAGCATTAGAAGAAGGTAAGCCTTTAAATATCGTTGAAAAAATGGTTGAAGGCAGAATTAAATCTTTCTATGACGATAACTGCTTATTAAATCAAAAATTCGTTAAAGATCCATCAAAAACAATCGAACAACTTGTTATCGAAGCAACCGCTACTATCGGTGAAAAGATCGCAATTAGAAGATTCGTTCGTTACGAAATGGGCGAAGGCTTACAGAAAAAGAGCGAGAATTTAGCTGACGAAGTTGCTGCACAAGTTGAAGCAATGAAAAAATAATTTCTTTTAAAAAGGGGAAACATATGGCTTGTTTCCTCTTTTTTAAAAAAGTGGGGCTATAAGCCCGTTATCAAGGTATTTTTGCAAAATTTTGCACTCAAAATTGGCTAAAAAAATGGCAAAAAACGCTTTTTAAACAAAAAAATTCAGGTTGGTTATGGATAAGTACAACAAAATTTTAATTAAAGTAAGTGGCGAGGCTTTATCTAAAGGTAAGGGTTTTGGCTATGACTATGACTTTGTAAACACCGTTTGCAAGCAACTTATTGAAGCCCAAAAAATGGGCAAAAAGGTTTCACTTGTTGTGGGCGGCGGCAACTTTTGGCGTGGCAAATCTGGTGGCAAAATGGATCGCACAATCGCCGACCAAATGGGCATGCTTGCAACCATTATGAACGCACTTTGCCTGCAAGATACAATCACAAAACTTGGTGCAAAAGCCGTTACGTTTTCTTCAATCGAAGTAAACAAGGTTTGTGAATTCTTTACCAAATCAAAAGCGGAAAAATATCTTGATGAAGGCTATATCGTCATTTTTGCCGGCGGTACAGGTAGCCCATTTTTCTCAACCGATACTGCTGCATCTTTACGGGCGGCAGAGATTGGTGCAGACCTTATTTTACTTGCAAAAAATGTTGATGGCATTTATACAAGCGATCCAAAACTTGACAAAAATGCCAAAAAATACGACAAAATTTCCTATATGGAATTTATCCAAAAAGGCTTAAAAGCAATGGACACAACAGCAGTTACCATGTGCATGGAAAATAACATCCCCGTGCTTTGCTTTTTACTTGACGAAACCTCAATCGTGCGTGCCGTTTGTGGCGAAAAGATGGGCACTTTAATCACCAAATAATTTGATTAAAGGCTTTAAAACAGGTTACAAAACAGAAAAATTGAAAAAGAAAGGCATTTTCTTTTAAATTTATCACAAAAAGCGCACGATTAACCTTTAAAAATGGGTTAAAATGTTTATAAATTGTTAAAAATTATGAGAAGAGAGGAAATATATTATGGCAGCTGATATGGAAAAAATCGAGATGATTTTACTTGAAATGGAAGACAGAACAAGTAAAACCATTAGCGTACTTAAAGAAGCATACATTCAAATTAGGTTAGGCAGGGCTAATCCCCACGTTTTAGATAAGGTTATGGTTGATTTTTACGGACAACCAACACCCATTGCGCAAATGAGCAACATTTCCGTTCAAGAAGGTAAATGTTTGGTTATCGCACCATGGGATAAAAGCATGCTTAAAAATGTTGAAAAGGCTATTTTGGCATCAAATGTTGGCATTACCCCAACAAACGATGGCAGTGTTATAAGGCTTGTTTTCCCCGACTTAACAGAAGAAAGACGTAGGGAAATCAGCAAGCAAGTAAGAAAGATGGGTGAAGACGCAAAGGTCGCTGTAAGAAACATTCGTCGTGATGTACTTGATACTTTAAAGAAGATGAAAACCAACAAAGAAGTTAGCGAAGATGAATACACTTCTTTTGAAAAGGAAGTAAACGATTCAATCAACACCGCTATCGAAACTGTTGAAAAATTACAAACAGAAAAAGAAAAGGACGTAATGACCGTTTAATGGACGGCTTAAATCACGTTGCGTTTATAATGGACGGAAACGGTCGCTGGGCGAAAGCCAAAGGTATGCCTCGCATAAACGGGCATAAGGCTGGCGCAAGGGCAATGGAACAGATTGTTCCTTACGCTTTTACTAAGGGTGCAACCGTTCTGTCCTTTTATGCTTTTTCCACAGAAAATTGGTCAAGACCAAAAGACGAAGTAAACGGTATTATCAAACTTTTATTTTGGCTTCTTGATAAAAACCTGTCATACTTACACGAAAATCAAATTAGATTATTAGTAACAGGTGATTTGTCCTGTCTGTCAAAGGTTAGGCGTGAAAAGGTTTTAAACGCAATCAATGCAACAAAAGACTACAAAAAGACCGTAAACATCTTGTTTAATTACGGCGGAAAAAGCGACATTATGCACGCCGTTCATGGTCTTATAGATAGCGGGATAAAACGCCCAACGGAAGCCGATTTTGAAAATTATCTATACAATAATCTTCCACCCGTTGACCTACTTATTCGCACCAGTGGTGAAATGCGTTTAAGTAATTTTATGCTGTGGCAGTGCGCCTATGCTGAATTATACTTTACCAAAACCTATTGGCCAGATTTTGGGAAAGAAGATTACGACAAGGCGTTAGAAGAATTTTACGGTAGAAATCGCCGTTTCGGTGCAATTACTAATCCCAAATAATTTAGGTGTTTTATGAAGAATTTTATTATTAGGGCTATCACAAGCGTGTTTATTATTGCTGTGGTGGTTGGCGCATTTTTGTTAAGACAACTTGTTGATACAAGACTTATGCACATCTTGTTTTACCTGTTTGCGGTAGGTGGCTCGCTTGAAATGGTACGTGCGCTTGGCGATAAAATGACCACTTTTAATAAGTACGTGATTGTCGCTGTTTCACTCACGCTCATTCCGCTTTATGTGTTTTTGGGCGCAAACGCAATGGCAATTTTGGCAATTACCGCTGGCGTTGTTATCTTAATCTCAATGGTATTCGACTTTGAAAATACCACTTTGGAAAAAACCGGTTGCGCATTTTTGGCACTTGTTTACCCAAACTTGTTGCTTATCCCCATGGTTTTAACAAACGAAATCTCAAATGCGCTTATCGCACTTATCTTAATTTTCGTTATTGCGCCCGTTACTGACGGGGCTGCTTACATAATCGGCTCGCTTATAAAAGGTCCTAAACTTTGCGAAAAGGTTAGCCCAAAAAAGACCATTAGCGGTGCTATAGGCGGACTTATCGGTGGTACACTTGCATCGGTTATATTCTGGCTTGTTTACGCTAAAGGTATGGTTTTATCTAACCAAACGGCAGAATTTATTTTGTTTATTGTTATCGGCGTTTTAGGCTCACTCTTTACCGAACTTGGCGATTTAATTGAAGGCACAATCAAACGCAAACTTGCCATTAAAGATATGGGTAAACTTTTACCCGGTCATGGCGGTGTTTTAGACAGAATCGATGGCAACATGATTTGCGCAGTGTTTGTTTACGGCGTGTTTATGTTTATCGGCTAAAGGTGAAAATGGGCTAAAACTCACACATGGTCTATTAAAAAATGTGTGTAAAAAACTTTTAATTACATTTTTACTTAATTAAAAAGGGTAGTCATTACAAAAATTCACCTTTTTAAATGGTGTAAATTAAAGTGCCACTAACAGTAAAACTTAATCTATTTAATGGTAGTTTTAGTTGTTAAAATTTGTAAAACTACCATTTTTTTAACTTAAAAATACTATAATAAAAGTACATAAACTTAAGTTTTCTTTAATAAAATATAAGGTATTGGTGAAAAATGAAACGCATTGCGCTTATCGGTAGCACGGGTTCAATCGGTAAACAAGTTTTACAAGTTGTTTCCTTGCACCCAGAAAAATTTAAAATTGTTTCGCTTTTAGCAAACACAAATTATTCGCTGTTACAAGCGCAAATGTCTGCCTATAAGCCCGTTATCGCCGGTTTATGTGATGCAGAAAGTGCACAAAAGGTTACCGAAATACCAAATGAAACCACTTTTTATTACGGTGAAAACTCACTTTATCATGCGATAAATTGCGATTGCGATATCGTTGTTGTTGCAAGCGTTGGCTTTGCCGGGCTTAAAGCAGTTTTGGCTTCAATTAAGGCTAAAAAACAAATTGCCCTTGCCAATAAAGAAACTTTGGTTGCCGGTGGCGAACTTATTATGCCACTTATCAAAGATAATGGTATAGACTTAGTGCCTATCGACAGCGAACATTCTGCAATTTGGCAAGCACTCGATTTTGATTTAAATAAAAAGTTTGATAGGCTAATTTTGACGGCGTCAGGCGGGGCACTTCGTGATGTGGATATAGATAAGTTAAAAGATGTTACCCCAAAAAGTGCGCTTTTGCACCCCAACTGGAATATGGGCGCAAAAATCACCATTGACTGCGCAACTATGGTGAATAAAGCCTTTGAAGTCGCTGAAGCAAAATGGCTTTTTAATGCACCACTTGATAACATCGATGTGGTTATCCACCGTGAAAGTATAATTCATTCAATGGTGCAGTTTTTAGATGGCTCTGTTATTGCGCAAATGGCAATGCCCGATATGAAAATTCCCATTGCACTTTCACTTTGCTATCCCGAAAGGATGGATGTAAGCGTTCCAAAAATAGATTTTACAAACTTAACGCTCACTTTTTCTAAACCAGATTTAAACCGCTATCCAGCATTTAAACTTGTTGTGGATGCCATTAAAAAGGGTAAAAATCTGCCGTGCGTTGCATCGGGTGCTAATGAAGAAGCCGTTAAACTTTTCTTGCAAGGCAAAATAAAATATACGCAGATTTACGACATGATTGATAATGCTTTGCAAAATGTAACTTGTCAAGATGTATCGCTTGAAAGTTTGGTTTACAGCGATAATTTGGCACGTAAAATCACACTTGAAAAGTTTGCTAAATAATTTTTAAAAGGTGGCAAAAATCAGTTTACCCCCAATACGTGGTTAAAAACAGCCCTTTTTACGATAGAAAAAAGGCAAAACATACAAGGTAAAAACCAATTTTAGCAAAAAAAAGTTCAAAGTTTGAAATTTAAGTGAAAATAGGCTAAAATTCAAACAAACAAGTCTTTAAATAGATATAACGATTGATTTTTTAAATTACATTGATTAGATAATAAGGATACACTATGTTAAATATGCTTTTAGCGCCGGCAGTTTTAAAAACCATTTTGTCGGTAATCGTTGCAATTTTAATTTTGCTTGCAACAATCACCATACACGAATTCGGTCATTACATTGTCGGCAAACTGTTAAAGTTTAAAATTAAAGAATTCGCAATCGGCATGGGTCCCGCAATTTACAAAAAGACCAAAAAAGATGGCGAAATCTTTTCAATAAGAATTTTCCCACTCGGTGGTTTTTGCGCCTTTGAAGGTGAAGATGAAGACGAAGAAACTGTCGCAAAGAAAAATAAAAAACTTGCTGAAAAAGAAGATATTAACGCTTTCAGTGAGTACGAAGAAAATGGCGTAACGGCTGATACCACAAATGAAAATGCAGAAGGCGAAAATGTTGCAAAAGACACTACGTCTACCGACAAAGAGCCTAAAAAGTACGAACTTTCCAAAGATGCTTTCAACAACAAAAAGCCGTGGCAAAGGATACTTGTCTTGCTTGCCGGGGCAACCTTTAACTTTATTGTCGGCATCATAATCGTTTGCATTTCCTTTACGGCTTACGGCCACTTTGGGTTTATGGCTTACGAACTAAAAACGCCGTCCACCCCGCAAGAAGAAGAAATGTCGTTATCACAAGGCGATATCTTGATGGAAGTAAACGGCAAGTTTATGTACTTTACCACCGATTTAGCAAAGGCTTTAAACGGCAAGAAAAAGGGCGACCTTGTTACAGTTGCCGTTCAGCACAAGGACGGCACTCGTGAAGAAATTACCGTTTGTTTGCGTGCTGACGTTGTAATTGACAACATGGCAGATATCTATCCTGCACTTGATGCTTTGGGCATGGCAACCGTTTTGCACATTCAAACTGAAGAAGAAAGTGTGCTTTCAGGATACCCTTATGTTTATCGCTTTAAGGATAACGAAGACAACACCCTTTGCACAAGAATTTACACGTTAACCGACCTATACGCCGGTTTATCTAAATTAAACGCAGGCGAATCTTTGCAACTTATCGTACCGGACGGTAGCGATGCTGACGATAAAAATGATATAGTAACTTTAACCGCACCACTCACTTTCGACAGCGTAGATAAATCAAGTATGGATGCTGTTTTGGGTGCTTTCGGCATTAAAAATACTCAAACACTTTCATATCAGGTGTCAAGCGAAACTGTTCGTTTGGGCTTTTTTGAAGGCATCGGCAGGGGCTTTGTTTATTCCTTTAAAACCGTTGGCGTAACCTTGCAAACCTTCGGTCAACTTTTGACGGGCAATTTATCACTTGACGTTGTTTCAGGTCCAATCGGCACAATCACCATTACCACCCAATACGTTTCAATGGGCTTTAAGTACATTTTAAACATTGCTTCCTTAATCGGTTTGTCCGTTGCAATCTTTAACTTGTTACCAATCCCCGCACTTGACGGCGCAAGGGCAGTGTTCGTCCTTATCGAATGGATCAGGAAAAAACCAATCAACCGCAATGTAGAAGCCGTGATTCACGCCGTTGGTTTGGTTGCTTTACTCATTTTCGCTATCGCCGTAGACGTAATCAAGTTGTTCTAATTTGCGGTAATATAAAAAACGAAAAAATTAAATTTTTTACACGGTTATAAGCGTTGTAATTTTAAAATCAAGATATAAATTTAAACTATAAAAGGCGTTGCTAAAAGCGACGCTTTTTTGTTTTTTCTAAAAGGTGAAATTTTGAAAGGTTTAATTCTTAAAAATTTTACTTAAATTAGTCAAAACTCACACATGCCTAAATAAAAACGCCAAAATTTGTTAAATAAGCCCCAAAATTTTCGAAAAAAATGTCAAAAGTTTGTGGTGCAAAATAATGCGAAAATCGATATAAATTTTTACGGTCGCTATTGACATAGATATATTTAAATGTTAAAATAATTTTATAACTTCATAGTTGGCAGACTTGCCAAATAAAAAAATCTATTATAGGAGGGAATCTATGAAGATTAAACGTTTATTGGCGTTATTATTGGTGGTGATGGTTTTTGCCTTTTCCGCATGTAAACCAGATCAGCCAGGAACAGACTCTACCGGCGGCGGACAGCCAGAAACTGTTTTACCAACAGATATTCCTGCCGCAACTGAGCCCACCATGCAAATCCACTACAAAAGAAACAATCAAAATGACTATTTAAAATGGGGCTTTTGGCTTTGGTCAGAAGGTAAAGAAGGCAAACTTTACACAATGAATTACCAAGATGATTTTGGTGGCGTTGCTGTTTATCCAATGTCCGTGCTTTTCGATAACTTTACCGGCACTGAAAAAATCGGTATGATTCCACGTTTATTAACCGATTGGGTTAAGGACGTCGATGAAGATAGGGAATGGGATTTATCTCAATTTGAAATGGATGAAAATAATTTCTATCACGTATATATTACCCAAGGGGATAAGGAACTTTATATGACTGATGAACTTATTGTTACACCAAAGATTAAAAATGCTGTATTTGCAACTGAAAAGGCAATCGTTGTTACCGCTTCAGTTAAAATTAACAATGCTAAAATTTATGAAAACGGCATACTTATTGCAGAACAAAAACTCGCAAATGTAAAATCTGGCAGAATCACACTCGCAAGCGACTTCACACCAGACTTTACAGCAGTTTACACCGTAGAAGTTACCTATAGCGATCAAGGTACAACGGACACAAGCGAAGTTAGCATGAGTGGCTTATACTCAAGCGACACATTTAACGATTTATATTATTATGATGGCGAACTCGGTGCAATTTACACTAAAGAAAGCACAACTTTCCGTGTTTGGTCACCATTCTCAACACAGATTACCTTAAACATTTATGAAAAAGGTGCAAAGACCGCTGGCGAAACACCCGCTACCCAAAAAATGACAAAGGGCGACAAGGGCGTTTATGAAGTAACCGTTAGTGGCGATTTAGCAGGTAAATATTACACATACACCGTTGTAAACAACAAATACCCAGACGGCAAAGAAATCGTTGACCCATACGCAAAAAGTGCTGGCGTTAACGGTGTAAGGGGGCAAATTGTTGACTTTTCTCAAACCAATCCAAAAGGTTGGGACCAAGTTTCTGCTAAACCTTACGACAGAAAAGAATTGGTTGTATGGGAAACTCACGTTGCTGACGTTACAAGTTCCGCAACATGGACAGGTACTGAAGCATACCGCAAAAAATTCTTGGGTATGGCTGAAAGTGGTACAACTTACACCCAAAATGGTGTAACCGTTAAAACAGGCTTTGACCACATCAAAGAACTCGGCGTAAACGCTGTTCAAATTATTCCTATTTTCGACCAAGCAAACGACGAAGTTAATACTGAATTTAACTGGGGTTACAACCCTGTAAACTACAACGTTTTAGAAGGCGCTTACGCAACAGATCCTACTGACGGCTATGTAAGAATCAACGAATTCAAACAACTCGTTAAGGCTTATAACGAAGCAGGCATCAACATCATTATGGACGTTGTATACAACCACGTAAACGGTTTAGAAGGCAGTAACTTTGACGTTTTAATGCCAAATTACTACTTCCGTTACACAAGCGAAGGCAAGGCTTCAAACGGCTCTGGCTGTGGTAACGAAACCGCAAGTGAAAACTTAATGTACAGAAAATTCATGATCGATTCCGTTACTTTCTGGGCTAAAGAATACAAACTCGGTGGCTTCAGATTCGACCTTATGGGCTTACACGATATCGAAACAATGAATTTACTTACAGAAAAACTTAAAGAAGTAAATCCAAACATCGTTGTTTATGGCGAACCTTGGATGAGTGGTACATCAACACTTCCAAGTTCTCAACAAGCAGTTCAAGTAAACGCAAACAACTTCGATGGCTTTGGTCAATTCAACGACCAAATGCGTGATGCCTTAATCAAAGGCGGTATGAGCGGTGTTGAAGAATTAGGTTGGGTTACAAACAGCGTTAAAATCAGCAACCTTGACGTTTCCAAGATCGTTAAAGGTATCCAAGGCGTTACCGCTGGTACTTTAAACATTAACGATCCAAACAAGACCGTAAACTACGTTACTTGCCACGACAACTACACATTGTACGACAGAATCAATGCTGCTGGTATTACCAACGAAGAAACTGTAAGAAAGATGGCTTTACTTGCTAACTCCGTTGTTTTGACTTCTCAAGGCACAACATTCATGCTCGCCGGCGAAGAATTCTTAAGGACAAAGGGCGGCAGCCACAACTCTTACAACGAAAGTTATAAGGTAAACGAACTCGATTACGCATTAAAGATTAAAAATAACGACATCTTCGTTGCTTACCAAAAATTGATTGCGTTAAAGAAATCTACCGCTTCAATGCACTTAGAAGAGGCTGATATGGCAAATTACGACGTAACAAGCCAAGCTGGTGGTTCAGTTATCGCTATTAAGTTTACTTCTGAAGGCAAGGCTTACGAAATCTACCACGCAAACGGCACAGTTGCTGGCGTTGAAATCGCTACCGAAGGTATGACTTTATACCTCGATACATTAAACCCACAAGCAACCGCTTTCGATGGTTCTAAAATTCAATTACAACCATATCAAACAATCATTATGTATAAAACCGTTTGATGGTTTTTAACAAAAAAAGCCAACCGTTTGGTTGGCTTTTTCTTTTTGGTTTTTGTTGGTTTTTGGGCGGTTTTCTTGTTTTCGTCGGCTTGTTTTTGGGTGGTTTTTTAGTAAGTTTTTTGTTTTTTTGGACGGCGGAAAAAGTAGGGCGAAAAAACAAAAAAAGCCTTAAAAGTCGGCGTATAGGTCGATTATCAAGGCTTTTTTATTTATTTTACTTTTTCAAAAGGTACTTTAAACCTTTAAAAACACCGTGGTTAGACAGTTCTAAAAGTCCTTTAAGTTTGTTGGTGTTACCGCCGGTAAAATATGTTATCGTTCTTAATGGCGTATAGGCAACAGTGCAAAACATATAGGCTTTTTCGTAAGCAAGTTTATCAACTTTTTTAAGTTTACGGCTAATCTTTTTACCAAGGCACCTTGCAACAAAGCCTTTGGCATATTTTAGGTCGCAAATAGGGGTGTTTTCGTCAACAACAATACGATTTTTCTTGTAAAAATTGTATTGGCTACTAACAATCTCATGCCCCAAAAGTCGTTCAAACTCATCTTGCTCAACGTTCTTAACCCTTGCCACATAATAACTTGCTAAATCACGCCTTTCGCTCAATTTTGCCGTTCCGCTTATCAAAAGTGGAACGCACAATCTTATGTCTTTTAAAGATGAAGCAACATAAATTTTATAACTTCCTGCTTCCTTTTCAAAGTGCATTGTGGTTGTGTTAAAATAGCGGAAAGTCATGTCATCAAAGGGGACGTATATGGTTTTTTGCTCGCCGGGGCGCAAATAAACCTTGGTAAAGCCCTTTAATTCCTTGTTAGGTCTAAAAATTTTACTTTCTTGTTTTGATACATAAACTTGGCAAACTTCCGCACCTTCTGTATCGCCAACATTTTTTACGGTAAACTTAATGCCGTGTTTGTCGGTTACCGCATTAAAGTATTCAAATTTGGTGTAAGAAAGTCCGTGTCCAAAGGGGTATAAAACGGGCACCCTTGCCGTGTCATAATACCTATATCCCACAAAAATGCTTTCACGGTACTGCGTATCAAAATCACACGCAAAGTTTTTGGTCGGCACGTCGTCATAACTATAAGGTATGCTTTCCGTAAGTTTGCCAGATGGGTTTACTTTGCCCGTTAAAACATTTAAAATTGCTGTCGGCATTTTATGTCCGCCAAGTGGGCAGTATAAAATGGCATCGCTGTCTAAAATGGGCGTAAAGTCAACAATTCCGCCACTAATTACAACGCTTACAACTTTAGAAAAACGTTCTCTAACCGACCTATAGGCGGATATTTGCTCTTTCGGCAGGCTTAAAGTGGTTCTGTCTTTGCCTTCCGCTTCGTAGTTATCTTTATAGCCAAAAAATACTACGGCAATCTCTAAATCGGGGTTTTTGGCGTCATACTTTGTTTCTTTTTTCTTCTTTGTTGGGATAAAGTTTGTCCTTTCAACGCCGTAAACATTAAGGTCGTAATTATTTATTACGTCGCAAATGTTTTCGCTTTTTATTGGGTTTACATGTGAAGAGCCAGCACCCTGAAGGGTTGTTTCAAACATGATGTCGCCCGTAAAAACGGTGGGCGAAAAGTGGTTTAGTGGCAGTACGTTATCGTTTTTAAGCAAAACAATGGACTCTTCCGCACAGCGCAAGGCAAATTGTGAACTATAATCAAACTCAACACCATGCTCGCCAGACTTGCCCGGTTTTGATGTAGAAGCGTAGAGTTTTAAGATTCTTTGCGCCGATACATCTAATTCATCGCTTGTTATTTCGCCGCCATTTACGCCGTCAAGCAGTTTTTCCCTTAAATAGGGGCTGTAAGGCATTGATAGATCTGCGCCGTTTTTAAGTGCAGTAATGGGGTTGTTGCAGCCGCCCCAGTCGGATATTACAACGCCGTCATATCCCCATTCATCACGCAAAATGCTCAAAAGGTGCTTGTTTTCGTGAGCGTATTCGCCATTGATTTTGTTGTAAGAAGTCATCAAGGCTTTTGGGTTAGCTTCCTTTACGGCAATCTCAAAAGCGGTAAGATAAAGTTCACGCAAGGCACGCTCATCAACAACTGAATTGCTCGTCATGCGCCTTGTTTCTTGGTTGTTTGCCGCAAAATGCTTTACGCATGCGCCCGTGCCGTTTGCTTGTATGCCTTTAATAACGCTTGCCGAAAGTTTGCCCGCAAGGTAAGGGTCTTCGCTAAAATACTCAAAGTTGCGTCCGCAAAGTGGGTTGCGCTTTATGTTTATGCCGGGCGTAAGCACTACGTTTACCTTGTTTAAAGCGGCTTCTTCACCCATAAGTTCGCCAAGTTCCTTTGCAAAATCAACATTCCACGTGGTTGCAACGGCACTCGGGGTGGGGTAAAGTGTGGAAGGATAAGTTTCGTTTAAACCCTTTTTCTTTGTGGGCTTTTCCACACGCAGTCCGCACGGACCATCGGCAAATTTTACACTTTTTATGCCAAGGTTTTCAAAGTCTTGTGTGTGCCAAAAATCTTTGCCGTTTAATATATTAACTTTTTCTTCGTTTGTCATCTTTGACAAAGTTTCTAAAATATCCATTATACACCTTCTATTTAATTATTTTAACATAAGATAATTATATAAGCAAGGCATTATATAAAAGTTTTTTTAAAATAATTCAACTCGAAATTTGTGGTAAATTGATAAAAAAATTACAAAAAAAGCAAAAAAATTTTAAGTGCTGAAAATGGCGTTTTAAGCGACCATGTGTGCAAAACACGCTATATTTTTACAAATTTTTGCGGTTAAAGTTAATATAAACACCAATAAAAAGGTTTAGGTATTGACAAAAGGTGAAAAATATTTTATAATATCAGTTAAGCAAAGAATAAACTTTGTTTTTTATTAACGCAAAAATTATGCGTTTTAATTCGGAGGTAATTATGGAAGAAACTGAATTTAGGTATGACACCCAACTTTTAATTGAAGGTAATGACTTAGACGAAAATAAGATTAGGGAATACTTTGAAAAGAATTTTAAAGGCGACTGCTTGCTTGTTGTTGGCGACAGCGATTTAATCAAAATTCATTACCACACCAACGAACCATGGGACGTATTAAAGTATTGCGCTTCAATCGGTGAAATTTACGATATCGTTATTGAAGACATGGTAAGACAAAGTTTTGGTTTAGACGGCTAATAATCAAAAAGGGACGAATAAATGCCCTTTTTTATTTTTCTATTTTTACTAAGGTTTTTAAAAATTTTACAAAATCAACTTGAAAAAATATATAACTTTTAGATAAAATTTTTCTTAAGGTGGGCATATGTCGCTTAATTTATCACTTATTTTGTGCTTGGCACTATCTTGCGCAAGCCTTGTTTTTAATAGACCGTTTTTAGAAGCATCGCAAAAGGCTGACCATAAAAAGGCACTTATTTACAAACTGTTTGCGTCCCTTTGCTTTATGTTCATACCGCTAATATCCATCTTCACGCTAAACGTTGGATACAGCGAATTTTGGCTTATCATAACGCTCGGTTTGTTTTTTGGTATGGTGGGCGATATCCTTTTGGCGTTTAGGCATTTTAGCAAAAAGTTTTATGAACTTTATTTTGCAATCGGTGCCGTTTCCTTTACATTAGAACATATTTTGTTCATACTTTACTTTGTCTATGTAAATCCTGACATCGTGCCAATTACAACGCTTGCGTTTATCATAAGTTTTGCAACTTCAACTTTTGTGCTTGCACGCTGGAAGGTAAAGGGCGGTAGACTACAAATTGGCATTTATCTATATATCGCAATCGTTTGTTTGATGAGCGCAACTGCAATCTCAACAGCAATCAACACTTTCAGTATAGGCAGTTTAATGTTTGCAATCGGCAGTTTGTCCTTTGTCGCAAGCGACACCGCCATATGTGTTTACAATTTCAGCGAATATAAAGATTTTAAACTTATGATTTTATTACATTATCTATACTATCCAGCCCAACTTCTTATCGCACTTTCCGTAATGTTCGTTTGATAAAAAGTTTAGTTAAAAAAGTTAAATCTTAAAACCATAAAAAATAAAAGCGAGCCTAAATTTAGGCCCGCTTATTTTAATGTTAAATTTTTAAAAAGTGGGGCTATAAGCCGATTATTGCCACTTTTTTAATTTAGCCGATTAGGTTTAATGCTTTTATTGCGTTAAAAATTTGTGTAGTTTCAGCTGGCGTTTGTTGGTTAATTTGGCTGTGAACAAAACAAGCAATGAAAATTGCGATCGCCAAAAATGTAAGTACTGCAAATACAATATTTAAAATTAAATACTTTTTACTTTTTTTAATTGCAACAAGATTTACAATTAAACTTACAACGCCCGTGACAAAACTTGGTACTACGCAGTAAAAAAAAGTAAACGCTAAAAGAACTAAACTTAAGCCACCTTCTAATTGATCATTACCATCGGCTGTACTTGTAGCAAATTTTAAATAACTTAATAAAAAGATAATTTCAAGCACTAATGTAATTGCTGTAAATACGCCACCAACGATAGTTAATGTTTTGCTTTGCTTTTGAAGTTTTTCCTTTTTAATTTGGATAAAATCAAAATCGCCCATAATATTCCCTCATATTGTCATAATTTTTGATAAATTTAATGTATCAAAATAACAATATTTTTTATATTTTTTTAAAAAGTGGGGCTATAAGCCGATTATCGCCACTTTTTTGTCAATTTATGCTGTTATTCACATAATAATCTTGGTCAGCAGTTTGATGTGTAAACTCAATATGATATGGGTTTGTATCTAAATATAGCGAAGTATCATTTTGTGTTAACTGATAACTGCAGATTAGACCGTCGCTTATTACATAAAGGAAGTTATCAAAAATTCTGCTACCTTCAATTATTAAGGAACAAAGCCCAAGGTCTGTTAATGTTAGTCTTTCCGTTTGCGCTTCGCCGTTAGGTTTATAATTTGGGTAATTTTTAAATAATTCTGTTTCGCCATCGTCGATATTGATAATCGTGCCTAATTCAACAAGTTTTTCGTCTACAATCTGCATAAGTTTTAATTCTTGTCTGCAATACTCTACATTTACATCGCCATCTGTTATGCAAAAGGCAAACATGTTGTCGCTTATCATAATGGTATTTGGATCTTTTATTGCGTTACTAAAAAGGGCAGTGTAAATTTTTTGGTCGATAAGTTTAATTACTTCGTCTTGCGTTTTATAAAGGTCAACTTTTATAAGTCCTGAACCGTCATAGCCAAGCGAAATCATATAATCACCAACGGGCAACATAAATGCAGAATAGCCCGGCATCTCAACATAACCTAATGTTTGCATGCTTTGTGGGTCGGTGATATCTACCAAAAACAAGGGGTCAATATCTTTAAAGGTCGTGATATAACAATAACGTTTTCCGTCCTTTTCTTCGTAAGCGACAGATTTTACATCTTCACCTTCGCCAAGAGCAGTTAGTTGTGAAATTACTTCCATAGTGTTTTTGTCAAAAGATATCACTGTGGTGTAATGCTGTTTATCGGTGTGCTTTGTGGCGGTTACAAAAACTGCGTCGTCAAATTCCTTTATCGCACGCCTATCGTAAATTATATACTCAAAAAGGGTAACATTGTTTTTTATGGTAAACGTGCTAAGGTCGATTTGAGAAATGCAACTCGAATAATAAGGTCTTGAATAACAGCCGGTGCTTATCCAACTATAAAAATTGGCAATTACATAGCAACTTTTGTCTGTCATGTAAAAGTCTTTAAAGTCCACACCCTTTAAGCCCAAAATTTGTGGGGAAGTTGTTTGGGTAGACAAATCAAAACTTACAATCACACTTGCGGTGTTTAATTCGTTAGTGCCTTCGTCCTTATCTCTAACAGCACGAGGGTTTTTAAATTCTTCAAAGGTCATTTTTACATCATTTTCTTCGTAAATAAAAACGGGTTGACTTTCTATCTCTGTATCAAAAATGTCGTACTCAAATTTAAATAGATAATAAATGGTGTTGTTTGCTGTGGTAAACCTTGAATCAATAAACTCGCAACTTGTTTCAAATTTGTAATTTGCGTAACTCGATAAATCAACAGGGGTTTCCCCATCAAAAACAGGCTTATCAATAATTTCAATGTGGTTTTCAGTTTGTAAACCACCTCTGTCATCGGTCAAATATTTACTTATTATGCGATAATAAATACTGCTAAATGCGCACTTTTCATATAAAATAATAATCTTACTGTCGGTTACATATAGTGCTTGAGGTAAAACTTTTACATTAAAATTGTAAAATGCAATCTTTTTCGGCACGCCTTTTTCAAGCCTATAAATAAACAAGCCGTCCGTTTGGAATTTATATAAAATGTCGCCGTAAGTTTTTATTATATCGCCCTCGTCAACGGATGCTTCTTGCGTAAGCGTTCCGCCCGTGTTTCCGGTGTCAGGAAGGGGGACTGTACTGCAAGAAGTTAACAATAAACATAGGATAAGCGTTAAAACTACGGCTAAAAATCTTCTTTTCATAATTTTTCCTCGTTAGGTTTTTTTTTGCTGGTAACAATCACCACAATGCAAACACATATCAAAATAAAGCCCATATATTGCATCATGGAAAGTACACCTATTTGTTCATAATAAAATGTTTCTTTAAAAAAGTCTGCGATAAATCTAAAGATAGAATAGGTAAGCAAAAAGCCAAAAAAGTTTGATTTTTTTATCACAAGTGTAAGTATATAAACGGTCAAAAGTATCGCCATTTCTATGTAAACTAAGCCATATTTATTACAGCAACCTTGATATAAACAGGCGATGCGTGCAATAAAAATCGTAACAATTATCGGCTTTAAATAGGAATCAAAATCTACCTTAAGTTTAAATATTTTTTGCAGTAAAAAGCCAAAAACAGGGAAGGTAAATAAAGTGTAAAATATGCTGAAAATCGACCTATAGCCCGACATTTTGTCGTTAAACACAAGCGAAAATAAGGCGCATAAAAGCGTTGACGCTATCACAGAAAAAGTGCCGGCGATAACAAACACAATACACTTTAAATAAGGATCATTTTTTCTTTCTAAATAAAAATAATATATCGTCCCAACAATAAACGATAATAATATTATCGCCGAATAAATAGGGGCGTTTTGAATTTGTTCAACAACCATCATAACCTAAAATTCAAAAACCACTTCAACGTTTATTTTTTGTGAGATGGCACTATCACTAAATTGTACGCTTACTTCAATTTCAATTTTTATATCGTTGCTGTTATTAAAAAGAGTAACTTTTAAATTTAAAACATCTTCGATTACTAAAAATTGATTGCTTAATATGGGTAGGGCGTCTTTTACCCTATTTTCATAAATGTCTAAATAATAAACTTCTGGCGAAAGATTTTTATAAAAAGATCTCAAATTTTCTTGACTAAAATCAAATAACGTGGTGGGGGATGAAAGCAAAATTCCGCTTAAATTACCGCTAAACTCACCACTATTTACAAGGTCTAAATATTGGGCGTTTATCTCGTCAACGGTCGCCCCCGTGATAAGTTTTTCACCACCATCAGTGATGTTTACTGCGATATTAGAAGATTTTATTGTTGCGCTAAAACCAAACGCTTGTTTGTTTTCACCAACTATAAAATTTAAGTTGTAGCCCTTTAAGTCGTTAAAATTGATATTTTTTATGATTGCATCAACTTCGTTTGCATGTGCCTCACCGCTTGGTTTGACAGCATCATCCATTGTTGCGTTACCGACGGCGCTACACCCCGTAAAAAATATCATTATAATTATTAAAAATGATAAAAATCTTTTCATTTTATCGCCTCGTAAAAAGTTAGTTACAATGATATTTTATTATAAATAACGGCTAATTTCAAGTAATTTATTAAAAAACAAACTAAACTTTTGGTTTAGTTGTCTAATGTGTGTTATTTTTTTATAAAAAGTGTGGAAGTATTGCAAATTGTATGTTACAATATAACTATGAAAAGTGTAGGCGAAAAAATTAAACAACTTCGCATACAAGCCGGGTTAACGCAAAAACAACTCGGCGATATTTTGCATGTCAGTTATCAAGCGGTTTCTAAGTGGGAACGTGGCGTTGGGCTTCCGGACGTTTCACTTTTTCCGCTTATCGCAAAAACCTTAAACACCACTGTTGCGGAATTATTTGACGAGAAAACTAATTTGTCAGACGGTGAAAATTTTAAGGTGGATGGTGAAAAAGAAAAAGACCAAAATGTGCAAAAATCCGCCTATAAGCCCGTTAATCGCAAGTTTTTGCTTATAGGTATGTGCGTAATTTTGTCAGTTGTTACCATAATTTTGGCAATAGTTATGCCGATAAATTACGCAAACAAGATAAAAAATCAAATTGAAAGCGTTATTGAAATTTACAATCAGGAAAGCAATATAAAGGTTACGGCACAATATAAAGGCAAAAATTATGTGTTTATCCGCAAATACTTTTTTGACGGCAGACTTTTATATTATTACACCGATTTTGAAAGCGAAAACTACTTTTACAAAGATGTTTTGTATACAGTAATAAATGGTGAAATTACTGAAAACAATGATAGAGTAGATGTTTTTAGTGTTTTTCCAAACTTTATCAAAATTGATATAGATAAAAGTGATTTAAGGTCGGTAAAAAGGGTTGATAACTCGCTTAAATTTAAGTTAAAAAGTGGCGATAATCTACCTATAGCCCCACTTTTTGGCTTTACCACAGATGCAAAACTGCAAGTTTTTGTAAAAAATCAAAAACTTAATAGACTTGTTGTTTTAGAAGGCGAAAATGCGCTTTCGATGACATATTTATTCGGTTATGACTTTACTTTGTCGCTTCCAAGTTTTATTACACCATAAATTTTAAGGGGTAGTTATGTTTAAAGTTTTAATTGTCGAAGACGACGTTGAATTAAGAAATTTATTTAAAAGGGTTTTGGAAAAAAATGGGTATATGGTCTTTACCGCTTGCAACGGCAAAGAAGCCCTTTTTATTACAGAATCTCAATTCATTGATATAATAATTAGCGATATCATGATGCCCGTTATGGACGGCTATGAATTTGTTAAATTTTTGCGTGAAGCAGATAATCAAACGCCCGTTATTTTAATTACCGCAAAAGACACCTTTGCCGACATGCGTGAAGGCTTTGTTGTCGGTGCTGATGATTATCTTAAAAAGCCCGTTGATGTAAACGAAATGCTTTTAAGGGTTTCTGCACTTCTTCGCCGTGCAAAAATGATTAGCGAAAAAAAGCAAGTGGTTGGCAAAATTGAACTTTTTGCTGAATCGTTTACCGTCAAAGATGGCGATGAAGAATTTATCCTTCCGCAAAAGGAATTTTTAATTTTATATAAACTTGCCTCATACCCCGGCAAAATCTTTACAAAGCAACAAATTATGGATGAAGTCTGGGGGTACGAAACGGATACCGATCCGCACTCTGTCGAAGTCCATGTCGGCAGACTGCGTGAGCGTTTTCGTGATTGCAAAGATTTTGAAATAGTTACCATTCGTGGCGTAGGCTATAAACTTGTAAAGGGCAAAAATCAGTAGGTGAAAACATGAAGAAAGAAAACAAAATTAAAAAGGAAGCCAAAATAGTTATGGTCGGCAAAAAGCCCATTAAACTTCATACGGTAATTTTGCTTATCGGTATTTTGTCAATGGTTGCGCTAATCATTGCGCTTGGCGGTCTAAACGTTGTAATGAATTGGTTTTGGGAACAAGAAATTAAAGTCCCGGAACTTGTTTGGATAATTTTGATAAGTGCCGTTTCAAGTTTTGTTACTTACTACATAATGCGCAGGTTTGTTGTATCGCCACTACTCAAACTGCAGTCTGCGATGACCGAAGTTTCAAAAGGCGACTTTGCAATTCAACTTGCAACAAACAGCAAAATCGACGAAATCAAAAAGTCGTATAACGCTTTTAACATCATGGTTAAAGAACTTCGCTCAACAGAACTACTTCAATCGGACTTTGTCGCAAACGTTTCCCATGAGTTTAAAACGCCCATTTCTTCAATCGAAGGCTACGCAACACTTTTGCAGGCGGAAAACCAGTCGGCAGAAACACGTGAATACATTGATAAAATTTTGTTCAGCACCAAAAGGCTTTCACGGCTTATCGGCGAAATTTTACTTCTTTCTAAAATCGAAAACCAAAGTATCAGCACCAAAAACGAAAGGTATTGTTTAGATGAGCAAATTCGTCAAGCGGTCGTTGCACTTGAAACCAAGTGGGAAGCCAAAAACTTGGACTTTGATGCTAATTTAGACGAAATCTACTACTGCGGTAATGAAAGTTTATTGTTTAGGGTGTGGGCGAACCTTATCGACAACGCAATTAAATTTAGCCCCAACAATCAAGTTATTACACTCAATTTGGTTAAGCAAGATGACAGCATTGTCTTTTCAATCGCCGATAAAGGCGTTGGCATTTCTAACGATGCTAAATTTCACATTTTCGATAAATTTTATCAGGAAGACAACTCGCATAGTAAAGAAGGCAACGGCTTAGGTCTTACACTTGTAAAGCGTATTGTACAAGCCCATAACGGCAGTGTAAGCGTTCAAGATAACGATGGCGGTGGCACAATCTTTGTTGTAAAACTTCCTGTAAACTAATTAAATTTTGGCTTTAAAAAGGGTTAAAATTTAAATTAAAAAGGGTAAAAGTTTGTAAAAATATTTAATTTTAAAGGGCTTAAAAAATTTGTCAAAATTTTAAAAAGTCCGCCTATAAGCCCGTTATCTCCACTTTTTAGCGAAAACTTGGTTAAAAATAAGATGATTTTAAAATAAAAGGCGTGCCTTTTGGGCACGCCTTTTTTATATATTTAAAATTACATAAAACAAAAAATATAAAGCAAACTAAAAGTATAATGAAGCGTTTTTTAAAATTTTTGTGTTTGGTGGCTGGTGCGGTCTTACTTATAAACCTTTGCGCATTTAAAAAGGTTGAAGCGCCCTATATCACCGTTTACGCACGCCAAAAAAATTATTATATATATAAATCTCAACTTGATTTTGTGTACGGCGAAGGTATCTTTTACGGCATTGATAATTTTATAAAAATGGTAAAAAATGAAACCTATCTTAAGCCACAAGACGCAAGGCTTTTTTACGACCAAAACAAGGTGAAGATTATTGAAGAAAGCAACGGGTATTCTTTATGTGAGCGTGATTTGTACAACGACATTATGTTAAGTTTGTCCGCCGGTGGCGGTTCTGTCGTGGCAAAATATCAAACGCTTTACCCAAAAGTTTTAAAAAATGACCTTGTCGGCTTAGATAACTTGCGTGCAAGTTTTACAACCTATTTTAACATGGACGACACAAACAGAGTTCATAATATTTGCCTTTCGGCATCAAAGATAAACAACATAACGTTGTACCCTGATGAAGAGTTTTCCTTTAACAACGTGGTGGGTGAGCGCACTGAAGAAAAGGGTTATATGCCGTCAAAGGTGATAGTGGACGGCAAGTTCGATTTGGGCTTTGGCGGGGGTGTGTGCCAAGTTTCCACCACATTATATAACGCTGTTTTGCTTTCAGGGCTTACTACAATTTGCCACAATCAGCACAGTTTAAGCGTAAGTTATGTTGAAAAGTCTTTTGATGCAATGGTAAGTTTTGGCTATGCCGATCTCGTCTTTAAAAACACCTTAAATGCGCCTGTACTAATTGTTTCAAAGGTCTTTTCAAACGGCATTACCTTTCAAATTTATGGGCAAAAAATGGACTATCAAATAAGTCGTAAGTCGGTTATAAAAAAGCAAATACCATTTGAAACAACAACCGTTTTTAATGAGCATTTAGGTTTAGGGGAATATAACATTTTACAGGTCGGTAAAGACGGTTTTGAAAGTGAAGGGTATTTGGTAATAACAAAAAATGGTGTAAGGCGTGAAGTTTTTCTTCGCAAGGACCAATATAAAAGTGTAAATCAAATTATAGAGGTAGGTAAATGACATTAAAAAATTCACGCAATTTAAAAATGGTTTTTATATCTATAAACACACTTTTGTTAATATTTTCAATTGGCGCTCTTCTTTACCTTCTTTGTCGTGCGTTGGGCGGGGTGTGTTATGGGTTTTTATTGTTAATCTCGCTTTTTATTATCTTTATATCTAATACCACCATGCAGTCAAAACTACTTTTGACGCTTATAATTTTTTTGATACCCTTTGGCGGTTTTGCAATCTTAATCTGGGCGTATTTATCGCACAATAAAAATTGTAAATCAAGCATAAAAGTGCCCCTATGGGTCGATTATCGGGCTTTTTTGCAAAAAGAAAGCACTTTTTATTTTGATAATGGCAAATCCTTTTTTGATGATCTTATAAAGGAAATAAGTTGCGCAAAAGAAAGCGTTTATATCTTCAGTTATATCATTTCAATCGGCAAAGCAAGTCAAATTTTAATGTGCAAACTTTTTGAGTTAATAGACAGGGGTATGTCATTGAATATTGCGGTTGATTATTACGGTAGCGGTGATATTTTAAAGGATGAAGGCTTTTTAGCACTTAAAAAAAGGGGCGCAAATATAATTGTAAAAAACAAGCCCTTTGCGTTTTTACTTTTAAAAGACAACTTGCGCACGCACGCTAAAGTCTTTATTGTGGACAAAAAGATTTGCTATTTATCAAGTGCAAATATCGATGATAAAAGTTTGTATGAAGATAAAAATTGTGCGGTAAAACTTGTTGGGCAAAATTATTTAAACGCCTTTTATCCCTTGTGGGACAAACCTTTAATGGCGGTTAAAGATGGTTTAACAAATTTACCCCTTTTAGCCCCTAATAAGGCAAACGTAGAAGAAATTTTTATAAACTTTATCAATAAAAGCAAAAAAAGTGTAAAAATTGTTACGCCCTATTTGTCGGTAAGCCAAAATCTTTTTACCGAAATTAAAAGGTGCGTTTTGCGTGGGGTAAAAGTTACCATTATAATTCCTGCGTTAAATAAGTCTAAACTTGACAAATTGTCGTGCCATTTTGGTAAAAAATTAAATAGGTACGGCGTGGAAGTTTTTCTTTATGATAAACAGTTTTTGCATTCTAAATTTTTAATTTTAGACGATGTTTTTGCCATCTTTGGCTCGGCAAATTTTGATATGCGAAGCGGAAGATACGCCACTGAAAGTTTGTTACTTTCCGCCGATAACGGGCTTATAGCCCCACTTTTGAAAGATTTTGAGCATATAAAAAGCCAATGTGCACCCATACAAAATTACAAGGTTAAAGAAAGTAGGGTGGTTGAAAGTTTGTTTAATCTTTTTGCGCCCCTTATTTAATAAAGGATAATTTAATGAAAAATAGTCAATAGTTTAATGCGAAAAGTATAGTTATTATAAAAAGGGTTGACATAATAAATGAATTGTAATAAAATATAGGGGATAAAAAATAAATAAGGAAACGTTATGAAAGAATTTTACCCCAATATAAGATTTAACAAATCAAAAAGAATCAAATACATGACTCTTTACAGTTTATTACTTGTTATCGCTGGTGGCGGTGCGCTTGCTTGCTTTTTATCGGGCAATCAATTATTGTCGTCAATGGGCATTTTCTGTATCTTTTTTGCGCTCATTTTCGCAATCTTAATTCCGTCAGTTATCACCGGCAACCCCGTTAAACCAGGTCCTGTTATCTCTATTGACAGCGGTAAGGTCGTTGTAAACCAAAAAGACGAAATCAAGATAAGCGATATCACAAAGGTATCGATAAGTATTGAAGTTCCAAAGCAAGGCGAATCAAAGGTAGAAATGCTTAAAAATTTAAAGCAGGTTGCAGCCATTCGGCCAACCGAACCTGTTTTTGGTACATGCGACATCTTTTTCCGTGGTAAAAAGGGTAAAGAAGACGCAAGATATAACTACGTTGAAGACTGCTTGGGCGCATTAGAAGCCTTAGTTGAAGCAGGTGTAAAGCAATACAGAATTATCTATTCAATGAAACGTGTAAGTTGTTTGGCTTCATATCAAATCAACTTGGCACCATCCGGCAACAACAATTATGACGCATTAAGCGAAAGAGATAGGATGGATCAACTTTTATAATTTAATGCATACCATGTGTTAAAAACGGCGACTTTTTTTGGTAAACCAATAAAAGTCCCTTTTAATTATTTTGATTTTTTTGGTGGAATATGATTACAATAAAAACTACACTAACAAAACAAAATACAAATTCTTACTATTATAAAAGCCTTGCACTAAGACTTTTGCCGATTTTCTTATACTTAATTTTAGTTGTTAGTATAATTTTAAACATTTGTTTAAGTGAGACAGGTTTTGATATAAAAGAAATACTTTTTCCAATTATTTATTTAGTGGCGCTTTTTGTTTTAGTTATGATTATGCTTATCATCATTGCTATTGTAAGAAGGGCAAAATCTTTTAAAGGTCCAATAAATATTGTTTACACCTTTTATGATTACCATTTTCAAGTGGATGTAACTCTCCATAACGGCAATACTTTTTCGCAAAAAATATATTACTTACAGATTAAAAAAGTGGTAAACAAAAACAAAGCCTTAATAATTTATTTAAAGAAAAAATTAAATTATTTTTTGGTAATAAAAGACGAAAACAACCCTGAAGATATTAAAAATTTACTTTCGCTTTTATCAAAGCGCACTAAACTCGTTGGGGGATGTGTTTAATTTATGGTTCGAATTAAGGTTAATTATGATAAAAAAACTTTGGGTGCCCATTATAAAACCAGTTTAATGGTTTTGGGCATTTTGGGTGGGTGTTTATTAGCAATCTGTTTGGGCGTGTTTTTTGCCGATGTTATGGGGGCTTTTTTAAATTTAGATAGTTCCCTTTATGAAACAATAAATATCATAACTAAACTTTTGGGTGCGGTGGGGCTTATATTTTTTGTAAGCGTTATTTTACTTAATGTAAGAATAAAAAAGATCGTCAAAAAAGCCTACACTGTAGAATACACTTTTGAAGATGATCATGTAAACGTAAAAGGTTATAGTTACAATGTTTATATTGAAGAATATAATTTCAAGTATAACACATTCCCAAAGATTGTTGAAAAGGATAATTTGTTGCTTTTATATCCCACAAGAGCACTTGTTTTTTTGGTCAGTAAATTTGACCAATCAAAGCAAGATATGGACAAAATAAGGTGTTTAATTGCAAACAATAAAACCATCATAGACAAACGCAAAAATAAATAAAAGTGGGGCTATAAGCCCGAAAACGCATAAAAAAATCCGTAAGCACATCGCTTACGGAATTTTTTTTGTTATTTAATTACCAACTTGTTGGTACGCCATCAACAAAGTGCCAATAAAGTCCAGATTCGGTTGGCATTGTTTCGCTGTAAATATAAAATGTTACATCTTTTATGGCGGTTGCCGGCGTGCCGTCGCTGTTTACATAAGAAACGTTTGCAAGGTCATCGTATGTGCCAGCATACAAAAATTTAGTACTTGTTGTACCGACTAAAATAAATGCTTCGGCATCGATTGTCTTTACAGATTTTGGTATGATTACATATTGTACGCTTTCAGCCAAACCTAAAACGCCATAACCTATTGTTTCAACGCCTTCGGGGATGACAAGGTTATTAAGTTTTGTTGCGTACGCAAAAGCCATTACACCAATGGTCTTTAAACCTTCGTTAAGTTTTACGGTGTGTAATGCCCCGCAAGAAGAAAAGGCTTCTTGACCGATCGTTTCAACGCTTCCCGGTATCTCAATCTGTTCAAGTTTTGCACATCTTGCAAATGCGCCCAAAGCGATTTCTTTCGTGCCGTTATTCAAAGTTACTTGTGTAAGTTCAGGACAAGCGAAAAATGCTTGTTGACCAACAACTTCAACACTTGCTGGGATGTTTACACTGATTAAACCTGATTGCGCAAAAGCACCTAATTCAAGTTGAGTAAGTGTTTCTGGCAAGGTGATTTCGGTAAGCATGGGGCAGTTATAAAATGCTTGCTGACCGATTGATGTGATGCCATTTGGCAAGGTTACATTTTTAAGTGCTTCGCATGAAGCAAAAGTAAAGGCTGGGATTTTGGTTGTTGCGCTTGGCACGGTAATTGTTTCAAGCATTGCACAACCACTAAACGTATAATCGCCAACAATTTTAACTGTGTCGGGGATGGTAACATTTACAAGTTTTGCGCAGTTAGCAAAGGCAGAACTTGAAATGTATTTAATGCTGTCGCTAACGGTGTATTCGGTAATTTCCTTATCGGTAACTTCAAGCAAAATTGTGTCGTTTAAAACAACATCGCTTGAACCGCTTTGGTTTAGTAAGGCTGTGTTTTTAAATGCGTCCACGCCAATTTTTTCAATGTTGTCGCTAAGCGTAATTGTTGAAAGGGCAGTGCATTCATAAAATGTAGCCGCTTCAATTACATTAACATTTTTAATGTTAGCGGTGGTAAGACGCATGCAGTTGAAAAATGCACCTTCGCCAATGGTTGTAACGGTATCAGGAAGCTTAAAGTCCTTTACGATTGTGCAGTAAGCAAAGGCATACGCACCAATGGTGTCTAAATATTTAGGGAATCTAAAACTTGAAGTAACGTTATTGCAGTTTGCGCCCGTTGCTGGGTTAGGGTTCCCTGCTGTCTGGTCAAAAAATGCGCTTTCTTCAATGGCGGTTACCGGCAAGCCGTTGTGATAATCGGGGATAACAATTCTTCCGGCAAGCATTTGCTTTTCAGGGGCGAAACTTGCAACCGAGTAGTGCGTTTTATCTTCCGATTCCTTATAAACAAGGACGTTTGAAACGTTTTCAATACGGCAAATGGCTTTGTTCACATTTGAATCCGCCGTCTTAACGCCGTCGCCAAGTGCGGTAACGTATACATAAGAATAAATGCCAGCGGTTACATATTCTGTGATGTCGGCTTTGGCATCTTTTACTTCAAAAGTGTCGCCTTCAACAGAAACTTCATAACCTGTTGCACCTTCAACGCCGTCCCAAATTGCCATATAGGTTGTGCCGGCAGGTCTATGCCAAATCTCAACCTCAACATTTTGTGGCATGTCAAGTTTACGTGCCAAACTCGCAGTTTTACAGCCCGTAAATGCAAAAATCAAACAGGTCAACGCCGTCATTATTAAAGTTAAAATAAAAAGTTTTCTTGAAAGTTTCATTTTTTATGTCTTCTTTTTTAAAATTATTTTTGTATCACAAACACTTGTTTGTAATTATAGCACACTTTTTGCATTATTGCAAACGCTTTTAAGGTAATTTATTTATTTAAATAACTATATATGGGAAGTATTTTTTTGTACCTTACTTGTGTGTAAAATGGGTGGGTGTTAGTTTTTAATGGGAATTAAATTTAAAAAAGGGCAAAAAGGGGCGAAAAAGGGGATAGATTTTGGTGCGACTTAAAAGGGCAAAAAGCCCACAAAACTCACACATGGTCGCTTAAAAAAGGCAAAAAACGGTGAAAGTTAAATAAAAAACCTTGCTTTACAAAAAGCAAAGCAAGGTAATTTATAGTGGGCATAGCACGTGTGATCAAAATATAATGGAAGTTTTTTTATTATGCCTTTTCAGGATCTAATTCATTCCAATAGTTGTTTTCAATGTAAGCACCGTTTTCTTTTGCGAAAGCACTTTCAAAGTTGGCTTCGGTTTGAGCGATTGCTTCGCTTACAATTTTGTCTAAATCTTCAACAACAACATTTAATGTTTCGATGATTGTATCGATTGCGCCTGTAACTTTTGCATATGCTTCGTTGATAGCGGTATCAATAACTTCGACTTGTGCTTTAGCAAATTCCTTTGCGCTGTTGATTGTTGCAACAGCAAGTTCGTAAGCACTTTCTAAAGCGGTGATAACTTCAGTAGTTGCGTTTTCAAGCCTTGCTTTTAAAAGTTCCTTTTTTGCCAAAACAACTTCTTGCATCTTTTGGTAATATTCGCTTGTTGTGTCAAGGAATTTTTGTTTGTATTCTTCTTTGTATGAAGATATCATGGTTACCAAATTGTCAAGTTGTTCTTGTGCGGCGGTAAGTGTTGCTGATACGATACCGATGTTATCTTGTGCTTTAATTGCTTCAATGTAAGCATCAAGTTTAGCCTTTCTAATTTGTAAAGCACGTTCTGCGTAATAATAATCTTTTAATTCTTGGCTTAATAAGTCTTCAGTTTGCTTTCTTGATGCTTCCAAAAGTTTGATAAGTTCTGCTTGTGTTTTTGCCTTAATCTCTTCAACATTCAACTCTCTCATACAGTCAGCAACAAGGGCTTCAATGTCTTCTTTGGTGATTGGTTCAAAGTTAAATTCAACAGTTACGTCAACCATATCAAGGCTTTCAATAAATTCTTTTGCCTTTTGGGTAACTTCTTCATAAACTTTTTGTGCATCTTCGCCGGTAATGCTTATCGTAACATTGTTTTCGCCGGCATTTATTTCGCCTTCAAGTAAAAATCCGTCTTCAACTGAAATTTTTAAAAATGCGTTTAATGCTTCGTCAGCACTCATTCCAACAAATTGTGCTTTTGCTATAACATAGTTGCCTTCGTCGTTAATCGCATTTACTGAAACAACTTTGTCGTTACTGTCTAAAATAAATTCCACTTGTGGGTTAAGCTCAACGGTCATAACTTTTACGCCTTCTTCGCTTGGACTACATGCGCTAACGGAAAGTACAAGACCTAATGTCATAACTAAAGCAAGCATAATTGTGATAATCTTTTTCATATTGTTAACCTCGCAATTTATTTAATTTTAAGCAGTTTTGCTTCTTTTACTCTATATACAATTTTTTGCGCTCTTTCGTTTGGACTTTTTTAAGTTTTTTTTCAATTTTGCACAAATCTTTACAAATTTTTACAATGTGTAAATATTTTCCGTTTTTCCACATTATATGGGCGTTTTTAAAGATTGAATTTTTAATTATATATTGATTACGCACGCTTTTTTAAGTTGTTATATTATCTTTATATTGGTAATTTTTTAAGCGACTTTTTTGCCGTTTTTTGTTGGCTTTTTGGTTGTCTTTTCGGTTTAGGGATATGATTTTGTGGGGGAAGGTTTTTTTAATTTTTATGGACGGCGGAAAAAATTACGGCAAATTAAAATGTTTTGGGCAATTTTTTAAAAGTATTGATTTTATCTATTTAAAATGTTAAAATTATTTTATTAAGTTTTTAAGTGGTGTAACATGATTATAAAACCGCAATTTGATAAAACGGGCGTTTTAAGCGAATACCCACGTCCACAAAAACAGCGTGAAAGTTATATAAATCTTAACGGAGAGTGGCTTTACGCTTTTAGACTTGACGAGCAATTTTGTGAAAATTTTGACGGCACAATCGTTGTACCATATTCGCCAGAAAGTGATTTTTCCACCGTCAAACGCCAACTTGACAAAAACCAATTTTTGCACCTTAAAAAGATATTTACACTGCCAAAAGGTTTCAATCAAGGTAGGGTAATTTTAAATGTTGGGGCGTGCGACCAAACGTGCAAGGTGTATCTAAACGGCGAACTTTTACACGAAAATTTTGATGGCTATACGGCGTTTTCGGTTGAGCTTACAAACATTTTAGATGGCGAAAATGTTTTATACATGGTTGTAAAAGACGACGCTGACAGCGATGTTTACGGTCGTGGCAAGCAAAAATATAAGCGTGGCGGTATTTGGTACACGGCAACAAGCGGTATTTGGCAGTCGGTTTTTTTGGAAAGTGTGCCCGTTGATTACATTAAAGATTTTAAGTATTACATTGATTTTGACAACAAAATTTTAACCGTTAAATTGTCGACCACAAACACGCAAAAACCCGTCTATATGTCGATTATCGACCAAAATGAAGTTATTTCGGCAAGCGGTTTTGACAAAATAGAAGTGGATATATCCACGCTAAAAACATGGTCGCCAGAAAGTCCAGAACTTTACGGCGTAGTGTTTAATTACGATAAAGATAGGGTAAAAAGCTATTTTGGTGTAAGAAAATTTTCCAAAATCAAGGTGGGCGATAGGTGGTACTTTGCAATCAACAACAAGCCTGTTTTTTTAAACGGACTTTTGGATCAAGGCTACTACTTTGGCGGAATTTACACCCCTAAAACAAACGAAGATATGTTTAAAGAGATACTTTCTTTAAAAAATATGGGCTTTAATATGTTAAGAAAGCATATTAAAATCGAGCCCATGCTTTGGTACTATTATTGCGATGTTTTAGGTATGGTTGTTTTTCAGGATATGATAAACGGTGGCGCACCGTATAACCCATTAAGGATAATGCTTTGTCCATTTTTTAATTTAAGGATAAACGACCACAATTATAAGGCGATGGGCAGGGCGAATTTGCAGTCGAGAAATCAATATAAATATGAGGCTAATCGGCTTATAGCCCAACTTTTCAACGTTACTTCGCTCTTTTTATACACGCCGTTTAACGAGGCTTGGGGGCAGTTTGATGCGGTTGAAAATTATAACGAACTTTTAAAACTTGACAGCACAAGGCTTTTCGACCACGCAAGCGGTTGGCAAGATATGGGCGTAAGCGACGTAAACAGTAAGCACATTTATTTTAGAAAGCTAAAACTTAAAAATGACGGCAAAAGGGTGCTTTGTCTTACAGAATTTGGCGGTTATGCTTACCTTGTAAAAGGGCATACCACTTCAAAGAAAAAGTTTGGTTATAAGTTTTGTAAAACAAGGGAAAAATTCCAACAAGCCTTGCAAGATTTATATTTAAATCAGGTTATCCCCATGATTAAAAAGCAAGGCTTAGGCTCAACTTGTTACACTCAAGTAAGCGATGTTGAAGACGAGATAAACGGCTTATATACTTATGACAGAATGTTAAAAGTCGATCCTAAGTTTATAAAAGATATCAATGAAAAAGTGCAACAAGCCTTTTTGGATACGATAGGTAAAAATTAAAAAAGTCCGCCTATAAGCCCGTTATCAAGGCTTTTTAGACAAAAAAAGAAAACCTACGCCAATAAAAAGCGTAGGTTTTTTATTAAGTTAAACTCTTATTTTTTCAAACACAAAGTTTTGTGCGTATTGTTTTGCGATATTTAAATCTTCTTGACTATCCACCGTCCATACCATAAGCGGTAAACCGTTTGTTACTTTTTTTGTTATGGGCAAGTTGTTTACGCAGTAATGCACAAAGTCAGGTCTTACAATAAAGTTAAAGTATAAATTTCTTACAACACGCCATTTAAGTCCTTTTTTATCGCTGTTTACACCCAACTGTCCACGCACAAAGTGTGGGGCAAGTTTTTTAATCTTCATCATGATAAACGGGTCAAAAGATTGTACGGCAAATTCGCCTTTATAATCTTTTAAGTGGTCAACAACTTTTTGCTCTACACCCTTATTTATTTGTTGTTTTATTTCAACCAAAATTGGCACTTGACCGTTTATAAAATCTAAAAATTGTCTAAAGGTGGGGATATGTTCATCGCCAATTTTAAGTTGCTTAATCTCTTCCGCCGTAAGGGTACGTATGTCTTTATCCACACCCGTCATGCGCTTAAGGTTGTCATCGTGAAAGCAAAAAAGTTCGCCGTCAACCGACATCTGCACATCCATTTCAATGGGATAGCCATGCTTTATAGAATTTTCGTATGCGGACATAGAATTTTCAGGGATACCTTCTTCCCAAAGTCCACGGTGAGTGATAGGTTTGGTTAAAACCCAACTTTCCTTTGTTAAACGTGATTTCATTTTTACGCCTTCCAAAAAATTTTTATCATATTTGTTTTTTCTAATTTAATTATAATAAAAAGCCCTTTTTAAGGCAAGTTTTTTTGCTCGGTGCAGGGCAATTTACACAATTTTTATTTACCCTTAAAATTTCCATAACAAAATCACACCATTTTTTCAATCAGTCATATTTTACTTAATTTAACTTGATAAAAAATATAAGTTATAACATAAATTGAAGTAAAAAATAAGTTGATAATCTTATAAAAATATATTATACTTATTTTACACAAAATTTAAAATGGTAAAATCGGGGCGTATAACTATTTTATTCCGCCCGTGCCTTTTTTCAAAATGGTTTTTTAAAGCGTTTTATTAAAAATGTTTTGCGAAAGCGTTTTGCGAAAGCGTTTTGTTAAAAGCGTTTTACGAAAATAGAAAAAGGCGAAAATTAAAAAACAACGTTAAGTTTTTTTGGTTAAGGGTTTAACTAAAAAAGCGAGAATGGGGTAATATGTCAAAAACCGTAAAGAAAAACATCCGCAACTTTTGTATCATTGCGCACATAGACCACGGCAAGTCCACCTTAGCCGACAGGCTTTTAGAAATGACCGGTCAAGTTTCTGAAAGGGATATGGAAAACCAACTTTTGGACTCAATGGACTTGGAAAAAGAGCGTGGTATCACCATAAAACTTACGCCGGTAAGGATGTACTATACTGCAAAAGACGGTGAAGAATACATTTTCAACTTAATAGACACACCGGGACACGTTGACTTTTCTTACGAAGTTTCACGTTCACTTGCGGCGTGCGAAGGTGCAGTTTTGGTGGTAGATGCTTCGCAAGGCGTTCAGGCGCAAACGCTTGCAAACGTTTACTTGGCACTTGACAACAACCTTGAAATTATGCCGGTAATCAACAAAATCGACCTTGCGTCTGCAGATATTGACGGCACTAAAGAAGAGATTGAAGAAACTATCGGTTTAGACTGTCAAAACGCCCCGCTAATTTCAGCAAAAAGCGGTATCAATATTGAAGATGTTTTGGAAAGAATCGTTACCGACCTTCCAGCACCGGAAGGCGATGACGATGCACCCCTTAAAGCACTTATATTTGACTCTTATTACGACAACTTTAAGGGCGTAATTTGTTTTGTAAGGATAAAAGACGGCACTGTTAAAGTTGGTTCAAAAATCAAGACCTTTATGTCGGACAAGGTTTTTGAAGTAACTGAAGTTGGCACATTCAGCCCAAACCTTACACCACGCACAAAACTTTGCGCTGGCGAAGTTGGTTACATTGCAGCAAGCATAAAGACGGTGCAAGATACTCGTGTTGGTGATACAATTACCGATGCGACAAACCCCACAAGCGAGCCACTTCCCGGTTATAAAGAAGCCCTTCCTGTGGTGTTTTCTGGTGTGTATCCGCTTGACGGCTCTAAATTCAACGACTTAAAAGATGCTATCGCAAAGTTGAAGTTAAACGATGCTTCGCTTACCTTTGAGGCGGAAAATTCAATGGCGCTCGGCTTTGGGTTTAGGTGTGGCTTTTTGGGGCTACTTCACATGGAAATCGTCCAGCAAAGGATAGAGCGTGAATTTGACCTTGAAATTATTACCACCGCACCAAGCGTATCTTATAGGGTGTATAAAACGGACGGCACAATGGTGCTTGTTGAAAACCCTTCTAAACTTCCAGACATAGACAAAATCGACTATATGGAAGAGCCTATTATCGAAGCAAATATCTACACGCCACCCGACTATGTTGGGCCTATTATGGACCTTTGTCAGGAAAAACGTGGTGTGTTTATGGATATGACTTACATCGACAGCAAGCGTGTAAGGCTTTTATATAAACTTCCGCTTAACGAAGTTATTTTCGACTTTTTTGACGGCTTAAAGTCAAGGACAAGGGGCTATGCTTCCTTTGATTACGAACTTAAAGGTTACGAAAAAAGCGACCTTGTAAAACTTGATATGTACCTAAACGGCGATATCTGCGACGCCCTTGCAATCATTGTCCATCGTGAAAAGGCTTACGCAAGGGGTAGGGCGATTGCCGAAAGGTTGAAAGAAGTTATTCCACGTCAAATGTTTGAAATTCCTATTCAGGCGGCAATCGGTGGCAAAATCATCGCACGTGAAACGGTTAAGGCGCTTCGTAAAGACGTTTTGGCAAAATGCTATGGCGGTGATATCACACGTAAGAAAAAATTACTTGAAAAGCAGAAAGAAGGTAAAAAGAAAATGCGTAGACTCGGCACAGTAGAAATACCTTCTGAAGCCTTTATGTCAATTTTGAAAATCGACAGCGAATAATCAAAAAGTGGGGCTATAAGCCTGAAAACGACTAATTTTAAAAAATAAAAGGTAAAAAAATGGCTGGTATTTATATACATGTTCCTTTTTGCAAGCACAAATGCACTTATTGTGATTTTGCCTCATATCCGCAAGAAATAGGCAAGGCAGAAATTTACTTTGCTTGCATGTATAAGGAAATGAAAAGCCGTTCAATGGTTTTAAAAAACAAGACTTTTGACACGGTTTATTTTGGCGGTGGTACACCGTCATTTGTCGATGCAAAATATATTTTAGGTTGCATGCGCCTTATAAAAAAGCACTTTAATTTAAGCGAAAATGCTGAAATTACTTTAGAAGTAAACCCCGGCACAATCGATAAAAACAAACTTCGCATTTATAAAGAAGCCGGCATAAATAGGTTTAGTTTGGGTTTACAAACTGCCGACGATGCACTTTTAAGAAGTTTAAACCGTATACACACGGTTGAAGATTTTAAGGTAGCAACCAAAATGCTTAAAGGGTATAATTTTAGCGTTGATGTCATGATTGGGCTTCCCGACCAAACGCTTGAAAACGTTAAAAACACCCTTGATTTAGCCATTGAAAGCGGTGCAAGCCACATATCGTGTTACGCCTTAAAACCAGAAGATGGTACGCCTATGTATTCAAAATATCTAAACGGCGACCTACCAGATGAAGATACTGTTACAGATTATTACGACTTTACAGTAAACTATTTAAAGGAAAGGGGAATAAACCGTTATGAAGTTTCAAACTTTTGTAAAGACGGCTTTTATTCTCGCCACAATTTAAATTATTGGAAGCGTGGTGAATACATCGGTTTTGGCGTTTCTGCATCTTCTTTTATCGATGGTAGGCGTTTTACCAACACTGAAAAAATCGATGAGTATGTGCATTGTCTTTTAAACGATAAGTACGCCGAAATTTTCAGCGAGCAAATTGAAGGGGACGAGGCAAAATTTGAATATGTAATGCTCAATTTAAGGACAAGTTTTGGCATAGACTTAAAAGAATATAAGCACGCTTTTGGTACAGATTTTAATGTGGACTTTAAAGATAAACTTCCACCAATTCTTAAATATTTAGATATCACAGATAGTACGGTAAAAATTAAAGAGCAATATCTTTATGTCCCAAATAATATTATCATCCAACTTATGGACTAAAAACTAAAAAGTGGCGATAACGGGCTTATAGCCCCACTTTTTAGCAAAAAAATCATTAAAATTAACACACTTTTTGGTTAAATTTTAAGGCATTTATTTAAAATTCAAACCAAAATAAACCATATAAAAGATTTAAAAAGGGGGCTGTTATGACCGACTTTGTACATTTACATGTTCATACCGAATATAGCATTTTAGACGGCGCTTGCAAGGTTGAAAAAATCTTTCCACGCTTAAAAGAAATTGGACAAAAAGCCATTGCCATAACCGACCACGGCAACATGTTTGCCACCCTTTACTTTGCCGAAGAAGCAAAAAAAGCGGGCATAAAGTCCATTATCGGTTGCGAATTTTACATGTGCGAAGACATGCGTGAAAAGGGCGCAACAAGCGGTAACGGCAACTTTGACCATTTAATTTTGCTTTGCAAAAATAAGCAAGGTTATAAAAATATGATCTTGTTAAACTCTGATGCTTATGTTGACGGCTTTTACTATAAACCAAGAAGCGATTATAAAAGTTTAAAGGCCCATCACGAAGGCATTATTTGTCTTTCCGCTTGTTTAGCAGGCAAACTTCCACGCCTACTTCTTGCCGGCAGGTATGAAGAAGCCAAACGCCACGCTGCCGAAATGAAGGAAATTTTCGGTGAAGATTACTATATCGAACTTCAAGACCACGGCATTAAAGAGCAAAAGCAAGTAAACCCATTACTTATCAAAATCGCTAAAGAATTAGGTATTGGCGTGGTCGCCACAAACGACGCCCATTACATTAAAAAGGAAGATGCCAAAATTCAAGAAGTTATGCTTTGCATAAACACAAAACGCACACTTGATGACCCCAACCACATGCGTTTTGAAACTGATGAATTTTACTTAAAAACGGGCGACGAGATGGCTGAACTTTTCCCGGAAATTCCTGAAGCCATTGAAAACACAGTTAAAATTGCCGAAAAATGTAGTGGCGAAATCTTTGATTTAAACAGTAAGTGCGAGCCAATAAGGGATAAATCGTTAACGCCCGGCTACATTCCGGCGGACGGTTCCACTCCGTACGAATTTTTAAAGGGCATTGCCGAAAAGGGGCTTCATGAACGTTATGATGTTATCACCCCAGAGATAAGGGAAAGGTTTGATTACGAACTTGAAACCATCAGTTACATGGGGTATTTAGAATATTACCTTATCGTATGGGACTACATTAACTGGGCGAAAGAACACGGCATCCCCGTTGGCGCAGGTAGGGGCAGCGGTGTATCAAGTATTATCGCTTACTCTATGGGTATTACCGATGTAGAACCCCTTCAGTACGACCTTATTTTTGAAAGGTTTTTAAACCGTGAAAGGGTATCAATGCCCGACTTCGACGTAGACTTTTGTACGGAAAGACGACAAGAAGTTATCGAATACGTTCGTGGCAAATACGGTTATGACAACGTTGCGCAAATCGTAACCTTTGGTACAATGGCATCAAAGGCGGCGATAAAAGACGTTGCAAGGGTATATAACATTCCATTTAACGAAGTCAACCGTATTACAAAACTTATCGATTTTGGCAACACCATTGCCCAAAGTTTGGGGTTAGAATTAAAAGAAAATGTCAATGTCGGCTCTAAAGAATTAAAAGATATTTACGACACGGACGAAACCTTGCGCAACGTTATCGATATCGCAATGAAACTTGAAGGCATGCCCCGTAACATATCAATGCACGCAGCGGGCGTTGTTATCTGTAACAAGGTAATAAAGGAAAATGTTCCGCTTGCACGCTCGGGCGAAGATATCGTTACCCAGTTTGACATGAAAGAAATCGAGCAACTTGGCATGCTAAAAATGGACTTTTTGGCACTTAAAACGCTTACCGATGTCAAAAAGTGTTGCGATTATATTTTGGAAGACTATGGCATAAAAATTGACTTTAGAAAAATTGGATATGGCGAAAAGGTTGCGTTTGACCTTATATCTTTTGGCGATACGGACGCCGTCTTTCAGTTGGAATCTATGGGCATGAAACGCTTCATGCGTGAACTTAAACCAAACAACTTAGAAGACATTATCGCTGGTATCTCACTTTTTAGGCCCGGTCCAATGAAGGCAATTCCGCAATATGTTAAATTCAAAAACAACCCGGAACTTATGACCTATAAGCATCCGCTTTTAGAGTCCATTTTAAAGGTTACCTACGGCACAATTATTTATCAAGAGCAAGTTATGGCAATCGTTCAAAAACTTGCTGGCTATTCGCTCGGTCAAGCGGATATTATAAGGCGTGCTATGGGTAAAAAGAACGTTGAAGAAATGAAGCGTCAACGCCAAAAATTCATCTTTGGTGAAAAGGATGAAAACGGTAATGTTATTATCGAAGGCGCACTTTCACGTGGTGTTCCTGAAGATGTCGCTGCCGACATTTTTGACGAAATGGCAGACTTTGCAAAATACGCATTCAACAAGTCCCATGCGGCAGCGTATGCGGTTTTGGCGTATCAAACGGCTTACTTAAAAGCCCTTTACCCACAAGAATTTTTGACGGCGGTACTCAATAACCGTATCGATAATATCGATGAAATTACTAAGTACGTTATGTACTTAAAGGAAAGGGGTATAAAGGTTTTACCGCCAGATATCAACAAAAGTAAACAGTTTTTCTCTGTTGAAAATAAGTGTGTAAGAATCGGTTTAGTCGCTATTAAAAACGTTGGGCACGGCGCAATGGATTCCATTGTTGAAGAGCGCACTAAAAACGGTCCTTTTACCTCGTTTGAAAACTTTATGTCAAGGGTGGATACAAAATCGCTCAATAAACGTATGGTTGAAAACCTTATTTTCGCTGGGGCTTTTGACGCATTCAAAATTCCACGTTCAAAACTCATTTGCGTTACAGAAGAATTGATTGAAAGGGCTGTTGCAATTCAAAAACAAAAAGACAGCATGCAAATCAGTTTGTTTGGCACAATGCTTGAAGAAACCACTATGCAAGTCGTTTATCCTAATGTGGAAGAATACGATAAAAAGACAAAACTTTTACACGAAAAAGAAGTTTTAGGTGTTTATATCTCCGGGCATCCTTTAGAAGAGCATGTAGAACAGTTTAAAAAATACAACTTTTCGTGCGTTGCGCTTGCTAATTATGAAGAAGATGAAGACGGCAACAAGGTTTATCCCGATGTTACCGACGGTCAAGCGGTTACTATCGGCTGTATGATTAGCAACGTTGCAAAAAAGACCACAAAAGGCGGTCAAAGTATGGCAATTTTAACCGTTGAAGACGTTTACGGCACAATCGAAGCCGTAATGTTCCCAAAGGTTTACGAAAAGTTTAAGGATAGGTTAGAACTTGAAGCCATCGTTGAAATAAGCGGTAAATTGCAAGTCCGTGACGGCGAAAGACCAAATATTATCGTTGATAAGGTTGAACTTTTCAATGAAGAAAAGTCCGCCTATAAGCCCGAAATCGAGCAAAAACCCGTTCAATTCAACGCTCCGTTTATGCAAAACGAACAAAAGAAAACTGTTAAAAAACAATTCTTTGTTATCACTTTAAACGGCGCTGACGAAATGGCGCAAGACCAGATTTTAGAAATTATTGAAAACTATCCCGGCGATATCCCTGTTTACTTAAAAATAAACGGTAAAAACTATAACGCAAACTATAAGTGCCGTAATTGTAAAGGTATCATTGCCGAAATCTCTACAATCATAGACCCTGAAAACGCACAGTTTATCGAAGTTTAATTTTTGATAAATTTTATCCGTTTATTAGACCATGTGTGAGTTTTAGCCCGTTTTTTGGCTAAAAAACGGGTGTAAATGGGCGGCGGTTTAGTGGTCTATATATAAAAATAAACTAAAATTTTATTTAAAGTCTTTACAAATTTACTAAAAAGTAATAAAATGAATAAGTAGGGTATTTTTGCAAATTGTAATGTAAAAGGGCAAAAACCTACAATAAATATGCCAAACACTTTGGTGAAAAATTAAAAATCTTTTTAAAGAGGTAATAGATATGAAAAAAATTGCTGTTTTGACAAGTGGTGGCGACGCCCCCGGTATGAACGCATGTTTACGTGCAATCGTTAGATACGCAATTTACAAAAATTTGGACGTATACGGTGTTGAACGTGGCTATGAAGGCTTGATTAAAGATGACATTTTCCCACTTAACTCTCGTTCAGTTTCCGATATAATTCAACGTGGCGGTACTTTCTTAAAAAGTGCAAGAAGCGCAGATTTTAACACCCCAGAAGGCTTAGAAAAGGCTTACAAAAATTTAAGCGTTCACGGTATTACAACTTTGATCGTAATCGGTGGTGATGGCACTTTCCACGGTGGTAAAGATTTATCTGATAAGTACGATATCAATGTTATCGGTATCCCCGGTACTATCGATAACGATTTACAATACACCGACTATACTTTGGGTTTTGATACGGCAGTAAACACTTGTTTAAACGCAATCAACAACCTTCGTGATACCATGGGCTCGCACGACCGTTGCTCTCTCGTTGAAGTTATGGGCCGTCGTTGTGGTGACATCGCTTTATATGCTGGTATCTGCGGTGGTGCTGAATACATTTTAGTTCCTGAAATTCCTTACGATTTAGACGAAATCGCTAAAAACTTAAAGCACAGCCGTGAAAGGGGCAAAACCTCTAACATGATCGTCTTTGCTGAAGGCGCAGGCAATCGTGACGAAATCGTTAAATACATTAAGGAAAAGGCTGGCATTAAAATTACAACCGTTACACTCGGTCATATTCAACGTGGTGGCTCACCAACAATGGCTGACCGTGCTTTGGCTGCAAAATTTGCTCTTTACGCTGTTGACTTAATTATGTCCGGCAAAAGAAACCGTGTTGTTGGTATTCACGATAACAAAATTATCGATATGGATATCGGCGAAGCACTTGCTATGCCAAGGGTAATCGATAAAAAGTTGCACGATGCCGCTACAATTTTGGCACTCTAATCAAAATTTAAATTTGCTTTTTTACAATTTTTTGGCGGTAAAGTTGGTGTTAAAAAGCCTAATTTTTAGGGCGAAAGGCACTCAATTTTACACCAAAAAACATTTACAATTTTTTACAACACAAAAATATAAAAATGCCCCTATAAGTCGATTATCGGCATATTTTTGCGGGTGATAAGGAGAGACTATGAAAAATTTGACAGGCGCATGTATCTTTGCACAGTCAGGCGGACCAACTTCGGTAATAAACTCAAGTGCAGCCGGCGTGTTTTTAGAAGCTTTGCAGTCTAAAAATATTGACAAGGTTTATGGTGCGGTACACGGCATAAAAGGTATTTTAGAAGAAAACTTTTACGATATCGGTCAAGAAGATATTAAAGAGTTAGAACTTTTAATACACACACCATCTTCCGCACTCGGCTCGGTAAGATACAAACTTAAAGATGTGTCTGTTGATAACACCGATTACGAAAGAATTTTACAAGTGTTCAAAAAATACAATATCCGTTACTTCTTCTATAACGGAGGTAACGACAGTATGGATACCTGCAACAAAATTTCCAAATACATAGCTAACTCCGGTTGGGACTGCAACGTAATTGGCGTTCCTAAAACAATCGACAACGACCTTATGGGCACAGACCACTGCCCGGGCTATGCTTCCGCTGCAAAATATGTTGCTACAACTTGTGCTGAAATCGCACTTGATGCTCGTGTTTATGACACAGGTCTTGTTTGCGTAATCGAAATCATGGGCAGAAACGCAGGCTGGCTTACCGCAGCAAGCGCACTCGCTAAACTTTGTGGCGACGGCGTAGACCTTATCTATTTACCAGAAAAACCTTTCGATATGGATAAGTTTGTTGACGATGTAAAAGCCGTTTGCGACAAAAATGAAAACAAATGTATCGTTGCCGTAAGTGAAGGCATTAAGTTTGCCGACGGCAGATATGTAAGCGAAGCAAAAACTTCTTCCACCGACTTATTCGGTCATGCCCAACTTGGCGGTGTTTGCAACATTTTGGCATCAGTTATCAAAAACAAACTTGGCATTAAAACACGTGCAATCGAATTTAGTTTAATGCAACGTTGCGCCGCACATGTTGCGTCAAAAACCGATATTGAAGAAGCCCTTCAAGCGGGCCGTGAAGCAGTTAAAGCCGCAGTAAACGGTCAAACCGATATGATGGTTGGCTACACAAGAAGGGCTGGCGATACATATAAAATTGATTACGAACTTATTCCGCTTGCAACCGTTGCTAATACTGAAAAGAAGATCCCCGACAACTGGATTACCGCTGACGGCACATATGTTACCGATGAATTTGTAAAGTATGCGCTTCCTTTAATTCAGGGCGATTCTTGCTATGTTACCGAAAACGGTTTGCCAAGATATGCTAAACTTAAAAAAGTTCAGGCCGGTAAAAAAGACTAATTAAATTAAAATAATGGCACGGTTTTTGCCGTGCCTTTTTTGTTGGTTTTTTACGCTATTAAAAAATGAAAAAGTGGCGATAACGGGCTTATAGCCTCACTTTTTATAAAATTAAAGCCTTGTTTTTGTCAAAATTTTTTGGTTTTTATGGTAAAAAATTATAAAAAGTTAAGGGCAAAATTGGTTAAAATTTGCGGTAAATTTTATACAAAATTCAAATATGGTGCAAATGGGTAAAAAGTTGCTTTACAAAAATTAAATAGAGTGTTACAATATATAAAAACAATTTTATTTATATATATAGGTAGTATTATGAACGCATTACAAGTTTTAAAAGAACGTGGCTTTTTAAAGCAAATGGTAAACGGCGAAAGTTTAGAAAAACTTTTACAAAATGAAAAGGTAACTTTCTATGTTGGTTTTGACCCCACAGCCGATTCTTTGCACATTGGTCACTACATTCCCATTATGGCAATGGCACACATGCAACGTGCTGGACATAAACCTATCTGTTTGTTTGGTGGCGGTACTGCAATGGTTGGCGACCCCAGCGGTAGGAACGATTTACGTTCAATGCTCACACGTGAACAAATTCAGCACAATGTAAACAATTTTAAAAATCAAATCAAACGCTTTTTAGATTTTGAAGGTGAAAATAAGGCAATCGTTGTTGATAACGGCGACTGGCTTTTAAACCTTAACTACGTTGACTTTTTGCGTGATATCGGCGTTTGCTTTTCAGTAAACCGTATGCTTACGGCAGAATGCTTTAAGCAAAGGTTAGAACGTGGCTTATGTTTTTTAGAATTCAACTATATGTTGATGCAAGGCTACGATTTTTACAGGCTATTTTTAGATTACGGTTGCGTACTTCAATTAGGCGGTGATGACCAATGGTCAAACATGATCGCCGGTGAAGACTTGATTAGAAGAAAAACGGGTAAAGAAGCCTATGCGGTAACTTGCTCATTACTTTTAAAAAGCGATGGCACAAAGATGGGCAAAACTTCAAAGGGCGCACTTTGGCTTGACGAAAACAAGACAACGCCTTACGAATTTTACCAATATTTTAGAAACATCGAAGACCAAAAGGTTAACGAGTGCATGAAACTTTTGACCTTTATGGAACTTGACGAAATTGAAGAACTTACAAAATATAATGACGAAAGGATAAACATCGCTAAAGAAAGGCTTGCTTACGAAGTTACAAAACTTGTACACGGCACCGAAAAGGCTGACGAAGCAAGAAAGCAGGCTGCTGCCGCTTTTGGTGGTAATGAAGAAGATATGCCTTGCGTTGAAATCGCAAAAACTAACTTTATCCCTGATATCATGGTAGAAGCAAAAATTACCAAGTCAAAGGGCGAAGCAAGGACGTTAATTAGTGGCGGTGGCGTAAGCGTAAACGATACAAAAGTTACCGGCTTGACCTTACCGGATGACGTTTTTGAAAAAGGTGAATTTATCTTGCACAAAGGCAAAAAAGTTCACGTTAAGGTAATTTTAAAATAATTACGCTTTTTATAAGTGGCGTTAAAAATTTAAACGCCACTTTTTCTTATAAGGCGACAATTTTTTGTTAAATTTAAAAATTTAACTGATCAGTTTTTAGACGGACAAATTTTAAAAAGTGGGGCTATAAGCCCGTTATCGGCACATTTTTATTTATTTTTTAAAATTTAGGTGGGTTATGGACAGTTTTTTATCAATCGAAAATGATAGTTGTACCGAACAGGTAATAGAGCGTTCTCGTTTTATTACCCATGTTTTCTATGTGGAAACTGAAGAAGACGCTCGCCAAAAAATAGACTTTATCCGCAAAAAATATGCCGACGCAACGCACAACTGTTATGCATATGTTACAGATTATGGCAATGCAACACGCTCAAGCGACGATGGCGAGCCTTCTGGCACAGCAGGCGTTCCCATTTTAGAAGTTATTCGCAACAAAAAAATTATAAATGTTTTGGTTGTTGTTACAAGGTACTTTGGCGGTATCAAACTTGGTGCAGGCGGGCTTGTGCGTGCCTATTCCGGTAGTTGCCGTGATGGTTTAGATAAAAGTGTAAAAAAGGAATTTTTTATGTGTAAACTTTTATCTGTAAATGTTAAGTATGAAGAATTTAATTTGTTCAATAGTCAAATTTTAAAAGACGCTTACTTTGTTGTTGATAAGTGTTACGGCGAAGATATAAAAGTGGTGTTTGCAATCAAAAAGTCCGCCTATAAGCCGTTTATCGACAAATTTTCAAAGATTTATTACGATAAAAATATCGAAGAAGTAGGGGAAGGTTATTATTAAAATGAAAAAAATTACTGACATTATCCCCCAAAAAAATGATAAAAAAAGGGTGAACCTTTATATTGACGGACAGTTTTATTCGGGTGTTGAAAAAATTGCGCTTTTGCAAGAAAATTTGCATATTGGTGATTTTGTTGACGATGCTAAACTTGAAAAAATCGTGCAAGAATCTGAATACTCAACCGCATTTAACAAGGCAAGTGGCTACATTTTAAAGGGCGGTCATACCCGTAAACAGGTTTACGATTATTTGATTAAAAAAGGTTACAGTCAACAAATTGCAAACAAGGTGCTTGATAAGTTAAAGTCTTACGGATATTTAGATGATTCCCAGTTTGCGAAAACGTATGTAGAATTAAAATTGCACAAGTACGGCAAGCATTTAATGAGCGCACACCTAAAGCAAAAGGGCGTTAAAGAAGAAGATATTCAATCTGCATTAGACACATTGGAAAATGAAGATGAAAACGCCTATTATGTTGGCAAAAAGTATATCAAAAATCGTCCGTTTGATTTAGAACTTCGTCAAAAATGTTACCGCTATTTGTTGTCAAAAGGCTTTTCGTATGACAGCGTTCAGTACGCCATCGATAAGTTAAAAGCCGAAAGCGATTTAGATGAATTTTAAGGTTTGTTATGAAAATTATAAGTTTAAAAAAGACAACTTCAACGTTAGATTACGTTCAAAAATTTATAAAAAAGCAGAGTAAAATAAGGGAAGATTTAATTATCGTTGCCGAAATGCAACTTCATGGGCGTGGCACAAAAAATCGTCATTTTTCCTCTCCAAAGGGGGGTATGTATTTGACTTTTTTGCATTATCACAACCTAATGCCTGCAAAAAATGCATTTGATATTACCAAAATTTTGTCCCTTGTTGCTATAAAAACGCTTTTATCTTTTGGCGTAAATGCTGGCATAAAATGGCCAAACGATATTTATGTAAACGGCAAAAAAATCGGCGGTATGCTTATCACCAATTCATTTAATGGTGATTTTATCGATTATACCATCGCTGGTATAGGTATAAATGTCAATAACGATCTACCTGAAGAATTACAAGATATAGCAATTTCTGTAAAGCAAGTTTTAGGTAAAAAGATTGATTTAAAAACCTTTATCGCAACCTTTATCTATAACCTTCAAAATCCCGAAAATGTGGGGCTATATGACCGTTATCTCATTGTTTTGGGTAAAAAAGTTAAGGTAATTAAGCCAAACGGCGATACATATTTTGCAACTGTATCTGGCGTTTTACAAGACGGAAGAATCACTTTAGATAATGGTGATATCCTAACCGCAGAAGAAGTTTCTATAAGGCTTGACGATTAAGGTTAAAATTTTTCTAAAATTAAAAATAAACATTAAAAATTTTGCGCTTTTTTTGGCGCAATTTTTTTATTTTTAATTGTGGCAAATGGCACACAAAATTAAGGACATAAAAAGTTTAAAATTGCCCATAACTATTTAAAATTGCCCATAACTAAAAGAAAAATAAAATATAGAAAAAATTTCCCTAAAACTGTTGAAAAAAATATAAATATATTATATAATAGAAAAGGTGCAATTAAAAAAATTGATTGTATAAATAGAAAAAATATTATAGATAGGACGGAACTACACTATGGGAATTTCTACTTCCAACATCAGAAACATTGCTTTAATCGGCCACGCCGGTGAAGGTAAAACAACTTTAGCTGAAGCTATTTTATTTAACTGCAAGGCTATCGACCGTCAAGGGAAAGTTGATGACGGTAACACTTGTTGCGACTTCGATCCAGAAGAAATCGCAAGAAAGACGTCAATTTCACTTGCATGCGCATACGGTGAATATAAAGGTTACAAATTCAACCTTTTAGACGTACCAGGGTTTTTTGATTTTGAAGGGGAAATGATTCAAGCACTTACTGTTGCTGACGGTGCAATTATTGTTACAGGCGCATCTGGCCAAATGACCGTTGGTACAGAACTTGCTATGGATTACTGCATTAAAAACAACATCCCAACTATGATTTTCGTAAGTGGGCTTGATAAAGACAACACAAGTTTTGATGGCACTGTTGAGGCTATTCGTGCAAAATACCCCAGCTTAATCGCCCCAATGTTCGTTCCTTATAGGGAAAATGATAAATTTGCTGGTTGGGTTGACGTTGCACTCGGTAAGTTGTTTGACTTACAAGGCAATGAAAAAGGCGACGTTCCAAGCGCATTACAGTCAAATTATGAAACGGCTTTTGGCGAACTTGCTGAAGTTGCCGCTGGTAATGATGAAGAACTTATGGAAAAGTTCTTTGAAGAAGGCACACTTTCTGCAACCGACGTTTTAAAGGGTATAAACATTGGCGTTAAAACATGCTCATGCGTGCCGGTTTTAGGCGGTTCAGGCGCAGCAAACAAGGGCGTATTTAACCTTATGGATAAGGTTATCGCACTTTTACCATCACCTGAAGAAGCAAAAGTACCTGTTGCACAAAAGGGCGAAGACATTGTCGAAGTTAAATGCGACAAGCAAGGTCCTGTTGTTTTACACGTATTCAAAACTATCGTTGACCCATTCGTTGGTAGACTTAACATGTTCAAAGTTATCAGTGGTACTTTAACTTCTGGCGTAACTTTAAAGGACGTAAACAAAGACAACGACGAAAAGATCAGCTCAATTTACTATATTAAAGGTAAAAAGCAAGAAGCAACCACATCTATCGTTGCTGGTGATATCGGTGCGCTTGCTAAACTTGGTGACGTTACAACAGGCGACACGTTAAGTGAAGATCCTTCAATTATGTTTGCCCCAATCGTTACCCCAACACCAGTTTACTCTATGGCAGTATTCGCTGCTAAAAAAGGCGAAGAAGACAAGGTATTTGGTGGCTTAAACAAACTTAAAGACGAAGATATTTCCTTCACCGTAACCAAAAACGCTGAAACTAACGAAATGATTTTGTCAGGTATCGGCGAAACTCAACTTTCTATCCTTTGCAAGAAGTTAAAGAGCAAGTTTGGTTCTGAAGCAATCTTAAAAGAACCACGCATCGCTTATCGTGAAACGGTTAGAAAGATGGCTGAGGCTGAAGGTAAACACAAAAAGCAATCTGGTGGTGCTGGTCAATTCGGTCAATGTTCCGTAAGGTTTGAACCAGGCGCAGAAGACGGCGTTTACGAATTCGTTGACGCAGTTGTTGGTGGCGCAGTTCCAAGACAGTTCATCCCTGCTGTTGACAAGGGCTTAAGGGAAGCCATTAAAGAAGGCGTTTTAGCAGGTTATCCAATGGTTAACTTAAAATGTACACTTTTTGATGGTAAATACCACCCAGTTGACTCAAAGGAAATCGCATTTATCACCGCTGCTAAACTTGCTTACCAAGACGGTATCGCAAAAGCAAGCCCTGTAATTTTAGAACCTATTATGCGTTTGGAAGTTACCGTTCCTGATTCATACATGGGGGACATTATGGGCGATATGAACAAACGCCGTGGTAGAATTTTGGGTACTGACCAAGTTGAAGGCAAGGCTATCGTTCAAGCCGAAGCTCCTCAATCAGAACTTTCAAAATACGCAACAGACCTTCGTTCAATGACACAAGGTCGTGGTAGATTCACCGCAGAGTTCGTTCGTTATGAAGAAGTTCCACCAATGGCTCAAGATAAGATTATCAAAGAAGCTAAGGAAAGGGCAAGTAAAGAATAATTTTTGTTTAAAAGCGCACACAGTTTTTGTGTGCGCTTTATAAAAAATTGTTTTTTAAAGTTGTAAATTTTTAACTCAATTTTTAAAAAATCTTTTGCTAAAATTAAGGGGAAATTTAAATTTGCAAAAGGTTTTTTTACAGCGTCAAAAAGTCAAAATGTGTTATTAACGGGCTTATAGGCGCACTTTTTATGAAAAAGATATGATACTTACAATATGTCCAAATCCTTGCATAGACTATACGATAGAGGTCGAAAATTTACTTGTCGGCAGATTGTCAAGGATAGAAAATAAGATTGAGCAGTTTGCTGGTAAGGCTTTAAACACTGCAATCGGTGTATCGCGTTTAGGCGAAAGCGTTACCGCAAGCGGATTTATGTTCGATAAAGGCAGTCGTGCGTTTATCAACTATTTGGAAAGGGAAAATGTTAAATGTAACTTTGTCGTAAACAAAGGCTCGTTACGGGTAAACATTAAGGTTATAGACTCAAAATCAATGCTCACCGAACTAAACGATTCGGGCGAGATGGTTACAGCGCAAAAGCAAAAAGAACTTTTAGAACTTGTCAAAAATATCTCGACGGGCGTAGATGTTACCGTTATTTCAGGCTCACTGCCAACAGGTGTTAAGCCAGAATATTATCACGAACTTGTTAAAGCATCAAACGGTAAAGTCATTGTCGATTGCGAAAAAGACAATTTAAAGTCGGCAATTTCTGCCGGCGTTTATATGGTAAAGCCCAACTTATACGAACTTGAAAGTTTTACGGGCGATACATACCGTTCTTATCAAGATATGCTTAAAGGTTGTCAAAAGATGCTGGATGCCGGCGCAAGCAAGGTTTTGTTGTCGCTTGGTATTCGTGGCGCAATTTTAACGGACGGCACAAACAGTTTTTATTGCCGTAGTGAAAATGTGGCAGTAAACTCAACTGTCGGTGCTGGCGATTCAATGGTGGCGGCTGCTTCTATCGGCATTAAAAATGGTTTTAGCGATGAGGAAATTTTGCGTACCGCAGTATCTGCTGGCACGGCATCTGTTATCACGCAAGGCACAAGCCTATTTACAAAAGACAAGTTTGAAGAAATTTATAAAAAACTAAAAGTAACAAAAATGCGTATGCTATAAACAAAAAGTCTGCCAAAACTTTGGCAGGCTTTTTTATTTTTAGTATGTGTTTGATATGTCAATGTCGCAAATTTTATCGTTTAAAATCTCAAACTTCACATACCTTGCTTTTTTAGATATTATTGCATAAGTATCTTTATATTGGGCTAAAAAGGGCGGAATAGCAAAATAAAATTGACCAAAAAAGTTCAAAATCTCATCCTTGTTTTTATTAAGTTCATCACTTAAAAAGTGGTGATAATCGACCGATAGGCGCAATTTTTCCAAAAAAGCCATTAAAAAAAGTTCTTTTGGTAACGTTTTATAATTAGACTTCGATTGGTAACTTACATGGTCAAGTATTACACCATTGTCGTATTTAAAGTGAAAGGTCTTTTCCGTCGTATAAATGCCGTTATAAACCTTTTTTAAGGATAACAAATTTGTTAAAGTAAAGTCATTACATGTGTCATAAAAAACTACATTTAAAGTTAAGGTATCAACCAAAATTACAAAATGCAGTTTGTCAACTAAATCAATTAAAATCAAGTTATCCCGTGCCAAACTTGCAAAAATATCTTTGGGCTTAAATGGCAAACTTATTGTTTTTTCTTCATAACTTGTTTTAATGTTTAACTTTATATTGCCGTCCACAAAAACGCTAAAAATAAACTCGTAATTAAAAAATGTAAAGGTCTTTTTTATAACCTCAAAGTATCCAAAATTTTTCACAGGTTTTAGTTTTGGATAACACAAAAAGTCGCCGTATAGGTCGATTATTTCCATATTTTTACAAAAATTACGGTCGGTTGAAAAGTAAGACTGCTCAAACTTTTCGCCGTTATTTATATAAAAATAATCACCGCAAAATGTAAAAAGTTGTGGGTTTTTGTTTAAGTTAAAGGTCTTGTTTTCGCAAACAAGTTGACTATTTATGGGGGATAACACAAAACATTTCATATTTTAAATATATTAAAAAATTTTGTTTTGTATGTTTGAAAGTATATTTTACTGTCAATAATTTTAACAAATTTTTTAAAGGAAGTGGAATATGAAAGGATTTACTCAGTTTGAAACAGAACTACTTTTAAAAGAAGCGGTAAACGCAAATTTAAGCGGTAAAAGTTTAAGTGCCGTGTTTGAAGAAATCGCTTTAAAAACAAACAGGGCAAAGGGCAGTGTAAGAAATTATTATTACACGATTATAAAAGACGAGGACAAAAAGCGTCAACTTGAAAAAAGTGTTTTGGGCGTGCAAAACTTAAAAGCGACAAAGGCGCAGGCTTTTACTAAACAAGATGAAAGCACTTTGATTGAACAAATCAACAGCGGAAGAAAAAGTGGCAAGTCGGTACGCCGTGTAATTTTAGAACTATCAAACGGCGATCAAAAATTGGCACTTCGCTATCAAAACAAGTACCGCAATTACTTGAAAAAGTGCGAAATGGAAAAATTCCAAAACACCACCATTCGCCCAGAAGATTTTAAGTATTTTGCAAAACTCTCGCACGAGATTGATTCGCTTGTGGAAAAAATTAAGGATAAGTACGCAAACGAGTGTGTAAAACTCAAAAAGGAAAACCAGCAACTTTTAAGGGAAATTAAAGTTTTAAAGCGTAGGTATCAATCAAACGTTACGCCCTTTTTTATCAGCGACAAAAATATGTAATTAAGAAGGGCTTGCCCTTTTTATTTGCTAAATTTATGGTTTATAGCATATCTAATTAAATTACAAAATAAAATATAGTCAGGAATTTTTTTATATGAGCGACCATCAATTACTGCTATTTAAAAACGGAATGCAAGCAAAATGTATGTTAGAAGTAGATGGCTTTACCGAAAAAGAAGTAAAAGCGACTTGCCTTGACGAGCGCAAATTAGTTGTTTTGGGCGAAGGCTTAAAAATTACAAACTTCTCAAAAGAAAGTGGCGATTTAATTGTTTCTGGCAAAATTACAAGCGTAAGTTATCGTGGCAAAACGGAAAAACTTATCAAGCGTATTTTTAAGTAAAAGTGGGGCTATAAGCCCGAAATCGAGCAAAAAAACGGTTAAAAAATGTTTGTAAGTCAAGGTCAGTTTGTTAATTTTATCATATTTTTAGGCGGTGGTATGGCGGTATCGCTAATTATAAGTTTACTTACGCCGTTTAGGTATAGCAAGCACAAATTTTTAAAGTCTTTCACGGTTGCCCTTTATTTTATAGGGTGCTTTTTGGGCTTTGTAATTATAAAAAATTACAAAAAAATGGGCGATATAAGGCTATATATGCCCTTAAGTTATTTGCTCGGCATGGCTATAAGCAATAAAATTTTTAATAAAACACTTGCAATTTTATGTTCTAAAGTGTATAATACACTTATATTAGTACGAAATTTAGCGAAAAAGGTAGCGAAAGGCTTCCAAAAAAGAGGTAACAATGCCGGCAGAAAAAATGAAAAAGTTAATAGTTTCGTCAGTCGTAACGGCAGTGTTACTACTATTTATACTGCTAAGCATTATGGTTTATCAAATGATAGCCATAAAAAACATACGTGGCGGAATAGACGATTTAAATCAACAAATCGCCCAACTTGAAGAAGAAAAATCTCAAACGGAAGACGATATTGAACTTTGGCTTTCCGATTGGAAGATTGAAGAACGCCAACGTGAACTTGGTTGGGTTTACGCACAAGATAAGTAATTTAATGCTAAAATTTTAACTACCATTAAGATGCTCGCTTTATAAGCGTTAGGTAAATATGAAAACAGCAATAATAGATATTGGTTCAAATTCCGTCCGTTTAGCAATTTTTGCGGACGGAAAACTTATATATATAGAAAAAATTACCGCTCAACTTGGCGAAGGCATAGTAAAAACAAAGGTTTTATCGCAAAACGCCATTCAAAGAAACCTTGATGCCATTTGCAAGTTTGTGTTAAAAGCGCAAGATATGGGCGTAGGTAATTCTCAAATTTATCCGTTTGCAACGGCTGCAGTGCGCCAAAGCACAAACGGACAAGATTTTGTCGCCCTTGTTTACCAAAAAACGGGCTTGAAAGTCAACGTTTTAAGCGAAGATTTAGAATGTCAAGTTGCGGTGATTGGCGCGCTTTCAAATAAAAACGGCACGGTGTTAGATGTCGGCGGTGCGTCAAGCGAACTTGTTAAATTTGACGGCAAAATAGTTTACTCAAAAAGTTTGGATACGGGCGCAGTAAAACTTACCGACCAGTTTTTAGAAGATAGCAAAATTTTTGATTATTTAAGTCAAAAGGTAAAGGAATATAACGCCCCACAAATAGAAAATTTAACAGCGATAGGTGGCACGGCAACTTGTTTAGCCTATATTTTAAGTGGCGATAAAGTGTATGACCGTGATAAAAATCATGGCAGATTTGTGCCGATAACCGACCTATACGCCCACTTGTTGAAAATTAAGGGTTTAAGCGTTGACGAAAGGGCGCATTACTTTAACATTGAAAAATCTCGTGCAAAAACCATTTATAGCGGTGGCGTTTTAATTTACACCATTTTAAAGTATTTAAATTTAAATGGCTTCACCATAAGTGAAAAAGACAATTTAGAAGGTTATTACGCACTTAAATTTGGTGGCAAAAATGAAAAATAAAAACACAAAAAGGGGCGCAAGGTTTTATGTAACCATTGTTGTTGGTGTTATTATAATACTTGCAACACTTTTAACGCTTATTGAATACATTATAAACCAAAAAGTACCACACCCAGAATATTTAGTGCTAATTTTTATGGTCGTCGGTTTTTTGGCTGGCTATTTTGTCCACAACCTACTTCACGAAATGGGGCATATGTTGTTTGCAAAAATGTCTGGCGCAAAAATTTATGGCGTATCCTTTTTGGGTATGGTCATAAATGGTAAAGAAAGCAAAAAAAGGTTTTATTTTGACATAAAAAGCGGTGTTGCCGGCTGGACAAGTTTTATCCCTAAAAAACCTAACGGCGCACCAAAATCTCTTGTTTTATCCTTACTTGGTGGGCTTTTAGGCAGTTTAATAAGTATTGTTGGCGTTTTTGTCGGTCTTTATTTTGCCCGTCAATACCAAAATTCAATACTTGTTTACATCCTAACCACAGCACTTTGTTCAAACTTTTATTTAATTTTACTAAACTTTTTCACGCACATGCCGGGTACTGACGGCAATTTGCTTGCAGTTAAGCATGGCGTACACTCAAACGAATTTTACGACAGCCTTGTTAAGTTAGAATATCAATCGCATTTTTTAAACGAAGTTTCACTTAAAGAAGTTCAAAATTTAATGTGTAAAGATATTTTACCGCAAAACTTTTTCACCGTTTATGACGTGCAAAAATCATTGCAAATGGGTAATTTAGTCGGGGCTGAAAAGTTGTGCGACGATGCAATAAATGGGCGAAAAAGTACCGATAACGGGCTTATAGACCTACTTATTGAAGATTTGTTTATCGCAATCGTGCAAGAAAACGACCAAAAGATTCAAATTTTATATAAAAAACTTGAGGGTAGTTTGCTTGAACAAGACAGCCTTTCAAGTTTGCGTACGGCAATTTTTTACCGCATGTATAATGGCGAAAGAGATTGGGCTTTAAGTCTTAAAAAAACATACGAAAAAACTTTGGATGAATGCCCTTTAAAAGGTCTACAAAAAACCGAGCGTGAAATTTTCCAAAATTACTTCAAAAATCAAGCAAAAATCAGTTAAAATACATTTTAAGCCCCAATTTAAAGGGTGATTTTGGGGGTAAAAATGGTGCAAAAATGACATGTTAAAAATATTACAAAATATTTTAAAGGTAATTTAAAACAGTTTATGGCGTAAATGTATTAACATTTACGTCTTTTTTTGTGGATAAAACCGCCTTTAAAATTAAAAATTTTGGTCAAATTTTCAAAAAACACTTTACTTATATTATATTTTAATATATAATATAAATATCACACGCACGTGCGCACGTATAAGCACACGCACATGCACACGCACGAGGGCGAAAATCGTGCAAGACAAAAACGAATAAGAAAAAACAAGACTATTTTTAAAGAGGGAATCATGTCAACTGAAAACAAAGTTCAACAAAATTATGGTGAAGAGCAGATTCAGGTTTTAGAAGGTTTAGACCCGGTTAGAAAAAGACCTGGCATGTACATTGGTTCAACCGACACAAGGGGTTTGCACCATTTAGTTCAAGAGATAGTAGACAACTCAATCGACGAAGCATTGGCAGGCTACTGCACCAAAATTACGGTAACTATCAATAAAGGTGGTTCATGCTCTGTTGAAGATAATGGTAGGGGTATTCCAACCGATATCCACCACACCGAAGGCATTTCCGCAGTAGAAGTAGTATTAACAAAACTTCACGCTGGCGGTAAGTTTGGCGGTGGCGGTTACAAAATTTCAGGCGGTCTACACGGCGTAGGCTTGTCAGTTGTTAACGCCCTTTCCGAATGGCTTGAAGTTGAAGTTTTCCAAAAGGGGAAACATTTTAAACAAATTTATAATAGGGGTATTCCGCAACGCAGATTACAAGTGGTTGGCGAAAGTGATAAAACGGGTACAAAGGTTACCTTTTTACCGGACAGCGAAATTTTTGAAACCACAGAGTTTTCTTATGACAACTTGAAAGTGCGCTTGCGTGAACTTTGTTACTTAAATAAGGGCTTAGAAATCACAATTACCGATCTTCGTGGCGAAACTGAAAGGACTGATACATTCTTGTATGAAGGCGGTATTATCCACTTTGTAAACGATTTAAACCAAAACAAGGTCGTTTTACTTGATGAGCCTGTTTATTTGGAAAAAACTTACGGCGACAACGTTGTTGAAATCGCACTTCAATACAACGATTCGTATGCGGAAACAATGTTTGCCTTTGCAAACAACATCAACACCGAAGAAGGCGGTTCTCACGTAGAAGGTTTTAAAACCGCACTTTCTAAACTAATCAACGAATACGCACACAAGTTAAACATTATTAAAGACGATGATAAGTTGAGCGGTGAGGACGTAAGGGAAGGCTTAACAGCCGTTATCTCGGTTAAACTTCCTGAACCACAGTTTGAAGGTCAAACAAAAACCAAACTTGGCAACAGCGAAATGCGTAACCTTGTTGCACGCACCATGCAAGAAGCCTTTGGCACATTTTTAGAAGAAAACCCATCAAAGGCAAAAGAACTTATTTTAAAATCAGTTACCGCAAAGCGTGCCCGTGAAGCCGCAAGAAAAGCCCGTGAAGCAACAAGAAAGAGTGCTTTTGAAGGCTCTGGACTTCCCGGTAAACTTGCTGACTGCTCGGAAAAGAATTCCGAATTATGCGAAATCTTCCTTGTAGAAGGCGACTCCGCTGGCGGTACAGCAAAACAGGGTAGGGATAGAAGATTCCAAGCAATCTTGCCACTTCGTGGTAAAATTATCAACGTAGAAAAAGCAAGGGTAAATAGAGTTTTAGAAAACGAAGAAATTAAGGCAATGATTACCGCATTTGGCGGCGGTTTACAAGAAGATTTTGACGTAACAAAGTTGCGTTATGACAGAATTATCTGTATGACCGATGCCGACGTCGACGGTAGCCATATTAGAATTTTGCTTTTAACCTTCTTCTTTAGGTACATGCGCCCACTTATCGAGCAAGGGCATGTATACATCGCACAACCACCTTTATATAAGGTTACCAAAAATAAAGTAGATAATTATTTTTACTCTGATCAAGAACTCAACAACTTCTTGGCGGAAAATGGTAAGTGCGACATTCAAAGGTACAAAGGTCTTGGCGAAATGAACGCAGAACAACTTTGGGAAACCACAATGAACCCAGCAACAAGGACAATGCTTCGTGTTACGATGGAAGACGCAATGCAAGCCGACGGCATCTTTACCCTTTTAATGGGCGACGAAGCAGAACCAAGAAGGGCATTTATTGAACAAAATGCTAAACTTGTTGCCGACCTTGACACATTAGATATTTAATGCGAGGAATGAAAAATGGCTAAAAAACAATCAAGTCCAGAACTTACTCAAGAGTTTAAAAAGACTTTGGAACAGACCAAAGTTATAAATATCGAAGTCGACAACGAAATGAAGCGTTCGTTTTTGGCTTACGCAATGGCGGTAAACGTATCACGTGCTATCCCAGATGTAAGGGATGGTTTAAAGCCCGTTCACAGAAGAATTTTGTATTCTATGAACGAACTCGGTTTAACACCAGATAAGGCTTACAAAAAGTGTGCTACTATCGTCGGTGATGTTTTGGGTAAATACCACCCACACGGCGACAGTTCCGTTTACGACGCCCTTGTAAGGCTTGCGCAAAACTTCTCTATCAACTTGCCACTTGTTGACGGACACGGCAACTTTGGTTCGGTTGACGGCGACCCCCCAGCGGCTTACCGTTACACCGAAGCAAGAATGAGCAAACTTGCCCTTGAAATGCTTCGTGATATCGACAAGGAAACTGTTGATTTTTATCCCAACTTCGACGATACAAGGATGCAACCAACCGTTCTTCCTGCACGTATTCCTAACTTGCTTGTAAACGGTGCTGACGGTATCGCTGTTGGTATGGCAACAAACATTCCACCACACAACTTAAACGAAGTTATCGATGGCGCAATCGCACTCATGGATAACCCAGATATCACCATTGAAGAGTTGATGGAATATATCCCAGCCCCAGATTATCCAACGGGCGCAATGCTTTTAGGTAGGGCTGGTATTAAGCAGGCTTACTTAACGGGTAAGGGCAGTTATATTTTGCGTTCAAAATGCGAAATTGAAGAATTTAACGGCGGTACACGCTCAAGAATTGTCGTTACTGAAATTCCTTACCAAGTAAACAAGCAAAAATTGATTGAAACGATCGCTGACATGGTTAAAACCAAAAAACTTGACGGTATCTCGCTTATCAACGACGAATCTGACCGCCAAGGTATGCGTATCGTTATCGATATCAAAAAGGATGCAAACCCACAAGTTGTTTTAAACACCTTATATAAACGCACGGCTCTTCAAACAAGCGACGGCATTACCATGCTTGCACTTGTCGACGGCGAACCAAAGGTTTTAAACTTAAAACAAATCTTACTTGAATATATCAAGCACCAAATCAACGTTACCGAAAGAAAAACTCGCTTTGACCTTAATAGGACTAAAGAAAGAGAACATATCGTTAAAGGTTTGGTTATCGCTTTAAGCGACATTGATGAAGTCATCGCTATCATTAAAAAATCTAAAGATAGGGTGGAAGCATCACAAAACTTGATGGCTCATTTTGAACTTTCCGATAAGCAAGCAAATGCTATTTTAGAAATGCGTTTGCAAAGGCTTACTTCTATGGAAGTTGAAAAACTTCAACAGGAATTGGAAGAACTTGATGCTATCATTGCTGACCTGACAGACATTTTACAAAAACCTGAAAGGGTACGTGCAATCGTTAAAGAAGATTTGCAGACAGTAAGGGCAAAATATCCAACACCAAGACGTACCGAATTATCTTACGATGCATCCAACATTGAAGACGCTGACTTAATCGCTCGTGAAGATATTGTTATCTCACTTACACACGGTGGTTATATCAAACGCTTGCCGGTAAGCGAATACCGTTCACAACGCCGTGGCGGTAGGGGCGTTACCGCTCATAAGCCGAAAGAAGAAGACTTCGTTGAAAAGATGTTCGTCTGCTCAACGCACGATAGACTTTTATTCTTTACAAACTATGGCAAGGTTTACTCAGCCGTTGCATTTACCATCCCAGAAGCGCAAAAACAAGCACGTGGTAGGGCTTTAATCAACTTGTTGCAATTATCTGACGGCGAAAGAGTTACTTCGTTACTTGCAGATAACGGCACGGGCGAGGGCTATATCACAATGGCAACAAAGCAAGGCTTAATCAAAAAGACTGCGCTTAAAGAATTCGATAACATTAGAAAGACGGGTAAGATTGCCGTTAACTTAAACGAGGGCGATCAACTTATTTCCGTTGAATTCACTACTGGCAACGATTCAATCATCATTGCTTCGCATGAAGGTAAGTGTATTAGATTTAGCGAAAACGACGTAAGACCTACCGGTCGTGATACACAAGGCGTTAAGGCAATGGAACTTGACGACGACGATTACGTTGTTGATATGGTTATCCTTAAAGATGGTTACGACATTTTGACAATCAGTACAAACGGCTTTGGTAAACGTAGCGATGTTGAAGATTACCGCTTGCAAAATCGTGGCGGTAAGGGTATTAAGGCTGGCGTATTTAATGAAAAGACAGGCAAACTTGCCAACTTAAAACAGGTAAGCGATGATGAAGATATCATGATTATTACCGACACCGGCACCATTATCCGTATCCACGCTGACGAAATTTCAAAGATCGGTCGTGATACAAAGGGCGTAATCATCATGAGGACGGATGAAGAAGCAAGGGTTGCAACCATCTCAATCACACCACGTGATGATAGTGAAGAGGATGAAGTTGAAGATGAAACCGAAGGTGAAGGCGAAACCAATAGCGAAACTGAAGTTACAACCGACGTCGAAGTCCAAGAATAAGGTTTACTAATTTTTAAAAATCATCCAAAAAACTTATATTAAAAATTAAATTTTCATTACATTTTTTAACGGGTTTATTTCCCCAAAAGTGGGGCTATAAGCCCGTTATCGCTATATTTTGGCAAAAAAAGTGGGGAAGAACAGATAAAATTTAATGGTAAAATTATCAAAATTTATGGTTTTTTTAATTTTATTTTACAAAAAAAACACAAAAAATGTGTTAAAAACACTTTTTAAAGTGCAAAACTTTTGATATAATCAAAGAAAATGAATATTAAAGGAGTAAGAAAATGGAAAACACAATTAGGGTGCAAGACGATTTATATTTGCATGTAAACAAAGAAGCGATCGATGCAGCAATTATTCCTGACGATAAACCTGCAATCGGCGGTTTTATCAATTTAAGCATACAGGTTGAAGACAACTTGACAAAAGATTTTAACAGAATTATAAAGGGCGGTTTGCAAGTTCAAGATCCAAACTTCCAAAAGGCGTTAGATTTATTTAAACTTGTTAAAAATGTTAAAAAGCGTAACAGTGAAGGCTTTAAACCCGTTCAAAAAATAGTGGATAAACTTTTGCAATTTAAAAGCATTGCAGACTTAAATAGGAAAATTACCGACAACACCATTACATACGCAATGCCTTTTGAGTATTGGGTAAGTACAGATATGCAAAATTCGCAAAAGCACTGTTTGTGCGTTGCAGGTCCGTCAACCATTTTGCCCGACACAACTTATTACGGCGAACAAATGAAACCACAACACGATGCACTTATGGGTGTGTGGACACAGATGACCGCAAAAATTTTGAAAGCTTACGGTTTTAGTGAAGAAGAAGTTAATACACACATTCAAAACGCCGTGTGCTTTGACCAAATAATTGCTTCACTTGTTTTAAGTCGTGAACAGATGTCAGAGTACACAAAACTTTATAACCCCATGCCCACAAAACGTGTTATCACACTTTTAAAACCAATAAAGTTTAAAAAGGTGCTTACCGATTTTTACGGCGAAAATATTCCAGAACAAATTATCGTTTACGATGTAAAATTCTTAAAGGGCTTTAAGACACTTTTCAACGAAGAAAACTTTGATAAATATATCAGTTGGGCACTTTGCTCAAAACTTTTATCCGCTTGTAAATATTTAAGTGAAGAACTTCGTGATGAATCATCTACATATCAAAAGATGTTAAGCGGTTTAAAGGACTTGCCCACCATCGAAAGGCAGGCTTATTCACTCGCTTCAAGTTATTTTGGTGCGCCTATCGGTTTATATTATGGTAAACTTTACTTTGGTGAAAAGGCAAAACAAGATGTTACCGAGATGGTTCAAGAAATCATCCAAACTTACAAAAAACGTATTGCCGTAAACGAAGTTTTGCAAGAAGAAACAAAACAACGTGCAATCAAAAAACTTGATACAATGGGTATCAAAATGGGCTATCCCGAAGTTTACGATGAAATTTACGATAAATTAAATGTAAATACAAAGGCTTCACTTTATACGGTTATTTGTGAGATAAGTAACACTGTTATAAAACACACTATGGAAAAATTACATAAACCTGTAGATCGTGATAAATGGGTAATGGATGCTCATGTTGTAAACGCTTGTTACAACCCAACATCAAACGATATTACTTTCCCAGCCGCAATTTTGCAACCACCATTTTATTCACTCAAGCAGACAAGAAGCGAAAACTTGGGCGGTATAGGCGCAGTAATCGGTCATGAAATTTCACACGCATTTGACTCAAACGGCGCAAAGATTGACGAAAACGGTAACCTTAACAATTGGTGGACAAAAGAAGATTATAAAATGTTTGATAAAAAGGTTAAGGCAATGGTAAATCAGTTTGATGGCTTAACCACCGAACATGGCGCAGTAAACGCTAAACTTACCGTAAGCGAAAACATAGCAGATAACGGCGGTATGGCAGTTACACTTGATATTATGTCAACAATGCCAGATGCCGATTACGAAAAATATTTCTATAACTGGGCAAAAATTTGGTTTACAAAACAACGCCCACAATATGCTGCACTTTTATTAAACATTGACGTACACGGTCCAAACTGCTTGCGTGCAAACATTCCACCACGCAATTTTGAAGAATGGTATAAGACGTTTAACGTTCAAAAAACAGATAAAATGTATATCGCCCCAAATAAACGTGTAGTTATTTGGTAAGGTGAAAAAAGCAAGAAAACGGGCTTATAGCCCCACTTCTTGCTTTTTCTTTTTATAAATTTCTTGGTTTTAAAATTGACTTTATAAAAATCAAGACTTTTTGCTTTTTTTCGTTAAAACTTGAAAAATGCCCCTTAAAAACAATGATTAAATGTGTTGACAAGGGGGTATGTGTTTAGTTTTTTATGATAATTTAATTTTAAAAGGCGGTAAAAAATTATCAAAAAAGTGGCGATAACGGGCTTATAGGCGGACTTTTTGCGTTTTTTGGCTGTTTTTTTGCTGAAAAACACCAAATTATAGTTAAACTAAGCATTTTACATAAAGTTTATAAAAATAATTGTAAATACTTTTTGTATATGCTATAATAATGAAAGCAAATTTTTATTAAAAAAGGTGTTAGGTTATGAAAAGAGTTTTTAAATTATTTGCAATAACACTTTCAATTTTAATGTGCATATCAATCTTTGGTTGCAAAAATGTAAAGTTTACCGAAGAAGATCTTGTTACAGTCAACTTTTATTGCTTTAACGATTTGCACGGCAACTTTTTAGATGAAAGAAATTTTGACGGTGGCGCAAGTTTGTCTGTTACAAAAGGTTACCTTGATATGTATAGACAATTAAAAGAAAACATGGTAATTTTGTCAACGGGCGATATGTGGCAAGGCGTTGTAGAATCTAACAACACACGTGGTAAAATCATTACCGACTGGATGAACCTTGCAGGCTTTCAAAGTATGACGGTTGGCAATCACGAATTCGATTGGGGCATTGATGCCATTGTCGAAAACGCAAAAATTGCCGAATTCCCAATTTTGGGTATCAACATTTTTGAAAAAGCAACTGACACCCGTCCTGATGTTTTCAGTCCGTCTGTTTTATACGATGCCGGCGAAGTAACAATCGGTATTATTGGCGCAATAGGTGATTGCTATTCTTCAATTTCATATAGTCAAGTTTCCGATTATTATTTTAAGGTGGGCGATGAACTTACCCAACTTGTTAAAGAAGAATCACAAAAACTTACACAGCAAGGCGCAGACTTTATCGTTTACACCCTTCACGACGGCTACACTCGTAACAATAAATTTAATTTTAACGATGTGCCAACTTACAGCCAAGAAACTTTGCAAGATTTTTACGATGTAAGTTTGTCTAATGGTTATGTAGATTTGGTTTTTGAAGCGCACACACATAGGACTTATTTATATAAGGATGAGTACGGCGTTTTCCACGCACAAGCAGGCTCTAACAACGAAAAAATTGCTTCACTCGAAGTGGAATATAACAAGGTTACTGACGACGTAACCGTTAAAGATGCAAAGGCGATAAGCACTCAATATTTAATCGCAGACAGCGACCCACAAGTTGATGCACTTATAAATAAATATGCCGACCAAATCGGTGATGTTTATACGGTAATCGGCACAAACGCACTTACAAGGTCGTCTTACGAACTTGAAGAAAGGGTTGCGCAATTATACTTGCAAGCCGGTATGGAAAAATGGGGCACATCTTACGATATCTTTTTGGGCGGTGGCTACCTTAAAACACGCTCGCCTTACGACTTAAAGGCTGGCGAAATAACTTTTAAGGACTTACATAGGCTTTTCCCGTTCGATAATAATATAGTTCTTTGCTCTGTTTCAGGTGCTAAATTAAAGTCGCAATTTGTAAATACAAAAAACTCTGATTACCATTCAGCATACAGCGATTTTGGCAACGCAAACAAGTCCTTAATTGACGACAACGCAACCTATTATATCGTTGTTGATACCTATACATCAGACTACGCACCAAACGGTTTAACTGTAATTGATACATATAATGTAAACGGTTTTTACGCAAGGGACTTACTTAAAACCTATATCGAAAACGGCAATTACGCATAATTTTAAAATGCAAAAAAGTGCCGATAACGGGCTTATAGGCAGACTTTTTATAAAAAATCACACAAAAAAGGGCTATCTTTTGATAGCCCTTTTTAATATTTAATTTGGTTTTTAAAGATTAAACTTTAAAGCAACTTCCGCCAATAAATTCACGCAATAAAGAGTTGCATGGTATCATTGATTCGTCTTCAATTGGCTTAAAGTATTTTAAGTATTTGATAAGCCTATTTGCAACGATATATTGTGGGTCGCTTTGTGTTATTTCATAAAGCGCAGGCAATGCTTGTTTTCTTAAAACGCAAAGTTCATAACTTAAACTTGAGTTAAATACAAAGTCTGCATCTTCTTGGTTGGGGTAAATCCATTTAAACTCGCCATTTCTTACCGATTGCCACATATCGATTGTGGTGCTTGCAGGGCAGTTTCTAAACTTCATATCCCTTACAATACGCCTTATCAAGCGTAGGTTGGTGATAGATAGTGGTGAGTGGTCATCAACATTTACTTGCGCTTGCGGTGCGATAAAGATTTTAAACTTTTGGTGCTTTGGTATCGATGCCGTAAGTTTAGAATTTAATGCGTGTATGCCTTCAATAATGATGGGGGAATTTTGACTTACCTTTATGGTCTTACCCGGTTCACGCCTGCCTGTTTGAAAGTTAAAGCGTGGCAAGGTTACTTCTTCGCCGTTGATAAGGTCAAAAAGGTCTTTGTTAAACTGTTCGGTATCTAAACAGTTAATGTGTTCTAAGTCTAAATTTTCAAGCGTGGTCTTTTGGATCTCGCAAATTTTATCCTTTTCAAAATAATAATCGTCCATTGAAATGGTTACAGGGTTAATGCCACGTGCCAAAAGTTCAATTCTAAGCCTATTACAAAATGTGGTTTTACCGCTTGAACTTGGTCCGGCAATGGCAATTAAACGGATGTTTTCAATGTCGCTTTCAACGGCGTCGCCAAGGTATGTCAACTGTTCGTTATGCCTTGCTTCACACATTTGCACAAATTCCAAAATGTGTCCGTCTTCAATTTTTTTGTTGATGTCGGGGATGGTCTGCACTTGTGTTTTTTTCGCCCAGCGTTGCGCCTTTTGCAATGTTCTGCCGTAAGTTGCTTCTTCGGTAAAGTGTGGGATCTCGCCCTCTAATTCATAACGTGGATATTGGATGATCATGCCCGGGCTATAAGGGGTGATGCGATAACTATGCAAACAGCCCGTTGATGCCAGCATGTAAGATGACAAATAGTTATAATAATCGCCACACTTATATAAATGTACAGTGTTTTCAGGACGATATTTTAAAATGTCAATCTTGTCTTGCAAGTTGTACTTTGTGTAAATTTTCTTTGCTTCGTCAATGGTTACGGTAATTCTTTCAATAGGCAAATCTAAATCGATAATGCGCTTTACTTCGGCTTTAATCGAATCAACCGCCCTTGACATGTTAAAGTTTTTCTTTATGGGCGTGCAGAAGATTGAACGTGATACGTTATAGGTGAATTTAATTTTTACATCGGGGTAAATGTTGTAAAACGCCATTGCGATTACATATCTTAAAGTTGCTTCGTATGCCTTACTTGATTCTTGGTGAGATAGGTCAAGCAATTTTACTTCAACACCATCGTGTTTTTCAGAAAGCGCAAAACGCAATTCCTTTACCTGTGCACCCACTTGACACATTACAACATCCTTTTTTTGCTTTTCGTCAACTAAATCAATAACTCTCGTTCCGGGTGCGACTTCCATAATTTTGTCGTTAAATTTTACTTTTATCATATATTGTCCTCTCTATGTAGTATTTTTTGAACTATTGTATTTTACTAATATTATATATATTCTTTTCCTTTTTTCGCTGGACTACCATTTTAACATACTTTTTTGTAAAATTCAATAGGTTATTAAAAAAACTTATAATATTTTAACAAAACAAAGAATTTTGGATGGGTTTTTTAAAACGCAAAAATTGTAAAAAGTCCGCCTATAAGCCCGTTATCGCCATTTTTTTGCAAAAATTTGTTGGTTTTTAGCAAATTTTAAAAAAATAAAAAAACCGCAATAATCATTGCGGTTTTTTATTATCTTTTAAGTTTTTACTTTGTAAAACTATAAACTGCTTTAATTGTATAACCGTCTTGGTTGACATAAGTTACAGTAAGTTTTGTCAATGTTTCAGCAAAGTTTACCATAATTTCACCTTGGGCAGCAACCATATCTTGATTGTTAAAAAGGGTAGGTACGCTTACAACGTTTGCTGAAAAAGAGTATTTTGTAAAGGCAGTTTCAGTAAGGTTTGCTATGTCAAGTGTGATCTTTGGCATGCCAACGCTTGAAAAATCGTAATTAACTTCATCACCGCTTACAAAATTTACTGTACCGTCATTTAAAACTTCACAAACGCCGGTGTAAGTTGTTTTTTGACTTTCCGGCAAAACAATTTGATCGCCACTTACGGTGATTTGGTTTAATTTTGTGATAGAGTATTCAACGGTCTTTTTGTTTAAGCCAAAGGTGATTTTAAATGTATCGGTCAAATTAAATGCGCTGTTTTTGGTGTTTACACTGATATTGATTGTGGTGTAATTTTGTGCCAAAAATCCGTTAATTTGTTCAATCACATCTTCAGCGGTAACAATATCGGGGGGTGTAACTTCCGTTCCAGATGAACTTGTGCTTGAGTCTGAAGAGCCTGTTGATTGTGGTGGAATATAACTACAACCAGCAAATAAGCCTACTAAACATAAAACTAAAAGTAAAGTTAAAAATCTCTTCATCTTATTCACCTACCGTTTGTTTCTTTTCTTGTGCTGAAAGGGGAACAACTAACGCAACGTCATTTGCTACTTGGTCCTTTACGCCGTTTGCAAGCACGGTTTGTTCGTTATAACTATTGATAACTTCAAGCAATGTTTGATATTCGTTATAAACGGTAACCTTTGTTTCTTCGTCCAATTGGTTGTAAGCGTTAAGCGCCTTTACAATGTATTCATAGCAAGTGCTTTCACCAAGTTTTGCCTTTGCCATGATTACGTATGTCTTAAAGTCTTGCGCATCGCCAGGGGTTTGTGTGGTTGGTACGGCGATTGTTGCCGTCTTTGTTAAGCCAGAAACAGTTTCCGTTACGGTGATTGTTGTACTACCTTCGCCAACTGCAGTAACAACGCCGTTACTATTAACCGTTGCAACGCTTTGGTTGCTTGATTGATAGGTGTAATTTGTTGTTGAGTTTACAGGTGTAACGGTTGGTACGATTGTTGTGGTCTCACCAACTTCAAGCGTTGCACTTGATGGGGTAAGGGTAAGTGTTTGGGCAACTTCGGTTGCGTTTGTGTATTTATCGTATTGTTTTGCTACGTTTTGTAATGTAGTGTTATAACTTTCCCCGTCATAGCAGTAAATTTTTGTTGCAAACTCTGGGTGGTCGATAAATGGGTTGCGGTTGCCTTGTATGGTTTCGATATAGTCGTTTCTAATCTTTTCAAGTTCTGTGGGTGGTTCCATGTAGTGCCATTTTAAAAGGTCTTCGATATCACCAATGGTTTTGCTTTCGCCCTTGCCAAGCACAAACTTTAAGTTGTAAGTGTCGCCCCAACGTGTTTGCACATACATTAAAATACGTGCCGTTGCGCCCCTAAAGGTTTCGCCGGGATAGAAAACAGAGTTTGCTTGATAGCAAAGGTACTTATATGCCGTTTTACTGTTTTCTTTAACGATGTTGGCGTTTGTTGTTGCAACTTCACCAAAGTTGTTGTTGCCCCTTGAACTATTTAAACTTGAGTTAGCCGGTCTTAAGTGGTGTGCGTCAGAGCCAGCATAGGTCTTTTCAGGGAAGGCTTTACCAGCATTTTTTGGCCATACGTGTTCACGGTTTGTGCCAGAAGTAAAAGAGCCGTTAAATTTAAATGAAGTACCTGTATAGAACCAAATAATATTACCAGAAACATCAGGGTCTGCGTCAGAATATTTAAAGACGTTCCTTAATTCATCATAAGTTGTGTTATAAGTTTGTGTGTTTGTGATAAGTTTTGCAAGTTCCGATCTGAAACTTTCGCCGGTTAATGATGTGTTTAAGCCTGCGTAATAATCAGTACTTGTTACGGCGTTTACCTTAGTTGGTTGGGCTGTGGTAATTTTACCGTTTAAATCGAGTACATTTGTAAAGGCAAACATCATTAAAAAACAAACAATACTTGTTAAAAGCAAAATTCTACCATACTTTCTTGCCATATTTGTCCTCGTGTCGCTTGAAATTTTGCATTAAAAAGCAATTTAGCGTTAAATTTATTATACCACAAAAAAATTTAAAGTCAATAAATTAAGTTTAAGTCATATACTTTATTATATGTAATTTTTTCGCCCCTAAAATATGGGCAACTTTAAGGCAAAAATTGCCATTTGACTTATTTTTTAATGTAAGCAAAATTTTAAGCGAAAAAGTTAAATTTAAAAGGGCTTTAAAAGTGTAAAATTTATAAAAAATCCGCCTATAAGCCCGTTATCGGCATATTTTTTATATCGCTGTCGGCAATTTTAATATTAAGAAAACAAAAAAGGGCTTAAAAACAAGCCCTTAAAAGTTAAATTTCTGTTAAGTTGTTAAGCCAAATGCGTTTTTTAATCAAAATAATACCAGCAACAACCTTTATAAACCAAAGTGCCAAAACAATAGCATAAATTATTGGGGTTGAAAGGGTGGTAAATGATACAAGTATATAGGCAGTTGGCACTGCTAAAAAGCATTCAAACACACTATCGAATAAGAAGGTGATTATGGTTTTACCCCCAGACCGTAGTGTAAAATAGGTGCAGTTTATATAGGAATTTACCGGCATAAACACTGCAAAGATAAAGATAAATGACGTTGCAAGTTGTTTAATTTCTTCGGTGGTCTTATATAGTTCAGGGAACACCCACGAAATTGATGCAAGTACAATGCCGATGATAATTGATGATGCGACCGAGATTGAAACAAGCCTTACGTTTGCAATAACGGCTTCTTCCTTTTTGCCAGCGCCAAGGTAGTTACCAAGTATAATTGCAACGGCGTTACCAAGCGCAAGCAGTACAACTGAAAACAGGTTGTTGATGGTTGATGCGATGGTGTAAGCGTTTACAACCGCAAGCCCACGTAAAGAATAGCATAGTGCCAAAACCGCAACACCTACCGCCCAAAGCGTTTCGTTAATCAAGATGGGCAAGCCCTTTTTGGTGATGTTAATGGTAAGTTGTTTTGGTACTTTAAATGAAGAATAAAGTCCTTTAAACGCTGGGTGGGTTTGTGTGTGGGTGTGTGAGTAAATTACTAAAATAGAGCATTCAATAAACCTTGCGATAACTGTTGCAATGGCAGCACCCTTTACCCCCATTGCGGGAAGTCCAAGTTTACCAAAAATCAAAATGTAATTGCCTAAAAAGTTTGCCAAAAATGCCGCAAAACTTGAAAGCATTGGTATTTTGGTTTGATTTGCTTCCCTTAAAGTGCCGGCATAAACTTGGGCAAGTGCAAAAAATGGTAGTTGCCAAATTGCAACAAACAAATATTCTTTGCCAAGCACGGCAGTCCTTTCGGGGTCTGCGCCAGAACCATCCGGGGTTATGTAAAACCTTATAAGCACATCTGATAGGGCAATTAAAATTACGCCAAACAAAATTACCGCAACCACTGCAGAATAAATTTTGTATCTTACGGTATAGCGCATGTTTTCGCTGTCGCCACGCCCGTAAAATTGCGCCGTAAATATGCCTGCGCCAGAAACCGCACCAAAAATGCAAAGGTTAAACACAAACATTAGTTGGTTTACAATGGAAACGCCATTCATTTCCTCAATGCCCACTTGACCAATCATAATGTTGTCAAGTAAACTTACTAAGTTGGTGATGCCGTTTTGCAAAACTATTGGCAGGGCAATCGCAACAACAAGTTTATTAAATGTTTTGTTGCCAAAAATGTCTTTTAATGTATATTTCATATTTTCCTTTGTAATTTTTAATATTTTGTTTGTCAAAAGACAAAATTAAACGCCTACCGCAAAACAATAGGTCGTTTATATTTTATTGGTCAAAATATTTTTTTGCCATAAATTTTGGCAGATTTTATGTTTGTAACCGCAATTTAAAAGTTACTTTTATATGATAGCACATTGTATTGTATTTGACAATTATTTTTTAGAAATAAAAATATAATTTCACATACTTTTTAAATTTAAATTACTAAAGTAAATTTTTTTAAACAAGGGGCTTTAAAATTTACAAAAAAGTGGCGATTTCGGGCTTATAGCCCCACTTTTTTACATTTTAATATTGATTTATGATAAAATTTAGTTTAAATACTTACTTAATTTTTCGTCAAATTCGCTAATTTTCTCGCAAGCGTTTTTTACTGCCAAAAACATGGCGGCTGTATCAAAAGCGGCATCGTGCGGATGATCGATAGATAAATTAAACTTTTCTTGACAAAATTTTGCTATTTCAAATGGGTAAACATCAAAGTATGTAAAAAGTTCGTTAAGTTTTGGGTACTTTAAGTGTTTTCCACGCCCGGTTGGTAATTTTAAAATGGGTGTAAAGTATTTCATGGTATCAAAACTTTCTTTAAATTGGAATTGTTTAAAGTTAAGTTTAAACTCGTTTACCATAAAATAAAAGTCAAAAGTAAAGTTGTGCGCAACCAATAAATCAGCACTTAAAAAATCTTTTTCAATCTCGTTAATGTGGTCATAAAAAACCTTGCCACCCGACAATGTATTCAGTTTTTCAAGGGTAATGCCGTGTACAGCCATTGCTGACGGCTCAATATATTCCACTTTAAAATAAAAATTTTTGGCAATTACATTGTCGCCGTAATCTAAAATGTAGGCAAGTTGAATTATATGACCTGGTCTTAAACCTGTCGTTTCCGTATCAAAATATAATATCATAAATTCCTTTTAAGTTTTCGGTGTAAATTTTTGTTTGGTCATATTATACCACACTTGTTTTAAACATTCAACTAAAATAAGATTGTGCTAAAAAATTGGTAAATTTTAACAAAACTAATAACGTGTTATGGGTAAATTGCTTTATGGGGCGCAGTTTAAAGCGATTATATAAAATTTAGTTGGCAAAATTTAGGTTGGTAAATAAAAAGCAATAAAAAGGCGAAAAAAGCACAAAAGCAGACAAAAAAGCAAAAAAGTTCAAAAATAAATGTAAATTTTGTAAAATTTTCACTTAATACATTTTGAGTTTATACGAAATGATGATAATATATATAATAAATAATTATATAGCAAGGTGTAAAAGTGGTTTACACCTATTTGGTGATTAGATGGCTAAAAAGAAAAAGAATAAATGGGTAAAATTAAGACACAAAGTGATTACGGGCTTATTTTATCCATTCTTTTTTTTGCATGCAAAATTAAAATACAAGATAAAATTTAAAAAACCTGACATTGGCAGACGCCAATACTTTGTTGTGTCAAACCACCAAGCACTTTGGGATCAGTTTTTCGTAAGTTTACTTTTAAAACGCACGATATATTACGTCGCAAGTGAAGATTTGTATGAAAAGGGCTTTTTGTCAAAGTTGTTGCACTTTGCCGTTGCGCCCATTCCTATCAAGAAAAATGCCACCGACGTAAAAGCCGTTATGACCATGCTTCGTGTTAAAAAAGAAGGTGGCACAATCGCCATTTTCCCCGAAGGCAACCGCACATACTCTGGCGAAACAGGGTATATAAAACCGGCAATCGGCGCACTTATTAAAATTTTAAAACTTCCCATTTTGTGCGTGCAAATAAAAGGCGGTTTTGGTGCACACCCAAGGTTTGCGTCTAACATAAGAAAGTGGCCTGTTGAAGTTTCTGTTAAAAAGATTATCGAGTACGACGAATATAAGGACTTTTCTGAAGAGCAATGTTATCAAATGATAAAAGACGCCATTTACTTTAACGAATTTGATAATGTGGGCGACAATGTTTATAGTAATAAGCACAGTGCAGAGTTTATGGAAAGGGCGTATTACGTTTGCCCTAAATGCAAAAAAATCGTAAAACTTTACTCAAACGGTCAGTTTGTAGAATGTCCAAATTGCGGTGTAAAACTTATGTATGACAAGCATTTATCACTCGTTCCTGTAAACGGCGATTTTCCATTTACAAGGCTTGATGATTGGTATAGGTATCAAGAAAACTTTATCACCAACCTTGACTTAACGCCATACTTTGAAACGCCAATTTTTGAAGACGTTGCAACTTTGGTGGAAACTGCGCACTATAAAAAACCAAAAATTCTTCATAAAGATGCCACCATTAAACTTTACGCAAACCGTTATGAAGTAGTTGATGGCAACAATGTTACCACATTTTTATTTGACGATATTTCGGCAACTACGGCGCAAAACAGCAACACTGAAGCCTTTTACGTGGGCGATAAAATTTATCAACTTCACGGCAGTGAAAGGTTTACAGTTTTAATTTATGTAAACATTTTTTATCATTACAAAAACAATTTAGTAGGAGGAGTTTATGTTCAACCTTCTGGCGACAGCAGAACAAGCAGGGAATTTTTGGGACTTTAATGCTTGGGGATTTATCAACATCTTGGCAATTTTATTGTTAAGTTTAATCCTTGCAAATGTTTTAAAAAGAAAAGTGGGCTTTATAAGAAAATCTCTTATTCCAACTTCGGTTTTGGGTGGCTTAATTTTACTTATCGTATCCTTTACTTACACCATGATTGTTGGTAAAGATGAGTTAGGTAATTATAAAAACATCTTCGATATCGAATATTTTGGTGGTAACGGCTTAAAGATGCTTTATCTTATCACTTACCACTGCTTGGCACTTGGCTTTATCGCTTCAACACTTAAAAATGAAGAAAAATCAAGCACCAAAAAAGAAAGGGTTAAAGAAGTTTTCAACAGCGGTGTTCACACCGTTTTAGGGTATTTGTTACAAGCCGGCTTAGGCTTAATTATTACAATAACTTTATCGCTCACACTTTTACCAGAACTTTTTAAAGGCTCTGGCGTGTTATTGGCGTTTGGCTACGGTCAAGGCACAGGTCAAGCACTCAACTGGGGCACAGTTTACGAAACAAAACACGGCTTTATCGGTGGTGCAAACTTCGGTTTGACCATTGCCGCACTCGGCTTTTTAAGCGCAAGTATCGGCGGTGTAATTTACCTTCACTTAATGCGCAAAAAGGGTAGATTGAAAACCGTTGAAGAAATGGGACAGACACACGAAGTAAAGGAATTTTTGGCAGATGACGAAGTTCCTTTTACCGAAAGTATGGATAAAATGTCTGTTCAGTTTGCTCTCGTTTTAGGTTGCTATGCCGTTTCAAACCTTGTTATGTGGGGGCTTTCAGCACTTCTTCCTTCAATGAAAGAAACAGTTTACGGCTTCAACTTCTTAATCGGTGCGCTTTTCGCCGTTTTATTAAAGGTTATCTTAAAAGGTTTAAGAAAGAAAAATGTAGTAAAGCACGAATATGTAAACAACTATTTAATGGCTCGTATTACAGGCTTTGCGTTTGACCTTATGATTGTTGCTGGCTTTGCCGCAATCGAAATTCAACTTCTTGCAAACTATTGGCACGTACTTTTAATCATGGCTGTTATCGGTACTGTTGCAACCTTCTTTTACTGCAAGTTTATCTGCGACAAACTTTTCCCAGCATACAAAGACGAACAATTTTTGGCAATGTACGGCATGCTTACCGGTACAGCATCAACGGGTATGGTCTTGCTTCACGAAATAGATCCAGACTATAAAACACCTGCCGCAAGCAACCTTGTTTATCAACAACTTCCGGCAATTTTGTTTGGCTTCCCGCTTATGTTGTTGGCACCCATGGCACCCGATCAAACATATCTTGTTTTAGGGGTAGTAATCGGCATGTTTATCTTGCTCAACATTATCCTATTTAGGGATCAAATCTTTTCCAAATTTAAAAAGAAAAAGCAACAAGGCTAAATAATAAAAAGTGGCAATAACGGGCTTATAGACCGACTTTGCCACTTTTTTTGTTATTTTTAGCATATTTTTATATGGTTTAATGTAAATTTTTATAGACCATGAAATAGGACTAAAAATGTAGCATTTTATCAAAACATTACCGCATTGCGCCTGAAATTCAGCAATGCCACCAAAAAGTAGCAAGAAAATAAAGAATGTAATCTTTGTTTAGTTGCAATAAAAAATGCGGTATGCTATAGTTATAGTGTAATAAGTTTTGCAGTAAGCAAATAAACGCTTAAATAATTTTAAAGGGGGTAACGCTATGATTTTGCAAGTAGAAAATCTTTGCAAATCGTTTACTCAAAAAAAGGTGTTAAACGGCATAAGTTTTTGCGCAAACTCTGGTAAGGCACTTGGGCTTTTGGGCAGAAACGGCGCAGGTAAAACCACCACTATAAGAATTTTAATGAATGTTTTGCCTAAAGACGACGGCAAGATTTTAATCGATGGTAAACCTATTGATTATAAATCTATTACTTTTGGTTATCTGCCAGAAGAGCGTGGGCTTTACCCCAAAAAGACGGTTAAAGAACAACTTATTTATTTTGCGGAATTGAAGGGTGTGGATAAAAAAGAGGCTGAAAAGTCGTTAGATTATTGGTTGAAAAGGTTGGATGCTTTCGAGTATAAAGATAAGCGTTTGGACACTTTGTCAAAGGGTAATCAGCAAAAAATTCAACTTATTACTGCCATTATTCATAACCCACAAATCGTTATTTTAGACGAGCCATTTTCTGGGCTTGATCCCGTAAACGCAATGCTTTTTAAAGATGTGGTTAAAGAGCAAATCAATATGGGCAAAATAGTGCTTTTTTCAAGCCATCAAATGAATTACATTGAAGAATTCTGTGATGACATTGTCATTTTAAACGGTGGCAAAAATGTGCTTTCGGGCAACTTGGCGCAAATAAAACATTCCTATCGCCGTGATAAACTTGTGGTAAGTTCTGGCGAAGTAAACAAAATTTTACAAGCATATGAAAACGCCACTCAAATTTCAAGTAGCGAAGTAATGATTAAACTTAAAGATGAAGCCGATAAAAAGGCGATAATGGTCAAACTTTCAAACGAATTTGACATTGACCAAATCAAGGTTTACGAACCTTCTTTAAACGACATTTTTGTCGAGTTTGCCTAAAGGGGGTGCAAGATGAAACAGTTTTTTACCATATTCAAATTTGAGTTAAAGTCCTACCTTAAAAACAAGGTTTTCATGGGCGTAACAATATTTTTAATCGCCGTGCTTGCCGTGGTAATTTTATTGCTTCCCACAATAATTTCTTTGGTAAAACCCGATACATCTACCGCCCAAAGCGGTGTAATGGGGGTATGTTATGCCGATGAAAGTTTAAGTGAAACCGTTACACCCGCACTTCAAAATGCGTTGACAGAGTATAAAATCGTGGTGGATGATGGCGATAGGAAAGAGATAAAAGACAAGGTTTTAAGTGGCGAATACGATTGCGCAATCTATTTAACCGACCTTTTAACTTATGACTATTATGTAAACGATTTATCCCTTTACGACCAAAACACCATGATTATCGATGCAGTGCTTACCAAAATTTACCAACTAAACGCAATGGTAAGTGGCGGTATCTCGCCAGGTGAGGCAGGGGATATCATGTCGGCAACGCCAAACGCCAATGTGGTTACGCTCGGCAAAGACCATTCTAAAAACTTCATGTACACATTTATCATGATTTTCGCCCTTTACATGGTAATACTTTTGTATGGTCAACTTGTGGCAACAAACGTCGCAAACGAAAAAAGTTCCCGTGCGATGGAAGTTCTGGTTACAAGCGCAAAACCGACAAATATGATGTTCGGCAAGGTCTTTGCATCATGTACTGCTGGGCTTATACAACTTTTGTCAATCTTCTTGTCGGCAATTATTTTTTACAACCTAAATAAGTCGGCGTGGGGCGATAATCAACTTATTCAGTCATTTTTCAACATCCCCATTGACCTATTGGGGTATATGGTTTTATACTTCCTTTTGGGCTTTTTAATCTACGCCTTTATGTACGGCGCAGTCGGTTCAACCGCAAATAAACTTGAAGATATAAATACTTCGGTTATGCCCATAACCTTTTTGTTCATTATCTGCTTTTTTATCACCATGTTTTCAATGCAAGGCGACCAAATTGACAGTTTGCTTATGAAAATTGCATCCTATGTGCCATTTACATCGCCTATGGCAATGTTTACACGTATCGCCATGAGTAATGTTATGTGGTATGAAATCTTAATCTCTGTCTTAATTTTAGTTGGCACTGTTGTCGGCATTGGATATTTGTCGGCAAAAATCTATCGTGTGGGCGTACTTTTATACGGCACAAAAATTAAAATGACAAAGGTTTTAAAGATGATTTTCAAAAAGGACAATAATTGATAAAAGTGGGGCTATAAGCCCGTTATCAAGAAAAAATGCAGGCAATTTTGCCTGCATTTTTATGTATTTAGTTGTTTGTGTTGGGAAATAGGGGTAGTTCAAAAAAGCCTGCGCAGACTTCTTGTGAATAGTCTTGGCATGGCGGTATATTGCAATACCCGTAAGAGGGCATTAAAAGGTCTACGGTCATTACAATTTTTAAAATAAGCGTTACGCAAGCGGAAATTACAAAGTTGTTATCTTGCTGATAAACGCCTTGCGATGACACAAGTGAAACAACGCTGTTTACGGTGTAAGGTATAATTGACGGCTCTGGCACAAACATAATTACATCTTGTTGCATGGTTACTGTCGATGTGCCTTTGCCTTCAACGTTGTCGGCGTCAACAAACAAAACTTCAATGGGAATGGTGATGGTCGCTTGCACACGTGCAAAGTTTGGTCTATCCTGAAGTCTATCAATCTGCAAGTTTGTTATCGTCCCCGTTGTGCCAATGCTTTTTGCACTTATAAAGGTAAGGGGATAACTTGGTGTTGTTGGCGTTAAGTTGGTAAGCGTAAGTTGTAAGCCTTCTTCTTGTGTTTGCTTTATACATGCGTCAAAAACTTTGTTTACTTCAACGCACACTTTTTCTACCAACCCATTAAGTGGGTTGCCCGTTATTTGACACGGACACTTTTCCGAATTAAAATTAGAAAAAAATGACATTTTTTATCTCCTATGTGCCTAATGGCTCACTTTAATATATGCATCATCCTTTTTATTTGATAACGCCATTTTTTCCTAACTTCATTAAAAATAGGGTATTTGAAGTTTTTTTAACAACTTATATCAAGTTTTTTTAACAACTTATATCAAAAAGTTCGCTGGGCGTAATTTCATATAAATCACATAAGCATAAAATTTGTTCGTAATTTAATTGAAATATGCCATTTTCAAACCTACTGTACTGTTGCTGTGTCATCTTTAAAACAAGTGCCACTTCTTGTTGCGTCATATGTTTGTCTTTTCTTGCTTGTTTTAGGTTGCTACCTATTCTCTTTGAAATATTCATACATAAACTATTACACAAATTGAAAAAAGTTGGTTGACATACGCCACAAAGTGGTGTATAAATTTAGTAAAATTTTTCCATTTTTTGTACTTTTTGGGCTAATTTGTTCATTATTATTGTAAATTGCCCTGTTAATTTAGGGTAAAAGTTACAAAAACAATTTGTGTAAAAGTTGGTTAAAAAAATCAAAAAAGGCAGTGGAAAAAATTGTAAAATTTTAAATATATAGGTAGCATGTGTGAAAAACAAGGGGTAAAGGGGAGGAAAAGCAAAAACTAAACTTAAAAAGCAAATAAAAAAGCCGAAGAAAAACTTCGGCTTTTTGTTTAATTATTTTTTGAAAACTTTTCTTTCGATGAATTTTTGAAGTTCAACTAAAGGAATAATTGCAACGGCAACTGAAATTGCAACAACCCATTCAACTGCGCTTAAGTGGAATGATGTAGTAGCAGAACCGCTTAAACCTAAGAAGATAGTGTTTACACCAGGTGTTAAAACTACGAACAAGGTGAGTGCAATACCGAGTAAAGCGGACATATTTAAGAACTTGTTTGAGAAGAAGCCCTTATTTAAAACGCTGTTTCTTTGTGAGCGCAAGTTGTAAGCGTGAAGAAGTTGAATAAAGCATAAACTTATAAATGCCATAGCCATTGCTTCTTCGTGGTGGGCAACGCCTAAAACATATTGACCTAATAGGTAAGATGTCATTACCAAAATGGTTTGCATGATGCCTTGGATGATTATATCCTTACCAAGTTGACCTGAAAATAGTGAGGACTGGCTCTTTCTTGGTGGTTGCATCATAACGTCGCTTTCTGCCTTTTCTGTACCGAGTGAAAGGGCGGGGAAAGAGTCCGTTACAAGGTTTACCCAAAGGATCATAATAGGTGTTAAAAATTGTTGTTGCATGCCAGAAATTAGTGCAATCATCTCAACGATAAACAAGCACAAAACTTCTGCGATGTTTGCTGAAAGTAAAAACTGAATGGCTTTTGTGATGTTAGAATAGATTTTTCTACCTTCTTCAACAGCACCAACGATGGTTGCGAAGTTGTCGTCGGTAAGCACCATATCAGCGGCTTCTTTACTAACTTGTGTACCTGTGATACCCATACCGATACCGATATCGGCTTCTTTTATAGATGGTGCATCGTTTACGCCGTCGCCCGTCATTGCGGTAACTTTTCCGTTTGCCCTAAACGCTTTTACAATTCTTACCTTGTTTTCAGGGCTTACACGTGCAAATACAGAGAAACGGTGAATGTTTTCGTAAAGGTATTCGTCGCTCATCTTGTCAAGTTCTGCACCCGTTGCGGTAAGGTCGCCGTCGTGCAAAATTTCAAGTTCACGTGCAATGGCGCAAGCGGTATCCATGTGGTCGCCCGTTATCATAAGTGCTTTAATGCCAGCAGAAATACATTCGCTAACGGCTGCTTTAACTTCTGGGCGTGGTGGGTCAATCATACCAACAAGACCAACAAACGTCATGCCTTCTTCGCTGGTGTCGTCGCCATCTTTATAAGCGGCAGCAAGCACACGTAAGGCTTTTTGCGCCATGGCTTTGTTTGCGTTTGCAATGGCAGTCTTGTCGTCTTCGGTGATTTTTCTTATGCCTGTATCAGTTAAAATGTATGCGCAACGTGCAATAAGCATGTCGGGTGCACCCTTTGTATAACTATATGTGTTACCGCCGTTTGTGTGTACGGTGGTCATAAGTTTACGTACGCTGTCAAAAGGCTTTTCGTTTACCCTTGGATATTGGGTGGTAAGTTGTGTATAATCGCCACCTTCCAAAATAAAGTAATCAACAAGTGCGGTTTCTGTTGGATCGCCAGCAAGACCTGTTTTTGTGCTTACAGTGTCGTTGCAAAGTGCCATGATGCGTTTTAAAAGTTCGTTATCAAACGATGGGCAATAACTATCTTTTACCGTCATCTTGTTAAGGGTAAGTGTACCTGTTTTGTCTGAACAAATAATTTCACAGCAACCAAGCGTTTCAACTGAAGGAAGATTTTTTACGATTGCGTTGCGCTTGCTCATTGTCTGCATACCCATTGCAAGTACGATTGTTACAACGGCAGGCAAGCCTTCAGGTATTGCCGCAACGGCGATTGCAACGGCTGTCATAAATGCATCCATTATTACAGGTGTTGTTATGCCCGTTGATATGTGTGCGCAAATGTTTACGGCAAATATTACGATAGCAATGCCAAGTACAAGGATGGATAAAATCTTTGCCGTCTTGCCAAGTTGCTTGTTAAGTGGTGATGGGTCTTCTTGTACTTCGGTAAGCATTTGTGCAATCTTACCCATTTCAGTGTTCATACCCGTTGCAATTACAACGCCTCTGCCTCTGCCGTAAGTTACGGTGCTGCCAGAAAAGGCAAGGTTTGTTCTGTCGCCAAGTGGTGCTTTTTCGTCAACGGTTACGTCGGCATCCTTTTCAACAGGGACTGATTCGCCCGTTAATGCGGCTTCTTCAATCTTTAACGATGCTGACTGTATAAGTCTTAAATCGGCTGGGACAACGTCGCCCGCTTCCAAAATTACAATGTCGCCAACAACAAGTTCTTCAGAAGCAACAACTACTTGTTCACCTTCACGTATAACCTTTACAAAAGGCTTGTTTTTTGCTTTAAGTGCAGCAAGTGCGTTTTCGGCTTTGTTTTCTTGTATAAACCCAATTACCGCATTGACGATTACGATAAGCAAAATTACACCGCAGTCAATAAGTTCCGTCCATTCGCTTGTGTTGTTTCTTACGTTTTCAACAATCGTAAGCACTGCTGAAACTACTGCTGCAACCAAAAGTACGATAATCATCGGGTCGGTAAATTGTGATAAAAACTTGATTATCCCCGGTGTCTTTTTCGCATCTTTAAGTGCGTTTTTGCCATCACGTTCTAACCTTACACTCGCTTCTTGGTTGGTTAAACCACTCTCGCTCGACTGTAACTCGGTTAAAACCACTTGCTTTTCAGTGTTGTGATAAACCATTTTTTACCTCACTTTTTAAGTTTTTTAGTTGTATTGTAAAAATTTTTTTATTCCGTAATTTTTTTTCTAACTTTTAAACGCCTTCCGCTTTTTCGCTCTTTTGCTTTTTTCGTTCACTTGCTTTTTTGTTTAGCCCTTGCTGTTTAAAGCCTTTTTTTAATAGTAGGGAAGAAGTGGCGTTTTTTGGGCGGCGGAATTTATAAAGGACAAAAAAAAGACTATCGGCATAAAGCCGAAAGTCTTGTTACCGAAAAAAATAAAAAGTCGGCTCTTTCAACCGGTTGCAAGCAACGTGTTGACGGTGAAAGATATAACTACTCCCTTTCTTTTAAGCATTATAACAAAAGCAGATTTTTATGTCAATGTTTTAAAGGTTATATTTTTGTGTTATTTTGGTTAAAGTTGACATTTTTTAACATTTTTTAAAATTTTGTAAAACTGATTTTTGCGCCCTTATTTTTTTGATTTAAATTTTTTACTTGTCGGTAAAATTTTCATTTAATAGGGGGCATGTGTGAGTTTTAGCCACTTTTTTATAGGTTTTTTAAGTAAAATGTTAAATGGTTAAAGGCTAAATTCCTTTTCAATTTCGCTTTTTAGCATGTTTAAAAAGATTTGCGCCGGTTTAGAAAATACTGCGTACTTTTTCCAAACGATGTCAAGGTAAGTCTTTACTTGCGGGTATAAGGGCTTAAAAGTAAGCGTTTCGCCCGTGGTGTTTATAAGGTTTTTTAAAGCGAGTGCATAGCCCATTTTTTCACGCACCAAAAGGGTAGCGTTATAAATTAAATTGTACTTTGCCCTAACTTCAAGGTGGCTAACTTTGCCGTTAAACCATTCGTAAATTTGACTTCCTTTTTCCAAGCATTGCATTGAAACCAAAAGGGGTTTGTCCCTTAAATCGTCTGCCGTTACAAAATCTTTTTTGGCAAGTTCGCAATCTTTTGGCATCAAAACGCCCCATTCGTCATAATTAGGTAGGCGTAAAGAATTGTATTTTGCAAGGTCGCTTACATCGACCAAAACACCAAAGTCAATAAGCCCTTTGTCAAGCCGTTCGGTTACAAAACTTGCATCGCCACTAAAAAATGTAAACTTTACAAGGGGATACTCATCTTGCATCTTTTTTGCCACCTTTGCTACAATTCGCATGGTATAACTTTCGCCACCACCAATCAAAATTGTGCCGGCAACCTTTTCACAACTTGCAATTTCCGCCTGCGTTTTTTCGTAAAGCGCAAGCATTTCTTCCGCACGCTTTTTAAGTAAAAGCCCCGCTTCGGTTAAGGTTATTTTTCTACTTCCACGTATAAAAAGGGTTTGACCAAGTTCTGCTTCCAAGTTTTGCATTTGCTTTGACAAACTCGGTTGGGATATATAAAGTTCTTCCGCCGCTTTTGTGATGCTTTGTTCTTTCGCAACGGCTAAAAAATATTTCAATTCTCTTAATTCCATAAGCCCTCCTTATAAATTATACCAAATAAAAACCATAGCCGTCAACTATGAAATGGCATTCAATATAAGTATTTGACATATAATAAAGGCTATTTTATAATTTTATCATAAATCTTTTTGGTGAAGTTATGACGGTAAACGAATATAAAGAATTTGTAAAAGGTGGTTACATAACCGCCGGCAGCGACGCCCATTTGGTTATGCACAAAGCATCATATCAGGCAAGAAAAATCACTGCAAAAATAAATAGTGGTGCAAAAAGTAATAAAAAAATTGTAAGGTTAATGTCTAAACTTACAGGCGAAAAAGTTGACGATAGTTTCAGGCTTTTTCCGCCCATTTATACCGACTTTGGCAAAAATTTAACCATAGGCAAAAATGTGTTTATAAATGGTGGTTGCGTCTTTCAAGACCAAGCAGGTATTACAATAGGCGATAACTGTCTTATCGGTCATCAAGTGGTGTTTGCAACATTAAATCACGATGAAGTAAAAGCGGCGTGCCAACATGTACGCAAAGCCAATAGTTTTAAAAAGTGGCGTTTGGATTGGCACAAAAGCCGTAATTTTAGGCGGTGTTACCATCGGTGAAAACGCAATAATCGGTGCTGGGGCAGTCGTTACAAAAGATGTTCCTAAAAACGCAATTTGTTGCGGTGTGCCAGCAAAAGTTATAAGGTATATTAAAGAGTAAATTTTTATAAAAGTCCGCCTATAAGCCTGTTATCAAGGCTTTTTAAAAGTAAAAAATATTTAGTTTATCATATTTCCCCAACAAAAATTAAACTATTTTCACAAAAATTTGTCATTGTTATTTAAACTTATCCAATGATAAACTAAACTTTTAAAGCGTAGTATTTTTTACTGCGCTTTTTTGTTACAAAAAAATAAAAAAGTCCGCCTATAAGCCCGTTATCGGCGGTTTTTGATAAATAAAAAGGGGAAAATTAAGAAAAATAAAAAAACTTGCAAGAAATTCTTGCAAGTTTTAAGTTATTTTTAAGTTAAATTATTTGCATAAATCAGCCTTGCCAGCGCAACCTAAAACGTTTACAAGTTTGTGGCGAACAACTTCTTTAATGTTTGCACGTGCAGGTTTTAAATATTCTCTTGGGTCAAACTTAGATGGTTGGTCGTTAAAGAATTTTCTAATTGTACCTGTCATTGCAAGACGTAAGTCAGAGTCGATATTGATCTTGCAAACTGAAAGTTTTGCTGCTTGACGTAATTGTTCTTCTGGTACGCCGATAGCGTTTGGCATCTTACCACCGTTTTCGTTTATCATCTTTACATATTCTTGTGGAACTGAAGATGAGCCGTGTAATACGATTGGGAAGTTAGGAAGTTTTTTAGAAACTTCTTCTAAAATGTCAAATCTTAAAGCAGGTGGTACCAAAATACCTTGTTCGTTTACAGTGCATTGTTCTGGTGTAAACTTATATGCGCCGTGTGATGTACCAATAGCAATCGCTAAAGAGTCAACACCCGTTCTTTCAACAAATTCGATAACTTCTTCTGGGCGTGTGTAAGAACCAACTTCGTGGCTTACTTCGTCTTCGATACCAGATAATGTACCCAATTCGCCTTCAACTGTTACATAAGGATTGTGTGCGTGTGCATAGTCGCAAACTTTCTTTGTCAATGCAACGTTTTCTTCAAAGGAAAGTGAAGAACCGTCAATCATAACTGATGTAAAACCGCCATCGATACAAGCCTTACATGTTTCAAAGTCAGGACCGTGGTCAAGGTGTAATACGATAGGAATATTTGGACATTCAATAACAGCGGCTTCAACAAGTTTTACCAAATAAGTGTGGTTAGCGTAAGCCCTTGCGCCCTTTGATACTTGTAAAATAACAGGTGCGTTTTCTTCCTTGCATGCTTCGGTAATTGCTTGTACAATTTCCATGTTGTTTACGTTAAAAGCACCAACTGCAAATCCGCCCTTATAAGCCGCTTCAAACATCTTTTTTGAGTTAACTAATGGCATAATTTTGCCCTCCGTTACTATTTATTTTTTCTTATTATACACCAATTAAACAAACTTTGCAAATTTTTTTTGTAAATTTTTGGTTTTGTGTAAAACTTCTTTTTGATTTTTTTAAATTGTAAATTTTCCTAAATTTAAATTATACCCCCATACGTAGTGAGTTTTAGGGCAAATTGCAGTTAAAAACAGAGAAAAAATGTCAACATTTATCCTTTTTAATTTTAAAAAAATTATTTTAAGTTTTTTTGCTTTTCGCACTTTTACCACTCAAAAAAAAGAACGATAAATTAGTTGCCAAAGGCTAAAAGTTATAGTATAATGATATTACAAATAAAAAACTGAATTGATGATTTTATTCGGAGAGTAAGTTTATAGGCTCAGCCATTATTTGTAATTATGCCGAACGGTTTTATTTATAAAGCCAATCGCCATTTTACACAATGTGGCAAATATTTTTTAAGACCTTTTAAACCGCTCTTTGGGCGGTTATTTTTTTTGAGGCGACTTATGAAAATTGGTGTAATTGGTATCATAATTGAAAGGGACAAAGCCATAGCAAGCAAGGTGCAAGAACTTCTTTCGTTTTACTCTCATCTTATCTTGGGTAGGATGGGCGTGCCTAATCACGAAAGCGGTATAAATGTTATTTCCGTTATCGTAAAAGGCACTACTGAAGAAATCTCTGCACTCACCGGCAAACTTGGCAGGCTTGAAAACGTAAAAGTTAAATCGGCAGTTACTTCTTTAGAATAATTTTAAAAGTTTTAATTGTTGCAATTTTACTTTAAAATTACTCAAATTAGTAATAGTTTAATTAGTACTAAACCTTATTATATAATTGCGACCTAAACCTTTTTAAACGGGGATATGTTCAAGTTTAAACGGGGTTAGGTTTCAAGATATTTTAAGAAGGACCAAAATACGTTATCAAAGAAAAATCATCATCAGCAAAAAAAGAGGTTTTATTATGAAAAAATTATTTGCATTTTTACTTTGCTTAACACTTGCGTGTTCTGCACTTATGATGGTTGCTTGCGACAATCAACAACCAGAAGAAAAAAAGCAAAAAGTTGTAATTGCTGTACCAGACGGCGCACCAGCACTTGCAATTTACCAACTCATGAAAGAAGTTACCGAACTTGATGGTCATCCTGTTGAATACAAAATTTTGGCAGGCGCAGCAAACATCGGTACATCAATCGTTTCCGGCGAAGCAGACGTTGCAGTTATGCCAACAAACGTTGCCGCTAAACTTTACAACAACAACACCGACGTCAAACTTTTATCATTAAACATTTTCGGCGTTTTATATATGGTTGGTAAAACCAAACTTACAAACGGCGTAAACGATTTACTTGGCAAGGTTGTTTTAAACATCGGTCGTGGCGGTTCACCCGACATCACTTTAAAACTTATCCTTGATAAAAACAAAATCCCTTATGAAGAATCTGAAACGGCTATCGAAGGCAAGGTTGCTTTAAGATATGTTACCGACGCTTCCGAAGTTATCGCTTTATTAAAAACTGACAAAGCAGACTACGGCGTAATGGGTGAACCTGCTGTTTCAAACGCAGTTAAGGCTATCCCAGCAGTAAACGTTTTGGACTTACAACAAGCATGGGCTGGCGTTATTGAAGAAGGTTCTTACACACAAGCAGGCGTAGTTTTATCTTCAAAGGTTTATAACGACAAGGGCTTTGTTGATGCACTTTATGCTAAACTTGAAAGCAACTTAAGTTTTATCTATGACGACGTTGCAAATGTAAAACAAACACTTATCGACAACGGCAGTAACTTAAAAGTAGACTTTAACAGTGGCATTTTAGATAGATGCAACTTGGGCAACCAAAAGGCAAGCGAAATCAAGGCTAAAATCGAAACTTACTTTAACGCTGTTAAAGAATACGATGCAACCTTTATCGGTGGCAAACTTCCTGACGAAGGCTTCTATTACGTTGGCTAATCATTAGTTTAACATCAATAATCTGTTACCGGCGTATGCGTTTTTGCATACGCTTGTAACAACTATTGGGGTTTTTTATAGTTTTTTTTGATGGGCGGTTTTAAAGGTGAAAATCGCTAAAACTCACCACGTATGTGGGGTAAATTTGTGTTTTTCGCTTTTTTTCTTCAAAAAAGTCAAGTAAAAAAATTAATTTTGTAATTACTTAAATTTGAAAACACTTAAAATTGCCAATATTTGTTAAACTTAAAAAGATAGGGCAAGATGCGTTTAAATAGTTTTATCGTTTGGCAGTTTTATTTAAAGATAAAAAGTTTATTTAGATAACTAAAAAGGGGCAATGTTATGAAAGCCTTTCAAAAATACAGCCCGCTAATTACCTTGGCAATTTTGGTAATAGTTTGGTACATTGCTGCGGTTTTTGTAAACAGCAGACTAATATTTCCAACGCCCGTCGATACCTTTTTTGCGCTTATCGACGTATTTAAAACGGGGGCGTTTTACCGCTCGCTTTTAGGCAGTTTCGTAAGGACGGTTTTAAGTTTTTCCATAGCCTTTGTGTGCGCTATTTTGCTCGCACTTTTAAGCAATGCATTTTACATTGTTGAAAGGCTTATGTATCCAATTATTTTAATCGTTCGTGCGACACCCACAATGAGCGTTATTTTCCTATGCCTTATTTGGTTTAGTTCCAAAATTAGCCCCATGATTGTTGCCGTTGCGGTTATTTTCCCCGTTATGTACAGTTCAATTTTGACCGCAATCAAATCGTGCGATAATAAACTTTTGGAAATGAGTAAGGTTTACAAAGTCCCATCCCATAAAGTTATTACTAAACTTTATCTACCATTTGTTGCCGACAAAGTTTACTCTGACGCAATCTCGGCAATCTCATTAAATGTAAAACTTATTATCGCCGCCGAAGCGTTAGCGCAAACATCAAAAAGTTTGGGTGTGCTTATGCAAATTTCCAAACTGAATTTAGAAACAGCAACACTTTTTGCCTACACGGTTTCCGCACTTATCATGAGTTTCTTGCTTGAATGTGCTTTAAAATTGATAAGAAAAATTTTCAAGGGGGTGCGCAATGCCAAAATTAAGTAATATTTGCAAAAAGTGGGGCAATAAGTCGATTTTCGACCAGTTTTCACTCGATATCACCCCCAACAAAACCACCGTTATTTTAGGTAAATCCGGGGTAGGGAAGTCAACACTTTTATCAATCATTGCAAACTTAACCGACTTTTCTGGCGCAGTTAGCGATTTTGAAAAAATCTCTTTTGTCTTTCAAGAACCACGCCTTATTCCATTTTTAACGGTTAAAGAAAATTTAAGTTACGCCCTTTACGATGCGCTTGGCGAAAATTTTGATGCTCAAATTGATAAGTATCTACAAATTACCGGGCTTTTTGATATGAAAAATAAACTTGCCGACACTTTGTCGGGCGGTGAAAAGCAACGTGTAAGTTTAATAAGGGCGTTTGCTTATCCATCAAAAACCATACTTTTAGACGAGCCTTTTTCTTCGCTCGATCTCGGCATAAAACTCAAGATAATCGACCTATACAACGACTTATTGGGTTTATCGACAAAAACTGCAGTGCTTGTTACACACAACATTGACGAGGCAATTTATTTGGCGGACGAAATCGTGTTTTTAGAAGACAATTCATATAAACGCTTTTATGTCGACACCTTAAAACACGAGCGCAAATTCGGTTACGAAGATGATAGCAGTTTAAGAATAGAACTTTACAATCTTTTTTCCGCTGACAATCAAAAATAAAAGGCTTACTAAATGATTAGGTAAGTCGAAAATTAAAGGGGGGGCACCCCTTTTTTTGTTGCAAAATTTTTAGGCAGGGTATAAAAGGGTGAAAATTTGGTAATAATCACACTAAATATGGGCGTAAAAAAGTCCTTTTTACATAAAATATAAGGGACTATCCGCTTTAGATTTAACGCTTATAAGAGGTGATTATGATTAAACGTGGCGAACTTTATTATGCGGATTTAAGTCCAAATTACGGTAGCGAGCAAGGTGGTGTAAGGCCTGTTTTGGTCGTTCAAAACGATATCGGCAATAAGTATAGCCCCACAATCATTGCGGCGGCAATTACAAGTAAACTTGATAAAGCAAGGCTTCCCACTCACATCGAACTTTCCGCTACTGACTACGGTCTTACAAAAGATTCGGTTATTTTACTTGAACAAATCCGCACTATCGATAAACGCCGATTAAAAGAACGCATTGGCGAACTTCCTTTATCCATTATGCGCCGTGTAAACGATGGGCTTAAAATAAGTTTGGGCGTTTCTGGCGTTAATGATAAGGTTTAATTTAAACTTTTGCCGACTATTATTTTTAGTCGGCATTTTTTTTGTAAAATTTATAAAAAGTCCGCCCATAAGCCCGTTATCGCCACTTTTTTATCAAAATTTAATGGCTTTTTAACTAAAATTTAAAGGATAGAAAATGCCCAAAAATAAAAAAAAGAGTAAAAACTCTTTATTTTTAAAATATAATATGGTATAATTTAATAAATAATTTAAATTACTTAAAGTCCATTTGGGCTTTGAAGGAGTGATTATGTTAAAAAGTACGCAAAAAAATGCTAAAAACGTAAAGATTTACATACTTGCACAAATTGTAATTATGGCACTTGCGCTTATTGGCTTTTTAATTTGTCAATTCGCAGTTACCAAAGAAAAGTTAGGTTTTGTACCCATTTTAATGTTATTTATCATTTATTTTGCTGGCGCTGGTTTGTTTTATTTAACTGCTGGCATTATGCAAAAAAGACCGCTTAGCATCATCTTTGGCGGTGTATCACTTGTTGTCGGTTTAGAAATCGTTTTCTTTGCCGCTGCTGACATTAGATATTGGTACATTTGGATCGTTATCGGTTTGGTTTTAATCATCATTGCTTGCCTTGCAGTATTCTTATCCTTAAAACCAACTCAAATCACCACCGAATTTGACAATCAAGAAGATTCTCAAAGAAAAACCTATCAAGAAAGGCGTGAAGAACTCAAAAAACAAGCCGAAGAAAAAGAAGAACCAGAACTTCCTGAAATCAAATCGTTTAAGGACTAATTTAAATTTTTAGACGAAAATATAACGCACATTTTATGGTCTAAAAAAAGACTGAAAAATATAAAAGTGGGGCTATAAGCCCGTTATCACTACTTTTTTGCCGTTTTTCAAGCAAAAAACGCTTAAATTATTATGAGAAATTTGACTTTACTTACAGACTTTTACGAACTAACAATGATGAACGGTTACTTTGAAAAAGGTAAAAATGACGAAGTCGCCGTTTTCGATGTATTTTTCCGTCAAAACTCACTCATAACCTATTCAATCGCCGCTGGTCTTGAACAGGTTATTGAATATCTTGAAAATCTTCACTTTACAAAAGAAGATATCGAATACTTACAAAGTTTAAAAACTTTCTCGCCAAAATTTTTAAAGTTTTTAGAAGACTTTAAATTTACCGGCGATGTTTATTCCGTTCCTGAAGGCACTTTCGTTTTCCCCAACGAACCAATTTTGACCATCCACGCCAACATTTTAGAAGCACAACTTGTCGAAGCCGCAATTTTAAACATTATAAACCATCAAACTTTAATCGCTTCAAAATCGGCAAAAGTTTGCTATGTCGCAAAGGGCGATAAGGTTATGGAATTCGGTCTTCGCCGTGCGCAAGGTCCAGATGCCGGCATTTACGGTGCAAGGGCTGCAATGATTGGTGGTTGCTCTTCAACGTCAAACGTTTTGGCTGGCAAAAACTTTAATGTTCCCGTATCGGGTACGCAAGCGCACAGTTGGATAATGGACTTCCCAACCGAACTTGATGCGTTCAGGGCTTACGCCGATGTTTACCCGGACGGCGCAATGTTTTTGGTTGACACTTACGACACTTTGGGTAGTGGTGTGCCTAACGCCATTAAGGTGTTTGACGAACTCGTTGCAAAAGGTCATAAGCCTATCGGTATCCGTATTGACAGTGGCGACCTGGCATATCTTACAAAGCAAGCACGCAAGATGCTCGATAAAGCAGGGTATAAATACACCAAAATTTGCGCTTCGGGCGATTTGGATGAAAGGCTTATTTCATCACTTAAAAGTCAGGGCGCATGTATTGATTTGTGGGGCGTTGGTACTAAACTTATTACAAGTGCTGATATGCCGGCACTCGGTGGCGTGTATAAACTCGTTGCCTTAAAAGAAGGCGATGGCTATACGCCCAAAATTAAAATTTCCAACAACACGGCAAAAATTACCAATCCGGGCTTTAAAAGTCTTTACCGCATTTACACAAATGACGGCATGGCTTTTGCTGACCTTATTGCCCTTCATGACGAAGTTATCGACCCAAATAAGCCAATCACTTTGACGCACCCCGTTGATAGGTGGAAACAAACCACCTTTAACCCCGGTGAATACTCTGTAAGGCGCTTAAATGTAAAGGTTATGGAAAACGGTAAACGTATTGTAGAACTTCCCACCCTTAACAAAATTTGCGCTTATTGCGAAAAGGAAAAGGCAACTTTCTGGGACGAATATAAACGTCTTGACTATCCACATATTTACAAGGTTGATCTATCTGATAATTTGTGGAATTTGAAAGATAGCATGATTGAAGCGGTAAGATCTTCCGCAAATAAATAGTTGCCAAAGTAAGTAAATTTTTACTTATGTGGCATGATGTGTTGAGTTTTCTATAAACAAGTTTTATATAAAAATTAAGGTAAAAAACATATAAAGAAGGTGAAAAATCAGGTGTACAAGCCACCACGTGTTGGGTTTTTGCTGATTTTTGGTTAAAATTTTATGGTTGAAGATAATTTATTAGAAGAACAATTAAATACTTCTCAAGCCCCGTCCGAAAACCAGTGTGATAACTGTATTTTGTGGGACGAACTCGACCTTTTAACTGAAAGGCTTAACCAAGCGCTCGATATAAACCAAAAACTTGTTATCGAACTTGACGAATACAAAAAAAGCGAAGAAAAGTCTAAAAAAAGGTTGTTAGAAAGCGATAAAAAGGCTGATGAACTTTTAAAGACCGCACTTTATAAATATAATGTCGAACTTAAACAAATTAAACTGTTAGTCGACAAAATAAAACAAGTTTACGGCGAAGAACTTTCTCAGCAAAAAATGGCGATAACCGACCTATTGACCGACTTTTTAAAAGATTTTGATAAAGAAAAGCACTTATATGACGCCAAAGAAATCGCTAATAAATTAAGCGAAAGTCTTGATGTAAAACACGATACAGAAGATGAAATTGATGAAGATTTTGAATTTGATTTAGATGCGGCGATAAACCCCAAAGAAGATTTAGATTTAAAATCTTTATTGTTAGATTTAGGCGTTACAGGGAGCAATTAATGATTTACGCACTAATATTTTTCGGGGTGGTAATTTTAGATCAAGTTACCAAAGCGGTTGTTGATTTAAATAATTGTCAAATCCCCGTGATTAAGGATATTTTTCTCATTTTCAATACACGTAACCCGGGCGCAGCCTTTGGTATGCTCGCTGATGAGCCTGCTGCAATCGCAATCTTTACCACATTGACAGTCCTTTCAATGATAGCAATCGCTGTGTATTTGATAATAAGAAAACGCAACAGCAGGTGGCTTAATGTTTCGCTTGCTTTTATCGCTTCTGGCGCAATCGGGAATTTTATTGACCGCATTGCTTTTAAAGAAGTAAGGGACTTTTTATATGTTACATTCTTTGCCAACTTCAACGTTGCAGATATTGCAGTTACCGTTGGCGGTATTATGATTTTCATTTACTTTTTCTTTTTGGATAAGGATGCAATTTTCAAAAGCAAAAAGGTAAAGGATAAAACTGATGAAAACTAAAACTTTTATAGCCGCTTCAACTTTTAAGCGGCTTGATTTATTTTTAACAACCGAATGCGAACTTTCTCGCTCACACATTAAAAAACTTGTCGATGACGGCTTGATTTTATTAAACGGCAAGCCTTGCAAGGCTGGCGACAGCGTAAAAGTCGGCGATAGCGTACAAGTTACTTTTAAAGAGCCTGAAAATTTAGATATCACTCCGCAAAATATCCCCATTGATATCATTTACCAAGACAAAGATATCGCAGTAATTAACAAACAGCAGGGCTTGACGGTCCACGCTGGTGGTGGTACAAAAGGCGACACTTTGGTAAACGCCCTTTTATATCACCTTGATAGTTTAAGCGGTATAAACGGCGTAATAAGGCCCGGCATTGTTCACCGTATCGATAAGGATACGTCTGGGCTTTTGGTGGTTGCGAAAAACGATTTGGCGCACGTAAGTTTGGCAAAACAAATTCAGGAAAAAAGCGCAAAGCGTATTTATATTGCCCTTCTTGAAGGCAACTTGAAAACCGATAGCGGAACGGTTGACACCTTGATTACTCGTAGCGATAAAGATAGAAAGATGATGGCGGTTTCAACCGTTAAAGGTAGGCGTGCAATAACCGATTATAAGGTTATTAAGCGTTATAACGGCTACACCCTCTGTGAGTTTTCTTTAAAAACAGGCAGGACTCATCAAATAAGGGTGCATGCAAAAACGCTCGGTCATCCTGTGGTTGGGGATAAAGTTTATGGCTATAAAAAGCAAAAGTTTGACTTAAACGGTCAACTTTTACACGCTTATAAACTTATTTTAACTCATCCAACTACCGGTGAAGTTTTAGAATTCACTGCGCCCATTCCAGAGTATTTTGAAAGCGTACTTAAAAAACTCAAAGAAGTATAAAAAGTGGCGATAACGGGCTTATAGGCTGACTTTTTAGTAAAATTACATTGATTTAAAATAAAAAAAGTGGTGGCAATTTTGCCACCACTTTGCGCAAAAAACTTAAAACTTAAAATAAATTTTTGCTTTACCTATGGTAAATCTAAATCTATTAAAACTTTTTATTAGCAAAATTAAGTTTATTAAAAATAACTAATTTAAGACTTTAAAAGTTGTTATAAGTCGTCTGCGTCTTGTACGGGTTTGTCGTTATCATTATAAACTGCGTTCCCCGTGTAACTTCCGAGATAATCGAAAGTAGACCTAAACTTTTTACTTGCAGTCTTTGGTCTTTGCGTTTTCGTTTGTTTTTTGATAACTTTTAGAATTTTTCTTTTTCATAAAAAAATTTTACCCGAAAGGGTGTTTTACCTCCCTGAAAATATTGTGTGTACAAAACTTGTTGTTATGCGTTTAAACAAAAATACTTTTAAACCAATTTTTGACAAATTTAATAAAAAGGTGGATAAAACGCTTTGTCCAATAGACCTTACTTGCAATCTTTGCGGTAAGGAAATTTTCGATGGCAAATTTTTTTGTGATAAGTGTGAAAGCGAATTACCACATATTTCCAACAACATATGCCAGTGTTGCGGTCGTCAAACGACTATTTCAACCACAAGATGTTATTCGTGCTCTGGCGGTTGGTCGGTTGACTTGGCAAGAAGTGCTTTTAACTATGAGGGCGGTGCTGAAAAGTTGATAAAGTCCCTTAAATACGGCAATAAACGGTATTTGGCGCAAGTTTTGGCATCTTATTTACGTGATGTTTATGTAAAAAATTTATTCTCGCCAGACATTATAACCTATGTCCCCATGACTAAAAAGCGTGAGAAAAAGCGTGGCTTTAATCAGGCACAACTTTTGGCGGAAAAATTGGGTGAACTTGTCGATAATCGACCTATAGGCCTACTTATTAAGACAAAAGACACCAAAGAACAGAAAAGTTTATCTGCGCAAGAGCGTCATGACAACTTGATTACGTGCTTTAAAGTAATTGATAAAAATTTGGTAAAAGGCAAAAAGATTTTGCTTGTTGACGACATTTTGACAACGGGCTCAACCGCTGGTGCGATAAGTTCAAAATTAAAGCGTGCCGGCGCAAAATCTGTCTATTTATTGACCGTTTCAAGCGTTCAAAAAAAGTTTGACGGCTTAAATTTTAATAACCAAATTGACAATGGCTAAAAATATAAAAGTTCAAATTCTTTTATTAGTTTTTACGGCTTTTTTAAAATCGAAAAAATTACTAAAACAGCGTAAAACTCACACATGGTCTATTGATTTTTAATTTTTTGGGGGCAAAAAGCCCCTTTTTTTGTTGCTAAAAACAATTTAAATTATCGCACTTTAAGTTTTTAAAAGGTGAAAGTTTAAGGATATTTTGGCAAGGGGTATTGAAAAAATGGGCGTTTACTTATATAATATAATTAGTAAATAAATAACATAGGGGGGTTAAATGTTTAAAAAGTATTTTGATAAATATCGTGAAGCCCTTATAGATTGCGATCAAGAAAAGCGTCTTTATAAAAAGTACGTTGCAAAAAATCTTACCTTAATCATCTTTTTTGCCTTAGTTTTATTGGTGTGTGCGCTCAGCGTATTCATGGCAAAAACGCTTGGTACAAACACTACGCATCTTATAATTTACATTGTAAGTTTTTCCTTAATGATGATATCGGGGCTTATAAGTTTAATCTTTTACACCAACTTTAAAACCTTTTTCAAGTTTTTGGTGCATGTAAATAAATTAGACAGCGACCTAAATCTTGACGAACAGCAAAGGGAAGTTTACATTAAAACCTTAAACCGCAAAAAGGCCAAATTTTACATTGTCATTTGCGTTGTTTGGCTTATGGTAATTTTAACCTTGATAAGTTGCGTTGTGGACTCTTTTTTAAGTCCTGACTCTAACCTGTCTGGCGTTTTCCCAACGATAAGTTTGTGTCTTTTAATTTTGTCAATCGCCGTTTGGATTATTACCACAATAATTTACGATAAAAAGGTGGACTCTAAAAAAATTGAAAGTTACGAAAAACAAAACTTAATCGAAAGTCAAAACTTTTCATTAAATAATTTGGGTAATGCCAAAAACTTGATGAGTGGTGAAAGTAACTACGAAAAAAGGGAAGAGAGCGTAAGCTTATATAATGCGGAACGTGTTTCAAACCACCACATTGAAAACGCACAAAGTTACGCCAACTTATCTTATAAGTTTCCGTCGACAGATTTATTAAAAGATGCGTTTGAACTTCGCCAAAAGTCGGGCGCATATTTGACCGTTGGCATAATCGTCGGCTTATTTTTGTCCTTTGTCGTATCCTTACTATTTTTTACCGACATTGTCTTTAGTTGGAATTTAGATAAATATATTTTGCCCGTCTTTTACACCGTTTACATGATCACAATTTTTGTGTTTGCTAAACTTCCGTTTTACGGCAAAATAAGAAAACTTGAAAACGCACAATTAAAATTGATTGGCTCAAATCAGTATTATGGCGAGCAAGCGGAAATTATAAAGATTACGCAAGGCTATTCTAAATATAAGGGCAAACTTATATATTTGGCATTTATTTTAACGGCTGTTTTGGGCTTTATAATCGCAATATTTTGTCAAAACGCTGACCTTGTTATATTGATGTTTATTCCCCTTATTATCGGCGTAATAATCACAAATATATTTAAGCACGACTTGGATAAAAAGGTTAAACCGCTCGTTTTAGAAATTAAAGCAAAGCACGAAAAGTTTAAATACGCAACTTTTAAAACGGAAGATGTGGCAACTTTAGATTTTAATAAAGTTTTCTATAAAAACGGTAAAATTTGTACCCATTGCGAAAATTCGTGGTTTAAAGTTGGCTTAGGGTTTACAAGTTTTGCGCTTTTACTTGACCAAACAAATAAAGTTGTGTCAATCGAAGGCAATTTGTTTAAATACACCAAAAACTCCGCCTATAAGCCCGAAAACGCCCAAAATGTATCGTTGTGTCTTGATTTAAATGAAAGTTTAATACAAAACGGTTTTTCTCATATTGACTTTGATTTAAATGTTTATTATGACGAAGAAAACAAGATACTTACCTTAGGTAAATGGGATAGTGGGCGCACCACGTATCGTGTTTTTGGCAATTTTTATGTACAATTTAATGAAAATAACCTTGTTGGTATAATGATTACCGGGCTTGAATTAAATTAAAAAAGTGGCGATAATCGACCTATAGACAGACTTTTTATATAAAAAGGTGCTTTTATGTTAATTTTAAAAGACATAGTCAAGGTTTATCAGTCTAAGTAAATCAAACACATACCGCCCTTAACGGTATAAATCTTACCTTAAATGATAGGGGTATGGTGTTCATTTTGGGCAAAAGCGGAAGCGGTAAGTCTACATTATTAAACTTAATTGGTGGTATCGATAAAGAAAGTAGTGGTGAGATAATTGTAGACGGCAAAAGCATGGCAAACTTTACCGAAAAAGATTATCAGGAGTACCGCAAAAATTATCTTGGGTTTATCTTTCAGGAATTCAACCTTTTAAGTGATTTTAATGTAAAAGATAATTTAGCTTTAGCGTTAGAACTTGATCAAGCGACAAATAGTGTAGAAAATTTAATAGAGTGTTTAAATAAGGTTGGGCTTAAAAAAGAGTATCTAACTCGTCAAATCAGCGAACTTTCCGGTGGCTAACGTCAGCGTGTAGCGATAGCCCGTGCCGTGCTTAAAAACAGTAAGATGATTTTGGCGGACGAGCCAACCGGCAATTTAGATTCAAAAACCGCTAAAAGCATATGGGAACTTATTAAAAGTTTAAGTAAAGATAGGCTTATTTTGGTCGTTACGCACGACCGTGAAAGTGCTTTTAAATATGGCGATAGGGTGATTGAAATCAGCGATGGACAGGTTATAAGTGATACCGGCAGTCAGCCTGAAAATTCAAATTACCCCCAACACGTAGTGCAAAACAGCCGTTTATCCTTTAAAACACGGCTAAAAATGGGCTTAAACAATTTAAAACTTAAAAAGGGCAAAACCGCACTTGCAATTACACTTTCAATATTAAGTATTTTGTCCATTTTGATTACTCAAATGCTGATGTCCTTTTCGGCTGGCAAAACGCTTACAAGTTATATCAAAGACGAAAATGTAGACTATTTTACCGTGGCACAGGGCTTTAAGGATAAAAATGTGTTAAACACTTACGAGCCTATGCTTATGAAAAAGTCCACAAAAGATTATATTTTAGAAAACGCACAGACTTTGCAAGGCTCGATAATAAAAGATAGTCAGCAACTTATCGATTTTGGCTCTTTTATTTTGCTTTAATTTTCTTATGTCGGGGTATGTATGCGGTTTTTGCAACTTTTTTAGTTTTACTTTAATTTATTTGTAAAAGGGGGAAATGCGAAAAAAAGAAAATCTATTTTGATATACATCAAAATAGATTTTAAATTAAAAAATTTGTCAAAAATTGAAAAAGTCCGCCTATAAGCCCGTTATCGCCACTTTTTTATATAAAAAAACGGCTTTTTATTGATATAAAATAGGCGAAAATTGATAAAAAAGCAAAGAAAAAGCGACCGAAAATAAACTTTCGGTCGCTTTTTTGGCGTCCCTGGCGAGATTCGAACTCACGGCCTTTCGCTTAGGAGCAATAAGAATTAAGCGTTATAGTGTGCATTATAGCCTTTTTAAGACGTTTTGTCCACTATGAACGCTTATTTTTTTGTCTTTTTTTGCGTTATACGCGGTAGCTTTCATCTTATGTGTTTCTGTATGGGTGTAATTTGGGTGTAAATAAAAGGTGTAAAAATCTTCCGATAAAGGCAAAATCCTTGCGTTCTATACAGACAGTTTATAAAAATTTTAACAAAATATTCGTTTGTTTTCCCATATTGACAACAAAGGTTTTTTTTGATATAATATAACAAAAGTTAAAAGCGTGGTGAGGGTGATGGAAAAGAATTTGCAGCAAATGCAATTCAAAGACAGGCTTTGCCGAACAT
>CALVUR010000002.1 GCA_944363645.1 uncultured Clostridia bacterium | reverse complement strand
ATGTGGCCGATCACCCTCTCAGGTCGGCTACCCATCGTCGACTTGGTGGGCCGTTACCTCACCAACTATCTAATGGGACGCGAGCTCATCTCTATCCGATAAAATCTTTCATCCAACTGTGATGCCACAAAAGGATTATATGCGGTATTAGCACAAATTTCTCTGTGTTATTCCCCTGATAGAGGCAGATTGCTCACGCGTTACTCACCCGTCCGCTACTTTCATAGAGGAGCAAGCCCCTCTAATCACGTTCAACTTGCATGTGTTAAGCACGCCGCCAGCGTTCGTCCTGAGCCAGAATCAAACTCTTAAGTTTAATTTCATAAAGCCGTACTCTTTCGAGTACAACTGCTCTAACGTTTTTTACTGACTGTTTTTTTGGTACATAAAAATATACTCAAATTAATTGACAGAAATTTTTTCTTCAAATAATTATTTGAATCAATTCATTTCCTTCTATTCAGTTTTTAATCTACAAATGGTTGAGCAACCTGCTCAACGAGTGCTGTTTTTCGATGACAGCCTAAACATATTACCATATATATTTATATAAGTCAACTGTTTTTTCGCCGTTTTTAAAAAAATTTTCAAAACTTTTTAAAAGTTTTTTATTTTTCAAAAACCGAACCTTTTTAGGCACTTTTTTTGAGCCTTTTTGTTGACCTTCGATTGGCAACATGTGCTGTTATTAAACTACATTTTGAACTTTTTGTCAACTATTTTTCCGTCTTTTTTTTACTTTTTTTTCATTTTTTTATTCACACACTATATATTGGGGTGTAATCTATAAAAAAACACAAGAATAAAGGCTTTTTGTAGTAATCAAATTTTTATATGCACGCTTTTTTTGCCCTTTATATGGTATTTTGCAAAATTTGGGGCTTTTTATCCCCTTTTTATTTTTCTTTTATTTTTACTTTAATTTTTTTCCACCCTTACATTTTTAAAGAACGGTTTTTGATTATTTTATCTGGCGTAAAATTGGACTTTTTGCCCTTTTTGTCTGTTGTAAAAAATTTTTAGAGTTATCCACACCCTTTTTTAGTTTTTATAAGTCGGTTATCCACAATTTTTTGGTAAACCGCCTTTATAATATATATAATAAGTCGCACAACGCACGCATGCGCACGTTTTATATAATATTGTAACTTACTGCGCAAAAAAATTTTTTGACTTATTGACAATTTTAAGCCTTTTTTGGCGATTTTAAAAATTACCACCTTTAAAAATATGTCTTTTGAAAATTTTGTCTTTTGAAAATTTTGTAAAAATAAAGTTACCAACATATTTAACAAAGTGCAAATAAAAAAATGGACAAAAATAATTTTGCCCATTTTAGCCATTTTATGTTTAATTTGAAATTAAATTTTAAGAAATAAAATATTCGTAAGTGAAATCGGTTACTTCACGGTAAAGTTGAACGGTGCCGATTTGGATGCTGGTGTTTGGTAGCGTTAAACATTCGGTGTCAATAGAGTCGAACTTGTAATCGCTGTATTCAAGCGTCATGATGTTTTCGCCGTCTACAAGCACAAATTTTACAAGGTTTGAAGATTCCGTTTCAAAAACGTAAGTGATAAGTTTGCCTTCAAATTCAATTTGCATTTGAGTGCAGGGAACGCCCTTATACTCGATTGGTGTGCCTTCGGTAAACAAAGTTGCGTAAGCACCGTGTGTGATATAAACGCTGTACTTATACATAAAGTTTTTGTCGTAAGTTACTTCGACTTGTTCGGTCTTTTTAAATTCGCCCACCCAAAGTCCGTTCTTTTTGCTTTCGCAAATTTCGTAAAAGGTGTTGTCGGCAAAAATTTGCCTGTATGCTAAATTTTCGTTGTTGAAACCGTTTTGTGAGAACCTATATGCGTACTCGCCATTTTTCATGTAGCACGAAATGTAAATGGGATCAGTTGAAGTGTTTGTTGTGTAAACAATATTAAAAGAATACTCTGTTGCGTTTTGCAATTTTGAGTTATAGTCTATGCTGTGTGAGTTTGTGCATCCATTAAGCATCGTGCAAGCAAAAAGTGCGCCGATAACCAATGATAAAACAATAATTTTTTTCATAAATCTAATCCTTTTAATTATATTTTTGTTTTTAAATTGTATTAAAAAAGTGGTGATAACGGGCTTATAGCCCCACTTTTATAGTTTTCAGTTCTTTTTTACACCCATGATTTTGCCACCGCCCAAACAGTAATCACCGCTATAAAATACGGCGTATTGACCTTCGGTAACGGCACGCTCACTTTCTAACAAAGTAACGGTTGCAACGCCCTTTTCAATGGATACGGTGCAATCTTTTTCGGTTGTGCGATACCTTGTTTTTACCGTGCAAGTAAAGACATTTTCAGGCGGTTCTAAAATAAAATTAAGTTCGTTTACATAAAAAGTGTTTATGTGCAAAAGGTCTTGATTGCCGTGTGAAACGTAAAGGGTGTTTGTTTTGCCATCTTTACCGACCACGAACCAACGGCCGTCTTCGCCACTTTTACCGCCCAAATCTAAACCTTTGCGCTGACCTAAAGTGTATAAGTGTAAGCCCTTGTGTGTGCCCACCCTTTCACCATTAGTGGTGATGATTGGACCGGGTGTGGCGGTAATATGTTCGTTTATAAAATCGCTAAACTTTCTGCCTTCGGCTAAGCACACATCAGAACTATCCTTTTTTTCTGCCGTGGGGATATCCATTTGTTTTGCAATTTCACGAATCTGTTCTTTTGTGTAATCGGCAAGCGGAAAAAGCGTGCGTTTTAAACTTTCTTTAGGGACATTGTTTAAAAAATAAGTTTGGTCTTTAGATTGATCCTTTGCCTTTAATAGATAAACCTTGTCGCCGTCAATTTTTACTTTGCAATAATGCCCCGTTGCAATAAGGTCGCAACCAAGTTTATCTGCCATATCTAAAAGGGCGCCAAACTTTATAAACTTGTTGCACGCAACGCATATGTTTGGGGTTTTTCCGCTTTGGTATTCTTTAATAAAAGGATCAAAGACAAATTGACTGAAAATCTGCGAAAAATCGACCACGTGGTAGGGTATGTCGAGTTTTTTGCACACTGAATCAAGGTCTTGTAAGTTGGCTTTTTTATCGGTAATTGTGAAGTGTAATCCAACAACATCGTACCCGCTTTTTTTAAGTAAATAAGCAGCGACAGAACTGTCTACACCACCGCTCATGCCAAGTAATACTTTCATTTATTTACGTCCGTTTTTTTTTATTGTAACTTTTTGTAAATTCTTTGTCAATATTATTTTACCCCTTTTCACCCCTTTATCGCCTTTTTTGCGTACATTTACATTTTATGTAAGTTGACATATTTTGTTATTAGTGGTACAATATCAATATATTTTTATGCACCCGTAGCTCAGTGGATAGAGCGTCGCCCTCCGGAGGCGAGTGCGCAGGTTCAACTCCTGTCGGGTGTACCATTTTACGGTAGTGGTATTTTTTATGGTAAAAGAAAAAGACTGTCTTTTGGGACAGTTTTTCTTTTACATTTTTTACCACTACCTTTTTTGTACAAGGACATTATAACGAAATGACGTAGCACTCCGCTTACGCTTCGTTTACTTTTTGCCTATTTGCAAAAAGACAACTCCTGTCGGGTGTACCATATTACGGTAGTGGTATTATTATTGGTAAAAGAAAAAGACTGTCTTTTGGGACAGTTTTTCTTTTACATTTTTTACCACTACCTTTTTTGTACAAGGACATTAAAACGAAATGACGTAGCACTCCGCTTACGCTTCGTTTACTTTTTGCCTATTTGCAAAAAGACAACTCCTGTCGGGTGCACCAGATTGCGGTAGTGGTTTAAGTTACAGTAAAAGAAAAAGACGGTTTTTTAAGCCGTCTTTTTTCTTATTTGTGCCTTTTTTAATGCATAAATTATGGTGAAAAAATGTAAAAAAGTGGGGCTATACGCCCGTTATCGGCACTTTTTGGAAAATTTAAGGTAACAAAAAAACCCAAAGCGCAAAGATGCGTTTCGGGTTTTTTTATTTTGAAAATTACTCACCTTTGAAAGGAAGTAATGCAACGATTCTTGCTTTTTTGATTGCTTCAGAAAGCTCTCTTTGGTGTTTTGCACAAACGCCTGTCATACGACGTGGAAGGATTTTACCTTTTTCAGTAACGTATTTTCTAAGTTTAGCAGAATCTTTGTAATCGATAAATTCAGCCTTTTCCACACAGAAAGCGCAGACTTTTTTTCTGCCTGGTCTTCTTGCGGGCTTTTTAGCTTTTTCTTCCATAATATATAATCTCCTTGAAAAAACGATTTAATAGCGCGAAAAACCTGTCGCCGTAAAAATATTTATGGCAACAAAGAATTTCAGTTAGCACCACTTTTAATTAGAACGGTAAATCGTCATCAGAAACTGGTTCAAGTTTTGGTCTTTCCTTTCTTGCTTGTGGAATTTCTTCAACTTGACCATCTGAAGCAGAGCGTGATGCCAAGAACTCAACTTCACTTGCGATGATATCGGTAACGTTACGTTTAACGCCTTCTTTATCTTCGTAAGAACGGTTTTGAAGGCTCCCAACGATTGCGACCTTGCTACCTTTTTTGAGGTATCTGCCACAATTTTCAGCTTGTGTACGCCAAACGGTGATATTGAAGAAATCTGTTTCGCGGTTGCCGTCGCTACCTGCATAAGTTCTATTAACTGCGATTGCGAAACGACAAACTTTAATGCCGCTTGTGGTTTCAGCAAGCTCGGGGTCTCTGGTCAAATTACCAATAAGATATACCTTGTTCATAAAATTCTCCTAACTTTAACTATGCGTTACGTTTTGTTATAAGTCTTCTTAAAACGTTTTCGTTGATGCCTGCAACACGGTCGAGTTCCTTAATTAAGGAAGGATCGCAAGCGAACGTCATAAGAACGTAATAGCCTTCTTGTTTGTAGTTGATTGCGTAAGCAAGTTTTCTTACGCCCCATTTATCAATGGATTCAACTTCGCCACCGTTTTCTTTAACTAATGTTTCGAATCTTGCGATGATAGATTCTTTAACTTCATCAGTTGCTTCGGTGTTTAAAATGTAAAGCATTTCGTACTTGTTCATGATAAATTTACCTCCTGGACTTATTCGGCCTATTACCCATAGGCAAGGTTTTGCGGAAAGTTTCCGCCAAAAATTGCTTGGTATATCTTAGCTTAAAGGTTTCCCCTTAAGCCAAGATATTTTAGCAAATGTAATTTTGTTTGTCAATTATTTTTTAACCACTTTTTAATTTATTGTGATTAAGGTGTGGTTGTTACGCTGCCAACTACTTTGTCTAATACTGCTCCCATAAACTCACTGATTGAATCAGAATCAAAGTCAACACCAAGTGCTTGTTCTAATGTATCTTCTGCAGTAGCATTTTCGGTGAAGTATGTACCGAAGAGACCGAGATTGATTGCTTGCCTTACTTTGATTTCAGGTAATTTTCCTTTAAGGTAAGTATCTAACTCGTGAACTTTACAATTTGGATCAAGTATTGCATACAATGGATCGGTATTTGTTTCACCGGTCATTGCTGGGAAGATTACGCCAACAGTGAGTTCATTTTGTAATGTTTCAACGAAATTGTCTTGAGCAACTTGTTTAATCTGCTTATTAGCGATAAGGATTGTGAATGGATCGGTGATTTGTACGCCGTCTTGACCAATCCAGTTGCCGTCTGCATCTTTGGTGTAGCCCATAAGAACACCGAAGTAGATGTCGTTGATTGCGATACCGATATCTTCAATCTTAGTATCTTTAAAGTGTTTCAAGACTGCGTGTTCGTCAGCGTTAACGATAACTTCGCCAAGGGTTAAGTTGTTGATAAATTGAGTATCGCTCGAGAGTTCGTTGATTGTAGAATCAGCGATCTTAGCCATTGCGCCTTCAACGATAGCGCCATCTTTTGTCCAAGTACCGTCGGCTTCTTTGGTGTAACCGAGAAGTAAACCGATTTGTTTATCTTTGATGGTGTTCGTGATTTGATCTAAACCAGCATCGATGCCTCTTTCGAAGATGTTAATCTTGAGTTCTAAGATAGAAGTTACGATTGGGTCTGTTGCACTGCCAGCATAACCGAATACTGCAAGTAATTCAGCGAACGTGAAGTTGCCGAACTTAGCCATAAGTTGAGCGGTAGCGTTGGTCTTTAATTCTGAGAGTTCGTTAAGAGTCATTGCAAGGAATGTCTTAGTGAATTCAGCATTCTTGTTGATATTATCTGGTAAACTTGCACCGATAATTTCTTCAAGTGTCCAATCGCCAACGTAGGTGTAGATTGATTCTTGACCAGCGAATACTTTAAGTACACCGCTTACTGGTAATTCAACAAACTTACCTAACATGCCGGTTGCAGTGAATGATGGGTTGAGGAGTTTAATGAGTTCGCCGATAGTTGTTGGGCCGAACGCTTTGATTAAGAGATCAACGTAAGCCTTGTTTTGGATGTCTGTAACAAAGTCTTTAACGGTTATGTTCATAAGACCTGTCCACATATCACCAAGGCTACCAATAGCAACCCATTCGTTAATGTATGTGTCGTAGTAGATGTTAAGACCTAATTTAGCGTTAGCAAGTGGGAGTGCTAAAACGTCGCCGACATAGTTGTTGCCAAATACGTCGAGTAAAGCGTTAATTAAGTCAGCACCTGCCAAGAACTTGTTATCTGCTGTTAAGAACTTATCTAATGAAACATTTAACAATGTCTTTGAAATGTTCTTAAGGTAACCAGGTAATACGAAGTCGCCTTCTTCATCTTGACTGATCTTTAAGCCCATCTGTTCAAAGTAGTAAACGAAGCCAGAGTGACCGTAAAGAATATTACCTAATGTAATGTATGGTTTGAATGTTTCGATAATTGGGTAACCATCTGCCAAAACGGTAGTGATTTCCTTTTCGAATACAGCGTCAACTAATGGGTTTCTAATGCCGTTTAAGGTGTAAGAACCATCTTCAACGTTGTATTGATAGCCTAACATTTCGTAAATTCTTGAGAACTTAGCACCCTTACCGAGAATTTCGTCAGAGATGTAGCATACGAGTTCGTTGTTGATAAGGTAAAGTACTGTGCTGCCGCCAACACCTAAGAATGAAACGATAACTTGAGTCCTTGTTGTTGATGATTTATAAACGTGCTTCAAGAAGTTCAAGAAGTAAGTGTAATCACCTGCCAATGGGCATTTTAACAACTGACCGATGTCAAGTTGAATCAATTCTTGTGTGCCAACCTTTTGCGCTACGAATGTAGGTGCGAATAATGTGATAACGTCTTCAAGTGTTACGCCGAGATATACGTCGCCGAATACGTCGCAGATGATCCTTTCACGGAAGTCTTCAACGAGTCTTACAACGTGACCAACAGAGAAGCCAAGTGAAGCGTTTACGAATGCGTTTTCGTGTGTGATACCAATGATATCGCCAACAGTGATATCGCTAAATTCTTCAAGTAAACCGCCAACGATGTTGTCGCTGAAGATGATTTGAATGAGTTCAGCAATAACTGTATCGAGAACTTTGTTGAGTGCAACGTTTGGTGTTTCGGTAATGCCGAATGGAGCAACTAAATCAATAAATGTTGTTGCGCCGAGTGTTTCCAAAGTCTTTTCAACGATTAAGTCAACATTGCCACTTGTGATTGTCCTGAATGAGCCGATAAGTGTTGTATTTGCAACGTTTTCAATAAGTTCTTGTGTGTAAGGTGCGAATACGTACCAATCACCATTCATATCAACCATAGTGATATCTTTATTGATTACATTGTTTACAACGTAAGCGAACAAGTCACCGTAAGAAACCTTACCGAAGTGGTTGAGCCAGAATTCACCGTTATTAACGTTTTCAACGATCATCCTTACGTTTACTGCGAAGAATGGTTGAGCAAGTGGTGAGAAGTCAGCAAATTGACCTTGGATAGCATAGCCACTTTCTTGAGCGTCATCCCTTACGATTACGCCTTCTACACCGGCAACGTTAACGCCTGTGTAAACGAGTTCGCCAACGGATAAGTCGCCAAATACTTCAACTAATCTGTTGTAGTAGTAAGTCTTATCTTGAGCAACAAGACCCCTATAGATACCGCCAAGTGTAACGTTTAATACGTTTTCAATTACGCTTGGTAAATAATCGCCTTCAACCTTCCAGAGATATCCGCCGTCCTTTGTTGCCGTTGTGTTCAAGATGTTGTAAGTGTTCATGAAGTAAGCAACGAAGTCACCGATGTGGTTATCTTTGAACGTCAAGTAAAGCATTGAGTTGATTTCGGTTTGTACTTTAAGTTTGTTGTCTTCTGTCAAGAACGCACCGAGTGGTAAGTTGAACAAGTTATCAGTAAAGTACTTGAATTCGTTGTTGAGTGCAAAGCCTTTTTCAGTTTGCATGAATTCCATACCGATAGCAAGTGCAATATTATCAGCAAGGCTTACGTGTGAAGTGATAATGTTTGCGATTGTTAAGTGGTCTTTAATGTTTGCGAGAAGTGGGTAACCGGTTGTGAGTGTGTCAGTAACGTCTTCTTTTAAGATGAAGTCTAACAAACTGTTGTAACCGATATCGTTCATGTAATTTACGCCGTCGAACGTGTAACCTAAGTCGCTTGCAAGAACGTCGCCCCATGTTGCGTCAGCACCGAGTGCTGTGTCAACGATTTGACAAAGCAATGGGTTGTCTGCAAAGTATAAGATTACGCCAACTGCGCCAACACCTGCGATAATGCAGTATTGAACTTCTGGTGGAAGTTGACTGAATGCTGTCTTTAATGTTTCAACAAGTGCTGTTGTGTCGTTGTTAGCGAGATCGATGATTGTTTGACCAATGTCGATACCGCAAACTGTTTGAACATAATCAAGTTCAGGAATGGTTGTGAACAATTCTACAACGTCGCCTACTGTTGCGCCAACGAAGATTTCGCCGATTGCTGTAACAACATTTTCGCTTTGAGTAATGCCGTAAACAGTTTCAACATCTACACCTAAAACTGCTGAAATGAAGTTGTTTGTCTTCATGTCTTCAGGGATAACTACGGTGTTAGAAAGTGATTCTGCATCGCTAACGATGTCGCCGATAGAGATAGGACCGAGTGTTGTAATTACGTAATCAATGATTGTGCCATCAGCGATTGCCCTTAATAAACCGTCTAACTTACCAGCAAAGATAGGTGTCAATACGTTTAATGGAGCTTCTGTTACGCCGAAGATTGAAGCGATGTCGCCAAAGATTACGCCTACGTATAAGTCTGCAAAAGTATTTAAGATTGCTTGTGCAGAGCCTGCTTCAATAATGTCTAAAACGGTGTTTGTAGAGATTGAAAGTGAAGCTTTGATAAATGCATTATTTTGTAATTGTTCGTTAAGTAAGAAACCAACTACATCGTAAATTGTAATACTGCAAGCGAAGTCACGTATCAAGTAAAGGAATGTGCCGTTGAATGCTGCTTTGATTACGCTTGAAAGTGCTACGTTATAAACTTTGTCTACAACGCCAATGCCGAGTTCGTTTACATAAACGAGTTCGCCAAATTCCCTAACTGTAGTGTCGCCTACTAAATCAATTAAATCTTGTTTTAACTGTTCTTGGTTTTCAATGTCGTCATAGATTGTACCAAGTCTTGTATTCAAGATATTTGTGAGTAATGTGTCGAGTTTGTCGCCTTCGACTGTTGCAAGCCATTGATTGTCAACGTAAGAGATTGTGTAACCTAAAATGTTGTAGGTTTGTGATGCGCTGAATACGATATCACCGATTCTTTCATCACCGAATGTTTCGTATAAGAATGTGAAGAGGTTGTTTTCGATGATTGCACGGAGTAAATCGATAAGTTCAACATCGAAGATTGTTTGAACTGTTTCGGTTGGTGCTGCGCCTGGGAAGAAGAGTGATACTAAATCACCAAACTTAATACCTAAGTAAATGCTTTCAAGGGCATCTGCAATTTCAGTTTGGTTTGTAGCAAGTGCCATTGCAAATACTGTTTCAACGCTGAAATCTAATGTTGCATCCATGAATGCGTTTGTAGCGATATCGGCTGGTAATACTGTACCGATTGCATCGCCTAACGTAATGTCGCCAAATTCATTCCTTACAGCGGTCAAATTATCTTCTGCCAAGAATAAGCCAATGAAGTTGGGGATTGTTGTGTCTAAAAGTTTATCGAGTGCGTCGTTATAACCTGTGCTTACGCCAGCAAGTGCTAATGCGTCAGCAAATGTAACGTCGGCATAAACTTCTTGTACTACTTGTAATGCTTCGGCAGCTGTTGAAGTTGCAAGCATTCTAAATACGTGGTCAACACCGAATGTGTAAGTTGCATCTAAGAATGCGTTGCCGGTAACAGGAATGTAATCTGCAACTGCGTCGCCAATGGTGATGTCGCCAAATTCAGCGTGAATCATTGATGGCATATCTTGTGTTACAACAAGTTCTAATAAGAACCACAATGGTGTGTCGAGAACTTTAGCAAGTGCTTTGTTGCCAAAGTCGCCTAAGCCGAATAATGAGAAGATATCTTGAACTAATACGTTTTCGTCAAATACGTCTTGTAAGTGAGCGATAAGTCCGTTCCTTGTTTCGATAAGTGTGAAGTCGTAAATGTATCTGCCGTCGATTGAACGTACTGCTGCAACAAAGTTGTTTGCTTCAACTTCTTCGCTTAAGAAGATGTCAACTACGTCGCCAACTGTTGTTGTACCAAACTTGCCTAAGTACCAATCTGGGTTATCAATGTTATCAACGAGTTCGATAACGCCAATACCGAAGATTACTTGTGCAAGGTTTTCAAGTTCTTCATACTTAGCATCAAGTGCGTAACCTGTATCTGTTGATGCTTGAACGATTGCTGTCATACCAGCGGTGCCGTTGATGATGTAAGCAATGTCGCCAAGTGTTGTTGTTGCAAAGCGGTCTTTTAAGAATTCAACCATTCTGCCTTCAACGATAGCCTTAATTAAATCTACAAGGTAGATTTCATAAACGGTGTCGTATGGTTGACCAACGGGAACAGGTGTGAATAATTCAACGAAGTCCGCAATGAGTACGTCTTGATATTTATTATAAATAATGTCAAGGACTTCTTGTGAAGACTTAGCAGTGATAAATGCGATTACGTCTGCAACGTTGAATGAAAGTGTTGAGTAGATAAACGTATTGTCTACAGGGATAAACTCTTCGATGTATTGTGCAACAGCATCGTAGAGTGAAATGTCGCCAAATTCGTAAACGATTTCGCCTAAAATGTCAGGTGAAGAGATTAAACCGATGAAGAATGCAAGTTCGGTATCAACCAACTTAAGTAATGCGTTGTTTGTAACTTGTGGTGCACCAACAAGGTCTAAAATGTGTTGTACGTTTACGCCTTCAAAGATGTCTTGTAATTGGTAAACAAGGTCAGGTAACGTTTCTGCCCTTACTAAACCAACAACGTTGTTTACAGAAATGTTGCGTACAGCGAGTAAGAATGGATTTACTTCCATTTCTTCCGGTAATGCAATGTCAATAGCGTCGCCAACCGTTGTTTCACCGAAGATGCCAATCCAGAAGTCTACGTTGTTGTAATTTTCAACGATATCAACAACTTTGATATCGAATACTTTTTCTGCTAAATCATTAAGTTCTGCGTATTGTTCTGCTAATTCATAAGTACCGTCTGCGCCAACAAGGATAACGCCTGTTACGCCACAAATACCTAAACCAGCGTGTGCCAATTCGCCAATAGTTAATGTGCCTACGTTTTCAATAATCTTTGCTTTGATGTATTCAGGATCGCCACTTGATAAAACGTTGTAAACACCGCCTAATGTGGTGTTGAATGCGTTTTGTAAGAATGCTGGCACGTATTCACTTGCAACACCCCATGTACCGTTTGAGTAAACGAGTGTAATTGCAATCTCGTCTGTGCTGTTGATGAAGTACGCTAAAAGATCACCAAATGAAATTTTGCCAAAACGTTGGATCCAATATTCTGCGTTTAAGTTTTCTAAAACTTCTTTTAATGTGATAGATAAAACTTTGTCAAGTAATGGTTGGATATCTTCGATTGCGTAGATTTGATCTAAAAGTTGTTGACCACCGCTTAAGATAACTACTGTTTCAAAGATTTCGCCAACTGAAAGTTCGCCATATTCGTAAATGAGATCGCCAACGATATCTTTTGTGCCGATTAAACCGATTAAGAATTCAAGTTCTGTGCCGAAGATTCTGTTGAATACGCCGTAATCAAAACCTTTCAAACCGAAAAGTTCTGCAACATCACGAACGGTTACGCCCAAGAACATTTCTTGTAAGTTGTAAACAAGGTCTGCGATTGTTTGACTTTGAGCAGTGTTGATGATGTCTAAAACGGTGATGTCTAAAACGGCTGCCATAAACTTGTTGGCTTTCATGTCTTCAGGAACGAAACTGCCAACGATGTCGCCGATCTTGATATGACCGAATGTGTCTTTAATGAATTGAACTACGTCAGGATCACGTAATTCGCTAACGGTAATATTGAATAAGTCTGTAAGTACAGCACCCATTGTACCATTTACTACCCAGTCGCCTGCTTCGTCAACGGTAACACTCATATCAGGTGCGTATTTATTTATAAAGTATACGAATGGATCGCCCAATCTTATACCGCCAAGTTTTTCGAACCACCAATCTACGTTGGTTGCATTTTCAACTATATCAACTATGGAGAGGGCAAAAATAGGTTGTGTTAAGTTGTTCAAGTCTTGGTATTCAGTAGTCATTTGGTAACCACTTTCTGTTGTGGCAACACTGATGATACCTTTAAGTCCGGTGATTTCAAATGCAGTGTAAAGGATGTCGCCGATATTTGTATCGCCGAGTTTGTTGAATACTTTTTGTTTGATAAGTTCCATATCGCCGGTCTTTAATACTCTTACGATACCGCCGATAGTGGTGTTAGATACGTTTGTGATTACATCTGCTAAATATTCGCTGTCTGCTTCCCAATTACCGTTGTTATAAACAAGTTTAACGTTGAAGTTGAGTAATTGGTTTACAACATAAGCAACTAAGTCGCCGATAGAAACTTTACCAACGTGGTCTAACCAGAATTGACCGTCAGTAGCGTGGTTTACAAAGTCGTTTACTGTAAGCATTAAAACAACTTCAGATAAAGGACCAAGGTCTTTAAAGTCGCCACCAACTGTGTATGTAATCTTATCGTTTACTGTTGTTTCTTCTAAGATGTTGTGGATGCCGCAAACTTGTAATACTGTGTATACTACGTCTGCAATTTGGATATCACCAACAACTGACATAATGTCAAAGTCGAATTCTTTATCGAAGATTGATACAAAGTAAGAGATTGGCATCTTCATTAAAGGTACTAAACCTTTTGCAATGTGATAGCCGTCTTTTACCCAGTTATCTTCTGCTTCGCTGTATTCATAGCCGGTAAGTGCGCCGAAAACCTCGCCAACGGTGTATTGACCGATGAAACTGTCAACGATTTCTGTTGGTGATTTGTCGCCGTCTAAAATAGCGATTATGCCATCAAGAATTTGACCAATTCTATAATCCATCAAAAGTGCTAATGCTTCGTTTGTTGGAGTTACGCCGGAGATTTCGCCGATTGTTAAGTGGCCGATAGCGTCGTTAAAGATTTTGATAATTGCTTGTGGTGTGTATTCGTCACGAATAAACTCATCAATTCTAATGTCGAGTAAAGCATCAACGATAACGATTGATTCAAGTTGTTCTTGAACTGTTTCGTCAACGAATGAGTAAACTGCATCACGTAAAGTTGTGCCTTCAAGCGCAATCTTTAAACTTAATTTAAGGTTGTCGATAATGTTTTCTTGACCGTCGCCTAAAATATCACTTACTTTGATTGAGCCAAGTCTTTCGATAATGATAGGATATCTACCGTCTTCGTCTGGTTCAAAGATTGTTTCGTAAATGGTTAAAAGTGATAAGTCGCCTGCGGCAGCATTGATCATACCAACAACATCGCCCTTGTTTTCAAGGATGTCGCCAATAGAAATGCCGGCAACAAAGCCTAATAAGCCGGTTGCTTCGTTACCATCTTTATCAACCCACTTATCGTCAACTTTGGTTAAACCTGCTAAGTAGCCAAGTTCTAAACCGCTAAGTAAGTTTTCGTAAGCGAATGTATAGTTACCGTTTTCATCTTTCTCGAAAAGGTCAGCAACAGAAACATCACCAAATACTTGTGTGTATTGTGAAATAACGCCGGCAACTTCTTCGCCCGCAACTGCTGCAAACATGTCAAGAATATCGGCAACAGGCATTGTTGTAACGGGCTTAAATTCACCTTCTAATAATTCGGTCATTACGTCGCCGCCTTCAATGATGTTGAATACGCCTTGAAGTGGTACGCTTGCGATTATTTCAAGGAATTTTAAGTCCTTAAATGCGCCGTCTTCTTTAACGGTATATTTATATTCGTGTGTTGATACATCGTAAGTGGAATCAAAGATTTCTGGTAAGAATGAACCAATCTTTAAGCCTTTGATTGCCTTTACGATACCAAGTTCACCCGTTGCTTCGTCAGCACTGATTAAGTCAGTAATTGTATACTCACCTAACGCACTTTGTGCTTCCGGTGCTAAAAAGTCGCTGATTGGGTGGCCGGTTAAACCAGGTACTAATACATATAGGGCTTTTAACTTGATTGAATCAAGCATCTTCATCGGGTCTGAAAATACTGATAAAAGCGATACGCCTTCTAAAGCCTTCCAGTCGCCACTTGATGTGTCAACTTTGGACATGTCAACGCCCATTTTTTCGAGTAATTTTGCAAGATCTAAGCCATATTCCTTTGCTAAACGGTCAAATGTGTATTCGCCGTTTTTGTCGGAATCCATGGCATTAAAAATCAAGTCAACTAATTCCTCGATTGATGCTCCATATAAATCGCCCAAAGCATCTTCTGTGTCTTTGTCGTTTGGTGCGATGATGTCTTCGATCGGGCTTATGTTCTTGTATGCGTAATAAGCACCGCCTACTACACCGCCAACTAATGCAGTGATGGTGAATACTATACCAAGTAAAAACGCCGTCACTCTACGTAGGATGTTTCCCATAATGTCTCTCCAATGGAAATATTTTCGTTCACTTTTAGGTAAAAAGGGTAGACCTCGCCCAAAAGCCTTATTGTTATTATATATTCATTTTTTCAGTTTGTCAACACATAATTAAAATTTTTTAGGGTAGAATTTTGGTTTTTTTATATTTGTTTAGTTTATAATTTTGTTCATCCGCCGCCACTTTTTACACAATTTTTATTAAAATTGCTTGTTTTTTTCGCATTTTTTGTGCGCCCTAAATTTTGCACTTTTCTCCCTTTTTCCATTTTTTCCGTATTTATTGTATTCTAATTTTTCGCACGCTCACTTATCCACGCCTTTTTAACACTTTCACTTTGTTTTATCACTTTTTCGCCCCCGCCATTCTCTTTTTTTTACTTGCCCCCACTCTCTTTTTTCTCTTTCTTTTTTCGCCCCCGCCATTCTCTTTTTTTTGTTTGGTTTTTTCTATTTCTCACCCCTTTTTCTTTTTGCTTATGCTTTTTTGGTTTTGTTTTTTTGTGTTTTTGTTAGTATTTTTAGTGATTTAGTGGCTTGTTTTCTTCTTCCCCACCCCTTTTTCCACTTTTTTTGATTTGTTTACATTGCTTCTACAAATTTTTCTTGCTTCGCCTTGCCCCCTAACTCACTTTCATTGTTTTTTTGCCTGCTCTCACTTGTGTTGCTGCAACGCTCTCTTTTTTTACTTGCCACTACTTTTTTGTACCTTCCACCACTCTCTTTTTTTGCTTGCCCCACTTTTTTTGTGTCTGCCCCAACTCTCTTTTTTTTGCTCGCCGCCGCCCACAACTCAAACCAAACTATCTTTAACTCAAACAAATTTGAAAAACTCAAAAGCAAAGCCCAACACACAACAGAGCAACAAACTCAAAGTAACTCAAAGTAACTAACGCAAATTCATATCAAACAATGAAAAACTCACACAAACTTATGCGAACTCGCCATTTCACACACACTCTTTTTAATTCATTCCCACAATTCAAACAAGGACAAACAAATCAAACACTTGCACTCAAACCAACCACTAAAAAGCAAGTATTCCGCCCAAAATTTTACAAATATTTTTTAAAAAGTTGTTGTATATGCCTGTTTTCTCACTTTTTTGCCTGTGCTTTTTTCTCGCTTGCGTTTCTTTTTGCCTGCGCTTTTTGTTTGTGTTTCTTCTACCCCCTTCTTCTCGTTTTCATTTCTCTCTTTGTGTTTTTTGTTGGTTTTGTTTGTCTGTTCTCTCTCTACCCCTGCCTACGTTCTTTTCTCACCACCCCCACAACTCAAACCAAAAGCCCAGCGCATGAATTCCTAGTCGACACAACACCCCAACAACTCAAACCGCCCCACAAAAAAGCAAATATCTTGCCCATAATTTAGCCACTTTTTTATAAAAAGTCGTTGTATATGCCTGTTTTCTCGCTTTTTTGCCCATTCTTTTACTTGATTTTTATTGTCGTTTCACCCTTGTTTTTTAAATTTTTTGCATCTAATACGCATTTAATCATTCTTATACCCACACGTACGCCCACACTCTCACATAAAGCACCGTCATCATTTCAAACCAACCGGCAACACACAACAGAGAAACAAACTCAAAGCAACTCAAAGTAACTCACACAAAAACTCATACAAACCAACACAAACTAACCGAAAACTACAATAACTACAATTTCTACAACAAAAAATGTAGATAACCTTTCTTTCTCACACCTAAATAAACTCAAACCAACCACCAAAAAGCAAGGCGAACCGCATAAATTGTTGCGTTTTTGGGACAGTTTTTTGTTTTTTGTGGTTGATTTTTTGAAGTTTTTGAGCGGTTTTGCCACATTGTAAAAAGCGGTTTTATAACAATATAAAATATAAAAAGGTGTTGATAACGGGCTTATAGCCCAATTTTTTGCTTGTAAACGAAAAAAACGCCCGGCGTAAAGCCGAGCGTTTTTTCGTTTGAAGTTTAGTTATTTTTTAACTCGTTATTGATAAACTTGATTAAAGTTTCTTTAGGCATGCTGCCAAGAGTCATGCGTGTTGCTTGTCCGTTTTCGAACATAATGAATGCAGGAATGCTTTGGATATTGAACATCCTTGCCAAAAGTTCTTCATCGTCGACGTTAACTTTACCGACTTTTATTTGTGGCATTTCGTTAGCGATTTCTTCTAACACGGGGATCATAGCCTTGCAAGGACCGCACCAAGTTGCCCAAAAGTCAACGATAACAGGTTTATCTGATTTTAAAACTTCTTGTTCAAAGTTTTCTTTGTTTAAAATTACTTCCATAATTTCACCCCTTTTTGTAAATTTATTTTTTTAAGAAAAATTGACTTTGTAATCAACGTTTGTTATAATCATTATAAGGTAATTTAATGCTTTTGTCAACGCTTTTTTTAGCGCAAAAAAGACCGTCATTTTTTATGTAAAGCGGGTGAAAATTTGTGTTTATCACACTTTGAAAACCACCTTTTTGCAGTAAAAAATTTAAAAAAGTTGGGCTATAGGTCGGTTTTTGCTGGTTTTTAGTATTTTTTTGTGGGGTGATAAATTTGGACATACTTGAAACTTTAAAATCTTTATCTGACACAAAACACGCAAAGTTTATGGCAAGTTTAGTGCCAAATATTGATAGCGGTTTAATTTTGGGGATAAAAGTGCCAAAAGTAAAAGCCCTTGCAAAGTCGCTTTATTCTACCCCTGACGGTGAACGCTTTTTAAATAACTTGCCACACAAATATTTTGACGAGAACAATTTGCACATGCAAATGATAAATTTAGAAAAAGATTTTAATGTGCAGGTGGAACTTTTGCAAAAGTTTTTGCCTTATATCGATAACTGGGCAACGTGCGACGGGTTTTCATCAACGGCGTTTAAAAATAACACGCAAAATTTATTGCCGCTTATAGACTTATGGTTTACCTTTGATAAACCTTATTATAAAAGATTTGCACTTTTGTGCTTGCAAAAATATTTTTTAACAGATTGTTTTGACCAAACAATTTTAGAACGTGCTTTTAATGTTGTAAGCGAAGAGTATTATGTAAACATGATGGTTGCGTGGTTTTTTGCAACGGCACTAACAAAACAATATCAAAAAACTTTGCCTTTCATTGAAAGCAAAAAACTTTCACCATTTGTGCAGAATAAAACCATACAAAAGGCCTGCGAAAGTTTGGCAATACCAAAGGACAGAAAGCAGTATTTAAAAACTTTAAAAATTTAATTTTGTAATTTTGCCGACTTTTTTAGGTCGGCTTTTTATTTTGCCCTTTTATATATTCCCCTTTAACAACCGGTTTAAACTTACCAAATCTTCACCCTTTTTTATCAAAAAACCACACACTTTTAGGGGGTAACACGCAAAAACTGAACACATACCCCCACTTTAAACAATGATTTTAACAACTTTTTGTTTTTATCTAAAATAACGATAAATTGCACCTAAAAATTACACTTTTTTGCAAAAAAGTTGGGCTATAAGGCCATTATCACCACTTTTTACCTGTTTATCGCTTTTTTATAACCGTTAAATTTTAAGTGAAAACCGAGCCTTTTTGCAACTTTTTATCACAAAAACCGCATACATACCCCCTTTTTAACAAATTAAATTGATTTCTTTATTTTTATATCAAACATAACAATTTAAAATTGCATTTTTAAGTTGTAACAAAGGACTTTTGACTTTCGCTTTATAACGTTTAAAGTTTTTTAATACCAGAAAAAAACAATATAAAAATAACTGAATGTATCGCTTGTGGCGAAAATTTGCCTTTTTTGCTACGTAAATTTTGCATTTATTTTTATATGGTTTTAAAGTTAAATCGCCTTACAATTCATTTTATCACCCACTAAACACCATTTACTTATTTAAACTATTTGCGCACCAATCGTTTTTATAAACAATTTATTATTTTCAATTAGCCGTTGCATCCCAAAAAAAAACAAGTAACGCTTTATAAATACTTTACTCACCCACCGCCACAATCACACACCTAAAAAGCACGCAAAAAAATTTTAAAAAAGTTTGTAAAAAGTCTTGACAGACGAAAATTGGGGTGGTAAAATATGTTTGAACAGTTGAAGAAGCGTTCAAGTATTTATCGAGGTATGTTTTATGACGCAAATGGAAAAGTTTGATGGTATAAAACAAAAGATGCCAAGCGATGAAACCATGTATGAACTTGCCGAAGTATTTAAGGTATTTGGCGACCAGACACGGGCAAAAATTTTGTGTTTGCTTAATATAAATGACCTATTTGTAAGCGAGATTGCACAACTTTTAAACATGAGCCTATCAGCCGTATCACATCAACTTCGCATATTGAGAAATGCGAAACTTGTAAAGGGTACGAAACAAGGCAAAGAAGTGCTTTATTCACTTGACGATGACCATATTATGAGCATCATAAAATTAACACTTACACACATCGCTGAATAAAATAAAAAACAGGATCTCCTGTTTTTTTGTGAATTAGTTGAACGATTGTTCAATAAAACAATAATAAAAATATGGAAGGTAAATTATGAGAAAGACTTTTAACTTGGAAGATTTAGATTGCGCAAACTGTGCAGCAAAGATGGAAGATGCAATAAAAAAAATTGATGGTGTAAAATTTGCATCAGTATCTTTTATGACACAAAAATTAGTTATTGAAATTGACGATAATGAATTTGATAGCGTAATGAAAAAGGTTGTTAAATCCGCAAAAAAATTTAAGTCTGACTGCACAATTTTATTATAAAAACCGACTTTTCGCCACAAAATAAATTTAAAAATGCCTTAATAACGGGCTTATAGCCCCACTTTTGAGATTTTTTAGGTTTTTTATTTTGTGGTTTTGCTATATACAATTTAAATAATTTACTATTTAAAATTTACTTAATTTGTGAGGCAAAAATTATGGCAAAATTTAAAATGGGCAAAAAACTTAAAAAGCGATTTATAAGAATTATTGTTGCCCTTTCATTGTTTTTAGTGGTCTTTATTTTAGATCGAATTTTTAATTTAGCCACGGTAATAGATGGCAAATTTTCGTGGTTGTTCCCATTTGCGCTTTACCTTGGAATTTACGTTTTAATTGGTTATGACGTAATTTTTAAAGCGGTAAGAAACATTTTACACGGTCAAGTTTTTGACGAAAACTTTTTAATGTGCGTGGCAACGCTGGGTGCGTTTGCGCTTGCAATTTACCGTGGGGTAATGGGGCTTACGATTGAAGGCTTTGACGAGGCGTGCGCAGTATTGCTGTTTTATCAAGTGGGCGAATTTTTCCAGGCGTACGCAACGGGAAAATCGAGAAAATCTATCTCAAGTTTGATGGACATCCGCCCAGATTACGCTAATCTTGTTGCTGGTAACGAACCAACAATAGTTTCCCCCGATCAAGTAAAAGTTGGCGACATTATCCTTGTAAACCCGGGCGAAAAAGTTCCGCTTGACGGCGTAATCATTAAAGGTCAGTCCACTTTAGACGTAAAGGCACTTACGGGCGAATCATTGCCCAAAGACGTGTTTGAAAACGACCAAATTTTAAGCGGTGCGGTAAACATTACTTCTCAATTATATATTGAGGTAACAAAAGCCTTTTACGATTCTACCGTATCAAAAATTTTGGACCTTGTGGAAAACGCGTCGAGTCAAAAATCACGTTCGGAAAACTTTATCACTAAATTTTCCAAAATTTACACACCGACAGTGTGCGTAACAGCCTTGCTTCTTGCCGTAATACCATCGCTTATAACGGGCGACTGGCAGACATGGATTTATAGGGCGTTAAGTTTTTTAGTTGTATCATGCCCATGCGCACTTGTAATTTCCATTCCCCTTTCATTTTTCGCCGGTCTTGGCGCATCATCACGCTACGGCATACTTGTAAAGGGCTCTAACTACTTGGAAAAATTCAGCAAGGCAAACATCTTTTACTTTGACAAAACGGGCACGCTGACAAAGGGCAACTTTGCAGTTTCAAGCGTTTACCCAGAAAACAAGCGTGAAGAGATTTTGCAACTTGCTTCCATTGCGGAAAATTACTCTAACCACCCGATAGCACGCTCTATCGTTGCTGAGTACGGCAAGGAAATTGAAGAAGGTTTCACCTTGACAAACGAAGCGGGGCTTGGCGTTGTTGCAACCAAACTTGACACGCAGATTTTGTGCGGTAACGAAAAGTTGATGGAAAAATACGGCATTGATTTTACCGCCCAAAATAGCCTTGGCACAATAGTTTGCGTTGCCAAAAACGGCGAATTTGTTGGCTCGCTTGTAATCGTTGACCAGGTAAAGCCTGAAGCAAAAGAAGTAATTGGCGAACTTGAAGGACTTAAGGCGCAAACCTTTATGCTAACCGGCGACAACGAAAAGATTGCTTCTGGCGTTGCAAAAGAACTTAACCTTACAGGGTTTAAGGCTTCGCTCCTTCCACAAAAAAAGGTGGACGAACTTGAAAACGCCCTATCAAATAAGGGCGATGGCGATGTGTTGTGCTTTGTTGGCGACGGCATTAACGACGCACCAAGTTTAATGCGTGCCGATATCGGCATTGCAATGGGCGGTGTGGGAAGCGATGCTGCGATTGAAGCAGCGGACGTTGTGCTTATGCAAGACAACCTTAAAGGTATTCCGCTCGCTAAAAAAATCGCCAAAAAGACCATGGCGATTGTAAGACAAAACATTGTATTTTCTATTGCAATTAAAATTGGTATTTTGATTTTGTCCGCTTTCGGTATTGCTAATATGTGGCTTGCTGTGTTTGGCGACGTTGGTGTTGCCGTGCTTGCAATATTGAACGCTATGCGAGTAAACTCTAAATACTAATAAAAATTGAAATAACGGGCTTATAGCCCGTTATTTTTCTTTTTTCACCCTTTTTTAGTTGTTGTTTTTAGTGCGGTTTAGTGCGTACTTTTTCACGCCCTTGTTACGCTCTTTTTATATTCTTGTTTACACTCTTTTTATACTCTTTTTTACGCTCTTTTAGTAAAGTTTTTTAATTTCGATTGCCAAAACGCCGTAAAGGTTTTCGTCTTCTTTACTATAATACTCGTACATATCTGTATAATCGCCAGAATTTTCACTTTCATAACCCATTTTTGTGTGGCTTTGGGCGTTATATAGGCTTAAAAAACTGTCGTATCTATTGATAGATAAAACCTTTGTTTCGATGATATTTTCCGTGTTGATTTGGGTAAACAAAATGGTGTCGCCCACGCTGATTTTTGCCCGTTTTCGGTCATATAGGCGGACTTCTATAGTTTTTTTACCGCTGTCAATAAGCATAAAAGGCTGTTTGTTAAGTTTCATAAAATGCGTCATTTTTTACCCCTTGAATACGAATTTGATTACACAAAAATTATATCACCCATAAATTTGGTTGTCAACATCAAAATTTTACCATTTACGGCTAATTTGTTTTGATTTTTTTCAAATTGTGTTATTATATTTATAGTTGTAATTTTTAGTTTTATTGAGGGTTTTATGACGAGAGCGAGCAAAGTCGATTTATTTGAGCGAATGCCCATCCCCAAAGCGGTGGCGTCCCTTTGTATACCGACCGTTATTTCTTCACTTGTAATGATTATATACAACCTTGCCGACACCTTTTTTGTAGGGCTTTTGAATGACTCGGTACAAAATAACGGTGTAACCTTAGCCGCCCCTGTGCTTTTGGCGTTTAACGCAATCACCAACCTTTTTGGCGTTGGAACGTCGAGCAAAATGAGCCGTGCGCTGGGCGTAAAAGATTACGAAACGGTGTATAAAGCAAGTTCGTTTGGGTTTTACTGCACGATTATTTTTGGCGTACTGTTTGGGCTTTTGTGCGCGGTCTTAAAAACGCCACTTTTAAACCTTTTAGGGGCTGACGCAACAACGTGGGATGCGACAGCGGGCTATCTATTTTGGACAACGACTTTAGGCACCCTTCCTGCCGTGTTAAATGTAACAATTTCTTACTTTGTGCGTGCGGAAGGCGCATCGCTTCACGCAAGCATTGGCACGATGAGTGGCTGTATCTTAAACATTATTTTAGACCCCATTTTTATTTTACCTTGGGGGCTTAACATGGGCGCGGCCGGGGCTGGATGTGCCACATTTATCGCTAACGTGGTGGCTTGTCTTTACTTTGCGGTCTTTTTAATCGTTAAGCGTGGCAAGACTTTTGTGTGCATAAGTCCTAAAAAATTCCGCTTTGAAAAACACATTGCAAAAGACATTTTTGTGGTCGGTATCCCAGCATCTATACAGAACCTTTTAAACGTTACGGGCATGACCATTTTAAACAACTTTACCGCAAGTTTTGGTAATGTTGACGCTACTGCCGCAATGGGTATTGCACACAAGGTTGCAATGGTGCCAATGTACATTTCTAACGGGCTGTCGCAAGGCATTATGCCACTTATTAGTTATAACTTTGCAAGCGGTAATGTAAAACGCATGAAGTCAACACTTAAATTTACCGTTTGCATTTCACTTGTTATCATTGTAGTAATAAGTTTAGCGATGTTTATCCTTTCAGCGCCGATTACCAAACTGTTTTTAAACGACCCGGATGTTATCGGGTTTGGTAGGGACTTTTTAAGGGGCTATTCTTTAAGTCTACCATTTTTGTGCTTTGACTTTGTGGGCGTTGCAGTCTTTCAAGCGTGCGGTATGGGCGGTAAGTCCCTTGTGTTTGCAATTTTAAGGAAGATAATTTTGGAAATACCCGCACTTATCGTTTTAAATAAAATCTTCCCGTTGGTGGGGCTAAGTTATGCGCAGTTTGTTGCCGAATTTATTTTGGCGTTTGCAGCATTATTTGTGCTTATTAAAATGTTTAAAAAGTTAGAAAAGGACTCGCCTAAATTTAGCGAATAGTTTTTTCTAAATTTTTCCGCCGTTTTACTATTAAATAGTGGCGAAAAAGTGGCGATAACGGGCTTATAGCCCCACTTTTACAAAATTTTGACAATAGAAAAAAGCGTTTACTTTTTGTTTTTAGTAAACGCTTTTTTTGTTTGTTCTTTTTATAAAACGGTATCTAAATACTCGTTTAATTTGTCAAAATCGCCCTTTTCATAAACGCTTATATCCACGTTTTGTTTGTTGATTAAACAGTCTGTTAATAAAAAGACTTGCATGCCTAAATCTTTACAAACCATGTCTTCGTCAATGTCGTTGCCAACCATCAAACAAGAGGAAGGATCTAAAGAAAGTTTTTCAATTATCTCTTGATAATATTTTCTGTTTGGCTTACAAAATGAAGAGTTTTCATAAACGGTGATAAATGAAAAATCTTTAGGGTCAAGCCCAGCCCAACCAATACGGCTTAAAGTTGCAATCTCTGGGAAGATGGGGTTGGTGGCAAGCACAAGGTTTACACCGGCATCTTTTAGCCTTTTAACCACTTCACCGGCTTTACCGTTAAAACCGCAGACGTCTTTTACCTTTTGGAAGTCTTCACGATAAAACTTTTCAAAAAGAGGCGTGTCGTTTAATCCCTTTTCACCGTAAATTTCGCCAAAGACTTGCCAAAAGCGGTCGGCGTTTAACATTTCGCCATTGTTTGTAACCATTGCTTTTGTGCCCTGCCAAATGGAATCTATAAGTTTTTTAGGCTCGTATCCATGCGGTGCAAGTAGTTTTGCCAAAAGTCCAAAATATGACTTTACAAACACATCTTGATCCATGGGTAAAAGTGTGCCGTCTAAATCAAACAAAACGGTTTTTATCTTTGCCATAATACACCTTTGATTTAACTGATTTTTTAAAAAATATGTCGTTTTCGGGCTTATAGCCCCACTTTTTAACTTACGGCTTTAATTTATAAGTTGTTTTTTCGCCCAAAATTAAGCAAAAAATTTACCTTATTTTTATAATACATTACACAAATTTCATTGTCAACAATTAAAAGTGCGTTGCAAAAAAAGTTGTGTGAAGATTTTGTTAATTTTTCCACTTTAAAGGTTTTTAACCTAAATAATTACATGGTTTTTTAGTTAAATTTTAAAAATTTACTATCAAATAAAGCCCTGTTTTGGCGTTTTGTTTGCTGTTTTTAAATAAGCAAAAAAAGGAAGGCAAAAACAAGCCTTCCCCTTTTTAATTTTGTGTTTTTGTGGCGTTTTTTTTGAAAACATAGTGCCACATAAGCATATTTTTGATAAATTTTAGCAATCTAAAATTTGAACATGGCTACCGCCACCTTTAGTTTTTTCAACGATAATTTGCTTATCGATTTTGGACTTTAATTCTTCTACGTGAGAGATAATGCCCACCAAACGATTACCGCAAGCCAAATCGTTTAAGGTTGCGATTGCAAGTTGTAAAGATTCTTGGTCTAACGAGCCAAAGCCTTCATCGATAAACATGGTGTCAATGTTTACCCCGCCAGAGCGTGATTGGACTTCGTCCGATAGCCCGAGCGCCAAAGCAAGCGACGCTTTAAACTGTTCCCCACCGGAAAGGGTGTTGACGGGACGGATACTGCCGTTATAATAATCTTTTACATCTATATCCAAACCGCTTTTACTGCCCTTGTCGATATTTTCGGTGCGCCTTATCAAATCGTACTGACCGTTTGTCATCTTTTGTAAACGAATGTTCGCCTTTGCCAAAATGCGTTCAAAATGGGCAATTTGAACGTAAATTTCAAAAGACATTTTTTCTGTACCAGATATGTTGCCGTTTGCGGTAGCATTGATTTCGTTAAGCCACGCCGATTTTTTTGAGAATTTTTCGTATTCTGCCTTTTTTTCGTTAATTTCCTTTTTGCGGTCTTTGTTGTTTCTAAGTCTTGGGGTTACTTCGTCTTTTTGTTTGGTAAGTTCGTCTTTTTGCTTTGTAAGCAAATCTTTTTTACCCATAAGGCTTAGTGAATCAATATCTTTACCGCTTTCATATTGGGCTTTAAGCCCTTTAAGTTCGCCATCAATTTGAGAATTTTCTTCTTTTAATGCGTTACAAAATTTAGTTGCCGCTTGTAAATTACGCTCATAATTGGTAATTTTTTGTTGCAATTTATAAATTTCTTCTTGCGCCAAAGCCTTTGATTTAAACTTAAGTTTTTGATTTAACCGGCTTATAGCCTCACTTTTTTGCTCTTTTGTCGCCAAAATCGTTGCGATATCTATTTTTAATTGAGAACTTTCTTCGCCCTTTTTATTGACTTCTTTTTCCCTTTTCGCAACTTGCTCTTCTAACCGCTCTTTTTCTTTAGCTTTTTGAGTATACTGTTCAATTTTTTCCTTTGAATCGTTTATATCTAACAATATACTTTTATGCTTATCCTTTATTTTTTGTTTTGCTAAGTCTAAATCGCTAAACTCTTCGTCAAAAATCTCTTTAAACCTTGTTTCAAGGTCGCTTTTTTTACCAGAAAGTTCACCATTTAATTTTGCACATTCTTCGCTTTTTTTGGCAAATTTTTCTTTGGCTATTTTTGCTTTTTCTTCGGCACGGCGCACCATGTCTTCAGTTATTTGCCCACAAACAAGGGTCGCAAGTTTTGGGTGGGTTGTTGAACCGCACACAGGACAGGGCTTGCCGTCTACTAAATTTTGTGCCATAATGCCCGCTTGCGCATGCAAAAACAAACGGTTCTTTTCTTTGGAATCATTATACGCCTCGTTGTTTTCTTTATCAAGTTTAGAAAACTCTTCATGCTTTACTTTCAAATTGTTTTGGATATCTTCGTACTCATGTAATACATTTGCAAGAAAGCGCATTTTCTCTTTAGCGTCTTCAAGTTGTTTACTCTTTGCTTCTTCTAAAAGCAAACTTTGTTTAATATCTAAATATTGCTCGATTTTTTGCTTATCACTTAGAATTATTTTGTTATTTTCATCAATGAAAACTGTTATATCTTTTAATGTTTTATCGTTTTCGTTGACTTTGTTTTCAAGAATTGAAACTTCTTTACATAACGTTTCAAGGCTATCATATTCAACAAGTTGGTCTTCTAAATTGTTCTTACTTTTTTTGTCTTGCTCAATTTGATCTTTATCTTTTTCTAAACGCTCAATCTCGCAATTTAGTTCACGGATTTTTTCTTCGTTTAATTTTTTTAAACTTGATTTTTCCTTAAACTCGTTTAAACTTTTTTGGCTGTTTTCAGCCTTTTCAATATCCTTTTCAAGGTTTTTAAGTTCGACTTCTAAACCTTTGATTTGTTCTTCTAAATGAGCAACACATATCCCATCGTCTGCGATCAATTTGTCCATTGCCCCGATGACGTCATCGATTTTTGCGATAGAAATCACAGGTTCTAAAAACAATTTTATCGTTTCGTCGTCAACATTTTCGTTAAACTGTACCTGCCTGTAATAGGTTTTTAATGTGTCTTCAATTTTTTTGGTTTCGCTACTTGCCAAAAGCGCATCTTCTTTAATTTTTTTCTGCAAGTCGGCGATTTTTTCCGTCTTAAAAAGTTTACTAAAAATTTCCTTGCGCTGATTTGTGTCGGCAAGTAAAACCTTTCTAAATTCGCCTTGCGCAATCATGGCGATATGAGAAAATTGGTCTTTCCCTACACCGATAATTTCGCTAATTTTCGCGGTTACTTCTTTTTCTTTATCGATAATCGTGCCGTCCGGCAAAATAAGTTCGTCTTTTCTTGGCTGGTTTGTAAAGCCTTTGCCGTTTTTCTTTGGGCGAAGGTACGAAGGGTTTCTTTTCACCTTATAAATATTGTCGTGGCAAACAAATTCAAGTTCTACAAAAGTTTCCGTTTCGTCGTTGGCGTATTTTGACCTTAAGGTAGAATCAGACCCACGGACATCACCGCTTACACCGCCGTAAAGGGCAAACATAATGGCATCAAAAATGGATGTTTTGCCTGCGCCCGTTTTACCGCTTATAAGGTATAAACCGCTTTCGCCCAGCCTATCAAAGTCCAAAACTTGCTTGCCGGCGTACGGCCCAAAAGCAGACATCGTCAACTTTATAGGTCTCATTCTATCCCCTCCTCTTCAAGTATATTTTTGATATAGTTTTTTTGCGTTTCGGTAAGTTCTTTGTTGTTCATCTCAAAAAAGAATTGCTCAAAAAGTTCGTAAACACTTTTTTCTTCCACGTCTTGCAAAGCAGTAAGCGTATTTACATTGCGTGTCCTCGAGTTGTCATAGCGAAGTTCAAGGGCGTTTTTGTAAACGGTCTGCAAATTGCTCATGGCGTAAGGGACGTCCATTTCGTCGGTCAAAATAATTCTTACATAATCGTCGCTTTTTTCGCCGTTTAAAAGGTCTTCATAGTTGCCACGAATGGTGCGCATTTCCCTTAATGGCGTAAGGGGAATTTGAGTAATTTCAACGGGGGCATCTTTTTCTTTCAGGTTAATAATGGTCAAAGATTTTTGGTCGTTTTCTTCGCCGAAAGAGTATTTAAGTGGCGTGCCAGAATACCTTATTTGGGGGCGTTTTGCGTGCTGCGCCTTGTGTAGATGCCCAAGCGCAACATAGTCGATACCGTCAAAGACTTCGGCATCAACATTGTCAAGTCCGCCGACCGATTCTTCAGACTCTGTACGGGCTGAACCTGTTACAAACTGATGACATATAAGGACGTTGCGCTTTTTTTGGTCCATTTTCATGCCCTCAATCGCCACCCTTACGGCGTCGGTGTAACTTTCAATTTTCACATCCGGGTAATGCATTTTTACATGGATGGGCTTGATAAATGGAAGCATGTAAACATTTACTTCGCCATACTCGTCGCGCATGGTAATTGGCGTGACAACACCATTATAAACGGGCGATAGATAGATTTTTGCTGCGCTCATAATTGAAGAGCCGAAAGCAATGCGCTCGGCAGAGTCATGGTTTCCGCTGATTATAAAAACGCTTAATTTTTTGGTAACAAGGCTTGCCAAAAAGTCGTCAAGCAGTTTTACCGCTTCGGCACTTGGCACAGTCCTGTCATAAACGTCGCCGGCAATGATTACGCCGTCCGGCTTTTCGCTGTCGATGATCGTTAAAATCTTTTGTAAAATATCTTTTTGGTCTTCAATCAGCGATGTTTCATGTAGCCTTTTGCCAATGTGAAGGTCAGAAATGTGTATAAACTTCATATCTATTCCCCTTTTTGGAGTTATCCACAAGTTTTTTAGTAATTTTTTGTCTGCTTTTATCGCCCCCAAACTTTACCGTTTTACGGCAAAATATTTAATTTACATTTTGACCGCCCAAATTTTGCAACGCAAATAAATTGGCACAAATAAATGAGCAACAAAACAACAAAAAATCACAGTATAATTATTATACCATAATTTTTCCCCACCTTTCAACTAAATAAAAGTTTTTTACTTTATCTATATATTTTGTAATTTGTCGATTATTAAATAAGAATAAAAAAACTTTTTAAGCGGTCGTAAAAAATTGTAAATTTTAATTAGATATAGGACGACAAATGATGGGGTTTTTTAATAAAATTTTGGTTTTTTTCAATACATACCCCACCCTGTATGCGGTTTTTTTAAATTTTTTAAAAAATTGGGCTTTTAATTTTAATCATCTTCACCGACCTTAAAAAAACGATTTTTTGCTTTTTGAAAGTTTTAAAAAAACTATCTTTAAAAATTTGTTGTTATAAGTTGACTTTGAATATCTCGCATGTTACAATATTTTTGCTTGTCAGAGGACTTGCAATCAAATAAGATTGTTGAAGTGGGATAAGACCATTTGTGGCTTTATTCCACTTTTTGTTTTGTGTGGCGGAATAAAGTTTAGTTGGCTTTATTCCGCTTCCTTTGTAGGAGATATTTTATGAACACAAAAACAAAATCTTTATTTAATTACATTTTTCCTGCGTTAGGGGGGCTGTTTGTAAGCCTTAACGTTTTAGTTGAGTATCTTATCCCCTTTTTTCAATGCCTACGTTCAAAAGAAAAGGAAAGGCTTCGCCTTCCTACTTTTTGTCATCGCTAAAAAGAAAAGGAAGGCTTTTTTGCCTTCCCTTTTTCTTGGTCTACGTTAAAAAGAAAAGGAAAGGCTTCGCCTTCCCTTTTTCTTGGTCGGAGTGACAAGAATCGAACTTGCGGCCTCTTGAACCCCATTCAAGCGCGCTACCAAACTGCGCCACACCCCGATTTTTGTGGGCAATAACAAATTGCCCGGTCAAAATTTGCTTATATATTATAACAAGTTTTATTTGTTTTGTATAACGATTTTGGCAAAATTTTAAAGATTTTTATAAAAATTTTATAAGCCAAGGACAAAAATTTTAAAACCGTTATTTTTTGCTTGTGCCTTCAACGACAACCTTAACTTTGCAAGGAATACCTGTGATAAGTCTTATATCAACCGTGTAAGTGCCAACGCTTTTGATTGGGTCTTGAATGACAATTTTCTTTTTGTCGATTTGATATCCCATTTTTTCCAAACTTGCGCTGATTTCGGCGTTAGTGATTGCGCCAAAAATTTTACCGTTTGCACCGGCGAAAGCCTGACATGTAACCGTTTTTCCGTTCAATTCTTTAGCGAGTGCGGTAAGCCTTTTTTCTTCTTCACGGCGGTGGAATTCTTCGGCGTCCTTTTTGATTTTTAAACTGTTTATTTCAACAGAAGTTGCTTCCTTTGCCAAATTCTTTTTAAAAAGCATATTTCTTGCGTAGCCGTCGCTGACTTCGCAAATATCGCCTTTTTTGCCTGTACCTTTTACGTCTTGAAGCAATATTACTTTCATATAATCTCTCCTATAAAAAGGTCTTTTTTTTGTAATTTTTTAATCTTTTTTTTCAACTTTTAGCCGTTTATTTTGCCACCAAATTTGGCAAAAAGTGGGGCTATAAGCCCGTTATCAAAGATTTTTGAGTTTATCTAAGATATCGGATATTCTATCTAAATCGTCACGTGTATAATAGTCGATGTAAATTCTACCCTTTCTATCGTTACCGATAACAGAAACCTTTGTGCCGAACCTTCTTTGCATCCTTGTAACTAAGTCTTTAAGTTCCACACTCATGTTTGCTTCCATCTCGGCTTTCTTTCTTCTCTTTTCTTCTTCGGGTGGGTTGTAATAGTTTTTAACAGCCTGTTCAACTTCCCTTACCGACATGCGTTGCGAAACGGCTTTTTTAGCGATATTTAACTGCTCGTTTTTAGGAAGAGTAATTAGCGCACGTGCATGACCTTGTGATAATTGGTTGGTTGCAACTAAGTCAATAACGCCTTGATCTAAGGTCAAAAGCCTTAAAGTGTTTGCGATTGCCGAACGGCTTTTACCGATTCTTTCAGCAAGTTCTTCTTGCGTAATGTTATATTCTTCCATCAAAAGTTTCATTGCGTTTGCGGCTTCGATGGGGTTTAAGTCCTCACGCTGTAAGTTTTCGATAAGAGAAATTTCTTTTACCTGTCTTTCGGTGTATTCTTTTACGATTGTAGGAACGGTTTTAAGCCCCGCTAAACGGCTTGCACGCCAACGCCTTTCACCAGCGATAATCATGTACTTGTTGCCCTTTTTGTTGACAACGATAGGCATAATTACGCCGTGCAACGCAATAGAATCGGCAAGTTCTTGTAAACTTGTCGGATCAAAAATCTTCCTTGGTTGATCGGGGTTTGCTTCGATTGAATCGATATTGATTTCAACTACGCTGTTTTTAATTTCTTCCCCTTCCGCACCCAAACTTTCAAAAGAAAACTTGCTGTAATCTTCTTGTGTGTCTTGTAAAAGTGCGGCAAAGCCTTTACCCAAACCTTTAGCCATTTTTTTACCTCCCTTACTTTCGTACCTTTTCTATCGTACAACTTTTATAATAAATAGTATTGTAACTTTCTGCTAAATATCGGTTTTTTATATTCCCTTTTTAATATCTTTTTTTAAAATTTTCCTAATTTTTTACCCATTTTTAAGGGCGTAATTTTTTTCAAAAACTGCCGATAACGGGCTTATTGGTCAACTTTTTCAGTTTCCGGCTCGTTTTTATCTAAATATTCTTTTACCAAATTAACATACGCTATGCTACCACGGCAACGCTTATCGTGAAGCATAACGGGCTTGCCGTAACTTGGCGCTTCAGATATACGAATGTTTCTTGGAATGAATGTTTCAAAAACCTTGTCGCCAAAGTACTTTTTGATTTCTTCTGCAATCTGGCGTGAAATTAAAGCCCTGCCGTCATACATGGTGATCAAAACGCCTTCGATAACGAGTTTTGGGTTAAGAGATTTTACAACGAGTTTAATGGTGTTTACAAGTTGACTTAAACCTTCAAGTGCGTAATATTCGCTTTGGATAGGAATGATTACGCCGTCAGCAGCAGCCAAAGCATTGATTGTCAAAAGACCGATCGCTGGTGGGCAGTCAACAATAATATAATCGTAATCGTCTTTAATTTTGTTAATGGCGTTTGCCAAGCGTTTTTCACGACCACGTTGGGAAACAAGTTCTACTTCTGCGCCAGCCAAATCGATGCTTGACGGCAACACAAAAAGATTGTTTACCGCAGTGTTTATTATAACACTTTTAGCAGGAACTTCGTTGATAAGCACGTCATAAATGCTGTGTTCAAGTTCGCTTTTACTAATACCTAAACCCGTAGTGGCATTGCCTTGTGCGTCCATATCCACAACAAGAACTTTTTTGCCCTTAAGCGCAAGCCCTGCCGCAAAATTGATGCAAGTAGAGGTCTTACCTACGCCACCTTTTTGGTTTGAAATAGCAATAATTCTTCCCATAGTAAACTCCTTATCCACCCATTTTTTGAAGTTTTTTATAAATCTTTTTATGTAATAAGTTGGGCTATAAGCCGATTATCGCACAAATAACCGGCTTTGCCTTTTTATTTTATCATTTAGTTGTTGTCGCCTTTTTCGTCTTCGGTCTTAACTTCTTCAGTCTTTACTTCTTCAGTCTTTACTTCTTCGCTAACAGAAGTTTGTTCGCTTGTTAAAGTGCTTGCATTTTCCGTTTTAGAAGGCTCGTTTTTAGAAACCTTTTCCATTCTTGTAAATGGGTTACCGTTAGACTTGGAATCTTTTTCTTCCATATAAGCGATAACTTCTTGAGCGGTTTTGCCCTGCATAATCATTTCTACTTCGTCGGTGTAGATTGTTTCTTTTTCTAATAACACCCTTGCCATTGTTTCAAGTAAGTGTTTGTTTTGGTTTAAAAGTTCAACCGCTTTTTTGTAACTTTCAGAGATAATTCTTCTTACTTCTTCGTCGATTATGCGTGCGGTTTCTTCGCTAAAGTCGGCTTTGGTTTGGTAATCTCTTCCAAGGAAAATTTCCGTATCACTGCCGTAGCAGACGGGACCGATTTTCTCGCTCATACCAAACTCGGTAACCATAACTTTTGCAAGTTTAGTTGCCGACTGAATATCACCGCTTGGACCAGATGAAACAACGTGTAAAATAATCTCTTCAGCGGCACGACCACCCATAGTCATTACAAGTTGATCGAGCAATTTTGTCTTTACTAAATATTGGTCATCGCTATCAGGTCTTGTCATGGTGTAACCGCCGGCACGACCGCGTGGAATGATTGAAACTTCGTGTACGGGGTCGCACGTCGGCAATAAACCAGCCAAAATTGCGTGGCCTGCTTCGTGGTAAGCCGTAGCACGTTTGTCCGTTTCTGTAACCGTTCTTGACCTTTTTTGTGGACCTAATAAAACCTTGTTAATACCTTCGTAAATATCTTGGTTTGTAATAAACTTTCTATTTTTTCTTGCCGCCAAAATAGCCGCTTCGTTAAGTAAGTTTGCGATATCAGCACCGCTGAAACCACCCGTCATACGGGCAACAACTTTGAAGTTTACGTCGCTTGCCAACGGTTTATTTCTTGCGTGTACTTTTAAGATTGCTTCACGACCTTTTACGTCGGGCATGTTTACATAAATTGTTCTGTCGAACCTACCGGGTCTTAAAAGGGCTGGGTCTAATACGTCAGCACGGTTTGTTGCGGCGATAATTACGATACCGTCGTTACTTTCAAAGCCGTCCATCTGTACTAATAATTGGTTTAAAGTTTGTTCCCTTTCGTCGTTACCGCCACCAAGACCCGCGCCACGTTGACGGCCTACGGCATCGATTTCGTCGATGAAGATGATACAAGGCATGCTCTTTTTAGCAGTGTTAAATAAGTCCCTTACACGGGAAGCACCAACACCAACGAACATTTCAACAAAGTCAGAACCGCTGATTGAGAAGAATGGAACGTTTGCTTCGCCGGCAACTGCTTTAGCAAAGAGCGTTTTACCGGTACCCGGATTACCAACAAGCAACACGCCTTTTGGTGTCCTTGCGCCAAGTGCGGTGAATTTTTGTGGGTTTTTCAAAAACTCAACGACTTCTTGAAGTTCTTCTTTTTCCTCTTCTGCGCCGGCAACATCTGAAAATCTTACCTTTACGTTTGTGATTACTTGCGATTTGGTCTTGCCAAACTCAAACGCACCGCTGTTTGCACCACGTGATTGACGGATAAATAGTACAATCATCAAGACACCCATACCAATCATTAGCGCAGGGAAAAATAAGTTGGACCAAAAACTGCCTTGATTGGGGTTTGATGCAGAGTCCGCAACACCACAACTACGCAAAGCACTTAAAATTTCCCATTCGTGCGCTTCACGGTTGAAATATGATTTAACAACTGTCTTTCTTCCGCTGTAACCAACAAGGCTGTAAGCGTTTACATAATAGCGGTCGATTTGAATGTTATCAATAATGATAAAGCCATCGCCAATATATAAAACTTTGTAATCCTTGTTATCTTCTGTATCTTGATATGTTCCGCCTAAGGTGTAACTTTCTGAATCAGGCGTGAAAACAACGCCTGATTTTTCCCAGAACACCGATAGGTTTTGAGTATCGTCAATAAAATAGTTTGCAAGTAACAGCCCAAGTAGGACAATTACGAACAAACTAAGAATAACTTTTGCAACGTTTTTCATTAATTCCTCCAATTATCGTTATTTAAGCAAGTTGTACCTGATTTTTAGTAGCGCAATTTTTAAAATTAGTGCGCCAATAACGATAAATATCTAAAACTATTATAAGTAATAAAAAAATTGTTATTAACATTTTAACACAGATATTATATTTTAGCAATTCTTATTTTGATATTTTTTTACCATTTTTATAAATTCATTAAAACAGCAAAATTTCAACACATTCAACAAAATTTTAACAATTTTTTCAAAATTTTTTCCGTGAAACATTGTTTTTGTGTTTACGGTCAAATTTACCCTGTTTCACGTGAAAATTGAGGGTAAAATATGGTCAAAAGTGGGGCTATAAGCCCGTTATCGCCACTTATTAGGGGTATTTTTGGTTATTTTCAACCTTTTTTATAGCAATTTTTTTCAGTTTTTGTAAAAATGTATATTTATAAGTAATATTATAATTTATATTTAGTATAATTTTTGAAAACATATACGTACATCGATATATTTTTAAAATGATTGTATATATATTCATAATGTGTTTTTTAAATGTTTCACGGAAAAAAGTCACAAATTTGTTTATAATATATTAGTCAAACACTCACCACATATTTCAAAAAATAACGATTTTATCACAAAAATTAAGATTAAATAAGATAAAGCCAGATAATACAATAAATTGCTTTAAAAAAGCAATAAATAACTAAAATTTCAAACAAAAAGCAATCTTTCGGACTATATTTTCATCACATTTTGAGTATTAGTACAGTATCTTTTGTAATATCAAAAAAATAGCGGAATTTCGACATTTTTTTAACAAAACCAGCCAAATTTTAAATAGATTTACGCAAGATCATACTAATTTTCTTGTTGTTTTATTCCATTTTTTGTAATTATTATGGCGCATAACATATATGCTTGCGCTCTATATTTTTGCGCCCCCTTTTAGCCCAAATTTAGGCATTTTTTAAGTATTTTTAAGACAATTATATAAGATTTTTATATATATTGTCAATTTGTAGCCAAAACAATAGATTTTAAGCCAATTTTTAGTAAAAATCGTAGTTTTTTAAACATAAATACGTCAAATTGCTAAAAAATCAGGTTAAAATGCCGTATTTTAGATATAATACCACTGATTTTCTACTAATTTTATATAATTTGAGTAAATTTGAGCATTTTTTAGTCCACTATCCTTAAAATCGATACAATTATCTAAAAGTTCGTCGGTTTACTATGATTTTCCTATATTTTATCTTACGATCGCTGATCAACGGTTAAATTGCAGATATTTACTGTATTTTTAGGTAATTTTGTGCTAAATTTTATAAAAGCGCAACTTATTCTGTTATAACGCATATATAGTTAAATTTTGACCAAAATGCCTGATAAAATGCCTGATTTTAAAATGAATTGTGGCAGAATGACTTAATTTTTTGACCACTTATATTAAAATCATTCTCTTTAACTAAAAATGGTCAGCGCACAGCGAAAAATTAAGGTTATTTGTGTGCAAACCTTATTATACTGCATATATCATTATCTATTGCACTTTTCGCCTATTATACCAATAAATACTGACAATTCGCAATAATATTTTGTCATTTACGTTATAATCGCACTCTTTCATCGATATTAAGGTCATTTTTAACATACGCACGATAAATTTTAGCAAATTTTAGTGCAATCAATGTTTTATGGCACTAAATTTAAAATTTTAATAAAAATGCTGATTTATTTTAGCAAAATGGGCTTTATTTTCGCCTGACAATTAAAAAACCATTCTGTTAGAATTCATTTTAGATTTTTGACCATTTTTAAAGGGCGCAGAGTCAAAAAATAACAAAATTTTGATATTTAATGCTAATTTTAACTGTCAGCGCAGATAATTTTATTAAATTTATGACTTTTTAAAATAACTTATTTACTTTAATATAAATTACTACATAACGCCCTACTTACTAACCTTTTTTAGCAAAAATCACCATATACGCTTTAAAAATACGTTGATTTTAAGTTAAAATATAGATATACCGAGCAAAATATGCTTATTTTTAGCAATATTACCTATTATTTAACTTAATATCTACCAACTTAAGTCATTTTTTAGGCTTTTTATCTAATTATTACCGTATTTTTATATTGATTTGATTAAAATTATAGCATTGTATCTACTTCGATTACGCTATGTATTATAATATAGCATTTTAGCAAAGTTTTGCAATCAAAATGGTCAAATTTTAGCCAAAAAGTCGATCAATTTTGACAAAATTATATATATTTTTATTATACAAGACAAAAACCCATTCTGTTACAATGCATTTTAGAATTACCCCTTTATTTAGGCATTTTTTGATATAAAATTTACCATCAACTTGACCGTTTTGATTAAATTTTCGTTATATTTTAATGCGATTTTGTTACCATTTACCCATTTTTATATAGTTTTATTGCCGTTCGGTCAATCTGATTACTTAACAATATGGTCAAATCTTATAGTTTTTTAATTTTAACAATTTGATTTAGATTTTTTACTAAATTTTGACCAAAAAATCGACCATTTTAGACAAAATCACCCTTAATTTTAGCCCAACATTTTATTTGCCATTCTGTTAGAATTCATTTTAGAAAATAGGTGATTTTTACTTATATTTTAGATATTTTTGACCAACGCAGAAACAATTTATTATTATATTTTTGCTTAATTTTAGCTGTTTTGAAGCCAATTATATTATATTTTTTACTATATTTTGGTCACATTTATATATAATCGCTTTAATTATTAGATTATTTTAACTTTTGTCTTTAATTTTCTTACCAAATTTAACGATAGGGTACAACAATATTATATATTTTATGAAATAGTAATTTTAAATGTTTCACGTGAAACAATGTAAGCGCAATGAATTTATTGTTGCGTAATATCGTTTAGCGCATAAAATTTGACTGCGCTAATATTAAACGGCGCAAGCATTATTTTTTGCGCCATATTTTGTAAAAATAGCAAAATTTAAGATTTTTAATGATTTTTAAGATAGTACAGTAAACGGTTTAAATAAATTAAAAATATCGAAAAATGCCTGATTTTCCGTAAAATTTAAAATGAATTGAGAGAGAATTGCTTAAATTTTTGCCTTATTATTTTAACACCATTCTCTCTCACAAAAAGTGCGTATTTTATAGAAAAATTAGAAAAATGGGGTAGGGGATACGTTTACTTATTAAATGTAATAAAATATCTTTGGTAATGAGATTTTTATTATGAAATAGAAATAAATTACCTTTGATCCTGATATTTGATGAAATATCGATTGCTTTATACCTTAAACTTGCCAAATTGAGCGTTATTTTTCGCTACTTTTGCCATTTTTTAAAATGAATTTATAGAGAATTGGTCGTTTTTTAATATAATTATTTTATTTTAACTTTCTTAAAATCGATCGGCATATTTTTTGATTTGTTTACTCAAATATTCTAAACGTTCTTTTTATTTGATTATTATTTTTCTTGTCTTGCGCCATTTGATTTATTTTGCGCTTATATATTTTTGCGCCCTAAATTTAACATATTTTAGTTGGCGCAAAGCTATTTAATTGTAATATAATACGTCTTTTGGTCGCCACCAAGCCTTAAATTTAGCCATTTCAAGCCTTGTTATAACCATCTATTATAATATATCTATTTTGATAATAAATTATATTAACGCAATGAATATTTTTTGCACAGATATGCAATATTTTTGGTGTTTTATGCGCTCTTTTTTCACGTGAAACATCAAAAAAATGGGGCTTGAAAACCCGAAATGTTTCACGAAACAGAAAATGGACAAAAAATCGGATAAATTCTAACAGAATTTTGACCTAAATTTTACCCGATTTTACCTTGATTTTTACCCTTGTTTTGCCTTATTTTATCCGATTTTCAGGCATTTTTGGGGCTTTTTGGTGCTTTAAACAAATTTGTTTTTTGATAGTTGGACAAAGACAATGTTTCACAAAAATTTTAAGCCTATTTTGGCACGTTTTCGATATCTTGATGTATAAAAGTTTTCAAAAATATACATTAAGTTTTTCGCTTACTGTGATTTTTTAATTAGTTTTAAGCGCACAATTTAATTTAAAAAATTATTCTTTGCGCCAATATAAACCGATATAAAACTTTTTGTTGCGCCCACGAATTTACTTGATTATTTTTTTGTTTGGTGATATTATTTTAAGGTAAATTGTTTCACTGTGAAACAAAATTTAAGCGCAGATTTTATGGCGCAACGTTTTATGTTTTGCGCTAACATTTAAGGTATATTATGGAAAAGACAAACGTAATGCGTATACTTGACCAAGCAAATATTTCATATAATAGTTACACCTATAGTCCTGATTTAACAAACGGCGAAGAGGTTGCTAAAAGTCTATCGAAAGATCCTTCGCAGACTTTCAAAACGCTCGTTACCGTTTCTAACACATTAGAACATTTGGTGTTTGTTATTCCGGTCAATCAAACGCTCAATTTAAAAAAGGCAAGTAAGGCAGCCGGCGTTAAGTCGGTTGAGATGATTAAGCAAAAAGAACTTTTCAATTTGACAGGCTACATTCACGGTGGCTGTTCGCCAATAGGGATGAAGAAAAAGTTCCGTACCTTTATCGACGAAACGGCTATGCTTTTTGATACCATTATTTTAAGTGCCGGCAAAGTCGGTTATCAGGTGGAAGTAAACCCAAACGATTTAATTAACCTTATCTCGTCAAACTATTTTGAACTTACCGACTAAACAGCATTAAACAAAACACTTTAAATTACTTTAAAATAAAACTGTGCCAAAAATATTTCTTTGGCACTTTTTTAATATTATCGTGGCTATTATTTATATTTAATTTAATTTGGTAAGCAATATTATTATAGATTTAACGGTAAATTTTATCTAAATATTTTACCCACCGAAAAAGGGGATATAAAAACAATATGCGGAATTTAACAAAAGTTAAATTCCGCATATTTTCTTATATATTATTTTGTTTAAACTTTAATTTTAAATAAAAGAGCAATCAAATTTACAACTAAATTTGTTCAATGTTTATGACGTTAGAGTTACCTGACTTTCCATTTGGGTTACCGCCGGTAATTACAATAGAGTCGCCCTTTTTAACGAGTCCAGATGCGATTGCCGCACGCTTTGCGTGGTAGAAAAGAACGTCCATTGAAGTAAATTCTTCGCTCAAAATAGGCAACACACCCCACGATAAATCGAGTTTTCTATAGGACATTGGCTCTATGGTCATGCCGATTATATCGATGTTGGGGCGGAACCTTGAAACAAGCCTTGCCGTACCGCCCGAGCGAGAGCAAACAACGATGGCTTTTGCGCCGATATCTTCAGCCAAAACGCACGCAGAGTGAGAAAGTGCATCCGCCGGGCTTGTAATTTCGGGGCGATTTTCTTCGTATCTTACGGTAAGATTTTTTTCCGTTTCCATGCAGATTTTTGCCATGGCTTCGACCGCTTGAACGGGGTACTTCCCGCCAGCCGTTTCGCCAGAGAGCATTACTGCACTTGTGCCGTCGTAAACAGCGTTCGCAACGTCAGAAATTTCCGCACGGGTGGGGCGAGGCTGGTTGATCATGGACTCCAACATTTCGGTTGCGGTAATGCAACGTTTACTTGCAAGCCTGCATTTATTGATAAGCATTTTTTGAATTTGTGGAAGTTCTTCGTAAGGTACTTCAACACCCAAATCGCCACGTGCAACCATGATGCCGTTCGAAACGCTTAAGATTTCGTCAATGTTGTTTACGCCACTGCGACTTTCGATTTTTGCGATAAGGTCGATGTCGGGGTTGCCGTTTTCTTCCAAAAGTTTTCTAATGTCCAAAATGTCTTGCGCCCTTGACGTAAAGGAACAAGCGATAAAATCAACGCCTTCTTTGATACCAAAAAGGATGTCGCTTTTATCTTGCTCGCTTAAATATTGCAAACTCAAAAGTTTGTCGGGGAAAAACATGCTCTTTTTGTCGGACAAATCACCGCCCACTTCAACTACGGTTTTCACATCGGTTTCGGTTACTTCGGTAACTTTAAACACAAGTAAGCCGTTGTTAAGCAAAATCGTGTCGCCCGGCACTAAATCGTTTACGATACCCTTGTATGATACGCTAACTCTCGTTTGGTCGCCCTCGATTTCTTGGGTGGTAAAGGTGAATTCATCACCCTTAGAAAGTGTAATTTTGTGGTCTTTGAATGTGCGAATTCTCAGTTCGGGACCTTTGGTGTCGAGCATAATGGGAAGGGGAATATTAAGTTTTTCACGAACTTTTTTGATAAGTTCAATGTTCTTTTTATGCTCTTCGTAAGTCCCATGCGAAAAGTTAAGGCGAGCAACGTTCATACCGGCACGTGCCATCTGTGTTAAAGTTTCTTCATTACGGCACGCAGGACCTATCGTGCATACAATCTTGGTCTTTTTCATAACAATCTCCAGTGCGTTTAAAGGGCTTTTAGAAAACTTTTAAATTTTTTTCATTTTAGGCGGTTTTTTAATGTGCTTTTTGGCAATTTTTCGCATAAAATAAACCCTTACTTTTATTATATTATTTTTTACGCAAGTTGACAAGTGTTTTAAAAGATTTATTCTTTCTAACCACTTTTTCGGTAAATGGTAAATAGACAAGTAACCTTCTTTCGTGGCTTTTTTCCTTTTTTTAAGGAACGGTTTTGACGGCTTTTACGCCAAAAATTTTTATAAAGTTTTCGCCAAAAATTATATAAAATTTTACTAAAAAAGTGGGGGAAGATGGGCGAAAAGTGGAATAAGAAAAAAATAAAAAACCTGCGAAAAATCAGCCTATAAGCCCGTTATCGCAAGTTTTTTTAAAATTTAAGTGTTGTTTTTTATTATTTGAAGAATAAATGAACTATCCAAACGAACAAGTTGTTTTCCATAAGATAATTCAAAATGGGTGAATTGGAAAGTGTTGCGTTCAAGTTTTTAAGCGGTTCGAAGGAGAAAATGTTGATTACATATAAAAGTAATGAAATGAATACGGCGCATTTTAAAAATGCAACTGCGGCACCTAAAAATCTGTCAACAAATTTGATTGGCGCAAGTTTTATAATCGTTGAAAGCACTTTTTCCACGATAAAGATAATTAGTTTTGCTATAAACAGTATTGCAATAAAACTGATTACGACCAAAATATAGAATGAAATGGTGTCTGCTGCAACTTGCGCAAAGTTTACGGTGGATGTGCCAAGCGACTGAACGGCAGCGATTACTTCTTCTTCCAAAAAGGTGGGCCACGACTGCGCTTCGATAAATGCAGGAAGTTCAGAAATCACTTTTTCCGTATCCCAAACGCTGTCGATAAAGCCTTTTATCCATTGCGAGATGATAAAGTCAAACTCGGTGTTTGCCACAATCAGGTTTGCAACTTGTCTGCAAAATAGGTAAGCAAGCAAAAACGAGCCAAGTGTGCCGACAATACCCATAAGTTGCTTTACAAAACCACGACAAATACCGTATATTACAAACACTATAAATATGGCAATTACGATAAAATCAATATAAGTAAAGCCTGCTAAAAAATTCATATTTATCACTCCTTTTTTTCCATTGTAACATTTTTTAACAAATTATTCAACTCTTTGGGCTTTTTTAAACCAACTTTACAAAAGTTTTAATCTTTTTTTGTGCGTAACATTTTTAATTTTTTGTCGTAAAGTTGTTAAAATTATTGGTGCAAGGCGATTGACGTTTTTGGTTGTAAGGCGGTTAATATTTTTGTTAGAAAGCGGTTGAAATTTTTTGCTTTTTGTGTTTAAAATTTTGGTTTGCCGTCAATAATAAAAGTGCTATGAAAAACGCTATGGAAATCAATTTGTTAGAAAACTTTATGACGCCTTCCACAATCGCCGATGCGCTGTATCAAATTTTCGATTGGTATATCCCTGTCATTATCTGCGTTGGCACGGACTCTGCAATAGGCGATACTTTAGGCCCACTTTGCGGTACAAAACTTAAGGACAAAAATCTGCCTTGCTTTGTTTATGGCAGTTTAGATAAAACCATTACCGCAAAAGAAATTCAAAGCGTAAAGGACTTTATTGCGTGCGTGCATCCGCTCTCAAAAACGCTCGTTATCGATGCGGCTGTCGGTAGCGAAGAAGATGTGGGCAAACTTAAAATTACAAATAACGGCATTTACCCCGGGCTTGGTGCTGACAAAAAACTTCCTAAACTTGGCGATGCTTCAATTATCGGCATCGTTGCGCCACGCTCTAAAAATAACCACGTTTTTATGAACTTAACTCGCTTTTCGCCCGTTTATAAAATGGCTCAAACTATTAGCGACGGCATAAGTTTATATGTGGACTCTTGCTTGAAAAAACCAGCCTATAAGTCGGTTAACGGCTATTTTAGTAAACTTTAACTGTATATTTTAGCCCCTTTTAACCAAAAATATTAAGCCCGTTTTTATCTTTTTTTTGATTATTTTATCTTTTTTTCATTTTTTAAAACTTCTACAAATATTTAACAATTTTACCCCCAACTTTTGTTGGCAATTTACAACTTTTTCACTCATTTTTTCCCCTTTTAAAGCAATTACTCTTTTTTGCGTAATTGCTTTTTTCTTTTTGCGGTTTGAGTTTGTTGGGGGGGTAGGATGAGAGAGTGGTTGAGTAGGTGACTGGATGGGGGTAGTGAGTGAGTTTGAGTAGGGTTGGGTAGGGGTTGAGTGGTATGGGGGGTGTAAGTAGTAAGTGGTGGGTGGTGTGGTGTAGTGTTGGTGGTTTTGTTTGTGTTAGTATGCTCAGTGCGTGGGGTAGTTTGGGTGTTTTCTTTTGAGTTTTTGTTTGAGTTGTGGTGGTAAGGTTTGAGTACACGCAAGGTAATGGCAAGCGGACGTGTGAGATCGTGAAAGCAAGGGAGAAATTTTAATTTTAGTTTGAGTTATTCTATATACTATGTTAATAATACAAAAAGGTGGCAAACAGCCACCTTTTTCTTTATGATTTTTGGATTTTGGTTTGAGTTTTTTTGTGGCGAGTTGCTGGTGCTGGGTAGCGTGGGCTTAGTTAAGTGGTGTAAGGGTGGGTGTGAGCGGGTTGCATGCAAGGGTGTTTATGTAAGGCGCCACGGTGTGTTTTAGGTTTTGGTTGACTTGTGTTTTTTTACTTTTGTTTAAGAAAATCAATATATTAAGTTGATAGTATAAAAAGGGGTGTGTACTACCACTTTGGGCTTGAAAAAGTTTGTGATTGCTTTGGCTTATTTTATATATTTTGTTGATAGTATAGTAAGGTTGTCCCTATTGGTTATTGTTAAAATATGCTAATAACGGGCTTATAGGGCGGTTTTTTATATAATTTTTGCGTTTTAGTTTGAGTTTTTTAGGTTTTTTATAGTTTGTTTTCTTACAAGTTTTGTTTAAAATTTAAAATGCAACGTGTAAAAAGGGGAAGAAACAAGTGGGGGGCTTTTTAAGTTGTTCTATAAATTTATGTTTTTCAATATATTTTGTAGTGGGCTAATCTACTTTGTGTGGGGGCGGTTGGTGGTTTTTGACTTTTTTTATGGGATAGTGTATAATAAAATAAGTCGGGTGATGGCTTTATTATCGTTGCGTTTTTGATTACACTTTGGCTTTTTAAAAAAAATTTAAGGGGAACAGTTTATGAGATATGAAATCAAGGGCGAGCCATTTCCCGTCCTAATCGTTTATCTTGAAAGCGGTGAATCTATCAACTGCCAACAGGGCGCAATGAGTTGGATGTCGCCAAACGTTACAATGTCCACAAGCGTAGGTGGGGGTTTTGGTAAAGTTTTTGGAAGAATGTTTTCCGGCGAGTCCATCTTTTACAACACTTACACGGCAACCGGCAAGCCTGGGATGATTGCGTTTTCGGCAACGTTTCCTGGCAAGATACTCACATTTGACATATCTAAGCAACCGATTATCGCTCAAAAAGGCAGTTACTTTGTGTCGCAACCGGGTGTAGAATTTTCTGTGGCTTTACAAAAAAATGTGGGCGTAGCCTTTTTCGGTGGTGAAGGTTTCATCATGCAAAGGCTTTCAGGCAAAGGTCTTGCGTGGTTAGAAGTGGACGGATTTGTTATGGAATACGATTTAAAATCTGGCGAGCAAATGATCGTCAACACCGGTCATTTGGCGGCAATGAGTGCCACTTGCACAATGGATATTAAAGTGGTAAAGGGTGTTGGCAACGCCCTTTTCGGTGGCGAAGGGTTTTTTAACACTGTGGTTACAGGTCCCGGCAAGGTCTACTTACAGTCCATGCCCATAGATCAATTAGCGGCAGATCTAATTATTCCCGACGATGACTAATTTTTGTTAATATCAACTTAAAACGTCCGGTGGCTTACGCTGCCGGGTTTTTTATTTTGGTTAAAATGTGTTAATAACGGGCTTATAAGGCAGTTTTTTGTAATTTTTATGTTTTGGTTTGGGTTGTTACATAAATGGTGGACAATAAAAAAACTGTAAGCGGTGGGCGAAAGTATCGATTATAAAAAACAAGAAATGAACAAAAATTGTTGGCAACAATAAAAAAGTGATGGGTGAAAATTGACAACGTAAATTCAAGCGGTGGCAAAATTGTTGGTAACAATAAAATGTAAACAGGGGGTAACAAAAAAGGTGGTAATAAGAGCGAGAAAAGTAACAACAAAATTGTTACAAAAAACAATTACCGCTGTCAAAGCAACCACTCAAAACAACAAAATTACGGCCACAAAAAAAGCAAAAGCCAAGCCGACAAAAACCACGACAAAAACAAAACCAACCAGACGAAATCACAGCAAAGCAAAAGTAAAAACAAACGGCGGTTGCGACAAAATAAAAAAAAGCGACACTAAATCGTTTCCGGTTTAGTGCGCCTTTTTTGGTTTTCAAGAGAGCGTTCTTGAAGTATAAGCAAAATTAGTTTTCGCGCTTTTTACCGCTGAAAAATAGAGCAACAGTACCTGGACCGGTGTGGCAACCGATAGTTGTACCGATGTCAGAAATCAAAATTTTTCCAGCAAGGTTAGGGAAGTTTTGTTCCAAAGCGCATTTAAGTTTGTTAGCATCGTCAAAGCAGTCAGCGTGGGTGATGATGCATCTACCGTCATAGTTTGTACCGTCGTCAGCGAGATCACGCATGATTTCAACGGTTTTTTGTAAGGCAGCCTTTTTGCCCATAGTTTTAATTCTTGGGATAAGTTTACCTTCGTTACTAACGTTCATAACGGGGCAAATCTTCAAAATTTTACCAACAAAGCCTTCGGTTTTTGTTATTCTACCGCCCTTTACAAAGAAGGTCAAGTCGGTGGAATAAAACCAGTGGTTAACTTTAAGTTTATTTTCTTCTGCGAAGTTATATAAAGTGTCGATATCCATACCTTCATCGCGCTTATCTAAAAGCCATTCGACCAAAAAGCCGTAACCGCCAGAAGCGCCTAAACTATCGACAATATAAATTTTTCTTTCGGGGAATTTTTCCTTTACTTCTTCAGCGGCAAGCCTTGCGCTGTTAAAAGTACCTGAAATACCGCTTGATAGGGTAACGTGGATAATGTCTTTATTTTCCTTATTGATAAGGTCGGTAAAGTAATCAACAAATTCTGCGCTGTTTACTTGGCTTGTCTTTGTGGATGCGCCATCACGCATTGCTTGGTAAAAATCTTTAAAGGAAATACTTTCTCCGCCATCATCTTCCATTGCCTTATTTGCAAGCATAAAATGGAAATTTTTAATGTATGCACCACGTTCTTTTAACCTATTAAAGGGTAAATCAACAGGTGAACAACAACTAATAATATAGTCCATTTTTAAATAGCCTCCTTAACTAAAAAAAATTTAAGTTCGCAAAATAATATATTATACAGCGGTAAATTTTACAAGCGATTTAGTCAAAAAAAAGTTCTATAAATTAAAGAATGGCATTCGCTTTTAAAGCGAAATGCCAATTTTTTGCCAATTTTGTGGTTTTTTTTCTTGTTTTTCTCACATTTTTATAGTATTATGTATGTATCCACTAATTTTTGTAAAGCCCACTTAAATTTTTCCTTTTATGCGTTTTTTAAATTTTTTTTATACTAAATGCGCTCATTTTAAAAAGGGGATTTTTCAAAAATTAACTAACTTTTTTAGTCTTTTGTGGAAGTTTAATTTTTTAAATACCTTAAATTTTATTTTTAATTATGGAAGAAAAAGAAATTATCGCAAGAAACATTACTTATCTTCGCAAAAAGATGGGGCTAAGTCAACTTGAACTTGCAGAAAAAATTCAATATTCCAATAAAAACATTTCCAAGTGGGAAAAGGCAGAAACCACACCCAGCGTTTTCACCTTAAAGCGTTTGGCTGAAATTTTTGGCGTTTCGGTTGACCAACTTGTGTCCACTCTTATTGAAGAAACGGACGAAACTAACACCACCACTATAGAAAAGGAAAAAAAACGTGTGGTTTTGGGCTTGCCTTTATCCATAAAGGTTTTATACCTACTTATGACAGAGGCAATTTTGCTTGTAATGGCGTTTATCGCAATCATTGTACTCGGCTTTTTAGATGTAACGGCATTTAACAAGTGGTACTTACTGTTATACATTTTACCAGCAATGTCGCTTGCGGTGTTTATCTTCATTGCGGTGGTTAAAAAGCGTGTAGATATTATAAGTTTATCACTTTTTGGCTGGCTTTTGTCGTTATGTTTTTATGTGTCTTTCATAAACGCAAAAAATGTTTATCTCATATTTTTATTGATGGGCGCAATACAACTTTTGATAATCTGCGTAATGCTTATTATCAACTTTAACATAATAAGACGAATCAAAAACAAATTCATTAAAAAATAAAAAATCTTCAATAACAGGCTTATAGACCTACTTATTGAAGATTTTTTTAATTAAAAGCAAATGCGTTTTAAGGTTTCAAGGTAAATTTGATTCATAAGTTTTATTGTGTCAATGGTGATAAATTCGTTCGGCTTATGAATGCTATCTGCTTCGGCTTCGTTGTGCGCAGGTCCAAACGCAACGCCATATTTAAGCGCACGTGCATAAGTACCGCCGCCTATAGCAATAGGCTCACACTTTTCGCCAGTCAATTCGTTATAAATGTCGCAAAGTGTTTTTACAAGTCCGCTGTCTTTTGGTGAATAAAGTGGTGCTTGATAATTTTTAATTTCAAAATTGCCAACCTTTTTAAGGTTTTTCATGATAACGTCCTTTTTCAAGGTGGCAGGGTATCTTACATCAACGGTTACATAAATAAAGTTATCGTCGCTACTTATAAGGTTAGGGGAAAATGTCAATCTGCCCGTTTCGTCAACCAAATTTTTAAGACCTTGTGTGTCTTTAAAAAGTTTGTCGTGGATACCACTTTCAACAAGCCCTTTTTCTTCTAACACCTTAATCATAAGATCCATTGCGTTTACGCCCTTTTCGGGTGTAGAGCCGTGTGCCGAAACGCCAGAAGTTGTGATAACTTGGTTTTCTTCATCCACCAAAACACCTTGATAATCGGCATATAGCCCAACATTTTCAACTTTAGCAACAACTTTGTCGCACACAACGTTTGCACGTGTGCCGCCGCTTATACTTATTAAACTTGGTGATTTGGTGAACTTATATGTTAGGTGAACAATGCCTTTTTCTGCATAAATTACCGGGAAGTCAGCATCGGGGGATATACCTTCTTCAGGAAGAGTAGCAACTTTTTTATAATGTTCAATACAGCCCCAACCGCTTTCTTCGTCGCAACCTAAAATAAGCCTGATTTCACGCTTTGGGGTATAGCCAGCATCCAAAAGTGCCTTCATGCAGAAAAGTACTGACATTACACCGCACTTATCGTCAAGTGCGCCACGTGCGTAAATCTTGTTATCTTTTACCGTTGGTGTGTAAGGTGGGGTGTCCCAATCGCTTAAATCGCCTTCGGGGACAACGTCTAAGTGGCAAAGTATGCCAAATGGGTTGCCTTCGCCTTCGCCCCAAATTACTTCACCGATATAGTTGTCGTAATTTTTGACTTCAAAGCCCAAAGTCTTTGCTAAATTTAATGTATATCTTAACGCTTCCCTTACACCTTCGCCAAATGGGGCGTTTTCGGTGGGGGCTTCTTTAACACTTCTAATTTTTAAAAGTTCAAAAAAATTATAAACCATTTTTTCTTTATCGAATACGATTGGTTGTGTTGATTTTGTCTTTTCCATGTAAAAATCTCCCTTTTAACATAAAATTTATGCTAAAAATTAAAGTAAGTTAAAATTTTTGATAAATACATTATACACTTTTTGTAAAATATGTTAAAATGTTTTTAACAACTTTTTTGTTTTTAAGTAAATTATGCACGAAAAACATCGGGACAGATTGCGTGATAAGGCAATCGAAAATATGAATAACATTTACGACCACGAACTTTTAGAACTTTTGTTGTTTAACGCAAAACCACGTGTAAACACAAACGATACGGCGCACATTTTACTTCATGAATTCGGCTCGCTTGAAAATGTTTTTAACGCTTCGTATGACGAACTTATAAGTTTAAAGGGCGTCGGTAAGTCCACTGCAACCTTTATCATTTCCGTACAGGAAATTTTTAAAAGGTGCTATCACCATGGTCAAATGCCAGAACAAGTTTCTTCGCTTAATGTTATTCGTGACGACCTTTTCCGCACTTACGCAAAATATAAAACTGAAGTTATCATTATCTATTACCTTGACCAATATATGCAGGTCATCGGTAAGGAATTTATGGGCGACCACTTTATCGATATGGCAAGTATCGACATGCAGGACTTTTGTAAAAAAATCGTCCTTAACGCCCCTAAATATTTGGTTATCACCCATAACCACTTGTCGGGCGATCCAAGACCAAGCAGGGCAGATATCGCAACAACAGAAAAACTTTGCTATATCCTTTCCGCTAACAACATAAAACTTTTGGACCACATCATCATCGCTCATGATAAACTTTTCAGTTTCTTCCACGAAAGCGTTTTAGATGACATCACCGCCCGTGTGGAAAAAGCCTTTGAAGAAAAATAGGCTTTTATCAGTTTTCTGAAATTTTTAAACGGAATTTTTAAAACTGTTTATTAGAGAATTTTTAGGCGGAAATTTTTCTAAAATTTTGCCGTTAAGTTAGGTTAAATTTATAAAAATTTTAGGTCTAAAATCAAAATAAACTATTCGCTATAAATATTTCTTTTATTAGGTTACCAAAAAGGCGACTAAAAGTCAAAAAAAATTCCACCCCTTAAATAATTTAATCTTTTTTGTCCTTCCTTTTTGATAAAGCCCGTTTAATTTAACCTTATTTATCTTGCCAAATTTTTGGCGTAAAAAATGGGGGATATTAAAAGTATGCTTAAAAAGGTTACTTAAAAGATTACTTAAAAAGGTTACTTAAAAGATTACTTAAAAAGGTTAGGCAAGCGTTTAAAGTTAAAAAATAAAAAATTACATTTTATATAGAGGATCAGTTATGAAAGTAAGAACTCGTTTTGCACCAAGCCCAACAGGGTTTATGCACCTTGGCGGTATGAGAACCGCTTTATATTGCTATTTGTACGCCCGCAAAAATGGTGGCGACTTTATCCTTCGTATTGAAGATACCGATCAAGAACGTTTTGTTGAAGGCGCAACCGAAGTCATTTACTCTTCTTTAAAAGAAGGCGGTATGACCTATGACGAAGGCCCAGACGTTGGCGGTAATTACGGTCCGTACATTCAATCACAGCGCAAGGAAATTTACCAAAAATACGCTAAAGAATTGATTGAAAAGGGCGGGGCTTATTACTGTTTCTGCACAAAAGAAAGGCTTGAAACTTTAAAAGACGATTTAGGCAACACCCGTTACGACAAGCACTGCTTAAATTTATCCAAGGAAGAAATCGAGCAAAAATTGCGTGATGGCGTACCTTATGTTATCCGTCAAAACATTCCAAAAGTTGGTGTTGGCACTTATGAAGACGCCGTTTATGGCACAATCTCTGTTGACTTTTCCGAACTCGAAGACAATATTTTAATCAAAACTGACGGACTTCCCACATACAACTTTGCAAACGTTATCGACGACCACTTGATGGGCATTACCCACGTTATCCGTGGTTCAGAATACCTTTCTTCCACACCAAAATACAACCTTATGTACGATGCTTTCGGTTGGGAAAGACCTTGTTATATACACCTTCCACCAATCATGAAGGACGCAACAAGAAAGTTATCTAAACGCTATGGCGATGCTAACTTTGACGATTTCGTTAAAAAAGGTTACTTGCCACAAGCAATCGTAAACTATATCGCACTTTTAGGCTGGTGTCCAAAGGATAACTCTGAAAAAATGACCATGGACGAAATGATCGAAAAATTCTCTTTAGACGGCGTTTCAAAGTCCCCAGCAATCTTTGACGATGTTAAACTTCGCTGGCTTAACGGTGAATACTTAAAGGCAATGACCGATGAGGAATTTTATAACGTTGCTAAACCTTATATCGAGGCTTCAAAGGTCGGTACAAAGTACGATAACAGGCTTATAGCCCCACTTTTAAAGACTCGTGTTGAAATTTTAAGCGAAATTCCTGATAAGATCAACTTCCTTGAAGAGTTTGAAGAATACTCTCTCGATCTATATTACCACAAGAAAATGAAGACCGATAAAGAAATGGCAAAAGTGGTCGTTCCGCTAATTTATAAAACGCTTGAATCAATCGATACTTTCGACCACGATACCATTTACACTTCACTTTCAAACTGCGCACAAGAAAACGGCTATAAGTCAGGTCAAGTTTTGGGCATTGCAAGGGTTGCACTTTCCGGTAAAGAAGTTACACCAGGTGGCTCTGTTGAACTCGCTCAAATTCTCGGCAAGCAAGAATCTTTAAGAAGATTACAATTTTCTATGGACTTATTAAATAAATAATTTTTGGGGCGATATTTAAAAAAATGTTGATGCCCTTAAAGGGATGCGCCGTCCTATTAAAAATGTCAATGCCAAAAGGTGTTGATAATAGGGACGGAAAAATTCACAATTATTTTAAGTTATTACGCCTAAAATAAGTAAAACATATTACCGAATGGCAATTTTTGCCGTTCGGTTTTTGTTTTTTGTGTGTAAAACTGCTGAAAACTTTGCTTTTTCTTTAATTTGCTTGTTAAATAATATAAATTTTGCTATAATTGAATGTTGAAAAAAGGTAGTATTATGAACGTTATAGAGATTAAAGATTTACATTTTTCATATAAAGATAGCGGACCTGTTTTGTCAGGGCTTAACCTTACCGTTAAAGAAGGGGAATTTTTGGCAGTTATTGGCAAAAACGCCAGCGGTAAGTCCACGCTTGCAAGGCTTATAAACGGGCTACTTGAACCAACTCAAGGTGAAATCACCGTGTTAGGTCTTGATGCCAAAAAGCAAGAAAACTTTTACGAAATCCGCAAAAACGTGGGCATAGTTTTCCAAAATCCAGACAACCAAATGGTGGCATCCATCGTTGAAGACGATGTGGTTTTTGGCCCTGAAAACATAGGTATCAGCCGTGAAGAAATTAAATCTCGTTTAGATTTTGCTTTAAAAGAAACAGGCACTTACGAATTTAAAGACAGCATGGCTTCAAGGCTATCTGGCGGTCAAAAACAGCGTGTTGCAATCGCTGGCATTTTGGCTATAAAACCTAAAATTCTTATTTTAGATGAGTCCACTTCCATGTTAGACCCACGTGGCCGTGCCGAAGTTATAGATGTTGTCAAAAAACTCAATCGTGAAGAAAAAATGACCGTTATAACCATTACGCATTATATGGACGAAGTAACCGAATGCGACAAGGTTGCCGTTTTAAATAACGGGGTAATAGAGCGTGTTGCACCGCCGATGGAAATTTTTAGGGATAAAGATTTACTTTCACGTGCCGGTATGGAACAGCCCGTCTTTATGAAAATTTGCGACAAACTTCAATCTTTGGGCGTTGATATCCCTGATTCCGCCACAAAAGAACAACTTTTACAAAACATTATTGAACTTAAAAACAAGCAATAATTGGGATAACGGGCTTATAGCCCCACTTTTTACAGTTTATGGACATTATTTGCAATAACATTGACTATCAATATAATAAGGGTACAAAGTTTGCAACTTACGCACTCAAAAAGGTTTCTTTGACCATAAAGGAAGGGGAATTTTTCGGCATAATTGGGCATACCGGCAGTGGTAAGTCCACTTTTATCCAGCACTTAAACGCACTTATTCCCATCCAAAGCGGTCAAATTACCATTGGCGATTACAACCTATTTTTTGAACCTACTAAAAAGCGTGAATCTAAAAAACAGAAAAAGCGCATGAAAAGTAAGTTAAAAGACCTTCGCCGTACGGTTGGCATGGTTTTTCAGTATCCTGAATACCAACTTTTTGCCGACACCGTTAAGGAAGATGTAAGTTTTGCCATTAAAAACTTTATGCCCGAAACAAGCGAAGCCGAAGTTGAAATTCTTACAAAAAACGCTATCGAGATGGTTGGGCTTAACTATTTTGAAATAAAAGATAAATCGCCGTTTGAAATTTCTGGCGGTCAAAAGCGTAGGGTGGCAATCGCTGGCGTGCTTGCCGCTCGCCCACAAATTTTGGTGTTAGATGAGCCTTGCGCCGGTTTAGACCCTAAGGGCAAAAACGAACTTTGGCAACTTCTTCACAGGCTTCACCGTGACGTGATTAAAACTATCATTATCGTTTCGCACGATATGAACGATGTCGCAAACCACTGCACAAGTTCGGCAATTTTCGATCATGGTGTGCTTAAAAAGGTCGGCACCCCTAAACAACTTTTCAGCGATCAGGCTTTGATTACAGAATGCGGTTTAGAAGTGCCTGTTACCGCTTACTTAACTAACGAACTATCTAAAAACGGAATTGTTTTGGATACCGATTTTACAACCGATGACTTTTGTGTAAAACTTGCAAACGCTATCAAAAATCAAAAATAAACTAACGATAATAAACTAATCAAAAATAAATTACTTTGCGCTCGTTCGCACGATAAATAAATTATGTTAAAAGATGCTGTATTTGGACAATACTATCCGGTAAAATCGCCCGTGCACCGCATGGACTCATTTACGAAAATTGTCCTTTTAATTATATATATCGTCATGGTTTTCGTGGCAAAAAACTTCTGGGGCTTTTTGGCTGTGGGTGTATTTTTGCTTGTTACAATCTTGGCGTCAAAAGTGCCCTTTAAGTCGGTCGCACGTAGCATAAAAGCCGTGTATTTTATCATCGCTTTTACCTTTATCATCAACATTTTCTTCCACAAAGAAGAAGGTGCAAAGGTGCTTTGGGACGTTTGGCTTTTAAGAAATATCACCGATAAATCGCTTATTTACGCCGTCTTTATGGCACTAAGGTTTACACTTTTGATGTTCGGCTCAAGCCTACTTACACTGACATCTTCGCCGGTAGAACTCACTAACGGTATCGAAGTTTTATTAAAACCACTTACCATTTTTAAAATTCCCGTTCACATTTTGGCACTTATGATGTCAATCGCTTTAAGGTTTATCCCCACTTTAATGGAAGAAACCGAGCGTATAATAAACGCCCAAAAGGCAAGGGGTGCCGACTTTGAAAGCGGTAACATTTTCAAGCGTGCAAAGGCACTTTTGCCCGTTTTAATTCCCCTACTTACAAGTGCGTTGCGCCGTGCTGAAGAATTAGGCGACGCTATGGACGCAAGGTGCTTTTCTTCCACCACAAAACGCACAAAATTTAAAAAACTTACCTTTTCATGGCGTGATTTAATTGGGCTTTTATTCACCTTGGCTACACTTTCTGCGGTAATTTTATGTAACAACTTTTTGGTGGCTATTATATGAGAATTTTGCTTACAATATCCTATGACGGCACTAATTATTGCGGTTGGCAACGCCAATTAAACGGCATTTCCATCCAACAAGTTATCGAAGACGCTATTTTTTCACTCACCGGTGAAAGGGTAAGTTTGGTTGCAAGCGGAAGGACCGATTCAGGCGTTCACGCCATCGGTCAGGTCGCCCATTTTGATACAAACTGCACCATTCCGCCAGAAAAAATTTGCCTTGCAATAAACGGCTTTTTGCCAGACGATATCCGTGTTCTCAATTCTTCTATGGTGGATGATGATTTTCACGCACGTTACACGGCAAAACGCAAAACTTACGCTTACAATTTTTATTTGTCAACCGTAAATCTTCCTTTAAAAGAAAGGTTTGCCACCAGGGTTGAAACTTTCGATATCGAAAAAGCGCAAATGGTTTTGGATACCATCACAGGCACGCACGATTTTAAATGCTTTTTGGCAAGCGGTTCGGCTGTTAAAAATACCGTAAGGACCATTTACGACGCAAAAATTGTGCAAAACGGCAACGACTTCACCGTTTTTATCACCGGCAACGGCTTTTTATATAATATGGTTAGGATCATCGCCGGCACTATCATTTTCGCTTGCGAAGATAAACTCGATAAAGATAAACTTTGCTTGGCTCTCTCTTCCGGCAACCGTAATTTGGTCGGCAAAACTGCCCCCGCCAAAGGCTTGGTTTTACAAAGCGTTCAATATTAAACTTGGCAAATAAAATATTAAATATCGGTCTATAAGCCCGTTATCAACACTTTTTGTTGATTTCCGGGCTTTTTTTCTCGCCTTTTTTTGGGGTTAGGTTTGAGTTTTTTGGTGAATGGTTTGAGTTGTTGGGTTGGGGTTTGAGAATGAGAGAGAGTGAGTGAGTGGCGGTTTGGGTTTTCTATGGGGGTAAAAAGTTGGGGTTTAAAAAAGTGAAAATAAAAAAATTGTGGGGCGGTTTTACGTGATTTTTTATGGTGGTTTTCTTTATTTTATCGTTTGGTGTGTTAGTTGGGGTATGTATGGGGTTTTTGTGGGGTAAAATATACCTTTTTCGTAATTTTTTGGGCAAAAAAATAAAAGCCATTTGGGGTGGCTTTTTTTAAAAATATGGTAATAACGGGCTTATAGCCCTATTTTTATATATTTTAAATCTTTTTATATGGTTTTTACACAACTTTACATAAGTTATTTTAAAATTTCTTTATCCTTATCAAAATAAGGGGGTATGTGTGCGGTTTTTTTGATATTGTCCTTATTTTGCGGTATATATATGGGGCTGGAATATGGGTTACTATATATTTTTAAACTTAAAAAGTGGGTGGTGGGTATTTTTGTTGAAAAAAGCAAAGTTTAAAAAATAAAAAAAGTGCTGATTTCGGGCTTATAGCCTTACTTTTAGCACTTTTTTTTAATTATTTATCCTTAGTATAGCCTAAGGGGTTATTTTTCAATTCTTCTGCACGTTTTTTAAGGTTATATTTTTGTAAGAAGTAAACGCCAACAGCAAGGGGAATCATTATCAATGACCAAAACTGTGAAGGTGATAAACTACCTACAAATTCGCCACGGTGGTCGGCACGTAAAAATTCAATCAAAAATCTAAAGATGCCGTAAAAGAAAAGGTAAAAACTTAAGCCGTGTTTATAGTCGTACTTAAAGATTAAAAATGAAAGTACTGCAAACATTAAAAACAAGAACAACGCTTCATAAAGTTGGGTTGGTATATAATAGCCCCAGCCAAAGTCGCCTTGCATCTTAATACCGCCGACAACATATTCAGTGCCTAAAAATCTACCGTGGCAACAACCAGCCATCAAGCAACCAACTCTACCAAAAGCGTGGGCGATTAAAATTGCGCACGGGATATAACTTAAAACTTCGCAAAGTCTTGTGTTGTACTTTTTCCTAAAAATAAAGTAAATGATAATAAAGCATGCAGCACCGCCGATTAAACCGCCGATAAATGTAATGCCACCAAACTCAAACACGCCACTTTCAATAAAGTTATACACCGCTTGGAAAACTGCCGCAGAGCCAAAGCCCACAATTATTGATGCAATACCGTCATAAAAGATAAAGTCCAAAAAGTCGGGGTTATAGTGCAATTTTTTTCCGTAATAAAAGATGATTGCAAAGCAGGCGATAAGTCCCACAGCGATCAACACGCCATAAAGCGTAGGTCCATAAACTTGACCGCCAATGTTTATTTTAAAAAGATATCCTGGAAACATTTTTACTCCTTTTTAAATTTTAAAGTTAGTAACCAATTTTAAAATCGGTAAAGTTTTCTAATGCACAAAAATTTGTATTTTTCAAATTAAAGGTTTTGCCATTTTACACATAAAAAATCTCAATTTGATTTTTGCGTGCGTAACTTACTGTGCTAAAAGTTCCGCCACGGCGGTGGGTTAAATAACAGATAAGTCTACTGCTACTATCCACCATAAATTCATTTCTAACTTTCATACAGCCGTCAAAATAAATTTGTGAAGTATATATGACTTCGTCGGCAGTATTAAGCATTCTTTCGTATTCCTTTTTTTGGGCTTGGTTAAAATATTTAGACTGCGTATTGCACGGCACGCACGCAATAATTTTTATATTTTCCGTCTTTCTTATCTTTTCTAAAAGTTGAAAGCAAAGGGTATCAAAGCCCAAAGCCATACCGCACAAAAAAGTGTCAAAACCGTCGTTAATCGACTTATAGACCAACTTTTCAAGGTTTTCCGTGTTAAAATCGCTGGGTAAAAAGCGATGTCCTGAAAAGGCGCAAGTCGTTTTTGGGTTAATCATAAGGGCGACTTTCCTATTTTAGATTGATGGCGTGGATAAATGCTTTTGGTGTCTTTCAATTTTTCAATTACGACAATCGCATGCTTGCCGTAATCTTCGCCCAAATCATACTCTTTTATAAAACTTACTTTTGCATCAAGTTTTAAAAGTGCATTTTGTGCGTTTTCAATTTCCGCCAAATAGTTACTGCCCTTATAACAAATTGCCTTACCGCCCACCTTTAAAAAGGGGATAAGATACTCAACTAAAACGTTAAGGCTTGCAACAGCCCTTGCGCAGGCAAAGTCAAAACTTGCACGCAAATTTTGGTCGTGCGCAAGTTCTTCGCACCGCCCGTTTATCACGGTAAAGTCGTTAAATGATAAAAGTGATTTTACTTGGTTTAAATAATTGCACTTTTTTTGTGTGGCTTCAATAAGGGTAAATTTTAAATCGCTTCTTTCAATTTTAAGTGGCACAGAAGGAAAGCCCCCGCCCGAACCAATTTCTAAAACCGTGCTATCTTTATCAAAAAACTGCTCGCCTTGTAAACTATCTAAAAAATGCTTTACGCAAACATCTTTTTCGTCGGTGATACTTGTCAAATTAAACTGCTTTGCGCTATCCACAAAAAAGCGGAAGAATTCCACAAAGTTATCAACATTTTTGCAATTATCAAGCAGTTTGTAAATTAGTTCCATAAAATTAAAAACCTTAAAATTCCTTATTAAAAAAGCATTTTAATTGTACCATAAATTTACATGTTTATCAACAGTTTATGGGCATAAACTTTAACGCTTGGTGTGGATAATGTAGAATTTTGGTTTAGTTTTTGTGTAAAAGTCTTTTAAATTTGGCAAAATTCAACATGAAAATTGTGCGAAAAAAATAAAGTTCAAAAAAAATAGCCCGAAAAAATGTCATAAATGGTTGCTTTTAACTATATTTTTATTTATAATATATAAGTGTACACATGCGTGTTAAGTTACTTTATTATATTTAAGTAAGTTTTTACGCCGTAAAAAAACTGTTTTTAAAAGTTTTTAAAGGTTTAAACGGCTTTTTTTAGTGGAAATTGGGTGGTGAAAATTTAAGTTATCCACCGAAAAAATAGTTACTAACAAGTTATTCACACACTTTTTAACAGCCTATCCACAGCAAAATTTGCAAAAAAAGCCGAAAAATTTGGCATGACAGCACACATTTTGTGTCATTCAAACTTTTTTTAACAATTCCACATCACACTACTACTTATACTATTAAAAAATAAATAAAAAAAATTATTATCAAGAAAGGGGACGCTATGAAAACAATCGTCAAAGGGTCAGAGTTATCTGCAGCCGTAAATAAGGTATCAAAGGCAATAAGTACAAAATCACCTAACCAACTTTTAGAAGGTATAAAGTTATCTATTAAGGGTGATAGTTTAATTTTGACAGCCACCGATATGGAAATCGCTATCGAAAAAACCATCAACGCTGAAACGTATCAAGAAGGCGACATCGTTGTCCCCGGCAGACTTTTTGCCGACTTTGTTAAAAAGTTGGAAGGCGAAGACGACATCGAACTTTTCGTTGGCGACGACGGCAGACTTAAAATCACGTATTCCGCATCAGAAGGCTTCATTCAATGCTTGTCTGCGGACAGTTACCCAATAATTAAAAAGGATATCAACAGAAATTCTTTCGTAATCAACCAAAAAAGTTTCAAAGATATCATCAATAAAACAAGTTTCGCTTGCTCACAAGACGATTCACGCCCCATTTTAAAGGGCTGTTTGTTAGAACTTTCTGGCGATACATTGACTTGCGTTGCCCTTGACGGGTTTAGGCTTGCAGTATGCAAAAAGTCGGTAAGGGAAGCCACAAACGACATCCGTGCAATCGTTCCTTCACGCGCGCTTGTTGAAATTACAAGGCTTTTAGAAAAGGATGACGAGTACGTAACCGTTGTTATTCAGGACAACTCACTTATGATAAACGTTGATAGCACGGTATTTTTAACAAGGCTTTTAGAAGGCGAATATATCGACTACAAACGCATTATCCCAACGGAATTCGTTACAGTATTCAGGGTAAACAAAAACCTTTTATACTCTTCAATCGAAAGGGCTTCAATCGTTGCAAAGGTCATGAAGAATATCATCAAGTTTGATATTAAAGAAAACTATGTTGACGTATCTTCCGATTCCGAAATGGGTAACGTTAAAGAAAATCTTATTATCAATTTAGAAGGTAAAGATTTACTTATCGCATTCAACTCAAAATACCTTATGGACGCATTAAGGGTTATCGATGACGAGTATGTAAACTTCAACTTAAATTCGCCAATCGCACCGTGCGTAATCAAACCTTACTCTGACGAAGAATACCTTTACCTTATCTTGCCGGTAAGAATGTCCGCTTAAAAATAAGATATGGCATAATTGTATAAATAGGTGGCAAAAAGCCCAAAAATTTACTGCAAATATATATAATAATTATTATAAAATTAGTTTGACCGCAAAAAAAGGTTGACAAAACACAAAAAATAACATAAAATGTTTAGGCTTATGTTTTTAAACGGGCAAAATTTTGCATTGCCGAAAATTACTTAAATGTTGATAGCGTAAGCGAAAAAAGAAAAATAACGCAAAATTGCGAAACGGAGAGATATCATGAAAAGAACTTACCAACCTAAAAAAAGACAAAGATCAAAAGTACACGGCTTTAGAAAGAGAATGGCTTCAAAGTCAGGTAGAAACGTTTTAAAGAGAAGGAGAGCGAAAGGTCGTCATAAACTTTCCGCATAATTAGCTTGGAAAATAGATTAAAAAATCAACACGACTTTGACCTTGTTTTCAACAAAGGCAAAAGGGCAAGCACCGCAAATTTATCCATGTATTATTACGTCTTAAAGACGGGTAATACAAAAATTGGTGTTTCAGTCAGTAAAAAACACGGTAACGCTGTGGTACGCAACCGCATAAAAAGGCTTTTAAGGGCATCGTATATACCGCTTATAAAAAGCATAAAAAAGGATGCGCTTATAGTATTTGTCCCAAGGGTAAGCGACAGTTACGAATTCGCTTCAATCGCCAAATCCGTCAGTTTTTTATTAAAAAAAGAAAATCTCTTATAATCAAGTGAAGAAATTACTTTTAAAGTTGCTATTATTTTACAAGAAGAATATATCGCCAAATTTAAGGACAAGTTGTTGTTTCACACCGACCTGTAGTGAGTATGCTATCGAGGCATTAAAAAAACGTTCCTTTTTTGTTGCAATTTTTTTGATTATAAGAAGGCTTTTAAGGTGCAATCCGTTCTCAAAAGGCGGTTTTGATCCTGTTCCCGACAGTAAAGATGTCGTGAAATGGCTTATATAAATCTAAAAAACTTAAGTTTTATATTTAATTTTCTTTATTTAGGCGTATTTTGCCATTTTTTTGGTAATTACCCACTTTTTTCGGTGGCGTAGTCTAAAATTTTGGCACACTTTTGCCCTTTTTGTTGACGGAAATCGTATATAAAGTTATACGTGTCCGTCATTTTTTCTATCAAATTATTATAAGGACTAATTATGTTTAACTTTTTAGCGTCTACAATCATCGAAACGATGCCCGTTTTCGACAACCCATACAACCTAAATTTTATAGGTAACTTTATTAGATGGCTTGTTGAAAGTTTGCCCAACATGGGGCTTGGCGTAATCGTATTTACAATCATTTTAAAGTTGATAACCTTGCCAGCAGACATTTGGTCAAGGGTGTCTATGAAGAAAAACAACTTAAAAATGGAAAGAATGCGTCCTCAACTTGAAAAACTTCAACGCCAGTACGCAAACAACAAAGAACAGTACAACTTAAAAATTCAATCACTTTACAAAAAAGAAGGCTATTCAGCCTTTTCCACGTGCCTACCAACCATTTTAACGCTGGTAATTTTCTTTATTGTCATCAACCAGTTTTCAAACTATTCTAATTACGCCAACTTGCAACTTATAAGCGGTATGGCAAACAGTTATAACACCGCTGTTGACACATATAACGAAACTTACGATAGCGATTTAGTTTTAAAGGTAGGTAACGAGTATTACATCAACCAAGACAAGATTATTACCGAGCAAATCATATCAGACGCCGGCGTCTCAAAAACGGTAGACGAAACAACCGGTTTTAACAATTATTTGACGGTAGATATCAATAAATTTGCTGCCTATGTAAAAGGTTTAAACGAACAAGGCTATGAAGGCGTTACCGTCGGCAAAGAAATCGTCGCAAGCGGTTCAACATATGTGTTCAGTCGTGAAAATTACTCTGCCGATGCCACTGACGAATTTATCAATCAAACGGTTACAAACAAGGTCTTTTCAGACATCTGTCAAGAAAAGATTTTAGAAGTAAAAACTGTCGCAAGACAGGCTTCAGCCGATTTTTACCGTGCAAACGTTCCTTCATTTTTGTGGGTAAAAAATATTTGGGTAGAAGACCTTCCTTGGAAACACCCCGTTAAAAATTCTTTCAGCGAATACAACTTTACCATCCGTCAAGGCTGTAAGGCTGTCAACGCCGGTATCAATATGGAAGATTCAAGTTATGCCGAACTCACTTTCGCCCTTCAAGACGAAAAAGCACAACCAAACGGCTACTTAATTTTGGTTATTTTGTCAATCGGTATCATGTTTTTATCAACCATAATCTCAAACAGAACGCAAAAAGCCCAGTTAGAATTGCAGTCAGTTGACGGCGCAGCAGCCTCAACAAACAAGATGATGATGTGGATGATGCCCGTTATGTTCGGTATCTTCGCATTTATCTATACCGCTTCTTTCTCGCTTTATATGGTGGTCAGTTCAGTCCTTTCCACTTTAGGCACAATTCTTATAAACAAACTTGTGGAAATTAGATTCGCCAAAAAACTTGCGGAAGACGAGTCCCAAAAAGATAAACGTTTCCGTAAAAGTAATTCACAGGTAAATAACAAGAAAAAATAACCCCACTTTTTCATTGTTTTTTGTTGCGGTTATTTTAATTGCGGTTGACTTTTTTTCACTTTTGCCAAACAGTTTTGCACCCATTAAAAGGCGATTTTAAGCCTATTTTTGGCAAGTTACGGCAAAATTTATGGCGATTTAACCTTTTTAGGGCGTAAAAGAAAAGTTAAAACCGCTTGCTTACTAAAAAAGCATTTTTTAAAAGTACAATTTTTTATCAACCTTAGGAGAAAACAGTAAATGAATATGGTAAACGAATTTACGGCAAAGACCATCGAAGACGCCGTAAAACAAGGTTTAGAAACACTCGGCTTAACTGAAGAAACTGCCGATATAGAAGTGTTAGAAGAACCACAAAAAGGCTTTTTAGGTATTATCACTAAGCACGCAAAGGTAAGAATTACAAAAAAGAAAACCGACATCGAAAGGGCTGTTGAATTTTTAGACGGCTTGTTTACACAGTTAAAATTAAGCGTTGCAACCGAAGTTACCCAAAACAGCGAAGGCAAACATGTCATAAACCTTATCACAACCGACTCTTCACAACTTATCGGTTACCGTGGCGAAGTTTTAGATTCCATCCAATGCTTGGCAAGTGCCGTTTATAACAGCAACGCCGAAACTTATCAACGCCTTGTCGTCGATTGCGAAGGCTATCGTGATAAACGTGAAGAAACTTTAAAAAATCTCGCACTCAAACTCGCCGCAAAGGCTGTTAAAACGGGCAGAAAGGTCGTTTTAGAACCTATGAACCCTTTCGAAAGAAGAATCATTCACTCAACTCTCGTCAACTTTGACGGCGTTACAACCGCTTCAGAAGGCAAAGAACCTAATAGATATATCGCAATTATCCCTGCCGGTTATGACCCACAAAAACGCCCGGAAAGGGCTAATCGCCGTGATAACCGCCGTGATAACCGTCGTGATAATCGCCGTAACCATAACGGCGGTAAACGCTTCGATAAAAAGGGCAAAAACCAAAACAGAAAACCAAATTCCGCTCGTCCTAAATCTTCCTTTGGCGGTGCTGTTTTCCTTGGTAACAGCCAAAAAACAACTATCAAGGTCGAAGAAGATATTTAATTCTTCTACCTTCTCCTACCATATTATTCAACCCCTGAAATCCTTCACCGCATGGTGAAGGATTTCTTTTCACCTTTTCCGCTTTTTTTGTTGTAATTCGTCTTTTTTTGTCGCTTTTTGTCAGGGGCTGTCGGTTGCTGTCGTATTTTGCCCTTTTGGTTGGGGTCGGGATTCCACAAATGTCTGGCACATATCTAAATTGTCTATAAAATATGCTAATTTTATATGTAATACATTATAGTTGCATAAATTCAATTAAAAAAAATATTTAAATTTATTGTAAAACTCACATATTTATATAAAGTGATTATCTTATTTAGAAGTTCAATAAAATTTGTTAAATTACTTTGTCATTTAACAAAAAAAAGTTAATTATTAAAAAATACTCAAAGTAATTGCAATTAGATAATTTTTTTGATATACTATCAGTGTGGTGGACTTGCCACACCCTTGATAGTTTTCGATTAAATTACCTAAGGGATGAATAATATTAATTACAAACTCTCTTTAGGTGAAAACTAAAGGGAGTTTTTTGTATACAATATAAAAAGGAGTTGAGTTTTATGACAAAGAAATTTAGCAAACTATTTTTAGTATTGGGCGTGTTACTTTTTAGCCTCGTATTGTCTTCTTGTTATAAAGAAGAAAGATTTACTTTTAAAGAAGGAAAATATGAATATTCGGGTGAAAGTTTTAATTTTTATAATGAAATTAACATTAAATATATATCCTTAGATTTTAGTAAAGATAATATTGAAAACAAAGATAGCAGCATATTAACGAATAGAAAAAACAATGAGTCTTTTTATGTTGATTTTTATTTTGAAAATGATAAAAACGAAGGTGTATATTGCACTTTTGAATATAACGGAAAAGTGGGCGATCAAACTGATAGGTATCACATTAAATTAGATGTTTCAAATTTGATTAAATGTGAGAACTCTTTTATTGTTATGGTTTTAGAAATTAAAAATTCTAATTATTATATAGAGAATAAACAAGACTCTGAAGCTAATCAGATTTTTCTAACAATAAATAATTTTACTATAGATGAAAACATTATAACCGAATATTCTTTTCCTTCTAAATTAATATTAAAATATGTTGAGGAGGAATAAAATGAAAAAAATTTTAATAATATTTATGATGTTATTTTGTGTAATCTCCATTAATAATACAATAATAATAAATGCTGAAGGAGAAAAAAATGAAGAGATTGTTTCGAAATATGAGACTTGGGGGTCAGATTTATCTGAAGAAGAATTAATACAATATTATATTGATAATGGTATAAGACCTGCAAATGCACCTACTGGTAGTGGGACAAGATTGCACTATAGTGATGTTTCCACTCATTTATCAGGAAGATTTCCTGGATATTCTAGTTGGAGTGTTTCAGGAGAAAAAGGATATGTAAGTGATGTATATGGGGGAAACCCATTGGAAACAGATGACGCAGATTATAATGATCATATAGCTGAAGCAAAAAGATTGGCAGGCATTACATATAATGCTTTAGGATGTGGACCATTGGCAATGATATCTCAATTTGATTATTTGGCTAGATATGCTGGTTACGTTTCTATAGCAGATAAATTGGAAGATTTTACTAATCCTTCTGTGACTGATGCACCAAATTTTGTTGTTTTAGCACGTGAAATTCTTGAGAACACAGATACGATTCCGGCAGATGGAACATTGGGACAATTGTTTGGTGTTGATCCTAATTCAGGCACTTTCACTTTTCCTTCAGAAGTTATTAACTCATCAAGAGAAATTTTAGAAAACCATTATTTATCTATAAAAAAAACTGAAGAGGTTGTTGATGAAGAAGGAAACGTTTCAACAAGAACATACTATGATAATGATTCTCAAATATTAGTTTCTGGGGATACAATTCCTAGTTTGTCGTCTTTTTCAACTAAGATTAACAATTTGAAAGATTCTATTGATAGAGGAATGCCAGTAATTTGGTGGACATTAGGCGATAATAAAGCAGAGGAATTTGGGAACCACTATATGAATATTTTTGGATATGAGTATTGGGTAGGTACTGATTCTGCTGGTAATACAAAAACTCATTTAATGTTCAAGTTAAGATTTAATTGGGGCATTGATGATGTTTATATGGATAGTGATGTTTTAGATGCAGTTAATGGCGGCTTCATTTATTTTGAAGAAACTCATGAAAAAACATTAGTAAAACCAGAAAATTATGGGTATGAATGTCAATACTTTTATGATGAAAGAAATAAGACAATTAATCCAGAATTAGGATATACTGTTGGCACAACATATTTAAGAACTGGTTTTGTCAATAGATATGATAGCACTAATACAAATTTAGTCGATCAACAAATATCAATGTCTGCTAAGCGAACAAATGCTGGAGAGGCATACATTCAATATGAACTGCCTGTCCCAGTTAAATGGCTTTATCTAGAAGTAAGTTGGTGGAGTTCTTCGGAAGGCATTGCTTACTATAACGGACAAGCGAAAGTTGAATACAAAGATCATGATGGTAATTGGGTGACTCAGTTAGATCTTTTAAATGATATTAGTGAAAATATTTCTAACTTAATAGATTATAAAACAAAAATAAAGTGTGATTTTGAATATCCAGTAACTGAATTTAGAATTTATGTTAAAACTGATAGTCCAACGGGTGATAGAAACAAGGGAAGGTTAGTTTTAGGAAATATTTTATTAATTCATGAAGAATTTGAACATACATATTCTTATACTTCTAATGGTAGTTCTGGTCATACAGCGACATGTAGTTGCGGAGAAACATCTACTCAACCTCATGCTGTAAATTCAAGCCAAGCTACAGGAAGATATGCAAATTGTATTCAATGTGGTCACTTGGTTGATTTAGGAACAGATATCGTTATTGGTTTTATGTCGGTAGAAGAAATGCTACATAGTGAAAATGGAAGTTACATTTTAAATGATGGTACTATTGTTTTAGTAGAGGAAGATATAGAAGCCTATCTTAATGGAACTTTAGTTTTTTCTTCGGGTGGTGAAATATTTTAATTATTAAAAATCAGGCTTAGTCACTATGACTAAGTCTTTTTTATATTGCCAGTCACTGTGAAATGCCTATAGGCTGGGCGTGTTTTTCCTTTTATGGTGTGCAAATTTAATTTTGTTTTTTTTATAGGTGTAAAACGGTGAAAGTCGGCTTATAAGCCCGTTATTTGCCATTTTACACCTTTTTTGTACCCATTTTTCGGCTTTGTTTTGCTTTGTTTTGGGCTTTGGTTTGAGTTAATGGGGGTAAGGTGTGAGAGAGTGGACGGACGAGAGCGGACAGAGAAAGGGGCAGAGAGAAAGGGCGGACGGTGGGCGAGAGAGCGCAGACAGATAGGGGGAAAAGGTAAAATTTTATAGTTTTAGTGTGAGATATATTATATATATTGATATATAGGGGTGAGAAAATCTATATTTGTGGGAAAAAATTGCGGTTTGCTTTGAGTTTTTTGGTGGTTGGTTTGAGTATGTGGGGCGGTGGTAGTGGTAAGGTAAACTATATTTGTGGGGCAAATTTAGGGGTGCGGTTTAAGATATATTATATATATTGATATAAGGGGCGGTAAGGGTGAGTTTTTGGTAGTTGGTTTGAGTTGGTGGGGGTGTGGTGTGAGAGAGTGAGAAAAGGCAAGGCAGAGAGAGTGGACAAGGGGGCAAGGGAAAAGGACGGACGGCGAGCGGACGGCGAGTGGACGGACGAGAGCGGACGAGAGAAAGGGGAACAAAGGGGACAGGGGTAGAGTGTGAGAAAGGGAAAAAGGGAACAAGGGAAGAGAAAGGGAAAGAAAAGGGGAACAAAGGGGAAAAGGGTACAAGGGAAAAAAGGAAAAAGGGGGGAAAAAGAAAAAAATATGCACCCGGGGGGTGCATATTTTATATTGGGGGCATTGTGTGAAATAAAACGTTATAAATTTTAATGTAAATCACAAAATGCATTTTTTTGTGGGGCATTGTGTAAAACATAAGTAAACACAAAATGCGTTTGTTTGTGTGGCATTAAGTGCGATATAACATTACATACATTATACAAAACACAAAATGCGGTTGTTGTGGGGGTGGGGGCATCAAGTGCAATATATCAATATAATATAAATGTTAAATAAATCACAAAATGCGGTTGTTTGTGGCATTTAGTGCGTAAAACAATATAAATATAATATATTGCACGGTTTAATGCGTTGTTTAATGCGCTTTGGGGGTTTAACGTTTAATTGTTACAATAAAATGCAATTAAACAACCAAAGGCAATAAAATTTAATCGTTTTAGCGTGTTAATTACTTTCTTCTTGCTCGTCCTTATCACTTCTGCCACTTGTTGTAGGCAACAACACTTGGTCGTCTTGATAAAGTGGTGATTGGCTGTTGTCTTGAGCGTTGTCAGTGTCAGTACCAGCATCTTCAATCATAAGTGGGGCATATCTTTCGATATAGTAATTTAATTGTTCCCAAGTCAACAAGTTTTTGCCCATAGCAACTTTGAAGTATTGTGCAGGGAACGCATTATAGATTTCGATAGGTACTAAATCTTTAAAGTCGTCATAAGTAAACAAGCCATAAGTATCAATATCTTGTTGCATCAATTCTTTGTTATATTGTAAGTTTGTATCATATTCAAAGATATTGAACAAACCTTCGATACCACCAGGCATTGAAAGTAAATCTTCTGTAAAGTAATTCATGTGGTATGTTGTTACAGGGCTGTAAACTTTAACATTTTCAGTTGTTAAGTACGCATTAGCAAGTGTTGTTGTACTGCTAATATAATCTGTGCCGTTCCATGTTGCTTGATAGAATGTATGACCGACAAAATCAGCGTAGTTAGTTTCATCAATATAAACATACTTGTTTAATGTCAAATCAAAGAAACCATGTTCACTAACAACTTTTACAAGTTTACCGTTTGCAAACCTTAAGTTGATTACTGTATATTGACTTTGTGGCTCTGTATCGTTAAACAATACTTTTGCAAAATCATATTTACCAGTTTCGTGGTTAAATACTAACAATATGTCGTTTTCAGTAATCAATTCAACCTTCTTCTTTGTACCGTCTGCAAGTGTAATCAAAGTACCTTCAACTAAGCACTCACTATAAGCTGTTATTGTTACATTGCTTTCCGGCATGTCAAATGTTCCCTTATCACCACTACCTAACAATTTGCCAGTATCATCATTTTTAATAGAGCATTGTTGATTACGGTCACCTAGTAATGTAATAGCATAATTAATCTTTTGACCGGCACCGAATTTTTTCAATGTTGTTGATTCTTTGTATGTGTTATTATTAATTGTAATTTTAGCTTGTGTTATTACTAGCTTTATTTGATAATATTGTGCTGTCGTTACTGTTAATTTAATGGTAATATCAGTTATTTCACTTGATACATTTTTAAATATTATTACACCATCGCCATTTACTGAAACACCTGTTGTTGGGGTTTCAATAGAATAACCAGTTATTGTATGTAGGTAATTATCGTCGGCAACAGCAGTTGCACCAATATCGTATTTAGTTTCACCAGGTGATAAATAGATTGTGGCTGGTAGATTATCAAATTTAACTTTGTTATTTTCCTCTGTAGAGCCATCATTTACATAACCAGTTATTGTCATTTGTTGCTTTTCTATTGGTTTAGCGTACAAATTCAAATTACTTGTTATTACAAAACCATCAGTCTGCTCACCGGTATAATCTTCTGCTGTATACCACCTGTTATAATAATATTTGAATTTTGTATCTTTATTATAAGAAGTTAAATCAAGTAAAGTAACAACATCGCCTTCCAAATACGTTAATTTTTTTGCTTTTTCGTAATAAGTTGTGTAATCATCCGTTGCTTGATAGTGATATGTTATAGTAAATTCACTTAACTCACGCAACCAAGTATACAAGGTTATTGCATTACCTTCAGTTGTGTTTGCGCCATATACATAACTTAATAATGTATCGTAATTTTCAGGTGGGTTTTCCGCATAAGGATCAACCACAATGTTATTACCACTTACATTACAAAGTGAAACATATGTGTTATCAATAGGGTTAAACAAATACCAGTTGCCATCAAATTTCCAAGTTGCGCAACCATTGTTGCCGGTAATTTTACCAAGCGTTAAAGGTGATTCCGCTGTATAACTTGTTGCTGTGCTTTCGTTTGTATAATTTGATGCATCTAATATTTCATTCTGTTTATCAAATACAACAAATTTTATATAATAGGTTTTAACTTCCCATTTTGCATAAACGTTATATGTTGCATCTGCAGTAACGGTTTTTGTTGTAAATGGTGTTGTAAATTCAGCATCTTCATACCAACCGGCAAAATCGTAATAATCACGTTGTGGCGTACCTAATGTTGCAGCAGTAATTGTTGGGGCAGTACCACTATAGAACATCTTATCACTTTGCGTTTCACCATTGCCAAGATTTTTAACAATAGTATAACTTGAATATGATGTTGCTGCTGTCCAATAACAGTTATTGTTTGTATCACGTATACTTACATATGAAGTTACGTTGTTTGCTGGCATTGTGGTATCATCAAAGCCGTCAACATTACCAGTTAGCCCTTTACTTTGTTTTTCACCATATGGACTAGATGTTGCACACATTAATGTATAACTTGCATTGTTCGAAGCCTGTAAACTGATAAATGCATCAGGGGATTCTGTTACAATTTTACCACCGATATTACCAGATACATTCACTGTACCATTTATCAATGCGTATGAATCTACTACTTTATCAACGCAATGACTCTTAAAGCCTGATGCGAGTTTATTTACGGTATCCCAGTCCAAAAATACAGCATCAACACCTGATTGTATATTCAATGTTGCACCGCTTTCTACTTCCAAATATGTACCGGGCAAGAAAACAAAGTCAGAACTACTTAATGTCAAAGTTGCACCTTGTTTAATAATAACATCGGCATATCCAAGTGGGGCAGATATAGATGTAGAAGTTGAAATAGTTGTCCCCACAGATACTGAAAGTGTTTTATCTGTATAATCACCATAAATTTCAATTACAGATTTATTACCTTTTGTTAAGTTATTACCAGTAATTGTATAAAGTGATTTATATTCATTACTTGTTTCCGCCCAAGCCGCAGCAGGTTTTGCGTGTTTTATGATATAGTTGTTGTCACTGACTGCCGTTGGTGCAAATAGACAGTTATTTGAAGAAGTATTGCCAATTATTTCGGCTGTGGTTTCTGTATAACCAAAAAGTGTAACTATAACTGCTACATATACACTATATTTAGCACCTGAGTTAATTTTCAGTTTGCATGATATATTGTGTATTGTCCAAGCATTTGTAACGAAATAGTCATCCTTTGCACCAATTGCGGCGCTACCACCCGGCCAATCGTGTGAATACATAAATTCAGTTATATTTACGCCGTTTTGTGCAATTATTATGCCGGGGCTATCAGAACTACTACTTTTTGTATAGCCGTATGACAAAAATTCACAACCACTTGCAAGGTTAATTGTGCCATCATTCATTAAAACGCCGTGTTCACGAACATTTGCGCACATACTAGAAGCAGAAGTATGCGCACCAACATGTAATTTTGCGTTATTTGTAAAGTTTATTTTTATACCTTCTGGCACAACTAACGCTGCATATGTATTGGTTGCAGGTGTTGAAGATTTGTCGCCTGTATGTACTTTGTTTGAAGCGTCAAACGGTATCAACAATGTTCTGCCACTTATCGTAAAAGTATGATTTGTTGGGTAATTGTTAAACGCATTATAATCAGCACTTGTAAATTGGCTAAAACTTGTTATTACAGGACTTGTAGCATTGCCGGCAACAGTGATATTGCCAGTTTGGGCGATAGCATCTTCTATTGTGTAGTATGTGTTATTCACTATTGCAGTTTTGTATTGCAAATAACAATAGTTGTTACCAACAAATTGTATGTTATTGTTATATGGTGTATAGGTGATTTTATATGTACTACCTTGTGTTATTTTACCACCACTTGCAATAGGTGTTAAACCGCCGGTTTGAGTGATTGAATATTGTATTTTGCTAACCAATGACGAAAGATTATGTGATGAATTGGCTACAACATTGTCATAAAGTTTACTATACGGTATACCGTCAGGAAAGTCGCCATAAGTATAACTTAAAAGTTCTTTAAGTAGACTTAGTTTTAAGTAATCAATTTTAATAATTATTGTAACTTTTGTGCTTGTACCATCAGCCCACATATAATTTTCTGTTGGTGTAAATGTGAAAGTACAATTTATGCCAGCACTTATTGCATTTGCTGGGTGTGTTACAGTAATTTTATCAACATAATCTGTTGTATTATAATCGTTAAAGCCTGTATTTAAAATATTATCAACTTGATTTTCACCACTGTATGCAAAAGTAACATCTTTGTTTTCTGTCGGTTTTGTCAATGTGGCTTTTGCAATGGTGAATGTTATTGTTTTTGGATCGCTTGTGTTGTCATCCCATATGTAAAGATTTGTATCTTTAATTGTGAATGTAACAACATATTCACCAGCATTTGTACCAGTGTTATTTGTCAAAGTAACACAATCAAAATTTGCGTAATTATCTGCCGTTACAAATGTCTGCTCAGTACCATTATATACAAGTGTTGTATTTGCTATTTGTGGTACAGGTATTGTTGTAAGACCCGTAACGGTTAAAGTGCCGTTTATGTATGTGATTTGATAGTTATTTGACTCTAAGCCCGTTGGTCTAATGGTATAAGTTTCTTCTGGGTTTTGTACGGTTGCACTATAAGCGCACTCAAACACAAGCGTGCCGGTCAAAACTGTTTCATTTTCGCCATTTACAAAGCCCGTGTAAGTTACTGTATAATCTGGCGTCTTGCCAGCACTTACTGTTATATTATTTGCCTTTATGGTAAGTGGTGCTTTATTGATAGTGAATTCTTTAGTGCCGTTTGTGATAGTATAGTTACCACTGTCTTTGCCTGAAAGGGTTGCAGTCGCTGTATGAGTGCCAGCATCTATTGCGCCTTTAACAGTTACGGTGCAAGTTTCGCCACTAACCACGCCTGAAGTAATTTGGGCGGTAGGGGCTTGCTCTTTACCGTTATATATGTATGTGCCTACGCTCCAAGTCAATGTAACTTGTGCTTGATTGATAATGAATGTCTGGTCACTTTCACCGCTTATTGCATAGTTAGTATCGCTAATTGTTGCTTTCGCCGTATAAGTGCCTGCATCTATTGCGCTTTTAATTACAGTATTACTTTGATTAGTAATAGTAATTGTAGCATCTTTAGGTTCATTGTTTACATCAAGATATGTAGCGGTTGGGGCTTGATGTTGACCGTTATAAGTAAAAGTGTTGTCTGACCATGTCAAAGTTACCGACTTTGCCGTAATGGTGTACGGTGGACTTGTTACATCGTCAGGCAATTTATAGTTGTCTTTTGATGAGCCTGATAAGCCTATTGCCGTAAATGTAAATGTGCCTACGTTTACATTATCTTTGCCCTTGGTCAAGGCGATTTGCGCCGTAATGGTGTCGCCACTTACAAGGTTACCCACAACAACAGTCGGCGTTTTTTCCGTGCCGTCGTAAACAAAATCTTTCGGTTCCGACCATGTCAAAGTTACCGTCCTTGGTATAATGGTGTACTTTGGACTTGTTACATCGTTTACATTGTCAGGCAATTCATAGTTGTCGTTTGATAAGTATGTTGCTTTATATGTAAAATATTTAAATTCGCCAGTGCCAACGTTTATGTCATCACCGCTTGCCAAAGCCGTTGTAACTTCGCAAGTGTCGCCAACGACCAAGTTTGTTACCTTCGCCGTCGGTGTTTTTTTATTGCCGTCGTAAACTAAATATTCCGGTGCCTTCCATTCAATTTGCGCAACAAGTGGTTTGATAGTGAATTCTTTAGTGCTGTTTGTGATAGAGTAGTTACCACTGTCTGCGCCTGAAAGGGTTGCGGTCGCTGTATAATCACCAGCATTTTTTGCGCTTTCAATTTTTTCACCACTTTGAGTAATAGTAATGGTAGCATCTTTTGAAACATCGTCTTTATCAAGCACGACGCCTGAAGGAATTTGGGCGGTGGGGGCTTGATGTTGACCGTTATAAGTAAAAGTGGTGTCTGACCATGTCAATTCTATGGGCTTTGGTTCGATTTTAAAGTCGATAAATGCGCAATATGTACCGTTTGCGTCTACAGGGTTACCGTCTCCGTCGTAAACGTTGATTTTTTCTAAGGCTAAGGCTGTTGTATCATTTTGATCGTTTGTTGAATCGTTACCGTTTGCGTTTGTTGAAAGTGTACCGTTTCCACCGTAAACGTTGATTTTTGCTACGGCTGGATTATTTTGATCGGTTGGTACCGCTTTAATTTTCGCCCTATAAATTCCCGCATCGGTTGGGGTTTCGGTTTCGGTTACTTCGTTAAACGTTTTACTTTCTGCGTCATACTTAAAGTATTCCATATTAAAACCAATGTCCCATTCATTCCATGACGAAATAACGCCTTGCGCATCACCTTTAGCAGTAACAGTTATTCCTATACCTTCGCCGTCATAGGTGATGGTGTGGCTTTTCATCTCTAACGCCGAAATCTTATCTGTCACACTTCCATTTTCTGATGTAATGTTACCACTTACATCTATGTCTTTTACTATCAACGCCGTGTTCGCTTCCGTCGCCGTTTGCGTGTCAATTACGTTGACATTATTTTTGTCTTCTTCTTGCAACTGATTTTCCGCAAATTCTATCGTCGGTTTATCAAACGACACTTTATAGTGTATGTTCCACTTAGATACGCCTACGCCAAGCGTTAAAACCATAAAAAGCATTATGGTTATTAAAAGGTATTTTCTTGTTTTTACCATAACTGCCTCCTACGATTTTTTTTCAATACTTTAAAATTCATATCGCTTTTGTCGACTTTAAGTCGGTCCTTTCTTTTTTTAGGGTTTTGTCTGTAAGTTTACGTCAGTTTTTGTCGATTATTTGTAACTTACCGTCGAATTTTGTTGTAATTTGGTAAATTCTTGTATTTGTGTCGCAAATTGTTTTGCGTTGTCGTAATTTGTATTACTTTGACGCAAATTGTTTTGCGTTGTCGTAATTTGTATTACTTTGACGCAAATCTGTCAAAAACTGTTTGTTAAGCGGTGGTGGATTGGTCGATATCTGGTTTGATATCTGTAATTCTTACGTCGACCATCAAATTGCTTTTTACACTTGCAACTGCGTTATAAAACGCTAGATAATCTGCAAAAAACTCTTGATCATCTGCCGAACTTGTATCCGGATTTGTAAACGAAAGGGTATATTTAAACGTTAATGTCACCGTTTCGCCGGTGTCAGCGGTTGTGCCCGGGTTTATCGTAAGTCTTGTTGTGTGGCTTGCGTCTGTCTTTATTGGCTTGATTTTGGTAACATAACTTGTCTGTGCTTCTGCGTCGTTTACCTTTACCGTCACATTAAGGTTCTTGAAAAATTGTGCAAGCTTATCTCCGCTCACAAACATCAGCGTAAAGTCTGCGTAAAGGTTTCCGTCTTCAACCAACTCTTTTTCAACCAACTCACGACAGTTGCCGATATATAGTTTGTAACTTAAATCAATGTTCGCCTCCGTTTGCTGTGCGCCATCCTTGTCAATTATCGACGTGGGGTAAATGTTTATCGTCCCGATCTCTGTGGTCGTAAGTTCAATGTAATCATAACTGTTTATTATGCCGTCAGCAACAAATCCGCCTAACGCCGTATCGCTTGCGTTATGCCCGATTATCGTCCACGCCGAAAAGCCCACCGCAAGTACGGCAAGTGGGGCAATACAGTATATCATAAGCATAAAACGCTTTAAGTTCTTTTTTGTCAACTTTGAAAATAATTTGCTACTAAATTTTGTCATATTCGCACCGATTTATTTATATATTTTTATTTAAATTTTATTTTATTTTTTATTTACAATTGCCATTATACACGTTATTGTGTGTATTGTCAAGCGTAAAATTGTTTATTTATAATATTTATATACATTAAATAAAATTTCCACTACATAATATATCCTTTAACTTTCCATTTCGTTTGAATTTTTTTAAATTTTTTTTAATTTTTTTTGTAAATTGTCAAAAAATTTATTCTGGTGGTCTTTTTTGTCGACTTCACACCACTTTATGTGTGAAAAAGGGGGCGTTCACCGCTCACAAAATTCACTCTCACACAAAAATTTCACAAATTTTTCAAAAAAATTTAAAAAAAGGGTTGACATACGTAAATTTTTTTTGTATCATTATAGCGTACATTCATAATACGGCGCAGTCTATTTTGCGACCAAAAAATGCAAATTTTTGTATAAATATACTTTAAACTTGGTTAAATTTATGCAGATTTTGCCGTTGTATAATTTTTAATTTTATCAGGCTGTGGCTGATAAAACGCCGTTTACCGCTTTATTTAAATAAACGGTAAAATTTATTGCAAAAAACTTGTAATTTTCATTTTTAAGACATTTTTATCAGTTTTGTGTAAAATTTTATAAAATGCTTAAATCTGACTTTTCAAAATTTTGCCAAAAAGTGCGGATTTCGGGCTTATAGGCTGGTTTTTTGCAAAAAATCCGTTAAAAACCGTGTTTTTTGGTTGCAAATTTTTTGGTATAAAAAGTTATTTAAAAAATTTTTCCTATGCGACATATTTATATAATACGTGCGCTAAAATAAGTTTTTTACCTTGTTTTTTTGGTCGGTAAAAATTAAAAAACCGCCAAAAACGGGCTTATAGGCTGATTTTTACATAATTTCGGTAATTTAGGTGATACCTATTTTATAAATAACACTTTTGTTTTAAAGGAGAAAAATTATGAAAAGAAAGTATTTACTTCCTATCATTGCTACTTGCATGGCAGTGGCAGTACTCGCCGTAGGTTTCGCCGGTTGGTTAATCACCGGTCATAATGCAGAAGATACAGCAGAAGGCAACTTTGTAACTTACGACGTTTCAAACAATTACTTCACAGTTACTATCGACACACCAACACCAGGCGCAACTGATAAGATCACTTTTGGTCGTCCAGTAGCTGAAATAGAAAATGCTTGGCTCGAATATGAAGATGTTGAAGTAGAAGATTTAACTGCAAACTTCACTGTTACTATTAAACCTGACGTTGCTTTTAATCCCACTGAAGACGCTACAAATAGAGATGTTGCTACAGTTTTAGGCACTGATAAGGTTGTTGTTACATTAGAACTTCCTTCAAAATATACAGCTGCTAAAACTGCTGGCTATGTTGGTGATGTAACTATGGCTGCTGGCTCTATTTCAGCAGATGATTTAACATTAGAACTTCCTGCAAGCGCTTTCACCATTACTGCTGATGGTGAAGATGCTAATAAAACTGCAACTTGCGCAATCACCGTTACATTCTCTTGGGGTACTAATGGTAACCCATATACATATTACAACGGTTTACCAAACGAAAAACCAAACCGTGAAGCTGCAACAACACTTTTAGGTGAAGTTAAAAAATTAAACCCAGAAACATACACATTAAGATTATCTGTTGAACCAGGTACAGGTGCAGGTGCTTAATTTACTAAGCAATAATACATATTAAAGTTAAAAAGGTGATACGATGAAGAAAAGATCTACAAGACGTGCTTTTGGTAGGCGTGCGCTTGCTTTCGGTATTACTATGTTTGCAATGATTACCCTTACAACCGTAGGTTTTGCGGCTTGGTTAATCTCTACAAACTCTACCGCACATGCAGGTGGCAACATCAAAACACAAACCGTTAAACAAGCAAACATTAAAATTACTATTTCTAACGTTGATGAAGACGGCAATTTGATTAACAAAACAAACGGCAACACACCTTACGAAATTATTTACGCACCAAAGGAAGGCACTACCGGTTTAATCTCTTTTGATGATTCAGACGGCAACGACAAGCCGGAAAGTTTAACATTCAGCTTTAACGGTAAGGTTGAACAAGCCCACAGGGTAGGTTCTTTACAATTCTCCGTTAAAGTTCCTGATGCTATTATCGCTGCTGCCGGTCTTACAAAGAGCGGTGAAGCTTGGTCTTATAACCCGGCAAATGCTTACATTGCTTTACCGGAATACGCAGTTGATAATGACGGCAACCCACTTCCTAAGGTTACAAACGGCACATGGGATAATGTAAGCATGACGGCACCAATTACTTTTGAAAACATTTCAGAGTTATCTGGCGAAGGTTTAAAAAGCGGTCCTGTTACTTTGACAGCAATTGACGGTAGTAACGTTATGACTTTCGAAGGTGCTGATTTCGCTTTCGGTTGGGGTGCAAGATATGGCATGGTAAACCCGGCAGATACGTTCAACAGTGATTATTGGGAAAACGTTGCACACACAGGCGTTGCAAAAGATCAAACTTACACAACAAACCAAATTCAATTAGAATTGATCAAATTACAATCCGCTGTAAACGGTATTGCATTAGACGATACATTGATCGGTGGAAGCATGCCGGATGTAACTGCTGCTACAATCGATGACTACGTTAAAACCGAAGCACAAGCAACAGTTCAAGAACAGTTAGAAGCATTACAAGATGCACTTGGTGAACAAATCGAAGGCCATCGTCCAACTTACACGTTATTTATCGAAGCAAAAGTAAGAAGCTAATAAAAGTGTAAATTTCTTTTCATTAAGTATAACCCGGGGCGGGGGTATCCGCCCCGGAGATTTTACTTGATGGCAAAAAGTGCCCCTATAAGCCCGTTATTGGCATTTTTTTGGGCTTTAGGCGCAAATTTTTTTTACGCACACGCACACGTGCATAACGCACGCAACACGCACACGTCCGAGGTAGTTACATGCTTTTTAATTTAATAGCCGGCTCAAACATTCAAGCGGTGGCACTTGTGGTTACAGCGGTTGCGGTTACGTGTTTTACCATTGCGTTTACCTTGCTGTTTATCAATTACCGCAAGTACGCCGTAAACGAAATCAATTCGGGTAAACGTGATATCGAACTTATCGAAGAATACGTTGACGGCAAGCAAAAACATAAGTTGATTATTAAAAAATCGCTGAAGGTCGTTAAACTTGTCGTTTACACCTTGCTTATGGCGTTTATCACCGTTTGTTTGGTGTTTACACTGTTCGTAAGGTTTTCAAGCAACGTGCCGACTGGCACAAAATCTTTGATGGTCGTTGCTTCCGGCTCTATGTCGGAAAAAAATCCCAACAATGAATATCTTTTTACTAACAATTTAAACGACCAATTCCCAACTTACGCAATTATCGTGCTTGAAAAGGTAGATCCAAAAAGTCTTCGCCAATATGACGTCGTTGCGTACAACCACCCCAGCGGTAGGGTTTACATTCACCGCATCCGCTCTATCGAAACGGATAAGGACGGCAACGTAACTTACCGCACACGTGGTGATGCCGTCGCCGCCGACGACCAAAGCGATACAAGTTACACCGTCGTTACTCGCCCAGACGACATTGTGGGCAGATACACCGGTGTTTATATTCCGTTTCTTGGCGCATTCGTTCAGTTTATGCAGTCGCTTTCGGGTATCGTTACTATCGTGGCACTCGTTTTCTGCCTTGTCATGTTCGATAAAAACAGCGGTAAAATTTCCGAAAGCCAGTCGGCAAGGACAAATTACCTTATCAAACTTTTGGATATCGAAAATCTGAACAGCGATATCGAACTTACTGCAAGTTTTGTGGAAAAAATTTATCTCGATAAGGTTTCTTACATCGTTAAAGAAGGCGACGGAAATAAAATGCTTAAAGAACTTCACGCCGAAAATCAAACGGTTACCGAAAATTCAGGCGAAAATTCGGCTGAAAATTCGGCTGAAAATTCGGCTGAAAATCAAGGGAACGCCGAAAGTTCAGGTGAAAATCAAACGGACAAAGAAAATTCGGGTGAGAATTTAGGCTAAAAGTTACCGCAAAGGAAAAGGCTTTTTTTACACTTTCAATTAAAAGGTGGCAAAAAGGGGACAAAATAAGTTTTAAAGGTGTGGTTACGATATTTTTGATTCTTATTGCGATATTTTTCGTTTTCTTTTTCCTTATGGCACTCATTAAAAACAACGGCTAAATTGCAAAATTTAAGCATTTACAAGTTAATTTGAAAATAATCGGCGGTTTTTACTGCCATTTATATAAAAAAGCGGGCTATTGCCCAAAAGTTATAAAAGACACACGGAGAAAATGTTATGTTCAAAGTAGTTTTTACAAGGAAAAATTTAATTGCCATATCGCTTAGCGTTATGTACTCATTCTTGCTCATGTTTGTTGCCGTTTGCATTGACGGTTCTTTTGCGATGATGAGTTCAAAAAACCCAATCAATCTTTTGGCGCAAGGCCTTGGCATGCAGTCAGTTATTCCAAACGTTAACGGTTACATTGCTTTAGGGCTTTTGGCTGTATTTATTTCTCTTGCCGTTGCCGCAATCGTTTATGAAAGACGCGTTTGCATCGTTTCAGGCAAAAATCCTTACGCGCCAAAAATGTTTATGTGGTACGCTGTTACCGTTCTTGGTTGCATCGTTTTATCTTTGGGTATCGGTACCGTTATTCAAAGCCCGTTAAGTGCTGAAAATTTAAGGACACTTTACGTTTTTATTTGGAATTCTTTCACGTTGGCAACTTTATTTTTCGTACTTTTGTTTGTCGGTATCGGCGCAATCGTTATGCTTGTTATCAACTTCTTGCTTGTTGATAAGCCGTTCAAGTTCTTCTCTAAAAACGACGAACCTGTTTTCGACGACGAAGACATCAACCACGACATTTCGGGCAGTTTCGACGTTGAAGGTACAACTCAAACTGCGGCAACTTGCGCCGGTGCGCCCGTTATAGGTGAAGGCGGTGTTGGTGGCGACGGTATGCTCAGCACACGTGCGCAAAGTTTAGACGACCGTGAAAAAGTCTTCCCGGAACTTACAAATATCGACAACAAATATGAAGGCTTTGATGCAACACCAATCGCAAGCGATCCTGTATCTTTACAAGATTTAGCAACCGGTTTTAGAAATTACCTTGCTAAAAATTACGGCTTATACTTCGATATCGATGTTATCAGATTTTTCATATCGGGCTTTGGTGCATCCCACTTCGAAATTTTAGAAGGTTTGTCAGGTACGGGTAAATCTTCACTTCCAAGGTACTTCTGCGAATACGTCGGCGGTAAGGTTTTATTCATGCCCGTTCAAGCAACGTGGCGTGATAAATCAAGCATCTTGGGCTTTTTCAATGAATTCTCTCAAACATACAGTGAAACGGAATTTTTAACCGCTTTATACGAATCAAACTTCGGCACAGACCATATCAACATGTACGTTCTTGACGAAATGAACATCAGCCGTGTTGAATATTACTTTGCCGACCTTCTTTCCGTTTTGGAATATCCTGTTAAAGATTGGAAGATTAAGATAATGAACGTTCCACACACATTCGTTCCACCAATCAAACTTGAAAACGGTTACGTAAAGATTCCTGAAAACAGTTACTTTGTTGGTACCGCAAACAGAGACGACTCTACATTTACCATTACCGACAAGGTTTACGACCGTGCAATCACACTTAACTTTGAAACAAACAACCAACCTTTCACTGTTAATGAAGACGTAAAATCAATCACTATCTCAGGCTCTTACTTTGCAAACTTGTTTAAAGAAGCAAAGGAAAAACAGACAGGTTTGACCGCCGACGACAGACAAAAACTTAAAAAAGTTCTCGACTTTGTTTACAGCAGATTTGATTTATCTATCGGTAACCGTATCTTACACCAAATTGAAGAAATCCTTCCTTGCTTCGTTGCTTGTGGCGGTAAAAAAGAAGACGCAATCGACTTCATGCTTTGCAAAAAGTTGTTTGCTAAACTTGAAGGTAGGTTTGAAGAATACGTTAAATCTTCTTTAAACGAAACAATCGAACTCATTCAAGAAACGTATGGTCAAGGCGTATTACACCGCAGTGAACAAGTTTTAAGAAAGATTGAAAAATCATTATAATCAAAAATAAATTAATTTTTTGGGTTTATTTATGGAAGCAAACGTTCAACAGGTATATAGTCAACTTGGGGAAATCAAAAATTCTTTCCCCAAGATTGAAAACTATTACTCTAAAATAAACCAACTTAATATATCTCCGTTGCAAGAAGGCGTTTTAAACAGAGATTACGACTACTTAAAAAAGGTTTCCACCATTTTGCACGTCATTATCTCAATTATCTCAAAGCCACACCTATCTAACAAGCGAGAAGAAATCGTTGCCCGCATTGAAGAGGTAAAACGCCTCGATAACGAGGACTTTGGTCGTGTGTTAAAAGACGGCAGTCTTTGGAAAAAGTACGGCGCAAAACTCGTGCCGGAACGTGTTTATTACTACCAAAACGTCGACCTTCTTGCCATTTACGAAAACCGCTTTATCGTGCTTGTGGTTGAGTGTTTAGAAAAGGAATTAGATAGTTTTTCAAACTTTTACGTTAAAACGTTGCCACAAATTGTTGGCGGAACGGTTGATTTTTCCGACAAAGAAAAGGGCGAAAAGATTTTAAAGTACGTTTTGCAACTTAAAAGGCGGATAAACTACATAAAAAATACACATTTTTACGTCGAAGTAAGCAAAGCAAAACGCATCTCTCGCAATATCCAAAAAACCAACATTTTGCTAAAAGATCCACTTTACAGCCGTGTTTATAGGTTTTACAACACCTATTTATTGACCGCTGAAAAGTTTTTAGATTACGACTTTTTCGCAAGTTATTTGCAGTTTTATCTGTTTAAAGAACTTTCAAGCCGTAAATTTAAACTTAAATCGGGTGTGTTCAGCAATAAAGAATATTCTATCGCTTTAAACGGCTACGGGCAAAATAGGGGGCTAATTTTCACAATTACCCACTTACAATCGGGCAAAACCGCAAACCACTTGCTTATTTTCAGCCTTTCAAATTGGTTTGCCGATTTAGAAAAGCCCGTTGGGATTTTCGATACTATCGAGGCAATCTGTCCTTTTGGCATAAGCATTTATGAAAAAAGGCTTAAAATGTTTGACCAAATTATCCCCGAAGGCGAACTTTTTGCAAATTACCTGGACAGTAAGTTGCAATCGTTAATCGTCCCAACCGATATTTACGCCAAATATTGTCCCGTTTGCCACGGTAAAAATCCGCTTGAAAGTGATGGCGTTTACCACTGCACCAACTGCAGTTCACGCTATCTTTACGTTAAAGAAGGTGAAAATTATTCCCTTTGGTTTGTACGGCAAAGGAGGAAATAATGAACACAACAACTACTACCCCGGAAATAAATACTTCAGAATTTGCCATTCAAATTGAGGACCTTCACAAAGCCTACGGCGATAAAAAGGTCTTAAAAGGGCTTACTTTAAACGTTAAAAAGGGCGAACTTTTCGGCTTTATCGGTAAAAACGGTATCGGTAAATCTACCACTATCGACTGCTTAATCGGTTCTAAAAAATTCGATAAGGGCAGGGTAATGTTGCTCGATTATGACGTTAAACTCGATCCGCTCGGCGCAAAAACGACCTTTGGTTATGTCGCAAGTGAGCCAAACTGTTACGAAGTCATGACAGGTTACGACTACTTGGAATTCATCGCAAGTATTTATAACGTTTCAGAAGGCGATTTTGTCCGCAACTATCGTTACCTTTGTTCAAGGCTTAAACTTGGCGAAAAAGATTTAGAAGAACGTATTTCAAACTATTCACACGGTATGAAACAAAAACTCTGCCTTGTCGGTAGTTTGCTTTATAACCCCGAAATTTGGATTTTAGACGAGCCAACCGTCGGTCTTGACATTATGGCGGTTGAAGAACTCAAAAAAATGATGCGTGAATACGCAAATCACGGCAAAACCGTGTTTGTTACTTCCCACAACATCGACTTGGTAAGCCGTATTTGCGACAGGGTGTGCATCGTAAACGATGGCGTCGTTGCCGGTTTATACGACTTAAACAGAGAGCCTAACCGCCGTCTACAATTATCACGTATCTTCATGCACATTTACGGCGAAGAAGTTTAATTTTTGCCAAAAAAAGTTATTTTTTGCCAAAGAAGTTTAATTTTCGACAAAAAAAAGTTATTTTTTGCCAAAATAATTTAATTTTCTACTATTTTCTCGCCCTTTTAGGGTGAAAAGTTACTAAAAAAGACTAAAAAGTCAAATTTTTTGATAGGTGAATAAATGCTCAACCTCATTATAAAAGACTTTAAAACGATGTTAGGTTCAAAACAGAACCTTTATCAAAGGGTGGCTACTGCCATATTCACCCTTGTCTTTTTTTGTGCGTTTATTATTGTAGAACTTTTCCTTTTTAGGACAATCTTAAAGCAAATTGGCAACATTAACGGCGCAAAAGAATCTTTCCTTACCGTTTTTCTTTTCGTTACAACGATTATCCTTACAATAAGCGGTTTATTCAACGCAAAACGCTTGTTTTTCGATAATAAGGATATAGAGCAACTTTCTTACCGCCCCGTTTCAAACACTCAAATAATAGTTTCCAAACTTGCTTATCTATTCTTTATACACTGTTTAGCATCGCTCATTTTTGAATACCCACTTCTCGTTGCGTACGGTCAACTTGCAAACAGGGCACCCATCTTCTTTTTCAAGTGCATTTTCTATCCCGTTGCAACATTCTTCTTCCAAATGGGTATTGGGCTCATGCTTGTGTATCCCGTATGGCTTTTAATCAAATTCCTTAAAAAGCACTTTTTAATCGAACTTGGTTTCAGCCTTGTCATCATTTTCGGTCTTGCACTTTGCTATAGTTATGTGTTAGACGTCTTTATTAAACTCGTTTCTAAAAACGGTTTAGTTTTGCTTTTCAGTGAAGAAGCAATCGCAAAAGTTATCTCGTTTAGAAGATTTGCTGTTCCCGTAAACTTTTTACTCGACATTTTTGTCAACAACAGCAAGTTATCATTTTTACCATTCTTTGCAGTCTCACTCGGCATCTTTGGCATGGGGTTATCGGTCGCAATTTACGCTTATAACTACGTAAGAAACATTTCCTTAACGCCAGCCAAAACACACAAAAAACGTGCCTATAAGCCCGTTAGCGTTAAAAAAGCCCTTATAAAAAAGGAACTTGCTTTAATCACAAAAAACTCAAATTACATCTTTTCATTTACAGGGCTACTTATCGTACAACCGTTACTTCTTACCTTCGTAATTCGCTCTATGAACGCAAGTTTGACGGCTGGTACGTTGCAATATTTTACCGCACTTATCCCAGGGCTTACAAGTTATGTGGACCTCTTGTTTATCATGCTTTTCACGGTCATTATAAACCAAGGCGCAAACAACTATATTACTATGGAAAAGCGCACCATTAAGCAAATGAAAACGATGCCCGTTAAATTTTCAACGCAGTTATTTATAAAGGTAAGCATCCCGTTTATTATGTCAATGATATCACTTTTGGTTTCCGTCATTGCACTTATGGCTTCAAAAACCGTGCCGTTTACAACGGGGCTTTTCGGGTTTATCATTTCGGCATGTTTACTCTTTATTTTCGACGTGGTTTCCTTGTGGGAAGAACTTTCAATTCGCCACTTAAGGGCAAGGTCCACAACATTTTCTTCCTTGATATCCTACCTGTTGCCCTTTGTTTTCGCAGTTTCGGCAATAATTTTATCTTACTTAAAGGTCCCCAACGTCTTAACCATTTTGGGCGGTCTTTTGATGATAGTTTTGGTAGGTATTGCACCGGTAATCGTTATTTTTAAGAACTCCGGAAAACTATTCCTTGATCTGGAGGCGATAAACTGATGAAGAAAAATCTTATCATTTTACTTTTAATACCTTTCTTAATCTCAACGCTCACAATCGTTACGGTAAACTTGACATATAACACCGTCGACGTAGATATTTCTTACATTGATTGGGATTACGATGATATCGAGGCGTTTAAACTTACCGACACGCCATATCCGCTCACCGCAAGGGGCGTCAATAACCGCCATGTGGACGTTGGCAAGGGTAATGAACTTACTTGGACCGTTTCAAACACGGACGACCAGCAAGAGCCAAATGCACGTGTTATAAATAAGGACGGAAAGTTTTATTTAGAAACGATAAAGGATGGGCAAGTGGAAGTTACTTGTTCCAACCTAAAAGGCAATGTAAGCCGTAGTTTCACCCTTATCGTTTACACAAACGGCGCAATCATCATTACAAGCCGTAACCCACAATCGGCGTACGGCAAGGTGGACAAAACGCAATATTATGGTCAGTTCGACATAATAAACGGTCAAAAGCAAAACGCTTCTTTTGACATTATGGTTAGGCTCATCCCCGAAAGTTTATCTACTGCTAACCCCCAAATTACGTGCAGTGATAACATTTCGGTAAATCTATCCTTTGATAACGGCGAAAAATCGGGTGGCGGTTACACCACTTACGGTACCGTTTCAATAAACAACCCCGGTCAAAGTCAAATCGCCGTTTCAACCGATATCGTAGATATGCAAATTGAGGGCGGAAATTACGCCTTTACAGCCGTAAAAGACGGCGTTAACGTTTACGATTATGAACAACTTTTGTACTGCACAAACCGCTCACAATCGGGCGAGATTGTGGTACTTCAAACTTCGTTTGAATCGTATAACACTTATCTAAACAGTGGCACACCTTATTTTGGTTATGCTAATGGCGGTGGTAAGTTTGATTTTAACACCCAAAACGGCTCTATTTATTCCTTTACCACAAAGTATAATCACGAATACCTGAATCAGTGGAACGAGGCAAGACCGGATAATCAGGTACAGCCAAATGTCCTTGCCGGGCTTAGGGTACAAAAGGACTTTTACGGCAACGGTTATCAAATCAACTTCCACAACTTGGCGTATCCGTCAAGCACTCGTGTTGAAGGCGACGTAACAATTCCAACCTTATCAAGTACAGACCTATTCCGTGGTCCATTGCCGTTCTATACGGTAGGTACACCGTCCGCATCAAGTGGCGACAGTTTAAACATCGTTACCGCTTACGGTCAAGATAATATAGGGCTTTATATCGACGGCGACAATATCACCGTAAACGACCTTAAAGTTCAAAACTGCGACGACGTTAACGTGTTTGCATTTTTGGATACCGTTGGTACGGTTGTCGAAGTCGACGGCGACAACGTTACACTTAAAAACATGCGTATGAGCAACGGTAAAAACGTTTTGCGCAGTTTCAGCAGTCAAAATTTAGTTGTTGAAAACAGCATGTTATCTAACGCGCGCAACTTCTTATTTATCACGGGCGCAAACGAATACGTGGTTGCAGACCCCGTTAAAAATTACAACTTCTCAACCCCAAACGGTGGCGTTAACGGTACTATAGGCGAGTTTTTGCGTGCAGAAAGCGTTGCAAACAACACCTTAAACGATTACTTAAACGGCAAGATTGGTAGCGAGTACGATTATAAGACGAAAGACCAAATCAAAACCGTTTTAAACCAACTTCAAACGGCACTTTCAAAAGACCTTACCGGACAATATATGGGTAGCACCCAAATTGTTGACTGTATGTTTTATCGCAGTGGTATCGCTTCTGTTGCCTTTGAATCTTTATTTAATGGTCCATTCCTTTATAGTTCGCAACTTCCAACGTCTATCGCAACATTCTTGCAGATTTTCAACAAAAACTTCATGCCGTCAAGAATTTCCGGCACAAGTTATCCCGTTACGGTAAATGTCAGCGGTAACACTAAATTTTACGACTATAAGACATTGGATAATCTCGATGTATCAGGGCTTATCGATGAAAACATTTCAACGCTTGCCCAAATCATCGGTAAAAATTACACAATCGATCAAATTTTCCCCATCAAGTCAATCATTCAGGCTGACGCCGTTTACTATCAAGACGAGCAAGGCGATAGGTACATTAACTTGCCGTTTGCTTACTACGGCGGTGGTCAAAACTGTTCAACGCTTACCTTCGATGGTTACACCGATAACCACATCAACGGTAGGATAAACGAAAACGGCATTTTAGACGAAGATGCTGTTAAGCGTGTAGATTTACTTGATAACTATTTGGACTTACCGGTCGTTGACCCTGTTGGGTTCTTAGGTCAAATTCTTCCGCCCGATGTTGTCGAAAGCATGGGTATCGAAGTTGATGAAAACACCCTTATAAAAACGGTTACAATCGTTACCGGTTACGAACCATTCAAGTTCGTGTTCAATAAAGGCGACGGCTACTTGTTTAACGAGTCGCCAAAAATAGAGGAATTGCAGGCAAACGCTACGCCTGTTAATATTGTTAGGGAGGCATAAAATGCGTAAACTACTCACATTAACTGCAATCATTTTGCTACTTTCCGTTTTCTTCAGCGGTTGCGGATTCGGTGCTTGGCAAGAAGAAGAAGGTGTTCGCAGTATTCAAGAAATTAAGCGTGTTACCGACGAAGACGGCAACGTTTATCTTGAAATCACTTACCAAGACAACAGCCCTTCTGATAGGTTCTTGATTCCAAAAGGTACGTCTATTACAAACGTTACCACCAACTATGACAGCGAAAACCGTGTAACAAACGTTACCATGAGTTTTTCAGAAGGCACAGATTTTACTTTTGAAATCCCTGACGGTGCTGACGGCGCAAGCGTTAATAGGGTGGAAATTACCGAGAAAAACGGGCTTAGATACCTTTCTTTTAAATATGTCGACGCTTTAGGCAACGAACTTAACAGTTGGGATATCAATATTGACGAGTTCAAAGGTCAAGACGGTTCAACTTGGCTCATGGGCGAAGGCGCACCAGATAAAGATCCTGAAAACCCCGTTGAAGCAAAAACAGGCGACTTTTATTTAGATACTCAATCATACACCGTTTACACAAAACTTTCAAACGGTTATTGGAAAAATATGGGCAGTATCAAGGGTACAGGCATTGTCGAAATCCTTCCTTTCAGCGATGAAAAAGGTCAGGGCTATGAAATCGTTACAAGCGAAACCCTTTTAGACGGCGAAGGTCAACCCGTTTTAGACGAAAGTGGTGAGGAACAAAAAGTGTCCTACAAGGTTTATTCTTCAGCACTTACCAGCATGAACGTTTCATACAACGCAACAACCGGTATGTATGAATTCGTCGTTACCGTTACCGACGTTTTGGGCAACCAAATCACCTTTGGTGATGGCGACAGCAAAATTCAAGTTCAACGCCCAGCAACTTGGCTTTCAGGCGTTTTACCACCAGATTTAAACGATTTGCCAGAATTTAGGCAAACCCCAACATTTGATGGCGACTTTTATTACTGCACACAATACAACCAAATTTTCCAAAAGACAAACGGCAGTTGGAAGTTACTTATCGACTTATCAACAAGTTTGACAGAAAACAAGGTTTCAGTTACCTTCAAGCCAGAAGGCGGTACACTTTCAACAGACGTAAACGCCTACCCAGCAGACCACACGGTAAATCAAGATGGCTCTGTTACAGTAAGGCTTGAAAAAGGTTCAACTTATCCACAAGCAAGCGTTATCCCAACCCCACAAAGGGAAGGCTATGTTTTCCTTGGTTGGTATAAGACAAAGAATGTAGAATTTGTCAACGGTGCACCCATCAACAACGGTGCTTTCACCGATATGGTCCCCGTTACCGAAAACATTACTCTTTACGCAATCTGGGCAGAAGCAACAACCGCTTAATCTTATAAATAACATTTTGTAAAAAAAGGAAGATGTTTTTTTGCATCTTCCTTTTTTGTTTTTATGTTTAAATCGGGGTATGTGTGGGCTTTTTCGGCTTTTTTTTGGCGTGGTTTTAAAAAGGTGTTTTTCCTTAAAAAATGGCGATAACGGGCTTATAGCCCCATTTTTCGGTAGGTAAAATTAAAAAATACTTGTGCTTTTTCACTTACCTTTGGCTTGATTATGACAAATTTATGTAAAAAAGCCCATACATGGTGGCATATATGGGCATTTACGCCCAAAAACTCAAAAAATATGGATTAAAACAGTTATTTAAAGTGGGTGGTTATTTATTATATAATTGACAGGCGGTGGATAAGGGGAAATAAAAAAGGGGGACTTAAAAAAGTCCCCTTAAAAAGTTTAGTTTATTTATACCACTTAACTGTTACGTTACCAGTGCCTAAAATGGTTTTTAAGTTTTCAGCGTTTTCAATATGACCGATTTTGGTGTAACTATAACTTGTCGAAAAACTTTCGTAAAAAATTACCAAACAGTTGTTGTTATAAAGCATTACGTCGCCAGCGGTTATATAACCAACGGCTTGGCTGTTTGTTGGCAATTTTTGGTCAAGATAATAATATTTTTCGTTGCCGTTTAACTCGTTCATTTGTGCGGTTAAAGGTAAAAGGTTTAAAAGTTGTTGAGAAGTTTTGTTATCTTCTAACTTAACCGTAAAAGTTTCGCCGTTTATACTTAAAAACATATCAAGTTCCTTTAAAGTGTTGTCTACTTGCTGGTTGTCATCTTTTTGCGCAGGTTGCTTACAACCGCCAAAACACACGCAACACAGCGTTAGTGATACTATTAAAGCGAAAATAATTAAATTATTCCTTATCTTCATCTTTAAAAGTTTCTTCTAAATATTCTTGATAAGCGGTTGCATCTTCTTGTGTTTGGATGCCGATTCTGCGTTTAGCAAAGTTTACCAAGTTTTCTTCAACGGTGAAATCATATTTTTCAAGTTCAGCGTCTTCTTCGTCTTCGGTCAAACCTGTCTTAATTTCAACGGCGTAAATATAGTTACCAAATGGTTCGGTGTCAAGTGCGCCTAAAACATAGTTACCGATAACTTCTGGCTTATAGAATGTTGAAGAAGTCTTAAGTGATACATAAGTCATTTGTTCAACAGCACAGTTGCCAGCTAAAAGTTCGCTAACATTTACTCTATATAAATAGTTTGAAGAATCTGTCATGTAAATGTATTCGTCGGTGTAACTGCTTACCGATAAAGAAGCAAGTTCGTTTAAAACTTGTTTGTTTGTTACAAGGTAAGTTACGCCGTAAGTTGCCGGGTTGTTTCTTTTGTTATAGTCATATTTTAAGAAGCCGAGTGTAGCATCAAAATAGATGATTTCGCTAACCGATTTAAACATCGAAGTATTAGCAAAAATTGTTGATGCGTTTGTGGTTGCTTCGCTCAATAAAACATTACCGTCGGTGAAAGAATTGTTTGTTGCAGCAAAGTATTTTACAGTTGTTACAACTGTTGTGTCAACGTAAGTTTTAGAATAATAAACGTCGCTGCCGGTGTCTTTAATTAAGGTGAACGTTGCGCCTTGTGTGCCGTCATTACCTTCTAAAACGGTTGTTTCTTCTTCGCCGTTAAAGTTGAATTTTACGATATCTTGGTAAGATTCGTCTTGGTCAAGTTCTTCGTTGTGTGCGGTTTCTACATAATAGCAGTATGTCTTTGCCAAGTCGTTTGAAAATACGTAATTTTGTACTGTGCCACTTGTTGCTAATACGGTGTTTTTCTTTGTTGCGTCATAACTTACAAGTACGTTATTGCCGTCAGCATCTGTGGTGTTTACTACAAGGTAAACCTTTTCGCCGTCTAAAACATATCTAAAACCTGCGGTAAGGTTTTCAACTGTTGTGATCTCTGTTGTGTCAGTACCGTCAAGTTTTGTTCTTAAAAATTCAAGTGAGCCGTTTAATACTGCGCCCGTTTTGTCCTTGTCGGTGCTTGGTGAGGTGTAGTATACGTAATCACCGTAAATGTAAAAACCATTGCTACCTTCAGGACCGTTTGTAAATACAAGTTTTGGTATAACAACTTCGCTTTGTGGGTTATCGTTACCAAGTTCGCTTACCTTTGTACGTACAAGTGCGCCTTTAACAGGTGTGCCAAATGCGTTGTCAGCAGTGTTACTTTCAACACCGTTGATGTAATATACATAATCACCTTTAACTACGGCAAAACCACCGTTAGATGATACTTCGCCCGAATAATCTGTTACTGTTGACTTCCAACCGCCTGCACAGGCTACCATTGAAAGTGATAACACAAGGGCAAAAACTAAACATAAAAACTTTTTCATCTATTACTCCTTTATTAACCACCAAGGTGGCAGTAATATTTTACCTAACTATCTTTTCGTCGCAACTATTTTGCGCCCGTCGTTAGTCCGTACTGATTATTATATACTAAAAAATAAAAATAAGCAATAAAATAAATGCCGTTTTTTGCTTTAATTATCTAAAATACTAACTTAATTTATTAAAATAAATTATTTTTAAGCCCTTTTCGCTCTTTTTGTGTGCCGTTTTGTCCGCTTTTTGATTAGTTTTTGGTTGCTGTTTTGTTGTTTTTTTGTTGGTTTTTGGCTGTTTTAGGGCGGTAAATTTTTTGTTCTTGTCATTTTTGGACGGCGGTAAGGTTCGTGGAAAGGTTTAAAAAAAGTCATAAATTAAAAAGCGGTAGCATAATAAAGTTTTGTAAGTTATTTTATTTTTGTATTTTTGGTGATAGTATGGCTAACGATTTTTTCAATTTAATAACTCAAATATCAAACGCACTTTTATCTGCTAAAAATCAGCAAAAGTCGGGCTATAAGCCCAAAAACGCCGAAAATCCACCTTCAACTTTTGGCGATTTTACAACTTTTGATAAAAATGTGATATCGCCCAAAAACAGCGTTGTCGAAATGATTAAACGGCACGACCAACTTTCTAAAAAGATAGATAAGCAAAACTCTAAGCAAGATTAAAAGCGTTTTTCGACATTTTTAAAAAAGGCTTTTGCAAAGGTAAAAAAGGGCTTTTTATTTTTGCTTTTTTATTTTAATTTTCACATCAGGTGGGCATATGTATGCGGTTTTTTGGCTCTTTTTACCATTTTTCCGGCGTTAAAAAGGGCTTTTTTGTCTTAAATACTCAAAGTAATTTTAAGACTATAAAAATTTTTCCGAGTGCAAAAATAAAGCAGGGGATAAATAGGGCTTAAAAAAGCAAAAAGTGGGGCTATAAGTCGATTATCCCCACTTTTTTAATGTTAAAAGTTATAAAAAAGTAAAAAAAAGGCACTGCAAAAACGCAGTGCCTTTAAACTTATAATTAGTTGAGTTTTGATTTAAGTGTTTCAAGTTCAGCCCTAAGTTCTTTAGGAAGTCTATCGCCAAATTGAGCGTAGAATTCTTCAATACCTTTTGCTTCTTCTTTCCAAGTTTCCTTGTCAACGCTTAAAAGATCTTCAACGGTGTCTTCTGTGATAGAAAGACCTTCAATGTTGATATCTTTTGCATAAGGTATATAACCGATAGGTACTTCTCTTGCGTCAACCTTGTTTTCGCAACGTGCTAAAATCCATTCTAAAACACGTAAGTTGTCGCCAAAGCCTGGCCAAATAAACTTGCCGTTTTCGTCAGTTCTAAACCAGTTTACGTTAAAGATCTTTGGTTTGTTGGTGATCTTCTTGCCCATTTCAATCCAGTGTGCAAAATAATCAGCCATGTTGTAACCAACGAAAGGTCTCATTGCCATTGGGTCACGTCTTACAACGCCAACAGCACCTGTTGCAGCAGCGGTTGTTTCAGAAGCCATTGATGAACCTACAAATACACCGTTGTTCCAATCTCTTGATTCGTATACAAGTGGAGCGGTCTTTGCACGTCTGCCACCGAAGATGATTGCAGAAAGTGGAACGCCATTTGGTGCTTCAAATTGGTCAGATAAGCATGGGCAGTTTACTGTAGGTGCAGTAAATCTTGAGTTTGGATGTGCGCCGTATGTTGACTTATCTTGTTTGTCGTATTTAGAAGCATCCCACTTTTCACCGCGCCAGTTTACAGCGTTTGTTGGTGCTGGGGTATCCATACCTTCCCACCAAACAGTGTTGTTATCTAAATCGTGTACAACGTTTGTAAAGATTGAATTTTTCTTTGTTGAAAGTAAGGCATTGGGGTTAGAGTGCATGTTTGTGCCAGGTGCAACGCCAAAGAAACCATTTTCTGGGTTGATTGCCCAAAGTCTGCCGTCTTCACCAACTCTTATCCAAGCGATATCGTCGCCAACGGTCCAAACCTTATAACCTTTCTTTTTATAAATTTCGGGTGGGATAAGCATTGCCAAGTTGGTCTTACCGCAAGCGGATGGGAAAGCAGCCGCAACGTATTTAATTTCGCCTTGTGGGTTTTGGATACCAACGATAAGCATGTGTTCTGCCATCCAACCTTCGTTCTTACCAAGGTAAGAAGCAATACGGAGTGCAAAGCATTTTTTACCAAGTAAAACGTTTCCGCCGTAGCCAGAGTTAACTGACCAAATAGCGTTATCTTCAGGGAAGTGTACGATATATCTCTTTTCTTCGTCGAGTTCTGCTTTAGAGTGTAAACCACGTACAAAGTCTTCGCTGTCGCCTAAAGCTTCTAAAACCTTATCGCCGTCCCTTGTCATGATGTGCATTGATAATACAACGTAGATAGAGTCTGTAATTTCAATACCGATCTTTGAAAATTTAGAACCAACTGCGCCCATTGAATAGGGGATAACGTACATTGTTCTACCTTTCATGCAACCGTCAAAAATTTCGCCCAATTTTGCGTAAGCTTCTTGTGGGTCCATCCAGTTGTTAATTGGACCAGCGTCATCTTTATTTTTGCAACAAATAAAAGTTCTGCCTTCAACACGTGCAACGTCGTTTAAAGCACTGCGGTGAAGATAGCATCCAGGTAAAAGTTCTTGGTTAAGTTTGATCATTTCGCCTGTCTTGCAAGCTTCTTCTCTTAATTGTTCGTACAAAGCTTCTTCGCCGGTAACCCATACAACATTTTCAGGTTTGCAAAGATTTTTTGCTTCTTCAACAAATTTTAAAACTGCCTTGTTTGTTGTCATTTTTTGCCTCCGTGACAATATTTTATTTAAAACTTTAATTGTAATGTTTAAGTGCGATAAAGTCTTTAAAGATTTTTACTTTTTAAAGACCGACGCCCAATTTTTGTGCGCCAAACCGCCCTTTTTGGTGTAAAATTTTGGTTTTTTGCCAACTTCCACCGACTATATTGTAACAATATTTTGTCAAATTGTAAATAGTTTTAATAAACTATTTGTGTTAAATTTTTCTCAACTTTATGAAATTTAGGTAAAATTTGACGCTTTATTAAACTAAACGTATATTTTTTCTGCCTAAGCCCACTCAAATTTAAGAAATTCCGCTTTTTATCTCATTTTTTGACATTTATTTGCCAAAATCTTACAATAAAAATTGCTATCATTTATGTAAACTTTTATATGCCCATTTAAAAATTTAAACGTTACCAAAAACAAGTTAAGGGCAAATAAACTAAAATCTCACGGCATATATTAGTCGGGGGATTTATATATGGAAATTGTTAAAAGGCTGATACCAATAAACAATTTATCTGGCACACTTATTGCTACACTTAGGTTGCGTGTTGAAGATTTTTTAATAAACGGCGTTAGCGACGGTTTTATAAATAAAGGCGAAACCATTTTAGATTATTCGCACAATGTAAAAACCACACTCACCGTGATAGACGGCGATTATAAACTTGCCACTTTCTTACTTTTTGACGGCGAAAATTATTATGTGCTGAATGAGGAAAATTATTTTTACAACGTAAGTTTAAAACAGGGCTTTTCGGTGTGCTGTGTGGATGGCGGTCAAATTGTCGGCAAGGCACTTTTTAACACCGATAATTTTTACGAGCAAGGCTTTTTAGATTTTTTTAGGCGTTGCAACGGGGGTGTGTCAACGGTTTACGATGACGATAAGATTGCAGAAGACAATTATTTTTTAAAGGAAGGTTTTTATGAAAAGCAATCTTATCACCATGATGACATTAAAAGGTCAAATTGCCAAAAACAAAACAAAAAAAGTGGCGGTCCACAAACTTTTTACGATGCGCCAAATCTATACGATAAACAAAAGTTTGACATTGAAAAATGCGCCGATTGTGCAAATGAAAGGGGAAATTTTACCCCTTCACAAGAAAAAAAGTGGGGCTATAAGCCCGAAAACGAGTCTTTTAGCACCGACGATAATCAAAAATTACTTTCAAAAGACAAATACTCACAGTTTAAAAAAATAACGTGCGATAAACAGCAAGTAGATATTTTTAAGGATATATTTATAAACAGTAAGTTTTACTTTTTTGACCAAAAAAAGCCCTTTTATCTTGGCGCAATCTTTTTAGGCGATGTTCCGTCAGTTTTTATATATGCTTTTCCGTCAAAAAATTGTACGCTAAAAGGGGGATATTTTGTCCCAAAAAGTTATTTTGATGATACTGACGGCTTTTATTGTTTGTTTCAATCTGTAACCTAAAAAAGGTTAAAACTCACACATGGTCGCATAAAAGGGCGGTCTTTACGCTTAAATGTTGGCAAATTGCGTTTTTTTGCTTCAAAATTTGACGGCTAAAAAAAATCTTACAAAGATATAAAATAAATCTTACAAAAAGTTACAAATGGACTTTAAATTAAAAATGGAGAAACTTTATATGGCAAAATTATTTGTATTTTGTGTTTGGTTGCGGACGGAATTTTTCCGTCCGTTTTTCTTTAAATTATCACTAAAATGCGCTATCATTTATTTATAAATAAAAGGCTTAAATTGTTTTAAAGGGCGTAAAAAATCTCGATTACCCCCAATACGTAGTTAATTTTAGCAAAAGGAGCGTTAAAATGTGTACAGCGGTAACGTTAAAAAAAGAATGGTTTTTATTTCGGTAGGACTTTAGATATCGATAAATCTTACGGTGAAAGCGTAGTCATAACCCCTAAAAATTTTGACGGCTTTGGCGTTAAGGTTTGTTATCAAATTATGGGTATGGCAACCGTTTATAAGGGCATTCCGCTTTTTTATGACGGCGTAAACGAAAAGGGGCTTTGCATGGCTGGGCTAAACTTTCCGGGCTTTACAAAGTACGCAAAACCATCTAAAGAATCTGGCGTAATAAATTTGGCGCAGTACCAATTTTTGCCCTACATTTTGGGCAACTTTTCTTCCGTTTGTGAAGTAAAGGATGCCATTAAAAATATCAACCTTACCGACACGCCTTTAGATGGCCTTACGCCATCGCCCCTTCATTATATGGTAAGCGATAGGTTTTTGGATATCGTTATCGAGTGCGTAGACGGCAAAATTAAGGTTTACGATAACCCTGTGGGCGTTATGACAAACAGCCCCACTTTTGATATGCAACTTTTTAATTTAAACAATTTTATGTCCCTATCAACCGCCCAGCCCCAAAACAATTTTGCCAAAGATTTGCCCCTTAAAACTTACTGCTTTGGTATGGGTGCAATGGGGCTTCCGGGCGACTATTCTTCCCAATCACGCTTTGTGCGTGCCACCTTTGTAAGAAACAATTATGTGGTAGAAGAAAAAAGCCTTTTGCCACTTTACCACGTTTTGGATAGCGTTTTCGTGCCAAAGGGGTGCTGTTTAAGTAAGTCTGGTTACGAAATCACAATGTACACAAGTTGCGTTGATGTTGATAACTTATTGTACACCTATAAAACTTACAATAACCCACAAATTCGCACGGTAAAATTTGAAAAAGATATCCATGACATCTTGACCTTCCCCGTTACAATTTAAGGGCTGATAGCAAAAAATTTGAAAGCGGTCAGCAAAAAATTTGAAAGCGGAAAAGGCGAGTGGTAAAAAAGTTTACCAAAAAGATTGTTTGTGGTTAAAAAATGTGTAAAAACACAATATGTAGTGGCTTTTTAAAAATTACAAAAAAATTAGCACATTTTAAATAAAAAGGTGGTTAAAAAGCAGAAAAAATCGCAAAAAATGCTTGACTTAAATATAATAATGGTTTAAAATGTGATAGTCGCTAACTTTATGCGATTGTTTTTTCATGCGAATTAGCCCCTCGCAAAAAATTCAGTTGCACAAATGTTAGGTTAATAAATTACATTTCGGAGATAATTATCATGAAATCATATATGGCAAATCCAGCCAATGTTGAGAGAAAATGGTATGTTGTCGATGCTACCGGTATGCCACTTGGTAGACTCGCTTCTCAAGTTGCTGCGATTTTAAGAGGTAAACACAAACCAACATTTACACCAAACGTTGACTGTGGCGATTTCGTTATCGTTTTAAACACAGACAAGGTCGTTTTAACAGGTAAAAAACTCGAAAAGAAACTTTACACATATCACACCGGTTACGTCGGTGGTTTAAAACAAACCCCATACAAAGAAATCATGGCTAAAAAGTCTGATTTGGCAGTTTACGAAGCCGTTAAGGGTATGCTTCCTAAAAACAGTTTAGGCAAAAAGATGCTTAAAAAACTCCGCGTTTACAAGGGCGCAGAACACAAACAACAAGCTCAACAACCTGTAGAGCTTAAACTTGATTATTAAGGAGGGGTAACCAATGGCTAAAACTACTAAAAAGAAAGTTCAGTTCTGGGGAACTGGCAGAAGAAAAAAAGCTGTTGCAAGGGTACGCCTTATCCCTGGTGGTAATGGTTCTTACATCATCAACGGCAGAACAATCGATGAATACTGCGCTTTAGATACAGTTAAACTCGTTATTCGTCAACCTTTAACACTCACTGGTAAAGAAGCTGATTACGACGTTTTCGTAAACGTTAACGGTGGTGGCTTTACCGGTCAAGCTGGTGCTATCCGTCACGGCATTGCAAGGGCTTTGGTTGTTGCTGAACCTGAATTACGTACAGTTGTTAAAAAAGCAGGTTACTTAACAAGAGACCCAAGAATGAAAGAAAGAAAGAAATACGGCTTAAAGAAAGCTCGTCGTGCACCACAATTCTCAAAGAGATAATTTTTTATCTTGGCTTATCAAAAGGCCGTCCTTTTGGACGGCTTTTTTCAAATCGTTTTATTCGGCTTGCAAAAAATTTTATTACATATTAAAATATATATTGTTAAGTAAGTTGCGTTTAAAAATCTTTTAAAACAAATGCTTTTACTCGGTAAACATTTTTTTAAGTAATTACCAAACTTATCAAAAACAATAAATTAAAAATAAGCCCCAAAAAATCACGACCGCAACAAAACCGCTGACGGTGAAAGTTGTGATAACGGGCTTATAGGCTTACTTTTTTAATAAAGGTGGTAAAATGAAAACAAAAAATATTATAAGACTTTGCATTTTGGCAGGCGCAGTTTTGGCTGCCGCCATCATCATTTTGATATCCGCAGGCGTTTTCAAGTTTATGTCAAATGGGTATAACGTATACTTTGATTATAACGATTATATAAAGCGTGAAATGTTTTTAGATGATGAAGTAAGCGTTAATGATGGCAAGGCAGTTTTTGAAAGCGTTTCCGCTTTTGATAAAAATGTAACCATTACCCAAGATGTGGGGGTGGACTGTAAAACGGAAAACGGCAAAACAACCGTTACACTAACCATTAAAAACTCGGTAACACTTGTAAGCGGTACATTTTTCACTTGCGTCCCCATCGAAAGGCACGGCACAACGCTAAATAAAGAAAATTTTGCCGATATAAGGCAAACTAAAGTTAGCGTAAATAGCGGTGAAAATGTTTACGATCTAACATTAGAAAGTGCAATTTTCAACAAACGCTCGCAAACATTTATATATAGTTATGACGGCGAATTATCTGCTGATAAAATCACATTAACAGGCTTTTATTTAACTCAATTTAATAAGCGTTAATTTCAAGTGCGTTCAAATTTTGAACGCACTTTTTCAAATTTCGTTCAAAATTCATTTCGTCAAAAATCAACCTATACGCCGATTTTTTGCGCAAAATCTGTGCTAATCGACAATTTTGAACAAAATTAGTCAAATTTTGTTCAAAATTCATTCAAAAATCGCTTTACTATTTTTTTAGTGGTGTGATATAATCAAAACAAGAAAAAAATAAAGGGGCGAAATATGGAAAACTATAAATTACTCATGGTAGAAGAAGGCGAAGCAGATTTAGAAAAAGTTAAGCGTGTTTACCGTGATACGCAATTTAACATTGTTGGCGTAACCGCTGACGGCAACGAGGCTATTGAACTTATCGATAAGTTTAAGCCAGACATTATCGTGTGCGGGCTTGTTTTGTCGGGCGTTGACGGATTTGAAGTTTTAAAGCACATTGCTTCGCAAAAGTTAAAGACAAAAATCGTAGTGCTTACGGCGGTTAAAAACGACGTAATCATCAAGCGTGCAATGGACTTTGGTGCGCTTTACTATATGACAAAACCCGTTTCAATGGCGATTTTAAAGGATCGCTTGCTTGGGCTTTGCCGTGAAGAAGAAAACCAACTTACCATTAAAGCGGAAGAAAAGCCCGTTATAAGTTTAGATGAGCGCATCAGTAAAATTTTTATCTCGGTTGGCATTCCGCCACACATTAAAGGTTACGCATATCTGCGTGAAGGCGTAAAGATGGCGGTTGACAATCCACAAATTATAAACAGTATTACAAAAAAACTTTACCCCATGATAGGGGATAAGTACGATACATCTGCTTCTAAGGTAGAGCGTGCTATCCGTCACGCTATCGAAGTTGCGTGGAACCGTAACCGCATTGAAAGTATAAATTCGGTGTTTGGCGTGCGTGCCTATGTGGGCAGTGAAAAGCCAACAAATGGCGAATTCATTGCGCTTGTTGCCGACAAAATGCTGCTTGAAGGTGCTTAATTTTAGGGCACAATTTGGTTAAAAAATAGTCAAAATATAAGTGAGTGTCGAAATTCAGCACAATTTGGCTGAATTTTTTATTTTTTCTTTAAAAATATGTGCAAAAAGGCTTGATTTACTTGTTGTTTTGTGGTAAATACTTTACACAAACAAAAAACGAATTTGGTTTTAAATTTTGGTTTTCGGCAAACTTTTTTATAAAGGGTTGCAAATTATTTGATTGCTTGCATAAGTTAAATAGTGAAAGTCTTGTAAAAAAATTTACAAAAACCAAAAAACATATAAAAAACAGTTTACAAATCGTTACAATATATCTATAATCTATACGAAGTTAAAATTGTAAGCAAAAAGCCCCAAAAAAAGCGCAAAAGTTTTGCTTTGACTTTTACAAATTTTGATTTTTAATAAAATAAACCACTACTTCTGGTGGGGAGGTTGATTTTTATGGCTAAATATAAACTTTGCCCAAGGTGCGAACTTAATTACATTCCCGTTGACGAAGAATACTGCGGTGTTTGCAAGGCAGAATTAAAAATCGGTCCGCAACTTATGTTTGCTACGCTCGACGAAGAAGACGATGCTTCCGAAAAATTATGCCCAATCTGCAAGCAAAACTATATCGACATCAACGACGACATGTGCCAAAGTTGTATGGAAAATCAACGTTACGAAGTCGAAAAGGATGCTGACGTTGACTTAGATAGCGACGAAGAATGGAAAAAATATCTCGACGACGACGAAAAAGAAGAACTTGGTAAAGACGAAGAAGAGGAAATCCAACTTTCTCAACTTGAACAAGAAGAAGCCGAAAAACTTTTCGATGACGAAGAAGATTACCTTGACGATGACGACGAAGAAATGGAAACAAACGACGATTACGACGATTTTGATTACGGTCCAATCGACGAAAGCGATTTTGAAGAAGACGACGAAGACGAAGAAGACGACGACTTCGACGACTTTGACGAAGAACTATAATTTTAAAATTTTAACCGTCCCTAATTTTAGGGGCGGTTTTTTAAAAAGTTTGCCTATAAGCCCGTTATCTCAACTTTTTTTACAAATTTTGGTTTAAAAATTTTTAAGTTGAGCAAAATAAAAGTATGATAAAGTCAATCGTAAACGTTACCGCAATCAAAGATTCAGTGCAAAATCTTTACAACAAAAAGGTCAAGGTGGTGCAAAACTTAGGCAGAAACAAGTTTATAACATATACGGGCGTAGTAAGCGGAATTTATCCCGCCCTTTTCACCATTGCGCCCACTTCGCCCACGCATGCAAAAACCACTTTTTCCTATTCCGAAGTCCTTTGCGGAAGCGTAAAATTAAAGCAAGAACAAAAATAAGCCGTGCTAAATAAAGCACGGCTTGTTGCGTTTATGGGCTTATAGCCCCACTTTTTATTAAAATTTGATTTTTGCAAGTCCGCCTTCGGACGTTTCTTTGTACCTATAAGACATATCTTTTCCCGTTTCACGCATGGCGGTTACTACGCTATCAAAAGATATCTTTCTTGTTTCGCTTAAAAAACTTGATAAAAGCACTGCGTTCACCGCCCTTACTGCGGCAACGGCATTACGCTCAATACACGGTATCTGCACAAGTCCGCAAATGGGGTCGCAAGTTAGCCCTAAGTGATGCTCAATGGCAATTTCCGATGCGTACTCAATTTTGTCAAGCGAAAGCCCTTTAAGTTCGCTAAGTCCAGCTGCCGCCATTGCGCATGCGCTTCCTATCTCTGCTTGGCAACCGCATTCAGCACCCGAAATAGAGCCATTCTTTTTTATAAGGTTACCAATTACACCAGCCGTTTTTAAAGCGTTTATAATGGTTTCGTCGGCGTAACCGTTTTTCTGCTGTTCATAATAAAGCACCGCAGGCACAACGCCAGATGCACCGCAAGTTGGCGCAGTTACAACCTTTTCATAACTTGCGTTCTGCTCGCCAACGGCAAAAGCGTAAGCGCAAATAAGACGGTTTTCACGAACTTCCAAACTTTCATCTTCGTTTGTCTTGTTAAACAAAAAACCAGCACGGCGTGAAACGCCAAGTCCGCCCGGCAAAATGCCCGTTTTTTCAAGCCCAGATAAAATGGCACTTTTCATTGCTTCCCAAACTGCCGTTAGATAGGTGTCAATCTGCGGTTCAAAGCGGTCAACATATTCATAAAGTTTTATGTTCTCGCTGTCGCAAAATTTTTTAATCTCGCTAAAGGTGGTGTGTGGGTAAACAATTTTTTCAGCACCGTTTTTTTCGCCGTCCATAACAACTTTACCACCACCAACGCTAAAAAAGCGAGCAAAGCCAATCTGCTCGTCGCCCTTATAGGCGTAAGCGTCAAGCGTGTTTGGGTGCGGTGGCGTAAATTCAAAATCAAAAACCACTTCGCAAGGCTTTGGGCTCAAGGTCTTTTTACACACAACGTCGGTGCCATGCCCCTTTCCGGTTTTTGCTAAAGAACCGTAAAGCAAAACCTTAAAGCGGTCGGCATCTTTATATATATTGTTAAATTTGATAAGCGCATTCTCCGGTCCCATCGTGTGCGAACTTGACGGGCCAAAACCAATGCGGTAAAGTTCAGTTAAACTTTCAAGTCCTTCCATAACAAAAATTCCTTTTATTTTGGCTGTCTTTATTGTAACTTATTTTACGGTAATTTTCAAGACTTTTTATATAGGTTGGGCTTTTAATCTTAAATTTTATCTTTGTTTTTGCCGATAAGTTTTAAACACTTTTTTAACGTTTGTGCAATAAATTTTTGCGTAAAAAAAACAATTGACAGTTTACTTCTAACGCAAACTGCCAACTGCCTGAAAAATATATGATAAGGGGGAAAATGATGAAACCAAGTTGAATGTAACCAAAACCCTGAACAATTTCAAAATCTTGATTACGCCAAAATAATACAACACTTTTTTTAGTTTGTAAAGGATTTTTACCCCATTTTTTAAAAATTTTTTAGAAAAATTTGTTTTTTTGCAATTTTAAGTCGAAAATTTTTGCCAAAAAATTTAAAATTTTTACAAGATTTCTTAAAATATCGCATTTTATCGGCGATTTTTAAACACTTAAACTTTTTATATTTTTTTTATTTGCTAAAAATAAATTTTTTTTGCAAATTTTTGCAATAATTTTTTAAAATTTAAAAATTTTTATATTTAAATACCTTAAAATTACACATATTAAGGGCGATTTAAACATATCAAAAGATTACAAATATGTAAAAATATAAAATTTATTAAATTCTGTTATATTTTTCCAATACCGAAAAGCGTGCGGTTTCTACAAAATTAGAAAGTTTTTTCATCTTCATGTTAAAGTCGCAAATTTTTTGGTAATTTTGGTCAAGTTTAAGGTTAAAATTGTAGTCGTCAAGGTATAAAAAGTCCACATAGCACTGGTGGGCGATAAAGTTACGTATGTTTTTTATTTCCTTTAAAAGGCGATAATCTTCTCGTGAAAACATGGGGTTGTTGTCGCTAAAATCTAAATTTTCAAGGGCGACAAGCACGGTGCCTAAAGTTTCACGGCGGACAAGGTCTAAATTTCCTTCCATCTCGCCCTTAAGCATTGCTGCGTAAATTACCTTTATGTCATGTTCAATGCGTTGGCAGTACATAAGCGTTTCGCCAACTACTGCGTTAAAAGTATCCAAGTATCCCATAAAATTTTACCTATTTTTTAAATGTACAATTATTATAGCCCATTTTTCGCCGTTTAGCAATCAAAATTTTTACCCCCCTTTAAAAGTTGACAATTTTTTAATGTGCGTGATAATATAATATTGAATTTGCCCCAAACTTCCAAATAAAGCCGTTCATAAAAAAGGCAAATCCTTTAAAAAACGGTTGGGGAAGGGGTAAAAATATATAAAAAGAGAGGCTTACATATGATTAAAGTTGCTATGTTCGATACAAAGCCTTACGATAAAACTTATTTTGAAAAGGCTTTGCCCGACAATATAAAAATTAAATATTTCACCGCAAAATTAGACGAAAACACTTATCCGCTTTGCAAGGGCTTCGATGTTGTCTGCGCCTTTGTTAATGACGACTTAAACAGCGAAGTAATCTCTGGGCTTTACGACTTTGGTGTAATGTTAATCGCTATGCGTTGCGCTGGCTTTAACAATGTCGATGTAAAATCATGTTACAAAAAAATCCACGTGGTGCGTGTTCCGTCCTACTCGCCCGAAGCCGTTGCAGAACACGCCGCAGCAATGCTTTTAACGTCCGCCCGTCGCATCCATAAAGCGTACAATCGCACAAGAGATTTCAATTTCAGTTTGGCTGGGCTTGAAGGTTTCAACCTTTCAGGTAAAACGGTCGGCGTTGTCGGTACGGGCAAAATCGGTCGTGCGTTTATAAGCATTATGCAAGGCTTTAAATGCAACATTTTGGCTTACGATAAATTTCCTTCTCAAATCGATGGCGTAACCTTTACCGATATGGATACCTTGCTCAGTAAAAGTGATATCATTTCACTTCACTGTCCGCTTACCGAAGAAAACTTCCACTTAATCGATAAAACGGCAATCGACAAAATGAAAAAGGGCGTTGTCATTTTAAACACTTCACGTGGGGCTCTTATCGATGCCGAAGATCTTTTGGTTGGCATAAAAGATAGAAAAATCGGCGCAGCGTGTTTGGATGTTTACGAAGAAGAATCTGATCTCTTTTTCGAAGATAAATCCGGACACATATTGGGGGATGACGTACTTGCAAGGCTACTTTCCATGCCAAATGTAATCATTACTTCGCACCAAGCCTTTTTAACTGACGAAGCTTTATCAAGCATTGCCCAAACTACAATCAAAAATATTACCGACTTTTTCGATGGCAAACCGCTTGAAAACGAAGTTTGTTACCGCTGTGAACAGTTTGAAGACTGTAAGCGTGAAAAACAGAAAAAGTGCTTTTAACGGGCTTATAGCCCCACTTTTTGCAAAATCTGTTTGACAAAATTTGTTTAAATTAGATTTTAAAATTAAAAATTTTGGTGTAAAATAAAACAAATTAAATAACTTAGTATTTTTAAAGGAAACCTTAAAATTTTAAGGCTTTCCTTTTTTTGTTTTGCCGTTTATTTGAAAAAAGTAAAAATAAAAAATTTGCTTTGGTGGGGGTATGTGTTGGGTTTTTCGTGCGCTTTAAAGGGTAAAAAGGATAATTAGTTAGCGGTGAAAATTGTTAAAAATCGATAAAAAGTGGTGATAACGGGCTTATAGCCCAACTTTTGCCCATTTTTCGCTTAAAAAAACGGCTAAAAGGGCAAAATTACATAAAAATCACAAAAAGAAAAAGGACCTTACAAAATCGTAAGGTCCAATTTGGTTTAAGTTTAGGAGAACTTAAACAATGAAAGAAATTTATGGGGAATATATGGTAAAGAGTACTAATAATACATTGTTGTGTCGTCGTCAAGTTGCTCAACAAATTTTTCTTGAGTAAACTTTTTGAAAAAGAGCGCATATATAAGATTTTGCACGCCGTCAGTGATAAATGTTACGCCGGTAAAAATCATAAAAGCATTACGTTCGGTAAAGGGGTCAATCATAAGCACAATACCAAGTGCGCAAGTTAAAATTGCAAAGATAAGTAGTGCGTATCTACTTTTTGATTTTACTTTGTTAAGTGCAATAAACTTGTTAAGCTGAATGATACCATCCACAAACCACAAAAGCCCAAGTATTATTGGCAGTGCGGTTTTTACGCCGTTTGTGTTTAAAAGCATCAAAATGCCCAAAACGGTTAAAAATATGCCTTGACCTAAGTCGAATTGAAATAAAAATCTAAAACCGCTTTTTAAAAACCACAAAACAATTTTCGTTATGCCGATAAACAAAATGCTTGCGCCCAGCAAATAACACAAAATGTCCAGCGTAATTTCTTGAAAAACAAGCGTTACAACGCCGATTGCAATCAAAAGCACGGATATCGCTAAATAGGTAAGTCTTTCTTTCAAAAAACTCATAATTGCCTCGCAGAATAATTGCTTTTTTTAATTTAACCTTTAAACTACAAAAGATATTTTAGTTTAATAATGTGATTAAATTATGATAAATTTTTAAAAACTTAACTTTCCCCCCAAAATTTTTACCACCCTAAAAATTAGGACGGCAAAATTAAAAGGAGCGTAAAATTTATGTGTATGAACAATTTTTTAATTTCAGTTTAAATTTAATGTGTTGCGCCTTCTGGTAAAAACATATTATATATTAGGGTTACCAAATTTATACTATGGTTAGCAAAAAGTCACATTTAAAGTTAGTTACAAAGTTGGCGTATATAACGGCGTTCACGTGCGTTTATTTTGTTATCGATTGCAACAACAAGTAAGCAAAGCGTTACAATGTCCGCTTGAAGCGATGCATCAGCAGTCGAAATTATGGTCATAAGTGCCGATACGTATTCGTTTAAAACGGTTTTGCCTTGCTTTCCGTTCAAAGTCTTTTTAATTTTTTCAAAGTCAAAGTCATCGCCAAACGCCCTTACAAGGGATGGGTAAATCAGTAAAAATTCCTTTTCGTCAATCTCGCCATCTGCCATTACTGCGCCAATTATAAAGGTTGCCAAAGCGTCAATTGGGTTTAAGGCTGTTACGCTAATTTCTTCAAATTTTTTTACAATGGTTGCCGATTCGCTTACAATAAGCGCACCACGTTCAACAGGGGATAGGTTTTCAACTTGATTACAAATTTTTGCAAAATCAAACATGATAAAACTCCTTTTAACTGTTTTTTTAACATTGTTGACTTTTTTTAAAAAAAGTGATATAATATTACATAATTTGTTGCGGATAGTGAAAAATTGCCAAATTTAGTACTAAAAATGATTGTTTAAGTTTATTTTAAAGTCGAGTGATGGCTTGTTTGCCAATTTAATTATAAATTAACTTGCTTTTTTAGTCATCAAAAACAACGCACAAACACTATTGCGCTGTTAATATTTTTACACGAGCGTGCAATTTGTAAATGTTATGAAAGTCAAAAATTTAAACAATTCTTCATTAAAAACTAAAAACACAATCAAAAAAGTTTTCGCCGAAATGCTCTCTGAAAAGCGTGAACTTAATAAAATTACGATTACAGAACTCACAAAACGTGCAAACATAAGTCGTGCAACGTTTTACTCTCATTATGACGATGTTTACGCCGTTGCAGAAGATTACGAAAACGAGCTTATCGATAAATTTTTTACAAACGATAAACTTTCCAATCTTCACGACTACCGCAAATTTACTGACGAGTTTTTTGATTACATTATTAAAAATCAAGAAAACTATATGCTAATTTGCCGTTCCCACTCAATCACCACCACCGCAAGCAGAATCTCTAACCTTGCAAAAAATAAGTTTTTAGAAATCTGTTACAGCGATCCAAAGGTGATAAATAAGCAAAATATCGAAGTGGAAATCTCTGTTATCTTTGACGGCATTTTCTGTCAATACATAAAATATTGTCGCCAAGTTTCAAACGTTACGCCAGAGCAGTTGCACGCCTTCTGCATAAAGTGGGGCGACGATTTTTACGCACGCCGTATAAAAAAAGATTGATAACATCAGGTTTTTAGTCGTGCATATATCCCTTTATGTCGGGGTATGTGTTGGGTTTTTAAGCGGTTTTTTAAAAATTTGTTAAAAAGCGGTTTTATTGATAGGTAGGGCTGTCAGTTTAGTCGCTTTAATCAATGTCACTTTTTAAGTGGCATTTTTTTTATTCCTTTATTTTGTAAGGTGAAAAGTTTTTAAAAATTTAGGGGCTATTTTTTGCTAAAAAATGACGATAACGGGCTTATAGCCCCACTTTTTAGTTGTTTTATTTAACTTACAGCCACAAAATCACTCGCTAAAACCAGATAATTTGCCGTTTTATTTGTCCTTTCGTTTTGATATTCAAAACTTATCGTGTCGCCGGGTTTTACTAAATATAAAATGTCGCTCAAATCAAAATATCTGGTGAGGGGGTAGGTTGTGCTGTTTATTGTTATAGATAAAAGTTTGTCGCCCGCTTTTAAATTAAGGCTTTCCGCAACGGAATTTTCTGTTACGCTTTTAATCATTACATCTTCAAAAATTTTGCCAAAGCCCAAGTTTTCGTCGTAAATATATTTAGAGTTTCCCCGTAAACCTCTACGCCAAGCGCAAGGGTTTTAAGCGTTTTATTAAACATAATGTTTTCTATAACAGGTCTTACAATGTTTAAAGGTATTGCGTAATTTATGTTTTGGTCGGTGCCGTCGCCGGCGTTCGTGATGCCAATAAGTTCGCCCTTTTTGTTAAAAAGTCCACCGCCAGAATTCCCACCATAAATCGCCGTGTCAATTCGCATCGAGCGGTAACTTCTTATATTGTTGTCAATGGCATAATTGATGTATTCGTTATCAACGCTTACAATGCCTTTGGTTACGCTTATACCTTCGTTTTCAGAATTCCCAATGGCAATCGCCGTTTCGCCAACCGTGTAACTATCCGCAAAGGTAATCTCGGTTACGTTTGGGTTAATATTAAACACATCTTGCGTTTTTGCTCGTATTACCGCCAAATCGCAAGTTATCGTTCCACCCACATACTCGCAATCTATCCCATAATCGCCTAACTATAAATCGTGCCACTTTCGTCCGTCTGGGTGGTTGCAACAGGTGCGCTTTCACTGCCGTATAAATAGCACACAATCTTGTCGGCAATTTTGCTGGTGCTTGCTGCGTTTACGTCGTAAAGCACGTGATAGTTTGTTATCATATAGGTGTAATCATCATAAATTTTGTAAATCACGGCAGAACCGCAATATATCGCACGGTTTTTGGCAACTTGCTGATAGGGCCAGCCAATATAATAATTTTCAACAAACTCGCTGTACACCTTAAGCGACTGCGTAAGCGCTTTATTGCTTACCGACAAATCAATTATGTCTTCGCTGTCAACAAGGGTTTTCAAAAACTGCTCAAAGTTGGCGTCAGGGTAAAAGGATAGATAGGCATCGTAAAGTTCATAAATGTCAATGTCTTTACCGTCCGTACCGTTTGTGATTTCAAAGTTATACAAACTTCCGTCGCTATAGGTTATGGTGTAAGTATCCACCTTTCCGCTCGTAAATGTCTTTTCAATTGAAACAATGCTTTTTGTTTTCGCCCCGCAACCTAAAAAGGTGGAAAGGGTTAAAAGGGTAATACACAAAATGCTAATAAATGTTTTTTTAATTTTCATAATCTCTCTTTATATTGCTCTCTTTTTATTGTGTAGAGTGTGATAGTTTTTACTCATAAACTAAAACGCTAATCGCAAAACTTGCCCTTACTTATATAAAATTTTATCCCTTTAAAATAAATTTATAATGTAGTTACTATTAAAAAATTGTAAATAAATTGTGAAAAATAACGCTAAATTTAACGATATTTTTTAAATTTAAGTTTTTTCTGTAAGGCGACAAAACACAATAAATCTTTAATTGTTTTTATCGTGAATACAATAGGCAAAAACACTGCTTTTTGTGTGTGTACAATAGTCAAACATTGTTTTTGATATAAACACAGTTGCTTTCGATTTATGTACACCATTGGCATGCAGTTTTTATAAATTTTCTTTAAATCGTGTACAGCAAAAAGGGAGATAATGATTTTTGATATGTTGGTTTTGTTTGCTTATGTGGGGGTATGTATGCGGTTTTTTAAATTAAAAAAGCAGGTGATTTTTAAAGATTTTCAGGGCTTAAAATGTTAAAAAGTCCGCCTATAAGCCCGTTATTGGGCATTTTTGCCGATTTTTGGGGTAAAAATTGGCATAAAAAAACAAGTTTACCAAATTTTAAGTGGCAAACTTGTTTTTTTATTTTAGTTTTGTTGTTTTTAGTTTAATAAGAAAGGTATCTTCCTTGATAGACAATTTTCATGTTGTTAAAACTTTCAAAGTCTTGCGGTCGCACAAAAGAAGGATCTTTTTTAAAGTGCAAAATGTCGCAACTTTCCAAAATCGATGCTACAAACTGACTGCAAACATAGTGGTGCTGAAAGGATACAGGGATATGTAAAAATCTTAAAATTATACCTAAAAAATCATACTTATATAAATAAGAATGGTTTTCCATATACTCAAGTTTTTCCTTTAAACGTTGATATTTATCGGCAGATATTTCAAGTTCGTAAATTCTACAAACGGTGCTGTTAAATTTTTTATAAAAGTCGCCAGATTTTTTTTGTACGATAAAGCCACCGCTAAAAATGTTGTTTATGTTTTTTCTGCCAAAACTATAAATTTGCTCACAATCTTTGTCAAGGCTTATTGCTATGTGGCTGTATTGATACCTTGTTGCAAACTGCACAATCCTTGCTGGTATCGTGCAAGAATGCATCTGTAATATATAAATGTACATAAATTTTCCTTTTATTTTCTGCCGTTTTGCGTTGGGCAATTTGTTTGATTTTGCGTGTTAATGCCACCACGTGTTGGGTTTTTCTTGCTGTTAGTGGCAATATGTATCGGTTTTCTGGTGGTTATATGCAAGCACAAAGTGTGCAAACGCAGTTTACCGCAATCGCTCTTTCTTCACCGATGTCGCCAACGCCTTCAAACGTGGTGCAAGATATGCCAATATTTTCCACTTTTACATCAAGCAATTTTGCTAAATTGTTTTTAATTTCATCAACGAAAGGGGAAAGTTTCGGTTTTTCCGCCATAATGGTAAAAGTGGCGTTAACGGGCTTATAGCCCTGCTTTTTTACAAGTTTAAGTGTGTTTTTAAGTAAAATCACGCTCGAAATATCTTTATATTTTGGATCGGTATCTGGGTAATAATGTCCAATATCTTTAAGTCCGCAAGATGACAGCATTGCATCCATAAGCGCATGCAACAAGCAGTCGGCATCGCTATGCCCTAAAAGCCCTTTTGTGTGGGGGATGGTTACACCGCCAAGTATAAGTTTTCTGCCAGACACAAGGGTATGTATATCAAATCCAAGCCCTGTTTTTGGTGGTAAAAGGTTTAAAAAGTCTTGCTTTTGCGTAAGTTTTATGTTTTGCTTTTCGCCTTCGATAAAGTTGCAAGGTCCAACGTATTTGCAGTAAACACCGCAGTCGTCGGTAAAAACATCGTTTTCGCTAATTTTGCTGTAGGCATACTTTATCTTTTCCGTTTCAAAAACTTGTGGGGTTTGTAAACTTAATAAGTCTTTACGTCTTGTGCGCAAAATTTGTCCGTTGTCAAGTTCGCCAACAGTTTCCGTTAAAGGGGTTGTCGGCACGCAATTTCCCTTGTTAACCGCCATATAGGCGCACTTTTTAATAAGTTTCTCGCTCATAAATGGGCGTGCGCCGTCGTGGATAAATACGTATTTTCCTGTCGCTAAACAAAGGGCGTTTTTTACCGACTGCGTGCGTGTATCGCCACCAACGCAAAGTTTAATCTTTTTTGAAAGTGGCAAGATAAGTTTTTCAAACTTTGCAATTTCCGCTTTTTTTACGGCAACAATAATTTCACCAATGCTTTTCACCTTTAAAAAGGGTGCAATGGTGTGCTCAATAACCGTTTTTCCGTCAAATACAAAAAGGTTTTTATTAAATTTTAAGCCCGACCGCTCGCTACTTCCGGCGGATAAAATTATTGCTGTGTTCATATTCCTATCTTACGCAAAACTGCGCTTATTAGTAACTAAAATTTTATAATTTTGTTTTTTTGATGCCCTTGACTTTAGGGCGGTTTTTTACAAAAAGTGGGGCTATAAGCCGATTATCGCATAAAATTTGCCAAATTTAAAACAGAAAATTGTCAAAATTTTGTCCTTTTTGGCTTTTTTCGTTTCTAATAATGTTTGTTAAAAAACGGCATAAAAAATCCGCTTTGCAAACACAAAAACGGAAAAAATCAGCCTGCGATAATTTCATAAAGACTACTTGCTTCGTCTTTTTTAACCGTTTCTTTTAAGCAAAGCACTCTAAATTTAACACTGCCGCTGCCAAAACAAATTTCCACTTCGTCGCCAACTTTTAGGTTGTAAGATGGTTTTACTTCCTTGCCAAAAACCATTACCTTACCGCCCTTGCAAGCATCCGCCGCAACAGTGCGCCTTTTTAAAATGCGTGATACTTTTAAAAATTTGTCAATTCTCATAAAGTCCCTTTAAACGGCTTAATTTTTACACTGTAAACCGCCCAAATTTTGCCAATTTTCTGTTACAGCACATTTTTTGGCAGTAAAACTTGCCACTTTTTCGTGTGTTTTCCACTTTTCGACGGCTTTTCGGCTCACAAAAGCCCAAAACACGAAAAAATCAAGCCTTAAAAAACTATTATCGCAATTATATCACCGCCAACCGCTTTTGTCAAACTTATTTTACCCACCGCATTTTTTAATCTTCATTCCTTTAAAAATTATGTGCCAACCAATCAAGTGCTGGCACGTTCGTGAAATGTGGCAAAGGTTTGAAAAAGTTAAAAGGTGAGATTTGGCGATGGAAGGGTGTGTTTAGGGTGGTCGTGTGTGGCGGTGGTTTAGCGGTGTGGTGTAGGTGGTTGGTTTGAGTGAGTTTGGTGTGAGTGTTGATGAGAATGTGTGGGCGGAAGTATGAGTTCGGTGTGGGCGTTAGTTGACTTGAGTGTGAGAAAAGGCGAAAGTGGTGCGAGTGGTGTGAAAAGTATTGAGTTGGTTGGGTGGGTGATAGGAAGAGTGAGAGAGCGTGAAAGAGAGAGAGTATGTGAGTTGGTGTAAGAAGTGTTGAGTTAGTTGGTTTTTGGTTACGGCAATTACGGCGATTGAATAATTCCAATCACGGTGATTCCAAATTTTGACTTTCAATAGTAATCTTATCAGTTTCTATCCACCACTTAGCAACTTCACTTGAAGTTAATTGAGTAAAAGAAGTAACCGTTACAACTTGATTTTGATATAAGACCAACTTGCCGGATGGAAGCCCAACTTGCAAATAAGGTATTGAAGAGTTAAAAAAGGTAAGGGCATATATAAGGTAAGGGCATATATATAAATAATAAAAATATAAAAAAATTACTAAAAAAATATAAAATATATGCGTGAAATGCTTGACAACGCAAGCGGGTATGGCTATAATAGTAAAATGCTATACTGCCGTATTATGTAAAAAAGGCAAAAACACACAATTTTAATGCTCAAAAATTATTGAGAATATGTGCGATTTTTGGCGAACGGCGTAAAAAAACACAACCGGTTGTGGTGTAAAAAACCGCAACTTAACAATATGTTGTGAAATTTTTTTGAAAAAGTTAGCAATATCAGTAAAAAGGAGCGAAGCTAATGACACGAAATTTACCGTCAGCGATGTTTGGTAACGTAGAAAGAAGAACCTTTTCACGCATAAAAGGCTCGCAAGAAATGCCAAACCTTGTCGAAGTTCAAAAGGACTCTTACCAAGCCTTTATAGACGAGGGTATTGCGGAGGTTTTTGAAGACTATTCACCGATAACCGACTTCTCTGACCGTTTTGAACTTTATTTTTTGGACCATAAACTAATAGACAAGCCAAAATACAGTGAAAAAGAATGTCGTGACCGTGATGCGACCTACGCAATTCCGTTAAGGGTAAACGTAAGGCTTATAAACAAGATTACCGGCGACATCATTGATCAAGATGTATTTATGGGTGATATCCCAAAGATGACGGACAACGGCTCGTTTATTATCAATGGTGCTGAAAGGGTTATTGTATCCCAGCTTGTACGTTCCCCGGGTGTATACAACGCATTTACTTTTGATAAATCAGGTAAAAAACTTTACGGCACAACAGTAATTCCAAACCGTGGTGCTTGGCTTGAACTTGAACAAGACAGTCAAAAAGTTTTATGGATCAAGGTTGACCGTACAAGGAAACTTCAGGTCAGCATCCTTTTGCGTGCCCTTGGCTTCGAATCTAATAAAGAAATTCTCGACCTTTTCGGCGACGACGAATATATCAACGCAACTATCGAAAAGGATAGCACCAAAACCGTTAAGGAAGGTTTATACGAACTTTACCGCCGTCTTCGTCCGGGCGAAGTACCTAACGACGAAGCCGTTAAAATCAATTTAAGAAATGTATTTTTCGATCCACGTCGCTATGACTTAGCAAAAGTTGGTCGTTATAAATTCAACAAACGCTTAAATTTGGCTGTTCGTATTGTTGGCTTAACCTTAGCAGAAGATGTTATCTCAAGCGAAGGCGAAATTTTGGCAAGTGCCGGCGAAGTTATCAGCCGTGAAAAAGCAGTTGAAATTCGTGATGCTGGCGTAAACGAAATTTTTGTTAAAGTTGGCGACAAAAAGCACAAAATCATTGCAAACAATACTGTAAGTTTTAAAGCAGTTACAGGTTTAAACCCAAGATTTTTCGGCTTGATTGATACCATTCACTACCCATCACTTAAGTTTGCTGAACAAGTTAAAGATTTGGCAAGGGAAATCGGTATTGAAGACGCCGGCGAACAACTTACAGACAGCATTAACGCTCTTTACTACACAGAAGAAAATTCTGAAGAAAGTTTGGCAGAAAAGCCAGAAACAAAGAAGAACGCTGAAAAACGCAAAGAACAAAGAAGAAAATTCGTTGTTGCTTGCGTAGAATTCTTCAAACTTTTAGAAGGTGGCGTAAACGAAAAACTTGACGCTGAAACAAGAAAGACCATTAAGCCACTTTTAAACGTTTTAAACCACAAACACATTACTGTTGACGATATTATCGCATCAATCTCTGTAAACCTTGACCTTTGCTACGGCATCGGTGAAGTAGACAACATCGACCACTTAGGCAACCGCCGTGTAAGGTCTGTTGGCGAATTACTTCAAAACCAATTCAGGATCGGTATTGCAAGGCTTGAACGTCTTATCAAAGAAAGGATGTCCACGCAAGATCCAAAAGAAGTTACACCACAAGGTTTAATCAACATAAGACCGGTAAACTCTGCAATTAAAGAATTCTTTGGTTCATCACAACTTTCACAATTTATGGACCAAACAAACCCCATTGCAGAACTTACCCACAAAAGGAAGTTATCCGCTTTAGGTCCTGGCGGTTTAAATAGAGAAAGGGCAACCTTTGAAGTCCGTGACGTACACTATACACACTACGGCAGAATGTGTCCTATCGAAACGCCAGAAGGTCAAAACATCGGTCTTATCTCATCACTTACAACTTACGCAAAGGTAAACGAATACGGCTTTATCGAAACACCTTATAGGCGTGTTGATAAAGAAACAGGCGTTGTTACTGACGACGTAAGATATTTGACTGCTGACGAAGAAGATGAATTCATCGTTGCACAAGCAAACGAACCATTAGACGATCAAGGTAGGTTCGTAAACGAACGTGTTTCTTGCCGTCATAGGGAAGATATCGCCGAAGTTGAAAGGGGACATATCGACTATATGGACGTATCCCCAATGCAACTTGTATCTGTTGCTACCGCACTTATTCCTTTCTTGGAAAGCGACGATACGCACAGAACGTTGATGGGTTCAAACATGCAACGTCAAGCCGTTCCACTTTTGAAACCTGAAAACGCAATCGTTGGTACGGGTATCGAAGCAAAAATTGCTTACGACTCGGGCGTAATGGCAATCGCTAAAGAATCAGGTGTTGTTAAATCTGTTTCTGGCGACAAGATTATTATTTGCGACGACGAAGGCGTAGATCACGAATATAATCTCAAAAAATTCCAACGTTCAAACCAAGGCACATGTATCAACCAACGCCCAATCGTTTCAACGGGCGACAAGGTTAAAACGGGCGACATTTTGGCTGACGGTCCTGCAACTTCAAACGGCGAACTTGCTTTAGGTAGAAATATCCTTATCGGCTTCATGACGTGGGAAGGTTATAACTACGAAGACGCAATTTTGCTTTCTGAAGAATTAGTTCAAGACGACGTCTTTACTTCAATCCACATTGAAGAACACGAAACTGAAGCACGTGATACCAAACTTGGTGAAGAAGAAATCACACGTGAAATTCCCAACGTTGGTGAAGACGCATTAAAAGACTTAGACGCTGACGGCATCATAAGAATCGGTGCAGAAGTTGTCAGCGGTGATATATTAGTTGGTAAGGTTACGCCAAAGGGCGAAACCGAACTCACCCCAGAAGAAAGATTGCTTCGTGCCATTTTCGGTGAAAAGGCAAGGGAAGTTAGGGATACATCTTTACGTGTACCACACGGTGAAAGCGGTATCGTCGTAGATGTTAAAATCTTTACAAGGGCTAATAAAGACGAGTTGCCACCAGGGGTAAACAAACTCGTAAGAGTTTACATTGCTCAAAAACGTAAAATCTCTGTCGGCGACAAGATGGCTGGTAGACACGGTAACAAGGGTGTTATTTCAAGGGTATTGCCAAGATATGATATGCCTTTCCTTGCCGATGGTACCCCACTTCAAATTTTACTTAACCCGTTGGGCGTTCCTTCTCGTATGAACATCGGTCAGGTGCTTGAAGTACACCTTGGTCTTGTATGTAAACAACTCGGTTGGAAGATCGCCACCCCCGTATTTGACGGCGCAACGGGCGACGAAATCAAACAATTACTTGCTGAAAACCAAATCGTAAACCCAGACGGCGAAGTCGACGGTAAGATTCAACTATACGATGGCAGAACGGGTGAGCCTTTTGAAAACCGCTCAACTGTTGGTCAAATGTACATGATCAAACTTCACCACTTGGTTGACGATAAGATCCACGCAAGGTCCACAGGTCCATACTCACTTGTTACACAACAACCACTTGGCGGTAAGGCTCAAATGGGTGGTCAACGTTTCGGTGAAATGGAAGTTTGGGCTTTGGAAGCATATGGCGCAGCACACATTTTACAAGAAATCTTAACCGTAAAATCGGACGATATTGTCGGTAGAAGAAAGACTTACGATTCAATCGTAAACAAGGGCGACGACAATTCAGAACCTGGTATCCCAGCATCATTTAAGGTACTTCTTAAAGAACTTCAATCACTCGCACTCGATATGAAGGTATTGACCGAAACGGGCGACGAAATCTCACTTAAAGAACTTGAAGACGACGAAGTCGATGAAAGAATGATGATTCCTGAAAGAGAAAAGACTGAAAGCGTTGACCTTAGCGTTGATGAAGAAGAAATCGTTCACGAAGAAGAAAGTGGCGAAGTTGACTTGTTTGACGACGACGAATATGACGAACTTGATGATTATCGTTACACAAGTGAAGACTTACTTGACGACGAAGATTGGAGCGAAGATAGTCTTGAAAATATGGACAATCTCGACCTTGATGACGATTTTGATGACAACGACTAATTGGGAGGTAGTAAAATAGATGTTTGAACTTAACAATTTTGACGCTATTCAAATAGGTGTCGCTTCCCCTGAAAAAATTAGGGGCTGGTCTTATGGTGAAGTTACAAAATCTGAAACCATAAACTACCGCACCCAAAAACCCGAAAGAGACGGTCTTTTCTGCGAAAAGATTTTCGGGCCTATGAAAGATTGGGAATGTCATTGCGGAAAATATAAAAGAATACGCTATAAAGGCGTTATCTGTGATAAATGCGGTGTAGAAGTTACACGTGCAAAAGTAAGGCGTGAGCGTATGGGGCACATCGAACTTGCTGCCCCCGTTTCACACATCTGGTATTTCAGGGGCGTTCCTTCAAGAATCGGTTTGGTCCTTGACATGAGTCCAAAGCAATTAGAACAAGTTTTATACTTTGCTAACTACATTGTTTTAGATCCCGGCAAGACCGACTTTGTTTACAAACAAGTTATCAACGATACCGAAAAGGAAAACGCAATCGAAAAATTCGGTCCAGACTCATTCAAATGCGGTATGGGTGCTGAAGCGATTAAAGAACTTTTAATGGCAGTTGACCTTCAAAAGGAAATTGCTGAAGTAAGGGAAATTATCGAAACAAGCCCATCTGGACAAAAGAGAATTAAAGCGGTTAAAAGGCTCGATATATTAGAAGCCTTCCACCGCAGTGGTAACCTTCCACAATGGATGATTTTGGATGTAATTCCCGTTATTCCACCCGAACTTCGTCCTATGGTTCCGTTAGAAGGCGGAAGGTTCGCAACAAGCGACTTAAACGACTTATATCGTAGGGTTATCAACCGCAACAACAGACTTCGTAAGGCAATGGAACAGGGCGCACCTGATATCATTACCAGAAACGAAAAAAGGATGCTTCAAGAAGCCGTTGACGCACTTTTAGATAACGGCAGAAGAAGTAAACCTGTTACAGGTGCTGGCAACCGTGATTTAAAATCACTTTCTGGCATGTTAAAGGGTAAACAAGGTCGTTTTAGACAAAACTTACTCGGTAAACGTGTTGACTATTCAGGTCGTTCAGTTATCGTTGTCGGTCCAGAACTTAAAATTTATCAATGCGGTTTGCCAAAAGAAATGGCAATCGAATTGTTTAAACCTTTCGTAATGAAAAAATTGGTTGAAACCAACCAATGCCACAATATTAAAAGCGCAAAGCGTATGGTCGAAAGGATGAAACCTTGCGTATGGGAAATTCTTGAAAGCGTTATTAAGGATCACCCCGTATTATTAAACCGTGCGCCAACACTTCACCGTCTTTCAATTCAGGCGTTTGAACCTGTCTTGATTGAAGGTAGGGCAATTAAACTTCACCCACTTGTTTGTGGTGCATTCAACGCCGACTTCGACGGCGACCAAATGTCAGTTCACGTTCCGCTTTCTATCGAAGCGCAAGCCGAAGCAAGATATTTGATGCTTTCTTCAAACAACATCTTAAAACTTGCCGACGGTAAGCCTGTTATGTCCCCAACACAGGACATGGTTTTAGGTTGTTATTACTTGACAATCGTAAGGCGTGAACACGGTAAAAAGTACAACGCCAAATTTAGAGAAGACGAAAATGGCGAACTTTATACCGCTGGTATTTACACCCCAGACGAGGCAATTATCGCTTACCAAACCAAGCAACTTCACTTACAAGACGAAATTTTTGTCCGCATGACGGCTACAACACCCGACGGCGAAAAGGTAAGCAAAATGGTTAAAACTACCACAGGTAGAATCATTTTCAACCGTTCAATTCCACAAAATATCGGTCTTTGCAAGCGTGTTGAACCAAAAGATTACTGCGACCTTGAAGTTAACAACCTTGTTAAAAAAGGCGACCTTAAAAAGATCGTTAATGCTTGCTTCAAAACGGGTGGCTCACCACTTGCTGCCGAAGTTCTCGATAGCATTAAGGCTTTAGGTTATAAATATTCAACAATCGCTGGTTTGACAACAAGCGTATTTGATATGCACATTCCTGAAAGAAAGGCTTCCATCCTTGATGAAGCAGAAAAACAAGTTTTGCGTGTTGATAAACTTCATTCAAGAGGTCTTTTGACGGAAAACGAAAGATATAGAAAAGTGGTTGATATTTGGACACAGGCTACTGAAGACGTTTCTAAAGAAATCTCTCAAGACACCGACAAATTCAATCCTATCACCATGATGGCTGACTCTGGTGCACGTGGTTCTATCGACCAAATCAAACAACTCGTTGGTATGCGTGGTCTTATGTCAGATCCTAATGGTAAAACCATTGAAATCCCTGTTAAATCATGCTTCCGTGAAGGTCTTTCCGTTTTGGAATACTTCATCTCATCTCACGGTGGTCGTAAGGGCTTAGCCGACACCGCTTTAAAGACAGCCGACTCTGGTTATCTTACAAGGCGTCTTGTTGACGTTTCCCACAACGTTATCATTCGTGAAGAAGACTGCTATGAAGGCACAGGCGAAAAACCAAGGGGTGTTTGGGTTTCAAACATCGTTGGCTTTGAAGGTAACAAAGAAAAGGTTATCGAATCTTTAGAAGACCGTATTATCGGTAGGTTTACTATCGACGATGTATGTTACCCAGAAGGTCATGAAAAACAAGGTCAAGTTATCGTTCCTGCCGATACAATGATTTCTGAAGAACAAGCAAAAGAAATCATCAAGGCTGGCATTAACAAGGTCTTGATAAGAAGCACTTTCACTTGCCGTTCTAAAAATGGCGTTTGCGTAAAATGTTATGGTAAGAACATGAGTAACAACTTACCTGTAAACATCGGTGAAGCAGTTGGCGTTATCGCTGCTCAATCAATCGGTGAACCAGGTACACAACTTACCATGAGAACATTCCACACCGGCGGTATCGCATCCACCGGCGACATCACACAAGGTTTGCCAAGGATTGAAGAGTTGTTTGAGGCTCGTCGTCCAAAAGGTCAAGCAATTGTTTGTGAAACAAGCGGTATTGTTACCGTTGAAGAAAGGGATGGTTTACGCCACGTTATCGTAAAGGGCGAAGGCGCAGGTAAAGAAAGTGTTAAAGATTACCCAATCCCATTCTCTGCTGACTTAAAGGTTAAAACAGGCGACGTTGTTGAACCTGGTAGGGTTTTGACATCTGGTTCTGTTTACCCACAAGATATTTTAAGGACTCAAGGCGTAAAGGGCGTTCAAGACTACATTTTAAGTGAAGTTCAAGCCGTTTACCGTGCGCAAGGCGTTGATATCAACGATAAACACGTTGAAATTATCATTCGTCAAATGTTGCGTAAAGTTCGTGTTGAAAACTGCGGTGATACAGAATTATTACCGGGCGAATCTGTTGACCTTAACCGTTTCGAAGAAGAAAACGAAAAGGCAATGGACAAAGGTTTAAGACCAGCAACCGCAAAACGTACACTTTTGGGTATTACAAAGGCTTCACTCGCAACCGAAAGTTTCTTATCGGCTGCATCCTTCCAAGAAACAGCAAAAGTTTTGACCGAAGCCGCTATCAAGAATAAGATTGACCCATTGGTTGGCTTAAAAGAAAACGTTATCATCGGTAAACTTATCCCCGCTGGTACAGGCGTAAAAGATTACAAACTTTTAAACCCACAAATCAATAACGTTCAAGACACAAACGAAAACGCTCAGTCCTAATTGTTAAAATTATCTCTAAAAAGGGTGCAAAGTCGCCCTTTTTAGGTCAATTTTGAATTTAATAGTTGATTTTTGGCAATTATATATGTAATTAAATATTGCATATCTGTATAAATGCGTGAATTTTGTTGACTATTAAGTTAAAAAATGATAGAATTTTTAGACGAAGGGGCAATTTTACCCAATTTTTGCTAAAATTACAAAAATTTTTGGGTGTATGCACCTAATTACGCTTATAAAGTGGAATTTTGACCATTCAAAAAACGCTTTTAAAGTAAATCACACTTTTAAAAGGCTAAAAAGCCTAACAAAAAAATGTTTTTCATCCATGGGCCTAAATTGGCTTATGGTCGAAATATTCCGAAATCTTAAAAGGAGGTAAAACATGCCAACAATTAACCAGATTATCAAGCATAGCAGACGTACGGCTGTTGAAAAAAGCAAATCACCAATCTTGGATTCTTGTCCACAAAGAAGAGGCGTTTGTCTTTCAGTTACAACAACTTCACCAAAAAAACCTAACTCTGCAATGCGTAAGATAGCAAGGATTAGGTTGACCAACAAGCAGGAAGGTACTGTTTACATTCCAGGCGAAGGTCACAACCTTCAAGAACACAGTTCTGTTTTAATTAGGGGCGGTAGGGTAAGAGATTTACCTGGTGTTAGGTATCACATCATCCGTGGTACATTAGATACCGCTGGCGTTGCAAAACGTAAACAAGCACGTTCAAAATACGGCGCAAAGAAACCTAAATAATTGACTATTTAACAAATTTTACCTACTTATTCGGAATATCGACCATGGTATTTGCCCGAAGCCAAGTAGGCAGTATTCCCTAACTAAAGGGGAGAAGGTTCGCCTGCGTTATTTTATATAATAATGTCAAGTGCGATAGCTGTACAAGGGCAAGTGCCCAAAAAATAATAAAAGGAGATTACTAATATGCCAAGAAGAGGCTCTGTCCCAAAAAGGGACGTGCTACCCGATCCAATGTACGGCAGCAAGGTTGTTACTAAACTTATCAACCAAGTTATGCTCGACGGTAAAAAGGGTATTGCACAAGGCATCGTTTATGATGCTTTTACCATGATGAGCGAAAAGACTGGTAAAGAACCTATGGAAGTTTTCAATCAAGCATTAGAAAACGTTAAACCTCAACTTGAAGTTAAGGCAAGACGTGTTGGCGGTTCTAACTACCAAGTTCCTATCGAAATCAGGGAAGAAAGAAGACAGACTTTAGCTATTCGTTGGATCGTTGCTAATGCAAGAAAACGTAGTGATCGTGATATGTATGCAAGGCTCGCTAACGAACTTATAGATGCTTCCAACAATACAGGTAACGCTGTTAAGAAAAAGGAAGAAATGCACAGGAATGCTGAAGCAAACAAAGCGTTTGCACACTTCCGTTGGTAATATAGGTGAAAAATGCCAAGACAAGTTGAACTTAAAAATACCAGAAATATTGGTATTATGGCTCACATCGATGCTGGTAAGACTACAACTACGGAGCGAATTCTGTTCTATACAGGTAAAACCCACAAATTGGGGGAAGTCCATGAAGGCGCAGCCACAATGGATTGGATGATTCAGGAACAAGAAAGGGGCATTACAATTACTTCAGCCGCTACAACTTGCTTCTGGAAGGGTAATCGCATCAACATAATTGATACACCGGGACACGTAGACTTCACAGTAGAGGTTGAAAGGTCGTTAAGAGTATTAGACGGTGCAGTAGCTACGTTTTGCGCAAAGGGTGGTGTCGAACCCCAAAGCGAAACAGTTTGGCGTCAGGCAGATAAATACCACGTACCAAGAATAGCTTACGTTAATAAGATGGATATAAACGGTGCCAACTTTAAAGGCGCAGTTCAAATGATGCACGACAGACTCGGTGCAAACGCCATTCCTATTACGTTACCTATCGGTAAAGAAGACACTTTTACCGGTATCATTGACTTAATCAATCAAGACGCTATCATTTATCACGATGCGCTTGGTAAAGAAGAAGAAATCGTCAGCATCCCTGACGAATATAAAGACGAAGCAGATTATTACAGAGAACAACTCGTTGAAGCATGTGCCAACATTGATGACGAACTCGGTGAAAAATTCCTTTTAGGTGAAGAAATCACCGTTGAAGAGTTAAAGCGTGTTATTAGAAAAGGCACAACCTCAATGCAACTCGTTCCCGTTTTATGCGGTTCAAGTTACCGCAACAAGGGCGTTCAACATTTATTAGACGCTATTGTTGACTTCCTTCCAAGTCCTTTAGATATCGACCACGTTGTCGGTGTAAACAACAAGGGCGAAGAAGAACAAAGGTTAACAAGTGATGACGAACCTTTCTCTGGTTTGGCATTTAAAATTGTTGCAGACCCATTTGTTGGTAAAATCGCATTCTTCAGGGTATACTCTGGTCACTTAACTTCAGGTTCTTACGTTTACAACAGTACAAAGGGTAAACGTGAAAGGGTAGGCAGGCTTTTACTTATGCACGCTAACCACCGTGAAGAAATTTCTGAAATTTATGCTGGTGATATCTGCGCTATCGTCGGTTTAAAAGATACATCTACAGGTGATACACTCTGTGACGAAGCTCATCCTATTATTTTAGAGCAGATGGAATTCCCAGATCCTGTTATCCGTGTTGCCATCGAACCAAAGACCAAAGCCGGTCAAGAAAAGATGACAATGTCTTTATTAAAACTTGCCGAAGAAGATCCTTCTTTCAAGTTCTATACCGATAACGAAACTGGTCAAACCATTATCGCCGGTATGGGTGAATTACACCTTGAAATTATCGTTGACAGGTTACTTCGTGAATTCAGGGTTGAGGCAACTGTTGGTAAACCTCAAGTTGCTTACAGGGAAACATTCCGTCAAGCAGTTGATGCTGAAGGCTTATATAAACGCCAATCTGGTGGTAAAGGTCAATATGGTCACTGTAAGGTTACATTCGAACCTTTGGAACCAGGCTCTGGCTTTGTATTTGAAGACAAGACTGTTGGTGGTTCTATCCCCAAGGAATATATCGAACCTATTAGAAAAGGTATCGAAGAAGCCGCTAAAAACGGTATTTTGGCTGGCTACGAAGTCGTTGACTTTAAGGCTACTGTTTATGACGGTAGTTACCACGAAGTTGACTCATCTGAAATCGCTTTCAAAATCGCTGGTTCAATGGCATTCAAGGATGGCGTTAAACGTGCTAAACCTGTTTTGTTAGAACCTATTATGAAAGTTGAAATTGTTACCCCAGACGATTACTTTGGTGATTTAATGGGTGACGTTTCTTCAAGAAGGGGCTCAATCGTTGGTACTGATGACAGAAACGGTGCTAAGGTTATCGATGCCGAAATTCCTCTTTCAGAAATGTTCGGTTACGCAACCGATTTAAGATCGAGGACACAAGGTAGGGGTCAATACACAATGCAGTTTACCCACTACAACGAAGTACCAAAGTCTGTTGCTGAAAAGATTATTGGCGACAGGGCTACAAACGAAAATTAAACTTTTGCGCTGATGCGCTTAAAAAATAAAATCAATTAACAAACAAAAAATAATTTTTAAAATTCGGAGGAAACAAAAACATTATGGCAAAGGCTAAATTTGACAGAAGTAAACCACACGTAAACGTAGGTACAATCGGTCACGTTGACCACGGTAAAACCACTTTAACTGCTGCAATCACCATGGTTTTGGCTTGCAACGGTCAGGCTGCTAAAATGAGATACGATGAAATCGATAAAGCACCTGAAGAAAAAGCAAGAGGTATTACAATCAACACTGCTCACGTTGAATACCAAACTGCAAGTCGTCACTATGCTCACGTTGACTGCCCAGGCCACGCTGACTACGTTAAGAACATGATCACTGGTGCTGCTCAAATGGACGGTGCTATCCTCGTAGTTGCTGCTACTGACGGTCCAATGCCCCAAACAAGAGAACACATCCTTCTCGCTCGTCAAGTAGGCGTTCCTTACATCGTTGTATTCTTAAACAAGATCGACCAAGTTGACGATCCAGAACTTTTAGACCTCGTTGAAATGGAAGTTAGAGAACTTCTTAACGAATATGAATTCCCAGGCGACGATACCCCAATCATCCGCGGTTCTGCTTTAAAGGCTTTAGAAAAAGCTACAAGCGGTTGCTCAGATGCTGAAGTATTAGCTGCTCCAGAATGCAAATGCATTCTCGAACTTATGGATGCAATCGATTCTTACATCCCAACTCCAGCAAGAGAAGACAGCAAGCCATTCTTACTTCCTGTAGAAGACGTATTCACCATTTCTGGTCGTGGTACAGTTGCTACCGGCCGTGTTGAAAGAGGTGTTGCTCACGTTGGTGATCCTGCTGAAATCGTTGGTCTTAAAGATAAGACAACTAACACAGTTATTACCGGTCTTGAAATGTTCCGTAAACTTCTTGACGAAGCTCAAGCTGGTGACAACGTTGGTGCTTTATTACGTGGTATCGACAGAAAGAACGTTGAACGTGGTCAAGTTATCGCTAAACCAGGTTCAATTCACCCACACACAGAATTCACTGGTCAAGTTTACGTTTTAACACAAGCAGAAGGTGGCAGACACACACCATTCTTCAACAACTATCGTCCACAATTCTACTTCAGAACAACTGACGTTACCGGTCAAATCACCCTTCCAGAAGGCGTTGAAATGGTTATGCCTGGTGACCACGTTACCATCACTGTAAGCCTCATCACACCAATCGCTATCGAAGAAGGTCTTCGTTTCGCTATTCGTGAAGGTGGCAGAACTGTTGGCTCAGGCGTTGTTGCTTCAATCATTAAATAATTAAAAACAAACAATTTATAAAAGCGTATCTACTTGCGTGGATACGCTTTTTTATCTTTTTTTTGCGCTTTTTACTCTCTTTTTTTGCCCCAACTTTGTTACTGAAAATTTTGCTTTTTTTCCGTTGACATGGGGGTATGTATGCGGTTTTTTGAAAAGTAGAATAGGTGTTTTTTAGGGTAATTAAAGGGTGTGCGCAAATAAAAATATATAAAAAAGTGGCGATAACGGGCTTATAGCCCCACTTTTTACAAAAATCAATATAAAAAATAAAAATTTTTGGCTAAAATCAAAAAGTTACTTGCTTTTTTTGTGGCGGTGTGCTAAATTATTAAGCAATAAAATAAATAGGTAAATTATGTTAAGGCTAAATTTTGAACTTGTTCCCGACAGTTGTTGGTATTCAAATCTTCGCACAATTTTAAAACCTACCGAGTGGCAGATTGTCCGCCGTGATGCACTTTCACGTGCAAACGGTCATTGTATGATTTGTGGCAAAAAAACCACCCGGTTAGAAGCCCATGAACGTTGGGCTTATGATGAAAAAACTTGTACGCAAATTTTAACTGATGTTGTGGCAATTTGTCATGACTGTCATCAGGTCATCCACATCGGCAGGACCCAACTTATGGGGGACATAAACCGTGCCATCGACCATTTCCAAAAGGTCAATAACTGTAGTTACAGCGATTATATCAAGGCTTTAGGCGAGGCAAATAAACTTCATCAACGGCTTAGTAAGGTTGATGAGTGGAAACTTGATTTATCTTATTTATTAAAGTTCACAAAATAAAAAAGTAGGGCTATAAGCCCGTTATCAAGCATTTTTTAAAGGTTAAGTATGACGTTTGATTTATTTTTACAACTTCTTTGGCACTCTTTTTTAGATACAATCAAGGTGTTCCCGGTTATTTTAATCATCTATATCTTGATTGAATTTATAGAATCAAAAAGTGCCGGGCGTGATAAACTTAAAAATCTTTTAAGCAAAAAGGGCGCACCCTTTTTTGGTGGTGTTATCGGTGTTATTCCGCAGTGCGGTTTTTCCGTTATCGCAACCAAACTTTATCAATCAGGTTACATCCTTTTAGGCACCCTTTTGGCAGTTTACTTTGCCACCAGCGACGAAGCAATTCCAATCTTATTTTCCAACGCAGTCGAAAACCCTTCACTTTGGGTAAACCTTTTAATTTTAATTGCAATTAAATTAAGTTACGCAATTTTAATCGGTTTTATTGTAAACGCAATAATCAAAAAGTTTTATTTAAATAAATCAACGACCAGCGTAAGTGAGAATAAGGTTGTAAACGACCACGACCATGACCACGAACATGAAGAAGATAAAGAGTTATTAGACGAAGGTTGTTGTCATCACCATGTTGAAAACAAGCCCGAAAATTTTGGAAAATTTTTAATCCATCCATTACTTCATTCATTAAAAATTATCGCTTACATTTTTGTAATCAACCTTGTTTTCTCGTTTATATTTGAACTCATCGGTGAAGACAAAATTTCCAACTTTTTAACCGCAAATATATATCTTCAACCGCTTCTTTCTGCAGTCGTTGGCGTTATACCAAACTGCGCTTCAAGCGTAATTATTACCCAACTTTACGCCGGCAATATTTTAAGTTTAGGTGCAACAGTTTGCGGTCTTACAATCAACAGCGGTTTGGGCGTTGCCGTGCTTATAAAGGACAGAAAAAACATTAAAAAGTCGCTACTTATTATTGCTCTTATGTTCGTTCTTTCCCTTGTTATCGGTTACTTAGTTACATTTATCGAAGTCTTAATTTAACAAAAAAAGCCTTGTAAAAATTACAGGGCTTTTTCTTTTTTTAATTTATATGACAAAGGGGAATTTTTGTGATAACAGGCTTATAGCCCCACTTTTTTGTTTTAAGAAACAAGTTTTTTAACATTTTTTACATTTTCTAAACCTATTTTATAGCCTGCGTCATAGGCAAGTTTTAGGTTTTTAAAGTTAAAGGTTTCCACATTTTTTATCTGCGGATAAATCATAAGGTCAGCGGTTTTTGTGCCAAGTTTTGCGCAGTACAAATTGTCAATTACCGAAAAAGTGCGCATGCCGACATCAAACAACTTTTTACATTTATATGTGTTTGAAAGTCCGCCCAAAACGTCCACACCAACCACCACATCTGCACCAAGTTTTTTGGCAAGTTTTACGGGGTTACGCACAAGCACCCCACCATCAACCAAAAGTTTATCATTATAATCAACAGGTTCAAAAACGGCAGGGATGGATGCGCTTGCACGTATGGCAAGTGCCAAATCGCCACTTGTTAAATCAACAAGTTTACCGCTTATTAAATCGGTCGCAATGCACCCATAGGTTACATTTAAGTTTTTTATATCACGTGTGCCCACATACTTTTTCAATAGGTTAAGCATCTTTTTGCCGGCAAAAATTCCACGCCTATCAAAAATGTTAAGGTTAAAATCTAAAAGGTCTTTTCGTGTAAGTTTTACAAGGCAGTTTTTAAGTTCGTCAAGCCCAACGCCGGCGCAATAACACCCACCAACAACCGCCCCCATCGAACACCCCGTTACAACATCGGGCTTTATTCCGTTTTCTTCCATAGCCTTTAAAAAGCCAGCGTGCGCAATGCCTTTTGCACCACCACCGCTTAACGAAAACCCTAATTTTTTCGCCATAGTCTTACCTTTAAATTTTGTTATTTTTAATTATTCCCAAACGGTAAAATTTTAAACTTTAAGTAGGGTAAATTTTAAATTTAAAAAAGACAAAATTTTAAAAAGTTGGGCTATAAGCCCGTTATCGATAAGTTTTTTAATAATTTAACAGATAAAATTTATTATGAATATAGATATATAAGGACCTTTTAAAGCCGTTATGACTAATTCACAAATGACAACTTTAGCCTTTTTAATTATCTTTATAGCAACGCTTTTAGGTTCAACTGCGCCATTTTTTATCAAAAGCAAAAATTATCAAAAACTAAACGCAATAAGTCTTGGTTTTTCGTCTGGCGTTATGTTTGCCGGCTCTATTTGGTCGCTTATTCTTCCTTCAATTTCTTTAAGTCAAAATCTTGGCAATCTTAAACTTTTGCCGGTCGTCGTTGGCATAATTTTGGGCGGAATTTTCATCTCGCTTTTGCAAAAATTTTTGCCCACAAAAAATGTGGATACAGTAGGTATAAAGCCCATAAAACTTTTCACCGCCGTAACCGTCCACAACATCCCCGAAGGCTTGGCTGTTGGCTTTTCTTTTGGCAGTGCAAAACTTTTAGGGGAAGGTAGTTATGTCACCGCACTACTTTTCGCAATCGGTATCGCCATTCAAAATATTCCAGAAGGCTGTGCCGTTGCTCTTCCTTTTTATAACTTGACAAAAAGCCGTAAAAAGGGTTTTTTAATGGGCGCATTAAGCGGTGCGGTAGAGCCTTTTTGCGCACTTTTGGGCTTTTTACTTTGCTATAAAATCGCCTTTATTGAGCCTTGGCTTCTCGCTTTTTCCGCCGGCGCAATGGTCTTTGTCGTTATTGAAGATTTAATTCCTGACATAAGTGAAAACTTTAAAAAAGTCGGTAATTGGTCTTTTATTTTGGGCTTTATAATCATGATGGCACTTGACGTCATGCTCGGCTAAAAATTGCGATAATCGGCTTATAGCCCCACTTTTTATATAAAAATAAAGGTACTATAAAGTGTAAATAACAAGATTTTTATAATATAATAATCATTTTTTAAGGCTTGCCTAATTTTTTGGGTGAGCCTTTTTTATTGGCAAAAAATCGTCTTAATGCAAATTTAATGGGTTACAAATTTTATTTATGCCGTTTTAATGCGAAAGCACGTATAATGTAGGCAAAGGGGGTGAAAAGATGAAGCGCAACTCATACAGGTTTGACCAAAACTTAAAGGACAATATTTTTGGCGCAGTAAAGGCGATTAAAAATTACGATTATGATTTAGCAGTCGCTTACTTAAAAAAGGCTTCACAAATCGATCTTGAAAACCCTATAATTTTCAACCTTTTGGGCATCCTTTACGAAAAGCAAGGCGATTATATCAAGGCTTCAAAATTTTACCGTGTGGCGTATTATATGGATCAAACTTTTTTGGCACCTTGCGACAATTTAGAAAGGGTAAGCACGCTTTTACCGTACCGCTCAACCAAAATAAATTGGGGGCTTGAAAGGCTAATTTAACTCGAAAGGCTAATTTAACTTGAAAGGCTAATTTAAATTTTTAAAAAGAATTAAATTTTTTATATAAGGTGGTTTTATGGTAATTGTTTCATTTGTGGCATTTGTTGTTGCCATTTTACTTTTCGGTTTTTTGTTTTTCTCACTTTTCCAAAGCGATAAAAATTAGGTGGGCATATCTTTTTTACCCACTTTTCGGCTTTAATTTTTAGTTTTAAGAGGTAATTTATGGCTCAAGAAATAATTTTTGCATTCGTGCAATACCTATTATATTTTGTCTTGCTTGTGGCTGGGGCTGTTGTTTTTGGCAAAGCCTTTTATAAAATTTACAAAGGCGAACCTGTTTTTTGTAAAAGGCTTACCTTAAAACTTGAAGGCAAACTTTTTTCCTTTATGGGCATTGACGGTCAAAAACCCATGACGGCAAAAAATTACATACTGTCAATCACGTGCTTTTCCGTGTTAAGTTTAGTCATTTTTATCGCTGGGCTTATGCTTCAAGGCGTGTTGCCACTAAACCCTGAAAAGGTTGACGGCATGAACTTCGCACTCGCATTTAACACTGCAGTAAGTTTCATTACAAACACAAATTGGCAAGCCTACTCCGGCGAAACAGGGCTTTCGTACCTATCGCAAATGACACTTTTGACCGTTCAAAACTTTTTGTCTGGGGCGGTCGGCATAAGTGTACTTTTCGCACTTATGCGTGGTTTTTTAAGCCGTGGCAAAACAAACCTTGGCAACTTTTGGGCGGACATTATCCGCATTACAATTTTTATGCTTCCCGTCTGCTTTGTTGCAAGTTTACTTCTTGTTATGGACGGCGTTCCGCAAACCTTTTTAGGTAGCGTAAGTTACACAACGTTAGAAGGCGAAAAGGGGATTTTATATTTAGGTCCAGGCGCAAGTCAAATTGTTATAAAGCAACTTTTCACAAACGGCGGCGGCTTTTGGGGCGTAAATTCTGCCCACCCATATGAAAACCCAACACCCTTTACAAACCTTATTCAAACGCTAAGCATTTTGTGGATACCCGCAGGGCTTTGCTTCACTTTTGGCAAGGCAGTAAAAGAAGAAAACAAGGGCGAAAAAACCAAAAATCAGGGCATAGCAATCTTTAAAGCAATGACAATTTTGTTTGTCGTTTGTTTGGCAGTTTGCACGTGTTTTGAATACATGGGTGGCATTAAATTGCAAAATGTGGCAAGTTTTGGCAATATTGAAGGCAAAGAAGTCCGCTTCGGCGTGGCTGGTTCAAGCCTTTGGGCGGTCGCCACAACAAGCGCATCAAATGGCTCGGTTAACGCCATGCACGACAGTTTTACTTCGCTTGGCGGAATGATTACTTTGTTTTTGATGATGCTGGGCGAAATCGTTTACGGCGGTGTGGGCTGTGGGCTTTACGGCATGATTGCTTTCGTTATTTTAACCGTCTTTATCGCTGGACTTATGGTTGGCAGAACGCCCGAATATTTGAACAAAAAAATCGGCAGTTTTGATATGAAGATGGTGTGTTTAATCATTTTAACGCCCGTTTTGTTTTTGCTTATTTCCACAGCGGCAACGGTAATGCTAAAAAGTGCGCAAACGTGGTCAGCACCCGGTGCACACGGCTTTACGCAAATTTTATACGCCTTTGCATCCATGTCAAACAACAACGGCTCAGCCTTTGCAGGGCTTAATGTAAACAACACATGGGTAAATATCGTTGGCGGTATCGTAATGCTTTTGGTACGCTATATCCCCATGTTTGCAACAGTGTATTTGGCATCAAGTCTTGGTCGCAAAAAGCAAGTTGCGTCATCGCAAGGGACTTTGCAAACCACAACACCGCTTTTTATTGGCTTACTCATTGCGGTAATTTTAATAGTTGGTGCGTTAAGTTTCTTCCCGGCACTTTCCTTAGGTCCTATTGCGGAATTTTTAAACTAATCGAGGTAAAAAATGAAAAAATCAAATTTACATAAAAAAGGTCAAAACATCGCCAAAACTCACCACGGTAAGGGGGATAATTTAAAAAACAGCCCAAATGTGGACGAAAGTATCGGGGTAAAAAAGGGGCAGATGATAAATAAAAAGATTTTGGGCGACTCATTAAAACAGTCGGTTATAAAACTCAACCCCAAAACCCAAATTAAAAACCCCGTTATGTTTGTGGTGTATCTGGGCGCAATCTTTACCACGGTTTTGTTCTTTTTATCGCTCGGCGGTATAAAGGATGCATCAAGTTTCTACATTTTGGGGGTTTCACTTATACTTTGGTTTACTTCGCTTTTCGGTAACTTCGCCGAAGCGATTGCCGAAGGTCGTGGCAGGGCGCAGGCTGAAAGTTTAAAAAAGACACGGCGTGACGTCGTTGCAAAACGGCTTAAAAGCCCAAGTTTAGAAGCCGAGTATGAAGAAGTTAAAAGTACCGATTTAAAGGTCGGCGATATCATTTTGGTAAAGGCTGGCGAACAAATCGCAATGGACGGCGAGGTCATCATGGGTGTTGCAAGTGTAGACGAAAGCGCAATCACCGGCGAGTCCGCACCTGTAATTCGTGAATCTGGCGGAGACCGTAGTGCCGTTACCGGCGGTACAACCGTTACAAGCGACTGGCTTATAATAAAGGTTACCACAAGCGCAGGTAAAAGTTTTTTAGATAAAATGATAGCAATGGTAGAAGGGGCAAGCCGTAAAAAAACACCCAACGAAATAGCCCTACAAATTTTACTCATAACCCTTACGATTATCTTTTTAGTTGTATCGGCAACCCTTCTACCGTTTTCCAAGTTCGCAACGCAAAAAGCAGGGCAAGGCACACCAATCGGCTTGACAAACATAATCGCCTTACTTGTTTGCTTAGCGCCCACAACCATCGGCGCACTACTTTCTTCAATCGGCATTGCTGGTATGGCAAGGCTCAATAAAGAAAACGTGCTCGCAACAAGCGGTCGTGCGATCGAAGCCGCTGGCGACGTTGACGTTTTGCTGTTAGATAAAACGGGCACAATAACGCTCGGCAACCGCCAAGCAAGTCAGTTTATCCCCGTAAACGGCTGTTCTATCCGTGATTTAGCAGAAGCGGCGCAACTATCTTCCATCGCCGACGAAACGGCAGAAGGCAGAAGCATCGTTATTTTAAGCAAAAATCTTTTTGGGCTTAGGGGTAAAGAGATTGCAAAACTTAACGCAAACTTTATCGAATTTTCCGCCCAAACCCGAATGAGCGGTGTGGATATCGGAGCAGAAAGTATCCGTAAAGGTAGCGTAGATGCCATTAAAAATTATGTTACATCAAGGGGCGGTGTTTTCCCCAAAGAATGTGAAGAAGTGGCACAACGTGTTGCGAATGAAGGCGGTACACCCCTTGTTGTTTGCAAAAATGAAAGGGTGCTTGGCGTTATCTATTTAAAGGATATCGTCAAAGACGGCGTTAAAGAAAAGTTTGAAGATTTAAGAAAGATCGGTATCAAAACGATTATGATAACGGGCGATAACCCCATGACGGCGGCGGCGATTGCAGCAGAAGCCGGTGTTGACGATTTCGTAAGCGAAGCAACGCCAGAAACCAAACTTGCGCTTATAAAAGACTTACAGCAAAAAGGACACCTTGTCGCAATGACAGGCGACGGCACAAACGATGCCCCTGCGCTTGCCCAAGCCGATGTTGCTGTCGCTATGAACAGTGGCACGCAAGCCGCAAAAGAAGCCGGCAATATGGTCGATTTAGATTCAAGCCCCACAAAACTTATACAGGTTGTGCGCATCGGTAAGCAACTTTTGATGACTCGTGGTGCGCTTACAACATTCAGCATCGCAAACGACATTGCCAAATATTTTGCAATTATACCAATCTTGTTTGCAAGCATTTATCCAGGGCTTAAAAGTCTAAACTTTATGGGGCTTACAAGTCCCGTTACGGCAATTTTGTCGTCAGTTATATATAACGCACTCATCATCATTGCGCTAATTCCATTGTCAATTCGTGGCGTAAAGTATAAAGAAAAGCCTGCATCAAAAATGCTTAAAAACAACCTTTTAATTTACGGTTTAGGCGGTGTTATCGCACCATTTATCTTTATAAAACTTTTTGATGTAATTTTGACACTTATCGGCATCGTTTAAAATTTAGCAGGCATACGTGATGAGTTTTACAGCATTTTCGTGCAAAAACGCTAACAAAATCACTTTAAAAAAATAAATAAAATTAAAGGAAGTCAAAATGCGCACAAAAATTACTAAACATGATATCGATATTATCGATAAAAATTTAATAGAAAAAACGGACGAAAATATCGCCGACACCTACGATAGGCTTATGGAAAATTTTAATAATAATCTGGATGCCAAAACTGACACTTTTAAAAATAATATAGGTGATATGGATAAAGTGGACGAAATAAAAGGTGTAACGGACGGCGAAACGGACGGAATAGACAGCGAAATAGGTGGCGGAATGGACAAAATTGACGGCGGAAAAGATAGTAAAAGCAATTTAAAGGCTGAAAAAAAAGATAGGTTTAAAAACAGCAATTTTTTCAAAACCTTTTACGCAAGCCTTGTTCTTTTGCTTGTTGCAACGCTTGTTATCGGCATAATATATCCTTTTTCGGTAACCCTTGCTGCACAAACGCTTTTTCCTTACCAAGCAAACGGCTCGCAAATCACCGTTACTTTAAAGGACGGCACAACACGTGTTTTTGGCAGTCAGCTTATCGGTCAAAGTTACGAAAGCCCACAATATTTGTTTGGTCGTGTAAACGGCGGTGCGCCTTCTAACATGGCTGTCGAAAGTGAAGAATATAAGCAACTTATTGAAAGTCGTATCGAAGAAAGAAAGCAAAAACTTATTGCAATCGGTTACACCGACACCGAAAAAATACCTTACGAACTTTTAAGCGAGTCAGGTAGCGGTTTAGATCCGCATATCTCTGTTGAAACGGCATATTTTCAAATCGATCAAGTTGTCGCCGCTCGTAAGGCTTTGGGGTGGAAACTTTTGTTAAAAAACGGCACATATACACCGGTGAAGCCGGGGGATGTGTTGAGTTTAGGCGAAGACGAACAACTTGTTGACTATAATTACGACTTTGTAAAATCGGCAATAGATAGGTTTACCGAAGGCAGATTTTTATATGTTTTTGGTCAAAAACGTGTTACAGTGCTGTGCGTAAACTTATTTTTGGACGGCTTAATTTAAAAAGTGGGGCTATAAGCCCGTTATCAAGCATTTTTGTACCAAAAATGTACAAAAAAATTATCAAATTTGATTAAAATGTCAGACAAAAATGACAATTTTAAAAAAGTAAGACAAAAGGCAAAATTTACTAAAAAAGTTTTAAGGGGGTAAGCCATAAAAATGAAGGGCAAGTTAAAAATATTTTTTGGTTATTCTGCCGGCGTTGGCAAAACTTATTCCATGTTAAAACTTGCAAAGTCGGTTTTTAATAGGGGTGTTGATATCGTTATCGGATATATCGAGCCACATGACCGAAAAGACACTTTGGATATGGCAAAGGGCTTGCCAAAATTACCCGTTAAAAAAATCGATTATCACGGCATTACCCTTAACGAACTTGATGTAGACGGCGTTATAAATCGTCGACCGCAAATTGTGCTTGTTGACGAACTTGCCCACACCAACGCCCCCGGCAGTAAAAACCGCAAACGGTATTTAGATGTAACGGAAATTTTAAATCACGGCATAGATGTTTGGACGACGGTAAACGTTCAGCACATTGAAAGCTTGCACGACCTTGTTGGCGACGCAACCACCGTCGATGTTTCAGAGCGTGTCCCAGACGAAATTTTCGATTTAGCAGACGAAGTCGTGCTTATCGATATCGAGCCAGAAGAACTTTTAGAAAGGATGCGTCAAGGCAAAATTTACAGTAAGCAAAACACAAAAACCGCCCTTGAAAACTTTTTTTCTAAGGATAAACTAACTTCTTTGCGTGAAATATTTTTGCGCCGTGTTGCCGACAGGTTAGAAAAAAAGTCAAACAACGGCATGTTAAAAACAAAGGTGCTTGTGCTTATAAGCCCATCGCCGTCAAGCGAAAAAACCATCCGTGTTGGCGCAAGGATGAGCGAAGCCTTTCACTGCAAGTTTTCCGCAATGTACGTAGAGCGTGATGGCGAGTTAAGTGATAAATCTTCCCAAAACTTAAAACGGCACATAAAACTTGTCGAAGATTTAGGTGGCGAAGTAATTATAAAGTACGGCGACGATGTTATCGAAACGGTCGCAACCTTTGTAAAACTTGCTGGCGTTACAAACCTTATCATCGGCAAAACTTGGCAATCGATTGGTAAAAAAGTGGGGCTTGAAGAAAGGTTTATAAAAAGGCTTCCTGATGTGGAAATTTTAATTGTTCCAGACAGTCAGCAGTTTTTATATAAGCAAAACAAACTCAAAAAATTTTTAAGCCATTTTATGCCAAAAAAACTTGCGCAAAAATACCAAGTGGCAAACAAAACGCTTGATATCATAAACCTTTTGACAAGTGGCGTTTTAAATGGCGGTGAAGAACAAGTCGTTTGCGACATTTTGTCAAAAGCCTTTATGCGAAGCGTTGCCCTTTTTAATGGTAAAATAACACTGTCAAAATACGAAAACGAAGACCTTTCGTTTTTTAACACGCCAAACGAAACCGCTGTAAAAAATTGGTGCTTAAAAAACCAAAAAACGTGCGGTAAGGGCACTGATACTTTAAGGGGCGCAAACGCAATTTATTTTCCACTTTACGATAGATTGGGCAATTTGTATGTTATCGCTTTTTCGTGCGTAAAAAGTAAATTGAGCGTTACCGACCGCATGATTTTTTACCAACTAAAAAACACCCTTTGCGCTGTTTTGTAGTTTTTGTAAAAGTTGAAGGGGGTAAAATTTTTAATTTAAAGTTTAAGTGCAAAATTTATAAAAAGTGGCGATAACGGGCTTATAGCCCAACTTTTTTACTTACTTTTTTCAAAAATTCTTAAATTTTGACGGCAAAATTTTTTAAAAGTTGTCAATTTTAGGGCTTAAAAACCTTGTTACTAATTTAAAAGTATGGTACAATTAAATTAAGTTTAAAGGAGATTGAAAATGAAAAAGGTAATTGCACTTATTGCGCACGACAACAAAAAGAAAGAACTTGTCGAATGGGCAGTTAAAAACAAAACTGCATTAAAAAATTACACCCTTTGTGGCACGGGTCATACGGCAAAATTGGTTGAAGATGCAACCGGTCTAAAAGTTGAAGCCCTTCTTCCCGGTCCTATGGGTGGCGACCAACAAGCGGGCGCAAGGATTGCCGAAGGCAAAATCGATATGGTAATCTTTTTCTGGGATCCATTATCCGCCCAGCCTCACGACCCTGATGTAAAAGCCCTTTTACGTATTGCTGTTGTTTACGATATACCTATCGCTCAAAACAAATCTACTGCAGACTGCTTAATTAAATAATTAAAAAATTCGCCGGTCAAATTATAATTTGGCTGGTTTTTTTGTGCCTAAATTTTGCAAAAATTGTCGTCTTTTAGGCTATTTAACGTGCAAATTTAAGGTTATAAAAATTGATATTTTAAAATTAAAACGCCACTTTGAAATTAGCAAAAAGAACGGTTAAAAATTTAAAAAACTCAATATATTATGCCACCAAAAGGGGTAAAATGGTGGTATGTGTTAAAATATAAGGGTAAAAATATCACAAATAAAATGAGAAAAAGTCCAAAAATAAAAGTAAAATAAAAAAATGGCAAAAAAACAATGCAAAAAAGATAAAAAGTCCGCCTATAAGCCCGTTATTGCCACTTTTTTAAACTTTTTAAGGCAAAAAAAGGTCGAAAAATCTAAAATTTAGAAAAATTTGCAAAAAAAGACAAAACCAAAAAGCAGAAAAAAAAGCAGAAAAGATAAAAGCAAAGGGCGAAAAAATAAGATAGGCAAAATATAGGGGCAAATAAAAAGCCCAATTAAGGGCAGAAAACACAATTGAATTACAGATAAATTACGAAAAAATTTTATAAAGAAAATAAAAAATGTCATTGACAAAGTTAAATTGATATAGTAAAATCAAGGAAATAAAAATAAAAGTCGGCAAACCAAAAAAATAAAACAAAAAAGGTGAACGAATATGAGCAATTTTGTTGTAAACATTATTCACAGACCAGAACTTTCCCCCGAATACGCTGAAAAGGCAATGGGCGGAAAAAGCGAAACCGGAAACGAGTCATTAGATATCTTTTTGTTCCAGCAAAAAGCAGCGCATGACAACGGTTTAAAAACGACCATACAAATCACTTACGCATCGCTATTTTCCGATCAAATTATTGAAATCGCAAAAGAGCATCATGAAAAATACGGTGATGAAATCGCCCTTTCGCTTTTGGGGCTTCCTTGCAAGGAATTTAAAGAAAAGTACAAAACTGAAGACTTTTGTATTTGGATGTTTGACGAAGCGACCAAGCGTGAAATAATTGATGACTGCTTTACGCTTTTCAAACAAAAATTTGGTTTTTACCCACAATCAACGGGCAGTTATTTTTTAGATGCTTACTGCATCAACTATATTGCCGAAAAATACCCAACCGTAAAGTGTGCTGTTGCCGCTTGTTGGGAAGAAGGTCCAAAAGCCTACCACACATGCAATAACTCATGGTACACCTTTTTAGACGGCGGTCCATGGAATCCTTGGATACCTTCAAAAGAAAATTCACACTGTCCTGCTAAAAGTAAAGAAGACGATAGCGGTATCGTTGCAATACCACACTTATCAAGGGACTTGATGGCTTGCTTTGACGGCAACGGCTCAAACTTTGGTACACACCCACAAAACGTATTGCGTGGTATGATTTATTATGACGATAACGGCTCATACGAATTCCCATACTTATATAACCTTATCGACCAATACCGCCATTTAGAAAAGTATAATGACGGCTATTCATACAACATGATGTTCGTAGGTCCCGGCTGGCTCAATAAACGTGGCCGTTGGGAAGCCCCTTACGAACTTTTGGCAAAATCATACTTAGACGGCATGAAATATTACGGCGAATTAAAGAAAAAAGGTCAGTTAATCGATATGACCATGGCAGAATTTGCCGATTTTTACCGTAAAACTCACCCAGATTATAGCGAGCCAGAATGCGCCCTTTGGAAGGATATTTTATACGGAAGCAACAAACAACAATTTTGGTATATCGACCCTTACTTTAGGACATGCCTTGACTTTAACCAAGGCGGTGCAATGATAGATTTAAGACCACTTGTTGCGCAAATTCCACAACAATGCGGTATCGGCACAGAAAACGTTTACGACGCATCATATCCATACCTTATCCAAGCCAACTATCGTGCGGGCTTTTTCACACACTACGCAGGCGCAGGCACAAACAAGTCTTGCAAGGTAAAATATAACGGCAAAGAAGCCGATTTATGCCTTTGCAGAACTATGGCAAAATTTAGTAAGGATGATAAGGGCGTAACCTTGACCGCAAACCCCGTTACCATCAATTTAGACGGTTTAGAAATTCAAATTCAGTCTGTATTCTTCTTTGAAAAAGGCACGGGCAGACTTATTACAGAGCGTAAGATTTTAAACGACTTACACGGCGCAGAAGTAGAGTTTGAAGAATACTTTACGGGCGGTTACGGCACAACGGAATACCAACAAGACTTATCAACGGTAACGCTTGGCGCAGGCGAAAATGTAGGTCAATACCTTTATAAAGGTAGGCAGTTTACATCAACCACGTCAAAATCAGCGTTTGTAAACTTACCCGACGTTTTAACCCGTGTTGAAATGGGTGGCGACGTAGACAGCGCAACGGCAGAAGAAGGCATTGCATTCTCACCCGTTTACCACATAAGATTAAACAAAAAAGTTTCAAAAGGGGGTATTAAGACATGGCTCAGTCTTCAAAAGGCAAACTAAACTTTAGATGTCCATCATGCTTTATGCGTGATATCGATATGGATATGTTTTATGACGAAGAAAAGAAAGAATATTACTGCTTGCGTTGCTGTTATCACGGCACGGAAGAAGAAGTTCGCAAAATGAACGAAACTGCAAAATACCGCTATAAACACTTAAAAGACCGTGTTGTATCTTTCGGCGAAGATAACGAGCCTGTTACTTTCAAACCACACACAAGGGGAGAACAATAATTATGCGTTTAGGTATAGACGTTTCCACTTATTTTGAAGAAAAAAAGGCTGGTGTAACTTATTATGACGGCGACACCGTGTGCGAACCACTTTCCATGTTTAACGCAAACGGCGTTGACATTATGCGTATAAGGCTTTGGCTTAACCCTTATAAGGGCGATAAGCCTTACCTTGGCGGTACTTGCGACATGGAAAACTTTTTAAAACTTGCTAAACTCGGTATGGAAAAGGGCTATGAAATCATGCTCGACTTCCATTACAGCGACTTTTGGGTAGACCCCGGCAAGCAAACAATTCCTAAAGCATGGCAAAATCTTGATAAAGAACAACTTATCAATAAGGTTTATGAATACACCGTAGAATCGCTTAATACCATTAAAGATAACGGCATCAAACTTGCATTTATTCAGGTGGGTAACGAAATTACAAACGGCATGCTTTGGCCTGTTGGCAGACTTATCGAAAACGGCGCAGATAAACCAAGGGGCAATTATGAAACCCTTATTAAAATTATTAAAGCCGGCGTAAAAGGTTGCCGTGAAGTAATGCCAAATGCTCAACTTATTTTGCATTTAGAAAGAAGTTACGACACACAAGTTTATAACGAGTTTTTCACCCAAATGCAGGGGGCATGTGTTGATTTTGATATAATCGGCTTTTCATATTACCCCTATTGGCACGGCACAATGGCACAGTTTTTTAACAACGTAGATATGTGCAAAAAGTTCGGCAAAAAACTTATGATTGTCGAAACAGGTTATGCTTTTACCGTAGAAGATTATATTCACGAACCTGACGGAAACGCCCACCTTGTTGTGGCAAACACAAACATTGCAAACTTCTCGTTTAAAGAAGAATTCCCACTCACAATCGAAGGTCAGTGCCAGTTTATAAAAACCTTGCTTGAAAAAAGCAAACAACACGGCATTGATGCCGTTTGTTGGTGGGAACCAATTTGGATCCCCGGCGAAAATATATGCTGGGCAAGCGTTGAAGGTCAAGAATATATAAACGAAACGGGCAAATCTACTCGTAACGAATGGGCTAACCAGTGCTTGTTTGATTATGACGGCAAAAAAACACCCGCCTTTGACCTATTTAAAGTAAAATAATTTAATACTTCGACTAAACGAAAGCAAGTTTTTTTGCTTTCGTTTTTTTGTTTTCTTTTTTGGTCTTGTTTAAAAAAATCATAAAAGTTTGCCTATAAGTCCGCTTTTTAACACTTTTGTCCGCTAAAATGTAAACAAAAACAGATAAAAGCGGATAAAAAGAAAGGGTAAAACGGCAGAAAAAGGGCGGTAAAAAGGTTTGGCGGTGAGTTTTTATTTTAAAAATAGGCGCAATTTTGGGCTTTAAAAAAGGTTAAAAAATGGCTTTTTAAAACAAGAAAAAGCAAAAGGACTTTTAAAAAAATGATTCAATATATTTTTATATTGTTTAAGCAAAAAAATGATATGCAAAAAAATTGCAAAGTAATCAAAATTATGGACGATACAAAAAGTTTAACTTTAAAAAGCGCCGTTTTTCATTATATAAAAATCTATTTATGTAGTGTTAACTCTTAATGTGATAAAAAAAATATAAAAAAAGAAAAAAATTTTTTAAAAGGGTATTGACATTAAAAAATAATGTGTTACTATAATAGTATCAGCCCGAAAAAATGCACTTTTCGGGTTAAAATAATCACGAAATGGATATATCCATTTTTGTTTGTTTTCTTGCAAAAACAAACAATCACCACTTAACAAGTTTTATTTTTAAGTGGCAATTATTTTTCTCCTATAAGCCTAAAAATGATGAAAAATATGTGATAACGGGCTTATAGGCGCGTATTTAGGATCAAACGGGTTATTTCATTCCCGTCGCACATCGTGCAAATAAAAAATAAGAGGAGAAAAAAATGAAAAAATTCTTAGCTATTATGCTCTCACTTGTTTTTGTTGTTGCATTGTGTGGTGTTACTGCTTGTGACCCCAACACCCCCCAAACAACAGAACAAACTTACGACATCACAGTATGGGTAAGTGAAACAGCCGGCGTTGTTGAATTAACACAACAACAAATCAACCGCTACAATGAAACAAACGAAATCGGCGTTACATTCAACGCAACAGTAGAAGGCGTTTCTGAATCAGAATCTGCTACTCAAATGATCACTGACGTTGAATCTGGTGCTGACTTATTCTTCTTCGCGCAAGACCAAACTATGCGTCTTATGGAAGTTGGCGCTTTAACAAAACTCGGTACAAAATCAACACAAACCGTTAAAGAAACAAACGACGCAAGTTCAATCCTCGCTGCTCAAGTTGGCGACGACCTTTACTGCTATCCTTTAACATCTGATAACGGCTACTTCATGTACTACAACAAGGCTACTATGGAAGGCGTTAACATGGACAGCTTAGAAGACATCCTCGCTAAATGTGTAGAAACAGGTACAAACTTCTCATACGAACTTGAAGGTTCTGGCTGGTACAATGCTGGTTTCTTCTTCGCTACAGGTTGTACTTCTGTTTGGGAAACAAACAATGATGGTGAATTCGTTAGCGTTCAAGATAACTTCAATTCTGCTAATGGTTTAATCGCTCTTCAAGGTATGCAAAAAGTTTTAAAATCAACTGCATACGTAAACTCTTCAGATGCTGCTAATTTCACCGCTGCTGTTCCATCATCAGTTGTTATTAGCGGTACATGGGCTAGTAACACCGTTAAAGAAGCTTTAGGCGACAACATGGGCGTTACAGATCTTCCTTCATTCACAGTTGATGGCAAATCATACCACATTGGTTCTTTCTCAGGCAACAAGTTACTCGGCGTTAAACCAACTGTTGACGCTAACAGGGCTGCTGCATTACAACAACTTGCTATGTTCTTAACAAACAAAGATTGTCAACTTGAAAGATTCAACGCTTTCGGTTGGGGTCCATCAAACCTCGAAGCTCAAGCTAATGATGCAGTTGCTGGTGACCCAGTTTTAACAGCACTTGCTGAACAAAACAAATACGCTATTCCTCAAGGTCAAATCCACGGCAAATGGTGGGATATGGCAAAGGCATACGCTGTAGGTACAAAGGCTGCTGAAATGGGCGACAAAGTTGCATTACAAGCTGTTCTTGATACTTACCAAGAATCAATCGACAACGCATTCAACGTTAAAGAAGTTTGGACATACATCGGTAAAATCGCTTCTTTAAACACAGACTGGTCCACAGACTTCGAAATGGTTCAAGATGCAGAAAATGCAAACATTTGGAGAAGTAAAGATGCAGTTGTTCTCGCTGATGGCGACGAATTCAAAGTAAGATTCAACGAAGACTGGGATAACGCATTCGGTAACGGTGGTGGTAACTACGTTGTTGAAACTGCTGGTACATACTACATTGTTGCTGACGTTGTAGCACAAACAATCACATTAGAACCAGCCGCTTAATTAGCACTTAATTGACAAAAATAATTGTCAGTTTGACTTAAGATGTCCCTCGGGTTGTTAATATCAGCCCGAGGGCTTGTCTTAAAAAATAAAATTATTAAAAAATATAAGGTAAAGAGGTTAAGATGAAGCAATTAGATACGCTATCTTATTTAAAGCTTTCCAAAATTCAAAAGATCGGTTATAAACTTGCAAGTTTTTTCTGTGCAATTCCAAAATGGTTTGTCGGTCTTTTTCTTAAATTATGGGGCTTTATCAAAGCGATAGGCTTAAAAATCGCAGATACTTGCGTAGATATTGTCAAAACCTTTAAAAATGGCAGTTGGAAAACAAGGGTTTCCTTCCTTGTTATGGGGTTTGGCAGTGTTATGTTTGGTCAATGGCTACGTGGGTTATTGTTCTTTGCGTTTGAGGTAGTTTTCATTATTTACATGATTTTTGCCGGTGCACATTGGTTAAGTCAACTTGGTACACTTGGTACAAAATTACCCACCACTGAAGATGTTTATAACCCTGTATTTGATGATACCGTTGAAACAACAATCCCTGGCGATAGTTCATTCAAAATTTTACTTTACAGTTTATTAACAATCTTCTTTATTATTGCATTCATTTACACATGGCGTGTAAACATCAAACAATGCCGTATAAATGAAGAAATTCTTGCTTCTGGTAGAAAAGTAAAATCAACAAAAGAGGATATGAAAGCCGTTTTAGACGATCAATTCCACAAAACATTGCTTTCATTACCACTCATTGGTATCTTGGTATTCACCGTTATGCCCATTATCTTCATGATTTTGGTTGCATTCACTAACTATGACGCATCTCACCCCGGTAATGGTTACGCAAACTTATTTACTTGGGTTGGTTTTGAGAACTTTAATTTATTGCTCGATTTTGGCGGTGGTAAGACTTTTGCCTTTGGTGAAATTCTTGCATGGACACTTATTTGGGCTTTCTTTGCAACATTTACAAACTACTTCCTTGGTATGTTCGTTGCAATGATGATCAACAAAAAAGGTATAAGGCTTAAAAAGGTTTGGCGTACAATCTTGGTTATAACAATCGCTATTCCTCAATTTATTTCTTTACTTTACGTTTCCAACTTATTTGCCGACAACGGCGTTGTAAACGGAATTTTACTTAAACTTAACATTATTGATAAAGAACATATCATTCACTTCTGGGGCGAAACGGGACAAAACCCATGGCTTCCAAGGATGATGGTTATCCTTATCAATATTTGGGTAGGTATCCCATACTTAATGCTCATTACAACGGGTATTTTGATGAACATTCCACAAGATTTGTATGAACAATCTCGTATCGACGGTGCTAACGCTTGGCAACAATACACCAAAATTACACTTCCTTACATGTTGTTCGTAACAGGTCCATACCTACTTACAAGTTTCGTAGGCAACATCAACAACTTCAACATTATCTACCTTTTGACAGGTGGTGGCCCAGACAATCCAAAACTTATTGTTGACGGCACAATCGCCGGTGATACAGACTTACTTATCACTTGGTTATTCGACTTGACAACCGGCGCATCAGCAAACTACAAACTTTCTTCAGTTATCGGTATCTTAATCTTCTTGGTTGTTGCAATCATTTCACTTGTTGTTTACAACATTTTACCGTCTAACAGACGTGAGGGGGACTTCTCATGATGAACGAATACAAAGGTCAAGATATACTTGAATTTAATTATCTTTCTGAAGAAGAAAGGCATGACGTTATTGATTTAATGCCCCCGGCAGATTATTGTGCTCAAGAACAAGTAACCGCTGAATCAGTTAAAGAAAGCGCAACAGCAGTTGAATTTAAACCTGCTAAGCGCCATATGGGACAAAAGATTAAAAACAGAATTTCAAACACAATCATTTATGTTGTGCTTTGTCTTATGTCAATAATCTGGCTTATTCCTTTTGTTTGCATTTTATTGGAATCTTTCCGTGTTGAAAGTACCAGCCAAGTTGGTTACATAATTCCAAAAGAATGGGGCTTTGATAACTACATTAACTTGTTTACAAAAACTAAATTCTTAAGATGGATGGGTAACACTTTTTTCTTAGGTTTAGCCGTTTCAGTTTTACAAACCGCTTTCGTACTTTCAATGAGTTACGTTTTATCACGCTTTAAATTCCGTGGCAGAAAATCTTTGATGAACTTAATGCTCATTTTAGGTATGTTCCCAGGCTTTTTAACCTTGATTTTGATCTACAACCTTTTAAACGGTTGGGGTATGACAGGTGAAAATTCTGTTTTCGGTTTAATTTTGGTTTACGTAGCAAGTTCCGGTATGGGCTACTATGTTTCTAAAGGTTTCTTTGATACAATTTCCAAGTCCCTTGACGAAGCAGCAAGGATAGACGGCGCAACACGCTTCCAAATCTTCTATAAGATTATTATGCCACTTGCTAAACCTATCGTAATTTACACAATTTTGACAGCGTTCATGGCACCATGGGGCGACTTCGTTATGGCAAAATACATTGCGCATAACTCTTCCGCTGGCTTTAACGTTGCCGTAGGTTTACAAAACTTGATCGCAACCGAAGAAAGTAAGGCTACAAACTACACAATGTTCTGCGCAGGCGGTGTTGTTGTTGCTGTTCCAATCACAGTTTTATTTATGTTATTACAAAAATACTACGTTGCAGGTGTCACAGGCGGCGCCGTTAAAGGATAAGGAGTGAAAATATGGCTACTATTAAATTAACAAATGTTAAAAAAGTATATGAAAAAAATGCCAAGCCAGCCGTTCAAGATTTTAACCTTGAAATTAAGGATAAAGAATTCGTTGTTTTCGTTGGTCCTTCTGGCTGTGGTAAATCTACAACACTTCGTATGGTTGCCGGCCTTGAAGAAATCTCTGGCGGTACTATCGAAATCGACGGCGTTGTTGTAAACGATTTACAACCAAAGGATAGGGATATCGCAATGGTTTTCCAAAACTATGCGCTTTATCCACACCTTACCGTTTTTGAAAACATGGCTTTCCCATTAAGGCTCAAAAAAGTTCCTCAAGACGAAGTTTATAAACGTGTTACAAACGCTGCTGAAATCTTGGGTATTACCGAATATTTAACACGTCGTCCACGTGCCCTTTCAGGCGGTCAACGTCAACGTGTTGCTATCGGTAGGGCTATGGTAAGAGAATCTAAGGTATTTTTAATGGACGAACCATTATCAAACCTTGACGCTAAACTTCGTAACCAAATGAGGGCTGAAATCATTTTACTTCGTAAAAAAATTGACTCAACCTTTATTTACGTTACTCACGACCAAACCGAAGCTATGACTTTGGGCGACAGAATCGTTATCATGAAAGACGGTTTCATTCAACAAGTTGGCACACCTAACGAAGTTTTTGAATGGCCTGATAACTTATTCGTTGCTGAATTCATCGGCGCACCAAAGATGAACACCTTCAAATCAGAATTGATCAGGGAAGGCGATAACTATTATGTTATGGCTTTCGGCGTTAAAATGCCTGTTGACGGTATTAAAGCGCAAAAACTTTACGAAAAAGATGTTCAATCACAAGAAATCATCTTGGGTGTAAGACCGGAACATATCGACCTTACAAACCGCAACAATCCAAACTCAATCGTTTGTACCGTTTTGGTAAACGAAATGATGGGTAGCGAAATCCACTTGCACGTTGTAACCGAAAGTGGTGAAGAACTCATTGTAAGGGTACCAACCGTTGATATCAGTGTAGAACAACGTTCGGCTCTTGTTACCGGCACTAAGGTTTTAATCACCTTCCGTGGTAAGGTTATGCACTTCTTCGATCCGGTTACAGAAGAAAACCTTTTAACAAGGGAAGATTTATATAGCGAAGTAATGGGCGAAGAAGCCAACGAAGAAGTAGTTAGCGAATAAGCTGACATCAAATAATTCAAAAAGCGTATCCACTTTTAACGGGTGCGCTTTTTTTGTGCTGTTATTTATTAAACCTTTAAAATGCGTGTTAAAGTTTTGGTTATGTGTTATTACTTTTTTTGTAAACCTATAAAAGACAAAATTAAAAAAATGTTTAAAAAAGTGGGTTTAAAAAATTAAAAAAAGTCGATAAAAAAGGCTTGCTTAAAACAATTAAGCAAGCCTTAAATTTTTGTCAAAAGTGGGGCTATAAGCCCAAAAACAAGTGTTTTTTATCTAATAAGCACGCTTGTTTGACCACTTATTGTTAAGGTTTTTCCGTCAAGTTTTACATTGGGGTTATTACCAATTGCGCCAGCAATTTCTTTTACATCATAGCCACTTAAATCAACAACTTCTTCGTTCATTGACGTGTTGTGGATAAGATAAGATGTCTTGCCTTGATAGGTGATAATAAAGCCACCAACATAATCTTTACCAAGTATTAATTGTGCATAGTCGCCACGTGGTATTTCCGGGTACTCGATACGGAATCTAATTACCTTTTGATAATATCTCAAAAGGCTGTTTTGGTTTTCAAGTTGATCCTTAACTGTGCCGTTTGTTTGCTTTTTAGCGTCAAAGTCAGCACCTTCTGGGTCTTTTACGGTATCTTCATCGCCCCAAAGCATTGCTAAACGTCTGTTTGCATCGGTTGCTGATGCGCCACGTGTGCCTTTTAAGCCGATTTCTTCGCCGTAATAGATAAATGGTGAACCACTACATAAAATGTAAAGGTTTGCCGCCATTTGTGCAGAGAAGGTGGTTGGCGATAAATAACCAGCAGCACGGTCTAAGTCGTGGTTAGCAATAAATGGGATATACATTGCATCGGGGTTTTGTGTTTTTATAGAGTTTACATGTTCCGTAACATAGTTGGTGTAAAGGTCAATTTTTTGTAAAACTTTACCCGTTGACATGTTTACCCTTGCAGATTTAGCAATAGCACCGTCCGCTTGTGATGTTGTAAAGTTAAAGCAGTTAAGTGCAGGATAATACTCAATTACTTCGCCATCACCAGACCAGCATTCACCAACGGTGTAAATGTCAGGTTTAATCTCTTTAAGTTCTTGCATGTACCAAGCCCAAAAGTCTGCAGATTTTTGGGTGTTGTTGTAATAAATGTACTTGATTGCGTCAAACCTAAAGCCGTCAACACCAAGGTCTAAATAATGTTTAGCAATGTCAACAACTTGCGTCCTTACCGCTTGATTGTCAAAGTCAAGTTCGGGCATGTCGTTTGAAAAGTTTACTTCGTAATATTCGCCAAAAGGTGAGCCGGGGATTTTCGCATACTTGTTGCCGTCAAACTGGTCAACAGTCTTTACGGTGTAATAGTTAAAGTAAGGACTTGCCGTGTCGTTTGCGTTCCTTGCTTTGCAAAAATCAATAAACCATTGGTTTTTGTCCGAAGTGTGGTTGATTGCAAGGTCAAGTATAATCTTTACATTTCTTTCGTGGCAAAGGTTAATAAGTTCAACTAAATCTTCCGTTGTGCCAAAGGTTGGGTCAATTTGGTAATAATCTTGTGCGTCATACTTGTGGTATGAAGGCGATCTAAAGATAGGTGATAACCAAATACCTTGTACGCCAAGGCTTTCACCGCTGTTTATGTTGCCGTCATTTAAGTAATCAAAGCGGTTAATGATGCCACGCAAATCGCCAATGCCGTCGCCGTTAGAATCTGAAAACGAGCCAACAAAGATTTGATAAAATACTCTGTAATCGTCGTCCGTCGGGTCAATTTGTGGGGGCAGTTTTTCTTTAGCGCAACCGCCTAAACACGCAAAACAAACTACTGTCATAAGCGTTGCCAAAATAAGCGAAATAATTTTTTTCATCTTCTAAATAGGTCCTTTTATATATTTTTTTATTTAAAAAAATTTACAAATAAAAGTTACATATAAAATTTTACAAAAATTGTAAAAAGTGGGGCTATAAGCCGATTATTCAGCAAGTGAGTTCAATAATGCGTCGTCAATTTTACCCCAAGCGCCGTTACCAGAACCGCTACATTTTACATAAATACCAACAACAAGTTCGTCTGTGCCGTTATATTCGATGTTGGTAATTAAAGATGTATGCCATTCTTCATAAACGGTGATTTGAAGTGGAGCGGTCATTGTAATTACGCCGTTAATTTTTACATAAGCATAAATTTCGGTTGTACCGCCGTCGCCACCCATTATTGAGATAGAATATTTATATTTACCAGCGGGCAAGTTTTCAACCTTTTGTTCTAAAGAAAAGTCAACCGAGTTGTTTGCTTTGCCATAGAAGTGGAAGTGATTTACGCCTGTTAAACTGTCGGTTTTCTTTGCTTCAACATAAAGTTCGTCGCAAGGGTTATCTGCAATTACCGTCCAGCCGGTTGGTACTGGGGTTGCGTTTTCGTCGTCTTCAAAACTATAGTTTGTTAAAAAGTTCTTTTCAACCATTGAAACATAGCAGTGTGCAGTCATACCGCCGGCAACACCTAAAATTTCGTACTTTTTAACGCCACCAGCGTACATTTGGTTAATTTCTTCTTGGGTGATATCCCATGTTACGCTTACGGGTTGTTTAGAATCGTCAAGCATTACTGCGTTTACAGTTTCAGGTAAAACAAGTGTGCCGTTTAAGTCGCAGATAATGTTTACATCTTCTAAAGCGTCTGGTTTATTTTCAACAACGTTGCCTTTATAACTAAGTGCGAAAACCTTTAATGATTCAAGCACTTTACCGTTTTTGTCAAAGAATGCTTGGTTATCAACAGCACAACCGCCATAATATTTACCAGCATCGCCCGGATCATATGCTGCCGCATAAGAACTTGCCCAGCCAGAACCATATTTTTCCCATTTTGCGCTGTTTTCTTCCCAACTGTTTGTACCAACAGTTATCCACGTGCCTTCCCAATAGCAAACGCCAATGCCGTTTGGTATGTTGTTTACAGTTTCAATTACGTCTCTTACGCTGTTTGCTTGACCTTGAATAGAGAAGGGGTAATTTTTAACAAACGTACCGCCATCACCAATGGTGTTTGATGAAAAGTCTGTATCTTCTGCTGTGAAAGCATAAGATGTTTCTGCAACCATTACTTTTTTGTTGTAAGTCGTTGCAATTTCACCAAGTAGGCTTGACAAGTTTTCAAGTGTGCCGTGCCAATATGGATAGTATGATGATGCAAATACATCGTAATCAATATCGTAGTAATCTAATTTTTTAGCGTAATCTTTATAGTTTGTTATCTTTTCAGGGTTTGCAAAGTGCAAAACTCTCAATGCGTTGGGGTAAACTTCTTTTACCGCTTTACAGCCAGCCGCAAAAAGTTGTTGCATCTTAAACCAAATCTTTTCACCGCAAAAATAACCGTTTGTTTCGTTACCAACTTGTACCATGTTTACTCTTATACCGGCATCTTTTAACTTTGTCATGCTTTCAATGGTATAATCATAAAGTGCTTGTGCTTTTTGTTCAATCTCTAAATCTTTCCATGCAAGTGGTACCATTTGTTTTGCCGGGTCTGCCCAAAAGTCGCTATAATGGAAGTCAACCATTAAGTTCATTCCGTATTGGTTTGCACGCTTACCAATTTCAAGCGCAGTATCTATTGTGCAGTTGCCACCGCCATAACCGTTACCATTTTTGTCAAATGGGTTGTTCCAAACACGTACACGTATTGTGTTAATGCCGTTGTTTGATAAAATTTCAAAAACGTCTTTTTCGGTGCCGTCAAAGTCGTAATATTTTACGCCACTTTGTTCAAGTGCTAATACCGTTGAGGCATCCATACCCATTACAAAGTCTTCTTTCAAGCCTTCTACCTTTTTTACATATAAGGTGTCAGAACTAACATCTTTTAAGGTTGGGGTAATGGGCTTTAATGTTTCATCTTCTTTTTTGCAACCAGTAATAGCAAAAACGCTTACTGCCATGATAAGACATAAAAATAGGCTTACCAAATTTTTGATTTTCATTTTCCCTCCTAAACCGAATGCTTTTTGGGACTTATTTTTTTATAACATTCGTATCTATTATTATATCATACATATTTTATCAGGTCAATACGCATTTTTTATTTTTGCCCCCACTTTTTGCAAACTTTTTTCACTAAATGTTGTCCTTTTTTGCCCCTTAAAAGGGGGGAATTTTACCTAACTTTTTTATAAGCCTTAAAAATTTTGTTGATTTTATTTTTCGTTGATAGTATAATTTTATTGTAAGTTGTGTGCGCTTTTCTTGTTTTTGCCAAATGTTTTTTTGACGGCGGTTACACAATTAAAATTAAGGTTAAAGGTATAGGTATGAATCAGTTTTTAGATATCTCAAAAGAAGTTTTACACGCATTAAATAACGGACTTCCCGTTGTTGCGCTTGAATCTACTATTATCTCACACGGTATGCCATATCCACAAAACGCCCAAACTGCGCTTATGGTTGAAAACGTCATAAGGGAAAACGGCGCAGTCCCAGCGACCATTGCCATTATCGGTGGCAGGCTTAAAGTTGGTCTTACCAAAGAAGAAATAGATTATTTTGGTAAAAAGGGCACTCAAATTGCAAAGGCCTCTCGCCGTGATTTAGCGCCACTTGTCGCTAAAGGGTTAGACGGCGCAACCACCGTTACAACCACCATGATGATTGCGCACATGGCTGGTATTAAAATATTCGCAACGGGCGGTATAGGTGGCGTTCACCGGGGGGCAGAAACCACTATGGATATCTCTGCCGATTTAGAAGAACTTTCATCCACCCCCGTAACAGTTGTTTGCGCCGGCGCAAAATCTATTCTCGATTTAGGGCTAACGCTCGAATATTTAGAAACAAAGGGCGTTACCGTTATCGGTTACAACACAAAAGAACTTCCTGCCTTTTACACAAGGAAAAGTGGCTTTAAGGTTGACTACACCGTCGAAAGCCCTGAAGAACTTGCAAAAATCATTTACACCCATGACGTGCTTAATTTAAAGGGAGGTATACTTTGTACAAACCCCATCCCAGAAGAATATTCTATGGACGAAAATTACATAAATAACGCCATCGAAAGTGCTCTTATGAAGGCTAAAGAATTAGGTATCAAGGGCAAGGAAACCACACCATTTTTACTTAAAGAAGTAAAAGATATCACCGGTGGCACAAGTTTAGAAGCCAATATAAAACTCGTTTTAAACAACGCAAAAATCGCAAGTCAAACGGCGGTTTGCTTAAATAAAATGGGTAAATAATAAAAAAATAAAGTGGGACAAAATTTGCCGTTAATCGGCTTATAGCCCCACTTTTTGTTTAGTTTTTATAATTTTTAATGAAAAAAAGGGCGACAAAAAGTCGCCCTTTTATGTTATTTTTTACAAGCCTTTATAAATGCTTCAAAAATTCTGTTTTGCTTTTCGTCAATATCGCAAAGTAGTTCTGGGTGGTGTTTTATGCCAAGATAAAACTTTTTGTCCTTTGCTTCAACAACTTCAACTTGACCGTCGCAAGACAAACTTACAACGCTTAATTGTGGCGGTATTTTGTCGCCAATGTATTGGTGAATGCTGTTTACCATAAAGGTCTTTTCTTTCACGATAGAATAATACAAACTATTCTCGTCCGTAACAGTTGCGCTATGCACATATTGCGAAAATGGGCGGTCGTGTTCGTCGTTTATAAGTTTAACTGTCGTTCCGCCCAAAGCACGTATCATGGTGTTATAGCCAGCACAAATTCCCAAAAGTGGAATGTCTTTTTCATAACAATATTTTGCGGTAAATTCTTCGTAGTAGCAAGAATTTATTCCGCCCTGCAAAACAATGCCGTCGCACATGTCGATAAACTTTACAAAGTTATCTTGTTCTTCCTTAGACATAGGCGTATCGTCATGTTCGTCAACTTCTTGAAAGTATAAATTTTTCGATTGGGGTAAAATGCCCATGCAAAGCGCACCGTTTTTTGTCAGTGCGTATCTAAGGTTGTTTGAAATCCTCATCCAACTCCAACCGTAAAAAGTATCCTTGTTAAAGTGCTTTGTAACAATACCTATAACAACAGGCTTTTCCACTTTTTGTGTCCTCCGTGTAGTAATAAAAACAGGGAATAACCGGCTTATAGCCCCACTTTTTCATATTTTTTCATATATTTTTTATTTAGTTGTGATTTTGTTATTTGTTTAAGTAAACCATTAAAACTGCAATATCTGCTGGGTTCACGCCAGAAATTCTTCCGGCTTGACCCAAGTTAAGTGGGCGCACCTTTTGCAATTTTTCACGTGCTTCAAGCCTGAGCCCATCCAACTTTTCATAATCAATGTCTTTTGGCAACTTTTTCTCTTCAAGGCGTTTTGCACGCTCAATTTCCACAAGCCCACGCTCTAAATACCCTTGATATTTTGCATCCGTTTCAATGGTTTCTAAAATGTCGTAAGGCAAATCATTAAATGCACCAAATTCCTTTTTGATGTCTTCTAAAGGTATGCCACGCTTTACCATGCCTTCGTAAGAAATACCGCTGTTTAAGTCGCCACCATATTTTGTTACAAAATCGTGTACGTCCTTAGGTGAGCGCATTACGGTAAGTTCTTTTTTGGCAACTTCCAAATCGTGCTGGCGTTTTTTAAACACTTCATAGCGATAATCATCAACAAGCCCAACTTCACGCCCAATCTCGGTAAGGCGCAAATCGGCATTGTCTTGACGCAAAAAGATGCGGTACTCCGCACGTGAAGTCATCATGCGGTAGGGCTCATCAGTGCCTTTTGTTACAAGGTCGTCAATAAGTACACCGATATAAGCCTGATCTCTACGCAAAATCAAAGGCGATTTACCTTCTAAATATAAGCCTGCGTTGATGCCTGCAATAAGCCCTTGCGCAGCTGCTTCCTCATAACCGCTTGTGCCGTTAATTTGTCCGGCGGTAAAAAGCCCTTCAACACGCTTGTACATAAGGCTCGGCAAAAGGTCCAAACTGTCAATACAGTCGTATTCTATTGCGTAAGCATAACGCACAATTTCACAATGTTCTAAGCCTTTAATCGACCTATACATGGCTTTTTGTACATCGTGTGGTAGCGATGACGACATGCCTTGTACATAAACTTCGTTGGTGTCTGCACCCTCCGGCTCAATAAAAATTTGATGGCGTGCTTTGTCCTTAAAACGGTAAACTTTTGTTTCAATAGACGGGCAATATCTTGGACCGGTGGACTGAATCATACCGTTAAATAGGGGTGAACGATCCAAATTATCACGTATTATTTTGTGCGTTTGCTCGTTGGTGTAAGTTAAATAACAAGGCGTTTGCTTTTCTGGTACACGTGGTGATAAAAATGAAAAGGGATAAACATTTGTTTCGCCGTCTTGGCGTTCCATTTTGTCATAATCAACAGTTCTTCCGTCAATTCGTGCAGGCGTACCCGTTTTAAATCTGCGCACGCTAAAACCTAAATCAATCAAACTTTGTGTTAAGCCGTTACTTGCCTCAAATCCAGACGGCCCAGCGTATTTAAACCATTCGCCGGCAACCACACGTGATTTAAGGTAAACACCCGTGCAAAGCACAACGGTTTTTGCGTACAAAACACTGCCAAAAGCCGTCTTTACCCCGATAACGTGTCCGTTTTCCGTTAAAACTTCGGTCGCTTCGCAAGATAAAATTCTTAAATTTTCAGTGTTTTCAAGCGTGCTTTTTACAAAGCGGTGGTAATAATTTTTGTCGCTTTGTGCACGCAAACTTTGTACGGCAGCACCCTTGCCACGGTTAAGCATTTTTATCTGCAACATGGTTTTATCTGCGGCAATGCCCATAAAACCGCCCAGCGCATCAATTTCACGCACCAAGTGTCCTTTTGCCGTTCCGCCAATAGATGGGTTGCATGCCATAAACGCAATGTTGTCAGGGTTAAGCGTTAAAAGGGCAGTTTTATGTCCTTTTTTAGCAAGAGCAAGCCCCGCTTCCACGCCAGCATGCCCAGCACCAACAACTATTGCATCAAAGTTGTCTTCTACGAAAAAAGTTTCCATAATAGTAATTTTTTATATAGTTTTTTTGGTTTAGTAATTTTTAAATTTTTGGTCTTTTGATAGACCATGTGTGAGTTTTAGCCCATTTTTTGCACCAAAAACAGGGGATAAGGGGCTTATTTTTTAAGAATAAGATTTTTCAAATCGCTTACTTCCGTTGCAATTTTTGGGTTGGTTTTTATTAGGGCAGCAATTTTATCACGTGTGTAAATAATGGTCGTGTGGTCCTTTCCGCCCATCGCTTCGCCGATAGAAACAAGTGGCAAGTCAAGTAATTCTGTCATAAGGTATGTACAAATCTGTCTTGGCTCAACAAGTTCCTTGTTTTTCTTTTTGCTAAGCAAGTCGTTTTTAGAAATCTTGTAAAAATTGCAAACGGTGTTAATTACAAGGCTTGGCGTAAGCGCATCTTCGTGTGTGTCGTTGGTGCTTGAAAGCGAAAGTGCTTCCATCGCCAAATTTAGGTTGATGTCCGTTTCCATCAAAGTTGCTGCAAAAATGACCTTGTTTAAAAGCCCTTCTAAAGACCTTACGTCTTCTGCGCTGTTTTCAGCAATAAATGTGGCAACTTCGGTCGTTATCATGCACTTTTTCTCTGTCGCTTTTTGTTGTACGATTGCAATTTTTGTTTCCAAATCGGGTGGCAAAACTTGTGCCAAAAGTCCGCATTTAAAACGTGTTACAAGCCTTTCTTCCAAAAGTTCAATCTCTTCAGGTGGGCAGTCGGCAGATAAAATAATCTGTTTTTTCTTGCCGTAAAGTTCGTTAAATGTGTGGAAAAATTCCTCTTGTGTGGACTGCTTTTTCGCCAAAAACTGTACGTCGTCAATAATCAAAACGTCAACATTTCTGTATTTAGAGCGGAATTCTTCACCACCGCTTGAATACGCCTTACCTTGACGAATGGTGTTAATTAAATCGTTAGTAAACTTTTCGCAAGTGGAATACAAAACGTGAAGTTCAGGCTTATCCTTCATTATTTTGTTTGCAATGGCGTGCATAATGTGCGTTTTACCAAGACCTGTATGCCCGTAAATAAAAAGTGGGCTATAACTATTGCCGGGGTCATCCGCAACTGCTTTTGCCGCAGCGTGAACATAGCGGTTAGAACTACCAACCACAAAAGAATCAAATGTATATTTAGGGTCTATTGGCGATGCAATAGAATCTTCTTCTTTGCCAGAAGAAAACACAGGCTCACTTTCAGTGCCTACATATAACTGAAAGTCGGTAAGCCCTGTGTTAGCCTTTTTCATTGCGTCAATAATTTTGTCCGCAAGGCGTGAAATCTGCTTGGCAAAAAGTTGAGTTTCCGTGCGTAAAATCAAAGTACTGCCAACAAGGTCAACCGGTTTTACCTTTTCAATGTAGGTCGAATATGTTATTCTTGCCACATTTTTTTCAAGTTCTTCAACTGTCTTTTTCCAAAGAATTTCGTAATTTTCCATAACTATCCTTTTTTATCTTCGCTTTTTTGCGGTGTAAAATGCCGTTTGCGTTTTAAATTTTCCAACAAACGGCATGTCAGCAAAATATGGTTTAATAATTTTTAATTAGTGCTTTTGTTTAATCAATCTATGTTTTGCTTTTGTTTTTATTAAGGTTTTAAAATTTGTCAAATCTTATGCGTGTTTTACAAAATTTACTGTAAAGCCATTTCCATACCCACAAAATCACGCCCAAACATATGGCAGTTGCCAACCTTTTTAAAGCCAATTTTTGTGTATGCTTTTATTGCGCCCACATGTCATGTTTTTACCAAAATATGTACACTTTTTTTACCACGGTTTTTAAGCGTTTTAAACACATGGTCTAATAAAACAGCCACTAAATGCCTGTTTTGATACTCTTTTTTAATACATATCCTTGATAGTTCTGCTGATTGTGTTACATCTAAATTCCATATGGGAAGATTGTCAACGTCAGCGCCGTTATCAATGGATGCCGCCCCAATAATTTCACCGTCATCTTCCATTACAAAAAGACCGTTATTTAAAAGGTCAAAGTTAATGGTATTTATGCTCGGATAATCGTCATCCCAATCGGCAGGACCAAAAAGTAAAGTTTTATAAAGTGCCAAAATTTCTTGTGCATCTTTTTTTGTCGCAAGTCTTACGTTAAACATAATCAAAAAACAAAAGCCTGCTTTAATTATCGCATACCAAATCGCCAAAGTAAATATTTACTGACACTTTTTGCAAAAATTCTTGCCAAAAAACCCATTAGTTATTGTAATTAGCGGGGTAATGTGCTACAATATTATGTATGCGATAGCCCTTTTTCGTGGCGTTTAAAATTTTTTTATCGCTAAATTTAAGTCGAAAAATAAAATATAAATATACTCTAATTATTGTATTATAAATAACAAAAAAAATCAAGGTTTTTTAAGTTAAAGAAAAGTTAAATGTTTGTAAAAAAATTATCACTTACAAATTTTAGAAATTACACTCGTGAAAATTTTGAATTTTCTAACGGGCTAAACATAATCGTGGGCGAAAACGCACAGGGCAAAACCAACGTCGCCGAAGCCGTTTTCTTGTTGGCAACGGGTTATTCCCCAAAAGTTAAGCGTGATAAACAAGTTATACGCTACGGCGAAAATTATTGTGATATCTTTGCCGAAGCCCAAACAAATTTTGGTACGGTAACTTCTAAAATAGAGTACTTTGCCGACAAAAATAAAAAAATTACCGTAAACGGTCAAGAAGCCAAAAAGGTTTCAGAACTTTTAGGCAATCTTTTCGCCGTCTTTTTTAACCCCGGCGAGTTAAAACTTGTCCAAGAAAGCCCTGAAGATAGGCGCAGGTTTTTGGATATTTCCATTTCACAACTTAACAAGCAGTACTTTTCCGCACTCAACTATTACAAAAAAATACTGCTTCAACGCAACAACCTTTTAAAAGACAGCGACAGGGAAATGGTTTACGACACCTTGCCCGTCTGGGATGAGCAACTTGCCCTTTACGCTTCCGAAATCGTTTTGGCAAGAAAAAATTATGTTGAAAAGTTAAATCCGCTTGCCGACGATGCCCATCAATACATTACCGACAATAAAGAAAGTTTGCAAGTTTCGCTTACCACAAAGTACCCAGACACAAAAGAAGAAATTTGTCAATTTATAAAGGACAACCTTTTATCTAATATGGAAAAGGATGTGGTTTTAGGCTACACTTCCTTTGGTCCACACCGGGATGACTTAAAAATTACCGTCAGCGGTGAAGATGTGCGCAATTACGGCTCACAAGGTCAGCAAAGGACGGCTGCAATTTCTCTTAAACTTGCAGAACTTCAAATTTATAAACAGCACTTTGGCGAATACCCCGTTCTTATTTTAGACGACGCCATGAGCGAACTTGACCTAAACCGTCAAAAACGGTTGTTAAGTAGTGTCAAAGGCATACAAACAATAGTTACTTGTACGCATATCGACGACAAGGTTTTCGACCTTAATAATTGTAAAATTTTCAAAATCAGTGGTGGCAAAATTGTTGAATAGGTTCAATCGTCAGGACAACTTAATAGGCGAAGATAAAAGACTTATTTTAAAGGATAAAACTGTCGCAGTTTTTGGGCTGGGGGGCGTTGGCTCTTTTGCGGTCGAAGCGTTGGCACGTGCCGGCGTTACAAATTTGGTCATCTGCGACGGCGATAAAGTCGATATTACAAACATAAACCGCCAACTTTTTGCACTTACTTCCACCGTCGGCATGCTTAAAACCGACGTTGCCGAAAGTAGGCTTAAAGATATCAATCCGCAAATAAACGTTATAAAAAAGCCCATCTTTTTTAACGCTCAAACAAAGGATCAGTTTGACTTTAACAGTTACGATTACGTTGTCGATTGTATCGATATGGTAACTTCAAAAATTTTGCTTACAGAATGCGCAAAGTCGGCCTATAAGCCCGTTATCGCATGTTTAGGCACGGGAAACAAACTTGATCCTACTAAGTTTTTGGTGGATGATATTTATAAAACAAGCGTTTGTCCGCTTGCAAAAGTTATGCAGAATGAACTTAAAAAACGGGGCATGCAAAGTTTAAAAGTTGTTTACTCAAAAGAAACCCCAAAAAAGCCCTTGTGCGAAGATAAGCGCACACCAAGTTCCATTTCTTTCGTTCCGCCCGTTGCCGGCATGATTATCGCTGGCGAAGTTATAAAAGATCTTTTAGGGCTTAATAGTTTTGATAACAGCATTAAAAGTTAGCAAAATCTAAAAGCGCAAATTTTCGCAATGTGAAAGCGGTTATATATTGGCGGTTATATAAAAGCGGTTATATAAAAGCGGTTATGTAATTGCAAGAGCATGGCGATAAAAAGTTACAAAATAAAGTTGATAAATTTTAGGAGATAGAAAATGAGCGAATTTAAAACAAAAGTTCAACAGGAAAACGAGCAAGAAATTTTTCTTTTAAGCGACAACCCTCGTTTAGAAGACGATCTTCCCGTTGCAATCGTAACAAGCGTATCAAAACCAGTGGCAATCGTAAAACCAAAAAGGCTAAAAAGTCCGTATATAGAAACTGTTTTGCTATTTTTATGTGCAATCATCTCAATCGGTGCGGACGCATTTATTTTTAGTTCTTCACTTTTCAGCAAAATTATTGCAGATCTTCACACCGTTGTAACCATCATCATTTCCATTTTCTGCTTAATCGTTCATATCGTTCCAGAAATTTATTGGGGCATCTGCATTTACAAAAAGGCGGTACGGCTTGGAAATTACACTATCGTTTTGACAAACGACAAAATTATTGCGTGCGGTAAGGCAAACAATACCGAATGCACTACAATCAAACTTGAAGATTTGGTTGACATAAAGCAAAAGGGCAAAGAGGTTTTGATAAACGCTGTAAACATTAAAATGAAGGTCGAACTTAACAACCCTGAACAATTTGTTGACCTTGTTCAATCTCTTTACAACGCTTTATAATCGCCGAAAAATCTAAAAGTTTAGGCTTTATAAGATTTAATTTTAATTTAAAAAACTAAAAATTTTTACGCAAAAGAAAAGGCAAAAAATTGGTAAAACTCACTACGTATACACACTAAATGCCTTTTTTTATTGAAAAAAAGGTAAGTTATGATTTATTTAATTATCATCGTTCAAATATTTTTTATCGGTGCAACGGCTGGCTGGGTGTTAGAACTCTTCTTTAGAAGATTCGCCCATAAAAAATGGATAAACCCCGGTTTTTTGGTCGGTCCGTGGCTTCCACTATACGGCACAGGGCTTCTCATTTTGTTTGGGCTATCTCTTATCGATTTAAGTTTTATTCAAAACATAATTTGGCAAAAGGTCTTACTCATTTTCATTATCACCATCGTCATGACCTTGCTTGAATACGTTACAGGGCTTATCTTTATAAAGGGGCTTAAAGTTCAACTTTGGGACTATTCCACACAATGGGGCAACATTCAAGGCATAATCTGTCCGCTTTTCACCCTTATCTGGGGCGCAATCGGTGCAGTTTACAACCTTTTTTTACACCCACACATTTTAAACTTGGTACAATTTTTGGCAACTCATCCCGTGTCTTACTTTGTTTACGGCATCTTGCTTGGCATGTTTATTTTGGATAACATTTACTCTTTTCAAGTTGTCGCAAAAATCAAAAAATGGGCAAAACAAAACGACGTCGTTGTCAAGTACGAACATTTAAAACTCAACATTAGGGAACAAAAAGAACGCTTAAAAGAAAGGTATAACTTTGTCTTTTCATTAAAAGGTCCGGGCGAAATCGTCTTTGAACTTAACAAATACCTTCTTGAAAACGGCAAAAAGTTTTTTGAAAACAGGCTAAACAAAAAATCAAAAGATATCGATACCGACAAAAATGACGAGCCTTCAAAATTAGAAAACACCAAAGACGACAAAAAGGACTAATTTTAAAAGGGGTATAATTAAAACTGTCGAATAAAAACTAATAAATAAAAATCAACAAACAAAAGACTTTGGCGATTTTATTTTTACAAAAAACAATAAAAACCTCGCAAAAACAGCGGGGCTTTTTTAAAATATTGACAAGACAAAAACAGTTATGTATTATAAATTTATAATATTAAAAAGATAGTGGAAATATGGGTAAAAGGAAAAATTTAAACTTAATATTAGCAGTTATTTTGTGTGCTGTCTTTGCGCTTTTTGTAAAACTTTTTTCTTTGGATGCGTTACAAGTTTTTGCCGATAACGGGCTTATAGCCCCACTTTTTGGCGAAAATAGCGTGAATTTACAAAGTGAAGTTATTAAAGAAAACGAAAATATTACAAGTAAAACGCTTAACGGCACTATTGATAGCGATATAGTTGTAAGTGCCGATAGCAAAATAATTATTGATCCAAAAACTGGCGACTTAACTTTTTCAAAAAGGGTAAATATCGATGTTTACGGCACGCTTATTATCGGCGACAGTCAAAATGTTTACGACATCGGTTTAGATAATGCGCCCATTTTTATCGATGCCAATATAAATGTTTACGGCTCGGTATATGTTTACGCTTTGACAAGCGGTGCAACGTTTAATGTGTTTGGAAACCTTTATGCGCCCATTTATTTTCCAGACCTTTATAATATAGATGACAGTGTTAATTGTTACAATTTGGGCAACTTTTTAGTAAACGAATATTTTATTTTACCGCTTGGCGATGGCGCCGATTTTCATGTCGGCGCAAACATGTATGCGCTAAACGGTCAAGTATGTGTTCAGTTTTTGGGCAAAAACGGCTTGATAAACTTATTAAGTGGTAAAGTCAATTTTAGTTATGACTACTCAAAATCAATCAAGACGGCGGTCGGGGTAAGAAGTCTAAAAAACGTTATTAAAACTACCATTAAGATAAATGCGGACGCTAAAATTTGCCCGACAGATTTTTTAATAAATAACACAACTTACTCGTCAAAAGATAGGTTTTTCCCAATACCATATAACTACGATTTGGTGCTTGAAAGTGGTATGTTAGATATAGGCGAAAATGCAAAACTTAAACTTTTGCCGGGCGCAAACTTTAACATTTTAAACGGCACTTTAAATGTTTATGGCGCACTTACCGTATACAGCAACTTGCACAGTTTAGATAGGTTTGGTTATTTTTATCCGGACACCGCAAGTTTAATAGATAATGGCTTTAACGGTTTTGCAAGTTTTATAAATAATGGCGTTTTAAATATTTTTGGCACTTTTGCAGGCATCGTTCAAACGCAAAGTTTGTCCGCAACGATTACGGCGCACAAAGGGGCAAAGTTAAGTGTAAATTTAAGTGAAGGTTTTGATTATTTAAACTTTCCTGCAAAGTTAGATTTTACCCTTGATGCGCAAATTTTTGGGGTAAACAGTTACAGCAAGTTGATTGAAAATAAAACTTACAAAAGTTGGGCTATAAGCCCGTTTTCGCAACATTTTGTTACATATGACAGCATAAAATATGGCGATACGACAAGTGAAAATGTCCAATTTTCGGTCGATAATTTATATAGCGGTCGCTTCTTAATTTATCAAGATAATAAGTTTTATGACAACTTAAATATAACCATTGGCGAAAGCGTTAAAAATGTCTGCGTTAATGTAAACGGCACTAATTATTACACCGATACAAACGGCACGTTTAACGCCACCGTTGAAATCGAAAGTCCGCTAAATTATTTTACGGTTGAAAAAGAAAATGGCATAAACACTTTTGATATTACAATCGATACGCCCATCGTCTTAGATAAGGTTATAAAGAATGTCAAAATTAGTGAAGATACAAATTTTACCGTTTATGACGTGCTAAACCCCGTTGATATGGTAATAAATTTTTACGGCGGTAAAAGTCAAACGGTAAGCATTTTGCCCACCTTATATGGTCAAAGTGAATATGTGTTATCGGCAAGTTTTACCCATGAAAAGTTTATTTTGGTAAACAGTTTAAGCGCAAAATTTTACTTTGTAACAGACACGCTTAAAAACCATAAAAATGCCGTTAACGGGCTTATAGACTCACTTTCTATCATAAATGACGCCCAAAATTTATATAAAGAATACCAAAATATAATAAATTTACTGTCGTATGAAGAAGTCGAATTTATAAACGGCTTTTTAGATTTATCTTACTTTGATATCGTTTGTGGCTTATCGGCTTTGATAGAATACGGCGATAGTGTGGCAGATGCAACGCTTACCACAATATCAGGTAAAAAAACGCAAGGCGAAGTAAGTTTATCAAATTACACTTTTGACGGCGCATCCATTTTGGCAAATGCAAGTTATGTTGGCAATTTTAAAGATACAACTTACAGTTTAAATAAGCAAATTAGCACAGTAAAAAGTAGGGCAATAACTTTAAAAATTGATAACCAAAGTTCGGCTTATGGTGAAGATATAAAACCGCTCACTGCTAACATAATAAGTGGCAATTTGGTGGATGGCGATACCGATATTTATCAACTTTTTACAACCGCCAAAAGGGGTGATAATGTTAGGCTTTACACAATTTACGGCAAAGCGTTAAGCCCATTTTACAATATCACATTTATAAACGGCACGTATGAAATTGTTAAAAAGTCGGTAAATATTGTGATTAAAGATTGCGTTATTGATATAAACTCTCAAGACGGAGTATGTATCGAGTTTTTGCAAGGCAACGATGACTGTATTTTGTGTTATAACGTGCTTGACGGCGACAAAACTGTGGCGATAATCGACCTATCGGGCAACTTTTCGCAAAAATTATCGCTTGGCACCTATAAAATTGTGCCGATAACTGACGATATCAATTACTCGGCATATGTATCGGCTTTTTCGCTTGATATTGTAAACGGCGAATATATCGTGGACTTTGGTGCAACCATTTTTAACAAAGTGTATGACGGCACGCCTATAAAAATATCCCTTACGGTAAAGGATAAAACGGGGCAGGCGGTTCAGTTTTCAACTCAAATTTACATGGGCGAAAATTTAGTTTCGCAAATGGTCGATGCTGGCGAATACAAAGTTGTTGTTACTGCTGGCGAATTTACTAAAACATATAAATTCACAATTACGCCTTGTGCGGTAAATTTAACGCTTGGCGATATAAAAATTTACTACGGCGACGACTTGCCAAAAATTGAGTATACAGTTGATGTCCCGGTTGGCGATATTTTTGAATTCACCCTTGAACAAGATTTGATAAGGGCAAAGTCGCTCGATAAAAACTTTACGGTAAAAAGTTTAAACTATAATCTTCAAATTTTGCCACGACCTATTACTATAGATTGCGAAACAACAAGCAAGGTTTATGGCGATATAGAAAAACCGCTTTTTGCAAAACTTATTAAAGGCACTTTGAAAAATCAAAACTTGCAAAGCGTTGTTACGCTCGTTCGCGATATGGGCGAAACGGTGGGCAGTTACAATATCACCCCCATTTACGACAGCCAAAAATATGACGTTACCCTTATAAACAATGTGTTCAAAATTTTGCCACGCAATATCACCGTTGCGGTAAAAAACACCACCGCATATTACGGCGACACTTTTACGTTGGGCGCAAAAGTTATAAGCGGTTACATTTTTGACGATATAGGCGATATAATAAGTTTAAGTGTAAACGCAAAAAATGTGGGCAAATACCAAATTGTCGCAAACAATATAAATGCAAATTACACTGTGGACTTTGTAAATGCAAGTCTTACCATTTTGAAAAGACCCATCACCATTGACGTTTTAAGCACAAGTAAAATTTATGGCGACGGCGATAGTTTAATTTTAAGTGCGCAAAATATCCCTTACGGCGAAAACGTTTACGATATCGCAAGCGCAACAAGGGCTCACGGCGAAAATGTAGGGGAATATAAAATCACGGCAAAAGCGATAAACGATAATTATGACGTAAGTTTTAATTACGACTTTGGCGACCACTCTGTTTTTACAATTTTAAAGCGTGATATAAGTGTAAAAATTCAAGACTTAAGTTGTAACTTTTTAAGCACTTTATCACAAATTTTGTCGGGGATTGATTACACCATTTTAAGTGGTGAGTTAGTAAACGGCGACAACTTAAATTTAAATTATCAAATTTATAATGAAGGTGAAAGTTTGCCACTATCTTCCAACTTTTTTGGCAATTTTAACGCAGTCGGCAATTACATTATCAAAGCCACTTGGGATAACGAAAATTATAATTTATCGGTAAATTTTGGCACGTTAACAGTTACAAAAATTACTATCGAGTTTGTAAATTTAGTTAAAGAATTTACCTATAATGGGCAAGATTTTTCGCCCTTTGACTATCAAAAAAATCTTCAAAATTTACACAATCTGGCAACGCAAAATTCCTTTGTCGTTCAATATTATTTTGTTGAAAACGATAGCAATTTGCCCGTAAATTTCATAAATGGGGCGGGTACGTATTGGGTTTTTGTTACAATTTTAGATTCCCATCTATATCAATTTAAAAACGGCGAAAATTCTTATCAAATTGTTGTAAAAAAGGCAGATTTAAGCGATAATTTAAGTGTAGATTTTGGCTATTCAAATTTTATCGTAATTGGCGAAAACCGACCTATAGCCCAACTTTTTGGGTATGATTTACCCCTTAAAGTGAGCATTTTTGATTTATCTGGTAATTTAAGTGATTATCTCTCGCCCGGTAAGTATAAAATAGTGGTTGAGATAATAGATAACAACTACACAGGCGGGTATGTATCGTATTTTTGGGCTTACGAAAGCGTAAAAGAGGATATAAATAGGCTAAATGTCACATTAAATGAGGATAATGATTTATATTTAAAGTTATCTAAGGCGCACCAAATTGTCGCAAGTTTAAATGATGGCGACTGGGCACAGATCAACGAAAACTCAGCCTATAAGCCCGTTATCGACACATATTGCGCTATGTATAACGATTATTATCAAAATTACTTAAAGGGTGTAAGCATTGCAAACAGTAAGGTTTCTTCACTTGTCGGTATAGATATCTCGCTTTTTGGCTTACTTTCACTACTTTTAATAAGGTTTATAAAGGTGATTAAATGAGTAAAAAACTTTTAATAATTTTAATAAGCGTTGTTGCCGTTTTGGGCGGTATAGTTACAACATTTTTTGGCGTTTATTATAGCCCACTAAACAAGGCAAAACGTGCTTTAAATTTTGGTTATAACGCAAGTAAAATTGAAATTGTGTTAAACCAATTTGACGGCACTGAAAACGTTTATAGAAGTCAAACACAAATTACCAAAAAAGATGACGGCTATGCGGTAAAAGTTTTAACAACTAAACTTAACAGCGATCCACTTTCACCAAATAAGTTTATCATGGAAGAAAATAGTTACGAACTTGAAAATTTAAACCTTAATTTTTACAATTTAAAGGGCAGTTATTTGACCGGTAAAATTCAAGACGGCAACAACTTTTTTGCAACGGTTAAAGAAAATAAAATCGCTAACTTTTTTTCTAAAGATGAAGGTTTAATAAGCGCAAACTTGCAGATAAATTATGTCGATAGAGCCGTTAATTTTTATAAGGTCAATTTTGAAAATGAGCAGTTTTCATACCAAATGACAATGACCTTTACATATTAAAAAGTCCGCCTATAAGCCCGTTATCGCACTAAAATTTGCAAAAATAGGCGAAAATCAAAACAAAAAAAGGGCAAAAAATAAACCAAAAAAACAAAAGAAAATAGGCGAAAAGAAAAATAAAAAAGGCTACCAAAAGGTAGCCTTAATTTTTTAAATTAGTTTTGTTTAGGAAGTTCTTCTTCCTGTTCTAAAATTTCCGTTTCGGCTTTAGAAGAAGCATCGCTATCTAAAACCACAACTTTAAGTTCGCTAACTTTGCGTTGACTTGAGCGTGTTACAACAATATGTAAATGTTCAAAATCAAAGGATGCGTTGCGTTTAGGCATATCGCCCAATTTTTCAACAACCCAACCGCCAACCGTTTGAGAGTCAAAGTCATCGTCTTCAGCCTCTATAGAAAACAGTTCAAAAAAGTCGCCAAGGTCGGCATTTGCGTCAACACGGTAGGTATCGTCTGAAATCTTTTCAAAGTACTCAACGACCTCGTCGTGTTCGTCCCAAATTTCGCCAACAAGTTCTTCTAAAACGTCTTCTAAGGTTACAATACCCAAAGTTCCGCCGTACTCGTCAACAACGACCGCCATATGGACTTTGTTTTTCTGGAAAACTTTAAGTAAGGTTGAAATCTTCATGTGTTCTGTTGCGATTGAGACCTTTTTGATTATGGGCATAATGGTTTTGTCGCCACGGTCTAACGAATTTAAAAAGTCTTTTTCGTGTACCATACCGATAATGTGGTCGATGGTGTCGGTGTAAACAGGTAAGCGTGAATAGCCGTTTTTCAAAAATATGTCTTTAATTTTTGTCATTGGCATATCAACGGAAACGGAAACGATGTTTACACGTGGCACTAAAATCTCGCCAACTTCGCAGTCATGAAACTCAATGGCGTTAGAAATAAGTTCAGACTCGCTTTTATTCAAAGCCCCGTCTTCGCTTGCTTCTTCAACGATGTTCAAAATCTCTTCTTCAGTTACGCCTTCGCTCTTTTTAAGGTTGAAAATTTTAACAACTGCTTTTTTAAGCCCCGTAAAGATAATGCAGATGGGCCACAACAAATAAACAAACACTTTGATAAGTCCTGAAAATGTTTCAGCAAAGGCATCAGGTCTTTCTTTTGCCAAAGTCTTTGGCATAATCTCACCAAAGATAAGTATAACCGCAGTAAGCACAATGGTCGAAACTGTTGGTGCAACCGAACTATTATTCATCAAGTTGATAAATAAAATGGTCGCAATGGTTGATGCGGTAATGTTTACAATGTTGTTGCCGATAAGAAGTGTAAATAAAATCCTATCGTAATCTTCATACATCTTAAGCGCCCTTTCAGATCTTTTCTGTTGGGCGGGGGTGCGCCTATCATCCTGCATACGTGTTTTCAAGCGTGAGCGGTTGATAGAAGTAAATGCAGTTTCACTTGCCGAAAAGAATGCGGAAAGCAAAATAAGTAGCAATAGTACAACAATTTGTACTACAATTATACCGTCAGGTAAAGGGTCTGGGTCGGTTTGCATAATTTGATTTAAAAACTCCTTTTTAAAAATAATGATTTATAATTTTACCACAACACATAAAAAAAGTAAACTAAATTATATATTTTCGCCAATTTATAGTAAAAAAATCAAAAGATTTTATCTTTTAAGCGGTTTTTGGGCAAAATTTTGCTAAAATTACGCATAAAAAGTCGTAAAAGATATAAAAAGTTCGCAAACTAAAATAATTTTGATAAATTAAAAACAAAAATTTTTAAGTTGTAAAAATAAATAAAAATTTTCCAAAAAGTCTTGAAAAAATGAGCAAAATTTGGTATTATAGATATGTATATACTTTATTAGCCAAAACACGGCTAAATAGGTGGCAAATGTTAGAACAAGTTTTACAAGAAATCAAGGTGGCTGAAAAAAAGGCCGAAGAAATAAGGGTTAGTGCAGACAGTTACGCCCTTCAAAAAAACAAGGAAGCCGAAGCCCTTGCTGACCAAATCAAACAGCAAAACGAAGCCGAAATAAAAAGTTTAAAGGCAAGGTATAAAGAAGATACAAACAAAAAAGCCGATGCCTTATATGACGGCGTGTTAGAAAAGGCAAGGGTGGATGCCGACGCTCTTTACCAAACCAAACAGCCACAGATAAATAAATTAGCAGACGAGATAGTAGGGAAGGTTTTAAATGGCGATTGCTAAAATGTCCCGCATGAAACTTGTGGGACTTAAAAGCGAGCAAGAAAAAATTCTTTCCGCACTGCACAAGACATGCGCAATTCAAATTATATCTAACGAAAGTGATATTACTTCGCAAGTAGAAACTAACGGGTTTGCCGAAAAATTCGACAAACTAAGTTTTGCTTGCGATTTTTTATTTAGTAATGTTAACCGCATCTCTAAAGAAAATAAAGATGTCGCCCCCTTAAAAGAAGAAGTTTACGGCGTAACTTATGACCAGTTTGTAAACGCACTTTCGCTCGAAACAACTTTAGAGCCAACTATAAAAACCGTTTATGAAGTTTACGAATCGATAAACGATTTAAAGGTGGAACGTGCTAAACTTGAAAGCGAAAAGTCGGTCTATAAGCCGTTTATCGGGCTAAAACAAAAATTTTCCGCCTTTTTAGATACTGCAAAAACAAGGGTATTTTTAGGTACTTTAAAGCCAAGTTCGGCAAATGCCTTTTTAGAATTAGATCTTCCTTGTAAGGCTTATATAGAGTGTGAAGATGCACAAAACGCAGTTTTAAGCGTAGTGTGCTTACAAAAGGATGAAAATTTAATTTTGCAAAACCTTACGGCGGTTGGTTTTTCAAGGACAAATTTATCGGGCGACTTTACCGCACAAGAAAAGGTTGACGAAATTGATAGGCAAATTAAAATTATCGACAAAAAACTTTTACAGTGCGACCAAAAAATCAGCGAAGCACGTAAAGATTTTAAGGATATGAAAATCCTTTTAGATAGGTATCGCTTTGAACTTGAATTAAGCCGTGATAAACATGGCTTTGAAAAGACAGACAGCACTTTTATCCTTGATGCTTACGTTCCAACCGAAGCGACCGATAGGGTAGAAGAGGCTGTAAAAGGTGTAAGCGATATGGTGTTTACTCAATTTACCGAAATTCCTAAAGATGAGTTCGCACCAACGCTCATGAAAAACAAAAAACTTACTAAGCAGTTTGAGTTTGTTACAAACCTTTACTCGCCACCAAAATACGGCACAATAGACCAAAACTTTGTCATGATGATCTTTTTCAGCATATTTATGGGCTTTATCATGGCAGATATCGGTTACGGTCTTGTTATGATTGTGGGCGGTATCTTAATGGCTAAAAAAATTGGTCGTGATACGGGCGTAGCAAGGCTTTCAAACATCATCGCTTTTGGCGGTGTGTTTACCGTTTTGTTTGGCGTGCTGTTTGATAGTTTCTTTGGCTACGGCTTATTGCGTGGGCTTGGCGTTCTTGATAGTCCAATCATGCCAGACGCTATAAACCACAAATTAAATGTCGCTGGCATATCCGTTCCTACCTTACTTCTTTTAAGTTTAGGTATGGGCGTTGTGCAAATTATGGCAAGTTTATTGTTAAAGGCAGCACAAAGTTTTAAAGACGGTCATATCTTAGACGGCATTTTTGACGGCGTAAGTTGGGCAGTCTTTTTGGGCGGACTTATCCTTTTAGTGGTGGATATGGCAGGGCTTACAACGGGGCTTACGATGCCAGCAGTTATCATCATTGCCGTTTCCGTTTTGGTCGGCGCATTGACCGCCGGCAGACACGCAAAGGGCTTTGGTAAGGTTACAAAAAGTTTCTCAGCGGTGTACGGCTTGATAAACTATATGTCGGATATTTTAAGTTACGCAAGGCTTTACGGTTTAATGCTTTCGGGCGCACAAATTGCCGGCATTGTTACAAATATGGCACTTCCCATGATGCACGGCGCAATGAGTATTGTTGCAGTTTTAATACTTATTGTCGGGCATGTGTTTAACTTAGTAATGGGCTTACTCGGTGCCTACATTCACGATTCAAGGTTACAATACATCGAATTTTACGGAAGATTTTACGAAGGCGAAGGCGAACTTTTCTGCCCGTTCGGCACTAAATTTGAAAATGTCTACTTTGCCGATAAAAATTAAAATGTTGGCGATAACGGGCTTATAGCCCCACATTTTACTAAAAAAGGTTTAAAAAATATTAAATAAAAAAGTCAAAAAATATTAAAGATATAAAAAGGCGAAAGCCAAAAAAAATATAAAAAAAATAGATTGGAAACAATCGGAGGTAAATAATTATGGAAGGTCAAACAATAGCTTTACTCGGTTTAGCACTTTGCGTTATTTTGTGCGGTACTGGCAGTTCATTTGCGCTTTGGAGAACAGGTACTGCGGCGGCAGGCGTACTCAGCGAAGACGGCAAAAAGTTTTCAAAAGTACTCGTATTATCAGTTCTTCCCGCAACACAAGGTATTTACGGTTTCGTACTTGCAATCTTGGGTGCTGGCGGTCTTGAAGCAACAATGACGGCTGCACAAGGCTGGGGCGTATTTTTCGCTGTACTTCCCTTAACAATCGTTGGTTTTTTATCAGCAATTTTACAAGGGTTAACATCAGTTTCCGGCATTTTAGCACTTTCTAAAAACGAAACGATTTCCGGTAAACTTATTTTGTTCCCTGCAATGGTAGAAACATACGCTATTTTGGCATTAGTTATCTCAATCATGCTTTTATAATATCATGGATGGAAAAGATAAAATCATTGAAGAGATTTTAAGCGAAGCAACAAACTATCAACTTGAAGTTACAAAAAAGGCGGATGACGATTATCAAGTCGTTGTAGATAAAGCCCAAACACTCGCCAAAGAAAACTTGGATAAAAACGAGCAGGCTTTTAAATTAGAGCAAGAAGAAATGCTTAAAAGAAGGTCTGTTTTGGCAGGTTTAGACGGCAAAAAACTTTATCTATCCACCAAAACGCAAGCGGTTGATGACGTTTTTAACAATGCGCTTAAAAAACTTAATAATCTCGATAAATCGGCCTATAGGTCGGTTATTACACGTTTAATAAAGGAAAACGCCACTTCTAACTCAACGGTAATCTTGGCAAAAAACTGCCCGTTTACTGCAAACGAAGTTATGACATTTGATATCGTTAAAGAACTTGATTTAAAGATAAAAGATGGTGGCGACTTTAACGGCGGTGTAACTATTGAAAGTCAAAATGCAGATATAAACGTAAGTTTTGAAGCCATTATTATGGGCTTAAAAGAAAAGTATGAAACTTACGTTGCGGAAAAACTTTTCGACTAATTTAACATGCAAAAAGATATTTTATTTATAGATGCGTCATGCAAATCTCGTGAAAAGTATCTTCTCGGCAAGGAAAAATATCAAAGGCTTATCGATGCGCAAAGTTATAAAGACAGTTTAAAACTTTTGCGAGAGTTTGGTTTTTCACAAAAAAGCCCGGAAGACGCCGATATATCCACATTACTTTATAATGAGGAAGAAGATTTAATTGACTTCATAAAAGAATACGCCCCCAAAGGCGGTGTAAATAATTACTTTTTATTGCCCTACGATTTTATAAACGCAGAGGCACTTTTGAAGTGCCAAAAATTGGGGCTTAGTGAGCAAAAATATTTAACACACCAAGGCGTTTTAACTATCGACGAATTAAAAGATGCCCTTTTAGGCAAGCCTTGTAAGATTAAAGAAATCAATAAGGCGTTTACCACCGCTTTAGAACTTTTCGAAACCACCACCCCAACAGGCGCAATGATTGATACAATTTTTACAACAAATATGTATCTTGCAATGAGGCGTTTGGTCAAAAACAGCACAACCTTAAAATTTATCAATCGTGAAATAGATTTAAAAAACATCTCAATAATTTTAAGGTCGCAAAGTTTAGAAGAATATTACAATCTAAAACTGCCGTCAAACACTTTAAACAAGGGGTTAGAAGAGGTTTTAATCGGTAAAGATAAGCAAAAAATCTTGCAGGCATTTAAACGCCACGCCCTTTATCCCTTTATCGAAAAGGCTGTGGCAGAAATGGGCAGTCCGCTTGTCAATTTTGAAAAGTTAAGCGAAAGTTACAACCTTTCAACGTTAAAAGAAACAAGGTTTTTCAATCGTGGGGTAGAGCCATATTTGCTTTACGTTTGTTACCGCAAAGCCGACATAAAAAACGTAAGGCTTATCATGGTAAGTTTGCGTAGCGGTGTGGATAAAGAAAGCATTAAACAAAAACTTCGTGATAGTTACCAAAGTTAAAATAAAAGTAAAATTTACTTAAAAAACAAAAATTTGCAAAAGTTAAAAAATATTTAGGTAAAGCCTAAAAAGTTGTAAAACTCACCACGTATGTGGGTATAAGGATAAATTATGACAGGAAAAATGGCTATTATCGGTAGTGGCGACAACATTTTGGCATTCAAAGCCGGCGGTGTTGACGCATTTACCGTATCAAGTCCTGAAAAGGCCCGTGAAACGTTAAGAAAACTTGCAAAAGAGTATGCAGTTATCTTTATCACCGACAGTTTTTGTCGGGAACTTTCCGCATACTTAAAAAGGTTTAACGAAACGGCTTACCCCATTATAATCCCCGTGCCAGACGGCGAGGGCGATTTAGGGATGGAATTATTACGCTCGGCAATGGAAAGTGCTTTGGGCGTTGACATATTATTTGGAAGAGAGGACAAATAAATGCAAGAAGGCAGAATCATTAAGGTCGCAGGTCCACTTATTGTCGCTGAAAATTTAGCCGACTCAAAGATGTTCGACGTTGTAAAGGTTGGCGAATTAGGTTTAATTGGTGAAATTATCGAACTTCGTGGCGATAAGGCTTCAATCGAAGTTTACGAAGAAACGGCAGGGCTTGGCGTTGGCGACAAGGTCGTATCAACAGGCTCGCCATTGTCGGTAGAACTATCCCCCGGTCTTATCGAAGGCATTTTTGACGGCATTCAAAGACCGCTTAATAAACTTGTTGAAAAGTACGGCGACAGAATTTCACGTGGGATTGTTGTAAACAATATTGACCACGACAAAAAATGGGACTTTATCCCCACCGCAAAAGTGGGCGATACATTATCCACCGGCGACGAATTAGGTTACGTTCAAGAAACCTCTATCGTGCGCCACTCTATCATGGTCCCTGAAAACGTAAGCGGTCAACTTGTTTCAATCAAAAGCGGTATGTTTACCGTGTTAGAACCTATCGCTACAATTAAAACGGACAAGGGCAATATCGAAGTCCCAATGTTAAGAAAGTGGCCTGTAAGGCGTGCAAGAAAGTATAAAGAAAAACTTTCCCCAGACATGCCAATGGTTACCGGTCAAAGGGTAATCGATATGTTATTCCCCATTGCAAAGGGTGGCTGCGCAGCGGTACCCGGTCCTTTCGGCAGTGGTAAAACGGTCGTTCAGCACCAACTTGCAAAATGGGCGGATGCTCAAATCATCGTTTATGTTGGTTGCGGTGAACGTGGCAACGAAATGACCGACGTATTAAACGAATTCCCAGAACTTAAAGATCCAAAGTCGGGCGAGCCACTTATGAAGCGTACAGTTTTAATCGCCAACACATCAGACATGCCCGTTGCCGCACGTGAAGCCTCAATTTATACAGGCATCACCATTGCAGAATATTTTAGGGATATGGGTTATTCTGTTGCAATCATGGCAGACTCTACCTCACGCTGGGCGGAAGCACTTCGTGAAATCAGCGGTAGGTTAGAAGAAATGCCCGGCGACGAAGGCTATCCTGCATACCTATCTTCACGTCTTGCAGAATTTTACGAAAGGGCAGGTATCGTTAAGGTTTTAGGTAAAGAAAACAAAATCGGTTCAGTTACCGCAATCGGCGCAGTATCACCGCCGGGTGGCGACTTGTCAGAACCTGTTTCACAAGCAACCCTTCGTATCGTAAAGGTTTTCTGGGGGCTTTCCGCTTCGCTTGCGTATAAACGCCACTTCCCGGCGATTGATTGGCTTGTAAGTTACTCACTTTACGCAGATAAAATGGCTGAATGGTATAAAGAAAATGTTTCAACTGACTTTCCAGAACTTCGCACATTCACCATGAAGATCTTGCAAGAAGAAGCCGAACTTGACGAAATCGTAAGGCTTGTTGGTATGGATTCCTTATCATATAAAGACCGTATTACAATGGAAACTGCAAAGATGATAAGGGAAGACTATTTGCACCAAAACGCCTTCCACGAAATCGACACTTACACCACCCTTCAAAAGCAATATAAAATGATAAAACTCATACATGCCTTTTACGAATACGCAAATTTGGCAGTAGATAGTTATGCCGAACTTGACGAAATTTTAGGCGTTCCTTCAATCGAAAAAATCGGTAGGGCAAAGTATACTGAAGAAGCCGATATCGCTCAACTTGACGAAGTGCTTGCTCAACTTATTACCGAGTTAAAAGCCGTTGCTCGTGGAGGTAGAGAAGATGTTTAAGGAATATAAGACAATTAAAGAAGTCGTTGGACCACTTATGCTTGTCGAGGGCGTTTCGGGCGTTAAGTATAACGAACTTGTTGAAATTACCCAACAAAATGGCGAAGTAAGGATGGGCAAGGTGTTAGAAGTCAAAGACGACAAGGCTGTCGTTCAACTTTTCGAATCTTCAAACGGCTTGCAGATTTCCACTTCAAAAGCAAGGTTTTTAGGCAGAAGCCAAGAACTCGGCGTATCTGAAGATATGCTCGGCAGAGTTTTCGACGGTATGGGCAACCCAAGGGACGGCGGTGCACCAATCATTCCTAAAAAAAGGATGGATATAAACGGCGAGCCCATTAACCCGGCCGCAAGGGACTATCCAAACGAATTCATTCAAACGGGTATTTCGGCAATCGACGGTTTAAACACCCTTGTTAGGGGACAAAAACTTCCTGTATTTTCCATGTCGGGCTTAAACCATGCTGAACTTGCTGCGCAAATCGCTCGTCAAGCAAAAGTACGCTCGGGCGAAAAATTCGCCGTTGTTTTCGCTGCCGTTGGTATCACCTTTGAAGAAGCAGAATATTTTATCAACGACTTTAGAAGAACGGGCGCAATCGAAAGGACGGTTTTATTTACAAACTTAGCAAACGACCCTGCGGTTGAACGTATCGCAACGCCACGTATGGCGCTTACTTGTGCAGAATATTTGGCATTCGATCTTGGCATGCACGTTTTGGTTATCATTACCGATATCACAAACTACGCCGAAGCCTTGCGTGAAGTTTCTGCCGCAAGAAAAGAAGTACCCGGCCGCCGTGGTTATCCGGGGTATCTATACACCGACCTTGCAACACTTTACGAACGTGCTGGTAGGATAAAAGGCAAAAAAGGCTCAATCACTCAAATTCCTATCCTTACCATGCCAGAAGACGACAAAACTCACCCCATCCCAGACTTAACCGGTTACATTACTGAAGGTCAAATCATTTTGTCAAGGGATTTATATAAACATGGCATAAATCCACCTATTGACGTACTTCCAAGCCTTTCTCGTCTTAAAGATAAGGGTATTGGCGACGGCAAGACAAGGGAAGACCACGCCGACACAATGAACCAACTTTTCTCTGCTTACGCTAAGGGTAAAGAAAGTAAAGAACTCGCTGCAATTTTGGGCGATGCTGCACTTACCCCAACAGATAGATTGTACGCAGAATTTGCTGATAAGTTTGAAAAAGAATATGTATCGCAAGGTACAACCACCGATAGACCTATTGAAGAAACTTTAGATTTAGGTTGGAAACTTTTGAAAATCTTACCAAAAGCAGAACTTAAACGTATTAAAGAAAAGTATATCGAAAAGTATTTAAAAGACTAAAAAAATAACCGCAAAAAACTTTTTAAAAATGCGTGAAAATTTAAAAAGTGGGGCTATAAGCCCGTTATCAGCGGTTTTTAATCAAAAAATAATTGTAAAATAAGTGTAGATATGGCAAGACTTAATGTAAACCCAACCCGTATGGAACTTAAAAAACTCAAGCAAAGATTGAGTACAGCCAAACGTGGTCATAAACTTTTAAAGGATAAATCTGACGAAATGATTCGTCGTTTTTCCGTAATAATAAAAGAAAATAAACGTCTTCGTGAACAGGCAAAACTTATGCTTAGCGATGCTTTAAAAGAATTCTCTTCCGCACGTGCTTTAATGGGCGAGGCGGAAACAGAGAATGCTTTTAACATGCCTTCAACACAACTTGCACTTGATTTACAAACGGAAAGCATAATGAATGTTTTAGTGCCAAAAATCAATGTTCAAGAAACAAAGCGTGACGGCATGCCCTATTCTTATGCACTTGTTACAAGTGAAGCCGATTATTCGGTTAAAAAAATTACCGAGGCAATAAGCGTACTTGTTCAACTTGCCGTTGTCGAAAAAAAGGTACAAATGCTCGCTGAAGAAATCGTGCGCAACAAACGCCGTGTTAATGCACTTGAATACATTATGATTCCACAATTAGAAGAAACCATTAAATACATTACTTCAAAACTTGGTGAAAACGAAAGGGGCGCACTTACAAGACTTATGAAGGTTAAAAGTATGATTAACGAAAGGCAGGAATAATGGAAGAGATTTTTCAAAATGTTTATGTTTATTACGAATACGTAATTAAATTTATTGTTATTTTTATCGAACTAATCACCGCCGGCATCATCTGTTTTACCGTAATCAAATCATTGATCGACCTTTGTCATGGTAGGGAGGATATCCGTTTAGAAGTTTCCGAAGGCGTTTCTTTGGCGCTCGAATTCAAACTCGGCAGCGAGGTTTTAAGGACACTTATCGTGCGTGAACTATCCGAACTTTTAGTGCTCGGTAGCATTATCGTTTTAATGGCATTACTCTCTGTGTTTATACAGTGGGGCATCAAAAACGAACGCAAAAATAAAGAAGACGGCATAAAAGGCGGTAAAAGTTTTTTTGTAAGAAATAAAGGTGGCGACAATAAAGCCCAAAAAGACGTCCAGCAAACAAATAAAAACGCTCAACAAAATTGGCAAAAAAATAGCCAAAATAACAATAAAGTAACCCAAAACAACAACTCAAAAAAAGATAAAAACAAAAACCAAAACCAAAATAAAAAAGTGGGATAATCGGCTTATAGCCCCACTTTTTAACAAAAAAAACGCTTTAAGTTTATTTCTTAAAGCGTTTTTTTATTTGTTTTTTTAAAAAGTTGTTGTTTCTTTTTCTTTGTCGTTTAAATTATCAACTTCGCCTTTTGGTGTGGTATCTAAAAAGTCGTTATCGTCTTTTTCATTCTTTAAAAAATGTATCATAAAGGGGATACTTATAAGCCCAGATAAAACATCTGCGATACCTTGTGATGACTGCACACCAAAAAGACCAAACAAGTTTTGTAAAATGATTACTGCTGGCAAAAATACAAGACCTGATCTAAGCAGTGCCAAAAACGAAGCAAGTTTTGCACGCCTTATGCTCTGGAAAAGCATGTTTGCTGATGTGGATGATGATAAAAAGATTAAGCCAACAGAAGAAAATTTAAGTGCCAAACTACCAATCTCAACAACTTCTGGGGCTTCTTGGAAAATTCTTACAATGTTAGAAGAGAAGAAGATGCCAAACAAAGAAATTACACCAACAACGATGGTTGAAAATATCCATGTAAACAAAAGTCCTTTTTTAACACGTTTAATTTTCCCTGCGCTATAGTTAAAGGATGCCACGGGCTGAAAACCTTGCCCAATGCCAATACCTATCGCCAAAACAAATGACGTATACCTATGTACAATGGTAATTGCAGCGATTGCCGCATCGCCAAAGGGCTTTGTCATGTTGTTTAAAATGCCGTTTGAAATAGAGTTAAAGCCTTGACGGATAAGGGAAGGCAGTCCGCCTTTTAAAATGTTTATAAACACAATTTTATTAAAGGATACCGCCCTTATTTTTAACGAGCCTTGCGCCTTTAAAATGTAAAGGACAAGCAAAATTACAAAACTTACCATTTGCGAAACTGCTGTTGCAAGCCCGGCACCAAACACACCCATTCCAAGTTTAATTACCAAAATATAGTCGCCCAAAACGTTAAGCACGCCACCAAAGGTTAAACCTATCATAGAAAACATTGCAATGCCTTCATAGCGCAAATTGTTGTTTAAAATAAGGGAAGTTATCATAAACGGACAGGAAATCAAAACCCAAAGTCCATAATCTTTTGCGTGTGGCAATATGCTTTCCGTGCTACCTAACGCCCAAAGCATAGGCTCAAAAAAGATAAAACCAAATATAAGGATAAGTACGCCCATCAAAAAGCCCGTAAAAAACGCTGTCGAAACATATGTTGTTGCCGTCTTTGTATCCTTTTCGGCAAGGGCTTTTGCACAGTAGGTGCCAGAGCCATGTCCTAACATAAACGCAATGGCTTGTATTATCGCTTGCAATGTAAAAAGTATACCTGTCGATGCTTGTGCACTTTCGTCAAGCGTGCCTAAAAAATAGGTGTCCGCCAAGTTATAAATGTTGGTTATCAGCATCGAAATGGTCGTTGGTATACCCAATTTTAAAATAAGTTTATAGACGGGTGTTTCCGTCATTTTTTTGTAATAAGTATCAATCTTACTCATAATAAGTCCACCTTAAATAGTTTAATATTTATTTTTTAAAAAAGCAACTTATTTTAAAAAGAAGGGGTACTTTTTTGATATAATTTTTAAACTTTATAAATAAAATGGTCAAGAAAAATTAAAAAAGCCGTTTATATAAAACGGCTTTTGTTTTTTTGTTAAAATTTTAAAAAGTGGGGCTATAAGCCCGTTATCGCCACTTTTTTAATGGAATTTAGACAAAATTTTTAAGCGTATAAGTTTATTAAACCTTTTATAAAAATCTCTAAACCGATAACTATTAAAATAATTCCGCCAAAAATCGTTGCCTTTTTAGAAATTGCTGTACCAAACTTTTTACCAATAAATACGCCAACTAAACACAATAAAAATGTGGTAAGGGCAATAATTAGTGCAGAAATTGCGGCTAAACCAATTTGATATTCACCAATGGTAAAGCCAACCGAAAGGGCATCGACAGATGTTGCAATGCCTTGCAAAAGTATTGCACCAAAAGTTACCAAACAGCAGTTTTCGCAGTCTTGACATTTAATGCCGTCATACAACATTTTACCGCCAATAAAGCACAGCAAAAATAGGGCGACCCACGGTATAAAATGTTCAAAAATTTTAAAGTAGGTAAGTACTATATGTACCAAAAGCCAACCAATAAGTGGCATAAGCCCTTGAAAAATTGCAAAGGTTGCGCTTATAAAGGATGCACGCTTAAAGGGCATTTTTGGCTCGTTCATACCGTTGGCAAGCGAAACGCAAAATGCGTCCATTGCAAGCCCAACGCCCAATAAAAAACTGTTTATAAAAAATTCAAAAGTCATAATTTCCCATTCAAGGTTATAGATTTATGTATTGATTGAGCAATAAAATGGTGTTGTAAACGCCGTCAACATGACTTCTTTCATAGCCATGACTTGCATAAACGCCGGCACCAACAAGCCCGTGTTTTACATCTGCCCCAGCATAAAGTGTAGTTTCAACATCGCTACCATAGTGTGGGTAAATGTCAACGGCATAATCTGCTTTTGCCTTTTTGGCGGCATCAATAAGTTTGCCAACAAGTTGGTAAGAATATGGCCCGTGTGAATCTTTTGCGCAGATAGAAACTTGCTTTTCCGTGCAAGTAAGCCCTTCACCAACACAGCCCATGTCAACGCTTACCGCTTCAGTTACGCCACAAGGGGTGTTCGAAGCCCCACCATGCCCAACTTCTTCATAAACGGTTACATAAACATATACCTTGCGCTTTAAGGTTACATTTTCATCTTTAAGATATTTTGCAAGCCCCAAAAGTATGCCGACCGAAAGTTTGTCGTCTAAAAAACGACTTTTTATATATCCCGTTTTGGTAACCCTTGTACGTGGCTCAAAGCACACAATGTCGCCAACTTCAATGCCCAATTTTTTTGTTTCGGCATCGCTTTTTACATCTTCATCCAACACAACTTCGGTGGTGTCAAAGGTGCGCTTTGTGTCGTTATAATTGCCGTTTACGTGGATGGAGGGATTTACAAGTTGAAGCGTGCCTTCAAAAACTTTTCCGTCCCTTGTGTAAACCCTTACATTTTCTGCTTCGGCGTTGTTTGCGTTCATACCGCCAAGGTTCGTAAGTCTTAACCTTCCGCTCTTTTTAATCTCGGCGACCATACCGCCAAGTGTGTCGGTGTGCGCTTCAAGTAAAATGGCGTCGTTTTCATTTTCACCGCCAAGTTCAATCATAACACCGCCTTTTACGGTGTAAGTTGCTTTATACCCCAAACTTTCAAACTGACTTTTCACCCAATCGGTTGCCTTTTGGGTAAAGCCTGTGGGGCTGTCTATATTCAAAAGTTCAACGGCTTTTTGCGTTGCGTATTCAGCATATTTACGTTCTAACATTTTCTTAACCTTCTTTAACTTAAGTTTATTACCTATTATAAACTATTACCATAAAATGTCAAGACAATTTTAGCACCTTGAAAATTAAAGGGGTAAAAGTAAAGTTGTTTTTATTTAAAAGGCTTTAATCTTTATGTTTTTTAAAATGTAAAAGGGGACTTTTAGGTTTTGTTTTTTTGATAAGCACAAAAAAGTGAAAATGGGCGATAACGGGCTTATAGGCGGACTTTTTTTAAATTTTACTGCAAAAATAGGGTAATTTTATATGATAGTTTATTAAGGGGAATAAAAATCTAAAATAAATTTTAAAAAGTATCAACAATTTGTTGCATAAGCCCAAAATTTTTATTAAAATATGTTTAATAACAAAGTATAATGATTTAAGTTTACTTTATCAGTAAAATAAATGTGAAAAAGCCAAAAAATATTTTAAGCAGGGCTATTGTGGTAAATACAGCAAAAAACCAAAAGGATATGACAAAGGGCAAAATTTCCACACTTATGATAACCTTTGCCCTTCCCATTTTATTAAGTCAATTTTTCCAACAACTTTATAACTCAGCCGATGCTTTTATCGTGGGCAAGGTGCTTGGCACAAACGCCTTTGCCGCCGTTACGTCGTCCGGCAATCTCATTTTTTTGATGACAAGTTTTTTCATGGGCACATCTATGGGCGCAGGCATTGTCATCTCTCGCCACTTTGGTGCTGGCGAATTTGATAAGGTAGAGCGTGCTGTCCATACCCACTTGGCACTTGGGCTTATCGGCGGTGTGGCACTTACCCTAATCGGTGTTTTATTAACGCCCGTTTTATTAAGGCTTATGGATACAGACGAAGCCGTTTTGCCCGAAGCGATAGAATATTTCCGTTACTACTTTATCGGCGGTATTCCGCTTGTTATGTATAACGTTTGCCAAAGCATCATGAACGCCGTTGGCGACAGCAAACGCCCACTTTACTATTTAATTTTTTCGTCCGTTACAAACATTGTCTTGGACCTTTTGTTTTTGGCAGTCTTTAAGTTTGGCGTGTGGTCGGCGGCGGTTGCAACGGGCATATCCCAACTTTTAAGCGTAATTTTGTGCGTAATAAAACTTTCGCATCCCGGCTCGGTCATTACAATCAATATTAAAAAGATAAAACTAAACGGCAAAATGGTTGCCGAAATTATAAAGTACGGCTTGCCGTCTGGTATTCAAAATTCCGTTATCGGGCTTGCAAACGTTATCGTTCAAAAATACATCAATTCCTTTGGTGCGTTCGCAACGGCTGCTTACGGCGCACACTGTAAAATAGAAGGCTTTGCATTTTTGCCAATAAACAGTTTTACAATGGCAATTTCCACATTCGTCGGTCAAAATCTTGGCGCAGGGCTTAAAGACCGTGCAAAAAAGGGCGCAAGGTTTGGGCTTATTGCGTGCATGGTCATGGCTGGCGTAATCGGTATAATCTATTTTATCTTTGCCGAAAATTTCATCGCCTTTTTCGAGTCCGCACCCGAAGTCGTAAGGCTTGGCAAGTTAGAAGCAAGGACAGTAAGTTTATTTTATTTTGTGCTTGCATTTTCTCACGGCGTGGCGGCGGTATGTCGTGGCTCTGGCAAGGCGTTTGTACCAATGCTTGTCATGCTTTTGGTGTGGTGCGTTGTCCGTATTATTTACATAATAATCGTTATGAACATCGTCCACAATATCGCATATATCTACCCAGCATATCCCATGACATGGGTAATAAGCAGTATCATTTTCCTTATTTATTACAAGTTTTCTGGCTGGGTAAACGGCTTTGACGAAAAGGCTAAAGGGTAACAATTTTTTTGCCTTTTAAAGCACCATGTGTTGAAAACAGCCACTTTTTGGCAAAAAAATCAGCCTAAATTTAATGGCTTAAACATTAAAATGCGTAGGGCAAATTAAAAAATGTGAAAAACTTTTCAAAAAATCGTTGATAAAGTTTAATTTTGTGTTACAATATTATTGTAATAATTTATTGTGGTATGCGAAACTTCTAAAGGGTGCTGTACTTTTAAAATGGCTTTGCGGTGCTAAAATATATTTTCGCTTTTATGCTTTAAAAGAAAAAGGCAAAAGACAAAAAAACAATCACAGTTAAAATATAGAAAAACTCGAGGTGAAAATTATGACAAAAAAAGAACTTGAAAAGACAAAAAAAGATTTATCATATAACCGTGTATCGCTTTCAGCAAAACCACAAACAGAAGCAATCAATGATTACGCACAAGGTTACAAAGCCTTTTTGGATAACGCTAAAACAGAGCGTGAAGCCGTAAAGTATGCGGTTGAACTTTTATCAAGCAAGGGCTATAAACCATTCATGTTTGGCGACAAACTTGAAAAAGGTGGCAAGTACTATTTAAACAATAGGCAAAAATCTATTTGCGCTTTCAGGATCGGCCAAAATGTTGACGGCGTAAAACTTGTTGGCGCACACATTGACTCGCCAAGGCTTGACATAAAGCAAAACCCTTTGTATGAACAGCAAGATATGGCTTACTTAAAAACCCATTATTACGGCGGTATCCGTAAATATCAATGGGCAACAATTCCCCTTGCACTTCACGGCGTAATCGTTAAAAAAGACGGTCAGGTTGTAGATGTCAAAATCGGTGATGATTTAGACGACCCTGTACTTTGCATAACAGATCTTCTTCCACACCTTTCACGTGAACAAAATCAAAAGCCACTTGCAACGGCATTTACCGGTGAAGGCTTAAACATTTTAATCGGCAGTCAGTCCATTTGTGAAGAGGAAAAAGACGGTGTAAAACTCAACATTTTAAAACTTTTAAACGAAAAGTATGGTATTACCGAAACAGACTTTTTGTCTGCAGAACTCTGCGCCGTTCCAGCCCAAAACGCAAGGGACTTAGGTCTTGATAGGTCTATGATTTCCGCTTACGGTCATGACGACAGAGTTTGCAGTTATCCAGCACTTACCGCATTTATCGATACCGAAGATAGCGAAGAAACTTGCCTTTGCTTGCTCGCCGATAAAGAAGAAACAGGTTCTGACGGCGTAACAGGTTCACAATGCTCAATTTTATACGACTTACTCGACGAAATTTGCGAAAACTTTGGTGTAAACAAAAATAGGGTAAGGATGAATTCAACTTGCTTATCCGCCGACGTAACCGCCGGTTATGATCCACTTTATGCAGACGCTTTTGAAAAGGCAAACGCAACTTACATAAACGGTGGTGTTGCACTTTGCAAATTCACAGGCTCTGGCGGTAAGGGCGGTACAAGCGATGCCGCGGCAGAACTTGTCGGCAAGGTAAGGATGCTTTTAGATAAAAATGAAATCGTTTGGCAACTTGGCGAACTCGGCAAGGTTGACCAAGGTGGCGGCGGTACAATCGCAAAATACGTTGCAAACCGCAACATTGATACAATCGATATCGGCGTTCCTGTTTTATCAATGCACTCACCACTTGAAGTAATCTCTAAAAAAGATTTATACGAAACTTATAGGGCATTTAAGTGCTTCTATTTAAGCAAATAATTAAGGCAAAAAAGCATAAATAATTGTTAAAATAAGGGCTTATAAACATTTGCCCTTATTTTTAAAATTTGCTGATAACGGGCTTATAGCCCTACGTTTTATAAAAAAAGGGGATAAAAATGAAGGATAATTTTGGCTTTAAACATAAAGCAGGCGTATTTTGTGCTGTTTCAATGTTACCATCTAAATATGGCATCGGTGCTTTCGGTAAAGAATGTTACGATTTTATCGATTTTTTGGTGGCTTCCGGGCAAAAGGTGTGGCAAGTTTTACCGCTTAACCCCACCGCTTACGGCGATTCGCCCTATCAAAGCCCAGCATCTTTTGCTGGCAACCCATATTTTATCGATCCCGTTTTACTATATAAAGACGGACTTTTAACTCGTGAAGAACTTAAAGAGTTTGAGTTTTCAGGCGATAAAATCAATTACGGCTGGCTTTTTGAAAACCGTTATAAAATGCTTACAAAGGCGTATGGCAGATTTGAAAAAGTTGGGCTATATGTCGATTATTGCAAGAAAAACAAAGATTGGCTTGACGATTATGCGCTGTTTATGGCGTTAAAAGTTACACATAATTATAGTTCGTGGAACACTTGGGAAGACGATTTTAAGTTTTACGAAAACGCTAAAAAATATAAAAAGCAATTTGCCGACGAAATGGACTTTTGGAAGTTCATTCAGTTCAAGTTTGAAAGTCAGTGGCAAGACGTGCTAAATTATGCTCACAAAAATGGTATTGTGGTGCTTGGCGATATGCCCATTTATGTTTCGTTAGACAGCGTTGATGTTTGGGCAAGTCCGCAAGAATTTTTGCTTGACGAAAATTTATCACCAACCCTTGTTGCCGGCTGTCCGCCCGATGGCTTTTCCCCAGACGGTCAACTTTGGGGCAACCCCATTTACGATTGGCAAAAGATGCAAACCACGGGCTTTAAATGGTGGATAAACCGCTTTAAGCGTGCAACAAAACTTTACGACATTGTGCGTATCGACCATTTTAGGGGCTTTGCCGGCTATTATGCTGTGCCTTATGGCGAAAAGACCGCACGCAACGGCAAATGGTATGACGGCGTTTCTTATCCACTTTTTGAAGCAATAGATAAGGCTCTTCCTAAATTAAAGGTTGTTGCCGAAGATTTAGGCTTTATCACTCAAGACGTAATCGACCTTATGGAAAAGACGCAGTACCCCGGCATGAAAATGTTGCAGTTTGCCTTTTACGATGCCGATGCAGCCTACCTTCCTAAAAACTATAAAAATTCTAACTGCGTGGTTTACACCGGCACGCACGACAGCGATGCCACTCAATTTTGGGCGGAAAATATGTATGAAGATACACGTGCAAAATTTTATCAAGAAGTCCCTGTTAAAAAAGGTCAACCACTTGTTGATGCACTCATTTTGTTTGCACATAAATCTATTGCAAATTTATCCATGGTCCCATTGATCGATTACATGCGTTTAGGCAACGAAGCAAGGATGAATGTGCCTTCAACTTCTGAAAATAATTGGACATTTAGGCTTAAAAAATCTTACAACAGTAAGCGATTGGTAAATCACATTTTATCACTTACAAAACAAGGCGAAAGACTTTAATAATTAAAAAGTGAGGCTATAAGCCCGTTATTGCACATTTTTTGGTAAAAACAAAAAAGCACTGCCCTAAAAAAGCGGTGCTTTTTCTTTTTTTGTACCAAATTATAAAAAAAATGGTTACATATGCATTTCCCTTGACAAAATTATAAATAAATGATATAATCCTGTTACTGTGAATAACACAAGTTTTTTATTTTAGGAGATTTAAAAAATGACACAAGAAAGAGTAAACATTTATTTATTGATAAACAAGGACTATTTTCCAACAGAAAAGATGCCATTCATTAAAGAAGCGTTAAGCAAAGTTCCTGATGAAAAAGCAGACGCACTTATGTTTACAGAATTCAAACAACCAGTTACAATCTTATTATTCTCATTGTTTTTAGGTTTTTTGGGCGTTGACAGATTTATGCTCGGCGAAGTTGGTATGGGCGTTTTAAAACTTTTAACTTGCGGCGGCTGTGGTATTTGGGCAATCATTGACTGGTTTATTATCCTAAACAAGACAAAAGAAAAGAATTTTGATCAATTGATGCAAACAATTCTATTACTTTAATTGGCAACTTGGTGGCGCAACAATATTGCGCCACTTTTAAATTTAAAATCACTTAAGTAAAAAAGGTTTAACGGGGAAAAATGACAGAGCACAATATTAATGTTTTTATAAGTACGCACTCAAAGTATTTTGGCGACAACAAACTGCTCAGGGTGAAAAAATTGCCTAAAAAAGCATCGGATAGTTCATTTACAAATATAATGTGGGCAAACTATAAAAACCCAATAACTATATAATTCTCTCGGCGCTTTTGGGCATGTTTGGCGTTGATAGGTTTATGCTTGGTAAAGTAACCTGGTGCATTAAAAATTTTGTTGCCGGCTTTTATATCGGTACTTAATTTGTTCATTATACCATACATGGCTATTAACCCCCAAGCCGGTACATTTTTTATTTTATTAAATTGGCTATCATTTTTAGGCATAAATGTCTGGTGGGTGCTCGATACAGTTACGTCAAAGAAAAGGACTGAAGACTATAACATTGGAAAACTCAAAAGGGCAATATACTAATTTAAAAAAAGCACTTTTAATAAACGGTTTGGTACTTGTTATTTTAACCGCTTATTACCTTTTGTTTACGCTTATAAACATTTCTTGCCCAATAAAGGCAATTTTGGGCTTTGACTGTCCAACATGCAATTCCACAACGGCGCTTTTATCACTTTTACGGCTGGACTTTAAGGGGTATTTTGCCCTTCAGCCCTTTTCCGTCCCGCTTTGTATGGTTGCGCTATTACAACTAAACAGATTCTTATTTAAGCATAAACTTTGGATAGATATTGCAACAATCGTGGTGGCGGTAAGCAATTTTATTTACTATCTTATCCGTATGCTAACATAAAACGCACATTTGATGCGTTTTTCTTTTTGCAAAATTACGCCAAATTGGGCAATTATATATAAAAACTATTTACATATCAAATTATATAGTAAAAATTTTAGATAGAATTTAAAAATACTATTGTTATAACTTTAATTTTATGGTAAAATTTTAGTTGGAAATCAAATAAATTTTTACATTTTTTAGGTCTATGAAATCAATCTTAACCGACTTTTTTGGCAAAAATGCCCAAACATTAAAAGATAAAAAATTGTTCCTTCTTGATATGGACGGCACAATTTACAATGAAAATAAACTTTTTGACGGCACATTAAAATTTTTAGACGACATAACAAAAATAGGTGCAAAGTATGTTTTTGTTACCAACAACTCGTCAAAATCTGTGGACGATTACGTCAAAAAGGTGGTAAATCTTGGCATAAAGGCAGATAAATCTAACTTTTTTACTTCAACCATGGCAACGACTATGGTTATCAAAAAAGAATTTGGCGATAAACTTATCTATGCGCAAGGCACAAATTCCTTTATAGAAGAATTAAAATCAAGTGGTTTAAATGTAACGACAAATTACGATAAAAATGCGGTGGCAATAGTTTTAGGTTACGATACCGAACTCACTTTTGAAAAGTTAAACACCACTTCAAAAATGCTTTCCACCACAAACGCAAGTTATTACGCAACCCACCCAGACTTCGTTTGTCCGTGTGAATATGGTTTTGTGCCAGACCTTGGCTCTATGGTGATAGGGCTTGAAAAGGCAACCCAAAAAACGCCCATTTTCATTGGTAAGCCCATGCCCACCATGCTTGAAACGGCGGTTAGTAAAAACGGTGTAACAAAATCTCAAGCCGTCATGATTGGCGACCGCCTTATGACAGACATCATGGCTGGGCTTAACGCAAAAATTCATACCGTTTGCGTTTTGTCGGGCGAGGCAACACTTTTGGATATACAAAATTACCCCAATAAGCCCGACTTCGTTTTTGAAAGTATTAGTAAAATCGACTTGCTTTAATTAAATTTAAGGCGGAATTTAAGAAGAATTTAGGTAAAATTTAAGGCAAAAATTATCCAAAATGTAAGGTTTTAAAAGGCGGTTAAAGATTTTCAAAAATCAAAAAACCTTGTAAAACTCACACATGGTGCGTTAAAAATATAAAAAATACAAAACTACAAACATTAAAAAGGGAAAATTATGTTTGACGTAGCAGTAATAGGTGGCGGTGTAGTCGGTGGTTTATTACTTCGCCAATTAAGTAAGTATCAACTAAAAGTTTGTTTGCTCGAAAAGCAAGCCGATGTTTCAATGGGCGCAAGCCGTGCAAACTCTGGCGTTGTTCACGCCGGCTTTGACGCTAAAGAAGGCACAAACAAGGCAAAGTTTAACGTTCGTGGCAACCAAATGATGCCGTCCTTGTGCGAAGAATTAGGTGTTAAGTTTAAAAACAACGGCTCGCTTGTCGTTGCTTTCAGCCAAGACGACTTAGAAACTTTAAAAGATTTAAAGGCTCGTGGCGAAAAAAATGGCGTTCCTGATCTTGAAATTATAGATAAAGAACAACTTTTAGAGTTAGAGCCAAATATAAACGATACCGCAATGGGTGCGCTTTACGCAAAGACGGGCGGTATAGTTTGCCCTTACGAATTAACTATTTCGGCAATCGGCAACGCAATGGACAACGGCGCAACCCTATATACCGATTTTGAAGTAGTGGGGGCAGTACGTGATGAGTTTTTCACAGTTACCGCTAAGGACGGAAGAACCATTCAAGCCAAAATCGTTGTAAACTGCGCAGGGCTTTACGCTGGCGAAGTCGCTAAAATTTTCGGCGACGACACCATTAAAATTGGCGCAAGAAAGGGTGAATATATCTTGCTCGACCGTGAAAGCGCAGGCTTTGTTACACGCACGCTCTTTTTTACACCAACAAAACTTGGTAAGGGCGTTTTGGTACTTCCTACGGTAGACAACAACATTTTGTTAGGTCCAACCGCTGAAGAATTAGAAGAAGGCAACACCGAAACTTCTAAATCTGGGCTTGATAGGATCATGTCAAAGGCAAACCAAATGTGCAAAAACATACCTTACTATAACACAATTACATCGTTTGCTGGCATCCGTGCTTACTCATACACGCACGATTTTATCATTGAAGAAAGTAAAATCATAAAGGGCTTAATCAACTGCGCCGGTATTGAATCACCCGGTCTTACATCAGCCCCAGCGATAGCAGAATATGTCGTTAACGGGCTTATAGGCGGACTTTTGCCCTTAAAACCCAACAATAATTTTAATCCTTATCGCAAACCAGATTACTTTTTCAAGAATTTAAGCGACGAGAAAAAGAACGAGTTAATACGTGAAAATCCAAGTTACGGCAAAATCATCTGTCGGTGCGAGCAGATTACCGAAGGCGAAATTATCCGTGCTTGTACAGAAAACCCACGTGCCACCACTGTTGACGGCGTAAAGCGTCGCACCCGTGCGGGCATGGGCAGATGCCAAGGCGGTTTTTGCCAGCCGTATGTTATGGAAATTATTGCAAAATGCAATCAAATGGAATATAAGTCAGTTACTAAATCGGGCAAAGGCTCAAATATCTTACTAGGGGAAACAAAATGAAACACGACATTGTAATAATCGGTGGCGGTCCAGCAGGGCTTGCTGCGGCAGTTGCTTGCTATGATAACGGCGCAAAAGATGTTGTAATTATCGAACGTGGCGAAGAACTCGGCGGTATTTTAAACCAGTGTATTCATAACGGTTTTGGGCTTACCCGCTTTAAAGAAAGTTTGTCCGGCCCAGAGTACGCTGAAAGGTTTATTGACGAAGTTAAAAAACGCAATATAAAATATTACCTTGACACTATGGTAATATCGCTTAATAAGGACAAGGTCATAAAAGCGGTAAACCCCACTCTCGGCTTTTTCGAAATTGAGGCAAAGTCGGTTATTTTGGCAATGGGATGCCGTGAAAGAAGCCGTGGCGCATTAAACGTTGCCGGCACAAGACCAGCAGGCATTTACTCTGCGGGTACTGCCCAAAAATATGTAAACATTAAAGGTTACATGCCCGGTAAAGAAGTCGTTATTTTAGGCTCTGGCGATATTGGTTTAATCATGGCAAGAAGGATGACTTTAGAAGGCGCGAAAGTGCACGCCGTTTGCGAAATCATGCCTTACTCAAGCGGTTTAAAGCGTAACATTGTCCAATGTTTGGACGATTTTGGCATTCCGCTTTACCTTAACCACACCATCACAAAAATTCACGGCACAGACCGTGTTACGGGCGTAACCGTTTCAAAAGTCGACAAAAACCGCATGCCCATTTTGGGTACAGAAATGTATTTTTCTTGCGATACCGTTTTGTTCTCCGTTGGGCTTATTCCCGAAAACGAACTCACAAAATCGTGCGACATACCCCTATCACCAAGGACAAGGGGCGCAGTTGTAAGCCAAACAAGGGAAACAATGGTTGACGGCATTTTTGCTTGCGGTAACGTTTTGCAAGTCCATGACCTTGTTGACTTTGTATCTGAAGAATCTGAAATCGCCGGCAAGTTTAGTGCTGACTACGTTTTAAACGGCGCAAAAGCGCACGACTATGTTGACACTAAAGAAGGCGAAAATATCAGTTATGTTTTACCGCAAAAAATTGACAAGGCAGTCAGTGGTCATGTAAAACTATTTTTCCGTGTAAAAAACACCTTTAAAGATTGCACCATCCGTGTTAAGTGTGGCGACTCGGTTTTGTTAGAGCGTAAGAAAAAAATTGCCGTCCCTGGCGAAATGGAAACTTTGCTTATCACAAACGACAAGTTAAAGGACTTAAACCAAACTGTCGTTGTCGAACTGCAAACAAATTCATAGCGTAAAAGTTGTATATTAAATAGGTGATTATATGGAAGTTAAAAATCTTACTTGTGTAGAATGTCCTATGGGCTGTCAAATTGAAGTCGGCTTATCAAATGGTGTTGTTGAATACGTGAAAGGCAATACCTGCCCACGTGGCAAACTGTATGCCGAAAACGAAATAAAAAGGCCGTTAAGGGTGCTTACTTCGTCCGTTAAATGCGTTGGCGGTAAAATGTTGCCGGTAAAAACGGACAAGCCCATTCCTAAAGATATGATGATGGATTTAATGTCAAAAATCAACGCTTGCCATCCATCATTACCGATAAAAACGGGCGATGTTGTTATAAAAAATCTTTATGAAGATGTAAACCTTATCGCAACCAAAACTATCGAATAACGGGCTTATAGCCCCACTTTTTGACAAAATTTACTTCAAAAAATCATAAAAAAATTGTAAAAAGATTGTAAAAAAGTTTCTTTAAAGGGCACAAACTAATTGTAAAAAGTGTTCTTTACAAAAAAACTTTTCTTTTAAACCGCTTACAAAATTAAAAACGGTAAACGAAAAGAAAAGGCGCAAAAATCGTAAGAAAAAGATTTAACAAAAAAACAAAAGTCGAAATTATATCGCAAAATTTGGCGTGAAAGTTTAAAAAATTTTTCAAAAATTTGGCAAAAAATCAAACGAAACGCCTTGTTTAATGATATAATAAGTGAAAAACGGAGGGAGGACGCTTCTAACAAGTTTTTCAATCGGGCAAAATCGTTGCCTGATAGGGTTGTTGTGGCATAAAATTTTATGTTAATATGTCCTAAAAATGTCTATGAGCGATAAATTTTCCGGTCGCAAAGTGGACCAATATTTAACTGAAATGCGTGCGGGCAATCCTGATGCAATGGAAAAGTTGTACGACTGCGTATCAAAACCGCTGTTTGCCCTATGCTATGGTTATTTTCACAACGTCGCCGATAGTGAAGATGCGCTGCAAGAAGCCTTTTTAACTATCAAGCGTGAAATAGGTAAGTACAATGGTACAAGCGGTTTTAACTGGGTGTACACCATTACAAAAAACATTTGTTTAAAATCACTGCAGCGCACCGCAAGGGTAACGTCAGTTGATTTTACAGACACCGTTTCCGTAGACAAATATTACGGCGACAGCGTGTTAGAAGTCCCTAATGCTTTTGACGAATCTGGCATTATCGGGGTTGCGAGAAGCGTTTTAAACGATAACGAGTACGAAATTTTAATTTTCCACGCAGTTTATACCATGCCGTTTAAAGAAATCGCACAGTTTACCGGCAAAATTGAAGCGACTTGCAGGTGGCAATACCACAATGCAATCAACAAGGTAAGAAAAGAATACGAAAGGAGGTACGGTAAATAGTTATGAAAAATAAAGATTTTGAAAAACTTATAAAAAATATTAAGCCCGTTCTTCCTTCAAACTCCCTTAAAGGACGGATAATGCTTGAGCAAAACAGAGTTCCGCTTATCGTTGATAGACCTATAAATAGATTGCTTGTTTCCTTAAAGCGTTACGCCTTTGCAATAAGCGTTTTTGTCATTACACTTATCGCTTCAATTACTCTTTTAGGTTTTTACGGCGAAAGTTATTACGAAGTTTATTTAGATATCAACCCGTCCGTTGAAGTAAGCGTAAACCGCTTCGGCGTTGTAAATGGTGTTAAGTATATAAACCAAGATGCCGAAAACTGCTTAAAGGGGCTTGACTTAAAAGGCAAAAAGCCCGAAGAAGCCCTTACCGAAATTGCAAACGAACTTTCAAGAAACGGTTATTTTGAAGGCTCAAAGTTGTTTATAAGCGGTTTTTCCAAAGCGAATAACGCAATAGAAGAAACAATCGAAGCGTTATATTACAGGCTTTCAGATTTAAGTGAAGAACAAGGTTATGATGTAGCCGTTATGACAGGTGAGTTTTCTGAAGAAGAACGTGCAGAAGCAAAAAGATATAACCTTTCACCACTTAAATATAGTTTAATCAACCAACTTATCGCATTAGACGATGGCTACACTTTAGAAGAACTTGCTGTTTTTGACATGGGCGACCTCAACTCTATATCCAATATGTTAAACAGCATTTTAAGTGAAGAAACTATCATGACCGCTATCGAAAATTCAATTTCCCCAATGCGCTATTACCTTATCACTTCTCTTGAAAAAATGGGATGCGCCCTTGATAAGTTTGAACAACTTACCACAAAGCAACTCAAACAACTTTATCAAAATGAGCGTGATAAAATCTTAAATATTACAAACGAAAGGCTTCAAAAAGAAGCAGAATATTACGGCGTAAGTGTGGAAAAATATCGTTTAATCGACAGCATTATTAAGCGTGATCCTTCTTACACAATCGAATCGCTTTTAGATAAATCGGTGTTTGAACTTACCGCTTTAGACTATGCTTTAGAAAAGTATAACGACATTAAAGATATTTTCGAATAAAGTAAATTTGTTTACCCACTCTCCTACAAATATAGAAATTCACAAAAAAGGTTCTGTTGATTCGTCAGCAGAACTTTTTTTGTTGTAAAATTAAAAAGTAGGGCTATAAGCCCAAAAACGGCATATTTTGATGTTTGTGGTGGTAAAAATTAAAAAATTTTTGGCAAAAATAAATAAGGGTGCGTAAAAATTCTAAAAGTGGGGCTATAAGCCCGTTATCACCACTTCTTTCTGCACAATATGTCAAAAATTGTCAAAAAATAAACAAAAATCGAAAAAAGTTTCATAAAAATTATGGTAATAATCTGTTTATTGTGTTATAATGTATAATGCGTTAGTATGTGTAACAATTTGTTACAGATAATAATGTAAGAAAAAGATGTGTTTTAATAAATGAAAAATACAATACAAGATTAGGTGAAAAATAAATGAATTATTGTTTGTACAACCCCTTAGCAAACAACAAAAGGGGCCACGAAAAGTTAGAAGAACTTTCCAATAAAATCAGTGATACAAAAAACATTGATGTTACACTTATCGACGAAAAGTCCACACGCGCGCTTTGCGAAGGCATGGATAAAAAAGCCGACACAATTTATCTTATCGGTGGCGACGGCACACTCCACAAATTTGCAAACTATGTTTATGGGCTTGATCTCCCACCCGTATATTTTTGTCCTGCTGGCATAGGCAACGATTTTTGCAACGATATCGGCATGGATAAACTTGTTGACGGTATGGTAAAGGTCAACGATTACATAAAAAATTTACCGATTGCAAGCGTAAATGGTCAAAACGTCCGCTTTGTAAACGGCGTAGGTTATGGTATTGACGGCGTCTGCTGTGAAATCGCTGACGAGATAAGGGAAAAGAGTGATAAAAAGATCTCTTACACCATGATTGCGCTTAAACAGTGCTTATATAAGTATAAACGTCGTGATGCAACTGTTATCGTTGACGGCGTTACAAGTACATATAAAAATGTATGGATCTGCCCTTGCATGAACGGTAGGTTTTATGGTGGCGGTATGATGGTTGCACCAAAGCAAGACAGGTTATCGCAAGAAAAAACTGTTACCGTTGTTGTAGGGCACGGCAAGTCAAGGCTTAAAATGCTTCTTACTTTCCCAAAACTTATCGCCGGAAAGCACGAAAACAATCCTATGTGTAAAATGCTTGTCGGTAAAGAAATAACTGTTAAATTTACCGTACCTTGCGCACTTCAGGTTGACGGCGAAACGATTAAAAACGTCAGTGAATACACTGTAAAGGTTCAAGACTAAAATTTTCAAAAGTAGGGCTATAAGCCCGAAAACAAGCAAAAATTATGATTTTCAAGAAGGAAAATGTATGCTATTTTTTATCATAAGCCTAATTTTAGGTGTTGCAACAAGTGGGCTTACAACCTATTTTTGCGGACTTTATAATGGCATTGAAGATATTTACATTCCAATACTATTAACGCTTGCATTTTTTGTGGCGTGGTCGGCGGCGCAATTTATCATTACGCTTATTATGACGTTATTTATAAACACCAAAAAGCCGATTAAAAAGCCCAGCAAGTTTTGGCTCGGGATGTACAACTATATGGATGCGTTTGTATTGACAGTTGCAAGATTAAAAATTGTTACAACGGGTAATGAAAAACTTGGCGATGGTCCATATCAATTTGTTTTTAACCACCGCTCAAATTTTGACCCAATGATTGCTTCAAAGGTTTACAAAAAGTATAAACCTTTAATGATTTCAAAGGAAGCAAACTTTAAAATTCCGCTTGCTGGTCCAGTAATTCATAAAGCAGGTTTTTTGTGCTTACATCGTGAAGATAATCGTGAAGGTTTAAAGGTAATTTTAAAAGCGGCTGATTACCTTAAACAGGGTGAATACTCAATCGGTATTTTCCCCGAAGGCACACGAAACCAGCATAAACGCAACCTTTTACCTTTCAAAAACGGTTGCTTCAAAATTGCAATGCGTGCAAACGTACCTATTGCAGTTGTATGCATAAACGGCACTGAAAAAATCACTTCACGGTCGCCACTAAAACGGACGGTTATAAATGTGGACTTAATAAAGGTTATCACCCCAGATGAATATCAGGGCATGCACACCAATGAAGTCGGTAATATGGTAAAAGAATTGATGCTTGACTGCATAAATTCTTACGAGCCGTTAGCAAAAGAAGATATGGTTATTGAAGAAATTCACCAAGTTTAAAAACCCTTTATATAAAAATAATTAAAAGGATTTTTACTTAAACGCAAAAATTAAAAAAGTTGCGTTAATAGGCTTATAGCCCCACTTTTTACAATTTTTTTGGGCAAAAAAGGTTTTAAAAAAACTGTTTTAAGGATGGGCAAAAGCGATTAAGTAGGTTAATATTATGTTAGAATTAAAAAACGTTAGTTATGTCGCTCAAACGGAAAACGGCGACAAAGAAATTATTAAAGATGTCAGTTTTACTATCAATGAAAAGTTTACCTGCTTAACCGGTCCAAACGGTGGCGGTAAATCCACTTTGGCAAAAATAATTATGGGCATTATCACCCCAACAAGTGGTAAAATTTATTTTGACGGGCAAGACATTACAAACTTATCCATTACAGAACGTGCAAAAATCGGCATCAGTTTTGCCTTCCAACAACCCGTAAGGTTTAAAGGCATCACCGTATCCGATCTTATCAATTACGCTGGCGGAAGAAAATTAAAGGTTTCCGAAATTTGCGAATATTTGTCAGAAGTTGGGCTTTGCGCAAGGGAATATGTTAATCGTGAGGTAAACGCAAGTTTATCCGGTGGCGAGTTAAAGCGTATCGAAATTGCAACCACTATGGCAAGGGGCGCAAAACTTTCTGTCTTTGACGAGCCAGAAGCAGGTATCGATTTATGGAGTTTTACAAGCCTTATCAAGGTGTTTGAAAAACTTCGTGATAAAATGGGCGGTTCGCTTTTGATTATCTCTCACCAAGAAAGAATTTTAAATATTGCAGACAGAATCATTGTTGTTTCTAACGGACAAATTACAGGCGACGGCAAACCAAGCGAAGTCATGAACAGTTTGTTCCTTCAAAGAAATTGCAAAGTGTTAGACGAGGGGGTAAACGGATAATGAAACCATTAAGCGCTCTTGAAAAACAACTTTTATCAACCATTGCCGATATCGAAACAATTCCTACAGGCGCTTTCAATATCCGTGAAGATGGTAAACTTAAACAAAGAAACACTACTGCAAACATCGATATCGTTTCCAAACAAGATAAGCAAGGCATCGATATCATTGTTAAGCCAAACACCAAAAATGAAAGGGTAGATATCCCTGTAATCATTACAAAAACGGGGCTTACAGACCTTGTGTATAACGACTTTTATATCGGCGAAAACGCTGATGTTTTAATCGTTGCTGGTTGCGGTATCCACAACCCCGGTTGCCAAACGGCTCAGCACGACGGCATCCACACCTTCCACGTCGGCAAAAACGCAAAGGTTAAGTATCTCGAACGCCACTACGGCGAAGGCGACGGCAACGGCGAAAACGTTTTAAACCCCACCACCGTTATCGAAATTGACGAAGGCGGTTATTTAGAAATGGAAACAACGCAGATAAAGGGCGTTGACTCAACTGTACGTGTTACAAACGCAGTTTTAAAAGACAAGGCAACCCTTGTCATTCGTGAAAAGGTTATGACGCACGGCAAACAGTTTGCAGAAACACACTTTACCGTGGACTTAAACGGCGAAGATTCTTCCGCACACGTTGTGTCAAGGTCGGTCGCAAAAGACGACAGCCACCAAGTGTTTAATTCACTCGTAAACGGCAACAACAAGTGTAACGGTCATACCGAATGCGATGCAATTATTATGAATAACGGCACCGTTTCGGCTATCCCCAGAATCAATGCAAACTGCGTTGACGCAAGTTTAATTCACGAAGCCGCTATCGGCAAAATCGCTGGCGAACAACTTGTAAAACTTATGTCGCTCGGCTTAACTGAAAAGCAGGCAGAAGAAGAAATCGTAAACGGTTTCTTAAAATAATCAGGTAAATTTTATAGACAAAAAAACTGCAAAATATGGCGATAACGGGCTTATAGGCGGACTTTTTAAGCCTTTCAGCCCATTATTGCTTATAAAAAAGGCTTAGGTTACTTATGAAAATTTGTTTGTATGGCTCGGCTTCCACAAAAATTGCACAACAATATATTGATGCTGTTTACAATTTGGCAAACCAACTTGCAAAGCGTGGGCATACGCTTGTGTTTGGTGGCGGTTCGCAAGGGCTTATGGGTGCGGCTGCACGTGGCGTAAAGGCTACCGGCGGTAAACTTATTGGCGTAGTTCCAAACTTTTTCAAACTTCAACAGGGCGTTTTGTTTGAAGACTGCGACACCGTTCATTACTGCGAAACAATGTATGAAAGAAAGCAGATTATGGAAGAAACAGCCGACTGCTTTTTGGCTGTGCCCGGCGGTATCGGCACTTATGACGAATTTTTTGGCGTAAAGGCTAACCGCCAACTCGGTAGACACAACAAAAAAATTGCAGTTTACAATATAAATGGCTTTTATGACGGCTTGGCACAACTTGTAAAACACGGCTTTAATGAAGGTTTTATAGGCGAATACAAAGATTATTTTCAGGTCTTAAATAGTCAAGAAGAAGTAATTAAGTATTTGGAAGAAAATAATTAACTTTAAAATTAAAAAGTAGCGATAATCGGCTTATAGCCCCACTTTTTGTGAAAAATTTTCAAATATTAAGGTGATTTAAATGAGTGAAAATTGCAATCACGATTGTTCAAACTGCAGTGAAAACTGCGCTGAAAGGACTATCGAAAAGGAAAAACTTAACGAATTTAGTAATGTAAAAAAGGTTTACGCAGTAATAAGCGGTAAGGGTGGCGTAGGCAAATCGCTTGTTAGTTCACTTTTGGCAGTTGAGGCTCAACGTCTTGGCTTAAAAACTGCTATATTAGATGCTGACGTAACAGGTCCATCAATTCCAAAAACTTTCGGCATACGTGAAAAGGCAATGGGCAACGACCACGGCTTATTCCCGGCAGAAAGCAAAAAAGGTACAAAAATTATGTCAGTAAATATGCTTTTAGAAAACGATACAGACCCCGTTGTTTGGCGTGGTCCCGTTATCGCTGGCGTTGTTAAACAGTTCTGGACAGACGTACTTTGGGGCGATGTTGATGTTATGATTATTGACTGTCCACCGGGTACAGGCGACGTTCCGCTTACCGTTTTCCAATCAATAAAGGTTGATGGCATTATCGTTGTAACAAGCCCACAAGACTTGGTTTCAATGATAGTTGAAAAGGCTGTTAAGATGGCTGAAATGATGAATATCCCCATCGTTGGCGTTGTTGAAAACATGTCTTACTTTGTTTGCGATAAGTGTGGTGAAAAACATTACATTTTCGGCAAAGGCAACACCCAACAAATCGCAAAAATGCACAACATTGAAAACTATTGCGAACTTCCTTTCGATAAAAATGTTGCAAACCTTTGCGACCACGGTTTAATCGAATTAAACGAAGTAAACGCTATCGAAGAATTCTGTAAAAAGTTTATGTAAGGCAAAATAATTTATAAAATTTAAAAAGCAGGGCATACCCCTGCTTTTTTTATTATATTTTTCCAAAAGTAGGGCTATAAGCCCATTATCCCCACTTTTTCGCTAAAAAAGTCGGCGCATTTTTGAAAAAAAGTAAAAGTTTTACCGATTGATTTTTTAAGTTAGTTATGGTAAAATATTTGCAAGTTATAAATTTTAAAACAACTTTTTAAAAGTTTGGGGTAAACATGTTTAAATTTATTAAAAACTTTATCAATGTTAAAAAATTACAAAAAGAAAAATCTCGTATCAAGCAAAGTTTAAAAGATTTTTCTCATGTACAAATTAAGGAAGAAACTTTAAAGATTTTACAAAGCCTAAAAGGTTTAAAAAAAGAACAAAATCTAATTACGGCGTTTGAAGATTTAAAAAATGAAGTCGACAACCATAACGCCACCATAAGCGAGTTAAAAACCAAGTTCGATTTAATAATCGAAAATGATAAAATAGATCAAATAATCGAACACATAGACGGGTATGATATTGAAAAAATCAATCAAATCAATCAAATTGTGTTAAGTGTTGGTAAGTTTTCAATTCCGGCAAATTGCGCCCAGAAAGAGCAATATTTGACTTACATAAAGGACTTTGGCGTACTTTATGATAACTATGATAAAATAGTTAGAAAACACAGTTTAATCAATGATTTTAATGCGATAATCACATCGCTTGGCGAAGATTATATAGACGAAAAAAATGCAGAAACCGTATTACAAAAAGCAAGAAAAATTATCGATGACATTAAGGGTTTAAATATAGGTTATTATCAAATACCAAAACTTGATGAAAAACTTATCGACAGGCATAATGAAGAATACATTTTAAAGCATTTAAATGAGCCAATTTTTGATGACGTAAACGGCAAAAGTCTTGACGACGACCAACGACGTGCTTGTTTATGTGATTCTTACGCAAACTTGACTGTTGCTGGCGCAGGTGCTGGCAAAACGCTTACAATTTGCGGTAAGGTTAAATGGCTTTTAAGCACAAATAAAGCCACCGAAAATGAAATTTTGTTGCTATCTTACTCTAAAAATTCCGCCACCGATTTAGAGCAAAAGATTAGCAAAATAAATAAAAATATCAAGGTAAAAACCTTCCACGGTTTAGGTTATGAAATTTTAAACTTATATAACGGTAGTAAAAGGGCTGTTGAAGATCAATTTTTAAATTATATCAAAGGTTTTTTTGATGAAGAATTACCAAAAAGACCAGCGCTTGCAAGACAAATTTTTGATTACTTCACCTTTTATTTGTATCCTTTCGATGAAGAAGATTACAAAACGGAAGGCGAAAAACTTGCCGATTTAAAGTCAAAGGACTTCGTAACGTTAAAAGACCGTTTGCAAAAAAGCACGACCGACGAAAACAAAAGGACAACATTCCAAAAGGAATATGTTAAAAGCAATGAAGAATTATCCATTGCAAACTATTTGTTTGTTAACGGTATCGAATATGAATACGAAAGCCCATATAAAATTAAGACTGCCACATTAGAAAAGCGTCAGTATACGCCCGATTTTTACTTGCCAAAGTACGATATTTACATCGAACATTACGGTATAAACGAAAACGGCAGAACGCCACAGTATTCAAAAGAGGAAGAAATAGAGTATTTAAATGGTATCGAGTGGAAGCGCAACATCCACAAAGAAAACAATACAACCTGCATTGAAACTTACTCATACGAATTTAAAAACAATCAAATTTTTACCAATTTAGAAAGTAAATTGAAAGAACACGGCGTCCAATTTTCGCCCCTTGACGAAAAGCAGATTGTTGACAGTCTGTATTCAATTTACGAAGGTCAAGATTTAAGTTCATTTTTCAATTTAGTAACAACATTTTTAAACCTTTACAAATCTCAATATCCCGATGAAGGTGGTTTTGAAGAATTGTTAAAAAAAGCACCCGACTTTTACACTTACGATTATGCCCGTGCAAAAAACTTTTTTGATATCTGTAAAGAAATTTACAATTATTATATTCAAATTTTGCGTGAAAAAGATAAGATTGACTTTGACGATATGATTTTGCAATCGAAAAACGCATTGCAACACTTAAATGGTTATAGGTATAAGTACGTAATCGTCGACGAATTTCAAGATATATCTAAAAGTAGGGCAGACTTTTTAAAGGCAATTATTAAGCACGGAAACGCAAAACTGTTTGCCGTTGGTGATGACTGGCAGGCAATTTATAGGTTTGCCGGGTGCGATATCGATTTGTTTGTCAACTTTGGTAAATATTTTGGTAAGCCAAAGCAAAACTTTATCACGACCACTCACCGTAACTCACAAGAATTGCAAGACATAGTCGAGCCTTTTATTACCGCCAACAGCGAGCAGTTGAAAAAACACATTAAATCAGCCAAAAGCCAAAAAGATCCAATAAGGCTTATCTATCACGACAACAATAAATCGGGTGCGTTTTATAAGGCTCTTAAAAATATTGAAAAAATGAATAAGTCCGCTAATGTTTTGGTGCTTGGCAGAAACCGTGCCGACATAAAACCTATACTTGAAAGCGGATTATTTAGCGTAGTCAATAACACACTTTGCAGTAAAGATTTTCCACAAATGAAAATTACATATAAAACTGTACATTCTTCAAAAGGTCTTGAAAGTGATTATGTAATTTTAATCAGTGGGGACGGCGGTAAAAATGGTTTTCCAAACCGCATTGAAGACGATCCTTTGATTAATTATGTTTTGTGTGGCAAAAGTAGTTTTTCCTTTGCTGAAGAAAGGCGTTTGTTTTATGTCGCCTTAACACGCACACGCTCAATAGTTTATATTTTGTCAAACAATAACAACCCTTCTTGTTTTGTTCAAGAAATAGAAAAAAATATCAAGGTCGAAAACCCAAGTTTGATAAAATTAAAAAAGGATAAAGACCTTGCTTGCCCGCATTGTAAGTCAGGCACGCTAATTTTAAGGGAAACAAAAGATAAAAAATCAAAGTTTTACTCATGCTCAAATTACCCCTATTGTAATTACACAATCAATGACATATCCGCCGTTGTAAGAAACAACCGCTGTCCCGCTTGTGGCGATTTTTTGGTTGAGCGTAATGGCAAATATGGTAAATTTATGGGCTGTCATGGCTATCCATATTGTAAATACACTAACGATACAAAAAACAAAAAGTCCGTCAATAGGACGGTTATCAAAGGTTTTTATGAATAATTTGGCGGTTTTGGTGCGGTTATTAAGTGGTGATTAAGTAAGATTAAAGCAAATGGTTGGTTTTAAATTAAATTTTTTGCAAAAAGGCTTTTTTATACTGCCTTTTTATGTAAATTTGCCGTTCAGGGCGGGGGATGTATGCGTTTTTTCACATCCTTCGCCCCTTTTTATATAAATCAATAAAAATTTAAACTGTTGCGGTTAAACTTTGGATATCTGAAATGTGAATTTTGCATATTAAAAATCATTAAACTTGCAACATAAAAAAGGTTAAATTTACGCTGCTGAAAATAAAAAACCACAAAAACAAAGGATAAAAAATTGTGATGGTTATATCAATGCTTTTATGATAGTTAAACGGTGGGGTGAAAATTGTGGAAAATTTGTCGCTTATTGGCAAACAATAACATGTTTTTGTATTTGTGTAACTTTAACAAAGTAAAGAGCGAAAAAATGATTTTTTGATTGACAATTATTTTTAAATTTTAATATTTTGTCAAAAAAATGTTGAATTTTGTCAAAAAATGGTTAAAAAATGGTAAATTTTACAAGTTATTGGGCAAAAAGCCAAAGCGAAAAAATATATTAAATTTAAGCATTTATGCTTAAAAAGCGAGATAAACAGCCTATTTTTAAAAATTTGTTTTATTTTTAACTATAAAAATGAAAATTTAAAGATATTTGATTGTGCAAGTTGCACAAATTAAAACAAAAATCACAAAATTTATTGAATAATTTTATAAAATATTTGACAACGGCATATAAGATGAGTATACTTTTGTTATATTTGTTTTTCGTAGACAATCAACTGTTTTTTCTAACAAAACAAATAAGCAATCGCTTTAACACTTTATTTTGTTAAATTTTAAGATAAAAAGCGGAATTTTGCAATAAACGGCAAATTTACAAATTATGTGGCAACAAAATTAAAGATAAAAAATTGCCAAATTTGCTTAAAAAATTTTTTTAAGCGACCTTTTATATAATGATATAAGCATGCGCATACTAAGAGCACAGGTTAAAAAATAAGAAATATTTTTGGAGGAAATATAAAAAATGAAAAAACTACTTGCAATGCTAATGGTATTAGCTGTTGTAGTGGGTGTTTTCGCAGGTTGCAAAAAACCAGGCGGACCTGTTGGCGGCGACAATGATAAAGATCAACCAATCGCTGAAGGTGATTATACCTATAGAACCTACACATTAGTTTTACCAAGTAACTGGAACGAATTAACTTATGAGGACAACAACGATACACAAATCCTCAACTACATCGTTTCACCATTCTTTGAATACGATTATCAATTTGAAAACGGTGAAAAGTACAATGAAAACGGTGCGGTGAACGCTGATGCTATTGTTGCTGGCGGATTTGACGTTAAGTATTCAGCAGCAACAAAACTTGAAGACGTAACCCAAAGCGTTGATGAAAAATGGGGTTACACTGAAGGTCAAGAAGGATACGCCTGGAAGATCACCCTTCGTAAAGACTTAAAGTGGGATGACGGCACACCAATCGATGCACACGACTTCGTTTACACAATGCAACAACAATTAGATCCAAAATTCCAAAACATGCGTGCTTCAACATACTATGTAAACATCCAAGTTAAAAACGCACGTCCTTATGTATATCAAGGTCAATCTGGTTGGTTTGGTGCAGAAGGTGTTTACAGCACAATCGATGAGGCAAATCCACAAGACCTTATCATCAACCTTGCTGGTGCAAACCACAACGAAGCACTCGGCTATTCATCATGCTACGTATTTAATTACCTTGCTGATTACGGCTTTGTGGATGATAATTCAGACGCTGCAAAATTCGTTGCAGCAATGAACGATGCTTACAAAGGTTCATTATCAGCTGATACAGCATTACTTCACGGCAAAACTTTAGCAGAAATCAAGGCTGACGCAACATTAAGCACACTTTATGAAGCATTAGTTACTTTCTGGCAAGAAGGTCCTGATGGCGGTCTTGACTTTGCTGTAACAAATTACACATATCCAGCAGTTGACTTTGCTGACGTAGGTGTATACGCTGCATCTGACTATGAATTAGTTGTATGCATGGATTCACCAATCGCTTGCTTAAAAGAAGACGGTTCACTTTCATATGAAGCAGCATACAGTTTTGCATCTTTACCACTCGTAAAGGAATCACTTTACGAAGCATGCAAGAAAGCTCCTGTTGAAGGTTCAACATTATGGACAACAAACTACAACTCAAGTTTAGCAACTTCAGCAAGTTGGGGTCCATACAAATTAACTGAATTCCAAAGCGGTAAATCATATAAGTTAGAAAGAAACGAAAACTGGTACGGTTACGCTTTAGAAGACAACCAAGACCAATACCACGTTGACGCAATTTTCTGCGAAGTTGTTGCAGAAGTAAACACTGCGTGGATGAAGTTCTTATCAGGTCAAATCGACGATATCGGTTTAGACGTTGACCACAAAGACGATTACAGAAACTCAAAATACACATATTTCGCACCAGGCACAGGTTCATTTGGTATCAACCTTTACGCTAACAAAGACGTATTAGCAAGCTCTGACAGAAACAATGGTATTTTGGCTATTGACGATTTCAGAAAGGCATTCTCACTCTACTTAGATAGGGATGAATATAACGCAACATGTTATACTTCAGACAGAACAAATTTAGGTTTGTTAGGCCCGGCATACTACTATGACGTAGAAAACGGTGGTGTTTACAGGGATACACAACAAGCTAAAGAAGGTTTGTTAAGAACTTACGGCTTCACACAAAACGAAGACGGCACATGGACAGACGGTGCAAACACTTACCCAAGTTACGAAGTTGCATACGAAGCAATGAACGGTATGAACAGAACCTTAGCAAAAGAACTTGTTCAAAAGGCTTATGAAGAACTTACCGCAAATGCAGAATCTTATGGCTATGATGCTTCAAAACCAATCGAATTAAAGTATGGTACAAAAGCAGATAACGCTAACACAAGACGTAACTATGAATATATAAAGAAAACGTTTGAAGAATTAGTTGATGGCACACCATTAGCAGGCAAGATCAATGTTACATTTGACGCTTCACCCGGTGCAAGTTGGGCAAACGACTTCAAGTCAGGCGCATACGATATCGCTGCTGGTACAGGCTTTACCGGTGGTGCATTTGACCCGGCTGGTTTCTTACAATGCTACCTTGATCCAAACGCAGGTCTTATGTACTCAACATGGTGGGATGTAGAAAAAGAAATGTTAACCTACACAATGCCTGCCGGTGATTATGAAGGTGCCGGCAAAGAACACACAATGTCGCTTTTCAACTGGTATTCATGCTTAAACGGCATTGCTGAATCAAACGGTCAAGCTTACAAATACAACTGGGGCACAGGCTTTGTTGACGAAGCAGTAAGGTTAGAACTTTTAGCAAAACTTGAAGAAGTTGTTATCGGCAAATACTTCACAATTCCAACCTCATCTGAATATTCAGCAACAGTTACAGGTGCTAAATTCGCATACATCACAGACGAATATAACTTATTTATGGGCTTCGGTGGTATGAGATATTTAAGACCACAATACACTGACACTGAATGGACTGCATTCGTTGCTGCAAACAACAACAATCTCACAACAGAATATACTAAAACAGAATAATATTCTCTAATAGTAAAGAGACGGCGGACGGAAAGCATTTTTCGCCCGTCGTCAATTTGCGTTATTAAGGGGATAAAAAATACTAAAAAAATAACACTTGAAGGAGCAATTTATTATGTATATGTTCAAATATGTGATGAAAAGGTTAGGCCTTATGATCATGACGTTTTGCATAATAATGCTTATGTGCTTCGTACTTATTAAACTTTTACCTATAGTAATCACAGTTCAACAGGGACAAGATGCGAATATTATAGTAAATAGATTAGTGGCTCGTGGCTACATTACCAATGCAGTTTTAAAGCCTGACGGAACGTGGTCTTATGATCGTGTTCCCATTTTAATCCAACTTGGTAACTACCTTAAACGCATTTTTATGGAAGGCGACTTTGGTGTAGGTGTTTCCTTGCCATCATACCGTGGTTATTCAGTTTTAGATGTATTTTTAGAAAAACTTCCACCCACAATTTTAATCAATTTATACTCAACGATAATCAGCGTACCTATCGGTTTAGGTATAGGTATTTTTGCTGCGCTTAAAAAGAACAAATGGCAAGACCAGTTAATAAATGTATTCATTATTTTACTTATCTCACTCCCATCCATCGTTTTAGGTCTTGTTATCCAATATTTCTTATGCTTTAAGTGGAACTTATTACCACAAACCATGTTATCCGGGTTTGATTATTTTACGTGGCCGATGTTTAAATCAATGTTACCGCCGGTGCTTGCGCTTTGCTTAGGTTCTATCGCAGGTTACGTAAGGTTTACCCGTGCCGAACTTGCCGAAGTTTTAACAAACGAGTACATGCTTTTGGCAAGGACAAAGGGCTTAACACGTGGTCAAGCAACCATACGCCATGCAATGCGTAACTCTATGGTTGTAATTTTACCATCAATTTTAAGCGACTTTATTGCGGTACTTTCAGGCTCACTCATTATTGAATCAATGTTCTCTGTTCCGGGCGTTGGTAGATTATACCTTGATTCCATTACCTATCAAGACTACGACTTTTTCATGCTACTTTCAGCATTTTATTGTTTTGTAACTTTACTTGCCGGCATCGTTATTGACATAAGTTATGGCTTTATCGATCCGAGAATTAGAATGGGGGCGAAGTAATTTATGGATCAATTTAATAACATCCCTAAAGAAAAATTTGAGTTCGCAAACCACTCTAATTTTTCACACGAGAAGAAACTTAAAACCAAGCCCGTAGGCTATTTCCAAGACGCCTTCCGCAGGTTTAAGAAGAATAAAGGTGCAGTTGTTGCCGCTTGCATTATTATCTTTTTAATTTTGTTTGCAATCATTGTGCCATTCTGCACACAATATACCGTTTCTTATTCGGATATTTACTTTAAGTCAACACGCCCCAAACTTAAGTTGTTTGAAAACACAAACTTCTGGGACGGTTGTGAAAAGAAAAATACCGGTAAACTCGACTTTATGTACTACTATGCAATGGGTTTAGAAAGCGGTCATAACGCAATCAAAAACCAAGAGTACACTATCGACGAAGAAGGTAAATACAACTATAGGCTTGATTCTTATCACCAAATCGGTGTAATCTATAAAAACATTTCTGACGAAGAATATAAACTAATTCAAGACTACCAAAACAGAACGGGTAGGCAGGTTATTTACCCAACGGTTAAACTTGCCGATAGACCAAAAGCCCTTCAAGACCAAACAAATGCTAACTATTATTACAAAACAAGTGGTACATCAAAAACGCAAATTGTTTACGATGATGACGGCAATATTCAGCCCGTTTATTGGACATATGTCGACGGCGAAAAGGGCGGTAGTTACTACGATCCTAACGACCAATACGACTCAATTCGTATAAAAGGCGACAACTATGTCGGCGAAGACGGTAGGACTTATTCTTACGCTTATGCACGCGTTACTTCAAGCGGTTGGGAATGCCGTATCAACTATTATGAATACTACATTTTCCAACACACCGAAGTTTTAAAAGACGGCATTAAAGAGCCTTATTTTATCTTTGGTACAACGGGTAACGGCAAAGACATTTTAACTTGTTTGGCATCTGGCGCAAGATTTTCATTCATCTTTGCAACTTTGGTTGCTGTTGTAAACCTTGTTATGGGCGCAATTTACGGCGCAATCGCTGGTTTTTACGGCGGAAAAATCGACCTTGTCATGGAAAGGATTTCCGACATTTTAAGCGCAGTCCCCACCATGATTGTTATTACCCTTTTAAAATTACACATGGGCTCGGCAAGTCAAATGATTACCTTGTTTATTGCCTTCATTTTCACGGGCTGGATAGGTATGGCTTCAAGCACACGTATGCAGTTTTATAGGTACAAACGTCAAGAATATGTTTTGGCTGCACGCACACTTGGCGCAAGCGACATAAGGCTTATGTTCAAGCACATTTTCCCAAGTGCGATCGGTACTTTAATCACAGGTTGTGCGCTCGTAATTCCTTCAATGATTTACTCTGAAACCAACCTTTCATACCTTGGCATTATCAACCTTGAAACGGGCAGTATCACAAGCGTTGGTACCCTTATTGCGGCCGGTCAAGCATCGTTGCAAAGCGCACCATTCATTGCATTCTTCCCATCGCTATTTTTGGTTTTACTCATGCTTTCATTCAACCTTTTCGGCAATGGTTTAAGGGATGCATTCAACCCATCATTACGTGGTTCGGAGGGTTAATATCATGAAAGAATTGAAACTTTCCGTAAACAATTTAAAAATTTCATTTAGGACAGATGACGGCACAGTTCAGGCGGTACGTGGCATCAACTTTGACCTTTATAAGGGCGAAACTTTGGCACTCGTTGGCGAATCTGGTTCTGGTAAATCGGTTACAAACCGTGCAATCATGGGCATTTTGGCTGCTAACGCCATTAAAGAAAGTGGCGAAATCATTTACGACGGTCAAGACCTTATGAAACTTGAAGAAGAGGACTTTCATAAACTTCGTGGCGACAAAATTGCCATGATCTTCCAAGACCCAATGTCAAGTTTAAACCCCATTATGCGTGTGGGTAAGCAAATGACCGAAGCCACCTTAATCAAAGGCAAAGTAAGTCAAAAACAGTCAAAAGAAATCTTCAATAAAACACTTGCACTTTTAAATAAACGCATGGACGAGGCAAGGGGTAATGAGCAAGAAAATAAGGCTTACTGCAAGATGTTCGACGACTTCGAGTATAAGCACTTAGAACTTGAATATTCCTACAACAAAGCCCGTGAAGCCTTAGAAAACGCTATCGGCGACATTAAGGACGTGCTGTTTAGGATAGAAAAACGTGCCTTCGACAACGTAAGGCGTGATCTTGCTGAAATTTTAAAGGAAACCGCACACACAATCGAGCGTTACGTGGTTTACGCAAGGGCTGACGAATTAAAAGGGCTTTTGGCAGAACTTAAAACTCTTTCTCGTATCACTCTTGTTGAAAAGGCTGGCGGTGCGGCAAGATTTTTGCTTAACAAAAAGCAGAAAAAGGACAACGCACAGGTGGCGGAATGGGATCAAATCACCAAAAAACTTGAACAAGTTTTGGATATTTTAAACGAAGCAGACGGCTACGTTAAGCCCAACTTCTTTGCGATGGGCTATTACGCAAAATTTGCAAAAGAGCCACTTCCTCAAATGGAAATTGAAGAGTTGAATAAGTTTTTGCGTAACTACCTTGATGAAAAGTTTATGCTTTACTTTATCTCAATCGCTAAAGAAGGCGTTTTGTACTCAAACAAACTTTCAATCGAGGCAAAAAAGCAAGCAATTCAACTAATCGATGAAAAATTGCCATTTTTCGATGGCGATAGTCCGCCAAAAACGTCCACTACAGAACTTTGCAAGGAACTTATTAGTGCTGTTGAAAAGTGTATCGATAAACTTGATGTTATAAAGGACAATGTTTTATACACATTCTCTTCAAGTTTAAAAACTTCAGTCAACCGTTATTTTGAAGCAATTATTCACAACGTTCAAGAAGAAAAGCGTTTTGAAAGGCAAACTGCAAAATATAACAGTTTGGTTAAAAGGGGTAAAACACCTGATTACACCGTTGCTGAAAAAGATTTGGTCGATTTAAAGGTTGCAAAACAAGACATCGTAAACTGCATTTTGCGTGTTAAACAAAAAATGCAAAAGGATATCGAAAACAACGATTCAATCGATTTTGATGCAAAAGTGGTTAGTCTTATCGACTTTTTCAAAGAAAAAGCATCCGCCGTTGTCTTTAAAGTTACAAAGGCAATCGCAAAAAACCGTGCTTTAAAACTTTTAGAAGAAGTTGGTATCCCCGAACCAAGAAAAAGATTCCGTCAATACCCGTTTGAATTTTCCGGCGGTATGCGTCAGCGTATAGTTATCGCTATCGCACTTTCCGCTAACCCCGACATCTTAATTTGCGACGAGCCAACTACCGCACTTGACGTTACAATTCAGTCGCAGATTTTGGAACTTATCAATAAGGTAAAACGTGAACGCAACCTTACCGTTATCTTTATCACGCACGACTTGGGTGTTGTTGCTAACATGGCGGACAGAGTTGCTGTTATGTACGCCGGTAAGATTGTTGAAATCGGTACGGCAGAAGATGTTTTCTATAACCCAAAACATCCTTACACTTGGGCACTTTTATCTTCCATGCCCGATTTGGATACTAAAGAAAAGTTAGAAGCCATCCCCGGCACACCGCCCAACATGATTTACCCGCCAAAAGGCGATGCCTTTGCAGAAAGAAACAAATACGCACTTAAAATCGACTTTGAAGAAGAACCGCCCATGTTTAAAGTTTCTGACACCCATTATGCGGCAACTTGGTTACTTCACCCGTCAGCACCAAAGGTTGATCCACCAAAGCAGGTTTTAGACCGTATTACAAAAATGAAGAAAATGCAGGAGGAAATGCTAAATGGATAAGTTTGAAAACGCTGAAACATTGGTAAAAGTTGAAAACCTGTGTCAATTCTTCAAAATGGGTACGGCAGAACTCAAAGCGGTAAACAACGTCAGTTTTGACATAAAGCGTGGCGAAGTTTTCGGGCTTGTTGGTGAATCTGGCTGTGGTAAAACAACTACCGGGCGTACCATTATTAAACTTTACGACGCAACAAGCGGTAACGTGTACTTTAAAGGTCAACGCATTGTCGCCGGCGTTAGGTCGTATAAGGAAAACATAAAAGCAAAACAAGCATGGCTTAAAGCGGAACTTAATAAACTAAATAAAGATGATCCCGATTACGAAAGTAAAAGGGGACAACTTACCGCCGAAGCAAAAGAATATATTGATGAGCAAAAAAGGCAAATCAAACTTGCCAAGCACGACCACAAGTGTTGCGATAAAGATTATGTAAACAACTTGATTGCGCAAATCAACGAAAAGTATCAACCACTTATCGACAGCGCAGACGAGCAAAATAAGCAAGAAGTCATAAAAAAGCGTGATTTAGAAATTAAAAATGCCAAAAAGCAAAGACTTATTACGCAAATTCAAATGATCTTCCAAGATCCAATCGCATCGCTTGACCCACGTATGACCGTTCGTGATATCATCGCCGAAGGTCTTGTTATCCACGGCGAGAAAAACAAAAAGGTCATCGATGAAAAGGTTTACAAAATGCTCGATCTTGTTGGCTTACTTCCAGAACACGCCAACCGTTACCCGCACGAATTCTCTGGCGGTCAACGTCAACGTATCGGCATTGCCCGTGCGCTCATTTTAAACCCAGACTTTATCATTGCGGACGAACCAATTTCCGCACTTGACGTTTCCATTCAAGCGCAGGTTATAAACCTTTTAAACGAGTTAAGGGAAACTTTAGGTCTTACCATTTTATTTATTGCACACGACTTATCCGTCGTAAAATATTTTTCCGACCGCATCGGCGTAATGTATTTTGGTAATATGGTAGAACTTGCTTCAAGTGAAGAACTTTTCAAGCATCCGCTTCACCCTTACACAAAATCGCTTTTGTCAGCAATTCCTTTGCCCGATCCTTATTATGAAAAACATCGTCAAAGAATTGTTTACAACGCTTTAAGTGAACACGATTATTCGGTAGATAAACCTTCTATGCGTGAAATCGCACCCGGTCATTTTATCTATTGTAACGACCAAGAAGAAGAGAAATACAAAAAGGAACTTCAAGAATGAAAAAAAGATACCTTCCTTATCTAATAACTTTCATTGTCGGGCTTTTTATAATGGCAGGTATCTCGTTACTTATTTATTTGCTCGATAAAACAACCGATTATAAATCGGCAAAAAATCTCGTTTCCCTTTTTATGGACAGCGCAACGGCAACGGGCATTTGTATGGTGTGCGTTGCACTTATAAAACTTGTCGCAGGGCAGGGCGTTTTTGACGGCTTAGGCTTTGCTGTAGAAAATATTTTGGTTGTAAGAAACTGGTCCAAACGCAGATTTTCCGAAAGGGAAAACTTTGGCGAGTATAAAGAAAGAAAAGAGCAAATGAGAAAGGATAGAAAATACATCAACGCACATATATATGTGGTCGGCGCAATTTTCTTTGTCGCTTCCATTGTGTTAACGATTGTCTACAATAATCTATAATTTAATAAAAAATGCCCCTATAGGTCGATTATCTCACCTTTTAGGGGCTTTTCTTTTTTTAATTTTTAAAGCGGTTTTTGCTTTATTTTTGGCTTTTTTATAAAGATTTTTTTGTGGACGGCGGGGTATGTATGCGGTTTTTTAGATTGTTAAAAAGGGGATAAAAGGGGTAAAAAACATATAAAAATGCCCCTATAAGCCCGTTATCGGGCAAAAAGGGGCAAAAATTAGTCTAATTCGTCAAGTGATTTGGTAAATGATGGCAAAATATTATCGATAAAATATTTTACTTCAGGGATATCGATAGATTTTACTTCTTTACCGATAGAATTGTATGCTTTTTTAAATTCTTTGTTACCAACGTTTACTTCGTCAATGCACTTTATATAGGCAGAAATTTTATCTGCGCACTTTACAATTTTATATTCTTCACTTTCCTTATCTGGCAAAAGTGCTTTTTCATAATCTTCTTGCAAAAACTCATCTAAAGTGGCAACAAGTTTTTTTGAAGCAAGTGTTTCCAAATCTTTATAGGCAACATTTATATCTTTGTTAAAGTATTTTACAGGTGTTGGCAAATCGCCCGTTATTACTTCACTGCATTCGTGATAAAGGGCATAATTCAAAACGCACTCTATATTATAATTTTTATCAAACTTTTTGTTACCAATAAGTGCCAAAGCGTGCGCAATAATGGTTACTTCCATGGTGTGTTCCATGTCGTTTTCTTCTCGGTTAGAGTGCATAAGCGACCAACGCTTAATGTACTTCATTCGTTTTAAATATCCAAAAAAGTCGTTCATAAAATCAATATAAAAAATTAAAAAGTGGGGCTATAAGCCCGTTATCTGCTTATTTTTCTAAAATTAGTTTAAGAAGTGCCGCTAAAACATACACCTTGTTTGCGCCAGCATTTGCAATCAAACAGCGTGGATCGTCTAAAATTTCCACTTTGGCATCTTGTGCGCCTTCAAACGGTCTTGTATGAAGCACACATGCATTTGGTGCAAGTTTTGTAAGCGTTTCGCTATCTACAATATATTCTTCGTCTAAAAAGTCGTTGTCTATATACAGTACGTCGCAGTTTTTAAGTGCCTTTTCAAAGTTAGAAGTAATTGTTATGGGCGTTAAAACTTCCAAATAATCAATTACATTTTGGTTAGGCTCTAAACCGTCTGGCATAACAAAGTTGATTTCCATACCGCACATAGCCATTGCAAGCATTTGCGACGTCAATTTTTGTGGGCAGGTAAGGTATAAAACCTTTAAGTTTGAAAGCCTTTTTTGGTTTTCAAAAATGGTAAGCAAATCACTTATTGCCGAAACGGGGCTATCTTTAGAATAAGCGTTAATTACAGGTTCCATTTTTTGGTTCAAGGTTTTTGCATCTTCTTCAACCGAAGTTTCCACAACAAAGGCATCAATGCCAAGTTTAGAAAGCGTTTCAACCGATTCTCTGCTTGACAAAAAACTTTCAATGTTGCTACCGCCAATGGGGATGGTAAGCGCATGTCCATTTACCTTATCCATTGCCAAACGGAATGTAAGTTGCGCCATGCCTAAACGTTGGTTGGTGATAAGCATTACATGTGTGTTTTTAAGTGAGTTATCAATTTCACCAACCGACTCAGTAACTTTTAAATGCGTTGCTTTATTTAAAATTTCAAAAATGTCCTCTTTATAAACATCTTTTAAGCTTACCAAAGACTGAAAAGAAAGTTGGTTAACGGGTACGTAATTTTCAAATTTCATGTTACACCTATAAAGTTTTAATTGTCTTTTTTTACATTATAACAAAATTATACACTAACTGCAAGCAAAGAATGCTCAAAAAATAACGATATATTTAAAGGCTCGGGCTGATTTTTTTCCTAATCTTCACTTTATCTATTGTTTTTTTTCTCAAAACTTGGTACAATATAACAGTACAAACTTATAAATTGATAAAAATATAAAATATAATTACTTTTGCGCTTTTATTTTTTTGGCTTTTGCTATAAATTTTAAGCGTGTTTTTTAAGGGTGAAAAAATGGCACTTATTACAATCAAAAATTTTACAAGAAAATATTCCACTCGCTATGTCGTTAAAGATTTTTCTTTAGAAATCGCTAATGGCGAATTTACAGTTTTAACAGGCATGAAAGAAAGCGGTAAAACAACCATTTTGCGTGCTATCTGCGGTTTAGACACCGTTGACCAAGGCGAAATTTATGTTGACGGCAACCTTGTCAATAAGTTAGAGCCAAAAGATAGAAATATGGCACTTATCAATAAGGATACTCCGCTTGATTTAAACGCTTCCGTGTTTGAAAACATCGGCAAGGGCATGAAACTGAGAAAATTCCCCAAAGAAGAAATAGAGGCAAGGACAAAAAAGGCGATTGATTTATTGGGGCTTACCGATTACGCAAACCGTCTTACCAAAAACCTTACACCCGGTCAAAAATATAGGGTGCTTTTGGCAAGGGCAATTAGTCGCGAACCAAAAATTGTCATCATTGACGATATTTTAAAAGATGTTGAACAAGGTTTAAGAAGGGAACTTCGCAACGAAATCGTTAAACTCAACAAAAGGCTTAAAATTAACTTTATCTACGCCACCGATAACGCTGTCGAAGCGTTAAGTATGGCTGATAAAATTGCCTTTTTAGAAGAAGGTGTTTTGACACAATACGATACCCCGCAAAACATTTACAACACACCAAAAACCCTTCCAATCGCAACATTTTTTGGCAACCCCAAAATCAACTTACTTCAATCTAACTTTATCGAAGAAGACGGCAAACTTTACGCCACGGCTGAAGGCTTTAAAATCTTTTTAAACGTAGCCCTTCCTAAAGAAGTTAAAGAAAAATACGTTGATAAAAAGCGTAAGGTTACTTTGGCATTTAGGCCAGAAGATATCACTTGCGACGATAATGGCGAACTTACCGTTTTGGTTGACCAGTGCGACCAGTATGGCGAAAATTTTGTTTCTATCGTTTGCTCACAAGAAGCCGAAGAACCAACTTATTTGTCAGTTTGCAAACAACTCGAAGTCCAATCTGTTGTTAAACTCGCTATCGATAAAAAGCACTTGCTTTGCTATGACACAGAATCTGAAATGTTGCTTTTTTAACCTTTTAAACAAAGTAAATTAAATAAAAAAATCAAGGCGCACCAAGTTTTTGGTGCGCCTTTTTTAAACCTAAAAAAGCCCTTTTTTAATGCTTGTTTTTTATTAGTTAGGAGAAAAGTATGAACATTTTTTTGAAACATCGTTTTAGTAAAAAGTGGGGTTATAGGTCGGTTATCAGCGTTTTTTTAAATAAATTAGTCGGTTAAAGTGTTATAAAAATCATCTAAAACAGGTTCTAACCAACTTGTGCTTACGTTTTCACCCGGCACTTCTATTGCTAAGTGGGTAAACTCACTATCCTTTTTTGCGCCGTGCCAGTGTTTTACGCCGGGGCAAATATGTACAACGTCGCCGGGCTTTAAACTTTGTGGGGTTTTTCCCCATTCCTGATACCACCCAGCACCGCTTGTTACAAGCAAAATTTGTCCGCCACCACTTTGGGCGTTATGGATATGCCAATTATTGCGTGCGCCTGCGGCAAAGGTTACGTTGCCAATTACCACCATGTCGTTTGACAGCATGTGTAAATAGGTCGTGCCAATAAAATATTTGCTGTATGGGTTTACTTCGCCAATAGGGAATACATCCTTCATAATCGCACCTTCATAAAATCAAAAATTATTTAAAATATGTGTTGAAAAATTCCACAATTTTATCAAATGGTATAAGCGCATCTTTGCCACCGTCATAAAGGTCTGTGTGGCTTGCATTTTCCACAATCAAAAGTTGCTTGTTTTCTGCAAACTTTCCTTTTACCATGCTGTTATAGGCATCTTTTGAAAAGTAAAGTGAGTGTGCTTTTTCGCCGTGTACAACCAAAACGGCACTACGTATCTCGTCAATATAACTTAAAATGGGCATGTTCAAAAATGACATACATCCCGTTATGTTCCAGCCCATGTTAGAGTTTAAAGAGCGTTCATGATAGCCACGTTTTGTTTTATAGTAGTCATAATAATCTTTTACAAAATAGGGGGCGTCGCTTGGAAGCGGATCAACTACGCCACCGCCTTGCATGTAACTACCTTGTTTAAATTCAAGGGTGCGCTGATTGTTTAACATTACCTTTTTTTGGTAACGCAACTCTTCGCTATCTTCACTGTCAAAATATCCTTTTGCGTTCACCCTTGACATATCGTACATGGTTACCGCAACGGTTGCTTTCACTCTTGTATCAAGTGCTGCGGTGTTTAAGGCAAGTCCGCCCCAACCGCAAATACCTAAAATGCCAATTTTATTGCTGTCAACCTTTTCATGACAAGATAAAAAATCTATTGCAGACTGAAAATCTTCTGTGTTGATGTCGGGCGATGCCATATATCTTACGCCACCACTTTCACCCGTAAACGACGGGTCAAACGCAAGGGCGATAAAGCCATTTTCGGCAAGCGTTTGCGCATATAAGCCAGAACACTGTTCTTTAACCGCACCAAACGGACCGCTTACCGCAACGGCAGGAAGTGGGCCTATAAGCCCGTTATCAAGGCTTTTTGGCATATAAAGGTCGCCAACTAAAGTGATAGCATAACGGTTTACAAAACTTACTTTTTCAATCGTTACATTATCGCTTTTTAAAAATGTTTTATCCCAAGTCATAATTAAATCTTCCTTTTTTAGTTAGTTTTTTGTGTAATTTTTTTTGCTAATTCAATTATAAAGCACTTTTTAAACTATGTAAAATACTTATTAACTATTGCAAACTATGCTTAAAAAGAATGGTTTAAAAAGTGGCATAAAATCACAAAAAATGGGCATAAAAAGTGAAAAAACAGAAAAGGGCGTTTACCGATATAAAAATTCCTTGACTTATTTTAAAAAATGTAGTTTAATTAAATAACTCATTATTTAATTATTTTTTGCAAACCAACTTGCAAAATGTTATAAAAGCAAAAAAAGTCTAAAAGGGGAGGTTTTTTATGATTTTCGGTAGATACATAAACAAGTATTACTTAAAGTTTTCATATTTGATCTTTTTGGGCGTTTTTGCGCTTTTGATGGTAGACTTTTTCTTTTTAAAAATTCCTAACCTTTACGGCATGCTTATAAACGGCATAAACGACGGCTTTGTGGTCGTTGACGGAAGCCCCGTCCCGTTTGATAACGATTTTTTGGTAAAGGAAATTTTTTTACCAACCATTGTGTGCATTTTGGCGCTTATCGTTGGCAGATTTTTGTGGCGTATCTGCTTTTTCGGCACTGCAGTTAAAGTGGAAACAAATTTGCGCAACCGCATGTTTAACCACAGCAAAAACCTTTCGCAAGAATATTATCAGGTAAACAAAGTCGGCAACTTAATGAGTTTATACACCAACGACTTAGACACCATAAACGAATGTTTTGGCGACGGCATTTTGATGTTTTTCGATGCCTTTATTTTGGGCGTAATGGCACTTTACAAAATGTGGGTAATGGACAAACTTTTAACCCTTCTTGCCCTTATACCTATGGCGTTACTTCTTGCAATCGGCACGGTGGTTGGCATATCGCTCACAAAAAAATGGGAAATCCGCCAGCAAGCGTTTTCCAACCTATCAGACTTTTCGCAAGAAAGTTTTTCAGGCATCGCCGTTATCAAAGCCTTTTGTAAGGAATTAAAAGAACTTTCCGCATTCAAAAAACTCAACAAAGAAAATGAACGTGTAAATGTAAATTACACCAAAGCATCGGTTTTACTAAACACGCTTATTACCTTGTTTGTGGAATCAATCATCTGCGTAATTTTGGGTTACGGCGGATACCTTGTGTACGCTGGTCAGTTTAACGCCGGCAGTTTGATGGAATATATCGGTTATTTTACATCAATCGTTTGGCCAATCATGGCAATTTCCATGCTGATTGAACTTACTTCACGTGGGAAGGCATCCCTTAAAAGGGTAACAAAACTTTTGGACGAAAAGCCAACGGTAGTTGATAAACCTGACGCACAAGATATCGGCACATTAAAGGGCGATATCCAGTTTAAAAATCTCACTTTTTCACACCCCGGCAGTAATTTTGACTGCTTAAAAAATGTTTCTTTCACCATTTCCGCTGGCGAAAATGTTGGTATTGTTGGCAAAACAGGCGCAGGCAAAACCACCATTGTGGACTTATTATTAAAAACTTATAACGTCGCTGACGGCACAATTTTTTTGGATGGTAAAGATATCAACGATTACACAATAAGTTCGGTAAGAAAAAACTTTTCTTACGTTCCGCAAGACAACTTTTTGTTTTCCGATACCATCGCAAACAACATTGCGTTTTCGGGCGGAAACTTCACCCTTGACGATATACGTAACGCCGCTAAAGATGCCGATGTCGACCAAAACATTATGGACTTTACCGAGCAGTATGACACCGTTTTAGGTGAGCGTGGCGTAACCGTTTCTGGCGGGCAAAAACAGCGTATATCCATTGCCCGTGCCTTGCTTAAAAACGCACCCATTTTGATTTTAGACGACTCTGTTTCGGCGGTAGATACAAATACCGAAAAGGTCATTTTGCAAAATTTAAGCAAATCACGCAAAGGTAAAACCACCATTTTAATTGCGCATCGTATTTCCACTGTGGAACAAATGGATAAAATCATCTTTATCGACGACGGTAAGGTCGTTGCCGTTGGTCCGTCAAAGGTGTTATACGAAACTTGTCCCGAATACGCTAAGATGGTAGACCTTCAAAAACTTGACGAAGAAGAAGGGGGTGGGCTTAATGAATAAATATCTTCCACTTCTTTTACTCGGTGCAATAATCGGCACAATCTCAACAATACTCATCCTTTCGTTCGCCCTTATAAAGGACAAAAAAGAAGCCTTTGGGTTTGAACGCAACATGAAAGATAGCGAAATTGTAAAAAGGCTTTTAAAATACGCAAAGCCTTACAAAAAACGCTTTCTTTTGGTTTTGGTGCTTGCAATCTTGTCCGTTTCTTACTCGGTTATCTCGCCAATTTTGGTTGGTAAAATCGAGGGCATGATATCGACAGAATTTACTTTAAACGGCTTGCTTATCTTGGTTGGACTTTTGGCAAGCATGCTTATCGTTTCCCTTGTGGGCACATACTTGCAAGCGGTAATTTTGCAAAAAACGGGGCAGGCAATCGTTTCAAAGTTAAGGGAAGACCTTTTTTCCCATATCGAAAGTTTATCCCATTCCCAACTTAACGAAATCTATGTTGGCAAACTTGTAACAAGGGTTACAAACGACACAAACGCAATCTCAATGATGTTTACAAACCTTATTGTAAACCTTGTCAAAAACGCACTTATCGTTATCGGCATTTTGATTGCCATGCTGTGCGTAAATTACTTTTTGACACTTGTCGTTATGTGTTTTGTGCCATTTGTCGTGCTTTTTACATTCATTTTTGTAAAATTTTCACGCCGTGCTTACCGCAAAGTAAAGGACGGCACAACAGATATAAACAGTTTCTTGTCTGAAAATTTGTCCGGCATTAAGGTTACACAAGTCTTTAATTGTGAACAGTTTAAGTACAACCAATTTTTGCAAAAAAGCAATACGCTCGGCAAGGCAAAACAAAAACAAATTTTGGTAAACAGCATATTCCGCCCACTAATCTATATGTTATATATTAGTTCGGTTTTGTGCTTATTCTACCTTGGCGGTATGGGCGTTATTGACAACATTCACTTTTTAGGTCAAACCATAAACGGCGAAATTGTCGTTATGTTCTATCTGTTTTTAGGCAAGTTCTTTACCCCCATTCAAAATTTGGCAGAACAGTTCAACTTTTTACAGTCGGCTTTTGCCTCGGCTGAAAAGGTATTTTCCATTTTGGATATCGTACCAAGTATGCAAGATAGTAAAGACGCTATTGAGTTAGATACCATCCGTGGCGATATCGAATTTAAAGATGTTTGGTTTAGTTATGTTGAAGATGAATGGGTTTTAAAGGGCGTTTCATTTAAGATAAACGCTAATGAAACTGTTGCCTTTGTCGGCTCAACAGGTTCAGGTAAAACCACCATTTTGTCCCTTATTTGTCGCAATTTCGAATTCCAAAAAGGTCAAATTTTGATTGACGGCATCGATATAAGAAAGATTAAAATATCTTCTCTTCGCAGTCATTTTGGGCAGATGCTTCAAGATGTATTCCTTTTCTCTGGCACAATAAGAAGCAACATTTTACTGCGCAAAGAAGGCGTTAGCGATGACGAAATTATGGATGCTTGTAGGTATGTAAACGCAGATAAGTTTATCGAAAAATTGCCAAACGGCTTAGATGACGAGGTAAGAGAGCGTGGCAACAACTTCTCCGCCGGTCAGCGTCAACTTTTGTCGTTCGCAAGGACAATTTTGCATAAGCCAGAAGTTTTAATTTTAGATGAAGCCACCGCAAATATCGATACCGAAACGGAAATTTTAATTCAAAATTCTCTGGAAAAACTTATGAAAATCGGCACAATGCTCATTGTTGCGCACAGGCTTTCAACCATTCAGCACGCCGATAATATCATTGTTTTGTCGCACGGTAAAATTGTAGAGCAAGGCAATCATCAACAACTTTTGGCACTTCACGGCAGATATTATAAACTTTATACTTTGCAGTATAAAAAGGAACAAATTCGCAATAGTTAAATTTTTTGGTGCAGATAAAAAGTGCCAGATAATCGGCTTATAGCCCCACTTTTTACCAAAATTTTTGCATTTAAAAGTTTAATTATGGTAAAAAATTACAATTAAAAAACATATATTTAAGTTGGCTTCCATATTATAAAAGGCTATTAAAAATGTTTTTTTAGATTTATTTAAAGGGGCTTTGCCCAGACTTTTTGAAATTTTAAGGAGTAGAAGATGTTTTTAGAAAAAGTAAACGGTCCTAAAGATGTAAAAAGTTTAAGTTTAGACCAACTTCAACCATTGGCGGATGAGGTAAGAAACGCCGTTATCAACCGCATAAGCAAATTTGGCGGTCATAAAGGACCAAACCTTGGCGTTGTCGAACTTACTGTTTGCTACCATTACGTTTTCGATTCGCCAAAGGATAAAATCGTGTTTGACGTTTCCCACCAGTGCTATCCGCACAAAATTTTAACGGGAAGAAAACAGGCATTTTTAGACGACGACCATTTTAACGATGTTACCGGCTACACAAACCCTAATGAAAGTGAGCATGACTTTTTCTTGGTAGGGCACACCTCTACTTCTGTTTCGCTTGCGCTTGGGCTTTGCAAGGCAAGGGACGTTGTGGGCGGTAAAGAAAACATCGTTGCCTTAATCGGCGACGGCAGTTTAAGTGGCGGTGAAGCGTTAGAAGCCCTTGATTACGCTGGCGAATACGATAAAAATTTGATTATTATCGTAAACGACAACGATCAATGTATTGCCGAAAATCACGGCGGTCTTTACAAAAATTTAAAAGAACTTCGTGAAACAAACGGCAAGGCTAAAAATAATATTTTTAAGTCTTTTGGGCTTGATTATAGGTATTTAGAAGAGGGACACGACTGCAAAAAGTTGGTAGAGTTTTTAAGTGGTGCAAAGGATATCGATCATCCTATCGTTTTACATATCCACACCATAAAGGGTAAGGGGCTTAGTTATGCTGAAAAGTATAAAGAAGATTGGCACGCTGGCGGTCCGTTTAATGTTAAAGACGGCACACCGCTTAAGCCTTCCACCCCAAACACCACCATTTATGATTCCATAAAAGAACTTATGGCGCGGGACAGCAAAACACTTATTTTCAACGCTGCCACCCCAACATGTATGGGCTTTTACGGCGACGAAAAGATGGATTTGATTGAAAAGGGCATATTTACCGATGTGGGCATCGCCGAAGAAAACGCAATGGCAATGACAAGCGGTGCTGCCAAAAACGGCGCAACGGTTGTTTACGGCACTTACGGCAACTTTTTGCAACGCACATACGACCAGTTATCGCACGACTTGTGCTTAAACAACAACCCAGCAACAATTTTGGTTGTTTCACCGGGCATTTTCGGTTTTAACTCTAACACCCACCTTGGCATATGGGATATACACCTTTTTACAAGCGTGCCTAACCTTATTTATTTAGATCCTGCAAGCGTTGAAGAATATAACGCTATGTTAAAGTTTTCAACTTCCCAAAAGGCTCACCCCGTTGCAATAAGGGTAATAAACCAACTTCAAAGTAGTGGCGAAATCGATAATACAGACTATTCAGTTTACAATAAATTTAAGGTTAAACAAAGGGGCAAAAAGGTTGCGCTTATCTCAACAGGTCCAATCTTTAGCATCGCAAAAGAAACTTGTCAGCAATTAAAAGATGAGGGTATAGAAATCACTTTGATAAGCCCGGGCTTTTTATCTGGGCTTGATGAGCAACTTTTAACAAGTTTACAATTAGACCACGACTATGTAGTTACCATTGAAGATGGTCAAGTGGACGGCGGTTTTGGTCAAAAAATCTCTGCATTTTATGGCATGAGCAATATGAAGGTTAAAAATCTCGGCATCTCTAAAAAGTTCCACAGCGACTTCAAACCTTACGAAATTTTGGCAGAACACGGCATCAGTAAAGACAGTTTAGTAAGCCTTATAAAAGACCTTTACAATAAATAAATTGTTGTAAATTGATTGTTAAAACGCAAAGTAAAAAAAAAGTAAAAAAGTGCCAGATAATCGGCTTATAGCCCCACTTTTTACATAAAAAATAAAAGCCGTAAGTAAAATTTACGGCTTTTTTGTTTTGATAAAGTTTAATTTAAAAGTTAAAAGGGGAAGTTAAAAAGATAATCAAAAATTTAAGGGGATAATATAAAATATAGATAAAGGGCAAAAAAAAGCCCGAACAAAAAGTTCGGGTGTGGTGGAGACGGATGGGCTCGAACCATTGACCTCCACGATGTCAACGTGGCGCTCTAGCCAACTGGGCTACGCCTCCAAAAAATATAAAGTTAAAAATAGGCGATAGAGATTCACCAGTCCTCTCTGTCGCTTATTTTAACATCATCATAAAACTGACGGTACGCCTTTTTAAACTCTTCCGTCTTTTTTGCCAACTTTTTGCGTTTTACTAAATCGCTGTTGGTTTTATTTGGCTTAAGGTTTTTCTTGTCGCCCTTTGTTTGCATAAATTAGTTTTCTTCTTTATTAACAACTTTAACCTGAACGCCGTTATAGTAACCGCATTTAGGGCAAACTTGGTGGGAAGCCTTAAGTTCGTGGCATTGTGGGCATTCTACGAGGTTAGCAGAATGAGCCTTATAGTTAGCAGCGAATCTCTTGTTTCCTCTTTGTTTGGAAATTTTACTTTTTGGTGTTGCCATAATATATTACCTCTCAATCATTATTCTATGTGGTGACCGCAGTCGCCGGTGTTTAGGTCCATACCGCATTGTGGGCAAAGACCTTTGCAATCTTCTTTACACAAAACCGAAATAGGCAAGTCTGTTAAAATAAGTTCGTTTATATAGTCGGTAAGGTCAATTTTATCACGCTTATAAATAAGTGCCAAATCTTCCTCTTCGTCCATGCGACTTTCTGGTAAAAATCTTTCGTCAAACTCAACCGTTTGTGTAATTACTGTTTGTTTTAAGCACCGTGAACATGGTGCGGTTACTTGGTAAGTTAATGTGCCGGAAACGTAAACTTCGTTATCGTAAACTTCCACAAGGGCGCAAATTTTACCTTGGGTAGAAAACACCGCTGACGGAATTTGCAATAAGTCGGGCGAAATATCAAACAAAAACTCAATATTTTCTTCTTTTTTACCCTTCTGGCGCAATTTTAAAACGTCTATAATCATAAATTAGCCTTGATATTATATAATATTTTAATTACCTTGTCAACGATTTTAACAATTATTTAAGTTTAAAGGTGCATTTTTTCGCCCTTAAAAAGCCAAATTTTACACTTTTAATATTTTTTAAGGGGAAAAGTTTGCATTTTTTTACCAAAAAACACTTTTAAAAGTGGTAAAAAAGGTTTTTTACGCCTTTTTTACCAACCAAGTTTTACGCCTTTAAACCTTTAACAATTTCTTGTGTATCCCTTGCAATAACAAGTTCTTCGTTTGTTGGGATAACAAGTACTTTAACACGACTATCTTGTGCAGAAATGTCGTTAATACCGTCAACATTTTGTTTGTTTTTATCGGCATCAACCTTAATGCCCATAAATTCCAAATCTTTAATTACTTCGTATCTAACTGAAGCATCGTGTTCGCCAATACCAGCGGTAAATACTACGCAGTCAACACCGCCCATTGCGGCAGCGTAAGCACCAACGTACTTTTTGCATGAATAGGTGAATACATCAAGTGCAAGTTGGGCACGGTGGTTGCCTTCCTTTGCGGCAGCAGCCAAATCTCTAAAGTCGCTTGATACGCCAGATAAACCAGCAACGCCTGATTTTTTGTTGAGATAGTTCAAGCATTCGCTAACGCTAAAGCCGTGCTTTTTGCACAAAAATTCAACGATAGCAGGGTCAAGTTCGCCAGACCTTGTACCCATTGGTACACCGCCAAGTGGGGTAAAACTCATACTTGTATCAACAGACTTTCCGCCATCGATTGCAGAAATTGAAGAACCATTACCTAAGTGGCATGTTACAATTTTAAGGTCTTTTGCATCCTTGCCAAGATATTTTGCAGCCTCTTCAGAAACAAAGCGGTGGCTTGAACCATGGAAACCATAACGGCGGATCTTATAATTTTTGTAATCTTCATAAGGCATAGCAAACACATATGCTTTTTCTGGCATTGTTGAGTGGAATGCTGTATCAAATACGCCAACCATTGGTGTGCCTTCTGGCAAAACCTTTTGGCAAGCAGAAATACCTGTCAAGTTTGCTGGTTGGTGAAGTGGTGCAAGTTCAGTGTTGTTTTTGCAAATCTCAATAACTTTTTCGGTAAGAAGAACGGACTTATTAAAGTCTTCACCGCTATGGACGATTCTATGTCCAACAGCATCAATTTCGCTCATCTTGCTAATTACACCGTGTTCGCTATCAACAAGTGCATCTAAAACAAGTTTAATTGCTGCTTCGTGGTTTGGCATGGGTGATTCAATAGTAACAGATTTTTTACCACTGTGCTTTAAAAAAGAGCCTTCTAACCCAATTCTTTCGCAACCGCCTTTAGCAATGGCTTTTTCAGTTTCCATGTCAATAAGTTGGTATTTTAATGAGGAACTTCCTGCATTGATAACTAAAATTTTCATAATAAATTTATCCGTCCTTAATAAAATTGTTTGGGAATTTGTTCGATTTATTTTAAGTTTTAGTTATAGCCCCAAAATTCAAAAAAGTGGGGCTATAAGTCGGTTATTGACTAAATTTGTGTTTGAAGTGCTGTGATTGCAACAGCAACGACAATATCTTCAGCGTGGCAACCACGTGATAAGTCGTTGATTGGTTTTGCAAAGCCTTGACAAAGTGGGCCAACTGCTTGGAAACCACCAAGTCTTTCTGTGTTTTTGTAGTTAGAGTTACCTGCATCAAGGTCAGGGAAGATAAGTACGTTTGCATGGCCGGCAACAGGTGAGCCTGGGGCTTTTGTCTTTGCGACGTCTGGTACGATTGCAGCGTCAAACTGTAATTCGCCGTCTGCCTTTACATCTGGTGCAAGTTCCTTAAAGATCTTAACTGCTTCGCAAACCTTGTCAACGTCAGCGTGTCTTGCTGAACCTTTTGAAGAGTGAGAGATAAATGCGATTCTTGGTTCAATACCGGCGATTGCTTTTGCTGATTTAGCAGAAGATAACGCAATGTAAGCAAGTTCTTCGCTTGTTGGGTTTTGGTTAAGACCGCTGTCTGCGTAAATATAGCAACCGTCTTCGCAATAAATGTTGCCTTGTGGTGGGGCAATCATTAAAAAGTATGCTGAAACAATCTTTTCACCGGGTGCTGTTTTAATTACTTGTAAGCCCGGTCTTAAAGTGTTTGCGGTAGAGTGGCATGCGCCAGAAACCATACCGTCAACATCATCGTTTTTAAGCATAAGTGCGCCGTACATTGTGTAATCTTTCAAGATTGCATTTTTAGCATCTTCAACGCTGGCAAATTCAGGGTTACCCGTCTTTTTATTGATTTTACCCTTTCTTGCATCAAATAACATTTGCGCATAAAGGTCGGTTTTTTCGTAAGTTTTTGGGTTTACAACATTGATGCCTTCAAGGTTGCAACCTGGGTTATTTGCCAAAATTTCGTCCTTGTCGCCAAGTACTGTTACGTCAGCAAAACCTTGTTTTACAATGTCTTGTGCAGCAACAATTACCCTTTGGTCTTCGCCTTCAGGTAAAACAATGTGTTTGTGCAACTTGCTTGCTCTTTCTATAATGCTTTCAACAACTTTTGTCATAATCTCTCCTTTTAATTAAAAATCCTTGAAATTTTTGTTAAAATAGTTTACACTTAAATTGTGTCAAGTTTAAGGTTTTTATCTACTAAAATTCTTGACTACGTATTTAATTATACAATACTACAAAAATAAAGTAAAGTTTATCAGTGTAAATTTTTTTCGCTTTTTTGGGTGAATTATGAAACCTACAAAAATCTCAATCGCCGTGTGTGAATATAACCCATTCCACAACGGTCATAAACTTCATTTAGACCGCATGCGTGAAAACGGCGATGTCGTTGCGCTTATCATGAGCGGTAATTTTTGCCAGCGTGGTGAGCCTGCTATTTTAGATAAGTACACTCGTGCCGAACACGCAATCAAAAACGGTGCGGATATCGTGTTTGAACTCCCGGCAGTTTTTTCCGTCGCCCCAGCCGAAATTTTTGCAAGCGGAGCGATAAAACTTATCGACTCACTTCCCGGCAAAAAGACCTTGTTTTTCGGTACAGAAGGGGGTACGTGTCAAGATTTTACAACTCTTGCAAACATTTTACTCACCGAAACAAAGGCTTTTAAAGAAAATTTAAAGGCTAACCTTCAAACGGGCATCCCACACGCAAAGGCACGCCAAATCGCTTACGAAACCACCTATCCTGATACAGATTTTTCCCTTTTAAGTATGCCAAACGCCGTGTTGGGGTTAGAATACACAAAGGCACTTTTAAAGGCAAAATCAACAACTCAAATTCAAACAATTGCAAGAAACAGTGGTTATAACGATTTGTCCTTATCAGGCGAAACGGCTTCCGCTTTAGCGATAAGAAACGCCATTTTAGACGGCAAAAAGAAAAAAATCAAAAAGTTCGTGCCGGAAAATGTTTATAACGATTTACCAGATAAAATTTGCAGTTTTGATGATATTATGCTGTTTAAGGCGATTGAAAGCAATAAACAGCAACTTCGTCTTATCACCGACTGCACCGAAGGTCTTGAAAACCGCATTAAAACTTTTGCCACTTCAAGCAAAAATTTAGAAGATTTTATCGATAAACTTGAAACAAAACGCTACACTCGTGCAAGGCTTAAACGCATAATTACATGCAACACGTTATCGATAACACGTGATTTGCAAGAAAAATGTTTAAAAAGTAATCTATACTTAAAAGTGCTTGCAATCAGGGCGGATAAACTCAATTTATTGTCAAGTTTTTCGGGCGGAAAGCATAAATTGATCACTCGTAAACTTGATATCGACACCCTTTCTGGCACGCAAAAACAGTGCTTTTTAAAGGATGTTTACGCAAACGATATTTACAATTTGGTTGCAAAAACTAAAACAAATGAGTACGAAATGAGAATAGTAAAAATTTGACAAAAGTGGGGCTATAAGCCCGTTATCGCCACTTTTTTGCTAAAATTTTCATTTAAAATAAATTATTTAGGGGTAGTTATGAAAGGTTTTAAAAACGCAAGCATCTATGTCGAGGGAAGAAAAATAGTAAAAACCAATCTTACTTTTCAAAATGGGCTTATTACCGAAATTGGTGATACGGCTTGTTTTGAACAGATATTTATCCCTCAAAATGCGGTTGTCGTGCCGGGCTTTATTGATGAGCACATTCACGGCTCAAAAGGTTACGACACAATGGATGCTAAAATTGGCGCGCTTTCCATTATGGCAGATTCGCTTTTAGCCGAAGGCACTACGGCATTTTTGGCAACCACAATGACGCAAAGTAAAGAAAATATTGGGCGTGCGCTTATCAACGCAAATCAATATAAAAAGTTGGATAGAAAAGAGGGTGCAGAACTTATCGGTATCCATTTAGAAGGCCCTTACATCTCACCAAAATTTATTGGCGCACAGCCAGCCGAATATGTTGCAAAACCTGATATTAGTGAGTTTGATAATTACAATAAATTGAGCGGTAATCTTATTAAAATTGTTACCGTTGCGCCAGAAGTCGATGGTGCAATAAAGTTTATCGAACATTTGACAAAAAATAATATTATAAGTTCTTTTGGTCATACATCGGCAACATGTGTGGATATAGAACGTGCAATGGCAGTTGGCGCATCAAATGTAACCCACACATACAACGCACAGTCGCCCTTACACCACCGTGATATCGGCACTGTTGGTATGGCACTACTTAACGACAACTTAAATTGCGAAGTAATTTGCGATACCATTCACGTTTCAGTACCGGCACTTAAACTGCTTGTAAAAAGCAAACCGCACGATAAAATCACTTTGGTAACAGATGCTATGCGTGCAAAACAAATGCCAGAAGGCGAAAGTGAACTTGGCGGTCAAACGGTAATTGTCAAAAATGGTGAAGCACGCCTTTTAAACGGTGCGCTTGCCGGAAGTGTTTTAAAGATGAACGAAGCCGTAAAAAATATGGTTGCGCTCGGCGTTGATTTTTGCGATGCCATTGACTTTGCAACCATAAACCCTGCAAAAAATTTGCGCATTGACAATTTACACGGCTCAATCAAGGCGGGCAAAAAAGCAAACTTTACCGTGCTTGATGAAAATTTTGAAGTTTTAATGACCATTCGTGAAGGCGAGATTCTTTATAAAAAATAGGGGATAGGGCTAAAAAGTTTGCAAAAGTTTTGTTTGGCAAAAATTTTTACAAGCGGTTACAAAATTTAGGCTTAAAATATTTGGAAATTTTACAAAAATAATATATTATAGGTGTTAGAAAATTAAAGTTTTTAAAGTTCGCTTTTTAAACTTTAATTTTTGTTTAAAAGCCTTTATTTTAAATTTAAATCGTAAGGTGGTTATGGACATTAAAAACAAAAAACTTACCATTTTTTTTGAACTTATCATTGTTATCTTTTCGTCGGTAATCTCTGCACTTGGTTTACATGTCTTTGTATATCCGGCAAACTTTGCGCCAAGCGGTTTTGATGGTATCTCGGCAATGCTTCAAAAACTTACCGGGCTTAACGCAGGTATTTATTTAGCGATATTCAACATTCCGCTTCTTATCTGGGCATACTTTAAACTTAACAGAAAATATGTAATTTACACGATAATTTTCACCATTATCTCTTCAGCACTTTTATACATATTTGAACTTATAAATTTATATCAGTACGTTTCAACAACCGACCGCATTTTACCTGCCATCTTTGCCGGCATCATTTTGGGCATAAGGACGGGGCTTATGATAAAAATCGGCAGTTCCACCGGCGGTATAGATATCATCGCTTGTATGATTCAGTCCAAAAAACCACATTTAGATTTAGAAAAAAGCATTTCGGTTATGTGTTATGTAATCATCTTAATTTCAGTGTTTGTTTACGATAACGACATAACTTGTATTTTACTTTCAATCGTTCAAATTTTCACTATGGAAAAGGCTATGGGCTTTATCCTAAAAGACAACCGCAACGCAGTCGAAGTAAAAATTATCACCAAAGATCCCGAACTTTTAAAGGAAAAAATTCTCTTTAAATTAAAGCACGGCGCAACGGTTATAAACTGTACGGGTATGTACACCGGCGAGCCAAGATATATGGTTATCACAATCATCAACATCCGCCAAATCGGTGAACTTACCGGCATCATTCGTGAACTTCCCGATACATTTATCTACCACAGCGACGTAACCGGCGTTAGGGGCAACTTTAGATGGAAAAAGACTGACGAACCACATTAAAATCTTAAAAAAGTGGCGATAATCGGCTTATAGCCCCACTTTTTAAGAAAAAATAAAATAACAAAAGCACCGCTTAAAGTGAAGTGAACCCCAAAGTTTGGACAAAAAATTAAATTAAATTGCTTGGCAATGAGTTCGGTATTGTACCGGACTCATTCCTTTTAGTTTGAGAGATATCCTCTCGTTGTTCCAGTAGTCAATGTATTCCTTCAGACGGTGGACGAATTCGTCCACCGTTTCAAACTTTTCGCCGTAGAACATTTCAACTTTCAGCCGTCCGAAAAAGTTCTCCATTGCTCCATTATCCATACAGTTTCCCTTCCTAGACATACTCTGTATAATGTTGTGCTTCTTCAAATATCTTTGGTATTCGGCGTGTTGGTATTGCCAACCCTGGTCTGAGTGAAAGATTGGCGTTGCATTGTTCGGCAACTTATCTGTAAGTCTTTGCAGCATTTCTCGTATCTGTTCGAGGTTTGGACTGAGAGAAATTGAATAGGCAACTATCTCTCTGTTGTATAAATCCATTACGGGAGAGAGATAAACCTTGTCATTGCACACCTTGAACTGTGTTACGTCCGTGGCAAGTTTTTCAAACGGCTTGTTTGCAGTAAAGTCTCGGTTGAGAATGTTTTCTGCAACCTTTCCAACCTCGCCCTTGTATGAGTGATATTGCTCGTTTTTGCATTGTTTGCCGCGTATGTTAAGGTCTTTCATTAACTTTAATACCGTTTTATGGTTAATAATTATGCCGTTTTTATGTAATTCAAGTGTTATTAGCCTGTACCCGTAACGCTGTTTGTTCTGCTCGTACAGCTCTACAATTGCCTGCCTTTCGGCAATATATTTGTCTGTCTTACTTGCTTTCAGATAGTAGTAAAAGGTACTCCTCGGCAACCTTGAATAAGAGAGCAACTGCTTTAATTTAAATTTCTGCCTTAGTTCAAGAATTACTTGTGCTTTTTGCCGTTCCGCTGCTCTTCCGCTCGAACTAAGGCATCTAATTTTTTTAGGTATTAGTTCTCCATTTCAAGGTACTCGAGACATTCTTTAAGTCGTTGATTTTCAGCGATTAAATCGTTTTCAATCTCCTTATCCAAAGGTTTCTTTCTCGGTCTGCCCGTGCTTTTCCTTCCGCGACGTTCTGTCATGAAACCTGCCGCTCCTTCTTCCAAGTATATGCG
>CALVUR010000001.1 GCA_944363645.1 uncultured Clostridia bacterium | reverse complement strand
GTGCGTAAGCCAGAATAGTTTAGGGCTAATTGCCCGAAAAAGAAAAACCACCAGCTAGGCTGGTGGATATTTATTTTTCATGTTCACATTAGACATTAAAAATTATATTGCTTTTAAAGTTGATAATAAAAAACTAACTTAAAGTTTGGGTAAATTTTTCTTTTAAAAGCCGTGATAATTTTGGCTGTGATATTTGCTAATTTTTAAAAATATCAGCAAATAAACAGTACTCATAAAAGGCAATAATTTTAAAAAATTTTAAAACCTTTTAAATTGTTATTTTAAATTTTACTTTTTCTAAATAGGCGAAATTAAATGATTGATGTGTGAATAATTTATGTAAATTATTACTTTTCTTTTCATTTTAAAAGGCGAAAAAAACCGCACAAAAATTTACTAACAAAAGTTAGTTTTTGTAAAAAATTAGTTAAAAAAATTAAAAAATTGAGCGATTATTTTCGACAAAAAAATAAAAAAATTTAAACAAAAAAGTGTTTGCAAAAGTGGGCGCAAGTTAAATTACCACTTGACAATATATGGTGTATGTTATATAATTGTTAGGTGGCAAAAATGAATTATTTATTTTTTGATACCGAATGTGCGCACGGCCGTGGCGGTATTTGCGAATTCGGTTATATCATTACTGACGAAAAATTTAATATAATAACGGCAGATAACTTGCTTATCAATCCGCACATAAAATTTGACGATTATGGTCATAAAAAGGCTGGCATCGTGTTTGCTTACTCTAAAGACGAGTACTATTCTGCGCCAGATATCATGGACAGATACGACCACATTAAAGAACTTTTAACAGATAAAAATAATGTGATAATAGGTTACTCGACCGACTGCGACGCCAAGTTTTTGAATTACGATTTGGAAAGATTTGACCTTCCATTTTTAAATTACACCTTTTGGGACGTATTAAAAATGTACCGTTCAATCGCAAACCGCACAACCAACTTAAAACTTGACGTGTTGTACAGCGAAACGGGCGGGGCAGAACTTATGCACCACGAAGCGTTAAGCGATACCAAAATGACCATTGAAGTTTTGAAAAAATTGCTTCACGATTACAACTTGACATTTACCGACATAATGGAAAATTACAAGGAAACGTCAAGTGAATCGTTTAACGGCAGGGTAATTATCAACGACGGCTCAATTTTTAACTACACCAAGGGCGGTAAAACAACCGTTGCAAACCATAAAATTTTGGACGATTGCATTAAAATGCCCCCGATAAATGTTTATAGTCAAGTTTTTAAGGATAAAATTTTCTCGATTGCGCCGAATATCGTAAAGGAAAATTTCGCAACCACTATGGCGATATGCAATTACACCAAAAAAATGGGCGCAACCTTTACACTTTCTGTGTGCGATGCCCACTATTTGTTGGTGGATGAAAAGTCTAAAATACCCAAAAACCGCTTAAGAAAGGGTGTTAAACTTTTAAATTTGGCGCAGTTTGAACAACTTTTAAATCTTGAAAAAGACGCACTTTTGCCAGAAAATATCGTTATTGACGAATTTATTGGCGAACTACCGTATAACCGTGAGTGGTTTAGTGAATACAAAAAAACACACAATTTAAAGTAAAATCAATTTAAAAACCTAAAAACAAAAAATAAAATGCGCACCTTAATTTTTCACGCTCAAAAAGGTGCGCTTTTTATTTGAATTTTTACTGTGTCTAAATTTTGGGCAATTTTTCTTACTTTGTTAAAAGCAAAATTTAATTATATTAAAATTTGCGATTAATTGCTAAAAAATGATTGAAAAAAACTTAATATTATGGTAAAATGTATTGTACATGAAATTTAGGCTTATATATTGGTGGAAAAGTGAAATTTTCGGATAAAATTACTCGTGAAAAAGCGCTAAATATGAATCCTGTCGTACTTGCCTTTATCGGCGATGCGGTTTACTCACTTTTCGTTCGTGAAAAAATGGCGTTTGAAAACGATTTTAAAAGCGGAAAATTAAACCAAATGACCGCCCAAATCGTAAAGGCAACCGCACAAGCAGATATTATCACCAAAATTATGCCCTATCTTACTGAAGAAGAAGTGGATATTTTCAAGCGTGGAAGAAACGCAAAAAAACCTTCCCACGCAAAAAATGCCAAAATCTCAGATTACAATAAGTCAACGGGCTTTGAAGCCGTTTTGGGCTTTTTGTATGTTACCGGCAATGACGAAAGGCTTAATTTTATACTCAATTTTAACGATCCCAACGTCAGCAACACTTTTGAAGTGATTGACGAAAACAGTAAAGTTTAATTTTTGGTCGCAAAATTACCACGCTTTTTGCCTTGATAAAATTTTAAAAATGGTTAAAAAGTGGCAGTTTACGGCTAATGAAAAAAGGAAAAAGGGGATTTATAACCTTATGAAAGTAGAAGGCAGAAATTCAGTTGACGAACTTATAAATTCCAATAAAACAATAGACAAAGTGCTTATCCAAAACGGTTTACGGGACGAGGCATCAAGGACGCTTATCAATAAGATTAAGGAAAGCGGTGCTAAATTCATCTTTTGCGAAAAGGCTGTTTTAGATAAAGAAAGCACAACAAAAAAGCATCAGGGCTTTTTGGCGTACGCAACCGATTTTGTTTACGCCGATTTAGACGACGTTTTATATAATGTTAAGGATAAAGATGGTTTAATTTTGATTTTGGATGGCATTGAAGACACCCACAATTTAGGTAGCATTATCCGTGTTGCCGACTGCGCTGGTGTTGATGCAATCATTATCAGCAAACGCCGTTCGGCAAGCGTAAACGAAGTAGTTATGCGCATTTCCGAAGGCAGTGCAAACCACGTTATGATAAGCCGTGTTGGCAACATCAACGATGCAATCAAAAAAATTAAGGAAGAAAATATTTGGGTTTACGCTGTTGAACTTGGCGGGGAAAACATTTATAAAGCAAACCTAAAAGGCAAAATTGCACTCGTTATCGGCGGTGAAGACACGGGCGTAAACAAACTTACACAAAGTTTGTGCGATGGCAAACTTGCCATCCCTATGTACGGCAAAATTAACTCTTTAAACGCTTCAGTCGCAACAGCCGTTGCCGTTTTTGAAGCGGTAAGGCAAAGAAACTTTTAATTTGTCTTTTTTATAAAAAACCTTGATAACGGGCTTATAGCCCCACTTTTTCAAGTTATTTTTGTCAAAAAATGTCTAAAAAAGTGCCATTTTGGTTTTTTAAGCACTAAATCATGGGTGAATTATGAACTATTGCGAAATAACCGATGAAGCGCTTTGTAAACTTCATAAAAGTGGCGACCAGTTGGCGTTTGACGAACTTTACAGTCGCTACACCACTTTGATAAGAAGTTTAGCACGCACCTATTTTTTGGCAGGTGGCGATGAAGAAGATTTGTGCCAAGAAGGTCTAATTGGGCTTTTTGCTGCGGCAAACGCTTACGACGAAGAAAAGCAAGGCTCGTCCTCATTTAAGACCTTTGCATATAGGTGCATTAAAAGCAGAATTTTAAATGCAATATCTCTTTCGCATGCTGAAAAACACCGTGCGTTAAACGACTCTGTTTCCATAACTCAAATGGAAAACGAATCGTCAGGCGTTTCCCCAGAAGATACCATTATAAATGAAGAAACGCTTAACGAATTTATCGACTCAATAAAAGGTCAGTTATCGCCCTTTGAAATTCAAGTTTTCAATCTTTACGTCGCCGGTAACAAGTATACCGAAATCGCAAGGACGTTAGGCAAAAGCCCAAAGTCGGTGGATAACGCCATTCAAAGAATAAAAGAAAAAACAAAAAGGTTAAGGTGATAAAGTGTCATATCTTGCAATATACAGAAGATTCCGCCCGACAGATTTTTCACACGTTGTCGGTCAAGAACACGTTGTAACCACACTTATAAACCAAATAAAAACCGAACGCATAGGTCATGCTTACCTATTTTGCGGTGCACGTGGTACGGGTAAAACGACCGTTGCAAGAATTTTTGCAAGGGCAATAAACTGTACAAATTCGGTTGACGGTTCGCCGTGTGGTCAATGCGAGGTTTGTCAAAAATTAAATAACCCTTCAAACTTGGATATAATCGAAATGGACGCCGCTTCCAACAACAAGGTGGACAACGTGCAAGAAATCCGTGCAAATGTTCAGTATCCACCCGTCGCCGGAAGATACAAAGTTTACATTATTGACGAAGTCCATATGCTTACAACCGAGGCTTTTAACGCACTTTTAAAAACCTTGGAAGAACCACCAAAACACGCTGTGTTTATCTTGGCAACAACCGAGCCACATAAACTTCCTGCGACCATTTTGTCAAGGTGTATGCGCTTTGACTTTCATTTGGTTTCAGATAGGGTCATCGAAAATTTAATCGAAAATATTTATAAAGAAGTTGGTAAAGATTACGAAAAAGAAGCGATAAATTTAATCGCAAAATCTGGTGAAGGCAGTATCCGTGACGCCCTTTCGCTTGCCGACTTATGTATATCATATAGCGACGAAAAGTTGACCTATAAGCAGGTTATCGATATATTAGGTGCTTCTGACACCACCAAAACCGCAACATTATTACAGGGCGTTTTAAATAACGATGTCGGTGGTGTTTTGGCATCTATTGACGAACTTGCAAGTTTAGGTAAAAGCATAAGCGTTTTAACAAAAGATGTCTTAGCAATGGTTAGAGACGTACTTATTGTTAAAACATGTAAGGGTGCAAAAGAAATTTTGGCTCTTCCCGAAAGCGAGTATCAAAAACTTTCTAAACTTGCAACGCTTGGCGACAATCACAGATTTTTGCGTGTGCTTGAAATTTTTACATCAATCGAAAGCGATTTGCGTTACAGCACCCACCCACGTATCGTGTTTGAGGCTGCTTCCGTAAAGGCAACACTTCCGCAAGAAGATTTAAATATCGATGCTTTAATTTCAAGGGTTACCGCTTTAGAAAACACCGTTTTAAACTTAATGAAAAATGGCGTTAAGGTGGAAAATGCGCAAAATAATGTAGTTGAAAATAGGCAAGAAGATTTAGCGAAAAATTCGCAAAAGTTCGCCTATAAGCCCGAAAACGCACAAGTTTTGCAGGCGGAAAGTGTAAAATTAGAAGAAAAACCACAAGAAAAAACAAGTGAAAATGTGGTTAAGAAAAATATAGATGTTCCACAAAAAAAGGATGAAAACTATTTAGTTAAGCCCGTTGAAAATGTGGCGCAAGAAAATATTGAACCTACTGAAAAAAGGTTGAGCGGTTTTGACTATGTGCCGGACGAAGAACTTCCGCCACTTGAAGATTTAACTCCGCCAGAAAATCAAATTGGGTTTGACACATTTGAACTTTCTTACGGCAATGTGGTTATGAACGACGGTAGTAAAGTAATAACTGAAGAGCCTAAGAAAAAAGTAGAGCCAGCAGTAATACGTGACCGTGTTCCAGATTCAAGGCTGTGGGGCACGATTATTAAAAAATTGCGTTCGGATAAGCATATAATGTTATGGATTGCTTGTCAAGAACTTGATGCCAAAATTGAAAACAATAAACTTATCATTATGGCAGAGGGCGAAAACGAATACAATTTACTTATCAAAAAGGAAAGCATCGATGTACTTCAAAGCATTCTATCTTCATTTGCGCCTTACACTTTAAAGATTGAAGGCAATGTGAAAAATGAGCAAGATAGTTTTAATGAAGATATTGAAAAAGTAAAGAAGTTGTTTGACGGCAAAATAATAGTTAAATAGCACCATGTGTGAGTTTTAGGCGGTTTTTTCAAATAAAACTTACTAACTTGGCAAATAAAAAAGACTAAAATCAAATCAAAAATTCAATTAAAGATAAAGGAGATTACCATGGGATATAAAGGTTATGGCGGTGGCTTTGGTGGCGGAAACCAAATGCAACAACTTATGAAACAAGCACAAAAGATGCAAGAAGACATTCAACGTGCTCAACAAGAACTTGAAGATGCTGAACTTGTTGGCGAAGCAGCAAGTGGCGCAGTTAAAGTTACAGTAAACGGCAAAAAGGTTGTAAAGGCAGTTAATTTTGATTCTTCAGTTGTTGATCCTGACGACACCGAAATGCTTGAAGATTTATTTATGGCAGCATACAACTCTGCTTGCGAAAAGGCTGATGCACTTACCGAAGAAAAAATGGGCCCATACAGTAAGATGGGGGGCATGTTTTAATGAAGGCTTTTATTGAGCCCATAGGTAGACTTATAAATAAACTTACTAAACTTCCGGGCGTGGGTGCAAAAACAGCCCAACGCTATGCCTATTCAATTATCGATATGAGCGATAGTGAGGTTGAAGAATTGGCAAACGCCATTTTAAGCGCAAAAAGGGAAGTTAGATATTGTGAAATTTGCGGAAACTTTTCCGAAGAAGAAATTTGTCCCATCTGTAAAACAAGAAAGTCCAATATAATCTGTGTGGTTAAAGAGCCGAAAGATGTTATCGCTATCGAAAAATCTGATAAATTTAACGGCACTTACCACGTTTTGCATGGCACAATAAACCCTTTGGAAAACATTGGACCAAACGATATAAGGATAAAAGAACTTTTAGGAAGGCTTTCAAACGGCGATGTCGAAGAAATTATTTTAGCAACAAACCCCGATGTCGAAGGCGAGGCAACAGCAATGTACATTGCAAAAATTGTCAAGCCACTTGGCATAAAAGTTACACGCTTGGCGCACGGTATTGCGGTCGGCACTGACTTAGAATATGCTGATATCGGCTCACTTTCAAGGGCGATCATCGATAGGCGGGAAATTTAAAAAAGTGGGGCTATAAGCCCGTTATCGCTACTTTTTTACAAATTATAAGCACAAAAAAATACAAAAATTAAGTTTAAAGATAAACTTTAAGGAGAATACATTATGAAAAAATGCGGGTTATTGATGCCGGTATTTTCACTACCTTCAAAATACGGGATTGGTTCATTTGGTAAATGGGCATACGCCTTTGTTGATTTTTTAAAAAATTCAGGTCATACATATTGGCAGATGTTGCCACTTACACAAACAGGTTTTGCTGATTCACCTTACGCATCTTGTGCAGATGCATCCGGCAACCCTTACTTTATCGATTTGGAAATTTTAAGAACAAAAAAACTTTTAACTTATCGTGAAGTAGAGGGCGCAATCGACAAAAACGATTATATTGATTACGGCAAACTTTATGTAGAACGTTACGCTCTTTTAAGAAAGGCTTTTTCTCGTTTTGATGTTAATGACAAAAACTTTAAGGCATTTTTACAAAAGGGTGAATTTTACGACTATGCAATGTTCATGGCAATCAAACAAAAGCATAACGATGTTTGGATGAATTGGCCTTACGAACTTAAAACAAGGGATGCAAATGCTTTGGCTACTTTTGCGCAAGAAAACGCACAAGAAATTTTATTCTGGCAATTCTTACAATTTGAATTTAGAAATCAATATCAAGAATTAAAGCAATACGCAAACAAAAAAGGTATCACCATTGTTGGCGACCTTCCACTTTACGTTTCTTTAGATTCCGTTGATGTTTGGGTAAACCCAGAAGAATTTTTACTTGACGAAACTTACCATCCAACAATCGTTGCAGGTTGTCCACCCGATTATTTTAGTAGGACCGGTCAACTTTGGGGCAACCCAATTTACAACTATGAACACATGAAGCAAAACGGTTTTGCTTTCTGGAAAAATCGTGTTCAACGTGCAAGAAAACTTTATGACGTAATCCGCATTGACCACTTTAGGGGACTTGACAGATTCTGGGCAATACCATACGGCCACGAAACTGCAGAACACGGCTGGTGGGTAAACGCCCCGGGAAGAGAAATTATCGATGCAATCGGTCGTGAAGGTTTGATCGCTGAAGACTTAGGTTTGATCGATGACGGCGTAAGAAATTTAATGGCATATGCCGGCGTTGGCGGTATGAAGGTCTTACAATTTGCTTTTGATAGTGGCGACAACAACCCATATCTTCCATGGAACATCAATGAAAACTCTGTTGTATATACCGGTACACACGACAACAACACAACCGTTGGCTTGTTAAAGAGTTTAGATGATGCAACTCTTGAAAGTTGGAAGACAATGATTAAAAAATCACTTGATTATGTAAACGTTTCTTTCAAAAACTTACGTGGTATTAAGGGCGTTGCAGAAGCAATTTTAGATATTGCTTACGGCTCAAACGCAAAACTTTGTATCGTACCCGTTCAAGATGTACTTTTCTTGGATGAAAAATATCGTATCAACACACCCAGCACAACAGGTTGCTGGACTGTAAGAATTAAAGAAAGCGTATTTACCGAAAGTTTAGCAGGCTCATTAAAACGTAGGGCTAAACGCTTCGGCAGAAAATAATCAAAATTATATAAAAGTGGGGCTATAAGCCCGTTATCACTACATTTTTTAAAAAATGGCATGGCTAATTTTTATTGGTCGTGCCGTTTTTTTGTTTGTTTTTATGGTTAAAGGTTGTTTATTTGGCGGTAAAAATAAAATTATATAAAAAGTGAATTTTTTTTGTTGGTAAAAAAGTAAAAAGTCCGCCTATAAGCCCGTTATCGCCACTTTTTTCGATAAATATAGGCGATAAAAATCATAATTTAGCCGTTAAAAATCAAAAAGGTGCTTGAAAAGATTTTTTTTGGTGGTAAAATATAAGTGATATAACTAAAATTTAAAAAGGGAAAATTATGGAAAATTTAGTTGTAAAAAAGTCCACAAAACTTGGCAAAAAAGTTTGGCTTATGATAATCTTTTTTGGCTTAATCGGTCAAATTGCGTGGGTGGTTGAAAATGTTTACTTTTCCACCTACATTCAAAAAAAGATTACCGCCGATGCTTGGGCAACATCGCTTACCGTTGGCGTTTCTGCTGTGGTTGCTGCCCTTGCCACAATCTTTGGTGGGGCAATCTCTGACCGTGTGGGCAAGCGTAAACCCTTTGTGTGTTTTGGCTACATAATTTGGGGTGTAATTACCGCTTGCTTTGCCTTTTTCGGCAATAAGTCAATGACGACAAACATTGTGCTTATCGCACTTATTTTCGTCGCAATGGATGCCGTTATGACCTTGTTTGGCTCCCTATCAAATGACGCCGCTTTTTCTGCGTGGATATCAGATATTACCGACATTACAAATCGTGGTTTTGTCGATACCGTTTTGTCAGTTCTTCCCGTTGCCGCACTTATGATAATTTTCGTAGTGTTTGATAGTTTTACTCAATCGGATAATTGGACAACATTTTTCCTTATCTTGGGCGGTCTTACCACACTCTGCGGTGTGCTTGGGTTATTCTTATTTAAAGATAGCAAATCGCTTAAACCAAACAAGTCGGGTAAATACATGCAAGACGTAGTTTACGGCTTCCGTCCAAAAACCGTTAAGCAACATAAAATGATATACATATGCCAACTTGGTATGATGTTTTCAGGGCTATCAATGCAACTTTGGCAGCCCCAAATGATAATGCTTATTCAGTACACAATCGGGCTTGAAAATTACGTAATTCCGCTTGCGCTTGTTGTTTTACTTTCGGCAGGTCTTGCCCTTGTATTTTCCAAACTTATGGATAAGTTCGGCAAGGAAAAATTTTTCATCCCCGTCGTTATTGCTGGCACGGTGGGCGGTATTCTCGTTTACCTTATCAAATTTTTCGGTGCAACCTATACGGCAAAATTTTTGATGTTCGTAATCGGTGGCACGCTGGTTGAAAGCGCATCACTTTTGTCCGCCGGGCTGTTTAACGCTTCGGCAAGGGACTACACCCCAAAAGAAAAGGTAGGCTGTTTTCAGGGCGTAAGAATTATCATTTATGTAACCCTTCCTATGGTGCTTTCTTCACTAATAAACCCACAAGTTATCAACGCCTTTGGTGAACTTTTAACAGAAACGAGCGAACTTGTCATAAAAGATGTTGGTTATCACGCCGGCGACAGAGTTTACCCGTTTGAAATGTTTTTATTCGCTTCAATCGCTGCATTTTTAATGATTATCCCTGCAATCATCGTTAAACGCAACGATAAGGCTATACGAAAACTTAAACTCGCTGAAATTACTTCCCAACAAGATAATTTAAATGTTGAAATAAAAGAAAGCGGTTGTGATAACGAAAGTTGCAACACAGATTGCAACACTGATTGCAATGGCGAAACCGACTGCAACACAGAGTGTGAAGTTAAAAAAGTAGACGACTAAAAAATAATAATTTAGACGGTGGTAATTTTACCGCCGTTTTTTATTTTAAATTTAATGGCAAATAAAGTCGAAAGTGTAAAAATAAAATTTACAGGCAAAAAAAATTAAGTCTAAACAAAAAGGGGCGTGCATACATTAAAATAGAAAATTTTAAAGAGGTGAAAAATGTCAAGTCAAGATTACGCAGAAATGATTGAAATTCCCGTTTCAAGTTGCGAAATGGTTAGCACGCCACAAGTCAAAAAAAGTCGTAAAAATAACAAGATAGTTAAAAAGTTCAACAAAAAAATCCGTGCTCTTTTTACACCGAAAAAGAAAACGGAAAGTAGTTACGAACCTGAGCCTACGACTAATAGCAGTGTGGAATATACCCAAGACATTACAAAAGCGCTTACCGTTAAAGAAAGCGGTCATAGGCTTAATTTAATTACCGTTCAAGTCGCCACAATTTTTATTTTGGCAATCGGTATTTTGGTTACAAATATCTTTTGGCAAGACAGCGGTATAAACAACCTTTTAAGAAGCGTTTTTGCAAGCGAAAAGGTGGAAGTCGATCAACGAAATTACGACGTTTTTGATGCCTTTGCACCGTCTAAAAATGAAGTAAAACTCACATCTGGTATCATGAAAATACAAAATAAGGGTGCAGTTTATAGCCCTTGCGACGGTTTTATTAGTGAGGTTACATATAACGGAAAATACACAATTACCGTAAGCCATAGCGACAACTATAAAACCATTATTTACGGCGCAGATTATTGCTATATTCAAGAAGGCGATAATGTTTTTTTGTCAACGCCCGTTGCTTACTCGCTTGAAGGCGGTTGCGAAGTCGCAATGTACAACCAAAACCAGTTAATTACAAACTACGCTTTAGATAACGGCAAGATAGTATGGCAAAATTAAAGTTTACAATTCATCCGCTGTTTATCGCTTTTGGAATATACTTTGCCATTATTGGCAAGGTATTTTCTTTTTTAATCTTTACAATCAGTGCTGTAATTCACGAAATGGGGCATCAGTTTGTGGCGCAAAAGCGTGGCTATACCTTAAAACGGCTTGTACTTATGCCGTACGGTGCGGTAATTTACGGCGAAAATAGTCAAATGACTTACGAAGACGAAATGATTATTGCCATCTCTGGTCCTATCGTAAGTTTACTTATCGCATCCTTTTTTGTTTCACTGTGGTGGCTTGTGCCGTTAAGTTATCCGTATACCGAACTTTGCGTACTTGCAAACCTAACAATAGGCACGGTAAATTTACTGCCGGCATACCCACTCGACGGGGGACGTGTTCTACTTTCCATGCTGTCAATATACATAAAACGCAAAACAGCCCTTATCGTTTGCAAGGTGATAGGCATACTTTTATCGGCACTAATTTTTGCCGTTTATGTGTATTCGTGGGTGATAAAAACGCCAAACCATTCAATATTATTTTTCGCACTTTTCATGCTTTTTGGCAACATTTTTGTTTCAAAAGACAACAGTTATCAGCGTATTTTGTCCTATTTTTCGCTTGGCAATTTAAGTAGGGGCAAAAAGGTAAATAAAATAGCTCTATCTTCAAAAGAAAATGTCAAAAAGTTACAAAGTTTATATACATACGGCGAACTTTTAGAAGTTGATTTATATAACGAAAAAAATCAGTTGGTTGCCAAAATTTCAGCCGATAAAGTTGTTAAAATTTTGGCATCGGCAAACCTTTATCAAAATATTTACGAAGAATATAAAAAAGTGCGATAACGGGCTTATAGGGGCACTTTTTACCAAATTTATGGTAAAAAGTGTCTTGTTTTATGCTAAAAATTTGTTGTGATAAAGCGATACAAAAAAATAGTTAAAATTTAAAATGCGAAAAATTTTTAATAATATTATATTAAAACTTGACATTTTATACAAAGTATACTATATTTTAGGTATTATGAAAAAACTTAAAGATTGTCTTAATTTATTTTTAATTTTCTTTAAAATAGGGCTTTTCACTTTTGGTGGCGGTTACGCAATGATTTCAGTCATCTCGCACGAAGTGGTTGAAAAGAAAAAATACATTGATCAAGAGGAATTTTCAGACTTGGTCGCTATTGCAGAATCAACACCAGGTCCTATCGCAATAAACAGCGCAACATATATCGGTTACCGCAAAGCAGGGGTGATGGGCTCTATCTTCGCAAGCATTGGTGTTACACTTCCTTCGCTTATTATTATCTATCTTATTTCATTATTTTTCTCAAAAATTTTGGAATACGAACTCGTTCAAAAAGCCTTTGCTGGCATCCAGTGCTGTGTTGCACTTTTAATTATCTCTGCCGGCGTAAAACTTTTGAAAAACGTTAAAAAAAATATACCTTCACTTATTTTGCTTTCCATAAGTTTTATCGCACTTGTTGTGTTTAACTTTGTGGACTTTAGTATTTCCACAATTTACTTCGTAATTTTCGGTGCGATTATGGGCATTGCAATTTATTACCGTCCTAAGAAAAAGGTCGATAACGGGTCTATAGGCGGACATTTAGAGCAAAATGCTGAAAATTTAAGTGAAGAAAATACTCAAGTTTGCGACAATGCTCCTATGGCGGTTGATGAAAAAGAAAACGCTGAAACTAAAGTTATTTCAAGTGTTGAAAGTCAAGAAAACGGCGAAGTTAAACTCAAAAAAGGTGTTCGCAATCGAGTTTTAAAGGCTTTAATTCCAAGCATAGTTGTTGGTTTAGTAATCTTTACATTGCTATTTTTTGGCGGAATTTATAAAATCTTTAATGAAGAAGCAATCAAAAATCTTTCGCAATCATCAGGGTACGCTTACTTTTTAAAGGTTAGCGAACTATTTACCGCATTTTTAAAAATCGGGCTTTTCTCGTTTGGCGGTGGGTATGGTATGTTACCCCTTATGATAGAAGAAACGGTCGAAAGAAATTGGATAACGGAAGCAGAATTTACAAACTTTTTGGCTGTTGCTGAATCAACGCCCGGTCCTATTGCTATCAACATGGCAACATATGTAGGCAGTACACAAGGTGGCTTGTTTGGTTCAATTATGGCTACAATCGGCGTAATTACACCGTCTGTTATCATCATTTTAATTATCGTAAGTTTGTTATCCAACTTTTTAAAATACGACGGCGTCCGCTGTGCGTTGTCTGGGATGAAACCGGTTATTTGCGGTATGATTTTTGAAACAGGTATTATGCTCGCCGTTGAAAACGTTCTTCCTAACATTGCTAATTTGTCGGTCGAAGGTTTTAGTTATATGGCAATAATTATTACCGCAATAGTCGCAACTATCTCAATTTTAGGTAAACGCTTACTTAAAAAGAAAATTTCACCAATCATTTTAATTTTGATATCGGCAGTACTTGGTATGTTACTTATGTAACGCACCCATGTTAAAATGTTATTTTTGCAATAATTTTTTTCCACACTCAAAAAATTACGCCCAAAAAATTATATATGATTATTTTATATTATAATTAGGGTAAATATTATTGACAAAGTAAACATAAAATGATAAAATACTAAAAGCATTTAACTTGCTTAAAAAGCAACTTTTCACATTTTAAATGGAGTAATCATGAAAAAATTATTAACTTTTGCATTATGTTTAACACTTTTAGTTGGTTGTCTTTCAGTGCTTACCGCTTGTAACGATAACCAAACTACCACATCAGCACAAAAAGATCCTGGCTTTACTTACGAATTGGTAAGTGGCGCAACCGAAGAAGAAAGTTACTTGGTTGTTACAGGTTACAACGTTTCTGACGAAGTAAACGAACTCGTTTCACAACAAAACTTCTCAGACGAAAAAGTTCAAGCAGTTTCTAAAATCGAAATCCCATCCGGCAACGTTGAATATAAACGCAACGGTCAGGTTATAGGTAGTTATCCCGTTAAAGAAATTGATGAAAGTGCTTTTGCTAACATGTTATTCATTAAAGAAGTTGTTATCCCTGAAAACATTGAAACTATCGGCAGTGCTTGTTTAGCAGGTTGCACCAACTTAGAAAAACTTACCGTTAACTTCGTTGGCAACAAAAAAGATGGCAACGTAAACGCTAAAAAGACATTAGGTTATCTTTTCGGTACTCAAGAAGTTACAAACGCAACAAGTTCAACTGTTAAATATAACGCTTCTGGCTCAGCAACATATTATATTCCTAACAGTTTAAAAACAATCGTTTTAACAGGTGATACCGTTGGCGAATACGCTTTCAATGGCTTTACAAACGTTGAAGAAATCGTTTTACCAGAAACAGTTTTAGAATACGGCGCATACGCATTCGCTAACTGCTCTTCACTTTATAAATTTGCTATCGGCGCAAACGTTACAAAAATCGGCGACAACGCTTTCTCAGGTTGTACCTCACTTGTAAATCCTAACTTCGCTGATGCAACAAGTTTAACCTATATTGGCGACAGCGCATTCTCAGGTTGCACCCAATTATTCTACAGCGTATCTGGTGGCGTTTATACAGCAAGCGCAAACTTAACCTATATCGGCGCACAAGCATTCGCTAACTGCACCGCTTTAGAAGAAGTTAGTTTACTCGGTTTAACCACTGCAACCGTTGGCGACGGCGCATTCTCTGGTTGTGAAAATGTTACAAAAGTTACATTACCGGTTGACGCAACAAACATTTCTTACGGTAGCCTTGTTTTCACAGGTTGCAATGTTAAAAAAGAAAACGTTGTTAACTATGTAAATAATTATCTTTTCGACTTTGATTACGATGTATAATTTAAAATAAAAAAAGTTCAGCCAAGTTTTTTGGCTGAATTTTTTTGTGCTTTTTTTACTTTTTTTCGTCAATATTTAGGGCTGTTAAAAGGTCGCAAAAGTTATTTAAAAATTGTTCCTTTTTTCCAAAAAGTAGGGCTATAAGCCCGAAAACGACAAAAATCATACCGCTTACAATATAATAAATAGGGTAAAAAACGATCAAACTTAATAGTAAAAGCATCACCCCATACAAAATAAACCGCTTGCCGTTTAAACGCTTAAAAAGTGCTGTTATAAGCCTTTGCTTTTTTGTCTTTTTTAAGGTAGTTGGCGATATCAGTTGATGCTTTAAAAGTAGGTCTAAAACGCAACTTGTGGGCATAGTTAAAAGGTTAAATTGCTCACAAAAAAGCCTTACATTTTCCTTAAAGGCGTTTGAAATTATTATGTGTTTTTGACCAGAAAAAGGCGAATTGTTCAGGATAAATTTTACTTCGTTTACGCTTAAAGGCTCGATAAAAAATGCGGGGTAAAGGGCGGTGTTGTTTACTAAAAAATAGCCACTTTTTTCTGTAAAATTTACTTTAAGGGCGGTAAAAAGATTACAAAAAATTTGTGTAATTTGATCCTTTTTTAGGGTGTTTAAGGTTAAAATTAAACCATCGTTTTGCTGTTTCGATTTAACAATTAAATTCCTTTTTTGTTCTTTGTTTTTAAGCCGTAAAAATATAAATATGGTTATAGGCAAACTTATAAACAGGGTAAAGAAAAAAAGCACCCAAAGTTGCACCTTTAAAAAGGACAAAATCAAAAGGGTAAGGGTAAAAATAATTACAAAACTTATAAGGCTGTTTAGTGCAAGCGATAAACTGATTGACTTCATTATAATCTCTTCTTTTTTAGTTAAATTATTGACAGTTTATACTAAAATTATTCTTGTAATTAAAGGATAAATGTGTTAAAATATTGTTATGAAAATTGGTATTTACGGCGGTTCGTTTGATCCGCCACACATCGAACATATAAATTTATGCGTAAACGCCGTTAAAAGTTTAAATTTGGATAGGCTTTTTATCGTACCGGCAAAAATTCCACCACACAAAAAAGTCCAACCAATAAGTGGTGAGTATCGGCTTGAAATGGTAAAACTTGCCCTTTCTAATGTTGACGTACCGCAAATTACGGTAAGCGATTTTGAACTTAATTCGGCTGGAAAAAGTTATACATACCTAACGATAGAGCATTTTAAAAGCCTTTATAAAGACGCCCAAATTTACTTTTTAATGGGTACCGATATGCTTGAAAACTTCCCCACGTGGAAAGAGCCTAAAGCCATTTTAAACATGGCAAAACTCTATGTTTTTGGGCGTGATGGCGAAAGTATGGAAAGGGCAAAACAAGTGTTTTTAAATGCCCTTCCGGACCGTTTAAACAGTTTGGTTTTTGCAAACTTTAGTGGCAAAATGGTTTCGTCAACGCACGTTCGCCACATGCTCACATTAGGGCTTGACGCAAAAGAATTTCTTTATCAAAACGTAATCGATTATATAAAATCTAACAATTTGTATTTTTGCGAAAAAGCAGAGTTTGTCAAAAAAAGTCTGTCTATAAGTCGATTAACGCACACTTTGGGCGTTATGGACTTAGCAAAAGCCTACGCAAAAAAACTCGGTGAAGACGAAAATAAGGCGGTACTTGCCGCAATGCTTCACGACGTCGCAAAATATATGGATAAAAATGACTTCCCGTCATTTACCCTTCCTTTAGACGTCCCAAAGCCCGTTATTCACCAATACTTGGGCGCATATGTTGCAGAGCATGTTTTAGGGGTAACTGATATAGACATTTTAAATGCCATACGTTACCACACAACGGGTAGAAGCAACATGAGCCGTTTAGAAAAAATTGTGTTTACTGCCGACCTACTTGAAGTTGGCAGAACTTATGACGAAGCCCCAATTCTTCGTGAGGCTGTCGATAAAGATTTTGATGCCGGCTTCAGTCTTTCGGTTAAACGGCTTTTAAATTACCTTACAAAACAAGGTCAACCTATTTACTATTTGACAAAAGAGTGTTATAATTATTATGTAAATGAAAATGGTAACACCAAAAATTAACTTTCTGGAGATATTTTATGGAAACTAATGAATCATTAAAACTTGCCGAAGCCATTTGCAAGTTTTTGTCAGACAAAAAGGCACAAGACATAGTAAAAATTTATGTTGCCGATAAAACAATCATTGCCGACTATTTCATAATCGCCAGCGGTAGGTCAACAACTCAAGTTCACGCTCTTTGCGACAATTTGGAAGAATTTTGTAGCAAAAAATTTTTACTTGATGTTCGCCGTCGTGAAGGCGTTCAAGAAGGCAGATGGGCTTGTTTGGACTTCGGCGAAGTTATCGTCCACATCTTCGATGACGAACAAAGACTTTTCTACCACTTAGAAAGATTGTGGGGCGAAGGCGAAAAATATATCGACGAAGAATAATTTTTTTAAATTTAAAATTAAATAATCTTGGTATTTTTTACCGCAAAAAAACGCATATTTTTAATGTGCGTTTTTTTATTTTGCTTTGTTTTTTTCTGGGTAAATAATAGGGGGGGTAAGGGCAAAAAACTAAACACATACCCCCGTCTTTTAGGGATATGTGTTTAAAATTTACAAAAAATAAAGAAAAAAGCGTGCAAAAAAGATTTTTGCACGCAAAAATAAGGTAAAAAGTATAAAATAAGCCCATAAGATAAGGGTATGTATCTACTTTTTCTGTAAAAGTTTCTTTAAATCTTCTTCTTTTAAAATGGTTGCATTTATCGGTATAGTTAAGTTTTTATTTTTGGGCTTGCGCTTTTTCTTTGCTGGCTCAATAAAATAAACTTTCTGCTGGCTTTTTTGTGGTTTTTGCACCCTTTTTGTTTGTAGATATCTGTCTTTTAATATAAGGGCAAAAAAACTCAAAATTGTACAAATTACAAGTAAAATAAGTACTGTTATTACACCTAAACCTGCTTCGCTCATATATACCTCGCTTTTTATTTAAGTTTAACATTTTAGTTAAATAAAATTTTGTTAATTTTTGCATTTTTAGGTTTTTGTTTGTCATAAATTTTACATATAATTTTTTTTGTTAAAATGTCAAAAAGTCGGGCTATAGGTCGGTTTTTTGGCTGTTTTAGGGGGAATAATGGTATTTAAAAATGATAATTGCACTAAATGCGAAAAGGAAAATGATTTAGTTAAAACAAATGAAAATTTAGATAATAAAATTACTGATGCAAAAGAAAGTTCAAATAATGAAAATACAAATGTTTTAAATAAAGAAAATGATGATGTAGTAGTTGATACGGATGCGCCCTCATTTAATGAAACTGCAAAAATTTTTGGCGTCAGTGAAGAAAAACTTTTAAGCGAATTCAATTCTTATAAAGCGGTAAAATTATTTAAGCGTACAAATTTAAGTTTGTTGGATAATAAAATTAGACAAAGTCAATTTTCTTCTTACATTAAAAACGCAATAAACTATGGCATACAATCTATTACCGTAAGTGAAAGTTTGTTTTTAGATTGTAAAAAGGCAGTGAGTGGTGGCGATATTAGGATAAGGGTATGTTGCAATTACCCCTTTGGCTATGGGCTTTTAAAAAATAAATTAAAAGTTGTATCTAAATTTGCAAAACTTGGTGCTGACGGCATTGAACTTTGTTTTGATATAAGCGATTTATATTTTAAAAGGCAACAACAAATTGTGCGTGAATGGAAAAGGTTGAGAAAAAAGGCTGGCAAAATTCAACTTATTATGGTGGTTGATTTTGATATTTTAACTTTAGATGAAGTTGGTGAAATTTTACAAATTGCAAAAAAATCTGGCGTGCAACTTATTAAAACTTCAACCTTTATTTTAAGCAAAGGCAGTTACGATTTTTTGATTGGCGATACTTTTAATCTTTCAAATATCAATTTAGAAATTGGTGTTTTATCCCCAACGGCGCAAGATGTTTTGTCAAGTTTTAAGTGGGGCGCAACGTCTTTTTCTTCGCCAAATTTAATAAATGCTTTAAAGGATATAAGCAAGGTTTTAGGCACTCAAAATGATTGATAACGGGCTTATAGGCGGACTTTTTTATATTTTTAAGTTAATTTATTAGTAAAATTTAAATGTGGTGAAAAGTATATAAATTTTCACCTTAAAATTTACAAAAAAGTGGCGATAATCGACCTATAGGCGGACTTTTTAGAAAATTTTACTTAAAAAAGTATAAAAAAAGTGTTATTTGGCAAGTATTTAATTGGCAATTCGCCTTAAAGGAGTATTATGAACCCATTTGAACTTAAACCAAAAAAGTTAGAATCAACCATTGTCCCACTTAACAAACTTTTTTTAAAGCCTTATGATAAGCACGAAGTCAGCCCCTATACAAGGGTAAGGCTTATTTTGGCGCAAGGGACTGAATTTGAAGCAAACTTAAACAGCCACCGCATTGCCCGTCAAACTTACAATAATGATATTCGTCGTAGGCTCGCTTTTGTTCGTCGTGGTGAACAACTTCAACACAAAATGCTTGCATCCTTAAAGCCTAAAGACGAAACCTTGTTAGAAACAACTTTAAGTTATGAGCAACTTGCGGTAGACTTAACTGCAATCATGGCAAAGCGTGCAAAAAATTATCAGGTGAAACAGCAACTTGATTTTGCCTTACTTGAGGACTTTGACCATTTGTATAGGTTTAGCGACCTACTTGAAATGGATCAAGGCAAGCATTTTGAAACCTATCTTGGCGATTATACCGAAGTCATGCCCGGACGTCCAACCGTTGCGGAATTCCGCCACCCCGATGACGATATACGGTTTGCCACAAACTCAACCAAAAATGATTTGATGACAAATTTAGATATATCGATTATCATTGCGGCAGAACAGCAAACAATGAACTATTACATGAATGTTGGCAACTTTTACCCAAACGACATGGGAAGAAAAATGTTTAGCGAAATCGCCCTTATCGAAGAACAGCACGTATCGGGCTATGAAAGTTTAAAAGACCCTGACATGACAAATTTGATGTGCAATCTCATGCACGAATACACCGAATGTTACGTTTACTATTCTTTATATAATGATGAAACGGATAAGGAAATCAAAGCCCTTTATGAGCGCATTTTCGAGCAAGAAGTTGCGCACCTTCACGAGGCAAGTGAACTGCTGTTAAAGTATGAAGGCAAAAGTTGGTGTGAAGTCATTGAAAACGGAACTTTCCCAGAACTTATCAAGTTTGGCGAAAACAAGCGGTATATAAGAAATGTTTTGAAAGATTGCAACTTAACCGCTCAAAAGGAAGGGTATTTGGATGTAAATGATTTAAACCAAAATGCAAACTATTTTAAATATCAAAAGATGTTTGTCGCAAGTGGTGAAAACAACCCAAGCCATAAGGTGATTGAAAAGTATATAAAGTCAAACGGTCAGGACTTACGATACGAAGTTGCGCCCCATCCGGTAACAGAACTAAGAAACCGCAAAACGGATAATTTAAGCGTTGGGCGTGGTAAAGCATACACCAAAAATACAAAACTTGCCTAAAAAAATTTAAAAAAATAAAAGTCATGCTTAATATAAGCGTGGCTTTTTTATTTTTACCAAAAATTGAATTTAGTGCCCATACGTGGTGAGTTTTATGGCATTTTTACAAAAAATAGTGCAAACAACAGCAAAAAAATAAAAAATAGAAAAGTGGAAATTGTGTAAAAAATGGATGTAAAAAGTGCATAAGTAGAAATAAAAGGGTGATTTTGTTGAGAATTTATAGATGAATATTCTAAAATAGTTATGCTAATTTAATGTTATATAAATTTTAAGCGGAAATCTGCTAAAAGGAGTATATTTTGAACGAAGAAAAAAACAATCAAGGTGTTCGTTATAAAAACGGCTACATCGTGGTTGACGACTTTGAAAAAGACTTCGTTCCTAACATTAAAACGGGTAATGAGCCCGGCAATCAAATTGTGCTTTCCACCTATGCAGGCAACATATCTTGCCCTGAAAAGGCAGAGCATAGTGGCAACGACACAAGCAGTACAAAACTTGCGCACATTGCATTAAAATCGTTTGTGGCAACAGCCGGTGCGGTGGCAACAATGTTACTTACAAACACAGTTAAAGATGCTGGACCCACGCTTGAGGCTTCATTCGATTTGTCTGCGACGGATACCACAATAACTTATACGGTAACTTTCCCAGAAACGCTTGAAGGCGAGTATGAAATTCACCTTTACAACCCTTTTACACAAAAGGTTAATGAAATAAGTGTTGATGGTTCGCAAGGTGTGTTTGAAGATTTAAAGCCCGGCATGGAGTACACGCTTGTTGTCCAAAGTGTGGATGGCAAGATAAAATCTCAAAAGGCTTTTGTAACCACCAAAAAGACAAGCGAGATTGAGCAAATTAATGTTAGCAACGGTAAAGTCAATTACAAAGTTTTCGCCGATGATGACGGCTTAAATTTGTGGCTTTATAGCGAAAAGGGTAGGCAAATTGTCCCATTAAATTTTGGACAAAACACGGGTAGTTTTACTTTAACTAACCAAGACGAAAGTTATGAATTGGCAATTAAAGATAGCACAGGTATTTTAATTATTGATAGTAAAAAAGTGTGCTAAAAAGTAATTTATAACATCAAAATTTTTTAAAAAGAAAAAGAAAAAAATAACGACTAAAAACCATTTAGTAGGCACACGTAGTGAGTTTTAGGTGGTTTTTCAATAAAAATAGTTGATGATAGGAGTAGATATGAAAGATAATCACATTATTGAAGACATAAAAAAGGCAGAGCAAGGTAAAAGCAAATTACAAATTGTAATCGGTTGGTTCGTTCTTTTATTATTTGTTGCGGCAACCGTTATGGTATTTGTTTTCTCAACAGAAATTTTTGGCGAAAATTCAATTTTTAATCAAAACATTTCCGACAATCACTTTGTAAATTCCGTTTACCAACTCATCCCGGTTATTTTAAAGACTTTCCAAATCGTAATCATTTGTTTAGTTTTATCAAAAATCATTTGCTTTATTTTAAGAAAGTCATTTAAACGCAGTAATCGTGCAATTACAATCGGCAAACTTTTGGTAAGTTGTGTAAAATGGTTCACAACAATCGTTGCAGTTTTAGTTATTTTAAACGCATGGGGCGTTGATACAGCAACACTTGTTGCAAGTGCCGGCGTTTTAACATTGATCGTAGGTCTTGGCGCACAAAGTTTGGTTGCAGATATCGTTGCTGGTATCTTTATCATATTTGAAGGTTCTTTCCAAGTTGCGACATCGTTATCATTGACGGCTGGCGTGGTACCGTTCAAGAAATCGGCATCCGCACAACAAAGATTATCGACGGTGGCGGTAACATCAAAATTATCAACAACAGCGAAATTAAAACTATCGTTAACCAAACACGTGAATTATCTTTGGCAACCTGCACCGTTGGTATCGAATACGGTGAATCACTTCCTCGAGTAGAAAAGGTTGTTGAAACAAATCTTCCTTTAATCGCAGAAAAAAATTCCTGCTATCGTTGATGGTCCTTACTATAAAGGCGTAAGTGCATTAAATTAATCAAGCGTAGATTTACTTTTCGTTGCTAACTGCAAAGAAGAAGATATTTACCAAGTTCAACGTGATTTAAACCGTGAAATTAAACTTGTATCTGACGCAAACAACATCAACATTCCTTTCCCACAAATTGTTGTAAACACCCCAAACAGCAACGAAGAAACAGTATATTAAAAATTAAAAAAGTCCGCCTATAAGCCCGTTATTTAACATTTTTTCAATGTTTTTGTGGCTTAGACAATAAAAAAACCCCGTGTGAATTCACACGGGGTTTTTGTTTATTTTTGTGTTGCAAGTTTAATTACGTTATATGCGCCGTTATAAACGCCGTTTTTATGATTTTCCAAAATGCATTCGTTCATCTTTAAAAGTATTTGATTATCACTTTGCATTAAGTGTATCATTTGTTTTGTTTCTTCAGCCGTTTCGCATTCATAAGTGCCATCACCAAGTTCGTTTGAATGTAGCGCACCATATGCCTCATGCCCACCAACACGGCGTATAAATAATTTTGGTATGGGGTAAAACGATAGTTCGCTGGGCTTTGTAACAAGCACATCGCTTGCACGCATAAGTAAGTTGGTGATATATACAGCCGAGAAAATATCGTCATGTAAAAATGTGTAAATACCGCTTACATCCTTGTCGATTGCCTCGTTTGCAAAGGTTTTTGCACCGCTATAATCATTATTGAAAAATTTGCCTTGACCAATTTCTGGTATTTGCTTACTAAGCCATTCATAAACACCTTTGTGGTCGCCAACGTTTAAAAATAAAACTGCTTTACCTTTCTTAATTTCGGGTAAAAGTGTTAAGATAACTTGCTTAAAAATTTCCTTTTGCGCACCGGCACCGCCAACGGTTAAAAGGTAACGCTTTACCCCTTTATTGATGCGGTCAACTCTTTTTTGAGTATCGCTTTCAAGGTTACAAACAAGTTCGTGGTCAACATAATGCCCGGTGTATTCAATCGCGCCTTGTGGCATAGGCAAAAGTTCACGTGTTTTGTCCATACCACGCAACACTTTATAGCCCATAAATGATGCTTCCGTTTGAATGGTATGTATGCTTCCTTCCGCCAAATGTAAAGCCATAGGCCAGTTATCGGGTATTGCGTTTACAACTTTACAAAAGCCAGCGTGTACCGCCGCTTGTGCAGGCCATGCGTGTGTTGCGATAAAGGGGACATCTTTTGGCAATGTCTTTAAAAGGTTTGCCATAAGTTCAGCAACCTTTTGGTCGCAAGCGTTGTATGATAACTTTCTAAAGCCTTCGCTGTTTAATGGTTCCCAATAAATTTTATTGAAAAGTTTGCTTTTATCTGCCAAGCGTGAACCCATTGAGTAAAGGTTGTTTTGGTGGGAAATAATTTTGGTGCAGGTCGACTTATCAAAGGAATTTAAGTCAAACCAAATGGGGTTATAACCTAATGCGTTTGCGCATGAAGCCATAGCCATTGCAATGCGGTAATGCCCAAAGCCCATACGTATATTGCCGATAAAAATGCTCTTTTCGTCAAAGTGCGCATTGTCGCCAAAAACAAGTTTTTTGGTGTTAAGCGATTGCAAAACAGGCTCGTTTTCAAGGCTAAATGTGTAATTTACATCTTTGTCGTCGCCAAACTTTTTGATAAATTTGTCCTTTGTCTTTTGTGCTTTTTTAATTACCTTTTTTGGCATAGCGTTGCCAAAAATCGTGCTGGTGTTATCTTTCATAACTACCCCCCTTAAAAATTTTTCTCTTTTGTCTTGACATACGGCAAAAATAATGTTATTATGATTGCAGTAACTGATAGTAATACTATCAAATAAAAGGACGGTTGTCAAGTAGTGGCAAAAAATTATTGGCAAAATTTTCGGTTACAAAAGCAAAATGATATTATTATCGCATCAAAAGAACTTTTTGCGGTAAGTAGTATAGAAGAAGTTTCAATGGAAAAAATTGCCGAAAGGGCAGGTATTGGCGTTGCATCACTTTACCGCTATTACGGCACAAAGGTTGCGGTTGCGGCGGCTGTCGGGGTTTATTATTGGCAACAAATTGCTAAAGATATTGCCCCCATTTTCGACTCGCAAGAATATAAGCAAAAGACGGGCATTGAAAGACTTAAATGTTTGCTTGATGTATATACGGGCTTTTATGTTTCCCGTCCCGACTTTTTGCATTTTTTGGACGACTTTGACAATTTTTGCTTAAAGTCTAATGTAAGCAGAGAAGATTTGGCTGATTACCAAAACAGCATTACCGATTTTTACAAGTTTTACCGTGATGGCATCGACAAGGGCTTAAAAGACGGAAGCGTTAAAACGTCCGACAGCGATGGCTTGTTATATCTTACAATGAACCACGCTATGCTTTCAACATTAAGAAAGATGGCACGTGGTGAGATTTTAGAACAAGATAATCGTTACCTTGAAGAATTGGAACTTTTAAAAATAATGTTCTTAAACTTCTTCACTAACGCAAATTAGTTTTTCAACTTTTTTGTTTTTTAAAGGCGGTAATGCGTGCTAAAATGCTTACTAAAATGTGAAAACATTTATAAATGCGTTATAAAACGCTTTGGCACAAAAGGCTTTGGCGCACGCTTTATTTAATATGGTTATTATATGGCAATGGGAAAGGGGCTTTAAGGTTACCTAAAAAAGAAGGCTAAAAGGGTGAACTATAATTTAGGTTATCTAAAAGGTTTTTGAAAGTTGCCGTGTTTTAATAAATTTTTTACAAAAGGTGGAAAGATGAAGAAAATCACAAACAAAGTACTGTGGATTTTCGCAGTAGGGCAATTTGGCTGGAGTTTACTTTCCGGCATCATCAGTAACTGGCTTGTTTATTACTACACCGACCTTGACATGGGTGTTTTTGGTGGCAATATTTCAGGCGGAACGTTATTTTGGAACATTACGCTTTTCGGTTTAATTACCATGATTGGCAGAATTTTCGACGCCGTAACCGACCCTTTAATCGCTGGTTGGTCCGACCGTAGCAACTTCAAGGGCGGTAGACGTATACCGTTTATGAAGATAATTGCCATTCCATTCGCAATTATTACGGCAGGCGTATTTATTTTACCGCAAACGGGCAATGTGGTTGTAAACGATATCATTATGTTCGTTACGCTCATGCTTTTTTATCTGTTTATGACAATTTATTGTACGCCATATAACGTACTTATTTCAGAACTTGGCGACACACAACAAAACAGAATCAACGTATCAACTTACATTTCATTTACATACATCGCAGGTTTGTCTGTATCATACCTTATCCCCAACATCGCTTCAATTCTTGGCGGCGGTGAAACAACTGCACAGTCGGTAAGGCTTGCAATTTCTATCATGTGCGTAATCGCTGCAGTTGCAATGATAGTTCCTGCGTTTTTCATTAAAGAACGTGAATATATCAAGTCCGTTCCCGTTAAAATCAACGCGTTCAAGTCATTGTTCGAAATTTTCAAAGACGGTCAATTTGTCCGCTTTGTAATCTCAGACATCATTTACTTCTTTGCAGTTACGCTTTTCCAAACAGGTCTTGCTTTTTACGAAACAAAACTTATGGGTATTGCCGATACTTGGACATTTTTACTTACCGTAATTATGACAATTATCAGTTTATCACTTTACCCGGTTGTCAACAAACTTGCTAAAAAAATCGGCAAAAAAATGCTTATCATCATCGGCTTTTTCGCTTACTCATTCGTGTTCTTACTCGCCGCAGTTTGCGGAAAGGGTTTGGCATGGGGTATCATAATCGCTGGTCTTGCTGGCGTTCCTATGGCAATTTTAGGCATCTTGCCACAAGCAGTCGTTGCCGATATTTCAGAAGTCGACACCGCAGAACGTGGTGAACAACGTAGTGGTATGTTCTTTGCCGCTCGTACCTTCGCTATGAAAATTGGTCAAGCAATTTCCGTGCTCGTCTTTACTTCAACAGTTGCAGCATTTACAACAGGCACGGGCGCAGAAGCCGTTGTTGATCCATTCGGTTACCGCTTAACAGCAATTATCGCTACGGTAAGTTGCGTTATCGGTGCTGCGCTATTCTTCCTTTACAACGAAAAGGGAATTATGGCAAAAATAAAAAGTTATCAGGAAAGTAAAGAAAGTGCAAAATTAGATAAAACTTTGTGCGCTGAAACAGTAAATAATATGGCTGACAACGCACCATGTGTTGAAAACAGCGTTGAAAACGGCGATGAAAGCAACACAAATTCAGATAATAATGGTTAATCGTATAGGTGTAAAATGAGTCAAAAAATCAATTACGACATTAAAGCACTTGATACGATAAATGCAGTTTTAACTACTAAAAAATCTGGCTTTAAACTTTTTTTAAAAAGTGAAAAGACAACGCTTTTACAAAAGGTAAGGGCAAGTTTTAAGTTTGATTTTTTGCCCCAAGATAAACTTTTTTTAAACGGTTATCAGGGCTGGACGTTTAGTTATGAAAAGGGCATTTACGATGTGGATAAATCCATGAAATACTGCCCCAAATTTTTGGATAAAAAGTTTGGTTTTTCATGTTACGGCGACGGCACATTTTATAAGCGTAGTTTTAAAAAAGGTTTGCACCACGGCTATACTTACGCATATATAAGGCGTGATGATAAATTTATTTTAGTCGCAAGTTTGGCTGAAAACACAGGTTTTACACGCATTATTTTTGATGTAAATAATGGCGAAATCATTGTTGAAAAAGACTGTGACCGTCGTGAAATTTTGGGCGATTATTTGGCGTTTGATATCAATGTCTATGTTGGCGACGAAAACACTGTTTTCGATACATGGTTCGCTGATTTAGGCGGAAAAATGTTGCCGGCAACCAAAAAAACAGGGTATACAAGTTGGTATAACTATTACCAAAATATCAACAAAGACACCATAAAAAATGATTTAGATGCCATTAAAAATTTTACCTTTAAGCCAGATGTTTTCCAAATTGATGACGGCTTTGAAACAAAGGTTGGCGATTGGCTTTCGTTCGATAAAAACAAGTTCCCATTTGGGCTTGAAAAAATTATTGAAGATATCAATCAAAGCGGTTTTCAAGCGGGGCTTTGGCTTGCACCGTTTGTGTGTGAAAGGGACTCTGATTTAGCAAAAAATCACCCCGATTGGTTACTCAAAGACGGCAACGACACCGTTTATGGCGGTTCAAATTGGTCGGGCATTTTGGCACTCGATTTTTATAATAAAGAAGTTCAAGATTACGTTAAAAAGTGTATTACTCATTACAAAGATATGGGTGTAAGTTTGTTTAAACTTGACTTTTTGTATGCTGTTTGTATGATACCACGCAAAGATAAAACTCGTGGCGAAATCATGTTTGAAGCAATGGACTTTTTGCGAGAATGTTGTCAAGATGCTCAAATTTTGGCTTGTGGCGTTCCGCTTGCACCAGCATTTTTCAAGGCAGAATACTGCCGTATCGGTATGGATGCTTCGCTTTCGTGGGATGATAAGGCTTTTATGAGACTGTTCCATCAAGAAAGACCTTCCACAAAGCGCACAATTTTAAACACCATCTTCCGTCGTCAACTGTCAAATAGGGCATTTTTGAATGATCCTGATGTGTTCATTTTAAGGGACTATAACATCAGTTTGACAAAGGAACAAAAAACCTTACTTGCCACCGTTAACGGGCTTATAGGCGGACTTTTATTCGTTTCTGACAACTTAAGTACCTATAATGAAGAGCGAGTTAAAGAGTATTTAAACACAGTAAAACTTAAAGATTGTAAGATCTTAAGTGTGTCAAACAATAATAATGCTATAACAATTTGTTACCTTCAAGATAACCAAACAAAGGAAATTAGTTATAAATTTTAATAGCCTACATAAAAGATAAAATTGACGCACAAAAGATAAAGGGGAAGACGCTTCGGCATCTTCCCTCGATTTTTTTAAAAATATGTTTTTTAAAGATTTATCAAAACGCCTTGACAATTTTTAAAAAAAATTTTACAATATAAGGGTGCTTAAATTTTGCGGGTGTAGTACATCGGTAGTATGCGAGCTTCCCAAGCTTGAGAGGTGGGTTCGATTCCCATCATCCGCTCCAATAAATTTTTTATTCGGGCAACAGTTTTTTGCTGTTTCCCTTTAATTTTCTTTTTAGGTTTTTAATCTATTTAAAATTGAACTAATAAGGTTAAAACTGATAGAAAATGAACTAATAGATAAATAAACTAATTCAAATAAACTATCGGCGATAAAAATGTTTTCGGTTAGTTTTTAAGTTTATTTTAAGGTGGGTTATGGAAGAAATTATCGCAGTCAGGTCTAAAAAACCATTGATAAACATCACTATGTACTTTGTTGCATCAATTATTTTGCTAATTATTGGGCTTGTTATCAGTAAGCCTATTTGGATAGTTGGTTGCATCTTGGCGTTAATTAGCGTTGGCGTTTTAATCTATTATTTATCCGTTCCTAAAATTATCATTAAAAAACTAAACAGCAACACTTATCAAATTTTAAAAAACAAGGTTTTAGCACATCAAATTTTAAACGTTACTTACCGTAAATCACGCAAAAACGGCGGTCAGTTTGAATACGGTGAAGTAATGATTAAATTGCCAAATAAATATATTACTTTAAGGTATGTTGAAAGTTGCGAAGCCGTTGCAGATAAGTTGTTGCAAAAATAATAAAAATATTAAAAGTGGGGCTATAGGTCGATTATCCCCACTTTTTTCTTTAAATAATAGAATAAAATATGTTAATCATTTAAAAACGAATTTATAGTTTTTCATACAAAAAAAAGAAGGTTTTTAAAAGCCTTCTTTTTTGCTTATATCGGGGTATGTATACGGTTTTTTTATTATTTAAACTTCTTTTTGATGACTAAAAAATCTTAAAAAAGTGCCGATAACGGGCTTATAGGCGGGCTTTTTTATAAAATTTAACAAAAAAACGCACTTAAAATAAAATAAGTGCGTAATTTTTTAAATTGAAACCTTTCTTTTGATAAGTGTACACGGAATTTTGACTTTTAAAAGTTCGTTATCGGTGTTTTCAATAAATTTGATAATAGATTCAATCAAGATATCATTGTTTTGTTGAATAGCCGATACCGAGTTAATGTTTAACCAATTATTGTCGTCAAAGGATACAAAATTTACATTCATATTGTTTTTCATTATATGATCCATTACAATCATGCAAGAAATATTTGTGCCTGCAATTATTCCGTCAGGCTTAAAACATTCAATTTGGTTTACAATCTCAAGATCTTTATCCTTTGTAAACTTATGTTTTACAACCACATGCTCAATACTTTGTTCATTTTGTAAAGCCTTAAAAAAGCCAATGCTACGGCAAGGGACAACATCTTTAAACTTAAGATAATCATATCCAACGTCAACAAGCAACAATTTTTTACAATCGTTTTCGATCAAAAATTTTGTCGCCTGATAGCATCCGTCTTCGTCGTCGTTTACAATAGAACTTAAATCTGGGTAAACATCACGGTAAAGTTGCAATACCCTTATACCATTTTTAATCGCAATGTCAATAATTTCATGGTTGGTGTTTGCTGACGGCGTAAAAATAATAACAGATACACGGCTTGCAATCAAATACCTAAAATTTGCTTCTTCTTCGGCAGGGTTTTCCGCACTGAAAGCCAAAACAATTTGCTTGTTTTGCTGTTTCAACTGTTCTTGAAGTTTCGCAACAATTTTCCAATAATACTCGTTCCTGATATCCGAAACAATTATGCCAATGGTGTTAGGGGACGTACCTTTTAACGATTGTGCCGTAGCGTTTGCAACAAAGCCAAGTTCTTTTGCGGCAAGCAAAACCTTTTGCAACGTTTCTTGTTTTATATGTCCTATATTATGTAATGCACGTGATGCCGTTGCCGATGACACCCCAGCCCTTTTTGCGACGTCTTTTATCGTAATCATATTCCACCTCGAAAAAAATTATAACAAAACAAAATGGAAAAATCAAGCATCAAGCAATAAAAAGAATAATCAGGTGAATTTTATACGAAAAAAATAATTTAATTGGCAACCCCCTTTTTACTTCAAAAATTGAAATAATAAATTTTTTCAAAAAATTTTTCAAAAAAGTATTGACAAAGCCTGTTTTGTGTGTTACGCTCAGCATATAACATGGTAGTAGGCGAAGTATGTCGTTTACTGCTGAATATATTTTTTTAGAAAAAAATGTAAACGATTACATTATGATGACAAAAGGAATTTTAATACTGCGAAACTTCGCAAATAGCATTTCCTTTTATTATTTTTCAAAAAAATGTAAACGATTACATAAAAATTTTGGGCATAGTAAAATAGCAAAAAACGCACAAACTATTTTAAATATTGATGTCTAAAAAAAATACAAAAAAAGCGATAAACTTATTTTGGAGGTTACTATGTTTTACAGAGCGCCGGGCAAAGCGGTTTGCGCAGACGTTATTCCTTTTTATCACGATGGTGAATTCAAGTTATTTTATTTACGTGATTACAGAGATATTGAAAATTGTGGTGAAGGTTGCCCGTGGTGTCTTTTGACGACTAAAGATTTAGTCAACTACGTAGATCACGGTCCAGTGCTTTTAAGGGGTACGCAAGGTGAGCAAGACCTTTATGTTTTCACAGGGTGTTGCATTAAGTTAGGCGACAAGTTTGTAATTTATTACACAGGGCACAACCCACATTTAAGGCGTCAAGGCTTCCAAGAACAAAAGATTTTACGTGCCACAAGCGACGATCTATTGCATTGGGAAAAGGATAAAGACTTTGTATTTGAAGCACCTGATTATTTGGAAATGCACGATTTTAGAGATCCTTTTGTGTACTTTGACGAAGAAAAACAATTATATTGCATGTTGATTGCGGCAAGGCACAAAAATAACGATGCAACTGCCCATAAGGGTGTTACGCTTGTAGCGCATTCTAAAAATGGTTACGACTGGGAATTATCTAAACAAGACTTTTACTCACCACACGCATACTTTACCCACGAATGCCCCGACCTATTTAAAATGGGGGACTGGTGGTATTTGGTGTTTAGTGAATTCACCGACAAAATACTTACAAAATACCGTATGGCAAAATCACCAAACGGGCCATGGATAACGCCAAAAGTTGACGATTTTGACGGTCATGCTTTTTATGCTGCAAAATCTGCAACAGACGGCAAACGCAGGATAATGTTTGGTTGGAACTGCATTAAAAATAATGAAAAGGATGACGATTGGTGGCAATGGGGCGGTACAATCATTCCGCATGAAATCGTTCAAAACAGCGATGGCACATTAAGCGTTAAATGTCCGGACGAAGTAAGGGCAGAATATAATAAGGAAACGCCTTATAAAGAAACCTTTAAAATGGGCGATATACAAAAACTTGAAAACGGTTATGCCTTTGGCGGTGAGTATAAAAACATTCAACTTTTCGACAAAATGCCAGAAAACGGCAAAATTGAACTTACTTTTGAAACGGAAGACGAGCGTGGTGATTTTGGCGTAATTTTAAGAAGCGCAGACCACCTTGACAGACATTATTTGGTAAAAATAGAGCCAAAGCACAACCGCCTTACAATGGACAAACAGCCCAGAAAAGACGGCACTATTCACTTTATGCCTGATGTAGAAAGGTATTTTGTACCAAAAAAACAAAACCAAATGACAATTATTTTCCAAGGCTCTGTATTAGAAGTTTACATCAACGATGAAGTCGCAATGAGCGGTAGAATGTTTGATGTTAAAGAAGGCGATTGGGGCATTTACACCCATTCAAGCAAGGTAACATTTAAAAATATCAAACTTTACACAAAATGAGGTTTTTATGACTGAATTTACTCTTAAGGGCGCATTATTTTTGCTAATTTCAAGCCTAATAATGTTGGCAATCGTACCCTATAATACGGCGGAATGGTTTGTATTACTTTTTACATGTATACTAATGCTTTCGCTTATTATAGCGATAAGGACGATTATTGCCATACGTGAAAAAAGGAATAAGTGAGCCACATGAAAAAGTTTTTAAATTTAATAAGTTGTATTTTGCTTATAGTGATAGCGTTTACCGTCATTAACTGCTCTGGCGGCGGTGAAACATCTAAAGTGGACGAAGAAATACCTGATAAGCCTATGGTTTTAGATTATAAAGATTTGTATGCAAGCGAAAAAACTTTATCGGCACCAATAGTTGGTAAAGCGGTTTATAAAGCATCAGATGGCTATGTAGAAAAGGCTGAACAAGGCTATAACAACTTTTATTATAAATACCTAAAAAACAACGCTTACAGTGAAGCATGTGTGCAAAACGGCGTGTTTTTGGGGGAAGGTGCGGTGTTTGACGGCAAGGTTATGACATCGGTAAATGATAGTTATGCCGTCCGTGCTTTCGTTGCCCCTATAAGTGGTAAGGCTCACATTTACGGAAGCCCAAAACCACTTAATGGCAATCTTTCAGTAAAAGTAATTTTAGATTCGACAATCTTGTTTGATAGAAAATTAGCGCAAAGCGACGGCGTTTATCATTCGAGTGTTGTAGACCTTATTAAAGGTCAAACTGTTTACTTTGTGCTTTTAGGTGCTGGCAGTGCAGAATGGAATCCCACTATAGATTACATTATGGCAGAAGAAACAAACTTACACCACACCGTAGATGGTTTTTACGGCGACGTGCATCCTTTTTATGATGAAAGCACAAAAACCATGTACATGTACTATTTGTCCACGGGTAAACAAAGTGGCGGTTATGTACCCACATACCAATCTTTGCTTACAACAAGTAGCAACATGATTCAATTTAACGATACAAAAATTAAGATGGACGAAAACGCCCCGCCCGAACAAGATTTGTATTATGTTTTAAACGTTTTCAAAGACGCTCAGGGCAAATATCGTTCGGCATTTGGCTTTGGAAACTATGCTGGCTCATCTATTAGCGATGATTTAATTACATGGAAAACGGGCTCTTCACCATATATCGATTCAGCAGACGACATGTTAAAGTACACTTACCGTGTGTATTTTGACCAAGGTGTGTATTCTGGTCGTGATCCTGATATCTTTTATGACAGCGAAAGTAAGCAATATTACGCAATAGTGATAAATTACTACACTTCGGCTGGCGCAAATGGTAAAAAGGCTTTATCCATTTATAAGGGCGACGAAAATGGCGTTTTTTCCACAACGTCTACGCAAGCGTTAGATTTTACCGGCAAGGGCGATCCCGAATGCCCACAAATCAAAAAAATAGGCGACCGCTGGTATATCTTTTATTCGGAATACGGCACAGGCACATCTGGCAATGTTGGAAGATTGGCGTATAGAGTAGGCGATAAAGGCGTTGCCCCTGAAAATGTAGATTGGCAGTCTAAAAAGGAAATGTATTTAGACGGCGCAGATTTGCACGCTGCACAAATTTGTCAAGTGGCAAATTACTATTACATGTATGGCTGGATAGGTTATACGCCACACTCAAGCGTTTGGGGTGGATATCTTAACTTGCCAAGGGAAGTTTTTGTAAAAGATGATGGCAGTTTAGGCACAAGGCTTGATAAAGAACTTACAAAACTTTTAAATAAAGGGCTTGTGGCAAGCCTATCTAACGATAACGCTTTAATTAACGGCTTTACACAGTCAAACCAAAAATTTACATCGACACAACAAAACGCTACCGCACAATTTGGCGGTACATTTGACAGAAGTTTTATAAAGACCAACGTAACAATGGATGGGACGGCGGTTGGCGTAAAAATTACAAGCGGTAATGCCACTTATTATGTGGGCGTTTTCGCAAAAAATGGCAAAAAATATCTTGCGGTAACAAGAGATTGGGACAATCCTTTACAAGGCGTTTACCAAGAAATTGACCACTTAGATATTTTGGATAAGCAATTAAAAATTGTATGTGATGGTCAGTTTATCGAAGCATTTATTGACGACACTTACAGTTTAACGGCACACACAAACCTTGGCAGTGAATACGCAATTTCTGCTATGGCGAATACAGGGTGTTCGTTAGATAACTTCAATATTTATCGGTTAGCCGATTATAATAACATTTTTGATTAACAAGGAGGAAATGTATGAAAAAGTTTAAGATTTTAGCACTTATTTTAGCAGTGGTGCTATCTTTTGGTGCATTTGCTGGCTGTAACCCAAAAAACCCTGCTGACGGTACTCAAGGTACACAAGGGAAGAATACGGATAATTCTTTTTCAATGATGTCAACATGGACGGCAAGTGGCTTAGTAAATCATTATAACAGCAACACAAACTGCGAAGCATATAACTATTTTGTCGTTGAAGGTTTATATAGGTATGTGCGCTCAACCGACGAAATTTTTTGTCAACTTGCTGAAGCATTACCCGTCCACACAACTCACCCCATTGAAGAATATAAAACGGCAATGGGCGTAGATGCATACGATTATTATGTAGAACAAGGTTGTAGCGAAGTAAGCGTTTCCACTTGTAAGATAAGGGAAAACGCAAATTGGCAAAACGGTGAACCTTTCACCGCAAAAGACGTTTGGTCATACTATTACATGATTCACCCCACATCAAGTAACTATATGGTATCTGTCGTTCCCGTAGACGATAAAACCGTTCAGTTTGTTTGGAATCCACTAAAAGAACCTGCTGACACAGTTAAAGTTTTATTGCTCGCACAAGACAAATCAGGTACTGTTAAATACGACGAATTTTCTTCATATGTTGACACCTTATATAACATAGTTATGGCAAGCCCAATCAACCGTCAACAAAACCTTTGGGGCGCATTTAATAGATTTTCCACCGACGAACAAGTTGTTCAAATGAACGTTACAAGAACGGCTTTTTCTAACTACAGCCCCGCTTGGTACATTGCAACAGGTCCATTTAAACCTGATACATTCTCTGCAACACAAATCGGTCTTGTCAAAAACGAATTTTATTGGAATGCAGATGCAATCGGCTTTGATAAGGTAAAACTTTACACATCAAGCGACTTAAACCAAACTTACCAACTAATCACAAACGGTTATATTGATTATTACGACGGCTTTATTCAACAAGATACTTTAGAAAGCATGCTCGCAACCAATCAAGATTTAATCAACCTTAAAATGTACGATCCAGGCTCAATCGGTATTACATTCAACATCAAAAGCGATTTATTCTCTGATATCAATGTAAGAAAAGCCTTCCAATACATCTTCAATCGTGAAGAAATCACCCTTGCGGCAAACCCATATGCAACAACTTCATACTACCCATTGTTAGGTATGGCACAGTCTGAAGCGCAAAGGTATATGAGTAAAAAGCATTACGACACCTTACCAAAATATTCTTTCGACAGAAGCACTGCTGAAAAGTTGTTAAAAGATGCTGGTTGGACTTTGCAAAACGGTAGGTGGTTTAAAGATGGCAAAGAAGTTACTGTTGTTTTAGGCGCACCATCTGGCCACGATATCTCATCAACCGCCGCCGAAGCCGCTGCTGCACAAATGGAAAGTTTTGGCATTAAAGTAAACCTTTTAAAATCAAGCAGTTTCTATTCAAACGCAATGGCAGACAACAGCCCATACGACATGACGCTTGAATGGACAGACCTTAACATGTCATTTTCTTACCCAACAGGCTCATACAGTCAATTTTCAGGTGTTTACGCAAGTTGGGTGCATGTTGATAGATACCCAACAGATTATTACGACGCACCAAAACGTGGCAATGTCAAATTGGTATTTAACGGTCTTGACGGCGACACAAAAACATATGAGTTTGCAGATTATATCAACTCTTTCTACTCTGTAAACGAAGAAGAATTGACCTATTTAGTTGACGTTTTCAACCACGGTCTTGCAGATCTTTCTTTGGGTATTCAATTCTTCCAAAACGTTACAGCATCAACTTATAACGTAGCAAAAATCAAAAATATTCCTATGCAAAAATATTGGCAAGAAAACAGAAATGTAGAATATGTACCAACTTACGGCACGGAAGAATTTTTTGAAGTAGCACGCACAAACTTACCTTTCGCACAAAACTATTTATTGATTGATGGTACTTACCAACCCAATAACTAAACATGAAAAAAGACAAAGACAGCACTAAAGCAAAGTCTTTAGGCAAAAGTAAATTTAATATGACGGCTGTGGGCAAGTTTTTTGTAAAGTACAAATATTTTTTCTCAAAAGTAGGCGTATCTTTGATTACTTTGGCACTGTCAATAATTTTATTGTTTTTCTTGCTTAGGCAAATCCCGGGCGATATCGTACACTTGTACGCTTTGGGGCTTCAACAAAGGCAGGGGATAAATTATGATAGGGCTTACGAACTTGCCTCACAGTTACTCAATTATGACCCTAACGAAAACATCTTTCAAGCCTTTTTTAGGTATGTCGGCGGTCTTTTTAGGGGCGAACTTGGCGAATCTTATTTGGAAACGGGCGTTTCTGCCAATTCCTTAATAAAAACAAGACTTCCTTGGACACTTTTTATCTCTTCAGTTGCCTTGTTTATAAGTTTTTTCCTTGGCACTTTTATCGGTGGCTATGTCGCACAAAAACGCCAAGGCGTTGCAAATAAAATAGCATCTTCTTATATCGCCATTTCAGGCTCTATACCAGACTATTTGATGGCATTATTACTCGTAATAATTTTTGCTTATCAATTAAAATGGTTCCCAGCACAAAACAACTACGACGCCTTTAAGGTTACACCCGGGTTTAATCTGCCATTTATTTTGAATGTGCTTTATTACGCCTTTTTGCCCATTTTATCGTACACCATCGTTCAAACGGGCAACTGGATCTTACAAATGCGTGGCAGTACAATAGGCGTTTTGGGTGAAGATTACATTTTGGCTGCCCGTGCAAGGGGGCTTAAAGATAGGACAATAAGAAGCAAATATATGCGCAAAAATGCGCTTTTACCACTTATTACATCGTTAGGTGTTTCCTTTGGTGCACTGTTTGGCGGTGCAACGTTAATGGAAAGCATTTTCAATTACCCCGGTATCGGTCTTGAAATTTCCAACCGTGTAGTAAATAAAGACTATATGGTGGTACAAGGGCTTATCTTCTTTTCGGCGGCAATGGTTATTTTCGTCAACCTTATCGTTGACTTAATTTATCCACTTGTTGACCCACGTGTAAGGAGGGGTTGATAAATGGATAAGATAAAAAACTTTTTTAAAAGGACTTTGTCCGTTTTAAAAGACTTTGGCTATTCCTTACTTAAGGGGATAAAAAAGATTTTTTCCAACAAAAAGACCGTAACTGGCGCAGTCATAATTGTAATTTATGTACTTATTGCAATTTTTGGACCGCTAATTTTCCCTTACTCAACCGAAACAAATTTAAAAGATAAATATCTTTCGCCTTCGCTGGCGCATCCCTTTGGCACAGATTGGTTAGGTAGGGATGTTTTCCGTCAAGTAATTGATGGTACAGGCAACGTTTTAGAAATAGCCTTTTATTCGGCACTTATTACGGTTGTGGTAGGCACAGTGTTTGGCATTGTTTCTGGCTATATCGGTGGCTGGGTGGATAGGGTAATTATGTCAGTTACAAACATCTTTTTATCAATCCCATCTTTCCCCGTTTATCTACTACTTGCTGCGCTTGTTGTAATTGAAACACCAATATCACTTGCGCTTATGATTTCCATTTTCAGTTGGGCTGGGCTATGCCGTGCAATAAGGGTGCAGGTCATGAGCCTTAAAGAGCGTGATTTTATTCAAATTTGCAAAGTAATGCACATGAGTAAGGCTCACATCATTTTTAAGGAATTGTTACCAAATGTATTTTCGTATATTGCAATAAACTTTGTTATGGCAATGCGTAATGCAATCGTTGCAAGCGTTGGTATCATGCTTGTAGGTTTGGCAGCATATGACCCAACAAACTGGGGTGCAATTATGAACGCAGCAAGGACAAAAGGTTTGGTAAACCCAAACAATGTACGCATACTTTTATATCCGCTTGTGGCTATTGTCATTTTCCAAGTGGCAACACTTATGCTTGCAAACGGTCTTGACGAAACGCTTAACCCACGCTTAAAGGTTATGTAGGAGGATATTATGGAAAATAAAAATATTCTTAATGAAAACATAGCCGAATTTAAGCAAATTTCTATAGAGTACCCTTTGAAAAAATACACAATAAAGGCGGTTACAAACATTACTTTACCCATAAAACGTGGTAAAATTACCGCCCTTGTTGGCGAATCAGGCTCTGGGAAAACAACACTTTCTTCTTCAATTATAAGGTGCATTTCAGAGCCAGGTAGAATATCCGGTGGCGACATTTACTTTTACCCCAAAGATGGCACAGAACTACACTTAAAAGATTTATCTGATAAGCAAATGCGCAAGTTCCGCTGGGCAAAAGTTTCAATGGTTTTTCAGGCGGCGCAAAGTGCGTTAAACCCGGTGCTTACCGTAAGGGATCAGTTTTTTGAAACCCTTCAAGAACACGATTCACCACTATCTAAAGAAGAAAAAGAAAAACATGTTCGTGGACTTTTAGAATATGTAAAACTCGATGCAGAAAGAGTTTTAAGTTCATATCCACACGAACTTTCCGGCGGTATGAAACAAAGGGTAATGATAGCATTTTCTCTCATTTTAGACCCAGAACTTATTATTTTAGACGAGCCAACTACCGCACTCGATGTTATAACGCAAAGTTACATTTTCAACCTTTTAAAAGATATCAATCGTGATTTAGGTATAACAATGTTGCTTATGACACACGACATCAGCGTAGTTGCAAAATTTGCAGACTATATCGGCGTTATGTACGGCGGAAGGCTTATGGAATATGGCGATGTAAAATCGGTGTTTAAGTGGCGCAATCACCCTTACACCGAAGGTTTAATAGGGGCAACGCCATCAATCATTGGCGATGTTGATTTGGTAAAACCAATCGAAGGCAATCCGCCAGATTTAATGAATTTACCAAGTGGCTGTATTTTCTCGCCACGATGCCCATATTGCAAGGATATTTGTAAAACTGCCGAGCCAGATATGGTTGAAATCGACGGCGGACTTAAAGGCAAATGTTATTTTTATAAGGAGGCGAAAAATGGATAGATCGCCACTTATGAGATTGGAAAATATCAATATGGTTTTCAAAAAACCGGGCTCACTTTTAAAAGACAGAAACATTCACGTTTTAAAAGATATCAATCTCGATATTTACGAAGGTGAAATTGTTGCGATTGTGGGTGAATCTGGTTGCGGAAAGACCACGTTGGGCAAAATTATCACAGGGCTTATAAGGCCAACTTCTGGTAATGTTTACTTCAACGGTAACAAGGTTTCGGGTGTTTTTTCTAAAGACATCTCTTCATACAACCAAGTGCAGTTTATCCAGCAAGATAGTTACGCAGCGCTAAACCCGGTAAGGACAATTTATCAAAGCCTTTATGCGCCCATAAAAACGTCAAATCGCAAACTTAAAACAAAGGAAATCGATGATAAAATAAACGAACTTATGGCTCTTGTTGGGCTTTTACCTGCAGAGCAGTATTTATCAAAATATCCACACCAATTATCGGGTGGACAACGCCAAAGAATTTTAATGGCAAGGGCAATTTCCTTAAACCCAAGGCTTATCGTCGCAGACGAGCCTGTCAGTATGATTGACGTATCACTTAGGTTGTCGTTGCTCAACCTTATGAAGGAATTAAACAAAAAACTCAATATGTCGTTTGTATATATTTCTCACGATTTATCTACTACAAGGTACATTGCAAGAAACGGTAGGGTATGCGTAATGTATTTGGGTGAAATTGTGGAAATGGGTAATATCGGTGATGTAATCGAAACCCCACGGCATCCATACACAAGGGCACTTATTCAAGCAGTGCCTGTACCCGACCCAGAATATCACGGCAACGATGATTTGCCCCTTAAATCAATGCAACTTGGTACGTTAGAAGATAGGGGCGACGGCTGTTCGTTTATTGAAAGATGTTTGTATTCTTGCGATAAATGTAAACAAAAAATTGAGCATGTAACAACAGATACGGCACAAGTGCTTTGCTGTAATTTGGAAAACGTGCCCAAACAATCGGTCTATTCCCTTAAAGGGAAGAAAAAATAAAAAAATAGCCACAAAATGTGGCAAAAAAATATAAGGGAGGAACATATGAACAAAAAAGTGAAAAGTATCATTTGTTTAATGGCTGTAATGTGTTTATCACTTTGTGGCATGCTTTTATTTAACGGTTACGCAGTAAACGCTAAGGCTGAAACCGTTAAAACGGCTGACACAGTAGTTTATAAACAAGACTTTAGCACAGAACTTGTCGATGGCGACTTTGGTTTTGGTCAAATGGTAACAAATGGCGTTTTAAACTTATCTCCAGGTCTATATACTTATAAAATTCCTGCAGAAAAATTACTTGCGTCAAACAATTACGAAGTATCATTTGACATCAAGGCAAAAGCATCAGGCTCAAACCTTTACATTCACTTAGAAGGTTTAGATGGTTCTGCGGCGGACAAAAATATTTTTCTTGAAGCCATTGCGGATGGTCAATATTGGCGTTTATCAAACTATGATGGTCAAGATATTTACAACAACTCTGGTTTTGACCAAGGCGGTGTAAACGATGCCCCCGTACCAATTACCGAAGTTGTAAATATTAAAATGGTCCATTTTGATGGGTATATTGAAGTTTGGTTAAACGGCGAACGTCGTATTGTCACACACTTATCAAACTTTGGTAACACCCGTTACATGAGCAGAAAAGCCATCCCAGAAGGCACAATCACCGGTATTTGGATGGATCTTCGTGGCGAATTTGAAGTTGATAACCTTGTCATTAAAGAAGCATTACCAGCACAAACTTCAATGACCATTACAAGTAACACAACCGATCACAACAATTACCAAAAGATTACCGAACTTTCTGCTGTAAATTTATATAAGCCAAACTTTAAAGTTTCAGCAACTTGGGTGATCGACGACGAAACAAAGAGTGGTTATTATCCTATGTACCACTTATATGGTATCAACAATTACAACACAATTCATCAATCAAACAACAACAATGGTTTATCCATTCAAGGCAGAATGGACGGCGCAATCTTCACACCAGAAATTTGTTGGTGGCGTGATAAAGATGACGGCACAATAAGTGGTGGCGATGTATCAGGTAAAGCCGGTACACCTGTTGACCTTTCTGCAACAAAAACTCTTACTTATGAAGTAGAAGTTTATGGCGATGTTGTTGACTTATATGTAAATGGCGTATATAACTTCTCAACTTCCTTTACGGAAATGGGCATTACAAAAGGACATTTACAAAACATTGATATCCAAAATGGTGGCGGCGGTGCTTATTGGACAAGCCTTACTTACGAAGGTTTTGACACAGAATCTGCTGCAACAATAAGGGCAGACAAAACTTTAATCTCTACTACTGAAGACGTTGTATTTACAAGTTCAATATTTGGTAACAGGGCTTTGGCTACCAATATGAAGTGGTATGTAAACGGCGTTATGCAAGAAGAAACCACACAAACACTTACACTTTCTAATTTGGCAGAAGGCGAATACACGGTTGTTTACAAAAACGATACATTGTCAAGTGAAGAAGTAACAATCAATGTTGTTGCTAAAAAGATTGTTATCGAAGCAGATAAGACCGAAATGTATCCTATCGACACAGCAACCTTTACCGCACAAACAACGGGCGATTTTGCTGGCGAAACAATTTATTGGTATGTAAACGGTGAACAACAATTAGAAACAGGTTTAACATTAACTTTAAGTGATTTGGCAGTAGGTGAATACTTAGTTAGTTATAAAACAGAAACCGTTTCAAGTAACGAAATTACTCTTGTTGTAAAGCAAGGTAAAATCACAATCAACGCTTTAGGCTCATACCTTAACACAGAAAAACCTGAAATTTACGCTGAACTTGTTGGTATAAAGGCAGACGTTGTTAATTGGTATGTAAACAACACTTTGGTTGAAGGCGCACAAACTACAAGCCTTGTGCTTGACCTTTCAACGTTCACACTTGGCGAAACAATCGCTGTTCGTGCAGAAGTTGGCGATGTTGTCAGCAACGAAAAACAAATTTCCATTGCGTACGACGTTTTAAAACAAGTTGAAGGCAAGGAATTTTATCAAGAAGTTTCACAATTACAACTTGATTCAACACAAAATTATGGTAGTTTTAAAATTGGTGAAGACCAAACAGGTAAATATTTGTACACCGAAACCCCACAATACTGTGGTTGGGCAATGACAGGTATTACCTACCCAACATCAATAAGTTATGTGTTCTCGTATGAATTATTTGTTCCAGCAGACATCACAAACGAATTTTATTGCTATCCTTGCTTTGAAGGCTTCTTCTCAAACGGCTCTGGTGCAAAAGCAGCAGAAGTTGCTGTCGCAGTAAACGCAGACAATTTAAGATTATATCTTAAAAATCAAAGCAACGGCAAAGACTATGACACAAATTCATACGGCTTTGGCAAAGATTTATCATATAACGGTTTAGCAAAAAAGGGCGATTGGAACGCAATCACCGTTGCGGTAGATAACAAAAATGTTGCAATGTACTTAAATGGTGAATTGGTATTATTCTTGGTTGTAAACGAAGCAACAGTACCAACAGGTTACTCACTTAACTTCTTCCCATCAGACGGCACTTCAGTTGTTCCGCTAAGGTTAAGAAATATTACGTTTAGTGGCATTGTACCCCCAGCACCCGACCTTGAAAGCGTAACACTTTCAGTTTCATCTGTAAAAATTAAGGTTGGTGAATCAGTTATTCTTAACGCAACACTTAACCCATTTGATGCTGTGGCAGAAACTATTGAATGGTTTGTAAACGATAGTAAGGTTGACGGCACACAACTTAAATACACCTTGACACCTGAAAGTGCTGGCACATACAAAGTTTATTGCGTTGTAAACGGCATTAAATCGGCACAAAAAACGGTTACCGTTGAAGAACAATCTCAAACCCCACCAACAACCGATGAAGAAAAACCTTCACAAGGCGGTTGCAGTGGTTGTCAAAGCCCAACAGGTGGCATTATGGAAATGATTACACTTGCTGGTGTGGCAATTATCTTTATGATTAGAAGAAGATAATTTTAACACCTATTTTTATAGGCTTAAGCAATACCTTTTTATAGGTTAAAAGTTACAAAGAGGGGCGCAAAAAGCCCATGCGCCCCTCAAATATTTTTAAATAAGGGGGCAATATGTTAAATAAGGGGGGGCAATATGAAAAAAATATTAACTTTTTTTGTTACTTTCATATTACTACTACAAATTCCCATGCTCATATCTTGTGGCAATAAAAAAGGAAATTTACCCGATAACGATCAAACGGATGATATGAAAAATGTCGTTTCTTACGAACAACTTTATGACGGCAACGCAAAGCAAAAATATGATGTAGTTGATAATGGCGAATTAACACGTGCCTCATATGGCTATATGTTTAACGACCTTCAAGGCTATAATAATTGGTATTATGTAGAAGGCGAGCCTTCAAACTATACTGTGTTGTCATTTACCGCCGGCGTTTGGGAAGGTCAAAACGGAACAACGTTTTCAAACGGTGTGTTCAGTTGCACCACCAAAGCAGGCTATATTTACCATGCAAAAATTACGGCAAACTATCAATTTCAAGGCACTTTTAAAAAGGCTTTAACAGGCGGTGGAAACATTACACTTTGTGTATACAAAAACGACCAAAAACTTTTAGATATAGGCGATATAATCGTTGACGAAGCCGATACTATCGGTAGATATTTTTCAGGCAGTATCAATTTAGAATTCGGCGATAAACTTTATTTTGCAATTCAAGGCTCAAATGCCTACTTAAACCCGACAATTACGACTAAATCGTTAAATGATTCATTATACACCACAAGAAACCCTTGGGGTGCTTATGGCGACGTGCATGCTTACTATCATGACAACACCGTAAACCTTTATCACCTTTGGAATCACGGTGGCGACTTGCAGTGGCAATGGTATCGCAAAACATCAACCGATATGTTTAGGTTTTACGATGCCGATTATGATACATCTTTCGTGCAAGACCATTACATGTCTTATGACAAATCACCAGATTTAATCGATTACAATCAATATATAGGTGGTAGAGATGCCACTAATTTTTACGATGAAGAAGTGGATAAAAGAAGATTTATAACACTTTCTTACAAGACAAACACCCCCGGCAATGTAAATTGCGACCTTACTTTAAGGACAAGTTTAGACAGCATCGGTTTTGATTGGTCTAACCCGTCTATCGTGTTAAGGTCTTTCCCCAACAACTCTGGCGAGCCCGAATGTTCAGGCATACGAAAAATCGGCAATAGGTGGTATTTGTATACAGGTATTTCCGGTCAATCTGTTCACGGTATCGGCAGACTTTCTTATTGGGTGGGTGGTGAAAACCAAACTATTGACCAGGTCGATTGGCAAAATCTTCCCACAAACCACTTAGACGGCGAAGATTTATGCGTTCCCCAGATTGAAAACATTGGCGGAAGATTTTATCTTTACGGTTGGATGCCCAAAATATATAACGCTTACCATTGGGGCGGACCGATGAATCTCCCACGTGAAGTTTTTGCAAGGTCAAACGGACTTTTAGGTTCACGCCTTGACCAAATGGCAACAAAACTTGTTAATAAGGGCAAAATGTTTGATGTTACTAAGGATATCGTTAATGCTTTAAGTGGCAGTGTTTTGGTAAACTCAAACAACATTTCAATGACGGGCAAACAAAACAGCGCAAACTTATCTAAAACCACAAACGCATCTTTTGTTACCTTTAATCTCGACATGAAAAATTCCACCGAAGCAGGATTTACAATGACTGCAAACGGCCGTGAATATAGGTTGAGTTTGATAAAGGAAGCCGATGGCGTTTACATGCAAATTGGCTGTCCAAAAGATCCAACGCACCCTGTATCCAGCAAGATTTATTACGGCGACTTAAACCAAACAAACTTCTCAATTAAGGCGGTAATAGACGGGGACGTGGTCGAATTTTATGTTGATGACACTATGGCGTTATCTGGTAGGACGAGTATGACCGAAAAAGAGTTTACACCCGGTTTTTACTCTAACGCTCAAGCGGAATTTACCGATATTACAATCAACAGATTGGCACAATTTTATGACATTTATGATTAAAGGTGAAGCATGAAAAAATTGATTGCTGTTTTTATAGTTTGCGTTTTTTTACTGTCATGTTTTTTTGTCGGCTGTAACAAAAACGAAAAAATGCCTTCAGTTGATAAAGAAGAATTTGATTATATGGATCTTTACACCCCAAACACAGTAAATAGTTTTGACATTCAAAATGGCACTTACCGTGCAAGTCATGGCTACACAAAAATGGCACAGCAAGGTTACAACGGCTGGTACTATTTGGCAAAAAGTGGCTCAGATTATCTTTCTATGACTTACGACGACAATCTCGGTGGCTGGCGGTATGGCAATGCTTATTTAATCGATAGTAAAATGGTCGCTGGCGATGCTTTTGCCGTTCGTAAGTTTACTGTAAATCAATCGGGCGATGCCGTCATTTACGGTAACATTAAACTTTGCGACAATTCAAGTTATGCCGAGCTTTCAATTTATTTAGACGGCAGTTTGATTGGCGTTGTCGTTATCGATGGTGAAACCCCTTTAAAATATTTTGAAATTGAAAAAAGTTTAAACGATGGCAATCAAATATACTTTGAACTTTTAAGCGGTACAGTAACCCTTAACCCTGTCATTACTTTTGAAAATTCGCAAGATTTATCAGTTTATCATAAGACAACGTTCGATAAGTATTACGGCGATGTTTTCCCTTATTACGACGAAGAGGAAGAAAAACTTTATAATGGTTTTTTGTGGAGTGATAACTGTTTAATAGGATATAATAATGCTTTAGAAGTTTCTCAAAACATGCTCACTTTTGAAAATATTCCAGAAGAAAACAATTACGAAATTTGGCAAAAGTATAAGCGAAACGGCAGACTTCATTATATCTATGATGCCAACAACTATATAGACAAAGGAGAATATCCCGTCGGTGTTAGGGATAACATGATTTACATTGACAAGGAAAGTAAACGTTATTTGATGATTGGTGGCTGTTACCGTCAATTTGGCTCAACGCCTGATGCATGGGACTCTGATCTCGTAATTTATGCTTCAAATGACGAATTCGGTTTTGATTGGGATAGAAAGGGCAACATTGTTTATAAAGGCTACAACGGCAACTTGCCCGAATGCCCAACACTTATGAAAATAGGCAATCGTTGGTATTCATTTGTATCCGTTTCGCACATTACAACACACCAAATCGGTGCGTTAAGGTATTGGACGGGCGATGAAAATGTGGACTGCATGGACGTAGATTGGCTCAGTAAAGAAAGTAGATTTTTAGACGGTGAAGACTTGTGCGCCGCAAGACCTATCAAGGTTAAAGACAAAGTGTATATGTGGGGGTGGATACCTAATAAGTATGACGGCGTTCCGCTTGCACCTTGGGCTGGATATTTAAATTTACCAAGAGAAGTTATCCAGCGTGAAGACGGTACTTTGGGCGGTAGGCTCGATCCAGCACTAAGTCAAATTTTAAATTACGGCAATATTTACACTTTAAACGAAACAAATTACACCTTGCAAAATAATAATGGCTCTTTTAATGACGGTATACTTTCGTTAAACGACGACACAGCACTTTTAAAAACCAACTTAAAACGCAATTATGTAACATTTACAGTGAACCTTCAAAATGCACAAAGTGCAGGGTATTTGTTAAAGCAAAATGACAAAACTTACAAAATTGCTATCGAAAAAGAAGATGGCAATACCTATATGAAGATTAGTTCGCCACTTGATAATTCTCACAAGGTAAACAGCGTTATACAAATTGACAATATCGATGTTGCCAATGTAAAAATTGTTATTGACGGCAGTATTATGGAATTTTTCGTAAACGACCAACACGCCTTAACTGCAATCACCGCAATGGATGGTGGCGTATATGATGCTTACTTATTTTCACAGGGCGGTAATGCAGAATTTTCCAATGTTAAAATAAACAAACTTATCCCATACGGTGATATTTAAAATTGCCAAAAAGTGGCGATAACGGGCTTATAGGCGGACTTTTATACTCAAAAATACTAAAAAAAGGCTTTTAAATTATGAATTTATATATCGGTATAGATGTTGGCACAAGTGGCGTTAAATGCTTGCTTGTGGATACTAATGGTAGCGTTTTAAACAGCGTTACAGAAAAATACGGTGTATCATATCCTCATGACGGTTGGTGCGAACAGCACCCCGATACTTGGCTACACGCCACAGTAAAAGCGGTAAAAAATCTCGTTATAAATGTAGATAAAAGTCTTATAAAAGGCATTTCTTTTGGCGGTCAAATGCACGGACTTGTCGTTTTAGATAAGGATGATTTGGTCATTAGACCTTGCATATTATGGAACGACGGCAGAACGGAAAAAGAAACTGCTTATTTAAATGAAGTAATAGGCAAACGAGCATTGTCAAATTTTACAGGCAATATTGCTTTTGCCGGTTTTACTGCGCCAAAAATATTGTGGCTTAAAGAAAACGAGCCTCAAAATTTTGCAAAAATCAGTAAAATAATGCTTCCAAAAGATTATATAAGTTATTGTTTTACCGGTGTTTTTGCAACCGATTTATCCGATGCAAGCGGTATGCTTTTACTCGATGTTAAAAATAGATGCTGGTCAAAAAACATGCTCGATATTTGTGGTATAAGTGAAGATATGCTCCCAACGTTATATGAAAGTTACCAATGCGTGGGGCTTTTAAAGGAAGAGTATAAAAAAGAGTTTGGTTTTTTAGGCGATGTAAAGGTTACAATCGGTGGTGGCGATAACGCCGCTGCGGCTGTTGGCACAGGCACTGTTACGACAAACAGTTGCAACATTTCCTTAGGCACAAGCGGAACAATTTTTATAAGTACCGATAAATTTTTGGTCGATGAAAATAATGGACTACACAGTTTTTGCCACGCAAACGGCAAGTGGCATCTTATGGGGTGTATTTTATCTGCCGCTTCATGCCGTCAATGGTGGCTTGAAAATATTTTAGAAAGCGACCAATACGGGCTTGACGATGCAGAGTGTAACGACATTAAAACTGACGGTTTATTCTTTTTGCCGTATTTGGTGGGCGAGCGTTCACCGCACAACGATGTAAATATCCGTGGCGCATTTATAGGCATTACACCACAAACCACAAAACGCCAAATGAGTAAGGCGATTATGGAAGGTGTTGCGTTTGCGCTTAAAGATTGTCTTGAAATTGCAAAAAAAAGCGGTCTTTGTGTTAAAAAGGCGACTATCTGCGGTGGCGGTGCAAAAAGTAACACATGGAAGCAAATTATTGCCGATGTTTTAAATGTTACCATGAACACAGTTATGACCGAGCAAGGTCCATCGTTTGGTGCATCCATTTTGGCAATGGTTGGCGCAGGCGAATATCCCTCTATTGACGATGCAGTAAGTCATATGGTAAAATTAAGTGGTAGCATTTTGCCCATTCAAAACAATGTTAGTTATTACGAAAATAAATATCAAACATTTGTAAAACTTTACCCCTCACTAAAGCAAATTTTTAATTAAAATTAAACATTTAAAAATATAAAAAAGTGGCGATAACGGGCTTATAGGCTGATTTTTGCCTAAATACAGGTGTTAAAATGGAATATATTAAAAAGTATTTAATAATACCAACATCAAAAAAAGCACAAATCAAAAAACTCGAATTTAAAAAAGATGATTCGTTATTTTTTGCGTTGTACTTAAAATACGACAACGAAAACAGTGATTTTTTAAGTTATGTAGAGTTACCGCTTGAACGTGGCGAAAAATTCCATTGTTTTTTGGACGGAAAAAGTGTTGAATTTTCGCAGACTGACCAAATAGATTTAGACAAAAATACCTTCGATAACCGACCTATAGCCCACTTTACGGTAAAAAATGGTTGGAATAATGACCCTAATGGTTTAATTAAAATAGGTGATACTTATCACATGTATTATCAGTACAATCCTTGCTCTATTGAATGGGGCAACATGCATTGGGGACACGCAATATCAAAAGACCTATTTAATTGGCAAGAATGCGACGTAGAACTTTTTCCCGATAAAATGGGCAGCATCTTTTCAGGCTGTGCAATAAAGGGTGGCGATAAATATTACTACTTTTACACTTCCGCCGGTGAACATTCCATTATAGATAACAGTATGCCATATACTCAATGTTTGGCAACATCCACCGACGGCTTTAACCTTAAAAAATCAAACTTAAACCCCGTTATTCCACAAATTGCATACGGCAATCGTGATCCAAAAGTTGTGTTCAGTAAAACGCTTAATAAGTATCTTATGGCACTTTACATTGAAGACAAAAGGTACAGTTTTTTCACTTCTACCGATTTATTAAAGTGGGAATTTTTACAAGACTTTACTTTAGGCACAGATGAAGAATGTCCTGACATAATGATTTTTGAACTTGACGGCACAGAATATTACGCCGTAATAGGTGCAAACAACAGTTATGTGATAGGCGTTTTTAAAGACGGTAAATTTACCACTAAATCACATGTGCGCAAACTTGTAAAAGGTGATATAGATTACGCAGGACAGTCTTTTTCTGGCTTAACCGATAGAAATATTAGGATATCTTGGAACAGATTGCCCGTTATAAGTGGCAACTTTTCACAACAAATGGGGCTTCCGTTTGATGTAACTATCGCAAAGGAAAACGGTCGTTTATTTTTAAAGACAAAGCCCGTTGATGAAATTAAAAATTTGTATATTGAAAAACGTATACACCTATTCCTTTCCGCAGAAGAAAAAATTCCTTTCGAAAAAAAGGCATACGATATATCTTTTGATACCGAAGCTGGAAATTTAACGCTTTACGCTTTCGGTAAAAGGCTTAGGTTAAATTTAACAAGTCCAACTGTACGCATTATCGCCGATAAGTTGTCGTTAGATGTCTTTTATAATGATGGTAAAGAACATTTGTCCCTTTATAACCCTATGGCAAAAATCACAATTTTTAAAGCGTCAAAGCCAATAAAAAACTTTGTTTATTATACTTTGGCAAAAAAATTACAGTAAAATGGGCTTAAATTTAAAAATGTAAAAGTTAAAAACTAAATAACAAAAATATTAAAAAGTGGGGCTATAAGTCGATTATCCCCACTTTTTTTGTTTAGTTGGCGTTAAAAAAAGTTATTTTAAAAGTAATAGGTTGACAACATAAGTTAAATTTTATATAATTATAGTTAATAAAATTTTAAGAGAGTAAAAGGGTATTATGGCACTTACTGATGAAAAAAAGCAAAGCCTAATTCAGGCTTTAAAGTTTTTATTGTTTTCCATCTCTGCTGGCGTGATTCAAATTATTGCAGACACCATTATGCTTGAAGTTTTCCATTTTAAGCCGTGGCTTGCGCACCTTATTGCGCTTATTCTTTCGGTCATCTGGAATTTCACCTTCAACCGCAAATTCACATTCCACTCGGCAAAAAACGTGCCTATTGCTATGCTTAAAGTGGCACTTTTTTACCTTGTTTTCACACCGCTATCTACGCTTTGGACAAAATATTTTACAGAAACACTTTTTGTAAACGAATATATCGTGCTTGCCGTAACAATGGTTATAAACTTTGTAACGGAATTTTTCTATCAAAAATACTTTGTTTTTAATGATAAAAAAGGCGATGACACTAAAAACGAAAATGCTCAATAATCGGCTTATAGCCCCACTTTTTTAAAAAATCGCAACAATTTTTAGGCTAAAAAAACAAAAAAAGTTTAAACTTATTTTTAGGTAATTATGAAAAAAGGTCTTAACTTAACCAAAAAATCAAAGGTGATAATTTTAAGCGTAATTGCAGTTTTAGTGTTAATTGTTATTGGCGTACTTCTTTTTACGCTGATACCAAAAAAAGCAAAAACAAGCCTTAAATATACGCTTAGCGATGACGGTACCTATTATATCGTTACGGGCTTTGAAAGTCTTAACGAAAATTTAGTAATCAGCGAAACCATCAAGGCAAGCCCGTTTTAGAAATAGCAGATTCTTGTTTTAGTCATCAGCAAACGATAAAAAGCGTAACCATTCCCCAATCGGTCAAAAAAATTGGCAAACTTTGTTTTAACGATTGCAAAAATCTAAAATCGGTTACTTTAAGCGAGGGCTTAACTGAAATAGGGCTTTACGCTTTCAATAAAACGCCCATAACAAGTTTAACCTTGCCAACAACGCTTAAAAAATACAACTATTCCTTTGCTTACTGCGAAAGTTTAAAAACGGTAACTTTCCCTGAAGGCTTAACCATTATTGACGACTATGCATTTTACGGCGCAACGTCTATTGAAAATGTAATCATCCCAAAAAGCGTTACCATGATAGGCGGTTCTTCCTTTTTCGGTTGCGAAAGTTTAATAAGCGCACAATTTTTAGCCCTTGACGGCTGGAAGGTCTTAAACACTTCTATCAGCAGTGAAGACTTAAAAAACCCAACTTTTGCCGCTCAACTTTTAACTGAGTATAACTATAAATATGTGTGGACACGTGAATAGTTTGTTTTTCACTTAAACACAGATAAAAGTTAAACCATAACACATATTAACCATAATATAAATAAAACAAAAAGTCCGCCTTTAATTTGGTGGACTTTTTTTAAATTACATTATTTAAATGGGTAATAGGGAAAAAATAGACAAATTTTCTCAAAAAATAGCATAAAAATGGGGTAAAAGGGCAGTAAAAAAGGTGAAAAAGGGCAAAAAATTGATAAAAATAGTTTTAACAGTGTTAAATTTAACCAAATTTTCACAAAAAAAAGCGAGAAAAATAATGATTTTGCGCAAAAAAAATTGACATTAAAATTTTATGGGCATATAATCATAGTATAAAATAACTTGAAGGAGTTTAGAAATTTAGTATGGCTAATAACAGGCTTAAGAAGTTAGACAACAATTTATTAAACCCTATCGTTTATATTGTTGTAGGTATTCTCTGCTGCATTTTCCAAGCAGATATGCTCAACATTATGTTCACAGTAATCGGTGCAATCTTCATCATCAAAGCAGTATTAAGTCTTGTTGAAAAAGATTGGGTAAACGCTACAATCAGTGCAGTTATCGGTGTTTTAATCATCGTATTTGCTTGGTTACTCGTTGATGTTGTTTTAGTTGTATTCGGTGTTTTGATCGCATTAAAGGGTATCATGGAACTCATCCCTGCAATCAAATCTAAAAACATTATGGCTATCGTTGCTTCAGTTGTAACATTAGTTGTTGGTGTTTTATTCATCGTTTCTAACTGGGCAGCATCTTGGTTATTCATCGTTATCGGTGTAATCTTCATCATCAACGGTGTACTTTCTTTATTAGGTTTCTTAAAGAAATAATTTAACTAAACAACCAAAAGCGAAGGTATTTATGCCTTCGCTTTTTTCTTTTTCTTTTTTAAAGTTTGTAAGCATTTTACTGTTTTTTTAAACGCAAAAACGGGCAAGGGAAAATAAAACCAAATTTGTCAAAAAAACAATTTTTTTGGATATTGACATCACGGTAAATTAGAGTTATACTATTATGTGTATACTTTTAATTATAATATAAATATAAATAGAATATGTAAAAAATTTGCTTGTCTATTTTTTAGTGTAATCGCAATAATAAGCGCATTTTATTTTAACGGTTGCCAAAAGGTTTTTGATGAGCAAATTATGCTTTTAGGCGCACCGGTTGCGGTGTACGTTGCTGATCCTAATTACATTTTAGACAGCAAAGTCGACCGCAATATGCGTCGTGAAGTTTACGATTTAGCAAACGAACTCAATTCAATTTTTTCTATCGAAGAAAACAGTGAAATCTCCGCCTATAATACCGCTATCGGCGAAAAAAGGGTAAAAATAAGCGAACATTTTTACAATGTTTTAAGCCTTTCAAAAGAACTTTTCACCCAATCAAACGGACTATTTAATCCGCAAGTTAGCCACCTTGTCGACCTTTGGGGCTTTACAAAACGCCATAAAGACGAGGTGTTTATAAAACAAAAACCTTACGACCGTGATAGAAATAGTGATGGCTCTTTTGCACTTCCCGATCAAATGTATGTGGACGCATTCAAAAGTTTGACAGATTTTTCCCTCGTTACATTAACTTACGACAATGATTATTTTGTAACAAAACCAGACCAAAAAGTTACGATAAACGGCGAAACATATTATTCCGCACTTGATTTATCGTCCGTTGTAAAGGGATATTTTTGCGACTTAGCCCACAAAATTGTGCAAAGTTACGGCATTAAAAACTACTATATCTCGGCTGGCGGAAGCAGTTTGTATCTATCCACCAGACCGAACGGAAGTTGGGACTTGCAGATTGTTGATCCATTTTCTAAAAATAGGGAAGCAATAATAAGCGTTCCCGTTTCAAATAAGCAAGTTGCCGCAAGCGGTACCTATCAAAACTATTACACGATTGACGGCGTAAACTATTCCCACATAATAGATCCAACCACAGGCGCACCAACAAAAAGCGACCTTGTTTCGGTTACCTTGATAGGTGAAGACGGCGCAAAACTTGACGGGCTTTCAACTGCACTTATTAATATGGGGCAAGAAAAGGGTTTAGAATTTATAACAAACTATCAAAATATCAATTACATTTTCATCAATAACAAAGGGGAAATTATTAGCGATATCCAAAAAGATATTACCTATCTAAAATAAAATGCTGACAGAAAACATCAAAAAAGCACCCTTTAAAAAGGGGGACATAATAGTGTATTTGGCACTTATAATTTTAGTGGTAACGCTATTTTTAGTAACCCTTTTACCACAGCGTGAAATAAACGGCTTTACCGTTACCGTTGGTGGAAAAACCGTCCTATACGGCGACTTTTTAAACAATTCTGTTAAAATAAGCAAAGTAGATTGGGTGGAAAAAATTGATGAAAACACTTATAAAATAATCAGTCAGTCTGGCTATAACACCATTAAAATCGATTGGCAAAATAAAGACGTTGTTGTTATCGAAACCGATTGCGGTATATCTAAAGAATGCACATATATGCGCCTAAAAAATGGGGATGTAATTTGCGTACCCCATCAAATGATAATCTCAAGGACGGGCGAAATCCCTAAACCGGTGGTTGGCTAATGGGCAAAAAAGTAGCAAAATTAAGCGTACTTTGTGCATTATCGCTTATCACTTTTATGGTGGAAAATTTACTGCCACCCCTAATTATCCCGGGCGCAAAATTGGGGCTAGGCAATATCTTTGTAATGCTTACGCTAATTTACATGGGGCTTCCGCAAGCGCTTGTGTTGGTGCTTGCAAAAAGTCTGCTGTCGGCGATAATTGTCGGCAATATGTTTTCTTTGGCGTTCAGTTTCACAGCGGGCGTTTTATCCCTTATTGTAACATATTTAATGCTTCGCTTTTTATCAAAAAATATCTCAGTTTTATCAATCGCATCAACTTCGGCGTGTTGTCATAACTTAACTCAACTTTGCGTTTTTTGGCTTTTAAATGCAAATGTCAATGTTATGCTTTACGCCCCGTATTTGGCACTTTTAGGACTTTTATCTGGGCTTGTTACGGGCTTTATTGTATACCTGATTACAAAAAAAGATTTAAAAGTGCTTGTAAGTTAAAAGTGGCGATAACGGGCTTATAGCCCCACTTTTTACAGTAAAAAAGGCAAAATTTTTAGTAGAATATTTAAATAAATTAAAATATTTTATAGTCAAAATAAGGTTTTAATCGGTGCTAAATAAAAGCGCACTAAATAAAAATATAAGTTAAAATTTAGGCGGTAAGCCGTCTTAATACGGAGGGAACAGTGAGTATAACAAAAAGGGCTACTTTTTTAAGGGGCGTACACGTACCCGATAACAAGTATCTTACAAACACAAAGCCTATTGAAGTTATGCCTGCGCCAAAACTTGTCTTTATATCAATGTCCCAGCACATTGGCAAACCATCAAGTGTGGTTGTAAACGTTGGCGATAGGGTAAAAAAAGGTCAACTTATCGGCGAAGAAGTAGGCTTTATAAGCGCAAGTGTTTACGCAAGCGTTTCGGGTACGGTAAAAGAAATCAAATCAATAAAAACGCCGCTTAACACGGCAACCTATGTTGTGATTGAAAACGACGGGTTAGAGGAAGAAGAATTTTTACCACCCATCGACAAAAACGACCGTCAGGCTATTTTAGACAGGATAAGAATAGCCGGCATGGTTGGTCTTGGTGGTGCAGGTTTCCCGACCTATGTAAAGATGGCAACCGAAGAAAAAATAGATGTAATTTTAATCAACGGCGCAGAATGTGAGCCTTATTTGACTTGCGACCACCGCATGATGGTAGAGCGTCCTGAAGGCGTAGTGCTTGGCGCAAAGTATATCGGCAAGGCACTTAACTGCGACAACATTGTTATCGGTATCGAAGAAAACAAGCCCGATGCAATCAAAGCCATCTCTCAAATAGAAGGCGTAACCGTTGTTCCGCTCAAGAAAAAATATCCGCAAGGCAGTGAAAAGCAGTTGATTTACGCATGCACAAAGCGCAAGGTTGCACCGGGTAAACTTCCGGCATCGCAAGGCGTGTGCGTGTTCAACGTTCAAACGGCTTATCAGTCTTTCGAAGCAATCGAAAAAAATAAACCTTTGTATGAAAGGGTTATGACCGTTTCCGGCAAGGGCATAGAAAACCCAAAAAATATCCTTGTAAGAAACGGTACGCCTTACCAAGATATTTTGGAATATTGCGGTGGGCTTAAAGATGATGCAGTAAAATTGATTGCTGGCGGTCCTATGATGGGTAAAATTTTGCCATCGCCACAAGGCTACGCAAAAAAGACAGACTCAGGACTACTTGTATTAGACAAAACGGAAGTCTGTCTTGAAGAACCTTCGCCCTGCATCAACTGCGGAAGGTGTGCAAAAGCATGTCCTATGCACCTTATGCCAATGTACATTGACTTGTTTACAAAAACGGGCAATTACGAAAGGGCAAACAGTTACGGCGCAATGAACTGTTTTGAGTGCGGTACATGTTCTTATGTATGCCCAGCCAAAAGAGATTTGGTGGGTAGCATTCAATACTGCAAACGCAAATTACGTGAGACAAGGAGTTAATTATGGGTAAATTAGTTATTTCTAACACCCCACACATTAAGTCAAAAAGTAGCACAAAACGCATCATGATTGACGTTTTGATTGCACTTTTACCTGCTTTCGTGATGGGCATTGTGTATTTTGGTTGGTATGCACTGCTTTTGTGTGCAATATCCCTTATAACTTGTATCTTGGCAGAAGTCGTTTATCTACTTATCGTAGGTGAAAAGATTAAAGATATAATTCGCAAATTTGACTTTACTTCGGCGGTAACAGGTTTGTTACTTGGTATGAACTTACCGCCAGAATGTCCTTGGTATTTGCCCATTATCGGCGGTATCTTCGGCATCGTTGTTGTAAAGATGTTATTCGGTGGCACGGGTAAAAACTTTGTAAACCCAGCAATCACCGCAAGAATTTTCCTTGTATTAAGTTTCGCAAGTTTTATGACAATGTGGGGCGAACCATCTATCGGCGCACTTTTCCCGTTAGATTCTGGCGCAACATCGGGCGCAACATCTGGCGCAACTGCCTTAGGTCCAATTTTACAAGGTAGCAGTCAAATGTCCAACCTTGACCTATTTTTAGGTACAGGCGTTGGCGCAAGCGCAATAGGTGAAACTTGTAAAGTCGCTTTGATTTTGGGCTATATTTATCTCGTAATAAGAAAGGTTATCGACTTTAAATATCCGCTTATCTACGTTGGCGTAACAGGTTTGATGATGGTGATTTACCAAGGCAACATAAACGCTTTCTTGCCCTCAATTTTATCTGGTGCGTTAATCTTTGCCGCAATCTTTATGGCAACTGACTACGTTACAACCCCCAACACCACACTCGGCAACATTGTTTACTTTGCACTTTTAGGTATTTTAACTGCCACACTAAGGCACTTAAGGGGCACAGAATCAGTTTCATTCTGTATCCTATTTATGAACTTCTTTGTTCCCCTTATTGATAGGCACATAGTTCCAAAACCCTTCGGCTTCAAAAAGGCTAAAAAGGAGGTTAAAGATGGCAAATAAAAAGGAAAGCACATTAAGGTGCGTGCTTGTTTTGTCGGTAATCGCCGTTGTATGCGGTGTATTGCTTGCTGTTTTAAACCCACTTTTGTATGTCGCACCCAGCGCAGAAGATATCAGCAATTATTTTGATTTACCCGTTGAAAACCCCGGCGAATGGAAAGTTGTTGATTTAAACAGCGAACACGCCGGCAAAACCACCGATAAAAGTGGGGCGGCGGTAAGTTTAGTTGCTCAAATGCAGGCTGGCGAAGAAACGTATTATGGCTTACTTATCACAACAAAGGCATCGGGTAATTTAAGCGAATGTAAGTTCGTTATGTTCTTTACAAAAAGCGACAACAAACTTGTTGATGCAAAGATGACGGTTGACGGCTCTTCTGGCGGTAAATACACTTACGAAAGTGCTGCCGCAGCATCTGAAAATGTTAAAAAGTTTGAAGAATATTATGTGGTAATCAATTCTGCAACGCAGTTTGATACCGACTATTCAATTCCTAAGGTAGGCGCAACGCTTACACTTACCGCAGTAGACAACGCTTTTAAAAAGGCGGCTTACTATTACTATAATGTTATAATGGGGGGTGGCGCACAATGAAAAACAAAGTTAAAGATTTGGCGTTAGATGGCGTATTGCGTCAAAACCCCACGCTTAAACTTGTTTTGGGTACGTGCCCAACTTTGGCACTTACAACAGCCGCTATGAACGGTGTTGGCATGGGTTTGGCGGTTACGTTCGTTCTCATGTGTTCAAACGTAATCATTTCAAGTTTAAGAAACATAATTCCTTCAAGGGTAAGGATACCTGCTTACATCTTAATCATTGCAACGTTCGTTACCATTGTAAGGATGTTTTTAAACAAGTTTGCGCCCACAATCGCAACGGCAATGGGTCCATACCTTCCGCTCATCGTTGTAAACTGTATCATTTTAGGGCGTGCCGAAGCCTTCGCAAGCAAAAACCCCGTTTTAGATTCCATGTTTGACGGCATCTTTATGGGGCTTGGCTTCATGCTCGCAATCACTTTAATGGGTGCGTTCAGGGAAATTTTAGGCGCTGGCGCAATCTTTGGCGTAAAACTTTGGGATTTTAAGATTGAATTTTTCACTCACGCTTCGGGTGCATTGTTCACTTACGCAATCTTTATCGCACTATTTACATATTTTAGTGGATTATATTCCAAAAAATCCAAACAAAAAACGCTCCAAAAAGATAAAAAGGAGGTAGAGGCATGAATTATTTGACAATTATTTTTACTGCAATGCTTGCTTCCAACTTCGTTTTGGTTAAGTTTTTGGGCATCTGTCCTTTCTTGGGCGTATCTAAAAACGTTAAAAGTGCGTTCGGTATGGGCATTGCCGTTACTTTCGTAATGACAATTACATGTCTTATCACTTACCCGATTTACACCATGATTTTAGTTCCGCTTGGCGTTGAATATTTGGAAATCATCGTGTTTATCTTTGTTATCGCTTCACTCGTTCAAATTATTGAAATCATAATCAAAAAGATCTCAAAACCACTTTACAACGCAATGGGCGTGTACCTTCCACTTATCACCACCAACTGCGCCGTTTTAGGTGTTGCCGAAATCTGTATCGCAGGCGATATCGTTGTCGATTTATTAGGTGCGGTAACTTACGGTTTGTTTGGCGGTTTGGGCTTTACCCTTGCTATGATTATGATGAGCGGTATGCGTGAAAAACTTGACACTTTAAGCCTTCCTAAACCGCTCGAAGGTTTCCCCGTTTCAATGCTTTTGGCTTGCTTTATGGCAATGGCATTTAACATCTTTGTGGGCATTTCGTTTTAGGGGGTAGTTAAAATGTTGTTATATTTATTGGCTAATGACCCTAACAAGATTAATCTTGTAAGCGTTTTAATCGCTATCGCAATCATGCTCGTTATCGCTATCGTTTTCGGCTTTTTAATCATGGTCGTTTCCAAAAAATTCGCCGTCGAAACTGATGAGCGTGAAGAAGTTATTTTGGGATGCTTGGCAGGTGCTAACTGCGGTGGTTGCGGTAAGGCAGGGTGCAGTGCGTTTGCCCATTCTTTGTTGGAAAACAAAAGTCAAATTGATGACTGCGCCGTTACCGATAAGAAAAATAAGGAAAAGATTGCTCAAGTTTTGGGCATCGATTACGCCGGTGGCAGTACTTATAAATTTGTCGTTTCATGTATCGGCGGTATTAACGCTGTCGACCAAAACGATTATGTCGGCGTTAATGACTGCGTTCGTCAAACCATGACCGTCGGCGGAAGAAAACTTTGCGATACCGCTTGCTTGGGCACAGGTACTTGCATTACCGCTTGTAAGCAAGATGCAATCAAAATCGTTGACGGCGTTGCAAAAATCGACCAGCAACTTTGTATTGCGTGCGGTGCGTGCTTTAATAACTGTCCAAAATCGGTAATTTCAAAGATAGACGGCAGTGCAAAAGTTTACATTGCTTGCTCTACAAAATGTCGTGGTAAACAGGTTATGGATGCATGTAAAGTTGGATGTATCGGTTGCGGTATCTGCGCAAAAACTTGCCCAGAAGAAGCAATTAAAATGGTTGACAATCTTCCTGTTATCGATTATTCTAAATGTGTTGCGTGCTACGCTTGTTTAGAAAAATGTCCACGCAAGGTGATTAAAAAATTAGATTAGTTTTTACTAAAAATGGCTAATAACGGGCTTATAGCCCCACTTTTAAGGTTTTTTAAGCCCGTTATTTTCTAAATACATAAAGGTTTTTAATTTGTTATGAGAAAATTTGTTAAACTACTTTCATTCACGCTCGCTTTTATTACGTGCTTTTTGTTTACTGCGTGCAGTGGCGAAACTACAACTCAATCAATTAAAAATGACTTGATAGCCTCCGCTCAAAACACCGACCTATCTTCGGGCGTTTTAAACGTTAAAACTATCGGTAGTCTTAACGGTTACGAGGCGACACTTAAAGTTCAATCGTTAGATAGCGGTAATATGTTTGATTTTTATCTTATGAGTTATAATGTGGAAGAAAACATTACCGAACAAAACAAAAGGGCCTCAGCGTTGTTTTTAAGAAATGATAAAATTTACACTATTTTTGTCGATGGCGTAAATAAGTTTTCCATGTTCGAAATCGCATCATCTAATTATGAAGTGGAAGTTCAAAACCATTTAAAATATACAAGCGATAAAGTGGAATTTTACGCTGAAAAACAGGCGTTTTATGATAGCGCTGCTGACTTTTTTGAAATTTTAACACCGGCTGGCGCAACCAATTTTAACTTACCACATATTATGCAAGTCATTTTTAGCGTCGTTAAGAACTCTTATGCGCTAAATACAAGTTCCCCAACAAAGGTTTACAACGGTTATCGTTTGTCCGTTGATATCGTTAAGTCTTTACAACAAGCCTTAAACAAGTTGATTGAAATAGGCGAAACTATTGACGGCAAGCCCACAATCACCATTGAAGACTTAATCAATTCTCAACAGTTTACCGATTTATTTAAATCGTTTTTGGAAAGCATACAAGCAAATGTGCTTGAAAATTTAGTTAAGTTTATCAATTACACTCTCGCAAACGCTGGTTATACAATCTCTTTTGAAGAACTTAAAGCATACGATTTAGAAAACGCTTACGATTATTTGATAAGGTTTGTAAACACAAAAGTTCAGGGCTTAACAATCGCTTCACTTCGCATTTTCGACCTTGTGCAAATGATGGGGTATGACAACTTATCTTTTAAGGAATATTTTTCAAAACTTCGTATCACAATCAGCGACACCATTAAAAAGTTTACCGACACATTAAACATTTTATATACCTTTGATTTAGATAAAAATTTAGTAAAACTTTCAATCGACTTCAACCTTAAAAAGTCATCTTCAGCCAATATTTTCGATTATGAAAACTTTCACGTAAAAATTGATTTTACACCAAAATCGGTTGTTGACGAATTATTAAAAATAAGTTAAAAGTGGGGCTATAAGCCCGAAATCACCACTTTTTACACAAAAAAAGAACCTTTAATTTTAAGTTAAAGGCTCTTTTTTTATTTATTTTCTTTTCTTTTTTGCTTTTTTTATTGTGGCTTTTATCTCGTCCATGTGGTTTTTAGCACATTCATAACCTAATAAATACATTGTCTTAAAATGCTTTATGTCGCTCGATGTAAATTCATCTAATGGGGGATAAAGTGTGTAATCAGAGTTAGTTAGCCCTTTAAGCCTATTTTGCACTTTTACGCCGTGCCCACGCTCTAAAATGTCAAGATATTTTACAATAGATTGGTTTGTTTCCACCTTGTGTAAGGCAACCGATATTACAACGTCAGCACCCATACTTTTTACAACGTCAGCAGGCACAGCGTTTACATATGCGCCGTCAACCAAACGCTTACCGTTAAACACCACAGGCTTAAATACGGGCGGTATTGCGCTTGATGACGCAATGGCTTTTGCCAAACTACCTTCGCTTAAAACAATCTCGTCGCCGGTCCCTAAATCGCACGCAACGCATTTAAAAGGTAAGGCTAAATCGTCAAACTCTTTGTCGCCAATAAGTTTTAAAAGGTTTACTTCGCCCGCATCTTTAGAAAGTGTAAGTTTTAAAAGGCTTATTTTTTCGTTTGAAGTGTAATTTTGTATTATTTTAATCATGTCGTCAGCGGTGTATTTTAAAGCGTACATTGCGCCAACCACCGCGCCAATGCTTGTGCCGGCAACCACATCAAAGGTTATACCTTCTTCTTCAAAGGCCTTTAACGCCCCCAAGTGTGCCGCACCTTTTGCACCGCCACTTCCTAACGCAAGCCCAATTTTTATGGGCTTTTTTATAAATAAATTTTTTAAAAAAGTCAAAAATCTCATACGTTTATTATACTAAATTTTAAAAAATTTGTAAACAATTTACAAAAAATATTGACAACATTAAATGTGGCTTTTTATCGCAATTTTTAAGATATCTAAATTATTCGCCTATAAATCTTTGCAAAAAGCATAAATTTTGTTTGGTTTACATAAAATTTATCAGTTTAACTTTGATTTTAAATGTGTTAAAAAATGTGGATAACTGTGGATAACTCGGGTAAGTTATCCACAATCTAAGTTTAAAATGCCCAAAATTGTGGATAACATGGGCTAAAAGGGGGCTTTGTGGGTAAAAAATTTGTGTTAGTAACTTTTGCGTTGATGTTTAGCCTTTTTGTGATGAATTTTTTCTTTTTAAATGGTAAAATTTACCAAACGGCAAAAAGTGGTTTTACGGTGGTTATAGATCCCGGTCATGGCGGTATTGATCCCGGCGTTTTAGGCGCAACTACTAAGGAAAAGGAATCAAACTTGAATTTATACCTATCTAAAAACCTTTACGACAATTTTTACGCAGAAGGTGTAAACTGCGTGCTTACTCGCACCCAAGATGTGGGGCTTTACGGCACGATTAGCAAGGGCTTTAAAGAAAGAGATTTAAAAAAGCGTGTTCAAATTGCTAAAAGTGTAAACGCCGATATTTTTATTTCCATCCACATGAACAATTACGCCGACGAAAATAGACGTGGCGCACAAGTTTTTTATAACCCCAAAAGCGAGCAAAGTAAAAAACTTGCCAAACTTGTGCAAGACAACTTAAACGGTATGGAAGAAAGTGTTAGAATTTGCGAACCACTTGCGGGCGACTATTATTTATTAAACAACTTGACGTGCCCAGCAATCATTGTGGAATGTGGTTTTTTATCTAATCCTTTGGACGAAAAATTGCTTACAACAGATAGTTATCGCAACAAACTTGCGCACTCTATTTATTATGGCGTAATTTGTTATTTATATAATGAAAAAATTTGATTAAAAAATTTGAAAAGTGGCGATAACTGGCTTATAGCCCCACTTTTTACCAAAATTTACGCTATTTTTACATAATTTAATTCGTATTACAGACTATATTTTTAAGGAGGTAATATGAAAGAAACAGGTATTATTCGTAGAATTGATGAGTTAGGTCGGGTGGTTATCCCTAAAGAGATAAGAAAGACTTTGCGCATTGCTGAAGGCGATCCGTTGGAAATTTTTACCGAGCATGACGAACTTTTACTTCGCAAATATTCGCCACTTGGTGCAATACAAAATTACACAAAGTGCGTTATCGACAGTTTGTATGACAACACACAAATGTCCGTTTTAATTTGCGATACCGATAAAATTATCGGGCAAAAAGGCTCGCTTTCACGTGAGTTTGATGGTAAGTTGATTTGCGACGATTTACTTTCATCATTAAAATCACGCAAAACAATCATTTGCGACAACCAAAACGGACAAAAGGTGACAATTACCGATTTAGATAGTCAAAATTATAAGTATCAACTTATCATGCCAATAATCTCTCAAGGCGACTTATACGGCGGTTTAATTTTAATTTCTATTGACAGAGAAGTCGATTCAAAAGTTATTGCGCTCGCATCGTTTTGTATTGACTTTTTGGCACGGGTATGAATTCAATTTTAAAAGGCGGTTTTATTTTGGCTGTGTGCGCACTCGTTACAAAAATCATCGGCGCATTTTACCGCATACCGCTTACAAATTTATTAGGCACAGAGGGAATAGGGATATACCAAACGGTGTTTCCCTTTTATTCTATGCTTTTAACGCTTTCCTCAACGGGCATCCCCAACAGCATTGCAAAACTGATTGCAGAAGGCAAAAACGCCAAAAAAGTGGTCTATAAGTCGGTTATCGCCTTTGGAAGCATTTCAATTTTGGCAACAATCGTTATGGTTTTAAGCGCAAAATTTATCTCAAATTTGCAAGGCAACCCCATGGCAAAACTCGGTTATATCGCCATTTCGCCGTCCGTTTTTATCGTTTCACTTTTGTCAGTTTTGCGTGGCTATTTTCAAGGTAAATGCGATATGAAACCCACCGGCATTAGTCAGGTGATAGAGCAGGTTGTAAAATTGATTTTCGGCTTGACACTTATCAAACTGTTTGCTTATGATAAGGTAAGCGGTGCCTTTTACGCTTGCCTTGCCGTTACCATAAGCGAAGTTTTCGCCCTTACATTTATCGTGGTTTACGCACTTAAAAAGGACAAGCATGTTTTTAAGTTTGATTTCAAAAGTGTAAAAAGTAAAAATGATTTAAAGGGCGCAACGGCAAATGATAGTTTACTTAAAATAGGTAAAATTGTCGATTTAAAGACTGGCGAAGTGGTAGGTGGTGGCACTTTTTGTCTTGGCGAAAGTAATGAAAATGATATCACATTTAAGCAAATTTTTAAGGTAACTATTCCCATAACGCTTACATCAATCATGCTTCCGCTTTGCAGGTTAAGCGACAGTTTTCTGGTTATCAATTTGTTAAGCCGTTACACTAAAAGTGCGGTAAGTCTATACGGCATCTATCAAGGTGCGGTAGAATCAATTATCGGCGTGCCCGTTGCCCTTTGTTACGGCTTGGCGGTTGCTGGGCTTCCGGTCGCCACAAAAACCAAAGGGGAAAAGGATGACAAAATTTTAATATACACCGTTGTTTTATCCATTTTGTGTGCGGTCGCTACCCTAATTTTTTCAAACTTTGCAATCAATTTATTGTACGGCACTTTAAGTTTAAGCGAAAAGCAGATTGCGATAAGGTTACTTAAAATAAGTGCGTTATCGGTGGTGCTACTTCCAATCGTGCAATCGACGTCAATTATTTTAGTTGCAAAAAACAGACTTTACATCCCATCAATAGGGCTATTTTTGGGGCTGATTGCAAAAATAATTATTACGCTTATTTTTGTTTCAAAGCCCAACTTTCACATTTACGGCACTGCTTTTTCCGATATATGTTGTTATTTTGTTGCGGGTTTTTTCAATTTGGTATATATTATTAAAGAGAAAACTTATAGGATAACTCGTCCCATAAAAATTGATACTTTGGGACGCAATGCGTAAAAATGTTAAACATAATCGGCTTAGGCGTTAAAAAAGGGGACTTGTCAATCTCCGCTTACGAAAAAATTAAACAATCAAATCAAGTGGTTTTAAGGACGGAAAATACAAACTCTGCACAAGTTTTAAAAGAACTTGGTATTAACTATCAAACATTAGACCATTTATACCAAAAATCAAAAAATTTTGATACGCTTACAAAAAATATCGTAAAAAGCGTTAAAGACTTATTGAAAAATGGCGATGTGTGTTACCTTGTCGATGGTGCGGTAAGTGAGGACTTTTCGTCCAAATTTTTGTTGCAAAAAATAAAGGACGTAACTATTTTTGAAGGCGTTTCAAAATGCTCTTATTACGCAACAATGTCGGGGCTTTCTGGCTCAAATTATCAAGCGGTATCTGCCTATAATTTAGATGGTTTTTCCGCTTTATCTTTGCCACTTATTATTTACGATTTAGATAATCAAATTTTGGCTTCAGAATGGAAGTTAAAACTTTTTGATTTTATCGGTGAAGAGCAAAAAGTCCGCCTATATGTCGATTATCAGCAGTTTTTGATGCCGTTATACGAGATTGATACATTAGATAATTACAATTATTCTACTGTTTTAGTTATTGATAAAGTCGACTTAAAAGACAAAACAAGGTTTAATTATGACGACCTTATCGATATGGTAAAATACCTTCGCTCAAAAAATGGTTGCCCATGGCATTGGGAACAAGATAAAAAGTCGATAAGTAAGTCAATTATTGAAGAAGGCTATAAACTTTTAGATGCAATAAATGCCGACGACGACGAAAAAATTTGCGAAGAAACAGGCGACGTTTTGTTCGTTATGGCGTTTTATATCAACTTTTTAGAAGAAGATTTATACTGCACCAAAAACGACCTTTTTACTCAAATTTGTAACAAGGTTAAAATGCGTAATTCCCACGTTTTTGGCGGTGAGAACGCAAAGACAAGCCAGGATGCTATCGATTTATGGCTTAAAAACAAGCAAATTGAAAAGCATTACCAAAGCGGAGCGGCGTATTTAGAAGACGTGCCTAAAAACTTCCCGGCGGCAATGCGCTGTCAAAAAGTTATCAAGCGTGCAAACGACTATAACTATAAAATTGATAAAACAGTTAGTCAAAATATGGTCGAAGATGCAATTACTAAAATCAAATCAAACACGGCAACAAAAGATGATTTCGAAAGTTTGATTTTTGCTTGCATAAGCCTTATAAAAGACTATAATTTGTCCGCTGAAGACATAATTACTAACGCAACAAACAACTTTATTAAAAAGTTTTCTTGCGTAGAAAATGCTGTTAAAAATGACGGCAAAGACATCAAAAATTTAACCGAAACCGAACTTTGGAAATACCGCAATGGAAATTAAAAGTCTGTCTATAGGTCGATTATCGACCAAAAATAATGTTTTTTTAGCCCCACTTGCAGGCTTTACGGACTTTGCGTTTAGACAAATCTGTTACGAACTTGGCGCAGGGCTTTGCTTTACCGAAATGGTATCAGCAAAGGGGCTTAACTATAACAACGAAAAAACTAAAGATTTACTTAGGTGTTCGCCCTTAGATTACATAAAGGCAGTCCAACTTTTTGGCTGTGAAGAAGACGTTTTAGAAAAGGCTGCAAAAAGCGACGATTTAAAAGATTTTGATATTATCGATATCAATATGGGTTGTCCCGTGCCAAAGGTGTTTAATAATGGCGAAGGCTCAAAACTTATGGAAAACCCAACTTTAGCCGGTAAACTTGTAAACGCCGTTTCAAAATCTGGTAAAGAAGTAACCGTAAAAATGCGACTTGGTATAGAGCATGAAAAAGATTTGGCGGTAGATTTGGCAAAAGCCGTTTATGAAAACGGTGCAAAACTTATCACCGTTCACGGCAGATATCGTGAAGATTATTACAGCGGTCAGCCCTATTACGATAAAATTGCCGAAGTCGTAAACGCAGTAAACATCCCGGTTATTGCAAACGGCGGTGTGTTCACAAAAGAAGATGCCGATGTGCTAATGGAAAATACAGGCGCAGCGGGTGTTATGCTTGCACGTGGCGCACTTAACCGCCCATGGCTTTTTTCCGAGATTTTAAATAAGCCTGTAAAAGATAAAAAAAGTATCATTAAACGGCATATAGACCTACTTTTGCAAGTTTACCCAGACAATATTGTGGCAATAAACATGCGTAAGCAAATGGCACTATACTTGGCTGGCGTAAAGGATGCAAAGAAATATAAACTTATGGCGTTTGAGGCAACAAGCACAAAACAGTTAAAACAAATTGTAAACGAGTTACAACTTTAATTTAAAAAATTTTAAATTGTTTAACATATTAAAAAAATCTTTCATAAATAGGTAGTATGAAAGATAAAATCAATGTGTGTTTTTGCGACAGTTTAAATTTAGATTGCACAAACTTTGATGCCGATCTAATACTTATTGAAAGGCGAAACAAAACTTTAAACTTTAAGCGTGAACTTAGTGGTCAAGACCAAAATCTACTTACCTTAAGTAATTTTTCTAAAAAATTTGCAAGCCCTATATTTGTTGCGGTAAAAACCGATAATTACGGTCAGCAAAAACGTAGCGTAGCCGTTTTCGAACGTGGCAAACTTTTGGCAATTTGCGATGCAAATTTTCCAACCGAAAAAGAAAGTTTGTCATTTGGTTATAAGGTGATAAAAACCACACTTGGCAAGATTGGCGTTTTGGTTTCAAAAGATATTATCTGTCCCGATGCCATAAAATCGCTTGTCATGTGCGAAAGTGAACTTATCTTAAACTTGTTTTTAGACATTTACGATTTTAATGTTAAAAGTTTAATTCCGTCAATAAGTTATATGTACGCAACGCCCATAATCTCAACGGGTACGCATGGCGTTTTGGCGTGCGAAAGCCGTGGACGTATCGGGTTTTTCAGCGAAAACGCTCAATCTACATTCCAACTTTACACAAAACGCAACTTAAAAATTGCCACAATTAAAACTTGCACCAACATTTAACGGTGATTTTTAATTAAATTTTTAATGTTTAAAAATAATATAAAATTGCATTTAATGGGTAGCATGTGTGAGTTTTAGCCACTTTTTTGCCCGTTTATGCAAATTCAAGCACCAAATTAAAATATATAAGCCTTAAAGTTAAAAAGGCGAAGTAATAAAAAATTATAAACTTAATCAAACAAGATAAAAACAAAAAAACCGCATACATATGCCCACTTAAACAGGTTTAAGTTTGGATATGTTACGATTTTTTTGTTTAAAGGAAGTACTTTTATGAAGTTTAACATTGTTTTAGTAGAACCTGAAATTCCACAAAACACAGGCAATATTGCAAGGACATGCTCTGCAACAGGCTCAACTTTGCATTTGGTCCGCCCCTTAGGTTTTGAAATTTCCGATAAGCAATTAAAAAGGGCAGGGCTTGATTATTGGCACTTGCTTGACATAAGATATTACGACAGCATTGAAGAACTTATCGAAAAATTTTATGACGGCACAAACTTTTATTTTTTCTCTACAAAAGGTAAAAAGATTTATTCGGATGCCAAATATAAAGACGGCGACTTTTTGGTCTTTGGTAAAGAAACACACGGCTTAAACGAACTTTTGCTTGAAAAGTATTATGATAAAACTGTCCGTGTTCCCATGATAAGCGAAGCAAGGTCTTTAAACTTGTCAAACACCGTTGCCCTTGCTGTATATGAAGCCTTACGCCAAACGGGCTTTGGTGGGCTTTTGACTGAAGGCGAACTAACCGGCAGAAAGTGTTGAAATTTACAATGTTTTTTTGAAAGTGATAGTAAATTTTTTTGAAAAGTGATGGCAAAAATAAATAATAAATAAGGTTAAAAGCGGGTAAAAAACAGCCCGTTTTTTTATTTTTTTGGTGTAAAAAACCGCTAAACTATAAAATTTTTGATATAAAATTCCCCAAAAAAGGCTTAAAAAAGTTGCAGATTTTCACAAAAAATGTGCTTAAAAAGGGGTAAAATTAAAAAAAATTGCTAAATTTTGGCAAAATATGCTTAAAAATTTATCAATTTACTAATTTTAAAAAAGTTATTTGACATATATATTGCCGAGTGCTATAATTAAATAAGTTTGCGATAGTTTAGTGAAGAAATATAATTACAAATGAAATACTAAATTTGAGAGAAAATTAGGTGGAATATGTCAAAAACAAAGCAAGATACTACAAATGAAAAACGCAAAAAGCATCGTAAAGACAGAAAGGATGGTCGTTGGGTTAAAGAAGCCGATGCCATGCATCACTTTATGCCTTATCTAATTCCAAATAGGGCAGACAACGAAGCATCCCTTTGCGAAACCTTCGATATGACAGAAGCGTTAAAATACTTGGAAGAAAAAAACAAAGATTTACATGAAGAGCATGGTTATCATTACACGCTTTTCCATCTTATAACAGCAGCACTTGCAAAAGTAATTTATTTTAGGCCAAAACTCAATTACTTTATACAAGGTCATAGACTTTACGAAAGGAATGAGATCTCATTTGCGTTCGTAATCAAAAAAATGCTCAGCGACAACGCCGAAGAAGCCCTTTGCATTTTAAGGGTAGGCAAAAAAGGAACTGTACCTATTGACGAACTTTACACAAAAATTCGTGATAGGGTATTCAGTGTTCGTCGCAAAAACGAAATTGACGGCTCAACCGATATCATGACAAAACTTGTAAAACTTCCACGCTTTTTATTAAAGTTTGTTACAAGGATTTTAAACTTCTGGGACTACCATGGTATCACACCACGCTCACTTTCTAAAGATGACCCATATTACACGTCTGTGTTTATCTCAAACTTGGGCAGTATCAAGATGAAAGCCGATTATCACCACTTGACAAATTACGGCACAAACTCATTCTTTTTAATCATAAATGAAATGAAGAAAACGCCCGTATTTAATCAAGACGGCACTTACGAAATGAAAAACACCATTGACATGGCTTTTACAATAGACGAACGTATTGCCGATGGTATTTATTTTGGTAACTCAATAAAAATGATGAAAAAAATCTTAAGCAATCCTTGGATTTTAGATATGCCAATCGAAACACCTATTGAATAGTCTAAAAACATAAAAGTTAGGCTATAAGCCCGTTATCGCACATTTTTATAAATATTTTTTTGGTTATTAGGAGAGATTTTTTATGTTAGAAAACATCAAAACGCCTTGGCTTAATAGTTACGGCGAAGTAAAATTCAATTTGGAATATCCCGATTTAAGCATTAGTGAAGTTGTTTTAAACACAGCCGATAAGTACCCCAACCAAACAGCATTATCTTGCATGGGTACACACATTAAATACAGAAAGTTAAAACAAAAGATTTTAGAACTCGCTAAAGCATATCAAAACTTAGGCTTAAAAGCAGGCGATAAAGTTACCGTTTGTATGCCAAACTTGCCACAAACAGTTTACACACTTTACGCACTCAACTATATCGGCGTTGTAGTAAGTTTCATCCACCCACTTTCCGCTGTTAGCGAAATCGGTTTTTATTTAAACGAAGTAGGTTCAAAAACACTTTTAACACTTGATTCTTTTTATAACAAAATTTTAGAAGTTCAAAAGTTAGTTTCCATTGAAAGGGTTGTTTTAACCGGTGCTGCTGAAGAACTCGGTTTTATCAAAAAGTCCGCCTATAAGTTGATTAAAGGCAAAAAAGACCGTGATTTTACTGCAGAAGATAACGTAATTTTCTGGGAAGATTTACTCAAAAAAGCAAAGGTTTCTAAACCAGCAACGCCACACTTTATGGATAAAAACGAGCCCGCAGTTATTCTCTTTTCAGGCGGTACAACGGGCGTTACAAAAGGCATTTTACTTTCAAGTTTAAACTTTAACGCACTTGCACTTCAAACAGGCGCAATGTGCAATAAACAAATTCAAGGCAAAAAGATGCTTGCCGCAATGCCATGCTTCCACGGCTTTGGTCTTGGCGTTTGTATCCATACTATGATGGTATTGGGTGGTGAATCAATTTTGGTTCCTAAATTCAATGTAAAAGATTACGCACTTTTAATCAAGAAAAATAAACCAAACTATATCGCAGGTGTGCCCACCCTTTACGAAGCACTTACCCGCACAAACTATCTTGACGGCGTAAAACTCGACTTTTTAATGGGCGTTTTCTCTGGTGGCGACTCACTTCCTGTCGAAATTAAACGCAAGTTTGATAACTACTTAAAAGAACACGGCGCAACCATTAAAATTAGGGAAGGCTACGGCACAACCGAATGCGTTACCGCAAGTTGCTTGACACCTTATAATAAGGAAAAGGAAGGCTCTATCGGTTTGCCGTACCCAGATACATATTACAAGATTTGTAAGGTTGGCACAACTGAAGAAGTACCTTACGGCGAAGAAGGCGAAATCTGCTTGACCGGTCCAACAATCATGCTCGGTTATTACAACAAGCCTGAAGAAACTGCAAACACACTCAAAAAGCACGAAGACGGTCATGTTTGGCTTCACACAGGCGACCTTGGTACTATGGACGAAGAAGGCTTTGTATTCTTTAAACAACGTATTAAACGTATGATAATAACAAGCGGTTATAACGTTTACCCATCACAAATCGAAAACATTTTGGACGCACACGAAGCCGTTCAAATGAGTTGTGTTATCGGCGTAAAAGACGAATACAAGATGCAAAAGATTAAAGCCTTTATCACTTTAAAAGAAGGCTTTACCCCAAGCGAAGATTTAAAACTTGACATCTTAAAATATTGTAAAAACCACATTGCAAAATACGCAATTCCTTACGATATCGAATTCCGTAACGAACTTCCTAAAACACTCGTTGGTAAGGTTGCTTACAGGGTTTTAGAGGAAGAAGAAGAAAAAAAACAACAAATAGCATAAGATAAAAAAAGAACCTTTAACAAAAAAGTTAAAGGTTCTTTTTTTATGCCAAAAAAGTGAGATAACGGGCTTATAGCCCCACTTTTTTAAATTTTTAATGTTTTTAATGTCAAAAAATGATATCAATAATGCGGTTTAAACACCCATTTTATAAGCGTTAAAATTAAATAGTCTGCCAAAATTGTGCCAATTAAAATTAGGTATAAAACTATGTTACCGCTAAAAGGTATCGGGTGAAGGTGGAAAAAGTTTGAAAGTAAATCGGTTGTTAGTAGTAGTGATGAAATTGTAAATACCAAAACAGTTACAAACGCCACTAAAACAGCCCTAAACTTGTCATAAGGATAACACAAAACCGTTAAAAAGGACCAGCCACCAATGGCTAAAACTATTGTTGAAAGGGTATCGTATTCGGCTTCTGTCATCTCGATAAAGTGTACATTACTAAATAGTTTTATTGCAAGTGCGTTAAACACAAGCACTACTGCGCCCGGTATTGCGTGCGATAAAACTTTGTTGATAAACTTGCCCTTTATGCGTTCGCTGTTTGGTTGCAGTGAAAGTATCAATGACGGCACGCCAATTATCAAAAATTCCAGCATAAGCATCATGCCCGGTGTAAAGGGATAATGTGATACGCTTGCAATGGATAATAGGGCAAACGCAAAGGTGAAAAAGGTTTTCATAAGGTATAGTGATGCAGAGCGTTGAATGTTATTTACAACACGTCTACCTTCGGCAACGACTTTCGGTAAGGAATTAAAGTTGTCGTCAACAAGCACCAAGTGCGCCAAACTTCTTGCCGCATTAGAGCCTGATGCCACGGTGATAGAGCAGTCTGCTTCCTTCATTGCAAGTATATCGTTTACGCCGTCGCCCGTCATTGCAATGGTGTGCGTTTCGTCTTTCATGGTCTTAATTATCAAAGCCTTTTGCTCGGGCGAAACTCTGCCAAAAACGATGTAATAGCGTGCGTATTTTTTAACTTGCTCATCTGTGGCGTTTTGAAGGTCAATATACCTTTCATAATGGATAATACCAGCACGGCGTGCTATTTCCGAAACGGTCAACGGGTCGTCGCCAGAAATTACACGCACCATAACGTCGTTTGACTGAAACCATTTAATCGTTTCAATGGCTTCTGGGCGAATGTTATCTTCCAAAACAACAAGGGCAAGTGGGGTGATGTCATCAGGTATTTTATCTTCGGTTACAATTTCTTTCGACTTTGCAAACATTACCACACGGCAACCAAACTTCATAAAACTTTTAACCTTCTCTTCAATCTCTTTAGGAAGATTTTTCATTATAAAGCGTGGCGCACCCAAAATAAGTGTTTGGTCATTAAAGGTTGCAAAGGCGTATTTTTTTGCCGAGTTAAAAGGTTGCGTGTAAATGGGCTCGCCGTCAAAAGCCTCAATGGTATTTAAATATTCGGTTATGGCTTTTGCGGTGTTGTTTTCGTCGCCGACAGCCTTTTCCATCGTTACAATAAGCGACTCAATATAACTTAAACTGTAATCGTTAAGCGGTAAAATCTCTCTTACCGTCAAATGTCCGTCGGTTATCGTGCCCGTCTTGTCCAAGCAAAGCACATTTACCCTTGCAAGCATCTCAAGTGAATACATGTCATGCACAAGCGTGTTGTACTTTTCAAGTTTAAGTACGCCAGCCGCCAATGCCACAGTGGTTAAAAAGAACATTCCGCACGGTATCATGCCAATCACAACCGAGCAAGTTGAAATAACTACTTCGGGGATGTTAAGTTGACCGGAAGAGTTTGATACATAATAGTTTACAATACCACTGCCAAGCGCAATGGGCACAATCATGATACTGATTGTCTTTATAATCTTGTTTAAAGAGTTAAGTAGTGGCGAGTTTGTCTTTTGGAAAACTTTTGCCTTTTCGGTAAGTTGTTGCACATAAGAATCTTTACCGACCTTGCAAAGTACCGCCAAGCATTTGCCAGCAACAATAAAACTTCCGCTTAAAAGTTCGTCGTCGGTGGTTTTCCTTACCGGCACAGATTCGCCCGTTATAAGCGCTTCGTTTACCTCAACTTTGCCGTTTAAAATAATGCAGTCCGCCGGTATTTGTGAGCCTTGTGAAAGTTCAATTACGTCATTTAAAACAAGGTCAGAAATAGGTACGTCAATCAACTTGCCGTTACGCAATGTCCTTGCGGTAGGGGCTTTTACAATGGTAAGCCTTTCGACCGTCCGCTTTGCACGTATCTCTTGAATGGTACCGATAATGGAATTTGTTACAAACAAGAATACGAAAAAGAAGTTGCTTATCGCCGTATCTTTTGCAAACACAAGAAGCACAGCAAAGCAGATAAAACACAGCAAGTTAAAAAAGGTGCAAAAGTTATCTAAAAATATTTTGTAATACGGTTTTGATGACTTTCTTACAACCTTGTTGGTCGCACCTTCGCTAATTTTCTCGTTTACCTGATCGGTCGACAAACCGTTTTTAATAAGATCTTCATTTATAATTAAGTTGTAATTATTGTTTTCCATAATCAAAATCCTTAACTTAATTTTATTTTTCTTATCGTAAAAAAATTAGTGTAACCATTTTTTAATCAGTTAACAATATAACTTAATGTATCACATTAGCCCTTTGTTGTCAAGAAAATACAGTTTAAATGGTTTTTTTAGTATCAAAGGGCAGTATTATATAAAAGCGAAAAATTTTGAAAATCAGTCATTTAGTGGGGTAAATGTGTGAGTTTTACATAAAAAAATAGCAGTTTAGTTAAATAAATTTGGCATTATTTTTTGATTTTAAAAGTAAAATAAAATTTATCAAGTCCCATTTAAAATTTTAGTAAACTAAAATATACCTTGACAAAAACATTTTAATTTTATAAAATTAAGGGTAACTAAAAGCGTTTAAAGGAGGTATAAGTTTTGCAATACCAATATAGGCTTAAAAATATATTGACGCTTGACGAAAAATCATTACAAAAATTTAAACACAAAATAAGCAAAATTCAAGGCGTTTTGGATGCAACTTATCAAGATGAACATGTTATTTTGCAGGTTGATAAAAACGTTTACGAATATGATGTTTTACAACTTTTAATATCATTAGCAGACGAATTTGATGTAGAAGTTATCTTTGGCGAAGAGGACGAAAAAAGTTATGACGACACACAAAAAAGTGGCGATAACGGGCTTATAGGCGAAGATTTAGGTCAAGATAGCGATGAAAATGAACAAAATAACGGCGATGATTTAAAAGATACACAAAATCAAAAGGTAAAACCTGAAAAGGCGCAAAAGGTCTTAAAAAAGGAAGAAGTCAAAAAGGATATGTATATAAGGATAGCGGAACTTACTATCTCACTTATCATGTTGATTGTGGCTGTCTTTTTCGCCCCAAAAAGCGACGATATTTTCTCGCTTAGGATGATTTTGATTATTTTAAGTTTTGCACTTTCAATTTACGAAGTAGTATTTTCCTATTTTGAAGATGTTGTTAGCAAAAATTATTTGACCGGCAACATAATTGCAACCCTTTGTGCGATTGTGTTAATTGTTTTAGGTCAACCCGTTGTTGCAACGGCATTTGCACTCATTTATTCCGCTTCACAGTTTATCTCACAAACGCTTAAAAAGTTTGCCACAATTAAGTTAAACAAGGTGTTTGATACGGGCGATGACGAAGTTACTATAAACGGCGAAACGGGCGCAAGGCAAGATATAAACGCAGGCGACACTGTTAAAATTTTGGCTGGCGACACCATCCCCACCGACGGCGTTTTACTTTGCGATTGCCAAGTAAACACATTCAGGTTTGGTCAAAATAAAATAGTATCTTTAAGTAAAGGCGACACTTGTTTGGCTGGTTATGTTTTACTTACCGAAAGCGCAAGTTACACTTCAAGTTGTGCATTTTCTGAAAGTAAAATTGATAATAAAAAGCGTGAATTTATCGATACCACTAATCAAAGTCTAAACACTAAAAAAGTGGCGAAAATCGGCTTATACGCCGACTTATCAGTGCTTTTTGTCGGTCTTTTAATCACATTTATACTTCCAATTTTTGGCTCAACTTATGCTGACGGCTTGCAAAAATGGGGGCTTGTCGGCACATGTGTTTTTGCAATCTGCATGGTAGGTCAAACGCTGTTAAATCTTACAACAATATTAAATTACACCATGATATCATCAAGGGAATACTTTATAGAGTATAAGGATGTAAAATCACTTTTCACTTTGGCAAAAGCAAACTCTTTAAAGGTTTCTGCAAGCGCACTTGTTGATGACGGCAAGTTAAAAGAAGACAGTCTTGGTGCTTTAAACGAACTTCACTATTTTGGCATTAAAAATGTAGTAACGCAGTTTGATTGCCAATTAGATAGCGAAGTTAAAAAGCAAATCGACTTTGTTGAAAACCCTGTTTCAAAAGAAAATCAAATTTACTTTGGCAATGGTGAAGGCGATATCGCATTAAATGGTGGTAATGTATCTATTATAGATGGCGAAATTTATAACGTTCCCGTTGCGTATAGGCTAAGCAAAAAGGCAATTAAACTTTTAAAATTTAGTCTTTATTTATCGATCATTGTAAAAGTTTTGTGCTTAGTTGGTTTGTTTGTTTTGCCCTTTAATGTTTACAACGTCGCTTACTTTATATTAGGCGGGGCGGCAACAAATTTAGTTATAAGTTTGTTGACTAAATTTACTATCTAATTTAAAGTTTAAATTTGGCGGTTTGCAATTTTGCAAACTGCCTTTTCTTGTCCTAAAATAGGGCTATAAGCCCGTTATCACCATATTTTATGCAAAAAATTTTGCAACAAAAATATAAAATTATTATAAAATGCCCATTAAAGTTTACTATAAAAAATATATTAGTTTTTGCGCCTTAAAAGGCTTGAAAAAAATTTCACAAATTTAACACCTAAATGTAATAAATATTGGTTGTTTTTTGTTGACTTATAAATAAATAGGGCATATAATAGCATTATAAAAAATGTTAGGTAACTAACAAAATTTTGGTGAAGCATGAGTTATATCGGGCATGAAATTAAAAAGACACACAACTTAATCTTCAGGGTGCTTGAAGCCCATTCAAAAAACGGTTATCAAGACTTAACATATATTGATAGGCAGTTTTGCGCCTACATTTATCACAACGAAAACGAGCCCATTTATCAAAAAGATTTAGAAAAGGAATTTTCTTTAAGACGCTCTTCTGCGAGTGAGCAGTTGCGTAAGATGGAAGAAAAAGGGCTTATTATTAGGGAACAAACACATTTAGATAAACGTTTAAAACGCATTGTGCTTACCGATAAAGCACACCAGCAAATGGATAAGTCTTTTCAAGAAGTTAAAAAAATTGAAGCCCTAATTGCTTCTGGGCTAAGTGGTGTGGAGATTGAAAATTTAATTTCAACACTACAAAAAATTCAAAACAATTTGCTTACGGTAAATTTAGACGGTCAAAATTAAAAAGTGGGGCTATAAGCCCGTTATCAATGTAAAAAAATAAAAAATTTATATAAAAGATGGTAAAAAACTATGCGTGAACTAATTAAAAAATGCGTAAGACAGTACAAAAAGTCATCGCTATTATCACCGGTTTTTGTCGCAGTCGAATGTATTTTTGACGTATTGATACCATTTGTTATGACCATGCTTTTGGAAAGTGGTATTAAGCAAAATGACATTATGGCGGTGGTGATTTACGGACTTTTACTTGTCGGTATGTCGCTTACGGCACTACTATTTGGTGCATTGTCAGGGGCGGCGTGCGCAAAGGCATCCAACGGCTTTGCCACAAACATCCGCCACGATATGTTTGAAAGAATTCAAGACTATTCTTTTGAAGATATCGATAAGTTTTCAGCCGCATCATTGATTACCCGTATGACAACGGACGTAAACATGGTGCAAAACTCTTACATGATGATTATAAGGATCGCTGTAAGATCACCACTTATGTTGCTATTTGGCTTAATCTTAACAATTTCAGTTGGCGGTCCGCTTGCCGGCGTATTTGCCATTGTCGTACCAATTATGCTTCTTGGCATGGTCTTCATTTTCAAAAAGGCAATGCCAATATTTAAAAGGTTGTTTAAAAGGTACGACCGCTTAAACATTGTTGTTGAAGAAAACATTCGTGGCATGCGTGTTGTAAAGTCAAGTGTGCAAGAACAAAAGGAAATTGAAAAATTTACCAGCGCATCGCAAGATGTATATAATGATTACACAAAGGCAAGCAAAATCGTTGTCTTGTCAAACCCCATCATGCAACTTTGCATGTACATAGTAATCACTTTAATCGGTTTTTTTGGGGCAAGGATGATTATAGGTACCAGCGGTATTGCCCTTAAAGACACTCAACTTTCAATGCTCATTACTTACAGCACTCAAATTTTAATGAGTTTGATGATGTTTTCCATGATTTATGTCAACGTAACAATGTCAAAAGCATCGGTTGACCGTATTTTGGAAGTTTTAAACCAACAGCCCTCAATCAAAAACCCATTAAACCCCGTTATGACCGTTGAAAACGGTTCTATCGATTTTGAAAATGTAAGTTTTTCATACAAAGGCAAGGGCGGTGTAAAGTGTTTAGAAGACATCAATCTTCACATTAAAAGTGGTGAAACAGTTGGTATTATCGGCGGTACAGGTAGTTCAAAAACCACGCTCGTTCAACTTTTGCCACGCTTATACGACGTTACTGAAGGCAGTCTAAAAATCGGCGGTCTAGAAGTTAGCAAATACGACCTTACCGCACTAAGGAAGGCTGTTGCAATGGTTTTACAAAAAAATGTTTTGTTCTCTGGCACAATTCGGGGCAACATGAAATGGGGCAACCCTGACGCCACTGACGAAGAAATTGACCAGGCACTAAAACTATCTTGTGCGGACGAGTTTGTTTATAGGCTAAACGGCTTAGACACTCATATAGAGCAAGGCGGTTCAAACGTATCGGGCGGTCAACGTCAACGTCTTTGCATTGCACGTGCCCTTATGAGCAACCCTAAAATTCTCGTATTAGACGACTCTACAAGCGCAGTCGATATGAACACCGACCTTAAAATTAGGCAAGGCTTTAAGGAATTTATCCCATCAACAACAAAAATTATTATTGCGCAAAGGATCGTTTCCGTTATGGATGCCGATAAAATTATCGTTATGGATAACGGCAAAATCAGCGCAGTTGGCACTCATGAAGAGTTAATGGAAATCAGCGATATCTATCGTGAAGTTTACAATTCTCAACAAGGCGGAGGTGATTTTGATGGCGAAAATCAATAAGAAAAAACCTAATACCGCTAACACGGAAAATTTAAATAACCCCCAATACGTGGTTGAAAACAGCCAAGATTTGGCACAAAATGGTGGCGAAAATAAGGAAAGCAAAAACAAAAAAATGTATAAGGGCGAAGACAGAGTTAAAAAAGCGCCTTTTAAAACGCTCGGCAGAATTTTTAAATTTATGCTTACCGGCAAAAATACACTTATCTTCATCGCCTCGATTTTATGTATTGTATTATCAAGTTACGCTTCCGTTCAAAGCATGGCAATGATTGAAGATTTGCTTATCGAAATCAACATTCAACTTGAAAGCGTAAAAATGGGGCTTAGCGAGGCAGTAAGTTACAGCGGAATTTTGCGTGTAATCACCACAATGGTAATAATTTTCGTTATAGGCGTTGTGGCATCGTACTTACAAAATATGTTGTATATCGAACTTGCACAGCGCACCATTCGTGATTTTAGGGATACCATGTTTTCCAAAATGCAATACTTCCCGGTAAGGTATTTTGACACGCACACCTTCGGCGAAACCATGAGCCGTTTTACAAACGACGTTGACACCATGCAGGATCTAATTTCAAACAGTATCCCAAACATCATTTCGTCCCTTGTTACAATCACGGTGTGCCTGATTGAAATGATACTAAAAAGTTGGCAACTTACACTCGTCGTTTTAATCACAGTATTTTTAATGTTCTTCGTAATAAAAGGTCTTGGCGCAAAATCAGCGCACTTCTTTATCAAGCGTCAGTACTCAATCGGCAAACTCAACGGCTATATTGAAGAAATGATGAGTGGTCAAAAGGTGGTAAAGGTTTTCTGCCACGAAAACGAAAACCAAGCAAATTTTAATGTCATAAATGAAGAACTTAACGAAAACTCTACAAAGGCCAACAAGTACGCCAACATCTTCATGCCAATCATGGCAAACTTAACTTATGTTCAGTATGTATTGATCGCAGTTGTCGGCGCAGTTTTGGCAAACTATAACTTGCTCACCGTAAACGACACAACGGTAAGTTACAGTGCGGCAAGTATCGCAGTTATCTCGGCATTCTTACTTTTGTCAAGGTCGTTTACAAGACCTATCAATATGGTTTCGCAACAGTTTAACGCAGTTGTTATGGCATTAGCAGGTGCTGGCAGAATTTTCGATCTTCTTGACACCGAGCCAGAAACTGACGAAGGCTACGTAACTTTGGTTAAAGCCCACTATAACGAAAAGGGCGAAATCGTTGAAGGCAAAGTGGGTGATTGGTTCTACGCATGGAAACACCCCCACGGCGACGGCACATTAAGTTACACCAAACTTGAAGGTCATGTACTTTTAAAGAATGTTGACTTTTCTTACGACGGCGAAAAACAAGTATTGTTTGACATCACTGTCGATGCAAAACCTGGTACAAAGGTTGCGCTCATCGGTAAAACGGGCGCAGGCAAGACAACAATCTCAAACCTTATCAACCGCTTCTATGACATCGACGACGGCAAAATTAGATATGACGGCATCAATATCAATAAGATTAAAAAGGAAGATTTGCGCCGTTCACTTGGCGTTGTGCTTCAAGAAATAAACCTTTTCACTGACACCGTTATGGAAAATATCCGTTACGGCAACCCAGAAGCCACCGATGAACAAGTTTACGCTGCCGCAAAACTTGTTCACGCTGACGACTTTATCAAGCGTTTGCCAGAAGGCTATAACACCGTGCTTACACTTGACGGCTCAAACCTTTCACAAGGTCAACGCCAACTTTTATCAATCGCACGTGTAGCAGTTGCCGATCCGCCCGCTATGATTTTGGACGAGGCAACTTCCAGTATCGATACCCGTACTGAAAAAATCGTTCAAGACGGTATGGATAACTTGATGAAAGGTAGGACGGTTTTCGTTATCGCACACAGACTTTCAACCGTTAAAAACGCCGATAACATTATGGTTATGGACGGCGGTAAGATTGTTGAACAAGGCAACCATGACGAACTTATGGCACATAAGGGCATGTACTATTCGTTATATACCGGCAGTACTTTAGAATAAAAAATATGTCGATAATCGACCTATAGCCCGACTTTTTTATAAATAACCCATATATATTCGCTAAAAATTTGGCGGTATATACGGGTTATTTTTTTATGCTTTATTTTAATTTTTAAAAGATAAATTTTAAATTAGTAAAGTTTAAAAGGGGACGAAAATATAATATATAAGAATATTTTAATGAGTTTAAAAGGAAATTTAATGGGTATGAAAAAGCCTATTTTTACGGGCGTGTGTACGGCACTTATTACACCGCTAAATAATTTAGGTGTAGATTATGAAAAACTTAAATATTTACTTTTACGGCAAATAAAACTTGGCATAAACGGAGTGTTAGTGTGCGGTACAACGGGCGAAGCCCCAACACTTACCGATTATCAGCATAAAAAGATTATTGAATTTAGTGTAAATATGGTAAAGGGCAAAATTCCCGTTATTGCTGGCACAGGCTCAAACAGTACAAAGCACGCAGTTTTAATGAGCAAGTTTGCAAAAAGCGTGGGCGCAAACGCTTCATTATTGGTTACGCCTTACTATAACAAAACCACTCAAGATGGACTTATAAAACATTACTTTGAAATTTTCGATAGTGTAAATTTGCCCTTTATTATCTACAACGTGCCATCACGTACAGGGGTGAATATAGAGATTGATACATACCAAAAACTGATGACACACCCCCACCTTTACGGCATAAAAGAGTGTAATGACAGTTTAAAACACCTAAATGATTTGCTTTTATTATGTGATGATATGCCCATATATTCAGGCGACGACCAAAGTTTTTTGCCCTTTATTATGTCTGGCGGTAAAGGCATTATATCTGTTATAAGCAACCTTTTGCCAGACAAAATGTGCAAAATAGTTGATTTTATAAATAGTGGTGATATAAAGGGCGCAAAACAAATGCTTATCCGCTATCAAAACCTTATAAATTTAATGTTTAAAGCAGTAAATCCAATACCTATAAAATACGCAATGTCAAAGGCAAAATTGTGCGATAATCGACTTATAGCCCCACTTTTTAAGTTAAACAGCGATAAAAATATCGATTACGAACTACAAAAATTAAAAGGCGATATAATTTTATGAAGTTAAATTTTTTCAAAACTCACGTTTGCGGTAATGATTATATTTATTTAGATTTAAACAATAATTGTCCAAACTTTGTCAAAAAAAACGCGCCATCTATTGCAAAAAGGCTTTCGCAAAACCACTTTTCTATCGGGGCGGACGGTTTAGTCCTTATTGATAAAGAAAATGACGATTATAAAATGACCATTTATAATAGGGACGGAACGCTTGCCAAAATGTGTGGCAACGCTCTTTGTTCGGTTGGTTGGTATCTATTAAATAAATACGGCAAAAACAGTATCAATATAAACACCGACAGCGGTTTTAAACGTGTTTTTTTGGATGTCAAAAGGGGTAAAGATTATGTTATTGCCCAAATGGATATGCCAAAAATCTGCCCTTATAAAGCCCATCAAATTTACAACAAAAATAAGTGTAAATATGTCGACATGGGCATATGTCATACGTTTATCGATGTTGGCAATCTTCACCTTGTTATACTACAAAAAACACTCGATAACGGGCTTATAGCCCCACTTTTGACAAAAACTGACCACATTTTTGACGGTATAAACGTGGAATTTTGCCATATTGATGAAAAAGGTCAAATTTTTGTAAAGGTTTACGAGCGTGGTTGTGGCGAAACTTTATGTTGCGGTACCGGCGCAGTTGCAACATTTTGCTTTTTAAATAAAATGGGCTATATCGCAAATCAAGCCCTTTTAAATTTTAGTGGTGGTAAGGCTTTTGTCTTTTGTGATGATAAAAATGTTTATCTGTCGCAAAAAGTTGATTTTGTTTTTAAGGGGGAAGTCGATTTTGATTGAATTAAACAACTCATTTAAAAATCTTAATAAAAATTATCTTTTTGTTGAAATTGAAAACCGCCGTAAAAATTGCAGGCGAAATGATATTATCAACTTGGGCGTTGGTGATACCGTTCGTCCACTTTTCCGTTCGGCATATTTTGGTTATCGGCAAGGCGCAAAAGGGCAAGGTAATGTAAAAACTTATAAAGGCTATCCGCCTGACTTTGGTTACGACTTTTTTATAGATAGCGTGGTGGATAGATATAGCCGTCTTGGTGTAAAAATGGAAGGTGAAGAAATCACCGTTAATGACGGCGCAAAAACCGATTTATTTTTGATGATGCCATTATTTAAAGGCGTTACTGCGCTAATTCACAACCCTTCGTATCCTGCATATTTAGATCAAAACTTGGCTTTTGCAAATGAAGTGCGGTTTATAAGCGCAAATAGGGAAAACAATTTTTTACCCCTTCCCGATGAGATTGATGATGACTTAAAGGGTAAATCTTTACTTATCTACATATGTTCACCCGACAACCCAACGGGCGCAACTTACACTTTTGACGACTTAAAAAAATGGGTGGACTACGCAATAAAAACTCAATCGGTCATTGTGTTTGATGGCGCTTACGTCGACTATGTAAGGGGCAATTACCCAAAGTCCATTTTCCAAATCAAAGGGGCTGAAAATGTTGCAATCGAAATCTGCTCTTTATCAAAAGGCGCAAATTTTACAAATTTAAGGCTTGGCTTTACAGCAATTAAAAAGCAGTTTATGTTAAAGGGTGTAAGCGTTCTAAACACTTTTAAAAGGCTTAAAAGCATTCAAGCAAACGGCGTTTCGTTTGCAAACCAACTTGCCGGTGCAATGGCGATAAGCGAAGAAGGCGAGAAAGAAATTTTTAAAAATACAAATTACTATTTACAAAACGCACAAATCATAGCAAGGGCTTTAAAGGGGCTTGGCGTCTATTATACCGGCGGTGTAAACTCGCCATATATCTTCGCAAGTTGTCCAAAAGGTTTAAATTCGTTTGATACTTTTGACATTTTACTTAACGATTATGGCATCGTGGTAACGCCCGGCTCTGGCTTTAATTTTGGCGGTGAAAATTATATCCGTCTTACGGGCTTTACACAGCAAAAGTCCGCCTATAGGTCGATTAAACGGCTAAAATCCTTTTACGAAAAGTATAGTTAAGGTTGTAAAGACAATTTTAAAAACCAAAAATTTGAAAAAGGGGCGCAAAATAAGCACCCCTTTAATTTATTGTATGGTCATTTTACCATATGTCAGTTTGTTATTTTAAACACGGTTACTTGAACGGCTGGTTGCGATAAATCGCCGGTTTTTAAATTGCCAATGATTTGTGGGCTTACATCAGCATTTACAAGTTTATAACTCGTGCCTTGATTTGTTGTCGTCAAAACAATAAAACCGCTCGCTGGCGTGGTGGAAGTGTCGGTAGAATTTATTCCGCCATAAACAGCACCTGTCTGGTCGGTTAAGTTTACTTTGCCCAATGCCCTCGCTTCGTTTGCGTTTGTTACAGTAAAAATAATCACATACGTACCCGGCTCATTCAAACCAAATGTGCCATCACCGTTTAAGGTTATCAAGTTGCTTGGGTCTGCTAACTTGGTGTTTACCGCAAGCGTTGCGCCCGGCTCTATCGTGCTACTTTGCTGTGGGGTAGATGTTACAACTGCTGTTTGGTTGGCAATCGCTCCTGCTCCACCCGTCGCACCCGTCGCACCTGTCGCACCCGTCGCACCTGTTGCACCCGTTGCACCTGTCGCACCTGTCGCACCTGTTGCACCCGTTGCACCTGTTGCACCCGTTGCACCCGTTGCACCTGTAGCACCTGTAGCACCCGTTGCACCCGTCGCACCGGGCAGACCTGTGTAACCACGTGGTCCTGTCGGGCCGGTAGGACCAACTAAAACAATTCGTGTTTGATAACATGGGTAATAAGGGCAGTTTTGGGTTGGTGTGTTAGGGTAATTTTGGCAATTTTGCGGTGTATTGTTACAACAAAATAATTTGTCTAAATCAAACATAAAATCTCCTTAAAAATAAGACAGTAAGCAAAAAAATTTGCTCAATTCATTATATGTAAATATGTCAATATAAGTTAAAGGTGACAAAAAGGCAAGTTACAAAATAAAATGTAATATGACCACATTAAGTTTATGTATGATTGTTAAAAACGAGCAAAAATCGTTGGATAGAATTTTAAGTATTGCAAGCACCTTTTGTGATGAAATTATAATTGTCGATACAGGCTCAGTAGACAATACCAAAAATATTGCAAAAAGGTACACTAAAAATGTTTACGATTTTACTTGGGTAAACGATTTTTCTAAGGCGAGAAACTTCGCTTTAGATAAGGCAACTAAAGATTATATTTTGTGGCTTGATGCCGATGATTACATTGATTTTTCTAATGTTGAAAAAATTAAAAAACTGCTAAAAACCGACCTATACGCAGACATTTATATGTTTTTATATGATTGCGGCAAGGATGAAACAGGGGCTTCCAACTTGATTTTTTACCGAGAGCGATTGCTTAAAACAAGCAAGAAATTCCGCTTTGTTGGCGCTGTACACGAGGCAATAAATTTAAGTGGTCGGGTGGAATATTTAGATATTTTAATAGAGCATAAAAAGCAAGTTAAAACTGAGCCAAAACGCAACTTAAAAATATATTTTAACATGCAAAAAAGTGGGGTAAATTTTACCCCACGTGATAACTATTATTTTGGTCGTGAACTTTATTACAACAATTATTTTACTCGTGCCAAAACACAATTTAAGCGGTTTATAAAAATGGACGGCTTTATCGGTGATTTGGCAGAAGCCCACATTCTTCTTACCGATTGCTATATAAAAACCAACAACTTAAATTTGGCAAAAAAGGTTATTTTTGATGCCTTAAAAAAATATAGACCTTATCCAGAACTTCTTTATAAGGTGGGCGAAGTAATGTTTTTGTTAAAGCAATATGAAATGGCTATTGCGTATTTTAATTTTGCCACGACCACCCCATCAGTTTCATATAATTTTGAACGCCCACTCTATAAAAATCTTTATCCGTACTTAATGCTTACCGTAATTTATTTTAATTTAGGGGATTTTAAAAGTGCTAAATTTTATCATGAAAAATGTAAAATGTTAAGCCCAAAGCACCCGTCCGTTATCCATAACGATAAGTTACCGCAACTAAAATAAAAAATTTATAAAAAGTAAAAAGTCCGCCTATAAGCCCGTTATCGCCACTTTTTTTGCAAAATTTAGTTAAAAAAAGGGGGAATACTCAATATAAAAAACCAAACAAAAAAAGCAAACAAACCAAAGTTTGTTTGCTTTAAGTATTAAATTAAGCGTTAATAAGATCCTTAAAATATTTACCAAATTTTAAAACTGGTTTTTTTGTTGCTGGTACAATAACCTTTTCGCCAGTTGCTGGGTTAAGTGCTTCTTTTTCGGGTACGTCTTTTACTTCAAAAGTACCAAAACCAACTAAAGTAACTTTTTCGCCGTCTTGAAGTGCTTCACAAAGTGTATCCAAAAGTGCCTTATAAGCTTCGTCCATTTGCTGTTGAGTAAATTTTGCTTTTCTTGCCGCAATGTTTACAAGTTGAGTTTTGTTCATATATTTCCTCCTAAAACTACTAAATTACCAAATAAGCTAAACATAAAATAACACTTTATTGGCTAAACATATATATACTACTATACATTATGTGGTTTGTAATGTCAATATCTTTTGTAATATTTGTTAAAAAATGTCCAAAATATCGGTTTTTCCTAATTGCAAAAATTTATGACAAAATCTAAAAATTTTTCCTTTTTTTATGTCATAATGATATTGACAACTCAAAACTCTTTGGTAAAATCGTTATAGGGAAACTATTTAAGGCAAGGGGCATATATGGGTCAAGATTTAAGACACGTGCTTGTTAGTGAAAAGCCCGTTTACCAGTCAGATTCAGGCTTTCCTAACTACATTTTTAAGGTGCAAAGGTTTTTTAGCGGAAAGGACCTTTCCACCTTAACAGCCTACTTAAAAATTAGGTTTCAAGACGAAAGTACCGATAAAATTTTACTAAGCGATGTAACTTTTGATCAAGATTTTATCACCATAAACTTCGCCACAACTGATGCTCTTACCCGTGTAAGCGGTCGGGCAAAATGTCAGTTATGTTTTGAAAATGTGGATACCACCACCGTCATAAACAGCGAAGTTTTCACTATCGAAATTTTGGATTCCGTTCAAGTCGACAGTTATGGTCAAACAATTTTGCCAAGCGCAATAAGGCTATTGCAAATTGACCTTCAACAAAAAATTGAAATAATGAACGATAAAATTCAAAATGTAAACAATTTTTTCCAATTTAAAGATGTGCTTTTAGGGGCAATAAACTTTCAAAACGGCACACAGTCGCTTACGGTTGACGGCGTAACGGCAGATAGTTTTGTGTTAATTGCACCACAAACAAACCACAAAATCTTTTACGACAGCGGTATCTTTTTGGCTGGGCAAGGTGATGGTTATATAACGGTAAAATATAACACAGCACCAACTAACGATATCGCAATAAGGGTTTTAATCGTTAATAAAATTGATACTTTAAGTCTATAAAAAAAGCCGTAAACTGAAATATGTTTACGGCGTTTTTTTGTTTGTTTTTTGCTTTTTAAAAAAAGTTTTTAAATTTAAAAAAGTCCACCTATAAGCCCGTTATCGCCACTTTTTTAGCGTGAAAACAAGAAAAAATAAGCAAAATGGTTAAATAAGTAAGGCGGTAAAAGTTAAAAAAACAAAAAAATTGCGCCCTTAAAAGAGCGCAAAAATTTGAAATTATTGTAAGAATAATTTTTTAAATAAAAGTACCCAAATAAGGTCGATACAACCAAAGAACATGCCAAAGAAAATTGTTAAGATAGAAATAACTAATCTAAGGATACCGCCTTTTTGTTTCCATGTTGACCATCTTACGCAAAGTTCAACTAATCAGTTTACAAATGGGATAAGTAAAAGGATGATTTGAACCAAGCGGCTTTGTTTGTTAAACCAAGTTATTTTTTTTGCCTCCTACAAGTATTGTAATTATTATATTACAATTTTTATGAATAAGTAATACAAAAACTAACTATATTATACTTTTTTATTGGTTTTTCGCAAATTTTATTAAAAAGTTTTTAAAATTAGGTAAAAAGGGCTTTAAATTTATAAGTTCAAAATTACGCCATAAATAGGGTAAAAAAGTTACATTTTGCCAATTAAAACTAATAAATTTACTAAATATAAAAAAATAATTGACATATAAAATATAAAAAGTTAAAATAAATAAAGATAAAAAATAAATGGCAAAATTTTTGCCGGTTACGAGGTATAATATGTCGGAATTTTTAGCCGGAATGAAAAGAACAAATTACTGCGGTGATTTAAGGCTTTCAAATGTTGGTAGTCAAGTTACCGTTATGGGTTGGGTTCAAAGAAAAAGAAATTTAGGTAGTTTAATCTTTGTTGACTTGCGTGATAGAACGGGTATTTGTCAAGTGGTTTTTGATGAAACTACTGAAAGTAGCGTTTTTGAAAAGGCAAGCCTAATCCGTTCGGAATTTGTTTTGGCAGTTAGTGGCGTTGTAAGGGAAAGACAGTCCAAAACCAACAAGATCGCAACAGGCGATATCGAAATTTTGGCTTCCACTTTAAAGATTTTGTCAGAAGCCGACACCACGCCTTTTGAAATTACCGATGATACAAACGTAAACGAAAATTTAAGGCTTAAATATAGGTATTTGGACTTACGCCGTCCATCACTTCAATCAAAACTTATAACTCGTTCAAAAATCGCAACCGCAACAAGAAATTACCTTGCAGAAAACGGTTTTATCGAAATCGAAACACCTTATTTAGGCAAGTCCACCCCAGAGGGCGCAAGGGACTATTTAGTGCCATCAAGGATAAAAGAAGGCTGTTTTTATGCCCTTCCACAGTCCCCACAACTTTATAAACAACTTTTGATGATTGCTGGCTATGATAGGTACTTCCAAATCGCAAAGTGCTTCCGTGACGAAGACTTAAGGGCTAACCGTCAGCCAGAGTTTACGCAAATCGACCTTGAAATGAGTTTTGTAGAAGACGAAACTGACGTTATGTATCCCGTTGAAGGCTTGATAAGGCGTGTGTTTAAAGAGTCAATCAATATGGATCTTCCCGAAGGTCATTTTAGGACAATGTCTTGGCAAGAGGCAATGGACCGCTTCGGTTCAGACAAGCCCGATACAAGGTTTGGTTTAGAACTTAAAGATGTTTCTCAAATTTTTGCTGGAAGCGACTTTAAGGTTTTTGCAGACTGCGTGGCAGAAGGCAAGTCTGTTAGGGCAATCAACGCAAAAGGCTTTGCTTCAAAACTTTCTCGTAAAGATTTAGACGGCTTGGGCGAAGTTGCAAAAACACTTGGCGCAAAAGGTTTGGCTTGGCTTACAAAACCCGCTGGCGAACCTATTAGGTCATCATTTAACAAATTCTTAACAGACGAAATTGTCGCAAAATTAACTGATGTTATGGGCTTAGAAGATGGCGACGTCTTGCTTTTTGCAGCAGACAAAAACACCGTTGTTTACAACACATTAGGCGGTATTAGGCTCTATCTCGGCGATAAATACAACTTGTACGACAAAAATAGTTACGACATTTTGTGGATCGTTGACTTCCCGATGTTTGAGTTCAGTGAAGAAGAAAATAGATATGTTGCAATGCACCACCCATTCACCGCACCAAAGGATGAAGACTTGTATTTATTAGATGTTGATCCTACAAAGATGCGTGCTAAAGCCTATGATATCGTTATAAACGGTCAAGAAGCAGGTGGCGGTTCAATAAGAATCCACTCACGTGAACTTCAAAAGAAGATATTCAATATCTTAAAGTTTACCGACGAAGATATCGAAACAAAATTCGGCTTTTTCGTAAACGCTTTCAACTACGGCACACCACCACACGGCGGTTTGGCGCTTGGTTTAGACAGGCTTGTTATGCTCTTGACAAAGACCGATTCTATTAAAGATGTAATCGCATTCCCCAAGGTTCAAAACGCATCATGCTTGATGAGTGAAGCGCCCTCAACAGTTGATAGTAAGCAGTTAGAAGAACTTTCACTTTTAATTAACCATAAAGAAAACTAATTTTAAAAAAGTGCCCTTAATCGACCTATAGGGGCACTTTTTCTAATTCTTAAGCAAATTTTAAACCTTTAAAATTGCTTGCAAAAAATGTGATTTTGATATTATGAAAATATAAAAAAGTTTAAAATTTAAATAAGTTTTTGAGAAAAAGATAGTGCCGATAAAATAAAATTGTACAAAAATCTTACTTGTGCCCAAAAAGTCTAAAATAAAATGAAAGGGCGAAGGCAAAAAGTCCGCCTATAAGCCCGTTATCGCCATTTTTTACTAAAAATTGATATTTTTTGGTAAAATTTTACATATTTACCCAAAAAGGGAATTAACAATTTAAAAAAACACTTGACAATTTTATTTGTTTTGTTATAATTAAAGAAAAAACCGCATGAAATGGGCAATAATGCATTGCGGAAAAAAGGAATTTGTATGAAACCGATTATTGCAATAATGTACGACTTTGATAAGACACTTTGCACAAGGGATATGCAGGAATATACTTTTATTCCAAGTGTTGGCATGCAACCCCATGAGTTTTGGGAATACGCTGGTAAGATTTCCGGCAAAGAGGGCATGGACAACATTTTGGCTTACATGTACTGCATGATTGAAACTGCAAAAAAGGCTGGCAACCCCGTTACAAGGGAAGCGTTAGTTCAGTGCGGTAAGCATGTTGAATACCACCCCGGCGTTGAAGATTGGTTTGAAAGGATCAATTCTTACGGCAAGGAAGCAGGTGTTCAAATTGAACATTACGTATTGTCATCTGGACTAAAAGAAATTATTGAAGGCACAACCATTGCTCAATACTTTAAACGCATTTACGCTTGCGAATTTTTGTATCGTGATGGTCAGGCAATTTGGCCAAAAACATCGGTAAATTACACAAACAAAACTCAATTTGTTTATAGGATAAACAAAGGCATTTTAGATATCAGCAACGATAAAGATTTAAATAGGTCATTGCCCGATTCTGAAAGAAGGGTAAAATTCCCCAACATGGTTTATATCGGCGACGGCTTAACGGACGTACCTTGCATGAAACTTGTTAAGCAAGGCGGTGGGCACTCTATCGCAATTTATCATAGGGAACAAAAAGAATCTGCAATTCCACTTTTAAAACACGACCGTGTTGACTGGATGTTTGAAGCAGATTACCGTAAAGGTAGTGGTCTTGACAAGGCTATGAAAATGCTCATTGAAAACTTGGCAAACGAAAATAAACTTATCGATTTAAGCATTAAACAGAAAAAACAAATTCCTGAAGAAGAATAATTTCAAAGCATCGCTTTTTGCGGTGCTTTTTTATGGGTAAGGATAAACGGCTAAATTTAAATGTTGCAATTTATTAAAAAAGGTAATGGCTATTCAAAAGAGCAATGACAATTTAAAAAATAATGGCAATTTGTAAAAGGTGCTGTCAAGTTATAAAAGGCATTGACAAGGCTATTTATAATTGTTATAATTACAAAAAAATCAAATTAAAATTATGGTGAGTTATGGTTGTTTGCGTTGGCGAAGTCTTGGTTGATATTTTTCAAACCGAACACGAAAAAAAAGTTTGCGTTGGTGGTGCGCCCTTTAATGTCTTTTGCGATATCCGCTCGCTCGGCGGTGATGCGGTATTTTTTGGTAGCGTTGGTAACGATTGTTACGGCGACACCGTTTTAGAATTTTCAAAGCAATTTCAAGGTGCAAAAATTGAAAAATTAAAGGACTTAAAAACCACGCAAGCGGTTGTTACGCTTATTGGCGGAGAGCGCACTTTTTGCTTTCACAGACAAGCGACAGCCGACTATGTGTTTGAAAATATCGTAAACAAGGTGGGGGATGCATTCAAAAATCAAGATGTAAAAGTGTTACACTTGGGTTCTTTAATGCTATCTAAAAAAGAAGGTGTAAAAACCTTTTTCGACCTTGTCGATAATTTTAAAGGCAAGGCTAAAATAAGTTTTGATGTCAACTATCGTGAAGTTTTTGAAAGTGAAGAAGACGCAAAAAAGTTGCTAATTAGGGCAATCGACAGCGTTGATATAGTTAAGTTAAGTCAAGAAGAATTGACATTTTTAACAGGTGAAAAAGATATAAAACAGGGTGTAAAACTTTTAAATTTAGATAATAAAATCACCTTGATAACTTGCGGTGAAAATGGTTCTTATTATATCTATAAAGATTTATTTTTAAAAGTAGAAAGCAAAAAGGTTACGCCAATCGATACAACAGGTGCTGGCGACGGCTTTTTATCGTACATGCTTTATAAAATAGGAAGTTTTGATTTAACTGATGAAAAAGAAGTTTTAATTGCTATGAAAAATGCTAACACGCTCGGCGCATACGTTACGCAAAAAAAGGGCGCAATCATAAATGCTGAAGAAGTAAAAAATATTTGTTTGTCATAAAAAGTCCGCCTATAAGCCCGTTATTAAGGGTTTTTATGGGCGGTTTTTATTTTTTAAAAAGAGTTTAAATTTAAAAAAATTAAATAAGTAAAAAAATAACAAAAAGTCTGCCTATAAGCCCGTTATCAAGGTTTTTTAAGGCAGATTTTTTAAATGTAGATAAAAAAACTCATATAAAAAAAGATAAAGTCATATATATATTTTATGAAAAAACTTGGCAGATTTTTTATATTTTTGTTGTGGCTTATAATCGTAGCACTTTCGGTTTTTTTAATCTTAAAACCTACAAAAAAAGTGCAGTTAAATGACTTTACTATATTAGAAATTTGGCAAGTTGATATGGTTGAAGGCGGAACAGGTTCACGCCGTCAGTATTTAGATAATGTTGCTAAACAATTTGAAAAATTAAATAAAAATGTGCTGATAACCGTTATCAATCAAACGCCCCAAAGCGTTCAAGAAAATTTTGAAAATGGCTATTATCCAGACATGATATCTTACTCTCAAGGCTTAACAGGTATTGCCGATAGGGCAAAGCAAATTGATCTAAAAGTTGACAATTTTGGCGGTAAATATAAAAACAAATTTTGTGCTTTTTTATGGGCGATGGGCGGGTATGTATACGTTTTTCATAAGGATAAAGCCCCAAAAACCGTGTATGTATCTAAGGTAGACTATAACATGCCACTTATAAGTTTGTATTTAGAAGATCTTCCTAAGTCATATCAAGTTTTACCGCCAGAAAAGGCTTATTATAACTTTTTAAATAATAAAGATAGTGCCCTACTTGGTACGCAACGTGATTTATATCGGCTTAAAGATAAATTAGATAATTTTACCGTTTTACCGCTTGAAAAATTTACCGATATTTGCCAATACATTTCTATCTTAACTGATATTGACGAAAAAATTAAACTTTCAAATAAATTTATAAACTTACTTTATAAAAGTGGCAAAAAAGATCTTTATAAAATAGGTATGCGCTCGCCCTATCAAAACATAAAAAGTGGCGATAACGGGCCTATAGCCCTACTTTTTGATATAAATTATAAGCAAAGTTTGTCGCCGTTTTACTCATTTTCAGCCTTAGATAAACTACATAATGATTTATTAAGCGACAAAATAAATGGTGAAGAAAAGACGAAATTGATAAAAAATGCGATATTTTATTTGTAATATATCGCCAAGTGTTTTATAATAGGAGGTAGTACTTTTGAATAGTTACGATGATTTTTTAAAAAACTTTCCCGATTTAGTTGCCTATAAAAATTACCCAATGGCAACGCACACAACCTTTAATGTGGGTGGTAATTGTGATTTAGCGGTTTTTCCAAAATCGGCGGTTACACTTAAAAAAATTATCGACCATTTAAAAGGCAATTTTCCTTACTGCGTTATCGGCAACGGCTCAAATGTGCTTTGCTCTGACAAAGGTTTTCGTGGCGTGTGCATTTTTACAAAACACTTGACCAAAATAACTTTGCGTAGCAACATTTTAGAAGCCGAGTGTGGCGCAAAATTAAGCGATATTTTAAAAGTTTCGGTTGACAGCAATTTAAGCGGTCTTGAATTCACTGTTGGCATCCCTGCAACAATCGGCGGACTTGTCGCTATGAACGGTGGTTGCTTTAATAAAAACATTGGCGATCTTGTGTGCTATGTAAAGGCAGAAAACGGCGTTTACAACAACCTTCAATGCGATTTTAATTATCGGCAAAGTCGGTTTTTAGAAGGCGAAATTATTTTGGCGGTCGGGCTTAAACTTAAAGTCAGCGAAGAAGACATTATTGCCCAAAAGATAAAACGCTTTAAAGATGCACGTGGTAAAAGTCAGCCATCAGGCAAAAGTTGTGGCAGCGTATTTTTAAACCAAGGCTATTTTGCCGGCAAGGTCATTGATAAAGCAGGGCTAAAAGGCTATCGGCTGGGCGGTTGCTATGTTTCCGAAAAGCATGCAAACTTTATAATAAACGATGGCGGTAAGGCTGAAGATATTTACAATCTTATTAAATTTATAAAAGAAACGGTACTTAATACGCAAGGCATAGCCCTTACGGAAGAAGTGCGGTATATAGGCGAATTTTAAATGTTAAACTTTGATTTTCACACACATACAACATATAGTCACGGCACAGGCAGTATTTTAGATAACGCCATCGCCGCAAAAAAGGCAGGGCTTAAAGGCATTGCCATCACCGACCACGGCTTTTCACACCTTATGTACGGCATGAAACGTCGTGAACTTGACAAGATGCTTGCAGAATGCCGTGAAGCGCAACGCCAAACGGGTGTTAAGGTGCTTCTTGGTATAGAGTCAAATATTATTGGCGAAGAAGGCGTTTGCGACGTAAAGCCATGCGATTATGACAAGATAGAAATTTTTTTGGCGGGCATACATCGTGCGGTGTGGTATCCCACTAACGAAGACTTTGAAAGGGTGCTTGTAGAAAATTGGGTAACTCAACTTACCAAAATCAAGCCAAGCAAACAACTTGTCGATTACAACACAAAAATTTATATAAACGCAGTCAAAAATAACCCAATCGATATTTTAACGCACCCAAACTATTGCGTGTTCGCTGATGCTGTCGAAGTCGCAAAGTGTTGCGCAGACTACGGCACATACTTTGAAATCAATACAAAAAAGATGCACTTAACGCCAGAAGAATGGCAAAAGGTAATTGACACAAAGGTAAACTTTGTTGTGGACTCTGATGCGCATTCACCGGATAGGGTGGGCGATTTAAAACTGTTTTTAAGCCAAGACGAAGTGGTAAAATTCCCCAAAGAGAGAATTTTCAACTTCGGCGATAAAATGCCAAATTTAAGGTATACAGAATTTAAAAAACACTTGTAATTTTTAAATCAACTCGTTATAATAAAAGGTTAAAGATTAGATTTTAAATAAAATCTTTCAAATAATTTTTAAGTCAGTTTTTGGGGTTTAAAAAAGAGCGTTTTATATAAAAAACAATCTTTTTTAAAAGGTCGCAAATTTAGTCAAGTCCATAAAAAACTCAATACATATAGGGGTGTAAGTGGCATAAATGGGCTAAATGTAAGTTAATTTTAGTGGTAATATGAATTTTACTTACAAGGTTAAAAACGAAATAATAAACGAAAAGCAGACAAATAATTGTTGCAAACTTGCACTTTTATCTGCATATTTAAGGACGGCCGGCACGATTGAAATTCAAAACGGCAAAGTTGGTTTTTCCCTTCTTGGTGAGCAAGAAACAAACAACTATGTCGACCAAATAATAGAGTCGCTTTACGGCGTAAAGCCTATGGTTTTGCCCGAATTTAAAGGGGATAGGTCAAAGTCTTTATATATAAACGAAAAAAGTTTGCAAATTTTACAAGACGCCGAAATGGTTCGTGTCGCTAAAGGCGGACTTGATTTAGTTATGTCTATAAGCAATAAACTTATCAAAAAGCGTTGCTGTAAACGTGCTTATATCATCGGCGCATTTTTAGGTTCAGGCTCTATTACCGTGCCAAAAATGAAAAGCGAAAAGGCAACAGGATACCATGTAGAATTTGTCTTTTCAAAGTACCTTTCCGCACAAGATTTTTGCTATATTTTAAGCGATAACGGGCTTATAGCCAAACTTATTGAGCGTAAAGATAGTTACGTTGTATATTCAAAAAGTTCTGAAGAAATTTGTGATTTGCTTGTTACAATGGGCGCAAAACACGCCTTTTTGGAACTTCAAGATATCATCGTTAAAAAGATGGTTAAAAACAACACAAACCGCATTATAAACTGCGAAATGTCAAACTTAAATAAGCAAATTGATGCATCGTATAAACAGCGCAACGACATTCAAACAATTATCGATGTTTTAGGGCTTGACAGTTTGCCACTTCCACTCCAGCAAGTTGCAAAGGCAAGGCTTGACTATCCAGATGATTCATTGTCGGCATTAAGCGAAAAATTAAACATTACCAAAAGTTGCTTGTCGCACAGGCTTAAACGCTTAAGCGAGATCGCAGATTCACTTTAATATTACGCCACAATTTAAGTGGCGTTTTTTAATTTTTCAAAGTTTGTAAAATAATAAAATCTCAACCTTTAATGGTTAATTGATAAAGACAAAAATAAACTTAATCGCCCCCAAATTCAATAAAAAACTTGCTTTGGCGGGGGTATGTATGCTAAAATTAGATAAAAAGTAAGTAAAGGATAGTTGTATGACCGCTTTAGAAATTGTTTTAACATCTACATTAGGCGCACTTGTTTTATTGATAATCATTGTTGTTTTTGCAAATCATTTATTTAATAAGGCAATGGACAAAAAGATAAAAGATTATAAGGTTTTAAACGAATATGCCCCATTAAACCCAATAGTATTTTTGGGCGATTCACTTACACATTTATACCCCGTTCACGAATTTATCCATGACGAAAGGGTGGTAAACCGTGGCATCTCAAACGAAACAACTTTTGATATTATGCAAAGAATTGACGATATTATCTCACTTTCCCCACGTGCGGTCATTTTGCTTGCCGGTATAAACGATTTTTTAAGGAAAAAGGTTAAAAGCCCCCTTGAAGTATCTAAAAACGTCATCTCAATAATAGAAAAACTCCGTCAATCGGTCGATCAAATTTATGTAGTATCACTATACCCAATAAACAAGAAAAAACTTAAGTTCAGCAAGTTGTATTTACGCCATGTTACAAACAATAAGATACTTGTAACTAACGAATATTTAAGAAAATATTGCGAAGAAAAAGGGCTTAAATATATAGATATAAACTCTAAATTAACCGATGAAAACCTTAACTTAAACAAAGATTACACATTAGAAGGGCTTCATTTAAACTTACAAGGTTATAACGCAATAAGCCCCATTTATAAAGATATCGTTGAAAGTATAAAATAGTGTGATTTCGGGCTTATAGCCCCACTTTTTAACAATTTTTACTCGACAAAATAGGTGAAAAGTAATATAAAAACAAACAAAAAAGCCACCCCAATTTAGGGTGGCTTTAAATTATCAAAAATTGCCGATAACAGGCTTATAGGCGGACTTTTTGCCAAATTTAGTTAAATTTTAGGCAATAACGTTTATAAGTCTACCTTTAATGATGATAACTTTCTTTGGTTTGTTTCCGTTTAAAATTTGACTTACAGGTTCAAACGCCAAAACGGCTTTTTCAATTTCGCTATCGTCTAAAGATTTTGATAAGGTAATTCTACCTTTCATTTTGCTGTTTACTTGTACTGCGTATTCAACTTCTTCTTTAACAAGTTTGCTTTCGTCAAATGTGGGGTAATCTTGTTTAAAGATTGATTGCTCAAATCCAAGTTGTTCCCAAAGTTCTTCGGCAAAGTGTGGCACACAAGGTGCTAAAAGTTTTACCAAAGTAACAACAGCATCTAATAAAAGTTTTTCATTTTTATCTTGAAGTTGTTCGTATTTAGTAAGCGCATTTACAAGTTCCATAAGTCTTGCGATTGCAGTGTTAAATGAGAACACATCCATATCGTGGTCAACTGACTTAATGGTGTTATTTAAAATAAATTCAAGTTCCTTTTCGCTTGCGTCGTACTTATCGCTGTTTGCACCCTTCAAGTCCTTAACCTTATTAAACAAGCGTTCAACTCTGTCTAAAAATTTAGATACAGATTTGATACCGTCATCCGACCAAGGACCGCCTTCGGTGTAGTTAAAGCCGAATAATAGATAAAGCCTAAATACATCAGAACCATATTCATTTACATAAGAATCTGGCGCAACAATGTTGCCGTGCGACTTACTCATACGGTTGCCGTCAGGTCCTAAAATTACGCCTTGGTGTGTAAGTGATAAAAATGGCTCGTCAAACTTAAGATAGCCCATATCCCTTAACGCTTTTGTTATAAACCTTGCGTAAAGTAAGTGCATACAAGCGTGTTCAGCACCGCCAACATACTTATCGACAGGCAACATCTTGTTTACAAGTTCGGGGTCGAAAGGCATTTTGTCGTTGTGCGCATCAGCATATCTTAAATAGTACCAACTTGAGCAAACAAAGGTGTCAAGCGTATCGGGATCTCTTGTCGCATCACGACCGCATTTTGGACATTTTGTGTGCATAAAGCCTTCATGCTTTGCAAGTGGCGACTTACCGTCTGGCTTAAATTCCACATCGTAAGGTAACTTTACAGGAAGGTCTTCGTATGGGACTGCAACATTACCGCAGTGTTCGCAGTGGATGATGGGGATGGGTGCACCCCAATATCTTTGGCGTGAAATAAGCCAGTCACGCAATCTATAATTTACTTTAAAGGTTGCTTTGCCTTGCTTTTCAAGTTTTTCAACAATGGCTTTTCTCGCATCTTCGCCAAAAAGTCCATCAAACTCGCCACTGTTTACAAGATAACCATCTTCCGTGTAGGGAAGGGTAACGTTGTTTTCTTTGTTGGTAATAACTTGGTTAATTGGTTGGTTATATTTTGTCGCAAACACAAAATCTCTTTCGTCGTGGGCAGGTACACCCATTACTGCGCCCGTGCCGTAACTATACAAAACATAGTCGGCTGCAAAAATGGGCACTTTCTTGCCGTTTGCTGGGTTTATTGCGTAAGCCCCTAAAAATACACCCGTTTTTTCACGGTCGGAAGAAAGACGTTCAATCTCGTTTGTTTTAGAAGTTTCATAAACATAATCTAAAACGGCTTTTTCCTGTTCTTTGGTGGTAAGTTTTTTTACAAGTGGATGTTCTGGCGCAAGTACTACGTAAGAAACGCCCATAATGGTGTCGATACGTGTGGTAAATACCTTAAACTCATCACCGCTTTCCGCTTTAAAGGTAACTTCGGCACCAAAAGACTTACCGATCCAGTTTTTCTGCATAAGTTTGGTCTTTTCAGGCCAGTCAAGTTTATCTAAACCGGTCAAAAGTTCTTCTGCGTACTTTGTAATTTTAAAGAACCATTGTGTCAAGTCCTTTTTGACAACGGTAGTGCCACAACGTTCACAAACGCCACCAACAACTTGTTCGTTTGCTAAAACGGTGTTGCAAGAAGGGCACCAGTTTACAGGTGCTTCCTTTCTATACGCTAAACCGTTTTCGTAAAGTTTCAAAAACAGCCATTGTGTCCACTTATAATAATCGGGCATACAAGTTTTAATTTCCGCAGTCCAGTCAAACATTGCACCAATGCGTGATAACTGATTTTCCATTGTTTCAATGTTTTTAATGGTGGAATCTTGTGGGTGAATACCCGTTTTAATTGCGTAATTTTCTGCTGGCAAACCAAAAGCGTCAAAGCCCATTGGTTGGAATACAGAATAGCCTTTCATCCTTTTATAACGTGCAAAACTGTCTGTTAAGCCATAGTTATACCAGTGCCCAATATGTAATTTTGCACCAGATGGGTATGAAAACATTTCCAAGCAGTAAAATTTTTTATCGTAATTATGGTCAAATTCGTTAAGTTTTTCGTCAGCCCATTTTTTCTGCCACTTTTTTTCGATTTCGAGCATGTTCATGAATAGTACCTCTAAATAACTATAAATAATATGTAATTATAACATTATGAACCAAAAAAATAAACTAAAAAAGCCAACGATTTTTACTTTTTTATCTAATTTGTTAAATTTTAATTATAAATTGAATTTTTTTAAAAGATTTAAAAGGTAGGTTTTAAAAATTTTTATATCCAAAAAATTTGCAAAAAGTGTCTAAAATTCACTACGTATAGGGGGTAAATGCTTGTTTTTTACTTTTTTTGCCATAAAAATTTAACCTTTTTTATAAAAATTATAAATTTATCATTGAAAAATACTGATTTTGTGCTAAAATAAATATATAAGTGATTTATATAATTAGTAATTGCGTGCTTTATAAGTTTTTTTATTTAACTATTTTAAGCATGCTAACTTGCGCTTTGAAACTTTTAAATTTTTCAATTTTGCAAGGCAAATATTTTGGATTTAAGGGGATATTATGGAATTTGTCAAAAAAAATCTTAAATTTTTTATCGCTTTTGGCGTGCTTTTTGTACTGCTTATAATCGGCACGTTTTTAGACCTTCAAATCTCAAAAGCGATTGCCGCTTTAAACCCCGGCGAATACTACTCAACAAACGCTTTTGCCGTATTTTTTGAATGCTTTGGCGAAATGCCCGTTTACTTTTTGCCAAGTTTAGGTTTTGGTATTATTTTTTACTACCTTTATAAGCACATCGGCTTAAAAAAATGGTTTAAAGTTTTCGGTTTGACAATGTGCGTTCTTGGTATGCTTGCGTTAAATTTTTACGCAAGTCATAAACTTTTTAAGTATTACCAAATTCACGTTGCAATTATCAATATCGACAAAATTATAAGGCTTTTATATGAAGGCATTTTTGGTTTAATTTTGGCACTTATCTCATTTATTATCGCACTTTTAATCGCTAAAAATGTAGGACCAAAAACATTAAAAAGTCTGGCTATATGCTCGTTAATCGTTGTTTTTACCGCTTTGTTATCACAAGTTATTGTTCAAGCAATTAAACCCATTTTCGGTAGGGCAAGATACCGCTTAATGAACACAACAGGCGATTTTAGTGAGTATACATATTGGTTTAATATAAGCATCGGCAAGGAAGTTTCGTTAGAGCAACTTGCCATGGGCGTTGAAGAAGATGGTTATAAATCTTTCCCATCCGGCCACACCACAGCGGCTGCTGTAATGCTTGCACTTATGTCAATCCCAAAACTATTTAAAATGGATAAATTGCGCACAAATTTAGTTACCGCACTTGCATTTTTGTTTGTATTCATGGTCGGCTATTCTCGCATGTTAATGGGCGCACACTTTTTAACTGACGTAACTTTCGCAACCATCATCACATTAGGTTGTTACGCTTTTTCCGAATGGCTCGTTTTAAAGTACGGCGATAGGGTAGAGCTAAAATATTGCATCCCCAAAACAGAAAATAACGGCAAGAAAAACCAAAATAACAAGACAAAATAACAAACTGAATTTGCCCCCCCAAAGCATTTATGTGCAGAATAATAGACGATAGGTTAAAATATAATAATATCGGTATTATTTTTGTATGGCTTTTAAAAAGGAAATTTTAGATTTATTAAACCCCTTTAAAGTGCCGTATTCCTTTAGGTATACGGTGGTCGACGGCTTTGGTGGTTACTTTGAAAATGTTCTAAAAATAGGTGAAATATCGACCTATAGCGTAACTTTGCTTGTAAAACGTGGAATTTTTAAGGTTAGCGGTGAAGACTTGAAAATCATTAAATATTGCGACGGCGACTTGGCAATCGGCGGTAATATTTTTATGGTGGAAAGATGCTTTTAGAAAGCACTGCAACAGTTTATTTTGAAGGCAGAAACTTCACGCTATTACTTGAAAGGCTACGCAAAAATAAAGTACAAATTTTAAAAATCAAAAAAATAGACGACAAAAAAACAATTATCACCGTAAAATACAAAGATTTGAAAAAAGTTTTTGCTATTTCGCAAAATATGTGGTATAATAAATTGTTGAAAATTGGCGGACTTATGGGCGTGGTAAAATACGCACTAAAAAACGCCCTTTTCATTGGTTTATCCGTGTGCTTTTTATTTGCCACATATTTTATGGACAACTTCATTTTGGGCGTTGATATAAACGGCGTAAGCGGTGATAAACTTCATAAAGCATACAAAATTGTAAGCGATTGTGGCGTAAATTTATCGGGGATAAATGGCAAGGTTGATGTTAATGTTATTAAAAACTCAATCTTTAAAAATTTTCCTGAAGCGACTTTAATTACAGTCAAAAAGTCGGGCTATAGGTTGATTATCGACCTTTTTTGCGGTAAATCACCACAACAAATTCAACAAAATAAAAAGATAATTACCGCCCAAAAAAGCGGAAAAATCATAAAACTTACCGTGTATAGCGGAACTACGCAAAAATCGGTTGGCGACAATGTCTTAATTGGCGAAACTTTGGCAGAAGGCTATTATTTAGATAAGGCTGGCAACAAGGTCGAAACCGATTGCGTGGCATCGTATACCTTACTATGTACTTATAAAAAAGAGTATGTTTGTGATGGTTACAATTTGATTGCAAAAGCCATGTTTGACGCTAAACTTGACGATATGTATGTAATAAGTACAAAGGTTACCAAAAAGTTGGGCAAAAATGTGGCTAATACGTATTTAGTTGAAATTACTTATTTGTTTCAAGAGGGATATTAAATTTGGAAAAATTCAAAAGAGAATTTATCGTTGACAACGCCGCACGCTTAGCCGAACTTGTCGGCACGTTTGATGAAAATTTAAATGTCATCATGCGTGAAACGGGTACAATCATCACGGTGGAAAATTCCACTATGGTCATAACGGGCGAAAAGCCGGGCGTAATTATTGCCCAAACGGTTATTGAAAAACTTAACGAAATTTTAACCGCCGGCGAAAATATCGATAGGTCAAAACTTACCTATTGTATTGAACTTGCACGTGAAAATAACAGTGAAGACATCTATAAACTTATGACGGACGTTGTCGCAATCACTTCACACGGCAAGCCCATAAAATGCAAAACACTCGGTCAGCGCAGTTATGTTGACGCTATCAAGAAAAATACGGTAATCTTTGGTGTCGGTCCTGCGGGTACTGGTAAAACCTATCTTGCTGTTGCACTCGCCGTTACCGCTTATAAAAATAAGGAAATCGAAAAGATAATTTTAACACGTCCTGCCGTTGAAGCGGGTGAAAGGCTTGGCTTTTTGCCGGGCGATCTTCAATCAAAGGTTGACCCTTATTTAAGACCGCTATATGACGCCTTGCAAGAAATGTTCGGGCTTGAAAATTATCAAAAGTTGATGGAAAAGGGCGTTATCGAAATTGCTCCGCTTGCCTATATGCGAGGTAGGACTTTAAACAATGCGTTCATTATTTTGGACGAAGCGCAAAACTGCACGAAAGAGCAGATGAAGATGTTTTTAACACGTATGGGCGAGGGTAGCCGTATGATAATCACAGGCGACGTAACCCAAATCGACTTGCCACAAGGCAAACAAAGCGGTTTAAAGCACGCCGTTTCAATTTTAAACAATATTGAAGGCATTGCAATCTGCAACTTGACTTATAAAGATGTTGTACGCCACCCACTTGTTCAAAGCATTATAAAAGCGTACACCCGAGATGAATCAAAACACAAAAAATAGCCGATAACGGGCTTATAGGCGGACTTTTTAAAAGGTTTTTAATTAAAATTCCGCAAAGAAAAATAAATTTTGAATTACAAAACAAATTAAAAAATACAAAAGTCTTAAGAGGTAATATATGTTTTTCCAAAACAAAAAATACAAACCATGGAAAAAAAAAGATTTTGTTCTATCAATACTTCAAGTGGTAATCCACGCAATCATTTTGCTTGGTTTATTTGCTGTTGAAACGGTGCTTGATAAGGGCGGTAACGGTTTTATCGCATTCATTACCGACGAAAAAACTTTATATAACGTGGTGTATGCGGTTATCGTTGTATTTTCCATTTGCACAATCACATATTTGTATTATTTTTACGAATATCGTGATTTTTTGACAAGGGCGAAAAACATTGCTGTATTGTTCATTTCCATTGAATTGTCATTTTTATTGTGCATTATCATGGGACATTTTTCGGGCATATTCACAAGACCATGCACTTTGTGCGCATTGCTCGTTTTACTTCTTATAAACCACCGTTCGGCTGTCTTTGTAAACTTAATGTTCAACACCCTTCTTGTATCAATGGACTTGCTTTGCCAAGTAGACTTTGAAATCGCAAGGGTATTAGGCAGTTTTATTACCGGTGTCGTTACAGGTCATTTGGCAGTTTACCTTGTAAACAATGTTGGCTCAAGAATCAAAGTTTTCGGTATGGGCTTTATCATTGCCATTGCGGCAAGTTTGTTTGCATTCGTATTCTCACTTGAACCGGGCATCACCATACTTGACATTTTGTTTGTTATCGCTCAAGCATTCACATCTGGCTTATCTTCAATCGTAGTTTTAATGGCATTACTTCCTATTTTCGAGTACATTTTCAATATGCTTACAAACTACCGTCTGTCAGAAATTACCGACCACAAGTCAAAACTTATCAGTAGGCTTATTGAAGAAGCCCCCGGTACATTCCAACACTCGCTTGTCGTTTCCACTTTGGCTGAAACTTGCGCAACGGCAATCGGCGAAAACCCAATTTTGGCAAGGGCTTGTGCTTATTATCACGATATGGGTAAACTTAAACAGCCCGACCACTTCACCGAAAACCAACACGGCAGTAACCCACACGACGATTTAGCGCCAGAACTTTCCACACAAATCATTCGTGACCACGCTACAAACGGTTACGATATCATTAAAAAACACCACTTGCCACTTATTTTGGCGGACGTCGCAAGGGAACACCACGGCACACTTCCCATTCAGTACTTTTATAATAAGGCATTAAAGTACACCGAAGGCGACCTTGACATTAAAGACTTCTCTTACGCAGGTCCAAAGCCATCAACAAAGGTTTCGGCAATTATCATGCTTGCCGACGGTTGCGAAGCCGCAGTACGTGCGCAAAACGACCGCTCTCGCGATAAGGTTGCTAAGGTTGTAAACGCTATCGTTGAAGACAGGCTTAAACTTGAACAGTTCTCTGACTGCGACATCACCATGCGTGAAATTGATATTATAAGGAACTCTTTAATTGATTCGTTATCTGGCGTTTACCACGAAAGGGTACAATACGACAAGATGAAAGATAAACGTTTCAATATGTTTGACAACTCTAAAAAATCATAATTATGGGCAAGTTAAAAGTTTATGTTGACGGCGAATTTGAAAACGCACAAGTTATTTGCGATGCCGTTTATAAAACGCTCGGTCAACGCACTAATTTATATGTAGATTTAAGTATCGTTTCAAGCGAAGAAATCAAGGCATTAAACCGTGATAATCGGCTTATAGACCAAGTTACGGACGTTTTGTCTTTCCCCATGCTCGATAACATTAGGGGCAAAGTTGTATTAAAAAAGGACTTTCCTTTTGACTATGACGAAGACGAAAAAGCCATATTTTTAGGCTCAATCGCAATTTGTATTGAGCGTGCTAAAGAGCAGGCTTTAGAGTACGGACATTCGCTTGAAAGGGAACTTAGTTATTTGTTTACACACGGTCTATTACACCTTTTTGGTTACGACCATATCGAAGAAGAAGATAAAAAGCAAATGAGAGAAAAGGAAGAGCAAGTTTTGCTCGGTTTAGGTATTACAAGATGAAAAGCGGTACTGTTGCCGTTGTTGGTCGTGCCAACGCAGGTAAATCAACTTTAATAAATGTGCTTGTGGGTGAAAAGGTGGCAATCGTTTCACCAAAGCCCCAAACAACACGTGATCGCATTTTGGGCATTAAAAATGGTGAAGACTATCAAATCGTTTTTGAAGATACACCTGGTATTTACAAGGCGTCATCATTACTTAATTCTCGCATGCAAAAAAGCACAGAAGTCGCTTGCCGTGATGTTGATTTAATTTTGTATTTGATCGATATCCACGCCGGCGTAAAGGATGAAGACGTTGAAAGTTTAAAAAAATTTGCAACGGGCGAAATCCCACTCGTGCTCGCTCTTACCAAAACCGATATTATGCCAAAGGAAAATATTCCGCTTGCCGTAAGCAGGTTCGGCGACATTCCTAATATCGACAAAATCCTTACCATATCCGCACGTCGTGGCAAAAATCTTAAAAAACTTATGGAAGAACTCGTTTGTCGTTTGCCCGAAGGCGAGCCCATTTACACGGACGATATCATCTCTGACCGCAGTGAAAAATTCATGATTGCAGAAATCATGCGTGAAAAGATTTTGTTAAAGTACGATAAAGAAATTCCGCATGGCGTCGCAATTATTATCAACACTTTTGAAAAATTGCCAAACGGCGTTTATGATATCAATTTAGATATCGTTTGCGAAAAGCCAAACCATAAGGCGATTATCATCGGCAAACAAGGTCAGTTCCTTAAAGAAACATCTTCTTTTGCACGCCAAAGTATGGAAAAGTTTTTGGGCGCAAAGGTGTTTTTAACCGTTTATGTAAAGGTTAAAGAAGATTGGCGCAACAACCCTTCAAGGCTTAAAGAATATGGTTACGCCGACGAAGATTTTTATTGATTTTACTCTTTTTCGCTTATATTTTAGGCTAATTTAGGTAAATACGGCTTAAATAAATACGGCTTAAATAAATACGGCTAAAATTATAATAATTCCCATTATGCACATACTTCCTATAAAGGGGGTGCGCATGAAAAAAGATCCAGCACGCTGTGCATGGGAATTGTTTGAAAAGACAGGAAAAGTTTCCTATTACATGCTTTATAAAAAATTAAAAAAACGTGATTAACGGGCTTATAGCCCCACTTTTTACTAAAATGGAAGAAAAATTCAACGCACTTTGTATTCGTTCAGTATCATATAAAGATAATGATAAAATGCTTACTCTTTTTTCATTGGAAAAGGGTATAGTTGACTGCATTTTGCGTGGTGTAAAAAAGCCCAACGCCAAATTAAGGTTTGCCGGTGAGCTTTTTTGTTTTGCTGAATATGTCGTTGCCGAAAAAAACGGCAGAAGAACGGTTATCGAAGCAAACGAAATCGATAACTTTTACGAAATCCGTTTGGATATAGATAAATATTACGCAGCAACGGCAATCATTGAATACGTGCGTACTTTTGCGTTAAAAGGCGAAAGTTATTACGAACTTTTTTTAAACACCTTAAACGGCTTAAAGGCAATACAAAACGGGGCATATTTGCCACAACTTGTGCTTGTAAAATATTATATGGAAGGCTTAAAACTTGCTGGTTATGGCATTTCATATTCAGCGTGCGAAGACTGCGGTGTAATTATCGAAAATAGGGTGTTTTTTGATTTTAATTCATGCGTTTTTAAGTGCGCAGACTGTGCAGATTATTCGTGTACCGAAATGAGAATTGGTACATATAAACTTTTATCTTTGTTAGATAAAATCGAACTTTCCAACTTAAAAAATATGGATAAATCGACCTATAGCCCCACTTTTGACCAGTTAGACACGGTAAAATACGCCTTAAAGTTTTTCGATTTTTTCATTAAAGATAAAGTGGAAGTCCAAATAAAAAGCAATCAAGCACTGTTAGTTTAAAGTTTAACCTAAATTTAATTTACATATAACAAAATGTGTGCTAAAATTGTAATAAATTTTGCGGGTATGGCGGAATTGGCAGACGCGTTAGATTCAGGTTCTAATAAAGTTTCTTTGTGCAGGTTCAAGTCCTGTTACCCGCACCATAATTGGCACCTATTTTGATACAACGGGTATCAAAGTTGGTGTCTTTTTTTAAACAGATTTTATTGTTTTGCGCTTTAGATGGCTTTTAAAATTTAAAAAAGGGTAAAAAATTGACAGTTTTTTATGTAGAGCCCTCAGCTCATAAATCATAGTCGCAACTCATAACGAGCAGCGAAACGTTGTTCACCCAACGCACATATTTTTACCTCCTTGATTTGAAAGATAGGCACGGCTCGTCCAAGGGGTAGCGGAAAATGACCGTGTGGTTATATTCTGTTATACTCACTCATAGAATAGAGTGGGGATTTTTGCTTAGCGTGTAATATGATAAAGGAAAGAAAAAACGGCAGACTACGATTTGTAGCCCGCCGCTGATCTGTGAATGCCTTGTTAAATAAAACTTCGCAGACTAAATTAACTGAGTTTCAATTCTATCCTAAGTATTATTCGACATTATAAGAATCGAGTAGTGTTAAAAGATCTTTACAATCGCAAGAATAGTGCTTTAAGAACTTTCCATCGCTATAACTGTCGGTTGAAGTTGCATATATCCATATAGTTTGAGTATCGTTTGAATTCATAGTAAAGAAGATTTTTTTATAGCTTCCGTTATCTATAAAAATTTCAAACCAAATATCAACTGCAGCCTTACCATTATTTACAGCTTCATCTGTGCAGGGCATTTTAACTTTGCCGGTAAATAAACCGGAAATATCAAATTTCCCGCTACGTAACATGGCTTCAATTTGTGCACTAATCTTCGGAAACGTTTCATTATCATTTGATTGGTAATTATATTGAATACCGTCAACTGAAAAAGTAATACATTCAACTTTTTTTAAATCTGTTCTTGATATTCGGGGATAATAACCTATGTTTTTTGAGTCACAACTCGTACAAGATATGAGAACAAACATAAATACGAGAAAAAATAGAATTTTTTTTATAGTTATTTTCATTCTTAACCTCCGTTTTTTTTATAGTTATTTTCATTCTTAACCTCCGTAGTTGAAAGCATCTATTATAAAGTTTTCCGTTAAATACCTATTGGCAGTTATATCGTAATAAGTTTCATTGATCTTCGCACCATCATTTATTTGTGTGCGACGTACGATATGATAATCGCCATTTACTAAAATATAATAGAAATTCTCAACAACTACACCTTCTGTACGATAAGTGTCAAGATTTATTTTATTAGCAAACGCAAAGTTTCCTGTATTAAGTTCGGTTTTGACATAACCTGCTCTTGTATTTGCTTTTTCAATAACAGTTATATTGTTTGTTAATATGCCATTTATTTTTCTTGCAAAAATGATTTTTCCATTAGTCGAATTATATCTTGCATAATTATCCGTATCATTCAAATACGCATCTGAAGGAAGCAATATAATATCGCTAGTGTTTTCGCTTGCATTGTTAAATTCAAGAAAGTCGATTGCGCTTTCTGACTTTGCTGTTGCAGTTGCCAAAACGGGACTTATTATTGTATCGTCTCCCCAAGCGTTTATAATGTCTATCTTAATCATTTTTTCAAAATATTTGTTTTAGAAACGAATCAATAGACTTAACCCATACCAATATTCGGTATGGGTAATTATAGAGGACGTTTCAACACCACTCGATGAATAATATGGAATATTTTTGATGTTCTTAATCTCATAGTATTAACCTCCAACAAAAAAGCGCACAAAGCCTACCAATTTACCTAAATTGATGACTTGCGCGTCTTTGAAAACCATACTACTGTCGATTATAAACGCATAAGCCTCAATTATGCGAATAAAAATTCTTATTTCAGATACATTATAGCATAAAATGTTAAATATATCAATGATTTTCTTCTTGTCTTTTGTTATTATAAATAAATTTTATCCTAACGCTATAATAAACTGAAATATGCGAACAAATTTTATTTTATAAATAACTATCTTTTTATGACCTGTGATTATTCCCTTGCGAATAATTTTGTAAGAATGTAAAAGGCACCGGCTTTCACCGATGCCTATATCTCACACGCTACCTTAATTGTTCTTACTGTGGCTGAAACTATGGATCGACCTGACTTTTATCATCGGCAAGCCGATGTTGCGGAACCACCATAGTTGCTCACGGGAATTTAATGTGTTGTTAGCGTGGAAATATCAATAGTCAGAACTCCTTTTCGGTGATGTTGAAAATATGCTTTTTCTTGCCCTTGCGTGCTTTATGGACGTAGCCATAACTTTGACCATAAGAATGGTAATTTACAATTTGCCGTACATAGACAGTTTTACAAAAGCCCTTGTCTTTTTGTTAATAATTGCACTTTTTGTGTTGGGCTTAATTGGTATGGGTAAACTTTTGCTTTTAATCATACGCTGGCGTTCACCATGTTCCGCAATGAAAAGGCTGTCAGCGTGCGTACTTAAAACCATGCAACAGTTAAATCTTGTTTCAAAAAGCGCAAGGCTTAACGTGGCAAACGCCATAGAAGGCGCTATCGTTATGATAGAATTAAAAGACGGTAGCCTTCACGACCAAAACATCTTCCACACGGCGATTGCAGAACTCTTTTCGCCCATTCAAAACCCACGCTATCTGCTCATTCCAAAAGGAATTTTCGGCTATCGCTACGATAGGGCACTCGCTTGCCCAGAAGCACTTGGCAAAAATGAAGAGTACGCAACCGCACTTGCCATAAATTTAAAAAGTATGGCTGGCAAACTTGAACCAATTTTTACACGCACGGCAAACGGTCGCAAACTAATTTTAAAATGCCGTAACCGTTCTTTCATCACCAAAAACGAGCGTGCAATTATGCAATGTCAAAAAATCTCACGCTGGGAATAAATTTGCCTAAAAATTGGTTAAAAAGCCCAAAAAATGGACGGCGGTAAGGTTTAAGTAAAATTATTTTTAATCGCAAAAACATTTCTCAAATAACAAATTTTTTAGGCGAGGTTAGGGTATGTATAAGGTTAAAATTACAGTAATGAAAATTGTAAACCATCAAGATTTAATGGAAAAGTACGAAACCCCCATTTTGGATGCGTGCAACATGAAAATAGGTCAAGTGTTTATCGCAAACGGTTACGTAAAGCCAGACGGCTTTTGCGAATCTGCTTGGGAAACAGTTGCCCCATTTGTTATGACGCTTTCTTGTGGCGGTCAAGATATCTATAACGGCTGGATGAAAAACAAAAAGTCCGCCATGATATCTTGTAACGACGGTTTTCGCCCCGTAAGTTTTTACCTTGAAACGCTTGACGAACTCGCTGACTAATTTAAATTTTTAGTTAAACCATAAAGCCCCGTTTATCGGGGCTTTTTTCATTTTTTGTTTAGTAAGGGTCAATGCTTTTTTGGTGTTGCCCTTTTTATATAATGATTTTTTATATAAATATCAAACTTGTTTATTAAATAGGCGACAAAATTCCCAAATTCAAAAAAAATTTAAAAATTTTAAAAAAGTGCTAAAAAACGCTTTACAACTTTAGTACGATAAAGTATAATGTTGTCATAATTACTTTATCAAATTAAAGTGATAAAGTAAAAATAATCTCAAAATTACAGATAAAAAGGGCTAAATTATGAAAAAGTTTTTAATTTTGTTAGTAAGTATTATGATGCTTTTAAGTTTAACGCTTTCATTTACCGCATGTGGTGAAAAAGGCGAGGGCGTAATTGATTATAAGACAAAAACAATCACCGTTGCTTATACCGATTACGAGCCAATGAACTACACCGAAGACGGCGTTTTAAAGGGCTTTGATACCGAACTTGCGCTTATGGTTTTCAATGCGCTCGGTTATGACGTAAGGTTTAAACTTATCGACTGGTCAAATAAGTATAACGAACTTTCCGCCGGCACAGTAGACTGTTTGTGGAACGGTTTCACTTCAAACTCTGAAGACGACGGCACACCAAGGGCAGAACTTGTAAACTTTTCATATAACTATATGATAAACAAGCAATGTATCGTTAAAAAGTCAGGTACACCCGACATCGCAACAAGTGCGGACTTTGCTGGCAAAACTGTTGCGTTTGAAAGTGGTTCAGCCGCTGAAGATTTAGTTAAAGATATCGAAGGCGCAAACAAAAAAGCAGTTGCATCACAAATGGACGCCATTAAAGAAGTAAACTCCGGCACAAGTCAATACGCCATTGTCGATTTACTTTTGGCAAGCCGTATTTGTGGCAAAGGTAACTTCACCGCATTAGCACTTAACGAAGGCTTTGAAACAAGTGAAGAATATTACGCAATCGGTTTTGCTAAAACAGAAGAAGGCGCAGCACTTCGTGATAAGGTAAACATTATGCTTACCGCATTTTCAAAAACAGGTCAACTTGAAGAATTGGCTATTAAATATGGTTTAGAAAAAGCGTATATTGACCTATCAGAAGCAAAATAATTTAAGTTAATAATAAATCACCAAAAACCTTTAAAAAGTGCGTTAATGGGCTTATAGCCCCACTTTTTAAAGGTTTTAGCCGTTTTTAAAGGAAAAAATAAAAACAAATTAAGTGAGTTAAAAAAATATATAAAAAAGTGGCGATAACGGGCTTATAGCCCCACTTTTTACCAAAAAACGATAAAAAATTATAAAAAAGATAAAAATATGGACTTTATTTCTGTTACATTACAATTATTAGAAGGCTTTGGTGTAACCTGCCTACTATTTATATTAACGCTTATATTTTCATTACCGCTTGGGCTTTTGATATCCTTTTGCACAATGAGTAAATTTAAGCCCATAAAAGCGGTCTTTAAAGTATTTGTATGGATCATTCGTGGCATACCCCTTATGTTGCAACTATTTATGATTTACTATCTTCCGGGCATTTTAAGCAACAGTTCACTTTCATTTTGGGGCAACATTGACAACACATTTTACTTTAATTATGGCATAGACAACGTTGGCTGTTTTATCGCAACACTTATCGCTTTTGTCATAAATTACGCTTGCTATTTTTCCGAAATTTTCCGTGGCGGTATTGAAAGCATAAGTCAAGGTCAATATAAGGCTGGCAAAATGCTTGGGCTTACTAAATATCAAATTTTCAGTAAAATCGTTTTACTTCAAGTTATAAAACGCATCGTTCCACCCACCGCAAACGAAATCATTACCCTTGTAAAAGATACTGCACTTGCAAGGGTAATTGGCGTAATCGAAATAATAAAAGTTGCAGACATCATGTCAAGTAAGGGTTTAATTTGGCCATTATTTTACACGGGCGTATTTTACTTGATTTTCGTTGGCGTACTTACACTTATTTTCAATCAAGTGGAAAAAAGGCTTGACTATTTTAAATCGTGAGGGCTTATGGCATATTTACAGGTAAAAGATTTTAAGAAAAAGTTTAACGACTTAGAAGTTTTAAAGGGCATATCCTTTGATATAGAAAAAGGGGAAGTTTTATCAATAATTGGCTCTTCCGGTAGTGGCAAGTCCACACTTTTAAATTGCCTTACTTTTTTGGAAAGTTTAGACAGCGGTCAAATTTATTTGGAAGACAAATTGCTTTTTGACGGCGTGCGTGATAGCAAATTAAAGGAAAGCGCACTTTCAGATAAACGTTCAAACTTTGGTTTGGTCTTTCAAAACTTTTATTTGATTCCACAAAAAAATGTGTTAAAAAATGTGGACTTTGCACCCAAAATTAAGGTAAACCGTGAGGCAAAAGCCTACAAAAAAAGTTTAAAAAGTCAGGGCGTTAAAGGTAAAAAGTTAAAAGAAATGGTAAACGCTTATTTAAAAGAAAATTTGAAGGCGACCGAAGAATACTGCATATCAGTGCTCGAAAAAATGGGACTTAAAGACAAAATGCAAAGTTACCCCCACCAGTTAAGTGGCGGTCAGTGTCAGCGTGTTGCCATTGCAAGGGCACTTGCGTTAAAGCCAAAAATCTTATGTTTAGATGAGCCAACAAGCGCATTAGATCCAGAACTTACCGGCGAAGTTTTAAAGGTTATAAGGGAATTAAAAGAAAAAGAAAACATTACAATGATAATCGTAACGCACGAAATGGAATTTGCTAAAAACATATCAGATAAGGTAGTTTTTATGGCAAATGGCAACATAATTGAGTGCGGTTCACCAAAAGAAGTGTTCAATAATCCTAAAAATCAGTTGACAAAGCAATTTTTACAAGGTTATAATAAATAGTGTAAGATTTTCAAAAATTGTATATTTAAAAGGTGGCTTATGAAAAATAACCATGTAAACAAGTTGTACGAAACGATTATAAAACTTAACACCGTGCAAGAATGTAAAGATTTTTTTAAAGACCTTTGCACTTATCGTGAGATAGAACAGATGGCGCAAAGGGTGTATTCTGCTGAACTTTTACTTAAAGGGGAAACTTATGAAAACGTTATAAAGGAAACAGATATCTCATCCGCAACGCTTTCAAGGGTTTCAAAATGCGTTAAGCAAGGCAATGGCTATCGCAAATTTTTAAAGGAAGATTAACAAATTTACTTTAGTTTAAAAAAGTGCTTAAAAGTTTTTTATTGACCATTATTTTGTTTGTTTAATGTTTTTGTTTGACTTTGGTCAATTATTTAAAAGGACTTTTAATGCGGTTAAATTTTTAAAAAATGTGGCAAAAATTGGGCTATAGGTCGGTTTTTGCCACTTTTTTGTTTGCTTTTTTAACTAAAATTAGTAAAATAAAAGACTTTATTTAACGCCAAAAAAGCACAAAATAATCAATAGTTATATAAAAATCAAAAGGTCCGTAAAAAGGGCAAAAGTTTAACGTTTTTATCAAAAATCGCCGTGTTTTTATTAAACTTAATCAAGAAAATTAAACTTAATTATACTTATATATATAGTAAGCGTGCATGTGCGCAACTAAACAAATCTACAAGTTAAATATATAACTTTAAGTTAAATTAAACTTTCAAATAGTACTTAGTTAAACAACTTAAAAAAGTTAAAAATAACACTTAAAATAAAAAATGAAAATAATTTTAAAAAGCCCATTTTAAGATGGGCTTTTTAACTTGCAAAAAATAGGGAAAATTTGGCAAAAAATATTTATTCATTATTGTTACATATTTTAAATGGCAAAATTTTGAACGTAACAAATATTTGTATAATTTATTTTGGCTAAATTTTGCGCCCAAAAGTTTACCTAAAAAATCAAAAATTTTAAAATAAAGATGTTCAAAAAAGGCAAAAACTTGTCATAAAAAATGTGCTTATTATATATAATAGAGAAAATTTGGTGCATTTTTGAAAAAAATCAGCAAATTTTGCAGAAAATTTTAAAACTTGCAAAATTTTTACATTGTATGATTTTTCATGTAAAAAATAACCAAAATTTACAAAAATTAACAAAAAAAATTGACAATATGTTTGCCGTCAGCGTGCATTTGTTTGCTGTATGCAATCGAAAATTTTTTGAATATTTGCTCAAATTTTATACCAAAAATTTAAAATCTCGCATTTTATCGGCGTTTTTGCGTGTGGTGAAATGGAAAAATTTTTTCACAAAATTTTCACAAAGGCATAAAATCTTGTTGACAACAAAAATTTTTAAATGGTATAATGGCAACAAATCAATTTAGTGCAAAATTTTTATTTTTTTATACTAATTTTCAAAAAAGGAGGCAATTATGAACGCAAAGAAAACTAATATCATACTTCTTGCCGTTATTATGGCACTTGCGACAATATTTAGTATTGGTTGCAAAACAAAGAATGATGATAGTGGCTTTAAAAAAGGCGACGAGGTAGGCAGTTATTACTGCATTGTTAATGGTGAAGAATCAACCTTAACCATTAGTGATGAGGGAACTGTTACACTTGTACTTGGCGAAGAAACCATATCTGGTACATGCGACAAAGAAAAGTCAAGTTCGACACAATTTACCTTGACATTTGGCGAAAGCGAAGTCGCACAGGCAAGTTACGGCAAAAACATACTTGTTGTAACGTTTAGGTCTACTGAGTACAGATATCTAAGGGATATAAATTTTACAGTAACATTTGATTCAATGGGTGGGTCAACTGTTGCATCAAAGCAAGTACGCCACGGCGAAACGGTATCAAAGCCCGAAGATCCAACCTATGGCAATAAGCCGTTTATCGGCTGGTATAAGGATAAAGAGGGCAATATGCCATATTCATTTGACGGTGAAGCGGTTACAGAAGATTTAACCCTTTACGCGGTTTACGGCAATGCGGCAGAAACTGAATTCATGGTTACCTTCAACCCAAACTATGACGGCGCAGAAATCACGACCGTAAAAACGGAAAACGGCGTGGTAACAATGCCTAAAAACCCACAAAACCCCGATTCTTCGGTATTTTTGGGCTGGTACGTAAGTGATTATGACGATCCAACAAAACTTACATATAAATATGAAGGTCAAACTATTAAGCAAGACACCATTTTGTTTGCCGGCTGGAAAAATTCCGCCCCAACAGTATCTGTTAGCGGTGATGTAATCAGTTGGAACAGTTTAGGTCTTGGCACATACAGCGTTTATGTGTATTCACAAAGCGGTGAACTTTTAGTTTCCGAAACAACAACCACAACAAAGTATGAATACGCATTTTCATCCCAACCCGCTGGCGAATACAAAATCAACGTATCGTATAGGGGACAAACGGGTAGTGCGTACTTAAAAAATAAGGTTTTGGCAAGGGTATCTAACTTCCAAGTAACAAACGGCACAGCACTTACCTATAACCCTGTTGAAAACGCAACAGAATACCTTATTACTATCGACTGCGGAAACAAAGCCCACAAGCACACAATGCTATCAAACGGCAATTCCACAACATACAACTTCGCAAACTGCGATATGCAAGCAGAAGGTATCAACTTTAGCGTAACAGCAACGGCAAGCGGATACATGTCATCAACCTCAAAAGTTTTCAACTTCTATCAAGGTTTAGAAAGCGTTAAAGGCTTAAAAGTTGACGGCGACACAGGGATTGTTGCATGGGACGCTGTTGAAAACGCAACAAGTTACACGGTAACAGTTACTACTGCTGACGGCGAAAAGGTACACCACGTATCAAATCAAACCATATCAATTAAAGATTATGGCGTAGGCGATATTACAATTTCCGTTCAGCCAAAAGCAAACAACTATTACTCACCAGATGCCGTATCATTAACTTACGCAAAAACCACTTTGGCATGCCCAACAAACATTATGTTAAACGAAAAAACTCTCGTTTGGGATAACGTTGAAGGCGCAACATATAAGGTTAAAATTGGCGATAAAGTTGTTTCTACCAGCACAAACTCACTTGTTCTTGACGAAAGCAACTTTGACGGCATGGATAAATGGACCGTTCAAGTCCAACTTGAAGTTGGCGGAAAGTCCTCGCTTTACTCACAAGAAATTGAAATCAGCAACTTGGCAAAAATGACTGCCGATCTTATTAAATATCAAGACGGCGTAGTTACTTGGGGCAACGTCTTTGGTGCAGAAAGATTCCGTGTAACCGTTGGCACAAACGAACCAATGGTTTTGGATGCAAGCACACATAGCACCCCCGTAACCTTTACAAGAAGCGGTGAATACACCATTCAAGTTTCAGCATATGGCAATAAAATCGATTCAACTGCTGCTTCAATCGAAGTAAGCGTTTACACCGTTTACTACGAATCAAACGGCGGTACAATCGTAAACTCTCAAATCGTTGCAGAAGGCGACCACTTAACACTTCCTGAAAGCATTAAAGGTGGTTACAACTTTGACGGTTGGTACAACTCTGTTGGCGGTGCAAGTTCAAACGGTAAGCAATATGAAGACGGCATCTTTACACTTAAAAATGACGTAACCATGTATGCAAACTGGACACCAAAGCCCTTTAATGTAACACTTAATTGGGAAGACGGTGGCGAACAACTTACCGACACAGTCCAAGTTTACTACAACGAAAAATACACCTTGCCCGTACCACAAATCGAGCCAAACGGTTATGCGTTTAGCGGTTGGTACTTAGGTTCAGTTAAATACACCGACGAACTCGGTAACGCACTCGCTAAATACGACCGTATCAGCGACGTAACACTTACCGCTAACTTCGTTGAAGCGTTGGTATTTACCTATGACGAATTAAGCGACGGCTATGCAGTATCAGCAGGCAATTATATCTCACTCGTAACCGAAATCACCATTCCAGCAACATATAATGGTAAAAAGGTTACAACAATCGACTCTGGCGCATTCGCATCATGCAACAGACTTGAAACAATCAATGTACCCGATACAATCGAATACATTTTCGTTGGTATCGAAGGTATCAACCAAACAGGTTCTGCATTCCAAGGCTGTACATTACTTCGTAACATTAACATTTACGAAACAGGTAGTTCTGCTGGCGAAGTTGGTCCATATTGGTCGGTGGACGGCATCGTTTACAGAAACAATGAAGTAACAAACGCAGTTGAACTTTTCGCTGTACCTTACGCAAAATCCGGTACTGTCGTAATCGCTGACGGCGTTGAAACAATCACTTCTAACACATTTAAATATTTGTCAAAAATCAACACAGTTGTTTTCCCAGCAAGCGTAAAATCTATCGAATACCGTGCATTCTACTCAAACACCAACTTGACATCAGTCGTGTTTGAAGAAACCCCAGAAGGCGATGAAGCAGTTCCACTCGAAATTGAAACAGAAGCCTTCTATATCTGTTCAAACTTGCTTGAAGCAACACTTCCTTCACGCTTAACAAACTTTGCAGGCAACATCTTTAGAAGTTGTTCTAAACTTGCAACGATAAACGTCTCTGGCGACGGCGGTAATTATTACAGCGACGACGGTATCGTATATTCTAAAGACGAATTGGGCGTTGTAACACTTGTTTACTTCCCAATCGCAAGGGGTGGCGAGTTCACAATACCATCAGGCGTAACACGTATCGGTGATTTGGCGTTTACAACAAGGTTTGAAAACACAACTTCAACCATTACACCATTCACATACTACGGCAACACAAAACTTACCGAAATCACAATTCCGGGCTATGTTACATATATCGGCGAAGTAGCATTCCGTGCTTGTACTGCTCTTGAAAGAATCAACTTCTTAGGTACAATTACCGACAACCCATTGACAATCGCAAACGAAGCCTTTTACGGCATCACTGACGATAGGTTTACAACGGTAACCCTTCCCGGCAACTTGGTATCACTTGGCGCAGGTGCGTTCGGCAACTGTACAAAACTTCTTACAGTAAACTTAAATTCTTACGACTGTTCAGGTTTTGAAACGGGCGCATTTGGTACAGTTACCACTTCAACAACAGCCCCAACGTATTACGTTACAACCTTAAACATTGGTCCTAACGCAAGCGCAATCGAAATTGCCGGCGTTTTCGGTCCAAAGTTAATCAAAGTAAACGTAGATCCTACCAACGAAAACTACTCTGTTATCGATAACGTAGTGTACGATAAGTTGGTTACAAGCGTATTATTCTACCCATCTGCTAAATATGGCGGATACGTAACACCTGAAACACTTACTTCAATCGGCGCAAACGTTTTCCGTGATAGGGACGGCTTGACAAGTATTGTAATCGGCAAAAATGTTACGTCTATCGGCGACGAAGCATTCTATGACTGCGACGAACTTGTAAGCGTAATCTTCGAGGACGGCGGCAGCAGTGAATTGGTTTTAGGCAATGGCGTATTTACGTACTGCTCATTGATCGAAAACATCACTTTACCCGAAAGACTTACACAAGTTGGTTCAGAACTTTTCTATTACTGCAACTCACTTGAAACAGTAAGTTTACCATCCACACTTCAATCAATCAAATTTGGTTACGACTCAACACTCAAAAAAGACATCTTTAACATGTTTAGTGGCACATCGTCATCAGTTTTGCGTGCAATCAACATAAGCGAAAGCAACGCAAACTACGGCTCACTTAACGGCATGTTATTTGAAAAAGATACTGACGGCAACTTGGTTACCTTGTTGTTCTGCCCATCTTCAATTACGGGCGTAATTGATATTCCTAACACCGTAACAAAGATTGGTGAAAAGGCATTTGCTTACTCTCAAGCAGAAAGGCTTACATTTAGTCAAGGCATCGAACAAGGCGCAACCTTGATCTTTGGCGAACAGGCATTTTACAGCAGTGAAATTTCAAAAATCGACCTTCCTGAAGGCTTGACAGAAATCACTGACAGAATGTTCTATTACAGCGAATCTCTTGTAAGCATTACCATTCCGTCAACTGTAACACGCATTGGCGAGTACGCCTTCTACTACTGTAAGGCGTTAGAATCAATCGTTATTCCTAATTCGGTAACAGAAATAGGCGATAAAGCATTCAACTACTGCACGTCACTCACAAGTATTACCTTTGAAGAAGGCAACGACGCTAAAAACCCAGACGGCACTTATGTAAACCCATTGGTATTTGCAAACGCAAAATCAACTTCTTCAAGTTCATTAGTTGCATCGCCGGGCGCACTCAGCAACACTGCTATTACAGAACTTATCTTCCCACAAAGGACAACACATATTGCAAACAACTTAATGTATGGCTACTCATCAAGCGGTAACCAAACACTTAAACGCGTAGTAATTCCTATGTCAATCGAATATCTCGGCGCACGTGCATTCTACTACTGCGAAGGCTTAGAAACGGTAGAATTTGTTGGCGAAGGACTTTCAAAACTTGCCGACCGTGGCCCTGACTATGACGATTCTGCAATCTATTACACATTCTACGGCTGTAAGAGTTTAAGGTCGATAAACATCCCAGAATCTTCCGCAGAAGCAGGCTATTCAATTTACGGCGGTTTCAGTTATTCAAATCTTGAAGAAGTTGTCGTTCCTGCAAGCGTAAAATCAATGACCTCTGCTTTCAACTACAGCGAAAACTTACAAAAAGTAACATTTGCAGAAAACAGCAAACTTAAATCAATTTCATCTTGCTTTAGTCGAGCAGTAAATCTTCACACAATCATCTTACCAGATGGTTTAGAAACAATTAACTACAGCGCATTCTCTGGCTTAAAAGCCCTTACATCGATAGTAATACCAAAAACTGTTACTTCTATTGGTTACAACGCATTCTTAAACTGCACAAGTTTAAGTGATATCGTCTTTGCAACATTCACCGAAGGCGAAAATATGGGCAAAACAAGCCTTGTTGAAATCGATTATAAGGCATTTGCAAACACCGCTTTGACAAGTTTCACTTTCCCGGAATCTATTAGTGGCGACATTGCACTTGGCGGCGGTACAACAAACGTTGATTACAAAGGTAGGTTGTTCTATAATTGCTACGGCTTAACCACCGTAACACTTTCACACTCAATCAAGAACATCGAATACGTGTTCAAAGATTGTCCAAACCTTACCACAATCATCATCCCCGACAGTCATGAAAACTTTAAGACAGTCAGAGGTGAACCTTACATTTACAACGCAGAAGGCACGGGCATTTTGTACGTTTTCGGTACATTGCCGGCAGGTAAATTCGAAATTAAAGAAGGTATTTTAGAAATAGCACCTTACGTATTTGATGGTCAAGATAAAATTACCGAAATCCACGTACCTTACACTGTTGAAAAGATTGGCGACGGCGCATTTGCTAACTGTCAAGGTTTGGAAAGGGTAGTGTTTGAAAACACCCCGGAAAAACCAAGTGCTTTAAAACAAGACCACGTGGGCGTTGCATTATTTAAAGACTGTAAAAACTTGAAAGAAGTTGTACTTCCTACAAGCGAACAGTTTACAACCATCCCAGAAGACACCTTCAACGGCTCGGGCTTAACTTCATTTGAAATTCCTGCAAATATCGTTGAAATCGGTCCATCTGCATTTGAATTCTGCAACAACTTGACATCACTTACATTCGCTAAGGGTAGCAAACTTACCACAATCGGCAACTATGCATTCCGTGAAACAGCGTTTGAAACAATCTCACTTCCTTCAAGCCTTAAAACTATCGGTACTTACGCATTTATCAGTAACGTTGCGTTAAGGGAAGTAATCTTTGAAAAGGACGAAAACGGCAACACAAGTTTGACTACAATCGGCAACTATGCGTTCGGTTATTCAAGCATGACTTCAACAACATATACACCTTGTATCTCGCTTGAATCTATCGTAATTCCTAAATCGGTTACTAAACTTCAAGGTTACACATTCTATAACTGTACATCACTTAGGTCTTTCGTGTTTGAAGAAGGTACCACACTTACAGCGTTTGGTTACAGTGCTTTCCGTAACACCGCAATCGAAACTTTCGTTGTACCACAATCAATCACCACTTTTGATAACTACATATTTAATGGTTGTGCAAACCTTCGTACGGTAATTTTTGACGAAGCATCTCAGTTAAAGACAATCGGTAACTATGTATTCCAAAATTGTACAAGTTTAGAAAGCATTGCGATACCTGACACTGTTACCTCACTCGGCACATATGTATTTATGGGCTGTGAAAACTTAACAAGCGTAAAATTATCACAAAACTTAACTCAACTTCAATCGTATACATTTACAAATTGTAAATCTTTACCATCAATCGCTATCCCAGACAGCATTACAAAGATCGGTAACTACGCATTCAGTGGTTGTGAACTTTTAGAAACTGTTACATTCGGCGAAAATTCTCAACTTGTATCATTCGGTACTTATGTATTCGCTGGGTACGGCACAACAGCAAACTCATGTATAAGTTTAAGAAGCATTGCTATCCCTGATGGCGTTACCGCATTAGGTAACTATATGTTTATGGGTTGTACCGCTTTAGAAACTGTTACATTTGGCGAAGGTTCGCAACTTACATTCCTTGGTCAGTCCACTTTCCGTGATTCAGGCTTACAATCAATCGTTATTCCTGATGGCGTTACAGAACTCGGCACAAGCGCAACAAGTTGTACAACAACGGGCGCAGCATACACTTTTGCCGGTTGTGAAAACTTAACAAGCGTTACGTTCCTTGGCGAAGTAACAAAGATTGGTGCTTACGTGTTCTACGGCTGTTCTTCACTTACAATGGACATCCCACAAACCGTTACTTTAATTGGTAAGTTGGCGTTTGCTGACACTGCTACAACAAATTACACCATCCCAGCAGGCTTATCTTCAGGTTCATCCTCAATAGGCGACGGCGCATTTGCTTACAACACAAAACTTACAGGCTTTACTATCGCTGAAGGCAATACAGACTTCAAAGTAGATGCCGTAACGGGCGCACTTTCTGTACCTAACGCTGACGGCACACAAGAATTTATCTGCTTCCCGGCAAGTTTAGCAGGGGATAACGGTACTATTACTATAAATAGTGGCGACACAATCCGTGGTTACGCTTTCGCTGGTTGCGATAAGATAACTCAAATCGTTTTACCTGACGACATGACAGTACTTAACAATTACACATTCTACGATGCTACGGGCTTAACTTCAATTACTATCCCGGCTGGTATCACAAAAATTGGTTCAAGTTATTCATCAGGTTACATGTTCTCGGGCTGTACATCATTGACAAGCGTTACATTCCTTGGCAACATCACCCTTTTGGGCGGTTACACATTTGAACGTTGTACATCGCTTACATCTTTTGAAATTCCTAACACGGTTGAACAACTCGGCTACGGCGTATTCAAACTTTCAGGTCTTACCGAACTTACAATACCCGCTGGTATAGAGTTAAAGGGTACTTCTTCTTCAACCGCAATCTTCAGTCAAAGTTTAATTCAAAAGGTTAATATCGACACAGATATTCCAAATTACTTGTTCTACGATTCAGACAGTTTAGTAAGCGTTGTAATCGGTCCAAACGTAAGAAGCATTGGCAACGACGCATTCTCAAAATGCGATGGCTTAGTTTCAATCAGTATCCCCGCAAACGTTAATACCGAAGGCACACCAATCAAACTTGGTACATACCTTTTCCAAGACTGCACAGGTTTAGCAAATGTTACCTTAGAAGAGGGCATTACCGAAATCGGCAACTACACATTCCAAAGATGCTCATCATTAAGGACAATCACTTTACCACAGTCTTTGACACATATCGGTACTTACTGCTTCAGCGAATCTGGTCTTGAAACACTTACCATCCCATCTGGCGTAAAAACTCTTAAATCAAGCCCAACTGCTACTATGACATATTCATCAACGGCATACACCTTCAAAGGCTGCGAAAACTTACGTGAAGTTATCTTCCCAGAAGGTTTCGAAGGCATGGGTGCAGGCGTATTCCAAGGCTGCACATCACTTGTAAACGTTGTATTGCCAGACAATACCGCAATCATCGGTAGCAACGCATTTAACGGCTGTACATCACTTCAAGAACTCACTTTACCATCAAGCCTTGACTCACTTGGTTACCAAGCGTTTGCAGATTGTACAGGCATTAAAAAACTTGTATTTAAGGCTTCACCACAAACTTACTTCGGTACAAATGTATTCTTAAACTGGACTAAAGACCAAACTGTATACTTTATGTTCGGCGAAGAAGAAACTACAAACTGGACACAAACCACAACTTCAAGTTGGGCAAGTTCGTCCGAAGCAACCTTTGTTTTCAACTATGTTGAAGCATAACACAATTTAAAACAAGTTTTTACTTGTAAATTAAATTAAAGCGTCTACTTCGGTTACTGCCGGGGTAGACGCTTTTTCTTTGCTAAAAAAGGGCAAATTTAAGGGCGGTTTTTTTAAAAGTCCGCCTATAAGCCCGTTATCGCCACTTTTGGCTAAATTTAACCATTTTTTTGCTCGTTTTAAATTAAATTAGCAAATTTTTATTTAAATTAGCATATTTTTATAAGGATAAAATATAAATAAATAAATAAATAAATTTGTTTTTTAAAGTTTACTTTTTTCAAAAGTTGTTTTTTATATTTTTATCATTTGATTTTGCTTAAATAAAAAAGTAAAAATTCGCCGATTTTTTTAAAAAGACAGGGCAAAAAATTTAAAACTAATAAAAATTTACAAAAACATTATAAAAAGGTGAATTCTTTCACAAAATTTAACACTGCAAAAATTTCTTTAGGGGACTAAAGTTTTTTTGATGTTTGTTTTCTGCTGAAAAACGGTTGTTTGGCGTGGGCAACCGAAATTTTTTTATACTTTTATGTAAAATTTTATGCAAAATCTTTAAAATCTCGCATAAAATCAATGATTTTAAACATCAATTTTTTGTCTTAAAATTTTATTAAATTTTTTCAAATTGCTAAAAAGCATTTGACAGCGACAATTATATAATGATATAATAAACGCATATAAATTTTTTGTAATATTTTTTACAATTTATAGAAAATTTACAATAGGAGGCTTTTATGAACACTAAACGGCTGAGCGTTATCATTCTTTCGGCTATTATGTTAGTAAGTGTTTTGGCATTTGCTGCATGTAAGGAAAAGACAGATAGCGACTATAAGGCAGGCGATGAGGTAGGCAGTTATTACTGCGTTGTCGATGGTGAAGAATCTACTTTGACTATCGGCGAAGACGGTTCAACCTCGCTTGTACTTGCTGACGAAAACTTAAGTGGTACTTGTGTTAAAGATGAAGACGATGCCTATAAATTGACATTAAACTTTGGCGACTCTATCGATTATGTAGCACAAGCAACTTATAGTAACAATGTATTAAGTGTACTTTTCAGGTCAAACACTTACATATTCTTGAAAGATATAACTTTTACAGTTACTTTTGACTCAAAGGGTGGTTCAAGCGTACCAGCACAACAGGTACGTCATGGTAAGACTGTTGAAAAACCAGCAGACCCACATTCACCCGGTAAAGTTTTCTTGGGCTGGTATAAAGACGAAGCATTTAACCAACCTTATCAATTTGGCGGCGAAGCAGTAACAGCAGACATCACATTGTATGCATCTTACGGTCAAGCGGCTGAAAACGAATTTGTAGTTACATATAATCCTAACTACGACGGCGCAAGCGTAACTACTTCAAAAACTCAAAATGGCGTAGCGCAAATTTTAGATGCTCCAAGTAGACCTGGTTCTTACACATTTTTGGGTTGGTATGTAAGTGATTATGAAGATCCAACAAAACTTACATACAAATATGAAGGTCAAAAACTCAATCAAAACACAACACTTTTCGCAGTTTGGAAACAAAGTGCGCCCGTTGTATCTGTTAGCAACGATGTTATCAGCTGGAACAATTTAGGTCTTGGCACATACAGCGTTTATGTATATTCACCAGAAGGCGAACTTTTAGTTTCAGAAACGACAACATCAACAAGGTATGATTTTGCTTTCTCAAATCAACCTGCTGGCGAATACAGGGTAAACGTTTCATACAGGGGACAAACAGGTACTGCATACTTAAGAAACAAGGCTTTGGCAAAAGTATCTAACTTCCAAGTATCAAACGGCACAGCACTTACCTATAACTCTGTTGAAAACGCAACCGAATATCTTATCACTATTGATTGTGGCAACAAAGGTCATAAGCACACAATGCTTTCAAACGGCATGTCCACAACATACAACTTTGCAAACTGCGATATGCAAGCAGACGGTATCAACTTTACCGTAACCGCACAAGCAGAAGGTTATTTACCATCAACGTCAAATGTATTTAACTTCTATCAAGGTTTAGACAAAGTTACCGGCTTAAAGGTAGACAGCGACACTGGTATGGTAACATGGGGCGCAGTTAAAAACGCAACAAGTTACGCAGTAACAGTTACAACCGCAAACGGCGAAACTGTTGAATACATCAGCGAAACACAAATTTCACTCAAATCATACGACGCTGGCAGTATCACAGTAAGCGTTCAACCAGAAGCAAACAACTATTACTCACCAGAAGCAGTAAGCGTTACTTACAACAAATCAACCTTAGCATGCCCAACAAACATTATGTTAAACGAAAAAACTCTCGTTTGGGATAACGTTGAAGGCGCAACGTATAGGGTAAAGATTGGTAGTAAGGTTCTTACAACAACAACAAACTCACTCCTTCTTGACGAAAGCAACTTCGCTGGCATGGATAAATGGACAGTTCAAGTTCAACTCCAAGTTGGTACACAATCATCACTTTATTCAGACGAAGTTGAAATCAGCAACTTGGCAAAAATGACACCCGATCTTATCGAATACCAAGATGGTTACTTAACATGGGGTAACGTCTTTGGCGCAGAAAGATTCCGTGTAACCGTTGGCACAAACGAACCTGTTGTTTTGGATGCAAACACACACAGTATCCCTGTATCCTTTACAAGAAGCGGTGAATACACCATCCAAGTTGCAGCATATGGCAATAAAATCGATTCAACTGCCGCATCAATCGATGTAAGCATTTACACAGTTTACTACGAAGTAAACGGTGGTACAAGCGTAGCAACACAATATGTTGCTGACGGCGACCACTTAACACTTCCTGAAAGTATCAAAGGTGGTTACAACTTTGACGGTTGGTACAACACGGTAGGCGGTGCAAGTTCAAACGGTAAGCAATATGAAGACGGCATCTTTACACTTAAAAATGACGTAACCATGTACGCAAACTGGACACCAAAGCCCTTTAATGTAACACTTAATTGGGAAGACGGTGGCGAACAACTTACCGACACAGTCCAAGTTTACTACAACGAAAAATACACCTTGCCCGTACCACAAATCGAGCCAAACGGTTATGCGTTTAGCGGTTGGTACTTAGGTTCAGTTAAATACACCGACGAACTCGGTAACGCACTCGCTAAATACGACCGTATCAGCGACGTAACACTTACCGCTAACTTCGTTGAAGCGTTGGTATTTACCTATGACGAATTAAGCGACGGCTATGCAGTATCAGCAGGCAATTATATCTCACTCGTAACCGAAATCACCATTCCAGCAACATATAATGGTAAAAAGGTTACAACAATCGACTCTGGCGCATTCGCATCATGCAACAGACTTGAAACAATCAATGTACCTGATACAATCGAATACATCTTCGTTGGTATCGAAGGTATCAACCAAACAGGTTCAGCATTCCAAAGTTGTACAAAATTGAGCAACATCAACATTTACGAAACAGGTAGTGCTACTGGCGAACTCGGTCCATACTGGTCAAAAGATGGTATTGTTTACAGAAACAATGAAGTAACAAACGCAGTTGAACTTTTCGCAGTACCATACGCAAAATCTGGCGATATCGTTGTTGCTGATGGCGTTCAAACAATTTCAGCAAGCATCTTCAAAAACGCTTCCAAGATTAACACTGTTACCTTACCGGCAAGCGTTCAAAAGATCGAAAAGAATGCTTTCTATTACAACACAAACTTAACTTCAATCGTGTTTGAAGAAACCGCAGAAGGCGAAGAAGTTGTTCCACTTAGCATCGACGACGAAGCAATCTATGGTTGTTCAAACTTACTTGAAATCACATTCCCATCACGCCTTGAATCAATCACAGGTAGCATCTTTAGAAGTTGTGCTAAACTTTCAGCAGTAAACTTCGCAAGTGATGACGGCAAGTTCTCATCTATTGACGGCGTAGTTATCTCTACAGACGAATTAGGTGTTAAAACACTTGTTTACTTCCCAGTTGGTCGTGGCGGTAGTTACACAATTCCTGCAGGCGTTACACGTATCGGCGAAATCGCTTTCACATCAAGGTTTGAAAACACAACATCAAGCGTAAACCCATACACATACTACGGCAACACAAAACTTACCGAAATCATCATTCCTGGCTATGTTACATACATCGGTGAAGCAGCATTCCGTGGTTGTAACGCTATTGAAAACCTTGTTTTCCAAGGCACAATCAACGATAACCCATTAGTTATCAAAAACGAAGCATTCTACAGTTTATCAGATGCATTATTCACATCAGTTTCACTTCCAGCAAACTTACAAGAACTTGGTGTTGGTGCATTTGGTGCATGTTCAAAGCTTGTAACCGTTACACTCGACTCTTACGACTGCTCTGGCTTTGCTAACGGCGCATTTGGTACAGTTACAAACTCTACAACAGCCCCAACATATTATGTTAAAACATTGAACATCGGTCCAAACGCAAGCCAACTTGAAATTGCCGGCGTATTCGGTCCAAAGTTAATCAATGTAAACGTAGATCCTAACAACACAAACTACTCTGTTATCGATAACGTTGTTTACGATAAGGCAGTTACAAACATTTTATTCTACCCAGCTGAAAAAGAAGGCGAATATGTAACACCTGAAACCGTTACATCAATCGGTTCAAACGTATTCCGTGACAGAGATAAATTGACAAAGATAACAATCGGTAAAAATGTTACGTCTATCGGTAACGAAGCATTCTATGACTGCGACGCATTGGTAGAAGTTGTCTTTGAAGAAGGCGGTACTGAAAACTTAATTTTAGGCGAAGCAGTATTCATGTATTGTAATGAACTTACAACTATGGTATTACCTGAAAGGGTAACCGAAGTTGGCGCACAATTATTCTACTACTGCTATGGCTTAGAAAGCGTTACGTTACCATCAACACTTACAGTTATTAAATACGGTTACGACTCAACCTTGAAGAAAGAAATCTTCAACATGTTCTACACCACTTCAAGTTCAGCATTGACAAGCGTAATCGTTGCAGAAAGCAACCCCAAATATGGTACACATAACGGTATCTTATATGAAAAAGATGCTAACGGTAACTTAGTTACATTGTTATTCTGCCCATCAGCATTGACAGGCACAATCGACGTACCAAAGACAGTTACCACCATTGGCGATAAGGCATTTGCTTACTCACAAGCAGAAAGACTTACATTCAGTCAAGGCATCGAACAAGGCGCAACCTTAACATTCGGTCAACAAGCATTCTACAACAGTTTAATCACTACTATTGAACTTCCTGAAGGCTTAACAGAAATCGCTGACAGAATGTTCTATTGGTCAGAAAGCTTAGTAAGCGTTACAATTCCTCAATCAGTTACACGTATTGGCGAATACGCATTCTACTACTGCTCGGCATTAGAATCAATCGTTATTCCTAATTCGGTAACAGAAATAGGCGATAGAGCATTCTACTACTGCACATCACTCACAAGTATTACCTTTGAAGAAGGCAACGACGCTAAGAACGAAGACGGCACATACGTTGCACCATTAGTTATCGCAGACGGTACTTCTGGTAGCAGTGGTTACGGCGTTTCTTACACAGGCGTATTCTCATATGTACCTGTTGCCGAACTTAATTTCCCACAAAGGACAACTCACATTGGTGACTACTTAATGGGTTACTATTCAAATTACGGTTCAGATAACGCTAACCAAACACTCGTACGTGTAAGAATTCCTAACACCATCGAATATCTCGGTAAAAATGCTTTCTATTATTGTGAAGCATTAGAAAGTGTTGAATTCTACGGCGAAGGCGTTTCAAAACTTGCTGACGCTGGTACAGCAACAAATGATGCAGCACTTTACTACACATTCTATGGTTGTAGCAAACTTTCATCAATCAATCTTCCTGAATCTTCATCACCAGACGGATACACAATGTACGGCACACTCGGTTATTCAAACCTTACAAGCATTGTTGTTCCAGGTAGCGTTAAATCAATGACCTATGTGTTTAACTATTCACCAGAACTCACTACAGTTTCTTTCGGTGCAAATAGTAAACTTGAAAAAATGGGCTCATCATTCAGTGGTTGTAAGAAGATTACGTCTATCACACTTCCTGACGGCTTAAAAGAAATTTCAAGCAATGCATTCAGTGGTATGACAGGTCTTACCTCAATGGTAATTCCAAAGACAGTTACAAAGATTGGTTACAACGCATTCAGCGGTGCTTCAAACTTAGCAAGCATTACACTTGAAACTTACCAAGACGGTGACAATGCTGGCAAGTCCGCACTCGAAATTATTGAATACAAGGCATTTGCACAAACTGCTCTTACCGAATTCACATTCCCGGAAACAATTTCCGGCAAACTCGATTTGGGCGGTGGCACAACAGTAGTTTCAAACAAGGGTAGATTATTCTACAACTGTTATGCATTAACTACAGTAAACCTTTCAAATTCAGTTACAAATATTGAATACGTATTTAAAGATTGTCCAAACCTTACAACAATCAACATCCCGGCAACACACCCATCATTCAAGACCGTTGCAGGCGAACCTTTCATCTATAACACAGACGGCACAGGTATCATGTTCATCTATGGTACATTACCATCTGGTCCATTAACGATTAAAGAAGGCATTGTTGAAATTGGTTCATTCGTATTTGAAGAACAAAATACTATTACCGAACTTTACATTCCTTACACCGTTGAAAGAATTGGTGATGGTGCGTTCTCCAACTGCGCAAACTTGACAAAAGTTGTATTCCAAAACGACCCGGATAAGCCAAGTGCTTTAAAGGGCAACGAAGTTGGTGTTTCAATGTTCATGGGTTGTACAAACTTGAAAGAAGTTGTTTTACCAAATTCTGAACAATTCAGCATTATCCCTGAAGATATGTTCAATTCAAGCGGTATCACTTCAATCGAAATCCCAGCAAGCGTTATCGAAATCGATGTTTCTGCATTTGAATTCTGTGAAAACTTAACATCAGTTACATTCCCAGCAGATTCAAAACTTAAAACAATCGGCAACTACGCTTTCCGTGGCGCATCATTCGAAACAATCGACATCCCATCAACAGTTGTTACAATCGGCAACTACTCATTCGTAAGTAACGATAAATTAAGGGCAGTTAACTTTGTAAAAGACGCTACCGGCGGTACAAGTTTAACATCAATCGGCTCTTACGCATTCGGTTACTCATCATTAACAAGTACAACATACACACCATGTACAGCACTTGAATCTATTGTAATTCCTAAATCAGTTACAACGATTAACGGTTCAGCATTCTACAACTGTACAGCTCTTACTTCAATCGAATTTGAAGAAGGCAGTCAGTTAACAAGCATTAAGGCAAGTGCATTCCGTGGTACATCTATCACATCAATCACATTGCCAGAAGGCATTAAAAAAATTGAATCATATTTGTTTGCAAATTGCGCTAACTTACAAACAGTAAACTTTGCTGGCAACTCAGCAATCACTGAAATCGGCACAAATGCATTCCAAAACTGTACAAGTATTGAATTATTCGTAGTACCTCAAACTGTTACAAAGATTAACAACTATGCATTCACAGGTTGTACAAGTTTGGCTGAAATCAACTTACCAGAAGGTTTGAAAGAAATCGGCAACTATGCTTTCACAAACTGCAGAAGTTTAGTTTCAATCGACATTCCTGATACCTTAACTAAGTTTGGTACATACTGCTTCAGCGGTTGTATTAACTTAGAAAGTGTAAACTTCACACAAGGTTCAAGTTTAACAACCTTAGGTACTTACATGTTCTCAAGTTACAAGGGCAACACCACTATCGATCCAGCAGAAGCATGCGTTAAATTAAAAACGTTTGCTGTTCCTGATGGCGTAAAAGCATTGACAACACACATGTTCGATGGTTGTACCGGTTTAGAAACCGTTACATTCGGTGAAAGTTCATCACTTAACTTCCTTGGCACTTACACATTCCAGAACTCAGGCTTAAAATCAATCGATGTTCCTGTTGGCGTTAAGATGATTGGTACAAGCGCAACAGCATGTTCAGCAACAGGCAGTGCTTACACATTCGCAGGTTGTACAAACTTAACAACCGTAAACTTCTTGGGCGTAATTACCAAGATCGGCGGTTATGCATTCTATGGTTGTACATCACTCACAATGGATATCCCATCAACCGTAACAGTTGTTGGTACAAGGGCATTTGCTAACACAGGCGCAACAAGGTACACAATTCCATCTGGCTTACTCGCAAAATCTGCTAACCTTGGTATGGGCGCATTCGCTTATAACAAGAACTTAACAGGCTTTGACGTTGCAGAAGGCAACACAAACTTCACAACAGATCCAACCACCGGCGCATTGATTAACATCACTGATCCATCAGAATTAGAAATCGTTTGCGTTCCAGGCGCAGCAAAAGGTACAAACGGTGTTGTAACCATTCCAAGTGGCGTTACAATCCGTGGCTATGCTTTCGCTGGTTGTGATTTAATCACAGAAATCGTTTTACCAGACGATATGACATCAATTCCAAACCAAAGTTTTGCTGACGCAACAGGCTTGACAAAGGTTACTATCCCCGCTGGCGTTACAAAGATTGGTTCAAGTTACTCATCTGGTTATGTATTTGATGGTTGTACAAACCTTACAACAGTTACATTCCTTGGCGAAGTTACATTGATCGGTGGTTACGCATTCCGTAACTGTACATCACTTGAAACAATAGAAATCCCAGCAACCGTTACCGAACTTGGTTACGGTGCATTCAATGGTTCAGGCATCAAAAACGTAACAATTCCACAAGGCGTTAAATTGAATGGTTCTTCATCAACTAACTCAGTATTTAGTGGCAGTAAGATTGAAACCGTTTCTATCGATACAGACATTCCTAACTACTTATTCTACGAATGCGATAGTTTAGTAAATGTTACAATCGGTTCAAACGTTACAAAGATTGGTACATACGCTTTCGCTGGTTGCGACAGTTTAACAACAATCAACATCCCAGCAAACATTCAAGAAGATGGTACACCTATCTCTCTCGGTAACTACATGTTCAAAGACGCTTCAATGCTTTCAAACGTAACTCTCGGCGAGGGCATTACCGATTTAAGTAGTTACATGTTCCAAAACTGCACATCATTGCAAGCAATCACATTACCACAAAGTTTGACATACATTGGTACTTACTGCTTCGAAAATACAGGTCTTATCTCTATTACTATCCCAAGTGGCGTAACAGAATTTAAGGCAACAAAGACAGCAAAGGCTTCATACTCAACAACAGGTGGTATATTCCGTTACTGTGCTAACTTGCGTGAAGTTATCTTACCAGAAGGTTTCTTAACCATCGGTACTTCAACATTCCTTGACTGCACATCACTTCAATCAATCGTTCTTCCTGATACAGTTACCACAATCGGTAGCCAAGCATTCAGTGGTTGTACAGCACTCTCAAGCATTACATTAAGTCAAAACCTTGATGAAATCGGTTGGGAAGCATTCAGTGGCTGTACCGCTGTTGAAAAGATCGTATTCCACAAATCACCACAAACCTACTTCGGTCGTGATGTATTTGAATTCTGGACTGAACAACAAACCATTTGCTTCAAGTTCAGTAAAGACGAAACATCCAATTGGATGGATAACGGTAGTGTAAGTTGGGACGGCGGTTGCAACGCAAACATTATCTTCGATTACGTCGAAGCATAATATCACTATTACCAAGTTTCTCTAAACTTGTGTTAAATTAAAAAACGCCTGCCTTGGCTAAACGCTGGGGCAGGCGTTTTTCATACTTAATTTTAAAAACTTTTTACTGTGGCAAATTTAATTAAAAAAACCGCCGACATCGGCATATGTGTTGGTTTTTTAGTCTCATTTTACCCAAATTTATGGCAAAAACCAAAACGGCTTTAAACCAAATTATAAAAGTTTAAATTTCCCCTAAAAAGCCCGTTAAAGCCCTTTTTTAATTAGACGTTTTTTACTTTTATCGTTTTTTTGATAACGTGGCTTAAAATATGACGGTTTTTAGGGATAAAAAAGATAAAAAATGCCCGATAACGGGCTTATAGGCGGATTTTTATATTTTTTGGGCGTTTTTTACGCCCTTTATTTTTGCCATTATTTTTGCTATAAAAAAGTGGCAAAAAAACAAGGGTAAAATAGTGTAAAAAACTCAAAAAGTGCCTCTATAGGTCGATTATCGCCACTTTTTGCCGTTTTTATAGTCAAATTTAGGGGTGAAAATCAGGTTAAAGTAAATTGTAAGGGGATAGAATAAAATTTTTTTTGCAAAAAAGTTGTTAGTATTTTTTTGGTAAAAAGTAAAAAAATTTTTGCTGGTAAAAATTTACACGGTTTTATGCAAAAGTAGAATATTATAGGGGTGGCAAAAACTTAAAATCTCACATTTTAAAAGCGATTTACAAAAGTGGCAAAAAATGCCGATTATTCATTTTTTAAAATTGTATGCAAAAATGTTGTTTTACAAGGCGATTTAAGGCGTTACAAACAATAAAAAAAATAATATAATATATTTAAAAGGGCGGTTTAATTGTTTGACAGCGACAAACAAGTGTTGTATAATAACTAACAAATGCACAACGGAAATAATTTTTTCGACATAAAACAGTAATTTTTCTAAAGGAGGTAATCAACATGAAAAACAATCAAATTGAAAACCAAGCATTTTCCGTGCATCAAAAGCAGTTTATCCTTGAAAGTATAATTAAGTCTTTATTACTCGGCGCAGTGTTCGGTTTTCTTACCACAGCAATTACAGCACTTGCGTTTTGGTATTTCGACATAAAATTAGTATGGCTTTCAGTGCCTGTATTTATCGTATCAACAGTGCTTTACGGCGTACTTTTATTTTTCACAAAATATAAGTTGCGTGAAAAGTATATGGCACGTAAACTTGATAAATTAGGGCTTGACGAAAGGCTTATCACCATGACCGAATTAAAAGATGACACTTCCTTTATTGCTCAACTTCAACGTGAAGATGCAACAAAGGCATCAAAAAAGGTAGATGGCAAACTTATCAAATTTGTCGTTTCAATTCCGGTAATCTGTTGTTTGGTCGTTGCTTTCATTTTTGGTGGCGGCATGATTACAGTCAACGCACTTTCTTCAACGGGCGTTATAAGGTCAGGTAAGCAAATCATTGAAGATATAAACACTGTTCCCACCCAATACGTAAACTTAAATTATGTTATTGAAGGTAGCGGTGTTATCATGGGCGAAGAATCACAAGTTTTGGTAAAAGGCGAATCTGGCACGCCCATCATGGCAGTACCCGATTACGGTTACGCATTTGTACGCTGGTCTGACGGCTATGAAGAACCTTACCGCGTTGATTTAAACGTTGAATCTGATACATTATTGACTGCAATTTTTGAAGTAGTAGCAAACATCAATGAAAAAGAGCAAGTTACCGACGGCAGTTCAATGATTCCTGTTGACCCTGAAGGTGAAGAAGGTCAGGGCGGTAGACCTGATTGGCAAGACCCTGAAGAATCACCAGACAAGCCAGATAATAACCCAAGCCAAGCAACAAGTGGTCAAGATGCCTACATGGTATATGACGGCAAGACATATTATGGCGGTAAGGTTTACAGCGAAGCAGTAAAAGATGCAATCAACGAAGTTGAAAACAAAAAAGATCTTACAGATGATGAAGAAGACGCTATCAACAGCTACTACAACAACATCAAAAAATAATTTTAAAAAATAAAAAATAAACGATAAAATTTTAAGGAAATAAGAAAAAATGGCAACACAAGAAGTAAAGGCTATCAATCAACAAGACATTGATCAATTCAGTAAGCAAATTCAAGAAATCTTCACACAAATAAGACGTGACGTTATCGGTCAACAAGAAGTTGTTGAAGGTACAATTATCGCCATGATCGCTGGCGGTAACGTATTACTTGAAGGTGTACCGGGCGTTGGTAAAACAAGGCTTGTTAGAACATTAGGTAGGGTATTTGACTTACCATTCTCACGTATTCAATTCACCCCAGACTTAATGCCAGCCGACGTAACAGGTACAAACATCATCGTTAAAGACGAAAACGGCAACTCAACCTTCCATTTCCAAGAAGGTCCTATTTTCAGTAACATTATTCTTGCCGACGAAATCAACCGTGCTACACCAAAAACACAATCAGCACTCCTTGAAGCCATGCAAGAACACACCGTTACCGTAATGGGTACATCAAGAAGACTTGCAGAGCCTTTCTTCGTACTTGCAACCCAAAACCCAATCGAACAAGACGGTACTTATCCATTACCAGAAGCGCAAATGGACAGGTTCATGTTTAAACTTCTCGTACCAAACCCAAGTTTAAACGAACTTATGGACATCGTAACCATGACACAAAAGACCATGGCAGAAGTCGCAGACCGTGCTTGTACGGGTGAAGAATTATTAAGAATGCGTGAAATCGCAAACCAAATCCCCGTTAGCGAAGAAGTTTTAAAATACGCTATGATTTTAACTTCTGCAACACACGCTGACAGTGAATGCGCAACCGAAGCCGCTAAAAAATACGTTCGTTTGGGCGCAAGTCCACGTGCTGGTCAAGCACTTATCTCCGCTGGTAAGGTTTTGGCACTTATCAAGGGTAGATACAACGTTGCGTATAGCGACATCAACCACTTGGCACGCTTGGTACTTCGCCACCGTATTAAACTTAACTTTGAAGCAATCGCTGAAAGAATCAGTGCTGACCAAGTTATCGATATGATTTTGGAAGAACTTGCCAAAAAGTACAAAATCAAATAAAAATTAGATATTTTATCGCTTATTGTTCTTGTAACCTTTCAATCTTAGGTTACAAGACTTTGTGCGTTTAAAAGCCAAATAAAAATTGGCAAAAAGTGGGGCTATAAGCCCGTTATCGCACCAAATAAAAAAGGGGTAATTTGACCTTTTTTGGTGCAAAAATTTATAGATTATAAAATTATTGTAATGCTTTTTTGACAAAAATTTAAGCGGACAATTTTCACAGATTTGGTAAAAAGTTGTTACGGCAATTAAGGTAGATAAATGAAGTACGTAAATTTAGACGACAAATTTTTCAACAGGCTTGAAACGCTTGCATTCAACTTAAAATCACACTTATTAGGGTATTTCGGCGGTAAACACTTGGTATCAACCTATGGTCAAACCGTTGAATTTGCCGATTTCCGTGAATATCAACTTGGTGATGATATTAGACGTATCGACTGGAACTTATTTAGTCGTTTTGAAAAGTATTTCATTAAGTTATTTACAGATGAAAGGCAAATGCACGTACAAATTTTCATTGACTGTTCAGCATCAATGGGTAAGGATAACCTGGAAAAGGCGTCCTACGCAATAGCGGCTGCGGCAGCAATCGGCTTTTTGGCAGTGCATAACATGGATAAGGTATCCTTCCATTTAATGAAGGGTAATCGGGCAGAAAATCCTTTCGGCACAATCATTGGTAAAAACGCATTTTTTAGGGCAATCGGTCAACTTGAAACGTTAGAATTCGATGGCGAAAGCGACGTTGAAAAGTGTTTACTTTCAACCGAAACAGGCTCAAACAATGGTTTAACGGTAATAATCAGTGATTTATTTACCGATGCAAATTGGAAAAAGGGCGTTGATTACCTTTGCTATAAAAAGCGTCAGGTTATGCTTGTCCAACCCTTAACCCCTGCAGAAATCGAACCAAGTTTTGACGGCAGGGTAAACCTTATCGACTCTGAATCGGTTGATATCGCAGACGATAAGAACATGAAGATAAGAATTACACGTTCATCGCAATTAGCGTATATGGAAGCGTTAAAAGATTTCTACGATGACATTAAAACTTTTTCACGAAAGCGCGGTGTTGATTACATCTCAATAAGCACCGATATGCCCATTGAAAAGGTGCTTTTCGGTGAATTATTGAAGGTAGGTATTATTTCATGACATTATTAGTACCATTAGGGCTGTTGGGCTTACTAAGTTTAATCGTCCTACTAATCATTTATATAATTAGACCTAACTACCAGCAACGTGTCATCTCAAGTACGTACATCTGGAAGTTAAGTTTAAAATACAAGAAAAAACGTGTTCCTATAAGCAAACTCAGGAATTTGCTTTTGATTTTATGCCAAATTTTGGCACTTGTTTGCTGTTCATTCATTTTGGCACAACCGGGTAAAATTTTACTCGCCAAAGAATCGGGTGACGAAATCGTTATCATCATCGACTCTTCCGCATCAATGCGTGTTGAATCTGTGCTTGACGAAGCAACAGGCGAATATCAAAATCGTTTCCAAAGGGCGATAATTGACGCTATCGACCTTGCCGATTATACATTTAGGAAAGAGGGTAAAGTTTCCGTAATCATCGCAGACGACACCCCAGAATTTTTAATCGGAAGTAGGCTTACATACGAACGTGCAAACGAATTATATAATACGCTTAACGAATTAGCAGGTGATCCATACGCTTGCTCTTACGGGGAAGCCGATGTAGAAAAGGCTTTGCAACTTTGTGAAGACATTATTTTCATAAACGAAAGCACAGCAATTCACCTTTACACCGATACGGAATATTTACACCTTCCAACCGGCGTAAATTTGCACAACGTAGATTATGAAGAAGAATGGAACATCTCAATTTTAGATGCTTACGCAACGCTTGAAGACAACTTCTACAATTACACCATTGAATTAGGCTCTTACGGCAGACCATTTGTTGACTGCGCAGTAATGCTCGAAATCAAGGGCGTAAACGAAGAAGAACAAGATATCCGTGTTGTACAAAAACACCTTGACTTTGAACAAGACATTGTTTACACATTGAATTTTAGAAGTCAACCGTTAGATTCATCAATTACCGTACCCGAAAACACAATAATTTGCGACTTACCACTCGACATTTATTTATATAATAATGTCCACGTATCAGTTGTTGACTCTGTCGCAACCGATCCATCAGGTAAGCCGGAAATTTATTACGAAGATAATTTTTATGAAGATAACGAAATTTACATTTACGGCGGACAAAAAAGCCCATTAAATGTACAATACACAAGTACCTTGCCAAACCCATTTATTAACGCAGCACTATTCTCAATGAGTGCTTTATACGCAGACAGGTACGAATTTTCTATTTCAAGTACAGCATTTATCGAAGAAGCAAAAACCGAAGGCTTTGACTTATACATTTACGAGCATAACGAAATGCCACCAACACTTCCCGTTGACGGCGTATCATTGATTATCGCACCGCAAGCAAACATCTCTGGCACGGGCGTAATTATCGGTAATGAACAAGCCGTTTCGGTCGCTGGCGGTATCGCATTAGATAAAACTGCTGACCACCCACTTTTAAAGGGTATGGACGCATCAAGCATTAACATTACAAGTTACTTCTCTGTGGTAGATTATGATTCCGCTTACGAAGTTGTTTTGTCCGCAATGGGACAACCAATAATGCTCGTTTGCAACACAAACCAAACAAAAGTGGTATACTTAAACTTCAGTTTACATTATTCAAATTTCCCACTACTTATTGAATTCCCGCTCTTTTTCCACAATTTATTTGAATACTTCTTCCCACCAATGGTTCAATCTAACGTATTCGAAGTAAACAAGGGCATTGATTTAAGTACACGTGGCAACGCAATCACACTTAAAGGCTTTGAATTTGAACAAGTTTATACTGAATTCCCGGTTGCTGCAACGGTATCTTTGCCGGGCAGTTACACCTTAAGTCAAGAACTTTTCTCTGGTGAAATCTTGACCGAACAAATTTATGTAAAAATTCCTTATGCCGAAGGTAATTGTTTCCCAGAGGCAGATACAGTTTACAACCCATATGCAAACAGTGAAGAAAAGAACTTCGTTGAAGATTGGCTTTTATACTTTGCAATCGGGTTGACAGCACTTTTATTTGCGGAATGGTTATTACACCTCCGTGAAGACAGGTAAGGGGGTGGAGAGTTTATGGAAAATATTTCAATTTCTTTTTCATACCCTTGGTTATTGTTGTTATTAATACCTGCAATTTTGCTTGCGATAATACCATACTTTACATTAAATAAAAGGTATAGGCGCAACAGAAACCGTATCACATCCATCATACTTCACACCATTGTTATGGTGCTTGCAATTATGTTGCTTGCAGGTATGCAATTTAACTACTCGCTAAAAAACACCACAAACGAAATCATCATTTTGGTCGACTTATCCGACAGTGAAGAATATTCCGAAGAAGATAGAGATAAGTTTGTAAGAAACATTATTGATGAAAGCGTTTACGATGGTTATAGCGTAGGCGTTGTAACTTTTGGTTTTGACCAAGTTTACGCAGTTCCGTTAACTAAGGAAATCGAAACAATTTACGATATGTATCTATCAGCACCAAAGCCAGATGTTACATCAACAAACATTGCGCAGGCGATAAGATACACAGCAGAATTATTCAACAACCCCGACACAGGTAAAATCGTACTTATTACCGACGGTAAAGAAACAGAAGAAGATTTAAATACGGCAATTAAATACGTTACAGCACAAAACACCCGTTTAGATGTTGCGTATGTGCCAGCAGGTTTTTACGGCAATGATATTCAGTTTTTAGGTTGCGAATTACCCGAATACAGAATCACCCAAAACGAACCTATTACTTTAAAACTTACTTTCAATTCAAGTTACTCTGCAACAAGCGAAATCACCCTTGTTGATAACAAGGTGGTTGACGATACTTACGGTAAACTTACAATCAACCTTGAACCGGGTATTAACACGGTTGAATTTACTCACGTCTTTAAGACCGAAGGCATCCACAAAATGGACTTTGAAGTAGTTACAAATGGCGACGGTATTAAAGAAAACAATAAGTTTAGCACATTCTTTAACTTACAACTTTACAACAATGTATTGTTAGTTTCAAGAAGCGATGCAACAATGGACGAAGCAGCCTTTTTGTATGAAGAACTTACAAGGGACAACAAGTACCAAGTTACCAATACTTATATTGGTGCAGAAGGCTTCCCACAGACCATTGACGAACTTCGTGAATACGACCAAGTTATTTTAAACAACATTGCAAACGCCGATATGGAAGAAAGTTTTGTTGACATATTATATAGTTATGTTTACGACTTTGGCGGCGGTTTGCTTACAGTCGGTGGTAGCGACGGCGAGGAATTAAACAGCGAAGGTCAAATGATTCCTATTCCGCACGCTTATGACAGAAGCGATATGTACGGTACAAAGTACCAAGATATGTTACCTGTCCAAGCAATCAATTACACACCACCCGTTGGCGTAATGGGACTTATCGATATCTCCGGTTCAATGTCCGCTGACGACGGCACAGGCGATACAAGGCTCACGTGGGCAAGGATCGGTCTTGCCGCTTCAATGGAAGCATTGACCGAAAGAGATTATTTGGGTATTATCGCAATGGAAAGTTCACACCATATGGTTTTACCTATGACACCATTACCACAACAATCAAAGATAAAGGCAGCAATCAACACCTTGCAAGACACACGTGGCGGTACCCTTTACTGCGATGCTTACACGGCTGCATGTCAACAACTTGCTGGTAATCCTAATGTAGAACGTAGGCATATTATCATGCTTACCGACGGTTTAATCAGCGCAGGTGAACAACAGACCTTTGAACAGTTAGTTTACGAAAACTATCAAGAACACGGCATTACACTTTCAATCGTTATCATCGGTACAGACACAAAGCCAACTGCTTTTGCCAACCAGTTGATAAACGGTGAAGTTACAGTTGTCCCGGGCGAACTTACCGAATCTTCAAGTGCATACGACTCATTACTTCGTGCAATTTGGCTCGGCAACGACGTAGAAGCCGTTCCAGACAGTCCAGAATTAACTGTTAAGAAAAGACAAGAAGTAGTTGATAAACTTCACTTAATCTCAAGCGGTGCTTCAATCGCAACCGAGTTAAGAAAAGATTTATTATCTTCAAGCATTAAAGAAATCGAACTTAAAAGTTTCCAACCCACCATTCACAATATCATGAGTCCGCTTTTAAACGGTGTAAGGGATGAAGAAAATGACGACTTCGACAAAATCCCCGTATCGCTTAACGGCTTTTATGGTGTAAAGGTTCGTGCCAGCGCAGATTTGATCTTAAAAGGCGATTATAACGAACCCATTTACGCACAGTGGAAATTCGGTAAAGGTATGGTCGGCTCATTTATGATTGACTTACACGGTCAACTTTCAAGCGACTTTATCGCAAGCGACCGTGGTAAACGCTTTGTCTTAAACGTAGTTGAAAACATAAGCGCAACAAGTGATATCAGGGCAAACAACATTGATTACACCCTTATCGAAGACAACTACCTAAACCAATTAAATGTTATGGTAAGTTTAGAAGAAGGGGAAAGTATCACTGGTGAAATCACGTGGGACGGCGGAAGCATTTCCTTAAGCGACACAACAAAAACTAACGACGATATCTTTGTTACAACACCATTTGAAGCGAAAAACAACTACAGTAGATGTAATTTTGTTATCAAAAATTCAGGTAACTACACAATTACACTCAAAAAACTTGATGCAAACGGTCAAGTTGTAGAAACAACTTCATTTGAAAAGGCTTTCTCTTATTCGAAAGAATACGACCAAACAGACCAAACAACTGAAGAAAGCGTTGTTACTAAACTTGAAAATTTAGCGCAAACGGCAAACGGTGCTTACATTGACGATATCAATAACGTTGGTAAGATTTTTGAAACCTTTATTACAGACGTTCACAGGTCTTACGACCCAAGAGTTCTTTTCATAATCATAATAATCGTATTGTTCTTACTCGACATCGCAGTCCGTAAGTTCAAGTTTAAGTGGTTACACGAAATCATTCGTGATAGAAAGGACAGCAGATTCAAAAATCACAAATAAAATAGGTTAAAATTATGAGAAAATTTTTAATACCAGCCCTTTTAATGGTGATGGTGTTATCGCTAAGTTTATCATTCGTGGCGTGTAACAATGAAAAAATCGCTACACCCACGAATATAACCTTCGACGAAGAAAACAACATGAGTTGGGACGAAGTCGAGGGCGCAAAGCATTATGTAATTGAGTTTAAAAATTACCTAACGCAAGAAGTACAAGAAGTAACTTCAAGGCGAACAACATATTCACTTTCACTTTTAGAAGAAGGCGATTACGAAATAAGATTAAAGGCAGTGCCTACTACCCGTACGAAAAAGGATAGCGACTATACCGACATTATCTATTTCCATAAAGATTATGAAACAGGCTTAGTTTATACCCTTATAAACAGTGAAAAGGAATACGAAATCACAAGGGTAGGCAGGGCGTCTGGCGACTTTGTTATCGAAGATATTTATAGGGGCAAACCGGTAACACGTATCAATGACGGCGCATTTAGAAAAAGTAAGGCAATTACGGGCGTAACCATTGGTAAATATGTTACTTACATTGGCTCGGGCGCATTCATGAACTGTTTAACCCTTAAAACGGTCAACATTGCTGACTCTGTTTTAGAAATGGGCGATTCAGTGTTTATGATGTGTACTGCACTCACCACTGTAAACTTCCCAACGGGCATTAAAGATATCCCAGAATACACTTTCGCAAACTGTAGGTCGCTTGAAAATATCACCTTGCACGACCAACTTGAAAGCATTGGCGAAAACGCATTTATCGGTTGTAGCCAACTTCAAGAAATTGTTATCCCTGACAGCGTTGAATACATTTATGACAACGCTTTTGACAGTTGTTCAAGTTTGAAAAAGGTAACTTTCGGCGCAGGCTTAACCTACATTGGTAAAAATGCCTTCACAAAAACCGATTTATCTGGTGGCGTAGTCTTTTCAAACAGTGGCAATTTATACGGTCTTGACACAAAGGCATTTGCTTATTCAACAGGTTTACAAACCATTGAACTTCCTGAAGGTTTAGAAATCATCAACGATAACTGCTTTTTAGGATGTGAATCACTTACAAGCATCTCTATTCCTGACTCTGTTACCACAGTCGGTGCGTTCGTAACATACAAAACACCAATGTTTACCGAACAAGATGCTGAATTACAAGAAAATAAGTTATTCTACGCAGATAAATGGGTAGTTGGCGCAACTAACTACTTAAAGAAGAATATCTTAAAGATTGGCGCAACAGGTGAAAACACAATCTCTATCGAAGAAGGCACAGTCGGTATTGCAGAATCAACTTTCCGTAACTGCGAACTTTTAGAAGAAGTTGTTGTCCCCATAAGTTTAAAATATTTGGGCGCAGGCGCTTTTGCAGGTTGCGCTAAACTATGGAAATTTGACTCTTACGCATCAAACTTATTGGTCGTTGGTAACAGCGCATTTTATGAATGTGAACTTTTATCAAACGTCTTATTAGGTCAAAAGGTAAGGGAAATCGGCGGTTACGCATTCTATAAATGTTCAAGCCTATTTATGCCAGCCGATCAAGCAAACTACACAAGGATCATCCCTGAAAGCGTAAGAAAAATCGGTGGTTATGCCTTTTTCAACTCTGGCATTTGGAACACCGGTAGCGAAAATGGCGTTATTTACGCTGGTAATTGGGCAATCGGTAAAACGGCAGCAAGTGGCGTACTTTCATTGCGCCCAAACACAGTCGGTATTGCAGATTACGCCTTTATGGAATCTATTGATGCCGAAGAAGGCATTACCGCAGTAAGTGGCACAAACGACTTAAGATATATTGGTGAAGGCGCTTTCTATTTATGTAAGTTCCTACTCGAAATCAACATCAATATTTATATTACAGAAATCCCAGACTTCTGTTTCTATGGCTGTTTAAGTTTATCACGTGTAGGCGTTCCTACAAGTTTAAGGTCTATTGGCCGTTCAGCATTTTACTCATGTTCTGCTCTTACCGAAATGGATTTAAGCAACTGCTATGACTTAACCGACATTGGCTTATTTGCTTTTGGTTATTGCGAAGCATTAACATCGGTAAAACTTCCTGGCTTTATTTTGACCGAAATCAAACCTTACACTTTCTATGAATGTAATGGTATTACCGAATTTGTCATCCCCGAAGGCATTACCGCAATAGGCGAACAAGCATTTTTCGGTTGCGACAACTTAAAAACAGTTACTTTCAAAAAGGATAATGAATTGATTGAAATAGGTGATTCTGCATTCTATCAATGCTACTCACTTGAACAAATCAACTTACCACTTTCACTCGAAGTTATTGAAGACTCAGCATTCTTTGGTTGCGCTTCAATCGCAACATTAAGTTTTGGCGATAACTTAAAACACATCGGCTCAAACGCATTCTGCGGTTTGACCTTGATTAAAGAATTGGTTATCGGCGATAACGTAAGTTTTATCGGCAGTTACGCATTTAGCGGTGCTGAATCATTATCTTCACTTACAATTTCTAAAAACACCACATGGATTGGTGCATACGCATTCTATCAATGCAACGTTGCAACTATCTACACCGACGCAACAAGCGAACTTGAAAATTGGCACGGAAGATTCAACGCATCTTACCGCCCAATCGTTTGGGGCGTAACCCTTGACGAAACGGGTAAATATGTTTATTCGCTTACAAAAACTGAAAACACAGTTTCATACGAAAACGAATACAACTTGCTTACCGCACCCCAAAGGGAAGGCTTTGTGTTTAGTGGTTGGTCGCAAACTGAAGGCGCAACCGAAGCACAATACACCTTGCAACAATTAAAAGAAGTCGAAGTCGGCACAACACTTTATGCCGTTTGGACGGTAAAATCTGAAGTCGTTGATCCGGGCGTTACAGATCCAACACTTCCTGGCACGGGCGAAACCATCCCGGAAGTATAATTGTTTTTAGCAAATTTGCACATCAAATTTAAGGTAAATTTTACTTTAACAAATTAAAAAAATCGTTTTATCCACCTGCAAATTTAACAGTTTGCAGGTGAAAAACGCTTTTTAATGGCGGACATTTGACCGCAGTATACGAAAAGTTTACATCCAAATTTTATACAAAAATGCACAGTATACGCGTACATTTGACCGCACACGGCGAAACGATTTATAAAAAAATATATCGCTAAAATGCGAACAATTTTACTCTTTTTTGTTGGCGTTTTTTATAAAATCACACTTTTAAAAGATCTAAAAATTAAAAATCGGTTGAGTTTTGCCGTAAAAAAACAAGAAAAAAACGACCTATAGGTCGGTAAAATAAAAAATAAGACTATTAGCAGGAGAATATTATGAAAAACCTGAAAAAGAATGTGGTTATAAGCCTATTATTTATGGCTATATTATCACTTTCCCTTTTTGCGTTTGGTTGCAAAGTTAAAACTGCAACAATTCACTTTGAAACAAACGGCGCAAGCGGTTACGACAACGTAAAAGTTGATATAGGCGTTGAATATGTTTTACCCGAAGCACCAAGTCGTGGCGAAGAATACAGTTTTGAAGGCTGGTATTTAGAAAGCGATTTCAGCGGTAGTGCTGTTACATCAGTTACCCCAAGTGCTGATATGACAGTTTACGCTAAGTGGGAACAAAAATACGCAGTAAACCTTGACGCACAAGGCGGACAACTTTCCACCACAAAAGTTTACTTAAAACAAGGCGAAAATGTTTACGAAGCGGTAAGTGGTTTAGCACCAACTAAATCAGGCTATCAATTTGGCGCATGGTATAATGGTAAAACCCAAGTTGGTCAAAACACAAGGATGCCCGCTAAAGAATTGACTTTAACAGCAGTTTACAAAGCACCTTACACAATCAAACTTTACACACAAAACGAAACACTTGATGGTTATAATGAAGAAGTTATCGAAGGCTTTGAATACGAAGGCAACGAAATCAGTGTTGAAGCAAACAAACAAGGGTTTTCTTTGGTAACAAAAGAAAACAGCAAACATAGTTTGGTAATGCAAGCAACCAACAATGAATTAGTTGCTTATTACGATAGAAACGCAGTAACAATCACTTTCCTTGCAAACTTTGAAGGTAGCACCGAAACCGCTAAGGTTGAAACTTATTATGGTGTACAAACAACCTTCCCAGACAACTCTTATTTTGAACGTGAAGGTTTCTACTTAAAAGGTTGGGCAACCCAAGCCGACGGCGAATTAGTTTACGAATCAAACTATCTTGACCGTGTGGTTTATGGCGCACAAGAAATCCCGGCAAACGACTCAATCGTACCTGAAAGAACAATGGTACTTTACGCCGTATGGGAAAAAGGTTATTATGATATGTTCGGTGGCGACGACTATATTTTCGTTGAATTAGACGGTGAAAATCCAAACGTTGGCACTGCTTACTTAAACCGTGGTAGTTACTTCTTTAAGGGTAGATATTATCCTAATGGCGAACTTCAAAACTTTAGGTTCGATATCGATCCGGATAACAGCGTAATTTTGGCTGGTAAGTTAAATGATAACGGTACATTCGTTTATTTAGACGACTCACGCCAAGACTATTCATCTACACTTTTAGATTGGAAACAACGCAAAATTATTGAAGGCGAAACAATTGAGTTTGACAGCGCAAATGGTATCACATACTATAAGCAAAATATAGTGACAGGCGAAGGTACTTACGTTGTAAATGACGAAGGCATTTTTGAAATCACCTTTACCGGTGGCGAAATGGCTGGCACAAGCATGCAAATTTTAATCGGCACATCAAACGGTACACCTGTATTTATCGTTCGTGATATGGCTGATGTAGAACTTGGCAAACTTACACGCTTTGCAACATATCAAGGTTCAGTTGTTTCCTACAGAACATACTTTATCGAACTTGACGGTTTTGGCAACGCACTCTTTTATAACGATTTAGAAGATGAAACAAAATACGAAACTTTAGCATACACACGTGAAGGCGATATAATCACCATTAAAGAAGGCAATTCTTCACTCACCGTTAAAATGCTCACCGTTGGCGACGTTTTAGGTTACGCTTTGTATGATGCACAGTTAGACCAAACAATCGTAAACGAAGACGGCACAAAACTTACTTTAGACGGTATTTATAACTTAACATATTTTGATGGCACAACCGAATACACAGGTTATTACACAACCCAATCATCAGTTTTCGGTGGCATAATTGTAAACACAACAATCAACCAAAATCCAGAAAAATTCTTAATTAACGTTCAAACAACCACAAACGAAGTTGCTGGAGGTCAAACTGAAACAGTTACCACATATTCATTTGAACAAAAATTAGCAACTTATGCAGAATATTACTACAAAGACAGTGCTAACATTTATTATGCACCACTTATCGTTATCGACGAAAATGGCGAAGGCACAGTTACAATTTACGGTTTCACAACAGCAAGAACATTTGAAAAAGTTTCTGAAGGTACATATAAAGTAAAAGAAGTTATCAACGAAGGCACAGGCTTATCAATTTACCAAATTGATGTTACAACTTATGTTGACCCTGCACCAGAAGTATCAACATCACTTTACGATTTAACCCAAGTTAAGCAAATCATCTGCGCACTTGACAGCACATCTACAGATTACAGCGTAAGTTATTGGTATCAAGTTACTAAACTTGATGACACCGTTGAAACTTACGACAAGATGTACACCGACGAAACGGGCGCAACACTTGTTTTGGTTGGCGGTATGGCAATCTATTCAAGTCAAGGTCAAGTTGTTGTTGGCGAATACCAAGTAAGCAACGGTCTTACAGTATTATCCACATCAAACGGCAACCTTTACTTTGAAGTTGCTACAGAAAGTACAAAATTTATCAAGTTAGACCACGCACCATACAACGTTTATGCTTACAACGAAGACGGCACACAAAACGCTAACGAATATATCGCATTAGACGGCAAGGGCGGTGCAGTTTACACAGTAATCACTACAACCGTTGACGAAACAACAGGTGAAGAAGTTCAAAATGTAGAAGAAGTTGTTGGTACAGTAACTCAAACAGATTTCACAAACGACTATAACTCTTACATTTACACATTCTCATCAGCAACAGTAAACTTTAAGTATATCCAACTTTACACATCACAAAACGCATTCTTCGCAAAATACAACTATGATGACGAAACATGCTCAGGCGTTGAATACACAAGCGACGTTTACGGTATCTTAAAATTAGACGGCTTTGGTTTCTACGCAACATACACCACAGTAGAAGGCGAAGTTTACCAAGGTAGATATTCATTAGTTGGCGCAACCGCTTACGGCACAGGCGTAAGGATGATCACCGATTATGGTTATCGTTATTTCGACGTAAACGGCACAACATTTACAGCACGTGGCTTGGAATACGCTGGTAGCGAAACAAGTGCTTACATCGTATTTGATAACCAACGTATGAACGGTCAATATGTATACTTTGACGGTTACGGCAAAGCAACAGTGTTCACAATGACCACCCCAGATGGCGAAACCGAAGCAGTAAGGACATACATTGACGAAAACGCAACTTACCAAATTAACGGCGACGTTATTACAATCAGTTTTGTTGACGGTACAGATCAACTCAAATATGTTGGTAAAACAAGTTTGTTTGTTTACAACGATTACTATTTGAACGCCTTTGAACTTATCAGGGAAGATTCAATCGTAAAAGCATATGTTGAAGGTTCTGACTGGACAGTTTTGATTTTAAACGACGTTGGTAAAGCAATAAGATACAAAGATTTAGGTGTTAAAGAAACCGGTACATATAAACTTATCACCGAATCATTGATTTACTACGCAAACGATGAAGGTACTGATGCTTGCTTATACTACTTTGATCCGGCAACACAAACAATCACCCTTTGCGAAACATTAAGTTACAACTATTACACCGAAGATTTAAATACACTTTTATTCACAAAGTATGGCTTCGTAATTAAAAACAATGAACTTGCTTTCTATTACACCATTGAAAACGGCAATGCAACCATTTACCGCTATGACGCAGAAAATGTAAATGCAAACGCTTACGGCTTTGTTGAAGAATCTTTCGGTACTTTCCAAGACGTAATCACATTTGACGGCGCAACATACTATAAGTATGACGGCTATGACATCAAGTTTGAACGTGTTGCTGAAAACGTAGGTAAATACGCAATCAATGGCGAACAAATTACAAGCGTATCCTTCACACCTGTTGGTGGCGAAACTTACTCAGTAAGGGCAACAATCACCGTTGGCGATAAGCAATTAGATGGTGGCGTTGTTAAAGATGCAAACGGTTTACACCTTGTTATTTTGGACGGTGCAGGTCAATATCAATTTGACTTAGCAGTTACCTATAAGGGCGCAGGCAATGCTTTCTATACACTTTCAAGTATGGAACACTACGCTGTTTACTACGCTTACTCATGGGCACAAAGTTACATTATGTACTACATCATGTTTGGTATCCAACTTCCAAACACAATCGGTGTATTACAAGTATCACAAATTTACGATGAAACGGGTGCTGTTGTTGAAGATTACATCAACGCATCATTCGGCGAAGACTCAGGTTGCTTCGACTCTTTAGGCAACTTACTCACAATGGATAAGGTTGCTTACACATACAACGAAACAACACAAGTTTACACAGTAAGTGTAAATATGGCTGACGGCTACACATATGAATTCCAATTCATCACTGCAGATGTAATGGGTATTTCATGCTACCGCTTACTCGGCTTTGTAAGGGTACAAACACTCACCGTTGGTACAGAATATTCTTTAGTTGTTAAGAGAGTTATCGCTTCTGACTACGCAAATCCGGGCGCAATCTTCGATGTAGAACTTTCCGTAAACGGCACATTCGTTGACTACACACAAGCATACCTTGTTGAAGGCGCAATCGTTTATATCGTAAGGACTTTGGACGAAAACAACTTAGTTACAAGTTCAGTTCACTACACAATCAACCTTGTTGAAAAGGCTGATGAAGGCGTTGAAACCGACACAGTTAAGGCTTACGAATCTGCTACAATCGAAAAGACTGAAAACACCATTCACTACAACTTGGCAAAAGACCAATTTGTTGAAATGTCCGGTGGTAAGGTCGTTACAATCGTTGCCCAAACTGCTGGTGCAGACGGCCCAACTTACGCAACACTCATCGCAAGAAGTTGTGAAGTTCAACAAGACGGCAGTTACTTGGTTACAGTCGTTGGCGACAAAAAGTACACAGTAACAATTACTGACGGCGTTGCTTCAATTACAGAAGTAAAAGAAGAAACACAAGCATAATTAAAAATAAAGCACTGCGGTTTTGGGGTGTACCCCAAAACTGATGTGTACCCCAAAAGTTAGACACTTTTGGAGGTACACATCATTTTCCGTGGTGCTTTTTTATTTTGTAATTTTCGATATAAGGGTAGAAAAGGGCGAGAAAAGGTGGTCGGTATAAACTTTTTATTACTGCTTACATTAAATTTTGTTGGACGGCAGTAAATTTTTTATCTAAATAGATAAAAAGGTGGTTTTTTTAAGGCTTAAAGGGAAGGTGCATAAAAAATAAGGCTAAAATTTAAATGGCTTGCCCACAAAAAAACACTTTTTGGTAACTTTTGCCAACTAAAGTGCTTTAAAATGTGAAATATAGGTGAATTTGCTATTATATATAATAATATATTAAATATAATTGAAAAAATAGCCTATATATGTTTTACAATTTTATTTTTTTGTTGTAAAATAGTTAAGCATAGTATTAATAATGGTTAAGTGTAACTATTACGCTTAAATCTTATATGTACGGAAAAAATTTTTCACTATATAAAAGGAACTTATTATGAAGCTAAGGAAAATTTTACCAAGGTTGACATCTTTATTAGTTGTTGCAATGTTGGCAGTTACATTACTTGCCCAAACACCAACAAACAAAGTAAAGGCAGAATACCTTCCACAAGAACAAATTTCAAAAGTAGATTACAGCGTTGATTTAAACGTTGAATCATACCTTGACCAAAACGTAGTTACAAAACTTCCCGAAACGGTAAGTGATAATGACGACATTTCAGTTATCGTTGAAATGAATGTTGACAGCGTTTTGGATAAACATCAAAGGGAAAATTCTTCTTTGTCCGTATTTGAATACGCAAATTCAGTCGACGGCAGAAGGGCAGTAAACGCAATCAATAAGCAAAAGTCAAAACTTTTAAACATGATTAAGCGTTCTGGCGTTAAATATTCGTTAGGCGAAAGTTACGAAACACTTTTCGGTGGCTTTGAAGTAACCATTAAGGCAAAAGATTTTGATAAGTTAAACGACTTGTTGTCATCTTACGGCACATTGATGGTTGGCGAAGTTTACAACCCTTGCGAATCAGTTGTCGTTGAAAACGTAGTTGATGTATACGAAACAGGTATTTTCGACAGTTCAAATTGTGAATATCAAGGCGACGGCGTAGTTGTTGCTGTACTCGATACAGGTTTAGACTATACGCACACAGCATTTAGCGTAGACAACTTCACAACCGAAGTTGAAAAGTTCACATTAGAAAGCGTTTCAAAAGTTGTTGACGACTTAGCCGCAGCAACCACAACACGTGGCTTAACGGGTGAAGATGTTTACTTAAACAGTAAAGTGCCTTACGCATACGACTATGGCGATAAAGATCCTGACGTACTTCCAATCAACAGTGAACACGGTACTCACGTTGCCGGTGTTATCGCTGGTAAAGACGACACAATCGTAGGTGTTGCACCAAACGCACAACTTGCCATCATGAAGGTATTCTCTGATACCCAAACGGGTGCAAAAACAAGTTGGATTTTGGCTGCGTTAGAAGACTGTGTTGTTTTGGGCGTAGACGTAATCAACATGTCGCTCGGTACATCTTGCGGTTTCACAAGGGAAGTTGACAGAGAAAACATCAACGTCATTTACGACAAGATTCATGAACAAGGCATTTCCTTAATTTGTGCTGCATCAAACGACGGCAACGCAACACAAGGTTCTGATAAAAACGGTAGCAACGGTTTAACCTCTAACCCAGACTCTGGTACAGTTGGTTCACCATCAACTTACGAAGCATCATTATCTGTTGCATCAGTTGACGGCGTAAAGACACCATACCTTGTACACGAAGGCGACATCATTTACTTTAACGAAGCATCAACAAACGACGCAGAAACAAAGAAAAACTTCGTTGACGATGTTTTAAAACAAGTTGGTGGCGTAGATAGTTACGAATTCACTTACGTAACAATTCCGGGCATTGGTAAATCTTCCGACTATGCTGAATCACCTGAATATTACAGAGACAAAATTGTTTTGGTAAAAAGGGGACAATCAACCTTCGAAGACAAGGTTAGGATCGCTTTAAAAGAAAAAGGCGCAGCAGGTATCATCATTTACAACAACGTATCAGGTACAATCTCAATGGCAGTTGGTGATGATATCGGTGCTGTATGTTCAATCTCTCAAGACGAAGGCGAAAAACTTGCAAAAACCCCAACAGGTAAAATTTTAATTTCAAGAAACAACACTGCTGGTCCATTCATGTCAGACTTCTCTTCATGGGGCCCAACAAGTGATTTAAGAATTAAGCCGGAAATCACCGCACACGGTGGTGAAATCTTATCCGCAGTACCAGGTCAAGGTTATGAAAGACTTTCTGGTACATCAATGGCTGCACCAAACCAAGCAGGTGCCGCTGCACTCATTCGTCAATACGTAATTTATAGTGGCGTTTTCGGTAACGACTTAACTGGTACAGAAATCAACTCACTTGTAAACAGATTGATGATGTCAACTGCAGATATCGTTATCAACAAAAACGGTTTACCATACGCAGTAAGAAAACAAGGTGCAGGCTTAATCAACATTAACGACGCAACAACAACCGCATCATACATTACCACTTACGACAGTGAGGGTAATGAAATGGATAAGGCAAAACTTGAACTTGGCGATGACAAGCAAAAAACAGGTGTTTACGAAATGACTTTCGGCATCACCAACATCAGCAGTTCAAACGTAAGTTACAGTATCGACGCACAGTTAATCACTGAAGGCGTAAGTTCAACTTACACGGGCCACGACGATCAAACCGTTACTCAAGAAGGTTACCTTTTAGAAGGCACTTCAATACAAGTTACTAATGTAGAAAACGGTTCATTAAGTGGCAACACTGTTACAGTTGGCAACGGTCAAACTGCAAAAGTTTCAGTTAAAATTGTTTTATCCGAAGAAGATAAACAGTACATCAACGATTCATTTGAAAACGGTATGTACGTTGAAGGCTTTATCGCTTTAGATGCTCAATCTGGCACAGAAGTTGATATGAACGTCCCAATGCTCGCTTTCTTTGGCGACTGGACACAAGCCCCAATCTTTGACGAAGAATATTACGATACACATAAAGACGAAATCAATGCCGGTTTAGACGAAAACGATAAAGTCATGGCAGATGCTTACGCAACAAGGGTAATCGGTGGTTTATATAGCGATTATATCACCACACTCGGTTCTTACTACTTTGTACAAAACCCATCAAGCATCCAAATCGCCGCAAGTAAAGAACATATCGCACTTTCCAACCAAACAGGCGAAGATAATTGGACGGTAAACACAATCAGGTCCATCAATGCAGGTTTCTTGCGTAACGTAAAAGAAGTAAATATCACCATCACTGAAGAAGCAACCGGTAGGGTAATCTTTGAAAGAACAGAATACAACCAAATGAAATCTCACAGTGCTGGTTTAACTATTTACCCATCGTCAATCGATACTGAATTCTCAGTTTTAGAACACAACTTAAAGAATAATACAAAATACAACGTAAAAGTTGAGGCGTATATTGACTACGGCAACAAAGAAGACCAAAAGAATTTAAGGAACGTCTTTGAATTCCCATTCTATGTCGACTTTGAAGCCCCCGTTGTTGAAGATGTTGTATATCGTACAGAATACGACAGAACAACAAAAGAAACAAAACTCTTTGCAGACATTTACCTTTACGACAACCATTACGCAATGGGTATGCAAGTTGGTGCAATCAATTTAAGCGAAGACAACAGATTTATGTATTCAACATTCGATAAATACATTACACCTGTTTACTCAACATTCAACTCAACTTCACTTGTAACGGTCGACCTCACTGACCACATCTCAAAAATCAAAAACGCATCTGGTATTAGATATTTGGCTGACGGCAGTTCAGAAATAGTACACAATATCAATTCATTCGTTGTTTCATGTTACGACTACGCAATGAACCAAGCAATGTACGAAATCAAACTTCCTGACGAAATCGCTTCAATGTACTTTGAACAAGACCAAATCAGGTTAAGTCCAAACGAAACATTAAAACTTGACACCGTACTCAATGTTTACCCAAGCACAAGTTGGATGCAAGTTTTAGACTTTAGAACAAGCGACGACAACATTTGCGACATAGTAAACCAAACCTTACTTGCTAAACAAAGCGGTACAGCAACCATTACTGCAGTTGGTAAAGATGCTGACGGCAACACAGTTACCACAAGTTGCGAAGTCATTGTTTTGGCAGAAGGCGACGAAGGCTTTGTTCCAAACTACACCTTACCAGAAGTAAACAAATTCACCTTAACAGGTTATAAGACAGAAAAAGCATTCTACGGCGTATCAAGTGATGAAAGGGAAATCGGTCTTACCGGTAACGAAAACTCTTTCGGCGACACCTATTCACTTTCAATGTACCCATCAGAAAGCGTAACCCTTCGCTATGAAGTAGATTCTTACTACCCGGAAAACACAGGCGTTACATTTAGGATCGGTAACCAAAGGATAGCAACCGTAGATGAAAAAGGTACAATTACCGCTTTAGAAGAAGGTACAACCAACTTAATGGTAACAATCACATTTGACGGCAAGCCAACACTTTTCTCACAACGTGTAGTAATCACCGTTAAAGATCCTTACACCATTAACGCAATTTACCTCAACAGTTATAAAGGCTTAGGCGGTGAAGTTGTTATCCCAGACGATAGGGGTATCACCACCATTTACGATTACGCATTCTCAAATTACGAATACGTAGATAAAGATCCAGCCGCAGGCGATATCATCGACGAAGAAGATCCATATCTTATCAAACAACAATTTATCGGTGAAGACACAATCACAAAGGTTGTTATTCCTGAAGGCGTAACCGACATCAACTCTTACGCATTTGCAGGCTTAACCGCATTAGAAGAAGTTGTTTTACCAAAGAGTTTGACTCGTATCGGCGTTGGCGCATTCTATGGCTGTACAAAATTAAGCAAAATCAATTTAGAAAACGTTAAGTTTATCAACGAACGTGCATTCTATAACTGCAACTTGGCAGATATCAAATTGTCAAGCGTAGTTTCAATCGGTAACTACTCATTTGAAAACTGTAAATTAAACAGTTTATCATTACCACTTACATCTCAATCTTTGGGTATTGGTGCGTTCACAAACAACGATTATTTGGTTGACGTATTCTTTGCCGCTGATAAGATTAAAATCGGTGCAAACGCATTCGCTGGTTGTGATATGTTAGAATCAATCAACATCAACGCAGTCGTTGTTTCATCTTATTCATTCGCAGATTGTCCAAAACTTAAAAATGTAACACTCGGTAAAGACGTTGCCGTTATCGGTCAATACGCATTTGCAGGCACAAACGTATCTAAATTCACCGTAAGCCCATTAAACACTCAACTTACAACGGGCAATGGCGGGGCAATCATCTATAAGGGTACAGAACTTATGTTGGTTGCACCACAATATGGCGGTGTAGCAAATACAATCACAACTGACGCAACATCAATCGCTGTTGGCGCATTTGCTGGCAACGTTAAAGTATTCAAAGTTGTTGCAAACAACGTTACAAAGATTGCAAACTATGCATTCGCACAATGCACAAACTTAAGGGAAGTTTCCTTACAAAGTGCAACAGAAATTGGCGATTACGCATTCTTTGGCGATACAAACTTACAAGTTTTACCAAGTTTAGCAAACGTTAAATCAATCGGCAAGTATGCTTTCTATGCAACATCAATTAAACAAGTTACAATTCCTGACGGCTGTTTGGTTGATAACTATGCATTCAGTTTAATGCAAAAACTTGAAACTGTTACAATCGGCAACGACGTAACAATCAATGAAGGCGCATTCTACTGCCCAATGGTTGACTTAACTTACGAAGCAACAGGTAACTTCAATAACTACACTCAATACACTTACGAAGTAACCGATGCTGACGGCAACGTAATCGAAACATACGATTACTACCGTTACACCCCAACTGCTGGTTCAGTATCAGTTTTGAACACAGTTACAATCGGTGAAAACGCAAAAATCGGCTATGCAGCATTTGCTGGCAACTTAAAATTAAGTTCACTCACATTAGGTCAAGGCACAGTTATTGGCGAAAGGGCATTCTTTAACGACAGTAACTTACAAACAGTTGACTTATCAGGTGTTGTATCTATTGGCGAATACGCATTCTCTGGTGCAACAATCGATGACTACTGGTTATACAAAGGCTTGTGGCGTCCCGCTTATGAAAGGGAATACATCGATGGCGAAGTAGTAATCACAGGTTACATGTACGCAAGTTATGCACCACAAATTACCACTTTAAATTTAGAAGGCGTTAGCGATGTTGGTAGGGGTGCGTTTGCATTCAACGACAGTTTAGTAAGCGTTACTTTAAACCCAGCAATGACTTCAATTAGTGCAGAATTATTCGCACAATGTACAAACTTAAAGGATGTTGTTTTACCAGACGGCGTTACCGAAATTGGCAATTACGCATTCTTAAAGACAGCAATCACTTCAATCGATTTATCAAATGTTACAACCATCGGTGAATCAAGTTTCGCAAGGACAGCATTAAAGCAAGTTACACTTTCACAAAACCCAACAACCGTTGGCGACGGTGCATTTGCAAACTGCTACAACTTGACACAAATTACCGGTGTTGAAAACCTTACAAACATTGGTAGCTTAGCATTTACAAACACTAAGATCACAAACGCAAACTTGCAAAACGCACAAGTTATTGGCGACTTTGCATTTGCAAACAGCAAGGTTACAACAGTTACTTTACCACAAACACTTGAAAGTTTAGGCGAAAACCCATTCTTTAACTGCCAAATCGCAACATTCGGTAGGGAAGAAGAAGTTATATTCGGTGAAAACGTAGTTGGTACAACCTTACAAGAAAATTACCAAGTTTCACAAAACGTAATGGTATTTGACGGCGTACTTTATCAAATGTTGCCAAACGGTGAATACGAACTCGTTTCATTCCCAATGGCATCAACTTTAACTTCTTATACCGTTAAAGAACAAACTGCACGCATATCTGCAAGGGCATTTGCTGGTTCAAGTTTAGTAAACGTAACACTTCCAACCACATTAGATTCCATCGGTCATATGGCTTTCTATGGTATGGAAAAACTTTCAACCGTTACATTCTTAAGTTACAATGCGCCTATTTTAGAAGAAGAATATGACGAAAGCTACTTAACTTACGAAAACTTGCCACTTTCTGGTATATTCGCTGGTTACGAAGGCTTAGGCATTGTTGATTACTACATGTGGAACATCACAGGCAACTTCAACAACTTCTACTTCGGTGCAAACTTCGTTGACTACATCGGTCACGTTAAACAAAACTTAACAATGGTTGCTCCTTCAAACGGTCAATACTACAATACATTCATCTTCAAACAATACTTCAATAACTTCGTTTCAGGCAGTCCTGCAAAACAACAAGTTACCGAAGAAGTTATCAAGTTAATTGATACAATTCCACAATCAGTTACCTTAAACGATGAACAACTTATTGTAAGCATAAGGGCAAAATACAACGGTTTACCAAGTTTAGAACAACAATCTCTCGTTAGTAACTACGAAAAATTGACTTCTGCTGAAGCAGTAATTCAATACTTAAAACAACAACAATCTGGTCAAGTCGAGCCCGAAACACCCGATGTTGAAACCCCGGGCAACGGTCTTACAATCGGCGTAATGGTTACAATTCTTATCCTTTGCATTCTTTGCGCTGTAACAACTACAATCTGTTTGTTCTTAATCTTTGCAAATGTAAAAAACAAACCAAAAACACGCAAAGTCGATAAGGTGAAAGATTTCGCTGAAAGCCAACCTTCAACCCCAACAACTCAAGACGAAACTGAACAAGTTGAAGAAACTGAACAAGTTGAACAGGTTGAAGAAACTGAAGAAGTTGAAGAAGTTAAAGACGAACAAGTTGAAGAAGTTAAAGAAAGCGAAAACGAAGAAAAAGTTGACTAAATTTTGTTAAAAAAAATAACAAAAAAACAAAAAAAATGTTTAAAACCTTCTTCCGTTTAAATTTTTAGGCGGAAGAAGGTAAAAACCTTTTTAAAAAAAGGGGCTAAAGCCCAAAATTCCGCATTTTAGCCATAAAAACAAAGTTTTTATGTGCGTTAGATTGTTGTAAAAAACCCATTTAAAAGCCATTTAAAACGCTTTAAATTGGTGTACTCAGACAAAAATAAGGCTTTAAATTTTAAACCCATTCGTTCAATTAAAAATAAGTTCAAAAAAGCTTATTTAAGGAAAAATTATGAAAAAATTTCATGTAATTGCAATTTTAACATTGATAATGGTTGTTACATTAACCTTAGCGGGCTGTTCAAACGAGAACCCACTCGAAGATTATAAACAGCAAGGTTATATTATTTCCGTATACTACGATACAAACAGTGGCTCGCTTGTTGGTGGTCCAAACAACACGCTTGTTGACCTATTTAATCCTAACAATTACGAAAAAGATGCAAGCGGTAATGTTTCAATCAAACTTTTAGAGCCTACTTCATCCTTACGCCCATCAGGTAGCGTTGATGACATCTCATTGACAAAGCAAGGCTACTTCTTTGCCGGCTGGTATAAAGAAAGGGTGCTTGCCACAAACAGTGAAGGCGAAGTCGTCGATTGGAACGATCAACCGTTAGAAGAAATCGAAGGTCGTTACTTCTTAAAAGACAGCAATGGTGAAACATTAGGTTATCCAAAATGCGTGTCATATAACGGTTATTGGGACTTTGAAAACGACCGCATCGTTACAAACGGTGAAGAAGAATTGACTATGACCTTATACGCTGGTTGGGTACCTTACTACGAATTCAATTATTACCACAACTTAAACGGTAGTTGGGAAAAATATTCAACCACCACATTCGACTATAAGACAACACACGCCGAAGGCAGTACATCTGTTGACCACGACACCATTTTCATGCCAAAGTATGAAGACGGCGCAATGCAATATCAAGCCCGTTATGAAAATGGTTCAATCTACACATTCCCCGGCGTAGAAAATTACACATTCAATTCAGCTTATTTAGACGAAGCGTGCGAAAATAAAATTGTAGACACATTAAAACACAGTGGCTCACTTGATTTAGCAACGGGCGTTGCTTCAAATAGGGTACAAAACGTTTATGTTAAGTTTGATGAAGGTACAATTTACCACATCACAACTGCTGAACAATTTGTAAAACACGCAAACTCAAAAGGTACATATTACATTGAAGCAGATTTAGATTTTACCGATTTAACATGGCCAAGCGCACTTATGTACAACGAATTTACAGGCACAATTTGCGGTAACAATCACACATTCAAAAACATCAACGCTAAATTTAATTCAAAATCAGCAAGCGTTGGCGGTTTGTTCGGTAGGCTTTCAAGCGACGCTTGTATAAGTGATTTAACACTTAACAACGTAACTTACGATTATGTAACTACCGGTATGACAGGTAACGGATATTACGGCTTAATCGCTGGTGATATAGATGAAAATGCAACTTTAAGCATAAATCTTACAGGTGTAAACAGTTTAAGGATAGGCGAAATCTCTTTAAGGGATACATCACTTATCAATATTGTTGCAAACGGCACAAAAACAGGCATTACATACGACACTGCAACGATAAAACTATTCATTTACGGTAACGAAATGTATGGTACAGACGATTATACTTACACTGTAGATCCCGAATCAGTAAGCGTTGACACCGCAACAGGTAATGTTTCGCTTACAGTAACAAGTATGAAAAAATACAAACAAGCGCAATTTGAAATTACTATTGGAGGATAACATGAACAAGAAAAAATTAATTGCAATTATCGCTGGTGCTGTTGCAGTTGTATTGGTTGCCGGCATAGTATTGGGCATTGCATTCTGCGGTAAAAAAGGCGAAAAAACAAGTATCAATATCATGTCCGAAGAATTAAGCGGTAACTACAACCCATTCTACGCAACATCAGCCGCAGACCAAGACGTAATTGGTATGACGCAAATCGGTATGCTTTCAACTGACAAAAGCGGTAACACTGTTGCAGGCGATGAAGAAGCAACTGTTGTAAAAGCATACAAACAAGAAGAATCAACTGATGCATCTGGTAACCCTGTTACAGTTTACACATTTGTTATCAAAAACGGCTTAAAATTTAGTGATGGTCATCCACTTACTATGGAAGACGTTCTATTTAACATGTATGAATACTTAGACCCCGTTTACACAGGTTCTTCAACCATGTACTCAATCGACATCGTTGGTTTAGGTAACTACAGAACACAACAAAACCTTTCTGAAGGTAGTGAAGCAGTCGAAGAAAGCATTACAAGACAAGCAGAAACTTACGCAACCAACAGAAAGTTCGAACTTTTAACCATTTACGAAGAAAAAGGTTTAATCGACGGCAGTACAACTTCTTACAGTTTAAGTGAAGAAGAAATGAAAGCCGAAATCGCAAATTGGACAGTAAGCGATGGTTACAAACTTGCTGTTGCAAACGAAAGCGAATGGGCAACTTTCGACTTCAACGCTAAACTTTTAGAAGACTATGAACTCGCTTTAAAGACCTTCAGGGAAGAACTTGAATCAGACTATAACGCTGCTCAAGAATCTTTTGACGTAACAACTGCACCTTACAATGAATGGAAAAATAAACTTGAAAGTGAAGTTTTCAAATTCCTTTTATATGAAGGTAAAATCACACCGGTTTACGCAAAACTTCCTAATACAAGCAGGGACGACAGAACAAAAATTCTCAGTTTTGAAAACGAAGCCGCTTTAATGAATGGCGATCGTGAAAAGACTAAAGAAGAAGCAATCAACCTTATCTACAACGATAACGTTCAATCTGCATTCAACAACATTATCTCTTTCTGGGGTACTGCTGGTACACTTCAAACAATCTTTGCTGCTGACGCAAGGGACATCATTTTGCACCAAGAAGTAGGCGATGGCAACTTACCATTCCCAAACATCTCTGGTATCGTTTCTTTAGGTCATACAACAAACACTGATAAAGTTGTTATCAACGGCACAACATACGCTGTTGCACACGAACACAACGAAAATGGCGAACCTGTAAACGCAAACGAATTTGACGTTTTACAAATCACCATCAACGGCGTTGACCCTAAGGCAATTTACAACTTTGGTTTCACAGTTGCACCTGCACACTACTACAGCAACCAAGAAATCGATATCGCAAACAACAAATTTGGTGTACTTTGGGGCGATTCAGAATTCCAAAGCAAAGTTATCCAATCACAGAAAAACCAAGAAGTACCTATGGGTGCTGGTCCATACATGGCTACTGACGCAAACGACAGCGACAACCCAACAGGTGCAAACTTCGTTAATAGTAAAATCGTTTACTTCAAAAAGAACCCACACTTCATGTTCGAAGTAAAGACTGAAAGAATCCGTTTCCAAGTAATCAGTTCAACCAACGCTATCGACAAACTTTTAAGTGGCGAAGTTGACTACATTACACCACAATTCACAAAGGACAACGCAGACAGATTAGATAGTTATAAAAATTCAGGCATTAGGTCAATGTATGCTTGGCAATTAGGTTATGGTTATATCGGTATCAACGCTGGTAAGGTTACCAACATCAATATCCGTAAGGCTATCATGAGCGCAATGCAAACAAGTTTAGCACTCGAATATTACAAACCAAACACAGCAAAAACTATCGACTGGCCAATCTCAATGGAAAGTTGGGCTTATCCATGGCAAGAAGATGGTCAAACATCTAAACCAAACGGCCACGACTACGCTATGTGGGAATCACTTGATAAGGCTAAAGAAAATGTTCAAAAATACATGAATTTAGCGGGCGTTCCCGCTGGTAGTGGCGACTTAAAGATTAGGTTTACAATCGCTGGTTCAAACATCAACGAACACCCTGTATATCCTGTATTTATTCAAGCGGCAGAAATCTTAAACGATTTAGGTTGGGAAATCGAAGTTAAAGCAGACTCACAAGCACTTACAAAACTTGCAACCGGTTCATTAGCAGTTTGGGCAGCCGCTTGGGGTTCAACAATCGACCCAGATATGTACCAAGTTTACCACAAAAACTCAACAGCAACTTCAGTTTACGCTTGGGGCTATCGTGAAATCAAGGCTTCACCATCAACCTATCCAGAAGAAACAAGAATCATCAATGAATTAAGCGTTTTAATCGATGATGCTCGTGAAATTACCGATCAAAAACGAAGAACAATCTTATACGAACAAGCAATGGGCTTAGTTCTTGATTTAGCAGTAGAATTACCTGTATATCAACGTCAAAATCTCTACGCTTATAACTCAAATACAGTTACAGGCTTTAACGAAGATGTAAACCCATATTCATCACCACTTGAAAAGATTTGGGAACTTGAATTAGTTAAATAATTACAAACACACTAAAAAATTTACTCGCTTATAAGCGATTTAAAGGAACAAAATGTTTAAGTATATTTTAAAAAGAATAGGGATTTCCATTTTAATATTGTTGGGTGTTTCCGTAATTCTTTACACGCTTTTACGCTGTATGCCAACCGACTATATCGAACAGCAAATCATCGCACTTGCTGGTTCTGGCGTTACAGTAACCGAAGAATACGTTCAAGCCATGTATCGTGCATATGGCTTGGACGGTACAATCATACAAGGTTACTTTAGGTGGCTTGGCAACATCGCAAGGTTAGAATTCGGTACAAGTTTCATAAACCACCGTCCCGTTTTGCAAGAAATCTTCTCTGCAGATAAAATCGGCACATCATTTTTCGTTGCACTTGTTTCAACAATCTTCGAATTCATGATTGCTATACCTTTAGGTATAACGGCGGCAACCCACCAATATTCTTTCCGTGATTACCTTGTTACGGTTCTTGTACTTATGGGCATTTCTTTACCATCATTCTTCTTTGGTCAAATGCTCAAAAACATCTTCGCAATCAAACTTGGCTGGTTCCCAGTTTCAGGTGTAAAAGATCCATCTTTGGGTGCAGAAGCAAGTCAAGCCGTCATCTTGGTCGATTACTTAAGACACATGTTCCTGCCGATTTTAACGGTTGTAATTTTAAGCATAGGTTCTCGTATGAGGATGACTCGTACCAACATGCTTGAAGTTTTAAATGCCGACTACATACGTACCGCAAGGGCAAAGGGGCTTAACGAATCAAAGGTTATCTATAAACACGCGTTTAGAAACACTATGATTCCTTTGGTAACCGGCTTAGCCGGGCTTATCCCTTCGCTCTTTTCGGGCGCAATGATTACCGAATCGGTTTTCGACTTAACAGGTATCGGTAGTTACGCACTCAACGCAATGCAGGTTGCAGACATTCCTGTCGTTATGACGTACAACATGTTCCTTGCAGTTTTAAGCGTTACGGGCGTATTGCTTGCCGACCTTATGTATGCAGTGGTAGACCCACGTGTTAAACTTGCTTAAAGGTGTTACTATGGAAGAAAAGAATTTAAATGAAGTTGAAAATTTAGAAAACATAGAATTTGATACGCCTACTGACGCCGATAAGCCACTTGATAAAAACATCAAGTTAATGTCGCCAGGCAGAATGGTCGCACGTAGGTTTTTCCGCTCAAAATTATCAATCGCTGGTATTTCTATGATACTCGCACTTTTCCTATTTTGTTGGTTAGGCCCGGTTGTTTACACCGCTTGGGGCGAAACTGAAACAGATAGGTCAGGCGCATACGATTACTTTGAATACGAAGCCAAAGACGAAAACGGTAACCAATTTGTTCAATTTATTGTTTCAGGTTACAGTATCAATAAACTTGCATTACCATCAGGCGAACATATTTTAGGTACAGACCAAATCGGTATGGACATTTTCGCAAGGCTTATGTACGGCGGAAGGCGTTCACTAATTATCAGTTTTATGGCGGTATTTATCACCGCTGCACTCGGTATCGTAATGGGCGGTCTTGCCGGTTATTACGGCGGTATCGTTGATAACATTATCATGAGAATTTGTGATATGTTAATGTGTTTACCAACCCTACCACTCATGCTTATTTTAGGTACTGTGTTAGAATCAATCGGTATCAAATCAATTTACTACATCTACATCTTAATGATTTTACTTGCACTTTTCTCATGGCCGGGCATGGCAAGGCTTGTTCGTGGTCAAATTCTTTATCTACGTGAACAAGAATATATGGTCGCAGCCGAAGCTATGGGCTTTTCAACCGCAAGGCGAATCTTTAAGCACTTAGTTCCAAATATTTTACCGCAAATCATGGTTTCCATGACATTATCACTCGGTAGTATGATTTTGTATGAATCAACTTTGTCTTACTTAAACTTAGGTGTACCGGCACCTTACGCATCATGGGGTTCAATGGTAGAAATCATCTCACGTGATACTGAAATTTTGAAAAACTACTTCAACGTATGGGGGCCACCAGGCATCTGCATCATTATTGCGGTTTTGGGCTTTAACTTTATTGGCGACGGTCTAAGGGACGCACTCGATCCCAAACAGAGGAGATAATAATGGGCGTTAAAGATTTACTTAACAGATTAAAACAGAATAAAGAGGATAAATCAGAGGCAAAATCTCATTACCTTACGGGTAAAGAGGTTAGGGAAATCGCTAAAGCCAACGCCAAAGAAATGCGCCGTTTAGAAAAGGAAAAACGCCGTAAAGTACCTCAAGAAGAATTTATGTCCCAAATGAAAGATGATAACAACATCTTAGAAATTGAAGACCTTCATTCTTACTTTTTCACCGACCAAGGCGTTGTCAAGGCGGTAAACGGTGTTACATTTAGTATTCCTGTAAACTCAACCGTTGGTGTTGTTGGTGAATCCGGTTGTGGTAAGTCAGTTACTGCAATGTCAGTTATGCGTCTATTGCAAGGCCCAACAGGTCAAATCGTAAGCGGTTCAATCAGGTTTAAAGCATACGACTATAAACGTGATCAAGACGGCAAGTTTGTCCCCATTTACGAAAAAGACGAAAATGGCGAAGTCGTTCAAGAATTTGATCCAAAAACCAAAAAGAACGTTCCCAAAATTAGCGGTTACGAAAAGGTAGAAGCCGTTTACGACATCGCAAAAATGCCCATACACGAAATGTATAGGCTTCGTGGTAGACAAATCTCAATGGTTTTCCAAGAACCTATGACAAGTTTAAACCCCGTTTTCACAATCGGTAACCAACTTGACGAAGTCGTTTTATTACATATTCCAGGCTCAACAAAAGAAAGTGCAAAAAAGCGTTCAATCGAAATGCTCAACATGGTTGGTATCGCTATGCCAGAAAGAGTTTACGCTTCTTACCCGCACGAACTCTCTGGCGGTATGCGTCAACGTGTAATGATCGCTATGGCACTTGCGTGTGAACCACGCTTAATCATCGCTGACGAGCCTACAACGGCACTTGACGTTACAATTCAGGCACAGGTTTTAGATTTATTCAACGACTTAAAAACCAAGATTAACGGCTCAATTTTGCTTATTACACACGACCTTGGTGTTATCGCTGAAATGGCAGACTATGTTGTTGTTATGTACGCTGGTAGGATTATTGAACAAGGCACAGCACTTGAAATTTTCCGTAATCCATTACACCCATACACACAAGGCTTGCAAAAATCAAAACCGACCATGAAATCATCAAGCGACACATTATACAACATCCCAGGCAATGTTCCAAACCCAATCAACATGCCAAACCACTGTTATTTTAAGGAAAGATGTCGTTCTTGTATAGATAAATGTTCGGGTGAATACCCCTGCATGCATCAGGTAAGTCCAACTCACTTCGTTGCTTGCCACTTATACGAATCTAAGGAAGATTAAGATGAATCAAGAAAACTTAAATCAAGAAACTTTAAATAAAGACAACTTGAACGAAAATACGGCTAATTTACAAGAAGTTACCGCTGAAAATTGTGCTGAACTTAACGAAGAAGCAGTTGAAAACCCCACTGAAAGCGAATTTTCTAACTTCAACGACGAAGAAGAAGCCCAAAAAGAACAGGCAGAGTTGGATAAAAAGGCTCAAGAAGATATGCTTTTGCCACCGGATCCCGATGCCATTTTAGAGGTAAGGCACTTAAAAAAGCACTTCGTACTAAAAAAGACCTTACTCGGTAAACCGCTTTCAACCTTAAAGGCGGTTGACGACGTTTCTTTTGTCCTTCATGAAGGCGAAACTTTGGGTATCGTTGGTGAATCTGGTTGTGGTAAAACCACCATGGGCAGAACAATTTTAAAACTTCACCAACCAACCGCAGGTCAAATTTTCTTCCGTGGTCAAGATATTGCAAAGTACTCTTCAAAACAAATGCGTTCGCTTCGTACCGAAATACAGATTGTTTTCCAAGATCCGTACTCATCACTTCCACCAAGAAGCACCGTTGGCGGTATTTTAGCCGAGCCTGTAAGGGTACATAAAATCGTTCCTGAAGACCAAATTAAAGATTATGTTTTAAAACTTATGGAAAGTTGCGGTTTGCGTGATTATTATTATGAAAGATACCCGCACGAATTCTCTGGCGGTCAACGTCAGCGTATTTGTATCGCAAGGGCACTTTCAGTAAACCCCAAACTTGTCGTTTGCGACGAACCTGTTTCCGCACTTGACGTATCCATTCAAGCCCAAATCATCAACCTTTTAAAGAAACTTCAAAAGGAAAGAAAGTTGACTTATCTATTCATCTCACACGACCTTTCCGTTGTAAAATACATTTCCGATAAAATCGGCGTTATGTATTTAGGTTCTATGGTAGAATTCGGTGAAAAGGACGAAATTTTCAACAATCCTAAACATCCTTACACAATCGCACTTTTCTCTGCCGTTCCAAACCCAGATCCAGAAAACAAGTCAAACAGGGTAATTTTGTCGGGCGATATTCCTTCTCCTGCAAATATGCCAAAGGGCTGTAAATTCCACACACGTTGTCCAAAGGCGCAAGAAATCTGTAAACATATTGCCCCCGAATATAAAGAATATTCTAAAGGTCATTTTGTTGCTTGCCACTTTTGTGAAGAAGGTGAATAATGAGTAAGAAAAATAAAGAAAAAAAGAAAGAAAAAGTTGTTTATTACGACGATAACTCAACAATAAGCGATATGTCGGAAGTACACGGTGCCTTTTCGCCAATTATTCCAAATAAAAAGCAAAAAGCACCAAAAGCACCTTCAAGGTTTTCCGATAAAATGGGCACATTCTTTTCCGCAATGAAAATGATGTTTATCCCCATGCTTATCTGTTTGGCTTTGGTTTGCGCTTTTTTCGGTATTCTTTATTTATTAGCAACTTAAAAAAAACCGCTTGGCATTCCAAGCGGTTTTTTTGCGCCTTGTTTAATGGCGTTCGGTCGTTTAATTGTAAATTTTACTTTTAAGCCGTTTTTAGGCGATAATGGGCTTATAGCCCCACTTTTTAAGCCTTTTTAAGGCTTTTTAAGGGCGATATAAATTGTTTATATATTGATAATAAATCAGGTCAAAAAGTGGCGATAACGGGCTTATACAGCCACTTTTTTGCTTTTTTAAGGATGATTTAGATAAAAAGGGAACAGGTAATAAAAAAGTCTTTACTAAAAACAAGTAAAGACCTTTTTTATTGTAAATTTTTCTTTTTAAACTCTTCAATTTTTTGTTTAGAAATTCCAAGTGCTTCAATGCAGTAATTTTCAATCGAGCCATGCTTTTTATTTATTACGTTTATTGCACTTGTTATGTATTCAACTTTTGCATCAATCATTGCAAACAAGATGTTGCGAAGTTTAAAGCCAAAGGTGAAAAGGGTAAAGATTGAAAGTGCTGCTTTTTGCATAAACTTTTTAAACTTTTGCGATTGTTGTGAAAGTAAATAATCGTTTATGATATCAAACTCGGTTACGCCAAGCATACCTTCAACAAGCATTGCAACAAGCCCAGCCCTATCTTTACCGGCAGCACAGTGCCAAAGCACACAGCCTTGCTCGTTCATGATAATTTCCAAACACTTTTTAAGCTGACGTTGTGTTTCGGGGGAAAACAAAATAAATTCATACAAACTCATAAAGTAATCGTCAGCGGTATTGTAAACTTTTTTAAGTAGTCCAGATTCTTCTTTAATAACCCTATACATGCTCTTTTCACGGGTGATACCCGTCGTTGTTGCGCACAAAATAGGGATGCTTATATACTTAATGCCTTTAATAATGGTGTCAGGCTGTGACTGCTTTTCGTTTTCAACCCTTAAGTCAATTATGGTTTTAACATTTGCATCCAAAAGGCTTTTAATTTCTCTTTTATTAAGTTTGCAAAGTTTGCCACTGCGGATAAATTTACCGTGCTTTACAATACGACTATCTACGGTTTTAAGCCCGCCCAAATCTCTGCCGTTTGCCAAGCCACCTTTTTTGTAGTTGTAAATTTGATAATAACCCTTGCCAATGGAATCAACCACTCGAGAAACAGGGGTATTAAGTTGTTTTTTCCTCATATCTCTCCTCAGGTTACGATTATAAGCAAAGTCACCATAATATTATATCAAAAAGTAAAGAAAAAATCAATAAAATTAACTAATAAATTGATTTTAATTATTATATAAACAAAAAAAGCAATTTGACATAAAAAATTTGATAAAAAAATTTTTTTACGAAAATCAATAATTATATATCGATTAAATACAATTTGTGAATAATACCAAAATTTTAAACATAAAAAATGGGCGAATAATAATATTTTTTTAGGCAAAATTCCGCATAAAATCAGCGATTTTAAATAAGTAATAATTATATCGATAAATATATTATCGAAATGCCGTTAAAATAGTTTACAAACTTAAATTTGTTTGTTATAATTTATTTAAACTATAAGGGGGTGAGGGCTATGTGTACGCCAATTTCAAAAGCAACGCTTGGAAGAATTCCGCAGTATTTAAATTTTTTAAGGTCGCTTGACGATAAAGATTATGTTTCAGCAACCTTCATTGCAAAAGCCCTTAACCTTGGCGAAGTACAAGTGAGAAAGGATTTAAATCAAGTTTGCGGTAGGGGTAAACCTAAAATAGGGTATAAACTTACCGAACTTATCGGTTGTTTAGAAAGTTATGTAAATATCAAAACCGACTGCCCAGCCGTCATTGTTGGTGCTGGTAAACTCGGTCAAGCCCTTTATGGTTATTCGGGCTTTAAAGTTTACGGCATCGATATCGTCGCACTTTTCGACAATAACCCACAGGTTATTAAAGAAAATCAAGACAAAAATATCTTTGATATTAGCGAGTTTGAACTTTTCTGTTATCGAAACGATATTAAGGTTGGCATCATTGCCGTCCCACAAGAATCTGCTCAACAAATCGCCGATATGATGGTAAAAAATAATATTACCGCCATTTGGTCTTTCGCACCGGTCGACTTAGTCGTGCCAAAAACCGTAAGTTACAAGCGTGAAGATTTGGCACTTTCACTTGCACACTTAACAAAACTTGCACAAGACTAATTTTTGCGATAACGGGCTTATAGCCCCACTTTTTCAAAATATTTGAAGTTTTTAATCAATTAGAATAATCACAAAAATTGATTGATTTAATATGATAAAAAGTGGCGATAACGGGCTTATAGGCGGACTTTTTGCAAAAAATCTATTAAAAAATCAATAATAAACAGGTTAAAACAGTTAAAAAACGCTAAAAGCGTTCAAAATAGAAATAATATTTTTTTAGGAGATATATGTAATGGCAAACAAGACTTATGAAATAGTTGACTCTGTCGAACAATTTGAAAAGTTATTGTCAAGCGTAAGAGAAGCTCAAAAGGTCTTTGCAACTTACTCACAAGAACAAGTTGACAAAATCTTTTTTGAAGCAGCAATGGCAGCAAACAAGGCAAGGATCCCACTTGCTAAACTCGCCGTTGAGGAAACCGGTATGGGCGTAGTAGAAGACAAGGTTATCAAAAACCACTACGCATCAGAATACATTTACAATGCTTATAGGAACACTAAAACATGTGGCGTATTAGAAGAGGATAAGTCATATGGTATCAAAAAGATTGCAGAACCTATCGGCGTAGTTGGCGCAGTTATTCCAACCACCAACCCAACGTCTACTGCAATTTTCAAAACACTTATTTGTTTAAAGACAAGAAACGGTATTATCATAAGCCCACACCCACGTGCTAAAAAGTCCACAATCGAAGCGGCAAAAATCGTGCTTGAAGCAGCAGTTAAGGCTGGCGCACCAGAAGGCATTATCGGTTGGATTGATGTTCCAAGTTTGGACTTAACAAACACACTTATGAAAGAAGCCGACATCATTTTGGCAACAGGTGGTCCGGGCATGGTTAAAGCCGCATACTCAAGCGGTAAGCCAGCACTCGGCGTAGGCGCAGGCAACACCCCAGCAATCATTGATGACAGTGCTGACATCGTTTTGGCAGTAAACTCAATCATCCACTCAAAGACATTTGATAACGGTATGATTTGCGCATCAGAACAATCAGTAATCGTTTTAGACAAGATTTACGACGGCGTAAAAAGTGAGTTCATGTCAAGGGGTTGTTACTTCTTAAATAAAAAGGAAACAGAAAAAGTTCGTAAGACAATTTTAATCAACGGCTCATTAAACGCAAAAATCGTTGGTCAAAAAGCCGCTAAAATTGCAGAACTTGCTGGCGTAAAAGTTCCCGTTGGTACAAAGGTGCTTATCGGTGAAGTTGAATCTGTTGAATTAAGTGAAGAATTCGCACACGAAAAACTTTCACCTGTACTTGCAATGTATCGTGCAAAGGACTTTGACGACGCAGTAAACAAGGCAGAAAGATTGATTGCAGACGGTGGCTATGGTCACACATCTTCAGTTTACTTAAACGTAGCAACAGCGCAAGAAAAACTTCACAAGTTTGAAAACGCAATGAAAACATGCCGTGTGCTTGTAAACACACCATCTTCTCAAGGCGGTATTGGTGATTTATACAACTTCAAGTTAAAACCATCACTCACTTTAGGTTGCGGTTCATGGGGCGGTAACTCAGTTAGTGAAAACGTTGGCGTAAAACACCTTATCAACATCAAAACAGTCGCAGAAAGGAGAGAGAATATGTTGTGGTTCAGGGCACCTCAAAAGGTATACATCAAAAAAGGTTGCTTACCCGTTGCACTTGACGAATTAAAGACCGTAATGGGTAAAAAACGTTGCTTTATCGTAACAGACAGTTTCTTATATAAAAATGGTTACACAAAACCCATTACCGACAAGTTAGACGAAATGGGTATCCAACACGAAACATTCTTTGACGTTGCACCAGACCCAACACTTGCTTGTGCAAAAGAAGGTGCAAAACAAATGACGGCATTTGCGCCCGACTGCGTAATCGCTTTAGGTGGCGGTTCTGCAATGGACGCTGGTAAAATTATGTGGGTAATGTACGAACACCCGGAAGTTGACTTTATGGATATGGCAATGCGTTTCTGCGATATTAGAAAACGTATTTACACATTCCCCAAGATGGGCGAAAAGGCTTACTTTATCGCTATCCCAACTTCCGCTGGTACCGGTTCAGAAGTTACACCATTTGCCGTAATCACAGATGAACGTAGTGGCGTTAAGTACCCACTTGCCGACTACGAATTATTGCCAAACATGGCAATTATCGATACCGATTATCACATGAGCGCACCAAGGGGCTTAACCGCTGCTTCTGGTATTGACGCCGTAACCCACGCTTTAGAAGCTTACGCTTCAGTTATGGCAACCGATTATACCGACGGCTTGGCACTTCGTGCATTAAAGATGATCTTTACCTATTTACCACGTGCATATAACGACGGTCAAAACGACGTAATCGCTCGTGAAAAAATGGCAAACGCAGCAACAATGGCAGGTATGGCATTTGCAAACGCATTCCTTGGCGTATGCCACTCAATGGCACACAAACTCGGTGCATTCCACCACTTACCACACGGTATTGCAAACGCACTCATGATTGAACAAGTTATCCGCTTCAACTCATGCGAAACACCTGTTAAAATGGGTACATTCCCACAATATGACCACCCACACGCAATGGCACGTTATGCTGAAATCGCAGATTATTTAGGCATTAGGGGCGAAACGGATGCTGAAAAGGTTGAAGGCTTAATCAAGGCTGTAAACGATCTTAAAAAACAAGTTGGCATTAAAGAAACCATTAAAGATTACAATGTAGACGAAAAGGTATTTTTGGATACATTGGACGAAATGGTTGACCAAGCATTCGACGACCAATGCACAGGCGCAAACCCACGCTATCCATTACTTTCAGAAATCAAGCAAATGTACTTGAACGCTTACTATGGTTTAGAATATGTTGAAACTAAAATGCCAAACCAACACAGCGAAGTTGAAAGTAAGGATGCTGAAAGCACCAAAATCACTTACGTAAAAGCAAAAAGCAAGAAGATATAAGGAGGGGAATTATGAATCTTGAAAGAGTTATAGCGGTTAGAAACACCAAAACCGTTTATCGTGATGGCGACCTTTGCGTAAAGGTATTCAATAAAGAATACTCTAAAGCAGACGTTTTAAACGAAGCATTAAACCAAGCACGTGTTGAAGAAACAGGGCTTCAAATTCCAAAGATTGTCGAAGTTTTGACAATCGACGGCAAATGGGCAATCGTTTCACAATACATTAAGGGTAAAACCTTACAAAGATTGATGGAAGAAAACCCCGACAAAAAGGATGAATACTTAAACTTTTTTGTTGACCTTCAACTTCAAATGCATTCAAAAACCAATCCTTTACTCAACAAATTAAAGGATAAAATGAAACGCAAAATCGAACAAGCCGAACTCGATGCAAACACACGTTATGACTTATATACAAGGCTTGAATCTATGCCAAAGCACAACAAACTTTGTCATGGCGACTTTAACCCATCTAACATCGTAATAAGCGAAGACGGCACAGCCTACATTTTGGACTGGGCGCACGCAACACAAGGCAACGCATCAGCAGATGCCGCAATGACTTACTTACTTTTCAACTTGCAAGGCGACTTTGACGGTGCTAAAAAATATTTGGAATTATTCTGCGAAAAGAGTAACACCCAAAAACAATACGTTCAAAAATGGATGCCAATCGTTGCTGCTGCACACTCCGCAAGCGGTAATTTAAAGGAAAGGGAATTCCTTTTATCATGGGCACAAGTAGTAGATTTTGAATAATTAAAGGGAGATATATAAATGAAAATAGTAGTATGTATTGGTAGTTCATGCCACATTAAAGGTTCAAGACAAGTTGTAGAACAACTTCAAAGTTTAATCGAAGCAAACGACCTTAACGATAAGGTAGAATTATCTGGCACATTCTGTATGTCAAATTGCCAAAAGGGTGTATGCGTTACAATCGATGACGTATTATTTTCAGTAACACCAGATTCATGTGAAGACTTCTTCAACACCGAAGTTTTGGCAAAATTAAAATAATAGATTTTGATATTTTTAAAAGGGTAAAATTAGGCGGAACTTTCAAAAAGTCCGCCTATAAGCCCGTTATCGCCACTTTTTCACAGTTTTTTATGGCTAAAAAATGGTAAAAGTGGCAAAATTTGACTTGCATTTAAATTTATTTACAGTGCGTAAAAATTTGACAAAACACATAAATTTTGTCAAAATAGGACTATAAGGGAATTTTACTATAAAATAGTAAACGCTAAATTTATTAGCGGTCAAATGGTTTTTTCGTAATTTTTTTAACTTTTACGGCAAAACCAAACTTAATTTGATAAGGATAAGGGAAAATGATCGTTCAAATTTGTGTAGGCAGTTCATGCCACTTAAAAGGCTCGCAAGAAATTGTTGAGTTATTTCAAAAGTACATTGAAGAATATGGTTTAGAAAACGATATTACTTTGGCTGGTTGTTTTTGTATGGACAAATGCAACCGTATTGGCGTAACAATTACGGTTGACGGCACAATTTACACAGGCGTTACAGTTGCAGGCTTTGATGAATTTTTCAAAGACAAGGTTTTAAGCGTTGTAAATAGTTAGAGGTGAATTATGGCTGAATGTTTAACCCTAAAAAAATCAAATTGTAAAAACTGTTACAAATGTATTCGTTACTGCCCGGTAAAGTCAATTAAATTTTCTGGCAACCAAGCACGTATTATCGGTAACGAATGTATTTTGTGTGGGCATTGCTTCGTTGTTTGCCCACAAGATGCAAAAGAGATTGTTGACGATACCGAAAAGGTAAAGGTAATGCTTCAATCGGGCGATCCCGTTGTTGTAAGTTTAGCGCCTTCCTTTATCGCAAACTATGACGGCGTCGGTATTGAGTCCATGCGTGAAGCGCTTAAAAAGTTGGGCTTTTACGACGTTGAAGAAACAGCAATCGGCGCAACCATAGTCAAAAAAGAGTATGAAAACATGTTACGTGAAAAAACGCATGATGTCATCATCTCTTCATGCTGTCATACGGTAAATTTACTTATTCAAAAGTACTTCCCACGTGAACTTTTGTATTTGGCGGATGTTTTATCCCCAATGCAAGCCCACAGTTTGGATATTAAAAAACGTATTAAAAACGCCAAGGTCGTATTCATCGGTCCATGTATCTCTAAAAAGGACGAATGTCAAGCTTACGACGGCTATGTCGACGCCGTTTTAACCTTTGTTGAACTTACAAAATGGCTCAATAAAGAAGGCATTACCATAGAGCAAAAAACCGACTCAAACGAAAAATCTCGTGCAAGATTTTTCCCAACAACGGGCGGTATTTTAAAGACTATGGAAACAAACGTTGCCGGCTATGAATATATGGCTATTGACGGCGTAGAAAACTGTATCGCTGCTTTGCGTGATATCGAAAGCGGTAAAGTTCACAACTGCTTTGTCGAAATGTCCGCTTGTATCGGCAGTTGCGTTGGTGGTCCTGTTATGGAAAAATTCCACCGCTCACCGGTAAAAGATTATTTAGCAGTTGCAAATTACGCTGGCAAAAAGGACTTTGACGTTGTTGAACACGATAATTTTGAGTTAAGAAAGAGTTTCAGCGTGTTGGACAAAAACAGCGCAATTCCTTCCGAAGAAGAAATTACCGCAATCATGAAGCGTATGGGTAAGTTTAAACCCAGCGACGAATTAAACTGCGGAAGTTGTGGTTACAATAGTTGCCGTGATAAAGCAATCGCAGTATACCAAGGCAAAGCCGAAGTATCAATGTGCTTACCTTACTTAAAGGATAAGGCAGAAAGTTTTTCTGACAACATTGTAAATAACACCCCCAACGGCTTAATCGTTTTAAACGAAGATTTAGAAGTCCAACAAATCAATAAAGCAGCAAGAAAAATCATGAACATATCCTCGCCAAGCGACGTTTTAGGTGAGCAAGTTGTCCGTATTTTAGATCCTAAAGACTTTATGGAAGTTTTAAAATCTGGTAAGGCAATTAGGGATAAACATACATATCTTGCTGAATACGGCAAACACGTTGAAGAAACGATTTTATTTGATAAAGATTACAGAATTTTAATCTGCATACTGCGTGACATTACTGATGTCGAAACCGTTCGTACCAAAAAGGAACATATCGAAACCCAGACGGTCGAAATTGCTGATAAGGTTATCGACAAGCAGATGAGAGTCGTGCAGGAAATCGCTTCATTACTTGGTGAAACGGTTGCTGAAACCAAGTCGGCACTATATAAGTTAAAGGAGAGTATTTCCGATGAATGATATGTGCTCTGACATCGGGTATAAAAGCATAAACCATTACGGTGAAGAACTTTGTGGCGACCATATCGACATTATCGAAAATGAAGATTACGATTCCACAATAATCGTGTTGGCGGACGGTTTAGGCTCTGGCGTAAAAGCAAGCATTTTATCCACACTAACATCAAAAATCATCTCCACCATGATGGCTGAAGGCTTACCCCTTGAAGACTGCGTTACAACAATCGCAGGCACGCTTCCTATCTGTTCGGTAAGGGGCGTTGCTTACTCAACATTTACCATCTTACACATTAAAAACAACACGGTTGCCGAACTTATCGAATACGATAATCCGCAAACCATCATGCTTCGTGACGGGGTAAATTATGATTACACACGTAACGAAATGGTTATCGGTGGTAAAAAGATTTACCACGCCGAAATCGACCTTCAAGAAAACGATGTTTTCGTTTTAATGAGCGATGGCTGTCCACACGCCGGCATCGGTACTGCGTTCAACTTTGGTTGGAAGCGTAGCGACATTGTCGGGTTTATGGAAGCAGTAAACGCTGGCGGTTACACAGCAAAAACTTTGGCAACAATGCTTGTTGACGAATGTAATAAACTTTACGGCAACCGACCAGGCGACGATACCACGTCTTGCGTTGTAAAAATTAGAAAGCGTGTTCCTATGAACTTACTTTTCGGTCCGCCATCTAATCGTGATGACTGCAACCGCATGATGAACTTGTTTTTCTCAAAAGAAGGCAAGCACATTGTTTGTGGCGGTACAACTTCCACAATCGCCGCAAGGTATTTAGGTAAGCCATTAAAGGCAAGTTTAAAGTTTGAAAGGTCTGATGTTCCGCCCATTGCGGAAATTGAAGGCGTCGATTTGGTTACCGAAGGCGTAATTACCATCAACAAAGTTTTGCAATATGCAAAAGATTACCTTGCCGACAACACGTCTTACGAGCAGTGGGGCTTTAAACGAGATGGTGCTTCGCTTATATGCAGATTACTATTTGAAGAAGCAACAGATATAAACTTTTATGTAGGTCGTGCGGTCAACCCCGCCCACCAAAACCCCGATCTTCCAATAAATTTCAACATAAAAATGAACCTTGTTGAAGAACTTTCCCAATGTCTACTCGATATGGGAAAACGTGTCAAGGTAAGTTATTTTTAGAGGTATAAAATGCGTAAATTTGATACAAAAGTCCAACATCTTAAATACAAAGTATTGCGTGAAGTTGCTCGTCTTGCGTGGAAAGACGAACTTTTCACACACTTATTAGACGTTCCTCAAATCATTTCACCCGGTCCCGAACCAACCATGCGTTGCTGTATCTACAAGGAAAGGGCAATCGTAAATGAAAGGGTAAAAATCGCTATGGGTGGCGATAAAGAAAACAAAAACATCATCGAAGTTATCAAAATCGCTTGCGATGAATGTCCTGTTGGCGGTTACGAAGTAACAAACGCTTGCCGTGGTTGTTTGGCACACCGTTGCGAAGACGTTTGTAAGTTCGGCGCAATCACTTTTGACGCTAACCACGTTGCACACATTGACAAGTCAAAATGTAAAGAATGTGGCGCATGCTCAAGGGTATGTCCTTACACCGCTATCGTAAGCAGAAAACGTCCTTGCCAAGTTGCTTGCAAAATCAAAGCAATTTCTATGGACGAACAAAAAGCCGCTAAAATCGACGACGAAAAATGTATCGCTTGCGGTGCTTGCGTTTACCAATGCCCATTCGGCGCAATCATGGATAAGTCTTACATCGTAAACGTTGTTGACATGCTCAAAAAAGCACAAAACAAAGATTACAAGATGTATGCCGTTGTTGCACCTTCAATCTCCAGCCAATTTACTTACGCTAAATTAGGTCAAGTAATCACCGGTTTAAAGGAATTAGGTTTCCACACCGTTATTGAAGCCGCACTCGGTGCTGATATGGTTGCCGAAGCCGAATCACAAGAACTCGCTGAAAAGGGCTTTTTAACAAGTTCATGCTGTCCAGCATTCGTTACTTATGTTAAAACTGCCTTCCCGGAACTCGCTCAATATATCTCACACAACCCATCCCCAATGACCGCAATTTCAATGTACATAAAGTCTGTTGATCCAAAGGCAAAAGTCGTATTCATCGGACCATGTACTGCGAAAAAGGCTGAAATCTTGCGTGAAGATGTTAAACCTTATGTCGATTCTGCACTCACGTTTGAAGAATTACAAGCACTCTTTGACAGCCGTGATATCGATATCACAACACTTGGCGAAGACGTTTTAGATAACGCTTCTTACTTTGGTCGTATCTTCGCAAGATCGGGTGGTGTAAGCGATGCTGTTAAACAAGCATTAAAAGAACAAAATATCGATTTTGATGTTAAACCTTGTCCTTGCGACGGTATCGAAGCGTGTAAGATTGCACTCTTGAAAAAATCTAAAAACTTGCTCGATGCTAACTTCATCGAAGGTATGGCTTGCGTTGGCGGTTGTATCGGCGGTGCTGGTTGCTTAACTCACGGTGAAAAGAATAAAGCCGAAGTTGATAAGTACGGCAGGGAAGCATACGAAAAAACAATCTTAGATGCTACAAGGGTACTTAAAAACTAATTTTTACTAATCTCAAATTTAAAAAACGGACTACTTTTGGTGGTCCGTTTTTTTGTTTTTACTTGCAATAATTTTGTAAAATAAATTTTATTTAGGTTAAAATTTGTCAAAGATAAAAAAAATAATGGCTAAAATTTTTGAAAAAGCATTGCAAAATTAAATAGAATGGAGTAAAATAAACATAATCATTTATGCAACTTGCACAAAACAAAAGAGGTTTATTGTGAAAAAGTTAAACTTTATTATTAAAAATGTAAAACTTAAAACGGGTATCGATGTTATGGTGCATTCGGTCGATATGAAATACATTTTGGCAGATGAGCCAATTATACTTCCTAACAAAAGCGACTTTTTGCAAGTTTACGCAAGTAAGGAACAAAATAGGACCTTTTTCAAGTTTAGGTATAACGAAAACGATTATATGGGCAGTCTATCTGGTGCTGACAAGGTTGCAGAAAATTATGCCTACTTAATTTTGTCTTTAATTGAAAATTATAATGTAGAGCCTTTACAGGTTACCAAAAGCGAAATGATTAAAAAAATCGTTTCGGGCGAAGCATCCATTCACGAAGTTGAAAGTTTTACCGAAGAAAACGAAGTCATTTTCAACAACTTTTTCTGTTTGGCAATCTCTCAAGATAAGGCAAAAATAGGCGAAACTTTAAACTACTTAAACAAAAATAAGCGCACCAATTACGACTTAATCACCGCTTACGACGATAAGACTATCGCTTATATTAAGTTAGAGCCAGATAACGAAAACAAAATTCAAGCGGAAAAGTTTGCGCTTTCACTTTACAGCGAAATTTATCGTGATCTTGGCGAAAAGGTCGTTATCGGCGTTGGCACAAACAAGTCAAGGCTTATAAAAGCAAACACTTCCTTTAACGAAGCCATTATCGCTTTAAAAATGAACAGCTTTTTATATAACAACTCGTCAGTTCATTCTTACACAAACTTTATGCTTATCCGCTTGTTAGAAGACTTGCCAAAGTATAGGCTTAAAGAAATAACTGCAAATATATTAGATGAAGAAGGCGAAGCCCTTTTTGCCGATGAAGAAATGCTTCGCACCGCATCTGTTTTGATGGAAAACAATTTAAACATAAGCGAGGCAAGTCGTGCTTTATACATGCACCGAAACACTTTGACATACCGCCTTGATAAAATCGAAAAGGTTACAAACTTAAACATTCGCAACTTCCACGATGCCGTAACTTTTAGAATTTTATCAATAATAAAGAAGATTGCAGATTGATTTTTTAAAGTCAAAATAGATAAATTTTTAAAAATTTTTCACTATAAATTGATACAATGCAATTTTAAAAAAGTGGCGATAACGGGCTTATAGCCCCACTTTTTACCGTTTTCTTAATTTTTTAGGTGATTTATGGATACAAAAATCAAAAGGATATTACTTTCACTTTTTGCTGTTATCATTGTATGCTTTACGTTTTTCGCCGGCTTTTTTGTTGGACGTTCTGCTTTAGATGACGATGTAGAAACTTTAAACTACATTATCAAAATGTACAAAAAGCATTACTATGAAGAAACTGATGACATTGTCGGCGTTATAGAAGACGCACTTTTAGATATATATTCCGACTATTACACTAAAGAAGAATACGATATTATAAAGGCCACTTCTATGGGTAGTCGTGAAGGCATTGGCATATCATATAATGTTAATAACTTTGAAATTACTCGAGTTTTGCGCAATTCACCGGCATCAAATGCAGGTGTAAAAGAAGGTTCAATCATTACCCACGTCGGTGATAATGTCGATAGTTTAATTACTGCAGACGGCAAAAATGTAAGCGATTATCTTGATAATTTACCCGCATATAAAGATTTTATCTTGCGTGTAAATTACAAGGGCGAAATTAAAGATTTTACTTTAAGCAAACAGCAATACACCCAAACTTTTGTTAGTTATTACGACAACACCGGCGAGTATGGTTTTATAACAAAATCGGGGCAAATGGCGTTTGAACGCATTGGCGAAAACACAACTTACGATTTATCTACCACCACCCAAACGGCGGTAATAAAATATACGGGCTTTTCCGGTTTAGGCAAGGGCATTGAAGGCTCAAGCGGACAGTTTTCTACCGCAATGCAAAAGTTCGTACAATCAAATATGCAATACTTAATATTAGACTTGCGTGATAACGGTGGCGGATATATGAGCATTTTAGAAGAAGTTTCCGCACACCTTATCGATGCCGAAAAAGATAGCAAAAATCTTATATCTTACGCAAGATATAAAGATGATAAAAGGGATAATTTTTACTCTGCAAAGTGTAAGTATAGCGACTATAACTATAAAAAAATCGTAGTCTTAGCAAATGAAAATTCTGCTTCCGCATCAGAAGCACTTATGGGCGCAATGCTCGACTACGATTCAAATAAAATTGTAAATATTATTTTAGAAGGCTCAATTTTAAACGGCGAAACAGTTTACAAAAGTTACGGTAAAGGCATTATGCAAAGCACTTATGAAAGGGTAACAGGCGAGGCAATTAAACTTACTACCGCAAAAATTTTCTGGCCACGCTCTAATATTTCCATTCACGATGTTGGCTTAACTCCAAGTTTAGATCCACGCATTTTGGCAGAATCAAGTTATGGCGCAGTCTACGATGCCGTTTCACTTTGTAAGTAAAAATCAATTTGATAAAAAATATCATCATCCGCAAACGAAGATAATTCGTTTGCGGTTTCATTTTGGCTAAAAGTGGGGCTATAGGTCGGTTTTTCCACTGTTTTTTCGCAATTTCCTTCTACATTTTCACTCACTTTTTTACTCAATTTGCGTGATAAAAAGTAAGTTAATATGATAGGGAAAATGTGCGGTAGCGCATCTTTTAGGTTGATCTCGCCCTTAAATAGTGGCGGTAAAATTTTGCAAAAGGACAGCAAACTTTTACTGTCAACGTTTAAAATCAAACTTATCGGCACAATGGTATCTTCGTCAATCTCTTCCAAAAAATCAAGCGCACCGCTACTAAATAAACTTTTAAGTTGGTTAAGCAAATTGTTTAAGTCCATAATAAAATCTTCTTATTAACATTATATGTTTTATCACACATAAAATATTTGTGGGGGATAAAAATTTGAAATTTAGTCAGTATAACAAAAAGGAAAAAAGTAATTTTAAAAGTGAAAATTTTGATAAAGAGCGTTTAGATAAAAACACCGAACGGCTTTTAAAAAACTTTGTAAAAGATTACGAAGGCAAGTCCCAACAACAAATTATCGACGAAATTATAAAAGTAGCGCAAAAAAATCGGCGTGAAGGCAAACTTTCAAACGCCGATTTAGATAATTTTTATAACATGCTTTACCCAATGCTAAACGGTAGCCAAAAAGAACAACTTACCCAAATTATCGATAGCCTTAAAAAACTTTAATCATTTTGAAAGTTTAATGGCATCGGGTAAGATATCCAAAAAATAATCGACTTCCGATTGCGTGTTAAAGGGCGATAAACTCACCCTTAAAAGCCCATTTTCTTGCGTATTTAAGGCTTTGTGCATAAGTGGTGCGCAGTGGTATCCGCCACGTGTTACAATGTTAAATTTATTGCCCAAAACCCATTGCAAGCGTTGACTGTCAACATTGTTAGCGCTAAATGATACTATGCCAAAAATGTTCTCACGGCTAAAAACTTTTACAGTACTAATTGTCAAAAGTCCGCCTATAAGCCGATTAACAAGGCTTTTTATGTAAATATTATGTTCGTTTAAATTAGAAATTGCCCATTTTGCACCGTGATATAAACTCATTATCGATGGGTAATTTTGCGTACCCACTTCAAACTTTTCAGGGTAAGCGGTTATAAACTCATTAAAACTTTCAGTACCCGTTCCGCCAAAAAAAGTTGCGTTAAGTTCAAAATCTTTTTTAAGTGCTAAAACACCAACGCCCGGCAAACTAAAAAAGCCCTTATGCCCAGAAAAGGCTAAACCGCTGATGTTGCTTTTTGTCATGTCAATGTTTAAATGCCCACCCGCTTGCGCACCGTCAACAAAAAATGGTATGTTTCCTAAACTTCTGCCAATATCTTCAAACTCATTTTTTACACCGGTTACATTTGATACGGCATTTAAAATTACAAAACATGTCTTTTCGTCAACTAAATTTAAAACATTATTTTTACTAACTTTTAAGTCGCTAATTTGCGCAAATCTTAACTCAATATTATACCGCTTTTTAAGGTTATATAACGGTCTTAAAACAGAGTTATGTTCTGTAACACTTGTTACAATATTTGTGCCTAAAATTGGCGTACCTAAAATCAAAAAATTCAAACTTTCCGTACAGCCAGAAGTAAACAAAAGTTTGCCTATAAGCCCGTTATTTACGTGTTTTGACAAAAGTTCACGGCACAAAAATATGTTTTCTTCCGCTAAAATCTGCTCTTTAAAATTACCACGCCCAACGTTAAAAGACGGGCTTTTTATAATGTTTATAAGGTTTGTTATTACCGTTTGTGGTTTTATGCCACTTGTTGCCGAATTATCAAAATAAATCATACTAAATTATATTAGATTAAAAGTTCAAAAATTACAAAAAGAAAAAGGAATTAAAATGACAAAATTGATTGCAGTTTTCAAATCAAAAACACAACTTTTTATTTTTATAAGGTTACTTAAAAGCAATGGTGCATTTGTTGAAACTGTCGCCACCCCAAAAGACGCCAAAATCGGTTGCGGACTTTCCGCCAAATTTGATCAAGGATACTTTAATCTTGCGGTAAAACTTATAAACCAAAACGGGCTTGACACCTTTTATCAAATGTACAAAGTTACAAAAAAAGATGGTCGCACGTCAACGTATCGTGTGCTATAATAAATGCGACTTATTTAAATTTGTACATATAATATATGCAAGTTGCACAAACAAAAAAATAAGCCCATAAATTTGCCTAATTAAATATATATATAAATTTAATTGTAAAAACTTATAATTTATGTTAAAATATTTTAAAGGTAAATTTATGGACAAGAAAACTTGCGATAAAATCATTGACAAATTAAAAAATATGTACCCAGATGCGGAAACTGCGCTCGAATTCAATTCACCTTACGAATTGTTGGTTGCAGTTATTTTGTCCGCACAATGCACCGATAAGCGTGTAAATATCGTTACTAAAGAACTTTTTAAACAGTACAACACGCCCCAAAAAATGGTAACCCTTTCCCAAGAAGGTTTAGAAGATTATATCCACAGTTGCGGTTTTTACCACGCAAAAGCAAGCCACATTTTAAAGGCTTCGCAAGACATTTTGGACAAGTTTAACGGACAAGTCCCTGATAATGTTGAAGACTTACAAAAACTTGCCGGCGTTGGCAGAAAGACTGCAAATGTTGTTTACTCGGTCGCATTTAATGGTCAAGCAATCGCTGTCGATACCCACGTTTTCCGTGTTTCACACAGATTAGGGCTTGCAGATGCAAAAGATGTTTTCAATACAGAAATGCAACTTAACAGGCTTATAGACAAAGATTTATGGCGTCATGCCCACCATTTTTTGATCAATCACGGCAGACAAGTTTGCTCCGCAAGAAACCCAAAATGCCAAACTTGCCAATTAAACACACTTTGTAAATATTACAAAGAAAATTTTGAAAATAACTAATTTTAAAAATTGAAATATAAATTTTTCACACTAAAAATAAATTAACGGAAGTAAAATTATGTTTGTTGATAAAGAGAATATTATTATAAAAGCCGGCAACGGCGGGGACGGTGCAACATCGTTTATTCACTACAAGGGCGTTACAAACGGCGGTCCAGACGGTGGCGACGGTGGCGACGGTGGCGACGTCTATTTTGTGGGCGATAAAAGAAAGTCAAGCCTTATTGACTTTATGTATCAAAAAAAATATTTTGCAGGCAACGGCACAAAAGGCGGTCCTAAAAAATGTTACGGCAAAAAGGGCGACGATATCGAAATCGCCGTTCCGCTCGGCACAGTCATAAGGGATAAGTCAACCGGCAAAATCGTTTGCGATATCTTTTATGACGGTGAGAAAAAACTTGTGCTTACAGGCGGTAAGGGTGGTAAAGGCAACTGCAAATTCTGTACATCCACTCGCCACGCACCACACTTTTCACAAAAGGGCGTTACAACCGAACCTGTAAGACTTATTTTAGAACTTAAAACTATCGCCGATGTTGGACTTCTCGGCTTTCCAAGTGTAGGCAAGTCCACATTGCTATCAAAAATTTCAGGCGCAAAACCCAAAATCGCCGCATACCACTTTACAACGCTTTCACCAAATCTCGGTGTTGTTACCCACTATGACGACAACTTCGTTGTTGCCGATATCCCAGGGCTAATTGAAGGCGCAAGCGAGGGCGCAGGTTTAGGCTATGAATTCTTACGCCATATCGAACGTACACGTATGCTTGTACACTTAGTCGATATCTCTGGTAGCGAGGGAAGGGTCCCTATTGAAGATTTTGTAACTTTAAACAATGAACTTTTAAAGTACAATGAAGAAGTTGCAAACCTTCCGCAAATTGTTGCCCTTAACAAAATGGACATGTTCGGTGCGGAAGAAAATTATAAAAAGTTTGTCAAAAAGTTTGGCAAAAAATATAAGATTTTCAAAATCTCTGCAATCAACGCCGAAGGCTTAGTTGAACTTTTTAACGAGGTTTACGAAACACTTAAAACCTTGCCACCCATTAAACCTATTGAGCATGAAGAGTTCGTTTACGAAAGAAAGGATGAAAATACTTTTGAAATTGAACGTGATGAAGACGGCGCATTTGTCGTTATCGGTCCACTTGTTGATTTGTTGTCAAGAAACGTTGTTTTAAACGATATGGACTCTTTGTCATACATGCAAAAAACCCTTCGTGATAAGGGCGTGTTTAAAGCGCTTAAATCAGCAGGCGTTAAAGATGGCGACACCGTTGTTATCGGCGAAGTCGAATTCGATTATTTAGACTAATTTTAAATTTACTAATTTATATCTATTAAGGAAAATATTATGGAAAATTTCACTTCAAAACAAAGAAGCAATTTAAGAAGTCTTGCTCAACAAATTCAGCCCATCACTCAAATCGGTAAGGGCGGTATAAACGACCAACTTATCGATACCGTTGATAAAGCACTTAGTAAGCGTGAACTAATTAAGTTATCCGTTTTAGATAACGCAGAAGACACTGCAAACGCTTTCGCTGAAGAATTAAGTTTAAAGACAGACTCCACCGTTGTTTGCGTCATCGGTCGTAAAATTGTGTTATATAGAAAAAGTACAAAACCGGGCGTTACACATATCGAATTTTAATCATTAAAAAATCCGCCAAAAGTCCAAAATATATCGATAACGGGCTTATAGGCGGACTTTTTATTTGTTTTAATGGCGATTTTTAGTAAATTTTGCCAAAATTAAAGTTAAAATCTAAAAGACAAATTAAAAGGTGATTTTTGTTAGTTTTTGGCTAAATTTTACCTTAAATTTTTATTGAAGTGGCATAATGTATACGGTTTTTTTAAATTAAAAAGTATAAAAATATCCCTGCCTAAAAAGGTCAAAAAGTGGCGATAACCGACCTATAGGCAGGGATTTTGTTAATTTGATGTTAAAAATTTGTATTTTTCAAGCATTTTTGACAAAATTGGTACAAATGCAAACAAAAGTACATAATTTACTAAACTATTTAAAATTTGTAACTTAAATATTAGACGATAGCCTAAATATAAAAAGTAACTACTTTCTCTTGAACCTGTTTTAGATTCAACATAACTTAAAAAAGCATCGCTAAAGCCCATAACTCTATTGTAAATATAAAAGCCTGTAGAGTTTATAAGGACGGTGCAAATCAAAAATGATAAAAGTGAAAATATTAAAACTTTAATAAAAATTAGATAAGTTTTTTGCGTTTTAAAGTTAAAAATCAAACCGCCTAAAAAGGCAAACATGCCGGTAGAAATGCCTATCCAAAACATGTATAACTGCCCCCAAGAATTTACAAAAAAGCCAATCAAATCACCAATAAAGCATGCCAAAAAGCCAAGACACGGACCTAAAAATATGCCGGTTATTGTTGAAAAAAAGATTGTCAAACTGTATTGTACGTCAAAAATTTTGATTTCCAAAAACATGTTTGTTACGGTTGAAAGCGCAATAAAAAGTGCGCAAGTAGCAATTTTTTTGCTGATTGAAAGTTGCCTTAAAAAGGGTGAAGTTAAAAAATTCATTAAAAAAACCTCTTTGTTAAAAATTTTACAAGAGGTCTGTCGCCACCAACTTAATGGTGTAAATATGGGTGTTAACCTATATTGCGGCGGACGCGGAAGTGCACCGCAAGGTCAAACCTTTTCGTTTGCAAACAACATCCCGTTTTGCAACACTTAACGCGCAACTTCCTACTCTGCTATGATTAAATTATACGCCCAAAAAATTAACATGTCAATGTATTTAATGATAAAATTTTGACGTTATTATTTAGTTTGTAAAAATCTTTTTAAAATCAAAAATTCCGCACACAAAAATAAACACGCATGAAAAGGCTAAAAGCAAAACGCCTAAAATCAAAACCATTACAAAATTTGATACCCTTCCAAAAAGTATGCCGTGCATAAAAAAGCCTAAAAGGGTGGTAACAGCAACTATTAAAGTATAAATTGACGTCTTTTTAAGGTAAATTTTCCCATGATGGGTGATTTTTGATAGCATTATAAAGTTAAGCAAACTTGTCAAAACATAACTTATCAAGTATCCAATAATAAGCGAATATACGCCTACAAATTTTGTCAAAAACATTACGGAAAAAATCATACAAACCGCCCCCAAAATAAAATTTATAAGGGTAAATTTTTCTCGGTTTAAAGAATTTAATATAGAGTTTGATATAAGTGTTAGACTCATAGGCACCATTATAAACGCCGAAACCGATAAATAATGCCCGGCGTTTTGGTTTTTGTAAATAATTTGCCCAATCTCGTTACCGCAAGCGATAAAAATAGGAACGATCAAACAACTTATTATAAGCGAATAATCTACAGATTTTAAAATTGCAAAGTTCAAATTTTTGCTATCTTTTCGGTAATAACTTTGCGAAAGTTTAGGCACAATTACAAGAGCAATAGAGCCAATCACCGTTGACGGTATAAAAAGTAAAGGCATCGCCATCCCAGATAATTCACCAAATAACTTCATCGATAGGTTTTGACTAAGCCCAGACGCCACAAGTTTGTTTGGCAAAATTATCGCCACAATGGAACCTAAAAAAGATGTAAGCGTTCGCATAAGCGTTATGGGCGACGAACTTTTCATAAGCGGTTTTAGTTTTAATAATGGGTTGGTGATTTTCCCACTTTTAAGTATAAAGGTTGCTGTGGATAAAATAAATGAAAATATGTATGATATAAGTACGCTTTGCCCCGCCCCCAAAGTCTTTTGCCAAGCATTTTTTGAAAGGGTAATTATAATTACGCCACTTAAACACATTACAACTTCTTCTAAAAGTTCAATCAAACTATAGGTAAAAAAGTTTTGGTTGCCCCAAAAATAACCACGTATTACTGCGTATACAGAAGTAATTACCACGCCCGGCAGTATTATTAAAAATAGGTCATAACAGCGCGCGTCCGCAAAGATAAAGGAAAATTGATTTTTAAAAAAATATAAAATTAAGGTTATGGGTAAGGATAAAATAAGGCTCGATAAAATGCCGGCGGACACAACGTCATTTTCGCCACGGATGTTTCCGCTTTCACGCTCTTTTATCATAAGCCTTGATACTGTTATGGGTATTCCGCTTGCCGATAAGGTTACAAGCACCCCAATAACCGAAAGGGTAACTTGATAAATACCGATAAGTTCAGCATCTAAACTGCGTGCCAAAAAAATTCTATATAAAAACCCAATAAACCGCTCAACGCAAGAAAAAATGGTTACAACTAAAGCGGTTTTCACTACCTTTTTAATAATATCACCTCAAAATAAATCATAATTTGTGCTTGTCTTAAATATATTCAAAGTATGACAAACTTATTATTTTTAAATGACAATTTGCAAACTTTTATTTATGTTGTCGGCAATGAAACTTTGCTTGATATCGCTTTAAAAGTTGGCGTTCCACCAACACTTATTATTTACGATAACAACTTAAATAATGCGATAAGTGAGGGTATGTGTTTAGTTATTAAGCGTCGAAGCGAACTAAAAATGCTCACAAAAGAAGAACTTGATAGTATAAGCGATATAGAATATCTTAAAAAAATCAATAAATGCGACCATATTTATCCCTATCAGCCAATCATTTTAAGCGAAGAAAATTAAAATAAAATAAGTGTAAAAACTATAAAAAGCCCGTCTATAGGTCGATTATCGCCACTTTTTTAATAAAAAATATCGGTTTAAAAATTAAAAAAAGTTGTAAAAAACAATTTACCTAAAATAAAGTTTATGATAAAATAATATAAACAAATATCAGTAGGTGAATTATGAAATATAAATTAGCAGTTTTCGATATGGACGGCACAATTTTAGATACGTTAGAAGACTTAAAAAACAGTGTAAACTACGCACTTTGTCAATTAAACTATCCTCTTCGCACCCTTGACGAAGTAAGAAATTTTGTCGGTAATGGCATTCCTAAACTTATTGAAAGGGCAGTCCCCGCTGGCACCGATAAAGAAAACGAGTTAAAAGTTTACCAAATTTTTACCGAGCATTATAAACTACATTGCAACGACAAAACTTGCGTTTATAATGGCATTATTGACTGCTTAAAAAGCCTTAAAAATGGTGGCGTAAAACTTTGCGTTGTATCAAATAAAGATGATTACGCTTGTAAAGAACTTTCAAAACTTCATTTTGGCGATTTGTTTGACTTTTCTTTAGGAAGAAGCGACGGCATAAACAAAAAACCAGCCCCAGATATGGTAAATATTGCACTTGACTATTTTAATATGAAAAATATTGATGCTTGCTATATCGGCGACTCTGACGTAGACTTTATGACGGCAAAAAATTCCAATTTAGATTTTATCGGCGTTTCATGGGGCTTTAAAGGTTATCAATTTTTACAAAATTTAGGCGCAAAAGTCATTGTAAATGAAGCAAGTGAAATTGTTGATATCTTTTTAAATGACTAATTTTAAGTAAAAATTTTTGATGTTATTTTTGCTAAAAAACTGCCAAAAAACCGCTCAAAAATTCACGCCAATTTTTACTAAAAATATAACGATTTTAAACCCAAAAATTTAACTAAAATTACATTACAAATTATATAATATATATTGATATCCGCTTTATAGGGGCATTTTTTCCTTATAAAGCGGATTTTTTTTGCTATTTTTCTAAAAATTTACTTGACAAATTTAATTTGATGTGTATAATAGTAAATGCAAAAATTTATTTGTGTGTTGATAAAAATATTATGGCAGTATCAATTAAGGGTGATGTTCTTTTAACAGCACTTGCCGATAAGTCAAGATTAAGAATTTTGGCTTCCTTAACCGAACGGCCCAAGTTTGTTGAAGAACTCAGTTTAGAACTTAATATTTCCATATCGACGGTCAGTTTCCACTTGAAAAAATTACTGACCGCTAACCTTGTTGTTGCCAAAAAAGAACAGTATTATCAAATCTACTCAATACCAAATAATGTTTTGGCGCAGGACTTAAAAAAATTACTTCATACGGCAGTACCCGATAAAGATGTTTACGTTACCGCCGTTGAAAAGGAATGTTTCGTAAACGGTAGGGTGGTTGATCTTCCCGTTCAAATCAATAAGCGAAAGGCAGTTTACCAAATCATCGCAAAAGAGTTTCAAGTGGGTAAAAAGTATACTGAAGGCAAGGCTTCGCTTATCATTGCCGAAAAGTGTGAAGACTATTTAACCGCCAAACGTGAAATGCTTGAATTCGGTTATTTAAAGCGACAAAACGGAAAAATAATAAAAGTTATTCCCACCTAAATCGGGGGACAAAAGTAAAAATAAATTTTAAAGGGTAAAAATAAAAAAGTGGGGCTATAAGCCCGTTATTAGCCGTTTTTACTCTAAAATTACAAAAGTTAAAGGCTAAAAAAATCAATTCGTAAATCATAATTATTTTTAGATATATTAGGAGGACGGTTATGAGCAGTGCTTATTCTGCAGAGAAGATTAAAATTCTTGAGGGCTTAGAAGCAGTGAGGTTAAGACCGGGCATGTACGTAGGCGGTACAAATATTAAGGGGTTACACCACATCTTATGGGAAATCGTAGATAACTCTATCGACGAAGTATCAAACGGCTTTGGCGACACAGTGCTTGTTGTTTTATACCCAGACGGAAGCGCATCGGTTGAAGATAACGGTAGGGGCATCCCAACAGACATTCACCCCAAGGCAAAAGTTTCCGGCGTAGAAGTTGTATTTACCCACTTGCACGCTGGCGGTAAGTTTGATAACGACAACTACAGTTATTCAGGCGGTTTGCACGGCGTAGGCGCATCGGTTACAAACGCCCTTTCCGAATGGCTTAAAGTTGAAGTTTTCAAAAAGACCATATATAAAATGGACTTTAAAAGTTGGGTAGACAAAAAGACGGGCAAAATTTATGCAGGCGTCCCCACAGGTCCACTTGTTGATACCGGTGTAGAAACCAAAAAGCACGGCACGTTTGTAAGGTTTAAACCAGACCCAACAATGTTTGAATCGGTCGAATTCAACGCTGACGTAATCGCAAGGCGTTTAAGGGAATTAGCCTTTTTAAACAAGGGTATCAAACTTAAATTTATCGACAACCGTTCCAAAAATCCTGAAGAGCATACTTTCTGCTATGAAGGCGGTATTTACGACTATGTAAAATACTTAAATGCTGGCAACACCACCCTTATCGACAGCCCAATTTACGCACAGGCAGAGTACGATACCGGTGAAAAGCACGACCACATGAAAATTGAGTTTGCCATCCAACACACCGATGGTTATAACGAAACAATTTTGTCGTTTGTCAACAACATCCCCACCCCTGAAGGCGGTAAGCACGAAGAAGGCTTTAAGTCAGGCTTAACAAAAGCCTTCAATGAATACGCTCGTTCCCACTCGTTTTTAAAGGATAAAGACGAAAACTTTTTGGGCGAAGACTTCCGTAAAGGTATGACGGCAATCATCTCAATCAAGATGAAAAACGCCCAGTTTGAAGGTCAAACAAAGGCAAAACTTGGTAACCCTGAAGCCAAAAACGCATTAGACAGCGTTACTTATCAAGAACTTCAAAAGGCTATGAAAAACAAGAAGAACTTTGCTGACCTTGATAAAATTATTGCAAAAGCCATTGAAGAAGCAAAGGTAAGAAAGGCAATCAAGCACGCAAAAGACATTGCAAGGGCAAAAACATCCGCCGACAGAACACGCTTAGTTGGTAAACTTGCCGATTGCACTTCAAGAAAAGCCGCTTTAAACGAAGTATTTATCGTAGAAGGCGATTCTGCTGGCGGTACAGCAAAGCAGGGTAGGGATCGTCAATATCAGGCAATTTTGCCACTTCGCGGTAAGCCACTTAACGCAGAGAAAAAGCGTTTAGAAAAGATTTTAGAAAACGAAGAAATCCGCACCATTATCGGGGCATTAGGCACAGGTATCGGTGATGACTTTAAAATGAAAGATTTAAATTATGATAAAGTTATCATTTTATCAGACGCCGACCAAGACGGTGCGCACATCCGTGCAATTTTACTTACATTCTTCTACCGTTACATGAAACCACTTATCCAAGAAGGCCATGTATACATCGGTATGCCACCACTATACAAGATTTACAAAAAAGACATTGTCGAATACGCTTATGACGATAAAGAACTTAAAAAGAAGATAGACATCGTAGGCCGTGGATACCAGTTGCAACGTTATAAAGGTTTGGGCGAAATGAACCCACAACAACTTTGGGAAACAACTATGAACCCCAAAACACGTATGCTAATGCGTGTAACGCTTGACGATATTGCCGAAGCCGAAAGGTTAATTCCTATCCTTATGGGTAGCGAATCAGAAGGCAGAAAAGCCTATATTCAAACCTATGCAGACTTCAATAAAGAAGACAACTTTGAACTAAGAAAAGATGTCTAAAAGTGGGGCTATAGGTCGATTATCTTACTTTTGAGGTGAAAAATGGAAAACTTTGGAAACGAAAAGAAAATTATAAATAATGCGTTTGAGGACGTTTTACATAATTCAATGATACCCTATGCCGAATATGTTATTTTAGACAGGGCAATTCCAAGGGTAGAAGACGGCTTAAAACCCGTTCAAAGAAGAATTATCTATTCAATGTACGAAAACGGCATCTTCCCCGACAAAGGCTACAAAAAAAGCGCAAGGGTAGTCGGTGAAGTTTTAGGTAAGTACCACCCCCACGGCGATACATCTGTTTACGATGCAATGGTAAGGCTTGCCCAGCCCTACAACATGCGTATGACGCTTGTAAACGGTCAAGGTAACTTCGGTTCAGTCGACGGCGACCCAGCCGCTGCTATGCGTTACACCGAAGTAAAAATGCAACCACTTGCAATGGAACTTGTCAAAGATATCGAAAAGGATACAGTTAAGTGGAACTTAAACTTTGACGACTCGTTAAAAGAACCTGATGTACTTCCAAGCCACTATCCAAACTTACTTGTAAACGGCGCAACGGGTATTGCCGTTGGTTTAGCAACAAACATTCCGCCACACAACTTAGGCGAAGTTATCGACGGTGCGTGCGCATACATTGATAACCCAAAAATCACTTTGCCCGAAATGATGAAAATCGTGCAAGGTCCAGACTTTCCAACGGGCGGTTATGTCATAAGCGGTGATGAGTTAAAAAAGGCTTACACCACCGGTAAAGGCAAAATTATGATGCGTGCCAAACTTCATATCGAAGAAAACGATAAGGGCGGTAAAAACATCGTAATTACAGAAATTCCTTACACGGTAAACAAAGCCGAAATGCTTCGCAAGATTGACGATATGTGCTCTGACGGCGACGACAAAAAGAAAAAGCAAATTTTGGCTGATAACATTATGTCTGTCGCTGACGAGTCAGACCGTAACGGTATGCGTGCAGTCATAAGGCTCAAAAAAGATGCTAATGTAGAAAAGACTTTGGAAGCATTGTATAAATATTCCGATTTACAACTATCTTTTGGTATCAATATGGTTGTAATCGCTGACGGCAAACCCCAACAACTTGGGCTTTTGGACATATTCCGTTATTATACAGAATTCCAAAGAAATGTGGTTTTAAGAAGAACCAAATACGATTTAGATAAGGCAAAAGAACGTGCCCACATTTTAGAAGGTTTAATCATTGCGGTTGAAAACATTGACGAAGTAATTAGAATTATCAAAACAAGCCAAGACACGGCAACCGCAAGGGCAAATTTAAGAAAGACATTTAATTTAAGTGAAAAGCAAGCAAACGCTATTTTAGATTTAAGGCTTGCAAGACTTACAAAACTTGAAGTTACAAACTTAAAACAAGAACTCAAGAGATTAAAAGAGTTAATCAAAGAATACGAAGCAATCATCGCCAGCAAGAAAAAACAATTTGAAGTTGTTACAAAAGAACTTTTAGAAGTTAAGAGAAAATACGCTGACGAAAGACGTACAACTATCGTTGAAACTGCCGACAAGATTGAAGTAAAGGTGGGCGAAGATAAACATGTTGTCGAAACTTATGTTATCGCATTAAACGAATTAGGCAAGTTAAGAAAACTTAAACCATCCCAGTTTAAACGTTTAAGCGAAAACACAAGGGCACTTCCTCGTGATATCTTTACTCAAAGCGTAAAGGCAACCACTGAAGAGCAAGTTTACTGCTTCACAAATCTCGGTAACTGCTTCAAGATAGACGTTGAAGTAATGCCGGAAGCAAAAGGCAGTTTAAGTGGCGGTGTTACCCTTGAAGACATGTTCCGTCAAGCGCAGTCAAACGAAAAGGCTGTTGGCTTGTTTGCGGTTAAAGGCATCGAAGTACCCGAAGGCAGATTGCTCTTTGTTACAAAGCAAGGTATGATAAAGGTAACCCCATGGCAAGAATACACTGTGCTTAAAGGTTATTACCAAGCAATGAAGATTAAAGACGACGACGAAATTATCACCGTCGAACAAGAAAATCCACAAGCGACATTGCTATATGTTACCAAAAAAGGTATGACGTTAAACATGCTCTATGACGGCGTTCCAGAACAACTTCGTGTTGCTGGCGGTGTAAAGGGTATGGGCTTATATGAAGGCGATGAGGTAATTTACGCAACGCAAATTGTTGATAAGCAGAAAGTGGTTTTAGGCGCATCAAACGGCTTGTTTAAAGTGGTCGAATGCGACACCATTAAAAAACTTGTTAAAACACGTAAAGGCGTAATGATTATGGATCTTGGCGACAAAAAGTTTGCCGAAATTGTCTTAAAGGCAAAGGTTGTTAGCGAAGATACAAAGGGCGTTTACATTTTAGATAGACTCGGTCAAGAGTTCTATGCAGACCTAAAAGATATCGCTCAAGACACACGTGAATCAAAAGGTAAACTTATTAAATCAATAGGTAATTGTCAACCAGACAAAGTCATGTTCTTCTAATACAAAAAAAGTGGCATTAATGGGCCTATAAGCCTGTTATCGCTACTTTTTTTATTTTTTTAAAGGTTTTAATTTACTAATTTTTAGGCAAAATAAAAGATAATTTTTACGCCAATTTTTGTTAAAATTTAATGATTTTTTTAGGGCAAAAAGTAATGCTTAAAAATGTAACGAAAAGCAAAAATAAAAATCGGTTAAATAAAGTAAAATTTAATTGACGAAATGCTTACAAATGTATATAATATTACTATTAGTACTTCAAATAAAAATGGTGATAAAAATGAATTTTAAAATTTCGCTTGCAGGTGATTTAGGTAGTGGCAAAACCACTGTTGCTAAAATTTTAAAAGAAAAAATGAACGCTGAAATTATCTCAGCGGGTGTCATTTATCGTAGAATTGCCAAAAGTTTGAACATGACAGTTGAACAATTTAATATCAACAATGAAAAAGATAAGCAGTACGACACTTTGGTTGACGATATGCTTAAAAGTTACGACGAGAAAGAAGGTAACTACATTTTCGATTCCCGTCTTGCTTTCCACTTTGTCCCAAGTGCAGTAAGTTTTTATCTAAAAGCCGACCACGATGTCGCTGCACATAGGGTGTTTGACGCCAATCGTACTGACGAACATTTTTGCACTGTTGAAGAAACTGAAAAAAGTTTAGAATCAAGGCGTGCAAGCGAAAAACGTCGCTATTTAGACTATTACGGCGTAGATATTTTGGACATGACAAATTACGATTTTGTTATCGATACAACCAATATTTGTCCTGAAAAAGTTGCCGAACTTATTTATAACAGTTGGCTTTCTAAAATTCAATAAAAATTCAAAAAGTGGGGCTATAAGCCCGTTATCGCCACTTTTTTATTAAAAATTGCACAAAATTTTGTGCTAAAAATGTGGTTAAAATTATAAAAATCACATTTTAAATTTTGTAAAAATTAAGTTTTAAATATAGTTAAGTTTGAGGTGAATTTATGCATTGGGCATTTAGACTTGCTGATGAAATTATCGCAAGAAACCCTAATAAAGAAGAATATGTTTGTGCCGCAGGTATCAGCCCATCTGGTTCTGTACACATCGGCAATTTTAGAGACGTTGCTACAAGTTATTATGTTGTTCAAGCGCTTATCGCAAGGGGCAAAAAAGCACGCTTACTCTTTTCGTGGGACGAGTTTGATAGGTTAAGAAAAGTTCCTTCAAACATCGCAAAAATTGCTGACGATTTTGATAAATATATCGGTATGCCTTATGCCTTTATCAAAGATCCTCACGGCGAAAAAAGTTCGTACGCAGAATATAACGAAAAGGAATTTGAACAGTCTTTACAAGAACTCAATATCTATCCAGATTATCGTTATCAAGCAAAAGAATACACTTCCGGCAGATACGTTGACGGCGTAGTATACGCAATCAAAAAAAGGTTTGAAATTTACGATATTTTAATGAAGTATAAAACCCAAGACGCCGACGAAGGCGAAAGGGAAAACTACTACCCATTAAGCGTATATTGCGACAACTGCAAAACAGACTTTACCCAAGTTATCTCATCATCACCAGACGGCGAAGAAATCACTTACCGCTGTAAAAAATGTGGTCAAGTAAAAACCGTCCGTGTAAGAGATTACCATATGATCAAACTTGTTTGGAAGGTTGACTGGCCAATGCGTTGGGGCGTTGAAGGCGTCGACTTTGAGCCGGGTGGTATCGACCACGCATCGGCAAGCGGTTCATACGTTGTTGCTTGCGACGTCGCTCAAAACATTTTTGGCGTAACCCCACCACTATTTTGCGGTTATGGCTGGCTTTCAGTTGCTGGCCGTGGCGACATGCACTCATCCACCGGTAACAACATTACCCCTAAAGAAGTTTTAAAGGTTTATGAACCTGATATGGTTCGTTGGCTCTTTGCTAAATACGAACCAAAAGACGGCTTTTCATTCAACTTTGACGACACCATTATCCGCCATTACAGCGAATTTGATAAGGGCGTCGAAGCATACAAAAACGGCGAAGCAGACGAGTTTTACAGCGCAGTGTTTGATTTGGCACTTATAAACGGCAAAAACACTCGTTCAAAAGTTCCGTTTGGCGTTTTGGCAAGCGTTGCAACCGTTGTCGACTTTAAAGAAGAGCCTGTAAGACAACTTTTGACCAAACTTGACGTAACCTTTACCAAAGAAGACGCTGAAAGACTTTTAAGGGTAAAAAATTGGATAAGCGAATATCAACCATCAAAGATGTACAAACTCTTAAAAGAAAAAAATACCGCTTATTACGAAACCCTTGACGACGACAAAAAGTCAGCAGTTAAAAAACTTCACGATTATATCGAAAGTCAAGACAGCGTTAAAGAAAAAGAAGTTCAACAATTTATCTATTCAATTATCAACAACCCCGAACTATCCAAAAAAGAAAATATGCAAATTCAGCAACAATATTTTAAGGTATTTTATAACCTTTTAATCGGTCAAGATGCTGGTCCAAGACTTTATTTATTTTTGGCTGCTGTTGATAAAAAAGAATACAATTTCTTGTTTGAATTTTAATCTGCAAAAATAACATATAAAAACTCAAAAGTCGCTCTATAGGTCGATTATTCGACATTTTTAGGGCGACTTTTTGCATACGAAATTTACTTTTTTATCTAAAAATTAAACTTTTTGTAAAAAAAGGCGGTCGTTTTAAAGTTAAAATAGGCGACAAAAAATCAACTTATTATACAAAAAAGCCTTTTATTTTATTTACAAATTAGCACTATAATATACCCAATGGAAGTTTATATTGAGTATGTTATTTTAGACAATTTAATAATGGATTTTTTACTTTTAAAAGAAACTGCAAAACTACTAAAATTAAAGTACAAAAACCTGCAAATTTTTATCGGCGCAATTATCGGCACGGTGGGCGCAATAGTCTTTCCGCTTTTAAAAATTTTGCCACTTTATGTGTTTTTGCTAAAAATTTTGTTAGGTCTTTTGATAACTTTTGTCGCAATCAAGCATAATAGGGTGTTTGACTACATTAAATATTTTAATGTATTTTTGCTTTTTACCTTTTTATTAGGCGGTGCAATTATCGGCATTTTTTATGTTGCCGGCATAGATATTAAAACGTACGGCAACCGCCAATCAGGTTTTATCCCTGTGGGCGTAACAATTCTACTCGGCTATCTAATCGTTTTTGGCGTTAAAAAACTTTTAAATGGCGCAGTAAAGGGGCTTATGACCGACCGCTACAAATATAATTGCATTATAAAATGTGGCGATGTTGCGGTTAAAGTAAGCGGTTATTACGATAGCGGTAACCTTTTAATCGACGATAAAACAGGGCTTCCCATTGCCCTTTGTAAAAGGAAAATTATCGATAAAATTCGTAAATGTGGCGGTGATATAAAAAGCACAAGGGAGATAGATTTTTCAACTGTTACCAAAGAAGGTAAACTAAAATTATATAACATTGACTGCATTTTGATTGAACTTAAAAAGGGCAACAAACGCACAAATTGCCTACTTGGCGAAGTAGATAATAAAAGCATAAAAGAAGAACTTCTATTGGGGGCGTACGTTATGTAAAAGTGTGGCTATAAGCCCGTTATCGCCACTTTTTAGTAAAAAACCGCATACATACCCCGTCGTCGACTTAGGTTAAAAATCAGTATAAATTAAACGGTAATTAAGGGCTAAAAATCATAAAAAGTGGGGCTATAAGCCCGTAAATACAAAAATTACGCAAAAATAAAAAAGTTTTTTTTGGGGGTAAAAAGTGAATTTACTAAGTTACATAAAAAGTTTATTGATAAAAATCTTTGGCGACAAAAACATGGTGCATTATTTGTCGGGTGGCGAAGCTTTACCAAAACCGCTTACCCCCGATGAAGAACAGCAAATGCTTATAAAACTTGCCGATGGCGACAGCGACGCAAAGAAAAAACTTATCGAGCATAATTTAAGGCTCGTTGTCTATATTGCACGCAAGTTTGACAACACGGGTGTAGAACTTGATGACCTTATATCAATCGGCTCGATTGGGCTAATAAAAGCGATCAATTCTTTTAATGTGGATAAAAAGATAAAACTTGCAACCTTTGCTTCACGCTGTATTGAAAATGAAATTTTGATGTATTTAAGAAAAATTGCAAAATGCCGTGGTGAAGTTTCCTTTGACGAACCTTTAAATGTCGATTGGGAAGGCAACGAACTTTTGCTTTCCGATATTTTAGGCACTGAAAATGATGGTGTAAGTAGACAACTTGAAGCAAATTGCGAACGGCAAATTTTAAAAGAGGCTTTAGAAAAACTTAACAAGCGTGAAAAAGAAATCATGGTTTTACGGTTTGGTTTAAAAGGGGATAAAGAACTTACCCAAAAAGAAGTTGCAGATTTACTTGGCATCTCTCAAAGTTACATATCACGGCTTGAAAAGAAAATAGTTTTAAAACTTAAAAAGGAAATCAAAAAAGCCGAAGGTGATTAAAAAGTTAAAAAGTCGATTAAAAAGTTAAATTTAAACGCCATAACCTTTGGCGTTTTTTTAATATTGATTTTTCACATTTATATACTTTGTTAAATTTTTTTGATTTATAGTAAAAATTTTTCAAATGCCTATTGACTTTTATATCTTTTGCTGATACAATATATTGACGAATTTAAAGGCAAATTTTTCGTTGGGGGAACTATGTTTAATTTACTATCTAATGAGGCACTATTTAGCCCACCTGAAAACACCTTATTTACAAACTATCCATGGATAGATTATCTATTAAGGATACTGCTTGCACTTGTGCTTGGTTTTTGCGTTGGTCTTGAACGTAAGTCCCGCTCTAAAGAAGCAGGTATCCGCACCCACACACTTGTTGCAGTTGGCGCAGCGTTATATACAATCATCTCAAAATACGGCTTTAACGATACCGCAAATGCAGACACCGCACGTATCGCCGCTCAAATTGTTTCGGGCGTAGGTTTTTTGGGTGCCGGCATGATCATGCACCAACGTCAAATGATACACGGTTTAACAACCGCCGCTGGTGTATGGGCAACCGCAGGTATTGGTATGGCAGCAGCCGCAGGGCTTTACATTGTGGCAACCGGTACAACACTCTTTATCGTTTTTGTACAACTTTTCCTTCATACCGACATCAAATTCTTCAAAATGAAACGTTTTCATACATACAAGATTTCTTTTGTTGATTTAGATGATGCACAATCTACTTTGCTTAATGAGTTTAGTGTGAAAAAGTTTGCTCGTATAAAGACTGAAAAGCGTGAAGATAATTATCTTTCAATCGCAACCATTAAAACGGAAAAAGAACTTCCCGGCAACTTTATAAAAACCATTTTAGAAAAATATTCTTTCGTCCAATCTTGTGAAATTTTCGGCGACGATATCGAATAATTTTATCAAAATTAAATCGACCAAATTTATTAAATTAAAGAGTATTTTTTTTGACAATTTAACATATTATTGTTGGCAATTTTTAAAAGTCAAAATTTTTAAAAAAGTGCCGATAATCGACCTATATCCCCATTTTTTACAGTTTTTATTGTAAATTTTAGGGCATTTACAAGTAAATTTTAAAGGCGGTAAAAATGTCCAAAATCATTTTAAAAGGCGATATATGCTATTTAGAAAGTCCAACCAAATTCACCAAAATTAAGTCTGGCTTTTTGGCAATAAATAACGGCAAAATTGAAGGCGTTTATATTGAGTATGATAGTAGTTTTAATGACTACAAACTTATCGATTACTCTAATAAACTGATTGTGCCGGGCTTAATTGACACACACATCCACGCCCCACAAAACCCGTTTAGGGGCATAAGTATGGACGATGAACTTATCGATTGGCTAAATAAAAACGCATTTTGCGAAGAGCAAAAGTACACTGAAGAAGACTATTATAAAAAGGCTTACGACATTTTTGTTGAAGAACTTAAAAAAAGCGCAACAACACGTGCATCAATTTTTGCAACCATCCACAAAGATGCCACAATTTACTTGATGCAACAACTCGAAAAAAGCGGACTTGTTACATTTGTTGGCAAGGTAAATATGGACAGAAACAGTCCCGATTTGTTGACTGAAACTACTGAAAATTCAATTTTTGACACGGCTTTTATCGTTGAAGATACAAAAAATTTGGTAAACACAAAACCCATTTTGACACCACGCTTTACACCGTCATGCACAAAAGAACTCATGCACGGTCTTGAGTCATTGCAAGTTAGGTATAACTTACCCGTCCAAAGTCATTTGTCAGAAAATTTAGAAGAGATTGAACTTGTAAAATCTCTCCACCCCGAAGCCGATTTTTACGCAAAAACCTATGACATATACGGACTATTCGGCAAATCTAACCAAAATTTACCCGTAAAAACCATGATGGCGCACTGCGTTTGGTCTTGCGAAAAAGAGCAAGATTTAATGGCAAAAAACGGCGTTTTCGTGGCACATTCACCGCTGTCTAACTTAAATTTGTCCTCAGGCATTGCCCCCATCCGCACCTATTTAGAAAAGGGTATAAAGGTAACTTTGGCAACGGACGTCGCTGGCGGACACACAAAATCAATGTTCAGCGTAATCGTTTCGGCAATTCAAATGTCAAAAATGTATTGGCGATTGGTGGATAACACCAAAAAACCGCTCACTTTCCCCGAAGCATATTATATGGCAACGGCAGTCGCTGGCGAATTTTTCCAAGACTTTTCTTTGGTCGGCAAGTTTGAAAAAGGTTACGACGCCGATATTTTGGTACTTGACGATTCAGTTTTACCAACCACATTAGACCTTGATATCGATAAGCGGTTAGAAAGGTTTGCATACTTAAATGGCGACATCCGTCAAGGCGGAATTTACGCAAAATTTGTAAAGGGCGTAAAACTTTTCTAAAAATGTAAAGAAAGCCCAAAATTTCCAAAAAATATAGGCAAAACTTTGCAAAAAAATATAGAAAAAAGCCAAAAAATAAAAGTTGGTTGTAAAATTTTTTCGCAACTAACTTTTTTTGTTTATAATTGCCAAAACCGCAAATTACACAATCGGCAAAAAATATTTAATAGAAAATTTAAATAAAGTATTGATATTTTAAGTTTATCGTATTATAATAAAGTCGTAGATTGTCCGTTTAATTTTGCAAAAACGGCACTTTAAACCACACAAAAACCCTAAAAAAGGGTATTTTCAATAAAAAATTTTGTAAAATCAAAAAAAATTTACCAAAACCGCCAAAAAATCAAGGTTTTTTATAAAATCGCCAACTAAAACCACAAAAAAGCCCACAACCAAAAAGCAAATAAAAAGCAAACAAAAAGCAAACAGACGGCAAATAAAAAACCAAATCGCAGTGCAAATTTAACAAAAAAAAGTGTGGATAATGTGGTTTACGGCAAAATTTGTCAGGGCAAGGTAAAAGGCGAAAAAATTGCCAAAGGGGTAATATATAGTGTTATCCACAAAGAAGAGCCACAAAATGTGGATAACTTATAGAACAAATATTCCAAAAAATGGCAAAATCTAAAAATATTTTATATATTTTAACAAATTTCACAAAAAAAAACCTGAATATACGCTATTTAGCTCTTGAAATTGTGATAAATTTGTGTTAGAATGATATTTGTAATAAATTAGTTAGACCGTGAGGGTAGATAATGTATAAGGGGATTATTAGATAAGGCAGAAAAACTTTTTTAAACTGAAAATTGTTTTTTCTGCATTTTTTTATAGTAATTCCGCCAAAAAATCTCACCAAAAAACGTTTAAGGAGTAATTTATGTACACAAACTCTCTATTACTAAACGCATTGGGGAAAGTTGACAGAGCATTTTTCCTTATTTGCTTAGCAATTGTTGTTGTTATTATTGCTGTGTATTTTCTCACACCGGTATTTCGTAAAAGCCAGTATGAAGAAAGACGTGAAAATTTAAGAAAACGCGAGGCTGCGTTCAAAAGTAGTCGTATCAAAAATGATACGGCTGGTGTTTTTGCCGAAACAAACACGGACGAAGCTGAGCAAGTTATGCCGACTTCGGAAGTAACAGAGACGACGGAAAATTAAGCTATGACAAAACGCAAGATTTTTCCATTCGTGCTCTATGTCATATTTACTTTCTTGGTCGGTATTATTTTTGCCGTAATTTTACCAGCGGCGTACCTATATAGTGGCGAATTATTAGATACATTATCGGACGCCCTTTATGGTGAAGAGTATGAAGAAGCGGCAAAACTTGTTGGCGGTTACTACAACAAAGAAGTTTTTTATGTAGACAAAGTTGGCACAAACGGCGGGCTTTGCATGTATGAAACCGCAACGCTTTACCAAGAAGTTAAAGAAAGTCAAGACAGCGAAAAAGAGCCTGAAACTTTCACAAGAATACAAAAGTCGTACGTTTTGTTTTTGTACGGTACGCAAGACGTGTATAACGTTTATAGCACCGAAAATAACCAAACAAAAGTTTTGTTGACGGTAAACGGCGAACAAACTGTTTACGAAATTTTGGATATCGATAGAAACGGCGACGAAAAAAAAGATAGCGTTATTACTTATGATGAGAAGGGTATTATCATAGTAGAAATACCCCAAAGATTATACCCACATGTTGAAGTAATTGAATTTATTGATGCATCGGGTGAAACATTTTACAAAATGTCTTCGGTTGATGAAATGTCATCTTTCGGGGCGCTTGATTATTCATCACAGTTTTTTACGGATATAGAACCAATTCTTACCATTTTTAATGGTGAAAACCCAGACGAAAACGCTTTAATTGAAGCACAAAGCAAGTTTTTGGAAATAAGTGAAAATTATCAAAAAAGCACATATGAAACTGCTGAAAAGCGTGCAGATAAAAAAGCAACAAAAACGATAATTATATATTTTGTCGTAGTTTATGTTATTGCCGACCTACTATTTACAAGGTTTAGCATCAAGTTCGTAAAATTCCTTTTATACAAGGTATTCAAAATTAAGAAAAAGGAAAAGCCAATGAAGGTACATAACGAATCTTTTGGCAACGACTATTATTCAGCAGTAACAATGAAGTTAGAAGTAGACGAAGGTTTAGACTTTTCTGATGACATCACCGTCTGTTACGGCGAAAATGGTGAAGTAAGGTTTGAACTTAAAAAGGAAGAAAACTACGAAAAATATTTAAGATTAAAAGCAGGAACTTACGACAATTTAGCGGTTGAAATTTTAGAAGGTTACAAATTAGAAGGTATCCCTTCACCGCTTATTGTTGAGGGATACAGAAAAACTATTACAGCGAAAATTGTAAGGCGAGAGGATTAAACGCTTATGAAAATCACAATTCAAAATTTAACTAAAAAGTTCCCCGCAAGGAACAAAAAAGGCAAAGAAGTTGTTGCAGTTGACAACATGAGTATTGAAATTCCTTCCGGCAAGTTGGTTGGCTTACTTGGTCCATCCGGTTGCGGTAAGAGTACAAGTTTATTCATGATATCCGGTTTGGAATCACCAACAAGTGGTAAAATTTTCTTTGACGATCAAGACGTTACCACATTAGCCGCTGAAAGAAGGGGCGTTGGTCTTGTATTCCAAAACTACGCTTTATATCCACACATGACGGTAGAAGGCAACATCATGTTCCCGCTCACCAACATGCGTTTACCAAAGGAAGAAGCAAAGCAACGTGCTTTAGAAGCAGCACAACTTGTTCAAATTGAAGACTTAATGCAAAGAAAGCCAAGCGAATTATCAGGTGGTCAACAACAACGTGTTGCTATCGCACGTGCGCTTGTAAAAATGCCAAACGTATTGTTACTTGACGAACCACTTTCAAACTTGGACGCAAGGTTAAGACTTCAAACACGTGAAGAAATCAAACGTATCCAACGTGAAACGGGCATCACAACAGTATTCGTAACACACGACCAAGAAGAAGCAATGAGCATTTGCGACATCATGGTAGTTATGAAACTCGGTGTTGTACAACAAGTAGGCGCACCACAAGCAATTTACGACAACCCAACCAACCTATTTGTTGCAAACTTTTTAGGCACACCACCAATCAACATTTTTGAAGGTGAAGTAAAATCTGGTAAGATTTACATCGGCGACGAAGCAGTATTAGATACAGAAGTACCCGACCAAAAGGTATATGTTGGTATCCGTCCAGAAGGCTTTATCTACGATGAAAACGGCGCATTCTCGCTAAACCTTGACCATATTGAAGTTATGGGTAGGGATAAAACAATCGTTACCGCACACGGAAAATCACAAAAACCAACAGTAAGGTCAATCATCGACTCAGATATTTACGTAAACGATCAATCACCAGTTGTTAAGTTTAACTTAAAACCAAACAAAGTATTCCTATTTAACGCTGAAACAGAGGAGAGAATAAGATAATGGCTAATCCTGAAAACAAAAACTTTTTTGCTAAAATCGGCGAAAAGTGTAAAGCGCTTTGGGAAAGTTTTTTAGCCTTATTCAAGAAAAAGGAAGCCCAAGAAGTGGCTGCCGAAACACAATCAGGCGAAGTCTTTGTTGGTAAAGAACTTACTGCAAAGGAAAAATTCCTAAGGTTTTTAAAAGCAGAACAAGGCTGGCTTTTCGTAACCCCAGCACTTATCTTGCTTGCAGTATTTACATTTTATCCGATCGTAAACGCTTTTATCAGGGCGTTCCAAGAAAACTATAACCCACTATCCCCAACAAAATACACAGGGATAGGCTTTGAAAACTTTGTAAGGGTATTAAAAGGCGACACAGGTACAGGCGGTGCAACATTTTTACAATGTTTAGTAAACACAACAATCTTCACGTTCGTATCAGTACCGCTATCAACACTACTTGCACTTTTAATTTCCGTTGCTTTAAACTCAATTAAGGCATTACAAAAGGCATATCAAACAATCTTATTTTTACCATACTTAACAAACTCACTCGCTATGGGTGCTGTATTTGCTACATTCTTCACCATCGTTGGTACAAAAAATAGTACAGATACAGTTGGTCTTGTAAACATCGCTTTAGGCTGGTTTGGTATCGAACCAATCGATTGGATGAAGGGCGGTAAAGGCTTTGTATGGACGATAGGGCAGATAAGAATTCCGTGGACAAAATACGTTGTAGTTATTGTTTACGAAATTTGGTCAGGTCTACCATTTAAGATTTTGATTTTATTCAGCGCATTACAAAGTGTAAACAAACAATACTACGATGCTGCAAAAATCGACGGCGCATCAAAGTCAAAAACACTTTGGAAAATTACCACCCCACTTATTATGCCAATGATCTCTTACTTATTGATCACCGGTATCATGGGCGGTATGAAACAATACACTTCGATAGTTGGTTTGTTCGGTGAACAGATGGGTATCGACTACGATATGGGTACAATGGTAGGTTACATTTACCGCTACATCAGTAACGGTCAAATGGGCTACGCCTTTGCCGGCTCATTACTACTCTTTGTCATCATCATGATCTTTACCGTAATCAACTTACAAGCAAGTAAGAAAAAGGTAACATATTAGGGGGTGAAACAATGGAAGAAGTAAAACAACCAAACATAGTCCAAGAAGCCCCACACTTTGACGTAGAAAAGGAAAGAAAACGCCAAAAAGTAGGTAAGATTTTAAAGAACGTATTTGTTTACACATTCTTAACATTCTGCGCAATCTTGGCATTTTTACCATTCTATTGGATGATCATTTCCAGTTTGAAAACAGAAGCGGAATATCGTCAACCAAAACTTACACTTTTCCCCGAAACAATTATGTGGAAAAACTATGAAGTAGTTTTAACACAAGCAAGTACATCGGGCGCATCATTCGCACAATTACTCGTAAACACATTGCTTGTTGGTGGTGTATCAACAATTTTAGGTGTAGTTATTACAATTTTGACAGCGTATGCTTTGGCAAGAATGAACTTCCACGGCAAAAACTTGTTATTCACAATCATGCTTGGCACAATGATGATCCCGGGCGAAATGTACACCTTAACAAACTATATCACCGCAACACAATTAAATTGGCGTGATACATACACCATTTTAATCGTACCTTTCTTAGTAAGCGTTTATTACACGTACTTGTTAAGAAACAACTTTATGCAAATTCCTAACTCATTATATCAATCCGCTAAAGTTGACGGTTTGTCGGATATGGGTTACCTTGTAAAAGTAATGGTACCATTAACTGCGCCAACACTTATCTCAATCACGTTGCTCAAATTTATCGGTTCATGGAACTCTTACATTTGGCCACAACTTATCAACAATCAACGTTGGCAAATGATTACCAACTGGGTAACAAAAGGCTTCAACGACAACAAAGGTCTTTTAGGTCCGGCAAGTTCAGAACCATTAACCACCTTAAAGATGGCGGCAGTATGTATGGTATCTTTACCATTATTCATACTATTTATATTCTGCCGTAAGTACATCATGAGGGGCGTTTCAAAGAGCGGTACAAAAGGCTAATAAAACAAAAAACACTCGTTAACGGGCTTATAGGCTTATGTTTTATCTGTAAGCCCTTACGGGTAAATTGAAAAACAACGAAAAAGTTTAAAAAAAAACGAATCAAATTGTATATGTTTAGATAGCACCCCCAAATTTTGCTATCACAATATATAAAAAATAAAAATAGGAGTGTTTTATGAAAAAGATCTTAACCAAAATTACTGTACTCGTATTGGCAATTTGCTTAAGTGGCGCAGTATCACTTTTCGCTGGTTGTGGTGGCGGTGGTCAAATCGACTATGAACACACAATCATTTTCTACACCTCACAAGGCGACAACTTAGTATCAGTTACACAAAATGCAATCAACGCATTTGAAGCAAAGTATCCAGGCTGGAAAGTTGAACACACACAACCAGGTGGTTATGACGAAGTTAAGGACAAAATCGTATCTGACTTACAAGTACAAACACAACCTGACTTAGCATACTGCTATCCTGACCACGTTGCACAATATTTGCAAACAGGTAAGGTTGTTGACCTCAACAAATATTTAGACTCAACAGATACAGCAAAATGGACAGTTACCAACGAAGACGGTACAACACAAGAAGTTGATACAGGTGAGGTTATCGGTTACACCGAAGCTGAACTTAGCGACTTCGTTTCAAGATACTTTGAAGAAGGTATCGCTACAAACTTCACAGGTTATGACACATATGGTTACGCTGCAGACGCAATGTTAACACTTCCATTTGTTAAATCAACCGAACTTATGTATTACAATGCTGACGCATTAAAAGCTTGTGGTTTACAACCAGCTACAACTTGGGACGAACTCTGGGCACAATGCGACACCATTAAAAAAAGATTCCCAACTGCTACACCTTTAGGTTACGACTCAGAAGCAAACTGGTTCATCACAATGTGTGAACAAAATGGTTGGGGCTACACAAGCATCGATCCAAACAACCACTACTTATTCAACGGTCCAGAACAAGCTGCATGGCTCGCAGAATTATCAGAATACTACGAGAAAGGTTACTTCACAACACAAGAAGACTACGGCGCATACACATCAGCACTCTTCACAAAGGGCGTTGAAGACGGCGGTTTAGTATACTGCATCGGTTCATCTGGTGGTGCTTCTCACCAAGATCCAGGCGACGTTTTCAGATGGGGCGTTGCACCAGTTCCCGGTTCAGTTTTAGCAGACGGCACAGTTAATAAGTCAGTTATTTCTCAAGGTCCATCACTTGTTATGCTTACCGGCGGTAACAATGTATCTAACCCAACCGAAAAAGAAATCATGACTTTCATGTTCATCAAAGAACTCTTAGATCCACAATTCCAAGCAAGTTTCTCAACAGCATCAGGTTACAACGCAGCACGTTTATCAGCTGACGAAGTACCAGCATTCCAAGAATTCATCGAATCCGGCACAATCGTTGCAACCGCTGTTAAGACCGGTTTAACCATGAGGGAAGACTTCTTCGTATCTCCGGCATTCAACGGTTCATCAACTGCTCGTTTACAAGTTGGTAACGTTATCGTATACGCTATGAGAGGCGAAAAGACACCAGAACAAGCATTAGCAGACGCTTATAAGAACTGCGGTGGTAAGTAATTTTTACTTATAAATCATTTAATAAAAGAAATTTTTAAACAACAAATTTATTTTTATTGGTAAAACAAAAAAATAATTAAAATTGGAAACGGTAAAATGAAAAAACTTATTTCTTTTGCTGTTTGCCTGATGTTAGCATTTACACTTTGCCTTACCGCTTGTACAGGTGGTACGGGCAAAGTTGCTGACAATACAGAGCATCTTACAGCAGTAACACAAAAATGTAAACTTACAAAAACTTACGAAGGTAAAAGTTTTTTACAAGAAGGTATTGGCGAAGCAGTAATCACAAGATTTGTTGACGGCGACACAATGGCAGTAAATCTTCCTGTTGACGATGTATCAGTTATGCTTCGTTTCCATTCAGTTGACACACCGGAATCAACCGGTGGTGTAGAAAAATGGGGTAAGGCTGCATCTTTATTTGTAAAAGATCAGTTATCAAAAGCAGAAAAAGTCGTTGTTGAAGCAACTGCTGTCCCTGCAGAAAAAGATAGTTATGGCACAAGGTGGTTGGCATATGTTTGGTATCGTCAAAGCGCAAGCGAACCATTTAAAAACTTGAACTTAGAACTCGTTGAAAATGGTTATAGTTTAAACAAAGGTATTGACACACCAAAATTCCCATACAACACATACTTCAAACAAGCAGAAAACGCAGCAAGGGCAATTAAACTTCGTCTTTTCTCAGAAAAAGAAGATCCACTTTATTCAACAGACCCTGTTGACGTAACGATTAAAGACATTCTTGAAAACACTGAGCAATATTACAATGCTGAATTTGACTCAGGCTCAAAGGTAAGATTTAGCGCAGCCATTACCGACATTATTAAATCATCAACAGGCACAACAACATTCGTTGCAACCTATTTTGATGAAGAAGGTAAGAAATACGAAATCGACGTATACGCAGGTTACGCATCAGCATCAGCATCACAAATGCCGGTTGGTCATCTTTATAGGGTAGTTGGTACAATCCAAATGCACAACGGCAAATTGCAAGTTTCAGGTATTACCTATAACGCAATTTACGGTGAAAGCAATATGGAATATACCCACCCAACACAACGTAATTACTACTTGACGTTCGATTCTACAGTAACGTATAGAAGTAATTACTCAGCAACACTTTATACTGATGTAACAGTTGTTTCATCAAGTGTAGAAAATGGTACGCTCACAATCGTTGGTACCGCATATAAACGCACAAAAGACGGTCAAGAAGAAACACCAACAACCTTCACGTTTAATGTTGCGGTAGCAGAAGGCTATGTAAACAACTTTGTTGAAGGCGACACTTTCAGCGTTAGGGGATACCAATATATTAAAGATTCAGGTATTATCACAATCATAGACTTAGCTGATATTAACTAAGTCCGCAAAAATCCGCAAAAAAATTGCAAAATTTTTTAAATAATTATTTATAGGAGATTAAAAAATGAATCGTAAGATTGGCGTAGTTTTACTTGCACTCGTTGCAGTAATGTGCCTTGCTTTCGGTGCATGTAACTTAGGTACAGGCACAGGATTGACCAAGGAAGAAACACTTCAAGGCTACATTTTCGAACTCGATGGCCAAATCGTTAAAGAAGACTTTGTTTTACCAAGAACAATTGGTGATTACAGGGCAATTTGGACATCAAGCAGTGAAAATTTAGTTTTAGAACAAAGAAGTGAAGATTATCTTGCAAAAGTTACCATTCCTGAAACAGATGAAGAAGTAACTTTAACAGTTGATCTTCGTGGTGCATCAAGGACTTATACAGTAAGACTTGCTGCTATCACCGCAAGGGACTTTGCAGATAGTTATAACTTCAAGCACAACAAAGGTACTGTCTATGAATCTTTCGAACTCGACCAAGAAGCTTTATTCAATGGCAGAACCGCAACAATCACATGGGAAGTTACCGACGAAGCATCTAAAAACTACATCAAAGTTGAAGATACTATGTGTGTGGTAACACCATCTTCACTCAACCCACAAGTAAGAATTGAAGCAACGTTCACTTACAAGGGCGAAACCGCATCTACATTCTATAGGTTTACCGTTTCTGAAGAAATGGAACACTTACAAGAAGTAAACTACTGGTATACAAACACTGGCGTTTCAATCACAATGAGAGGTTACGTTGTATCAGTTGCTGTTGAATATTCAGAAACATACGGCAACGTTTCACTTTACGTTATGGACGAAAACTTTGATGCTGGTTACTATGTATACAGGGTAAAATGCGACGCAGCAACCGCTGCAAAATTGGTTCCGGGCGCATACGTTGTTGTTGAAGGTACAACAAACACCAACTATAACGGCTTAATCGAAACAAACGCTGGTGGTACAATCACCGTTGACGAAACAAAACCACCAATCGATGTAAGAGATTATGTTAAAGCAATCGACAACGACATTTTATCTGGCACACCTGCTGCTATTTACAACCAATCACGTTTAGTATCACTCACCAACTGGAAAGTTGAAAGTGTAAATGAAACCGCACCAAAGGCTGGCTCAACATCAACCTTATTCACGTTGGCAAGAGACGGCAAAAAGGTTTCCGTTGCAGTTTCTAAATATTTAGAAGGCACTTATAAACCAAACGCTGACGATGCAATTTGGAACGCTTTGGTTGCTAAATATAACGAAATCAGTGCTAAATTAACAGCTGGCGAAGAAGTTTACGTTTCAGTTACCGGTATTTTAGGCAACTATAAAGGCGAACAAATTCTTCCATTATCTGTTGACGACATCGTTTATGGCACTGCACCCGCTGATGACGACACAGGCAAAAAGGTTGCTGAGGCTATCTCTACAGTTAATTCGTCATTCGATTTACCTGCATTGATCACTTCAAACACCCCAATCGAACTTCCACAAGATTTAGATGGCGTTCAAGCTTCATACAGATTAATCGGTGAACGTGCAACATTCGCAATCGTTGACGGCAAATTAGTTATCACACCTGACTTCAAAGAAGTTGCTACAGTTCAAGTTACATTAACTTATGGCGAATACTCAACAAACTTATTCTACGTTATCACTGCTGAAAACTTAGACGATGCCGGCAAGGCTGCTTGGGAAATCCAAAACCTCGAAGTAATCGAAGAAATCTTACAAGACGGCACTTATGATCTTCCAACAACAAGTTTCTTTGAAGGTGCATCAATCGTTTGGACGTCAAACCAAAGTTACGCAACAGTTAACGGCACACAATTAACAGTTCAACTTCCACTCGAAGCTGGCGTATTAAAACTTACCGCAACCGTAACAGTTAACGGTCAAACCGCAACAGGCGACTTCTTCGTTGACGTTACTGCAATGTCAAACACAAAAATTGCTTACTACGAAGGTGGCTTAAAAGCAGGCGAATACATGTTAGGTTTATATCAAGGCAACCTTGGTAAAGATTTATACTTAACAGGCGTTATCGCTGACGGCTCATCAATCGGCTTCTTGGCATCTAATGAAGACCAATCTAAGGCTGCAACATTTGTTATCGAACAAGTAGTTGAAAACGAAGTAGTTGTTGGTTACACAATCAAAGCTGACGGCAAATACATCGAAGCAGGCAAAAACTCAAGCGGTTCAATTCGCGTTGCATTAGTTGACGCACCAACAGGTTATTGGGTAAACTACACTGACGCTACCGCAACAGATGGCGCAACCGTTCCTGTATTTGAATTAGAAGGCGAAAAATACTTCCTTAACGCTTACGACACGTTCGAAACCGCAGGCGCAAGCAAGATTAGTTACTTTAACGGTGCTTTCGTTGTTAAAATCGTTGATGGCGTTGCAAACGTCACCGCTCAAGACATTTTAAATACCATCGTTAACGAAACCGCAACTGTTGTCGGCGAAGACTTCGCTCTTAACACAAGGGCAACTTGGAGCGTTAAAGAAGGTACTGCTATCGTTATCGACGGCTACATCGCAAAGGTTACCGCTGCTAATGAAGAACAAACAGTTGTTTTAACCGCAACCGTAACATACGCTGGTGAAACAGTTTCTCAAGATATCACTATCACTATCCCATCAAACTCTCCGGCTCCTGTTGCAGGCGAATATAGACTCGCTGTTAACCAAGTTAACTTAGGCAAAGTTCTTTACGCTAAAGCAGAAATCTCAGGCGATAGATATTTAGTTACTACTGAAAACCCATATGAAGCTGCTGTATTAAAAATTACTCCTGCTGAAACAGGTTATTACTTAACACTTGATGGTTTATATGTTGAAGTTGGTAATAACGCTAACAACAAAACTGCAGTTTTGTTATTAGATGCTCCAACAAGCACATGGCAATGGCTCGGCTCTTCAAAAGTTATGACATTCACTTTTGATGGCACAGAATATTACCTTGGCGCATATAATACTTTCAACACAATCAGCGCAAGCAAGACATCTTATATCACAGGTGATAATGCTTCTGATGTTGGCGTAAGTCAATTCGTTTCTGAATACACAAGACCAGCTCCACAAAATGGTAACTACACTCTTAAAGTTAACCAAGTAAACACTGGCAAACTTCTTTATGCAACACAAATCAACGCTGATACAAGATTTGACACATCAGTAAACGTTGCTGATGCTATGGTATTCACAGTAACGTCTGTTGAAGGTGGTTACACCATTCAAGTTGGTACTCAATATCTTGTTTTAGATAGCGCACACCACGTTGCATTGGTTGATACTTATACACAAGTATGGCAATGGAACGACGAAGCTGGCGTTATGTACTACAATGTTTCCGGTACAGATTACTATCTCGGCACATATAGTAGTTGGGAAACAATCAGCGCAAGCAAAATGACCTATATTTTAGGCGACAACTTGGCTGACATTGGCGTATCTCAATTTACCGCTCAATTTGAAATCGCTACAGAAACCACAGTTACACCAGGTCCAGACACACCTGATCCAGAACCAACAACAGAAACAGTATATGATTTCGTAAACAATACTGAATTCTCTGCTTGGGGTTCTTCATATGATGAACAAACAATCGGTGACGTCGTAATATTCTCACGTGCTAACAAACAAAGTACTACAATTACCGACCGTCCTGTTATTGCAACAAAAAACAGCGCTCCTGAAAATGCTGGTACTGTATATGTAACAGTTAAAGAAACCAAAAACATCGCAAGCGTAAAATTCATGTTACAACAATGGACTTCAAAAACATTTGATTCCATTACATTAGAATATTATAATGCTACAGATGATACGTGGACAAACTTCGCAACGCTTGCAACATTATCAGGCGACACAGAATTCTCTGGCACAATTCCTGCTGACGTTCAAACAACAATAGTAAGATTAGCAGTAACAAGCAGTTTAGCTAAAAACAATCAACTTGGTATTACAAGTGTTACTGTAACTTACGCTACTGGCACAACCGAACCAGGCACACCTGATCCAGGTCCAGACACACCTGATCCAGAACCAACAACAGTTGAAAAGAAGACTTTGGCTGAATTCATTGCTTTAGAAGATGGCGAAACCTATTACGAAATTTCTGGTACAATCGTTGAAATTGCAAACACCACATATGGTAATGTTTACATTTCAGACGGCGAAACAGTTGTTTATTTATATGGTCTTGCATCAACAACTTTCACATCTAACCCAAAAGACTTTGATACTTTAGGTCTTGAAGTTGGTATGAACATTGTTGTTCATTCACAAAAATCTTCTTATAGCAACGCACCACAAGGTGCAGGTTCAGGTTTGATTTCAAAAACTGCTGCTGGCGATTTAGATAAAGTTGTCCTTGCTGTTTACACTTTATCCATTGAACAACAAATCGTTAACACTATTACGTTACCGGTTTCAACCGAAACAGGTGTTACAATCACTTGGACATCAGCAAACACTTCTGTTATCGCTATCAATGGCGCAACCGTAACAGTTACCCCACAAGCAACTCAGACAACAGTTACTTTAACTGCTACACTTACTTGCGGTACAGCAACTAAAACAAAGTCATTTGACGTTGTTGTTGCACCAGCTGGCACAGTTGCAGTAAACTACACATTGATCGGTACAGTAGATTTCAGCAGTACAACAAATCGTACTATATTTACCACAGAACAACAAGCATGGGTTGATGGCAACAACAAAGTTACTTTAACAAATAACAAAGCAGCTTCAACTTCAAATGTTGCAGATTACTCAGCTCCTGCACGTTTTTATAAAAGTAGTTCTGTAACAATCGCTGCTACCGGCATTAGAAAAATTGTTTTCAATGCAAACACTGCTAATCATGCAGAAGCATTAAAAAACTCTATCACAACTGGTACAGTTACAGTTGATGGCAAAGTTGTTACCGTTGTTTTAGATGCAAATGTAGACAAATTTGAAATCGCTTCATTAGCAGGACAAGTACGTCTTGATTCTGTTGAAGTTTACACTGTAGCATAATTGTTTATTTACAAAATAAACACAACTAAAAATTTAGGCGGAAGCGTGCTTCCGCCTTTATTATTTACAAAAAAGGGCAGTAATGGTATAAAAAAAGCCATTACTGCCCAAAACTATATATTATGTTAAATCAAAAGCAAATAAAAATGTTATTAAAAACAGCCCCGCCCAACCAAACGGCAAAACTTACAAAACAACTTGTAAAGGGTGTTAAAAGTCCCAATCGGGTATAAAATTTGTGCCACTTGATTGCATTTCTTGCAAATAAACCCGCTCAAAGTTCAATTCTTCAAGTTTATCAACCACCAAGTCATATTCACGCCTTGTTATTTTTCGTGTCAATTCGGGCAAATTATCAAGTTTACCAAAGGGTGTATACTGCGCCATAACCGATAAATAATGCTCGCCAATTACCCCTTTCAAAAATTCCAAAATCTTCAAACTCTCATCAACATTTTGTGGCAAAACCAAGTGCCTTACAACAACGCCCTTTACCATCAAATCGCCACAAAACTTTAACTCTTTATTGTCGCACATAAACTTCACAGCCTTACTTGCAACTTCAAAATAATCTTCTTTTTTGCAATACCTTTTCGACCTTGACGGCTTAAAATACTTCAAATCTGTCAAATAAACGTCCACATAATCATTTATTTTCTCAAGCGTTTCAATCTTCTCGTAACCGTGCGTATTCCACACAATGGGTATATTCGGTCTATAAATATTAAGCGCATCAATTATCTGTTTTGTATAATGCGTTGGGTTTACAAGGTTTATGTTGTGCGCCCCCATATTTTCAAGCCGTTTAAAAATCTCAGCAAGTTCCAAAACGCTAAAAATTTTACCACGTGCCTCGTGTGAAAGTTGGTAATTTTGGCAAAATGCACACTTTAAACTGCACCCGGCAAAAAACACACAGCCAGATCCATTTTTACCCGAAATACAAGGCTCTTCATACGGGTGAAGATAGTATTTTGCAATAACAACATCATTTTTGACCCCACATGCGCCCGAAAATTTATCTCTATCTACTGCGCAATTATTTGGGCAAATCGTACAAATACTCATAACAAATTCCTTTATACGTCAATTTTACCACTTTTTTTGGCATTTTGCTATTTTTTTTACACTTATTTTATTTTTGATATAAATAAATGGGCAAAAAATTTGACTTTTTACCGCCCAAGTTTTAAAATATCTATGCAAATAAATATAAGGTGATCTTTTATGAGAAGATATTTTACAAGTGAAAGCGTTACAGAAGGGCATCCCGATAAAGTTTGCGACATCATTTCCGATTCCATTTTGGATGCCATTTTAAGTTTAGACGAAAACGCAAGGGTTGCGTGTGAATGCACTGCATCAACCGGTATGGTTTTAATCATGGGCGAAATCACCACAAATTGCTACGTCGATATCCAAAAAATCGCACGTGATGCTATAAGGGAAATCGGTTACACCCGTGCAAAATACGGCTTCGATGCCGATAACTGTGCCATCATCACCAGCATTAAAGAACAAAGTGCTGATATCGCTTTGGGCGTAGACAACTCTCAAGAATACAAGTTAAGTGGCGATAAATACGACTTAATCGGCGCAGGCGACCAAGGTATGATGTTCGGCTATGCCACAAACGAAACGCCCGAATATATGCCTTTGGCGCTCGTTCTTGCCCACAAACTTTCCAAGCGTTTAAGCGAAGTAAGAAAGCAGGGCATTTTACCTTACCTTCGTCCAGACGGCAAAAGCCAAGTTACCATTTGCTATGACGACGACAAGATTTTAGGCGTTGATACCGTTGTCGTTTCCGCACAACACTCTGACACTATCGATACAGAAACTTTGCGTAACGATATCATGACGCATGTTATAAAAGCCGTCATTCCGGAAAACTTACTTATGGCTGATACAAAATATTATATCAACCCAACCGGTCGTTTTGAAACAGGCGGTCCAAAAGGGGACTGCGGTTTAACAGGTCGTAAAATCATTGTCGATACATACGGTGGCTTCTGCCCACACGGTGGCGGTGCCTTTTCCGGCAAAGACCCCACAAAGGTCGACAGAAGTGCCGCTTACATGGCACGTTACGTCGCAAAAAACATTGTCGCTTCTAAACTTGCAGACACATGCCGTATCTCTTTATCTTACGCAATCGGCGTTGCACGCCCACTTCAAATCTTTGTCGAAACTTTCGGCACAGGTAAGTTAAGCGACCAAGCCCTTTGCGAAATCGTCGCAAAAGAATTCGATTTTAGACCATTAGCCATCATCGAAAAATTAGACCTTAAAAAACCAATTTACGCAAAAACCGCATCATATGGTCACTTCGGTCGTGATGAATTTTCATGGGAAAAATTAGATAAAGTTGAAGATTTAAAAAAATACTTAAAATAAAAAAAGTGGGGCTATAAGCCCGTTATCAACACTTTTTTTGTTAAATTTTCCTAAAAAAACCAAAAATAAGCCCCGAAAATCTCGGGGCATTTTTTATTATTCTTGCACTTTTTCTTTTTTCGGCAACTTTTCTTTAATTTTTTCAATTTGCTTTTCCGCTTCCTTTTGGGTATCTTTTATTACCTTTCTTGCGGTATCAACATTGGCAACCAAAAGTGCACCAAAAAAAGTGCCTAAAATAAGACCAAAACTAAATTCTTTCATATTTTCCCCCCTTAAAGTTATTTTGTGCTACAAAAAACCTTTTATTCATACCAAAATTTGTAAAAGCACAAAAAATCGCAAAATTAGGGGGCAATTTTCCCAACAAATTCAAAAAATTCAACTTATTTTAAAACATTGTAAACAATGAATTTAAATTTTATAAAAAACACTTGAAATATTAGCATATATTTGTTATAATAGTTTGAGACTATAACCGAAATTCTGACTTTAATGTAAAATGAAACTAATTTGTTTTGATATAGGTGACAAGCGTATAGGTGTTGCAACAAGTGATCCTTTTATGCAAATGGCACTTCCGCAAAAAACCTATTGGCGCAAAAACTTCAAAAAAGACATTGAAAACTTGGTTGAACTTGCTAAACAAGCAAACGCAACCACCATCGTGTGTGGGCTTCCCGTAAACTTTGACGGCACGCCCTCTGCGCAAACGCAAGTTACCCAGTCGTTTATTGACGAACTCAAAAAGTCAACCGACATCCCCGTTGTCACTAATGATGAGCGGTTTACCACAAAACTTGCCACACGTGATTTAATCATGGCAAATGTCCGTAGGGAAGACCGCAAAAATTACGTTGACAGCATTGCGGCATCTTACATTTTAGAAGACTACATAAACAAACTCAACCAAAAGGAGAATAAAAATGGCTGACGAAAAAGAAATGCTTGAAAATTTTGATGGCGAACAACCTGATATCGTAGAATTTACCGACGAAAACGGTAACCCACTACGTTTTTTCCATATCGGCACAATCGAATACGAAAATAGATTTTTCGCATTCTTTACCGCCGCTGAAGAAATCGAAGGCGTTGAAGAAGATGAAGTTTTCATTTACGAAATCGCTGGCAACCCCAGTGAAGAAGAACTTTTACCAATCGAAGACGAAGCACTTTTAGACGCTGTTTACGAAGAATTTTGTAAGATTATGGACGGCGAATGTGATGACGACTGCGAATGTTGTCACCACCACGACCATTGCGACCACGAATAATCACGTGGCAAGATAAAACACAATTTTTTTTAAAAATTTATTAGAGAGGTATTTATTATGGAACAAAAATTTTTAAAATGTGAAATTTGCGGTAATATCGTCGCTGTTGTTCATGATGCTGGTACTCCAATCAAATGTTGCGGCACAAAAATGGAAGAAATAAAACCAAATACAGTAGATGCAAGTGGCGAAAAACACCTTCCTCAATATGAAAAAGTTGGTAATGTTGTTACCGTTAAAGTTGGTTCAATCGAACATCCTATGCAAGAAGAACATTATATCGAATGGATCTCTTTACAAACAAAACACGGCAACCAACGCAAGGTTTTAACACCAAACACAAAACCACAAGTTACTTTCTTGGTTGAAGAAGACGACGAAATCGAAGCAGTTTACGCATATTGCAACCTTCACGGTCTTTGGAAGGCTTAATTTAAATTATTAAAAAGTGGGGCTATAAGCCCGTTATCAACATTTTTTCTATTCTTTTTTACACTTTAAATAATAAATTAGGTAAAGTCTAAACGCTTTTAAGGGGCAATCATGCAAATTTTTATCGATCTAATAGTAAATGGTACGATTCAAGCCGGTACGGGGCTTCATGCCGTTATCTACTGGTTTTCAAACATAATCAGTTTACTATTTCTTTTTATGTACCTACATCAATTTTTCTATTTGATTATAGGTACAGCATATCATAAAAAGCCAAAAAAAGGCGAACACAAACAGCACAAACTTGCTATTGTTATCTCCGCCCGTAATGAAGAAAAGGTTATTGGCAACTTGATTGATAGTATCCAAAAAAATGACTATCCGCAAGACCTTTACAACATCTTCGTTATCGCTGATAACTGTACCGATTCCACAAAGCAAATTTGCGAAGAAAAAGGGTGCTATGTGTTTGAGCGTAATGATACCGAGCGTATTGGTAAAGGTTACGCTTTGAACTTTTTATTTACAAAATTACATACCGAGGATAAGTATAAAGACTTAGTCCCGGAAGCCTATATTGTTTTAGACGCCGATAACGTTGTAAAACCCAATTACATCACCGAAATCAACAAAGTGTTCGACAGCGGTTATGAAATTGTTACAAGTTACCGCAACTCTAAAAACTTCAGCAAAAACTGGATAACGTCAGGCTACGGCTTATGGTTTTTGCACGAAGCACGCCACTTAAACAACGCACGTATGATGCTTCATTCATCTTGCGCTATCTCTGGCACGGGCTTTTTGATTTCCACCGATCTCGTTAAAGAATACGACAACTGGAAATTCTTTACCATGACTGAAGATATCGAATGTATCACTTGTTTCGTAACTTCCGGCAAAAAGGCAGGTTATGCATCCACTGCAGAATTTTACGACGAACAGCCTGAAACATTTAAAAAGTCTTACATTCAGCGTGAAAGGTGGGCAAAGGGGTATTACCAGGTCTTGCGTAGATACTTAGGCAAATTGCTTAAAGGCTTTTTTGGCAACTTTTCGTGTTGGGATATTTTTACAACCCTTTTCCCAGCACTATTTGTAACGCTCGCTTGCGTACTTTTCTATCCGGTCGTCGCAATCATTGCCGCCTCAATGAAAGATTTATCGCTTGTATGGTTTTCACTTCAATCACTTCTTTTAACCATATCAATGCTGTATCCAATTATGTTCGTTGTGGGGCTTCTTGTTACAATTACCGAATGGAAAAAGATCAACTGCAGTTGGATAAAAAAGATTTTATATCTATTTACCTTCCCAATCTTTATGTACACATTTATCCCCGTTTCAATAAGTGCAATTTTCCGCTTTAAAAAAATCGTTTGGACACCAATTGTTCACGACCAAAGTTTGACGATTGAGGATATGACAGAAACCGAAAATCAAAAGCAAAATAAATAATTTTTAAACGTCTGCTTTTTTAAGCGGGCGTTTTTTTTCATTAAAAAAGGCCCCGCAAATTTCTTCGCAGGGCCCCGGTTGTAACTTTAAAAAAATTAACACTTAGGATAAATTATAAAAGACAGAATTATAGAAAATTACAGAAATGATTAATCTTTAATTGTTTTTAAAAATTCGTTAATTTTTTTAACAATCAGTGTACGATCAGTTGAGAGTAAACAGGGGATAGAAAACACTTCTTTATCAGTTACAACCACAAGATTGTTCACGCCGAAAACTGACATTATAGGACCTTTTTCAATGCGTAAATCTCGTATACTTGATAGTGGTATATTATAAATATGTTTTATAATTACGCCTCGCTTTATTGTCAATTTTTCGCTGTCATAAGCGTAAGTGTAAAAATGATAACTTAAAAAAGGCTGTACCACTAAAATCACGGTAAGGGCAAAAAACACGCAACTTATCACAATTATAACCGTTTCGCTAACCGTGTCAACAAGCCCAAAAATAAGCCCCATTTCCACAATAAAAAAGGCAATAACACAAATCATATTTTTTGCAAAATTACAACTACGTGCTTGTTTTGGTAATTTTCTAAATTGCATTATTTGATCCTTTAGATTTTTAAAATCTGCTTTAATGTTATCATAAATATTGATTTTAGTCAAGAATGGTTAAAAAAATTCACAAATTAACACCAAAATTTCATTTTATGAAAAGGTGTGAAAAATTAAAAAAAGTCCACCTATAAGCCCGTTATCACCATTTTTTGCCCTTTTTTCTAAAATCAAAGGCAATTTGATTGACTTATAAAAATTTTTAAAGTAAAATGATTAAAGTTTCCGCAATATTTATAAATGTATAAAAAGTTTTAAAAAGTTACAAAAACAAGTCAAAATCGCTTGCTAACTTTTTCTTATTGTGGTAAACTAATACTCGGTCCAGTGGTCCTCTTGTTTCAGGCAATGAACACTTGGTATTATGTTTAGGAGGTCGCCAAACATGGAAGGCATAATCGAACAGATTAACAAAGAAAATCTGAAACCTGAAGTTCCACAATACAACGTAGGTGATACTGTTAGGGTGTATGTTAAAGTTGTTGAAGGAACACGTGAAAGATTACAGGCTTTTGAAGGTATTGTTATTGCTAAACGCCACGGTGGTATCAGTGAAACATTTACAGTAAGACGTTTGTCTTTTGGTATCGGCGTTGAAAGGACATTCCCAATTCACAGCCCAAAAATCGACAGAATCGAAGTTGTTCGCAAAGGTAAAGTTAGACGTGCTAAACTCTACTATCTTCGTGGAAGAACTGGTAAAGCTGCCAAGGTTAAAGAGATTATCTAAGTTAAAACTTAACTTTAATTTGGCATTACGCCACATACAAAACTGCACCCAAATTTTTTGGGCGCAGTTTTGTTTTATAGATTATTAGTTTAAAGCCCGATAAGGTTTTCTTATCGGGCATTTTTTATTTTTTAAGGTTTAAATATTTTTTCTTTGTCGCTTCACCGCCACGTATATGCCTGTTCGCCAAATTATACGACAAAAGTTTTCTTACATTTATATAAAGTTTTTCGTCAATATAATATAGGCGTTCCGCCATATCCTTATGTACCGTCGATTTTGACACATCAAACTTTTTTGCCGTCTGGCGCAATGTCGCTTTTTTATCTAACATATACATTGCCTCGCTTAAAATGCGCTCTTTTTGGTTGTACATTTTTTTCCGTCCTTTTTTATTTGTATGTAAACGGTAAAAAATAAATTACAACCACCCCTTTTTTTGTCATTTTTTATCAAATTTTTAAAGATTTTAAGCCCCATTTTTCTTGTAAAAATCGCAAAAAATAAACATTTTATTTGACACTTTAAATTTTTACTTTATGCATAACTTTTTCAGTAAAAAAATATATTTATTTAAGTCAATTAAAAATCACATAGACACTTATAATTAAAGTGTTCAGTATTCACAAAATTGAGAAAAAAACTACAAAACTTTTAAAAAATCGACACAATAAAACAAGATATTTTTTAAGGAATGTGCTAATATGTATACAGAATTTGATAAAAATCGGCTAAAAAAAAGTGGCGACTATCTAAAATCAGTAATGGTAATAATGATATCGCTCGTGATAATCTTTACATGCTCAATTTTTTCGGGCACTGAAATCTACACCGTGCATTTAGGCAACAGCCTAAAAAAATTACCCATATACAGGGTAGGGCGTGAAGATAAAAAAATCGCCATCACTTTTGATTGCGCTTGGGGCGTAGATTACACCGACAAAATTCTCGACGCCCTTGATAAGTTCAACGTAAAGTGCACCTTTTTTGCCGTTCAGTTCTGGGTGGAAAAATACCCCGACTACGTAAAAAAGATTGTAGAGCGTGGGCACGAAATAGGCACACACAGCGCAACACACTCTCACATGAGCAAACTTTCCCGTGATAGCATTATTAAGGAACTAAAATCGTCAACGCAGGCAATCGAAAAAATTACCGGCAAAAAGGTTACACTTTTCCGTGCGCCTTTTGGTGAATATAACGATACGCTTATAAGTTGCGCAACCGAGCAAAATCTTTACACAATTCAGTGGGATGTCGATAGTTTAGATTGGAAGGAAATATCTTCAAACGAAATTACAGAGCGTGTGATAAAAAGAGCAAAAAGTGGCTCAATCATACTTTGCCACAACAACGGCACGCACACTTATCGTGCTATAGAAGGCATCATGAGTGCCATGCTTGCAAAAGGGTACACCTTTGTGCCCGTATCCCAACTTATTTACACAAGTGATTACACAATAAATAGGCAGGGCGAACAAAGGCAAAACAATACTTAGAAAAACCTTAATCTTATATAGGTTATGAACATTAGGAGAATTATATATGAACGAGAAGCAGACCAACAAAGTGTTCTTAAAAGGGGAAATCGTAAGCGAAAAAAGATTCTCGCATGAAGTATACGGCGAAGGCTTTTACGAAACAGATTTAGCCGTAAAAAGGCTTTCCGGTCAAGTAGACATCATCCCAATCACCGTGTCAGAACGCCTTATGGAAACTTGTGATTTTATGCCCGGTCGCCAAGTATCGGTTATCGGTCAATTCCGCAGTTACAACAAGGTTGTTGACGGCAAAAGCAAACTTTTATTGACAGTTTTCGTCAGGGAAATCGTGGACGGCGAACAAATGAAAAACCCCAACAGCATTGTTTTGTGCGGTTACATCTGTAAAGCCCCCACATACCGCACCACGCCCTTTAACCGTGAAATTGCTGACATCTTGATTGCGGTAAACCGTGCTTACAACAAGTCTGACTATATCCCATGTATCGCATGGGGCAGAAACGCAAGATTTGTCAAAAATTTGGCAGTGGGCGAAAGGGTGTGTATCGCCGGCAGAATTCAAAGTCGCGAATACCAAAAACGTGTAAGCGACACAGAAGTTAAGCAAATGACAGCGTACGAAGTATCCGTTTGCAAACTCGCCGCTTATGAAAATGTTGATAATTTTGACCTTGATTTAGAACTCGGTATCTCACAAGAAAAAAGTGAATTTTTAAAGGAAATTGTTTAAACTAAATTTTACAATTTTGCTCGATAACGGGCTTATAGCCCCACTTTTTTAAACAATTTGATTAAAAAAACAATTTGACAAATCATTGTTTTAGTGTTAAACTTAATAAAAAAGGTTTGTTATGTTTACACCAAAAGTAATTGCAAAAATAAAATCAAATTACCCAAACAAGTTTGGCACGCCACGCCAAAGCGGACTTGTTATGGATAGCGCATACATCGTGTTTGAACCAGACTTTCAAAACCCCGATTATGTACGGGGGATAGATGACTTTTCACACCTTTGGCTTATTTGGCATTTTGATAAGTCTTTTGACACCAAGGAAACACCCACCGTTCGCCCACCAAAACTTGGCGGAAACAAGCGTGTTGGCGTGTTTGCAACACGTTCACCAAACCGCCCAAATCCCATAGGGCTATCGCTTGTAAAACTCGATTGCGTTACCACTTTTAACGGTAGTTTAGCCCTTAAAGTGAGCGGTGCAGACTTAATTTGCGATACCCCAATTTTGGATATCAAGCCATATTTACCGTATGTTGAAGCCATCCAAAATGCCGATGGCGGATTTACCAAACAAACTTCAAAAGTCCGCCTATATGTCGATTTTCCGCCCATTTTGCAAAAAAAGGTTGACCAAATCGATGTGCAAACTATTATAAACTTGTTGTCATTAGATCCACGCCCAGCATATCAAAATGATCCATCAAGGGTGTACGGCATGTACTACAAAAATTACAATGTAAAATTCACTGTCGACGGCGATAATTTAACCGTTACAGATATCGAAGATATTTAATTATCTTAACCATTAAAAAAAGCGAGATAGCAATTTTTGCCGTCTCGCTTTTTTTCTTTTTATTATTCTTTAGATTTTTTTACGTACTTTCTGCGGTAGATAAATATTACCGTAACAATTATTGCTATAAGCGCAATAGAGCAAAGTACAAAGTTTCTTATTACAATTTTACCTTTTGGTACAATGTTTGATGCTTCAATATAACACATTTCGCCGTTATACTCAATAAGGCAAACGTTGTCAATGTACTCATAAACTTTAACCTTGTCAAAGGCATCAATCGTGCCAACAAACGAAGTAAGTTCTTTGTCGCTATAAACATTTGCACCAAACCTACCAACATAAAGCGATTGATAAGATAAGGGTGTATCTGTCACTGCAACGGCAGTTTTAAGCATGGTAAATGGCACATAACCTTTCTTGTTCCCACTTTCGCAAAGTGCAAACTTTGTACCATTAAATGTAAACGTGCTATGTACTTTTACGCTCTCGTTTTCCTTAACTTCAAAAATTCTAAAGTAAGGTGTTAAAACGGGATAACTATAAAGTTTAGCATCAAAACATAAATACATGGTCGTGCCAACGCCATCTTGCGTTAGATTTTGCGACTCAATATCGCTCGTTCTTACAATGCACGAAAGGTTGTCGTTTGCAATAAGGGTGTACTTGTCGGCAGTGTGCAAAATTACAAAACTTTCGCTACCTAAATATGTGGAATACCCTGTGTAACAAAAATATTCGCCGGTAGTGTTTGCAAGGTCGACTTCAAAGTACCTTGTCTGCGGTTTAAGTGTGCAACTGAAAAGATTTTCGTTTAAGGTGTTAAGGTAATCATTTGGCACTGCAATCTGCGCAGGTGATGCAACCATCAAATCTGCAGGGTTAAGTTTTAAAATAAACCCATTAAACAATGCGTACATTTTGTCGGTCGCAGGTATTATTGCCAAATCTTTTGCGGTCGATAGCGGTGGCAAGTTGGGCGAAAGACTAATGGTAAAGGCTTGCGTGCCTAAATTTTCATCAATTCTTACAATCTTGTTATTTTCTTGTAAGGCGTAAACATTGCATTCAAAGTCGGTCGCAATGGACAAAATCTTGTCGCTGTCGTTTGAAATGTTGTAAATTTCTTTAACTTCAGTATCGCCAACGTTAAGCGTCATTACGGCACTTTGCGCATTGCGGTACATCTGCACATAAAGTTTACCAAAAATGTCAGCGCACAAATCGTCGCCACGACCTTGTATTGTCGCAATCTTTTTAATGGTCTTAAAGTCAAGTGCTGACAGCGAATAAACTTCTGCGTAAGGGTTGCTGTCAATAATGGTGTTGTTTAAAAAGTAAAAATTATCAGCAAAATAGGTGATTGCCGTAACGCTTGTAAAACTACTAAGGTCTGCTTCCACCGAAATCAAAGTGGGCGCAAGTTCGCTTCCATAATTTAAATTAAGCGCATACATGGTGTTGCCGTTTGTTACAAGCATCTTGTCGTCAATTACCGAAAATGCTGTGTAAGTTCCAGCAAGTGGCAAGGTTTTCATTGAAGTTTTTGTGCCGTCAAAAATCTTTACTGCGTTTCTGTCAAGTGCGTAAATTGTTTCGCCGTAAGTCTGTAAATCGTTTGTGTAAGCCGAAACCCTTCCAGCCCCTTCAGAGCGTGAAGTTATCGCAAAGCCCGTAAACTCTTTTGTTTTAGGGTCAAAACTTGACACTGCGTTAAGATAAAAATCGGTTACAAAAATCTTGCCGTCATAAAAGGTAATGCCTTGTGGGCTTATAATGTTACCAAGTTTTTGCTCGGTTTCTGTGCCTTTTAATAAATAGGTCGCACCCGTCGCAACATCTACATAAAAGACACCGTTCGGCCTTGTTAAGTAATAAACGCCGTCGCTATAGCAAGCGTAACGTGTATCTTTTAGGTTGTTTGCAATGGTTGTAAAACTTCCGTTGCCGGTCGAGTTAAACTTAAAAAGTGTACCTTCGTTTACGCAAAGCCATTCGCTGGGCGATGTAAACGCAAGGGCAGTGTAATTTTTTTCCACATTATAATGTGATTTTTCGTTCGCCGTAAGCGTTGTTGCGGATGGGGTAATTTGTATAACTTTAAAACTGTTACCAACTGCGGTAACAACTAAATTATCAAGTACGTCAAAATAATTTGCTACAAACCCCGTTTCGCCAATGGTAAAGGTTGGCAAGTGTATATAAAAAAGTTTGCCGTCAGATAAAAACAAAACAAAATCATCGGCAAAAAATTTAATTTCCGTTATGTTATAAGACGGCATCTCGTGCGAGGAAAAAAGGTCGTCTTTATAACAAATGATTCGTTTGGCTTCGCAAATTACGTGCGTGTTGGTCGCTTCATTATATGCGTAATCGATAGGGGAATCGAGTTCGCAAAACTCTAAATAAGTGGACGGCGCAACAATGGTTGAAGATACACTCGTATCCGCATACACCGTTAAAGCCCCACTTAAACTAAATATGGCGCATATTGTTAAAGCAAAAATTAAAATCTTTTTCATTTTAGTACCCTTTTGACAATTTTAGTCAAAATTCTAATAATATAATATTTTAACATATTGAATTAACAAAGACAAGTAATAATCTAAATTTTTAACTACAAATTAAACCCTAATTAGATTTTTTGCAGAAAGTTGCCGTAAAAAAATAATTTTTTTTGATTTGCTTAACCCAAATTTAGGAAAAAATAAAAAAAATAAAAAAATAAAAAATATTTTTTTTTGAAAAATTTTTTTTTGCAACCCAATTCTTAAACAAAACAAAAATTTTGATAAAATAACGGAAAATATTACTCCCAAATTTTTAATTTATAATACCTAAATATTAATAATTATTTATTAAAATAAAGGTGTCAAAAATTGACACCTTTTAATCTTATTATAGAACATATGTTCGATAAATTTAAAATTATACCACACCAAATAAGCAGTTTGCAATACTATATGACAAATTTTGAACGAAATAAAAAAATTTTGTTCAAAAATGTCATAAAGTGTTGTTTTTGGCTAAATCGCTTTAGTATAATTGAAGGGAAGAACGAAAAAAGCGAGATGAGTTAAATATGTGTTATGCAAAAATTCTTTTGTTTTCTTATCCCTTTATCGGCGATGCTATTGAGATAATAGATAAGAAAATTGAAAAGCGTTGCAAATACAGTTTTTACACTTTAAGCCCATGCGAAATGGAATTTGATAGGATCGCATGCTTAATTGAAGAAAAGCGTTATTTGCAATTATTAAAATCAAAAGTAGGTAAAATTTTAAAGTCTTTTACAAAAGAAGAAAGGACGTTATTAGAGTATAAATACTTTAATAATCGACCTATAGGGCACTTTGACTATAAATCACGCAATTATTTTAGAAAGCAAATTAAGGTTTTTGAAAAATTTTTTGCAATGCTAAATGAAGCGGGCTTTACCGAAGAATTTTACAATCTTCACTATAAAAAAATTCCTTTTATAAAAAGCATTGCAATAAGGATAGAGAAAAGACTTGTCGCTTAAAAATTTTTGGTGATTTAAAATTTAAATTAAAATAAATCATTTTAAATTTTTCAATTTTTTACTTAAAGCGAAAAGAAAAATTTTACTGCTAATTTGTTTTGGGGAATTTTGAACGAAATTCAAGTTTAGGTGTGGTTAATCGTCGTCAACAAAATTATTTTGCGGTTTTTCCTTTGACGGTTTCAGTACAAAAAACAAAAAGACTATCGCACAAATAATTATGACGGCAAAAATTAAAATCTCATTAGTTTTTAAGGTGGGTGATTTGTTATTTTCACTATCTAAATTTTCCGTGCTACTCTCGGTTAAATTTTCATTTGGCAAGTTGACTTCCGGCAATTTAAATGGCGCAAAACTTTCCTTTTTCATGTACCCGACATTACCATTTATGTAAACGTAAACATAACTTGCCCCTAAATAGGTATATTCGCCATAAAACGTGGCTTCACTGCCTTTACTTATCACGGCTTTTGGCTGACTAATTTTGTTATCGGCAAAAATTACTTCATCTAAAATGGTGGTTAGTGTGATAGAAGGATAAATTACCTCAGGCACATCGTCAACAAAATTAAGATTGATATTTTTGACATAGCCTTCTGCTACGGGGTACAAAAAACTGTCGTCCATGTATAAAACACGGCTACTTTCTGCACCCACCGAAACAATTTTCACTGCGTAATTTTTTGGCAGATAAAACTTGACAATTTTCAAACTTGCATCGGCAAAAAATTCGCAATTTTCCTCAATAATAAGGGCATAATTTGTGCTTGCGTTTGCACTAAACAAAATGGGCTTAAATGGTTTTACGCCAAAAATAATTAAGGTTAGCAATAAAATTAAAAGGCAAAATCTAACTTTTTTCATAACAAAAATTGTAACAAATTAGATAGTACACATTTTAAATATTTTTATATAAAAAGGAAATAAAATGTCAAATTCAAAGGATATTGCGCTTAAAATACTACAACTAAATAGGGAACTTGATCGGCGCAAAAATAACGATCGCCTTGCCAATTACAACAAGGTCAAAGTCCACAAAAAACAAATTGCCTTCCACAAATGTAAAAAGCGTAATAGGTGGGTATTCGGCGGTAACCGTAGCGGTAAAACAGAGTGCGGTGCCGTCGAAGTTATCTATATGGCACGTGGCATACACCCTTACCGTGAAAACAGAAAAAACCTGTTCGGCTGGGTGGTTTCGCTTTCCCACGAAGTCCAGCGTGATGTTGCGCAAAAAAAGATTTTATCCTATCTAAATCCCGATTGGATAGAGCGTATCATCATGCACGAAGGACGGCGTGATAGTGCCGAAAACGGTATTATAGACCAACTTATTATAAAAAACGTGTTTGGCGGACTAAGCACAATCGGCTTTAAAAGTTGTGATCAAGGCAGAGAAAAATTTCAAGGCAGTTCTCTCGATTTTGTGTGGTTTGACGAAGAACCGCCCAAGGATATTTACGATGAATGTAAGATGCGTGTGCTTGATAAAAAGGGCGATATTTTCGGCACAATGACGCCTTTAAAAGGTCTTACATTTATCTATGACGAAATCTACATGAACAAGTACGGCTCAAAAGAAGTATGGTACGAGTTTATGGAATGGGCAGACAACCCCTTTTTAGATAAGCGTGAAATTAAAGCGCTTACCGAAAGTTTGTCAAGCGACGTAATCGAAGCAAGACGCTACGGCAGATTTTGCGTTCAGTCAGGGCTTGTTTACACCGAGTTCGATGAAAATGTGCATGTAATCGATCCTTTTCCCGTTCCTAAGGAATGGTTTAACAACATATCCATCGACCCGGGGCTTAATAACCCTTTATCTTGCCACTTTTATGCGGTGGACTACGACGATAATATCTATGTTATTGCCGAGCATTTTGAACAAGGTAAGGATGTATGTTACCACTCAAAAAAGATTAAAGAAATCGCAAAAAGATTGGGCTGGCCGACCGATAAAAACGGCAACGTATCGGCACTTATCGATAGCGCCGCAAACCAGCGCACCCTTGCATCCATTAAAAGCGTAAGCGAACTTTTTTACGAAAACGGCATTTTGGTAAACACCAAAGTCAACAAAGATATTTTTACCGGTATATCCCGTGTAAAGCAGTATTTTAAGTCAAACAAAATTTACGTATTTAAAAGTTGCCCCAACCTGATACGTGAAATAAAAAACTATTGGTGGGGCAAAGACGACGTCCCCATAAAAAAAGACGATCACGCCTTAGATGAATTGCGCTATTTTGTAATGTCCCGCCCAAAAACGGAAAAAAAGCCCTACCAAATGACCGAAGTAGAGCGGGATAAAGCAAAACTTATGAGAAGGTTAAATCGGCAGCGAAGGGGGTAATACACATAGAACTTAAACAACTTCAAGATGCGATAATGAAAAAAGCAATGGGCTACGACTGCGAGGAAGTCGTTGAAGAATATCAGGTGGAAGACGATGTCATGACGCTAATTAAAAAGCGAGTAAGCAAAAAGCATTACCCACCAGACACCCAAGCGGCGAAGATGTTGCTTGATTTTATCGAGTCAAAAGATAACCAAAATTTAAGCGATGAAGAGATTGAACTCGAAATCAAAAAACTTATTAAAAAGTACGAGGAAAAACAAGAATGACCAAAAATAAATTAGAAGAAAAAATTGTTTGCGACACCTTAGGTTGTGGCGGTTTATCGACCTATAGGCTGACTTTTAGCAACAAAACCAACATTTTTTTGTGCGAAAAATGTTACCAAGAAATGAAGGAATTTTTTAAAAACGATGAAAGCAAAGCAAAACGAAAATAACAAAACAATTACAAAAAAAGATAGGTTTTATGAAGATTTAGTAAACGAAATTAAAACCGATTTTGAACGCCGTCGTGAAGAGCGTCGCAGTTTAGAACAGCAGTGGAATTTGAACATAAATTACCTATCTGGCAACCAGTATTGCGAAATCTCACCAACGGGCGACGTGTTAGAAGAAGAAAATTATTACTATTGGCAAAACCGTAATGTGTACAACCATATTGCGCCAATAATTGAAACAAGGCTTGCAAAACTATCACGTGTTCGCCCAAACATGAGTGTGCGTGCCGCCGGCGGTGAAGACAGTGATTTAAAATCTGCAAAGGTTGCTTCTGACGTGTTAAAAGCGACCGCTGGTAGAATCGGTTTAGATACCATTATCTCAAAAGCCACGTTATGGAGCGAAACTTTAGGCACAAGTTTTTACAAGGTTTTATGGAATGCAAACAAGGGCAAAAACTTGGGCGAAATCGACGGCGTTGCGGTAAAAGAAGGCGACGTCGACATAATTGCAATCTCGCCGTTTGAAATCTTCCCAGACAGTCTTTTTAAAGAAGACATAAGCGATTTAAAAAGCATCATCCACGCACGTGCAATGGACGTTAAGGATATTGAAAGTATTTACGGCGTAAAAGTTAGCGGTAAAGATATCGATGTATTTTCACTTACATCCACTCAGGGCGTAAGTAAGCAAAGCAAAATTACAAACGGCATTATCCACAACGCCGAACTTGTTATCGAGCGTTACGAACGCCCTTCTCGTCAGTTCCCTGAAGGCAGAGTTGTTACAATCGCTGGCGATAAAATTTTGCATATTACAAACCTACCTTACCAAAACGGCAAGGACGGCGCAAGGGACTTTCCTTTTATCAAGCAGTGCTGTATCCAGCAAGCCGGCATGTTCTTTGGCGTAAGCGTGATAGAGCGTATCATTCCACTTCAGCGTGCGTATAACGCAGTCAAAAACCGCAAGCACGAATTTTTAAACCGTTTAAGCATGGGCGTTATCGCCGTTGAAGACGGTTCTTGCGATACGGACGAACTCACTGAAGAAGGCTTGTCGCCCGGCAAGGTAATTGTTTATCGTCAAGGCTCAAACCCACCGCAGATGTTAAGCCCAGGTAGCGTTCCCATCGACTTTTCGTACGAAGAAGAACGGCTTGAAAACGAGTTTATTACAATAAGCGGTGTAAGCGAAATCTCACGCAACTCAACTGCGCCAGTTAGGGCAACAAGCGGTGTTGCGTTACAACTTCTTATTGAGCAAGATGAAACACGCTTAACGCAAACGGCTGAAAACATAAAGTTTGCAATAAAGCACATGGCAAAGCACATCATAAGGCTATTTAAACAGTTTGCAAAAACCACTCGCATCATGAAAATCGCTGGGGCAGGAAGGCGTGCGGACGTATTTTACTACAACTCAAGCGACTTAAATAGTGATGACGTAGTTTTTGATACTGAAAACGAGTTAAATTCCACACCCGCTCAAAAAAAGAGCAACATTTATGAACTTTTAAACAGCGGAATTTTAACAGATAAAGATGGCAAATTAAGCGCAAGGACAAAGGCAAAAATCTTAGAAATTTTAGGTTACGGCAGTTTTGAAAATGCGCAAGACTTGACAACTTTACACATCAATAAAGCCAACGAAGAAAATGTAAAACTTATGGACAACTTGTGCGAAGTCGATAGTTACGACGACCACGAAATCCACATTACCGAACACACAAGATTTTTACTTTCAGGGGAAATCGTTGGCGCAAACGCTGACAAAATTAAACAGCGTGTTATGGCACATTTAAATGGTCATAAAGACACTTTAAAAACTAACGCTATAAAACTTTTAGATGACTTAAAAACGGACTAAAAGCATAGCAAAAAATTAAATTAGGGAGAACATAAAATGAAACAAAATAATCTTTTAAATAATGGCGAAACCTCGCACACCGCAGGGGCGGATAAGTTAAAAGGCGAAAGCATGTCGCCAAATACAAAAAAGTTTAAAGACGTTGAATCTTTATGTAAAGCGTACGGCTTTTTACAAGCAGAATTTACCAAGCGTTGTCAGCAAAATAAAAAGTTAGTAAGGGAAAACATTTGGCTTAAAAGTTTGGTTGGGGAAGAAAAACTTAAACAACTTGAAAACGAAAAAAGTGGCGATAATGGGCTTATAGCCCCACTTATTGCCCAAAAAGACGGCGAAATTTTAGAAAAAACTACTCAAAATGACGATGAAATTAAACAAAATATTGATATAATTTTATCTCAAAATGATAGCGAAAATTTTGCCCAAATTAAGGAAGAAAAGCAATTTATAAACCCCCAAAATCAAAATATGCAAAGTGAAAATTTTACTTCAGAACCCGAAAAAATCGTTGCGAAAGAAGGCGTTATCTGTACAAAAAATGTACAGCCAACCACGGAAAATTCTCAAGAAAATTTAACTTTAAATATGAGCGATGAAAGGGAAAATTTAGAAGATAAATTGGATATGGAAAAACTTGAAGCCGATGTTTTGGTGGGGAAAAATAATGGCGTAATTTTTGAATTTTTTAACCGCCATCCAAGTGCATCCAAGTACGCACAAAAAATAGGTGCAAAAATCTTAGATGGACAGGTTACATTCAACAATTTGCAAGATGCATTTATAAGCATTTTGCTCGAAGAAAAAAATTCCGTTCCGCAAAAAATTGAAGGGGAAAACTATCAAGATTTACCAAACAATATCAAAGATGACATTATAAAAAATTACCTTTTAAGTTTAAAAGCGGAAGCGCAAAAACCGGGGCTTATGGGCGGTGGCGGTGTTATACCGGTTATTCCGCCCGTAAAACCTAAAACCATCGCCGAAGCAAGTGCTTTGGCAAAAAACATGATCAAATTCAAATAAAAATTTTAGATAATTAAGGAGAAATTATGGTAACATTAACAAGTGCTGAAAATGCTTTAAAGACCGTTTATTTAGGACCGGTTACCGAGCAAATTAACACAGAAATAAACCCTTTACTTGCAAAAATCAAACAATCAACCCAAGACGTTTGGGGTAAAGAAGTTAAAAGGCTTGTCCAATACGGCATCAACGGCGGTGTGGGCGCAGGGCTTGAAACGGCAGAACTTCCAAGCGCTGGCGGTAACAACTATAAAACACTTACCACCACACTTAAAAACTTGTACGGCACAATCAGTATCTCTGACAAAGCAATCAGGGCATCACAAAACAATGTTGGCTCTTTTGTAAACTTACTTAACGCCGAAATGGAAGGTTTAGTAAAAGCATCTTCATTTAACTTTGGCAGAATGCTCTTTGGCGACGGCACAGGCGTTTTGGCAACAGTTAGCGAAGTTGCAAATAACGATGTAACTGTTGACAGCGTTAAAAATTTAACCGTCGGTATGAGTATTGATTTTAGAAACGAAGGTGGCGACATTATCGAAGGCATCGGCGTTAGACGTATCACATCAATCGATAGGTCAGCAAGTAGATTCACCGTTGACGGTAAAATCTTAACAGGTTTAGTGCCGGCAAATTCCCTTATTACCGTCCAAGGCTCATACGGCGTAGAACTCACCGGCTTAAAGGCAATCTTTAAAGACACCGGTTATATCTACGGCCTAAATAGGGCAACAAACAAGTGGCTTGTACCTTACATTAAAAAGGACGTTGGCGCAATCAGCGAAGCGGAAATTCAAAAAGCAATCGACTTTGTAGAAGAAACTTCAGGCTCAAAAATCAACTTTATCGTTTGCTCTTCTGGCGTAAAAAGGGCGTTCCAAAACTACCTTTCAACATACAGAAGAAACACTGATGTTATGGATTTAAAGGGCGGTTATAAAGCAATTTCTTATAACGGTATCCCCATTGTATCGGATAGATTCTGCCCGGAAGGCACTATGTATTTATTAAACACAGACGACTTCACACTTCACCAACTTTGCGATTGGAAGTGGTTAGAAGGCGAAGATGGCAAGGTTTTAAAGCAAGTACCCGGCACACCAACTTATTCAGCAACTCTTGTAAAATATGCAGATTTAGTTTGTACAAGGCCATGCGGTCAAGCAATGCTTACCGGCATTACCGAAGCTTAAAAAAATAACACGCTGTCCAGATTTTTCTGGACAGCGCAACAAATACAAGGGGGTAATTTATGACCGTTGGTAACATTTTATCAACTTCGGCATTTTTACTTGGCGACGAAAAGTTATCTAATAAAATCGACCAGCATTTAAAAGATGATACGCCATTTAGTAAAGAAGAAAAAGAAGAAGTTGATAAACTACTAAAATGCTATAACATTACTATTCAAGAACTCAGTGAAGAATACCTTCCGCTCACATTTACTGAAGAATTAAAAAGCGATACAAATAAGTTTTATTATAAGGACTTTAAAAAAGTCCCGATCGAGATAAAGTCGGTCTATAGGTCGGTTATTCCGCTAAATTTTAAAGTTTTCCCGACTTATTTTGTTACAGACGGCAACACGTGTACGGTCAAATATTGCTATTTGTATATGCCAAAAACAGACTTAAAAGAGCATTGCGAGTACGAGAATTCGCTAATCACAAAGCGTATTATCGCAGAAGGTGTTGTCAGTGAAATGCTTTTAAATAAAGGTATGTTCGAACAAGCCCTTTTATGGCGTGATAGATACACAAAATCACTTCAAAACGCTCTTTTAAAAAGAAAGGTTAAAAAAGTAAAAGCAAGGGGTTGGTATTGATGTATGAAAACTTTAAAACAGGTTCAATCTATGGTAAAAAAATAGATTTGTTTGACTTCAATAATGCCGTTAACGGGCTAATAGACGGACATTTAGGCAAAAACACCTTGGCGGAAACCACTTATAACTTTGACTATTCATCAGGTGCGCTTAAATGTGGTGTGGGCGTTAAACAACTTGAAATCTTGTTTGACAACAACCACTTTGTTGCAAAAATGCCCGATGGCTTAATTCCTAAAAAGATATTTTATTATAAGCGTTATGACGAGATAAACTTTAAAAACGACGACAGAATATTAGTGCTTTTTTCAAACGGCGAAGTTTACGAATGGCACATTTATTTAGGCACAAATAAAATGGTGAAAATTGAAAATTTAAACTTTTCAAAAACGCCCTTTTATGTCAATTATCGGCTAAATGGTGAAGACGTAATTTTGTTTTCCACAGACGGCGTGCTATATGTTTATAACGGTGAAAAGGTTACAACTTTTGACGCACCGCTTATAACATCTATGTGTATACACAATGAAAGATTATACGCAACAACCGGATACAGCGAAACAGAACTTTGGTTTTCAAAAACCTTTGACCCTACAAATTGGAATGTAAATTTAAACGAAGCCGGCTTTATCGATTTTAGGACAAAGGCAGGCAGACTTTTAAAGGTTATAAGTTTTGGTGGCTATCTTTACGCCTTTGCAAATTACGGCATTTTTAGGATAACCGCATTTAATAACCAACTTGAAATGACCGCCGACAGTTTGTTTGTAAACTCTGGCAGAATCATCCGCAATTCTTGTACAGAGTGCGGTAAATATGTTATCTATTTGGCAGAAGACGGCTTTTATCGGTTTGACGGCTCTTCGTCGGTGAGAATCATGCGTGAACTTGATAAATACCTTATCGGCATCGATAATGAAGACATCTCTGCAATTTACCACAACGGCAAATTTTACGCATCGGTAAATTTAAACATCGACGGCGACCACGCAAAAATGATGGTGTGTTACGACTTAGGCACGCATGAATTTTACTTAGCAAAGGGCTTAAACTGTTACGACCTTGAAAAAATCGAAGGCGCACAGTTTTCCTTTTTGGCAACCTTAATCGAAGGTTACAACCAATTAGGCATGCTCGATAACAGCGGTAATAAGTTCGGTATACCGCTTACAAAAATTTGGAAGTCCAACAAAACCGATTACAACGTGTTTTACGAAAAAACGCTGTCGTACATAAGTCTTTATACAAGAAGCGATATAAGGGTGGAAGTCGAAAGCGACATCTCAAAACAAGTGATAACATTTTCCGGAAGCAAGTTTAGGCAGAAAAAACCCGTAATGGTTAAAGGCAACACCTTTCAAATTACCATAAAATCGCAAAGTCGCAACGCCGAAATATCAAAAGTCTTGCTTGAAATTCAGTATTTATAGGTGAAGTATGCAAAACAGTTTGGAAAATTTAGATAGAAGGGTACGCACGTTAGAAGATAAATTGCACCCGCACTTTACAGCTTTAATTTTTTACGACGCCGATAACTTAGGGGACGGACCAAACTTTAAAACTGCATTTAATTGTAAAATCGAAAGCATGGCGCATATAAATTTTGATTTTACCTCAACCGATACGCAAAAAGTTTTGGTTAAGTTAAACGGCGTAAATTTAAAAAATTTTACGGCAAAATCGGGTGAAAACCATTTAAAGGTTTGCGCAAGTTTATCTCAAGGCGACAACACTTTAGAATTTATATCTACGGAAAATTTAAGCGAAAAAAGGCTTACCGTTTTTGGCTATGTCGATTATTTGGAAGATAACAGTTTAATGACAAAAGTAAATCTTTCATCACCCTATATTATGTTTTTCGACGGCTTTAAAAAGACGGCAAATCTTTATAAGGTTGACAGCGACACCCTTATATGTATGCAAAATTTAAGCGTAAACTTCGCAACCATCACGCCACACGGCGACAATTTGTACGTTTTGTATACGGATAAAGATAACAATCTTTTCGCGCAAAATTATGACACAACAAACAATTTAATGGGCGAAAAAATCTTTATCGATAAAAATGTTACTTGCGTAAGTGGTTCAAAAATAGGGGACGGCTATGGTGCATACTACGTTAAAGATAAAAATGTTTATAGTGTAGAACTTTTGTTAGACGGCACGGTAATTTTAAATACGGGCATAAAAAATGCTTACAAAGTTATCGGCGAAACAACCTTGAATGCGGTCATAGTTATCGGTTACGATAGGACGGCAACCCTATACGTATATTAGTTTCCCTAAAAAAATTTAAGACCTTAAGGTGATAATTATGACAAAATACGCAATCGGTCGTGGCGTAAATTTTAGGCTTGATAGTAAAGATGGCAACCTTATTATTTACCGCCAAACGGCAAACAAAATCTATCAAAGGACATTAGAAAATGTTTTATCTAAAGAAAGTTTAATTGGCTTTGGCAACGAACTTACAAGCATTACTCATGATAAAAACTTGGTAAGGACAAACAGTGTACTCGAAATTATTTAAGGAGAAAGTATGTTAAAAATTGATAACAAAGACCGTTATGAACAGGTCAAAGACGAAGGCAGTGGCGAAACCAAAAAAAGAAAGGATAAAATCTATGTCGGCGGTATTGATTTAACAAGACCACTTACATACAATCCACCCAGCGATGACGAACTTTTAAAGGTCGCACAATCTACCTATGAAACGGGCAAAAACCAAAAAATCCAAGACACCATAGATCAAACTGAAAAAGACAAAAAGTCGCTCTATAGGTCGATTAACGAGCAAAATGAAAGCGCAGATAAGCGTAAAGAAAGCGCAAATTTGGCTTATCAAAACGCCCAATCTAATTTGGAAAATCAAGCCCTAAAGCGTGGCATTCAGCGTTCAAGTATGGCAATAGGTGGGCTTAAAGAACTTGAAAGTGAAAAACTTAACGCCCTAAATACTATTGATTCAGAGCGTGATAAGGTAATACAAAGTTTAAACCGTCAAATTGAAGAGTTAGAATCAGATTTAGGTAAAGAAATTTCCAAAATAAACGAAAATTACGCAAACGCAGTAAATTTAAGACTTCACGAACTCAAAAAAGAGCGTGATGACAAACTAAACGAAGTGATAAAGTATAATAACACTTTAGATTTGTATTATCCGCCAGAATATTACGAGCAAAATGGCATTGATCCGAGTACCCATATCGATCCCGATAAAATAACGGGTGAAACAAAAAGGCGTATTGAAGAAGTCTTAAATGACTATATGCAGTTTGATATGGAAGAAGCAATCGATTTATATAAAACCAATGATTCCCTTAAAGAATATTTAGGTAAATATTATGATTACGTTTTAGATTTATTACAAAAAACTTTTGCCCAAAAACAATAAAAAAGTGGCGATAATCGGCTTATAGCCCCACTTTTATAAAAAATTTAGCCGTGTAAATTAGTTTTTACACGGCTTTTATTATATTAAAAAGGGGATGGGCATACATTAAAATAAAAGGGTAATTTATGACTTATTTATCGGTAAATTTAAAAAATGCACGGCATAACTATAATGTTTTAAGTAATATCAAAACCCCAATTTGTGTTGTCAAAAAGGATGCCTACGGTCATGGTATGGTAAGTTTAAGTAAACTATATCAAAGTATGGGCGCAAAATTTTTTGCCGTCAGCAGTTTGGGCGAGGCAATTACGCTAAAAACTAATGACATAGTGGGGGATGTGCTCATTATGGGCTACACAAACCCTAATAATATTTGCGATTTAATAAGGTATGACATTACACAAAGTTGCTTTTCACTTTGCTTTGCAAATAGGTTGAATGAAGTCGCAAAAAGGCTAAATAAAAGGGTAAAAGTCCACTTAAAAATTGATACAGGTATGCACCGCTTTGGCTTTGATATACGTGAAGGTTTTTTGGAAATTTGTAAAGTCAAAAATCTTAAAAATATTGCGATAACGGGCTTATACACCCACTTTTCATCCGCAGACGACAAAGATTTTACCCTTTATCAGTACAATTTATTTAACACTTTAAAGTCGGTTTTTGACTTCAAAAAATTGACAATTCACTTATCAAATACAACGGCAACTTCAAAATATAATTTTATAAATCAAGATTTTTGCCGTTGCGGTTTGTTTTTGTATGGCTTCGGCAATGAAAACGCATTGCCACTTTTTACCTTTAAAACCCAAATCGACCATATTTTACATGTCAAAAAGGGCGATAAAATCGGTTATGACGGTGTACATAAATTTGCTGACGATACCCACGTTGCGGTCCTTCCGGTGGGGTATGCTAACGGTTTTTGTCCACCAAACAACGCATTTAGCGTAAAAATTAAAGGTCAAAGTTTTAAAGTCGTTGGCAAAGTTTGTATGAACCATTGCTTTGTGGATATTTTAAACAACAATTTTCAGGTTGGTGAAACAGTTACCCTGCTTGATAGTAAAGCCGACTTTTTAGATTTGGCAAGCCTTCAAAAAATGTCCATTTACCAACTTTTATGTTCGCTCGGCAGCCAAAACAAAAAAATCTATGTTGATTAAACTTTAATATCAGTAAAGCAAAATTTTCGGTCGTTTTAACAAAAACTTGCCCCAAATAAATTCTCTCAAAACTTTTGTCAATCGCATTGACAAAAAATAGTTAAAGCAGTATAATAGGCGTATACGAAATTATAGGTTAAATTTGACTTAACAGCATAAAGTAAAAAACTTTCCAAAGTCAAATTTAAAATGAGAGAACGAGGTGGTACAATGACCGATATTGAAATTGCTCAACAAGCGAAAATGCTTCCCATCGAAGATATATGCAAATCACTTGGCGTTGAAAAAGCCGATTACGAACTTTACGGCAATTATAAAGCAAAGTTAAGTTTAAAAGTGCTTGAAAAAAAGAAGGACGAAAAGGACGGCAAACTTGTTTTGGTTACGGCAATAACCCCAACCCCAGCGGGCGAAGGCAAAACGACAACCACCATTGGTTTAGCGGACGGGCTTTCAAAACTTGGCAAAAAAACAGTTATCGCCCTTCGTGAACCATCTTTAGGTCCCGTGTTCGGCGTAAAAGGCGGTGCGTGCGGTGGCGGTTATGCTCAAGTCGTCCCTATGGAAGATATCAATCTTCACTTTACCGGCGACTTCCACGCAATCGGCACAGCAAACAACCTTCTTGCCGCAATGATCGACAACCACATTCAACAAGGCAACGAACTCGGTATCGATGTAAAGCGCATCACATGGAAGCGTTGCGTCGACATGAACGACCGTCAACTTCGTTTCATCGTTGATGGCTTAGGCGGTAAGCCAAACGGCACCCCACGTGAAGACGGCTTTGACATCACCGTCGCAAGCGAGATTATGGCAGTCCTTTGTCTATCCACAAGCATTGCAGACCTTAAAAATCGACTTGGCAATATCATCATTGGTTACAACTATCAAGGCGCACCCGTTTATTGTCGGGACTTAAAGGCGCAAGGCGCAATGACAGTTCTTTTAAAAGACGCAATTAAACCAAACGTAGTCCAAACGCTTGAAAACACACCTTGCATCATTCACGGCGGACCCTTTGCCAACATTGCACACGGCTGTAATTCCATTTTGGCAACCAAACTTGCCTTAAAGTGTGGCGACTATTGCATTACAGAAGCCGGCTTTGGTGCAGACCTTGGTGCTGAAAAGTTTTTGGACATAAAGTGTAGGGTAGGCGGTTTAAAACCCGACTGCGTTGTAATGGTTGCTACCATTCGTGCCTTAAAAATGCACGGCGGTATGCAAAAAGCCGATTTAAAAACGGAAAACCTTGACGCACTCAAAAAGGGCTTCCCCAACCTTAAAAAGCACCTTGACAATATAAATAAAGTTTACACACTTCCTGTCGTTGTTGCCGTAAACCGTTTCCCAACCGACACTCAGGACGAAATCAACTTGCTCATCGATTTGTGCAAGCAAAACGGCTATACCGCAGTTATGGCGGACGGCTTTTCAAACGGCGGTAAGGGCATGACACAACTTGCTAAACTCGTTATCGATTGTTGCAACCAAAAATCAAGCCTATCACACCCATACTCACTTGACATGAGCATTGAAGAAAAGATTTTAATGCTTACTAAAAAAGTTTACGGCGGTAATGACGTCGCAATTTTACCAAACGCCAAAAAGCAGATTGCTGAACTTGAAAAGTTAGGCTTTTCAAACCTTCCCATCTGCGTTGCAAAAACACAGTACAGTTTGTCAGATAACCCAGAACTTATTTGCGCCCCAACAGGCTTTACCGTTACCGTTAAAAATGTAAAGGTTTCCGCCGGCGCAGGCTTTATCGTTGTGCTAACAGGGGATATCATGACAATGCCGGGCCTACCAAAAGTCCCTGCGGCTGAAAAAATCGACATCACAGACGACGGCGTTGTTTTGGGCTTATTCTAATTCATAATTAATTTAAAAGTAAATCAAAACATAACAAAAAAGCGAGTAGTCTATCTACCCGCTTTTTTTGTTTTAAGTTTAATGTTTGCGTAATTTAAAAAAGTCAAAATTACGCATAAAATCGCAAATTTAAAGTATGCAAAAAATAAGCCCTAATTAAGGGCTTTAAGTGATAAATTATGCTAAAGCGTTAATTCTCTTAGCGAAACCTGATTTTTTATTAGCAGCAGTGTTAATGTGGATTCTGCCAGCGCTAACTGCTTGGTCTAATAATTTAGAAGTTTCTCTAAAGATTTCTTGAGCCATCGCTTTATCACCGCTTTCGATTGCAGCGTTCAACTTTCTCATAGAAGTTCTTACTTCTGCAATAGCGCTTCTGTTACGAGCGTTTCTAGTTTCAGATACTAAAACACGTTTTTTTGCTGATTTAATATTAGGCACGGTAATCTCTCCTTATATAATAAGCCTGAGTGGCTTGTTTATTTTTCTACTGTGGTAGTATAACACACTTAAATAAAATTTGCAAGGGTTTTTAACTGTTTTTTGCATTATTACGCCGTTTTTTTGCTAATTTTACCACAAAAAACCTTTCAATATAATATAAAGTAGTTATTTTAATATTATTTTATATAACTACCAATAGGTAAGGGTAAAACTTTCGCTTTTACTATCGGCGCAAAAAGTAAGTATTTTCAAATTTATTATTACCAAATTGTCAAAGTTTAATCAAGCAATTTTTTAATACCCATAATAATTTAACCTAATCTAAAAATTTTTATAAATCGTAATTTTAGTAAAATTTTAAGGCTAAAAAGTAGATAAATTTTTAAAAATGTTAGTAAGTGAATTTAAAGCCTTACAAAATCGCTTATTTTATGGGAAATTTTATCATATTTATTGTAGGCATTAAAAAAGTTATCAACAATTTTCACAAATTTTGTGTGTATTTACAAAGCACACAAAATTTTTTTATATTCAAAATAATAATATCAAAAATCACGCATACAATGGGCGATTTTATTATTTTTAAAATGCGCATAAATAACTTCTGTCTTTATGTTAAATACACATTAAAACCGTTAAATTGTGGATAACTAACATTTTTTTACCACACTTATTTTTTCCTTTATATAAAATATGTCAAATAACGCTTGATTTTTGTCTTTTTGCGCCAATATGACCTAATTTTTTAAAAAATTATCTCGTTTTAAATGTGCTTTTTGATTTTAATCACAATCTACCGCTTTCGCTAAATTTTCATTGCAAAAATTTTACCGCCCCAAATTTAATCAACAAAATATTTTACCCTTTTTCATAGTGCTTGCTACATAATAGGGGAAGGCATTAGCGTGCTTTCCAAAAAAATTTTTCATCATCAAAGGGTAGTTAATAAATTTAAGCCCCCAAAATGGTAAATTTATGGGATTTTTGACCACAAGCCTGAATTTTTGTGGGATTTTTGACCACCAAAAAACAAGGGCAAAATCAAACACGTTCAAAAACATCTATAAATGTGCAAAAAATACCATAAAATCACCAAAATTCCGCATAAAATCAAGGTTATTAAATAAATTTATTTAAGGGGGCAAAAAATTTGATAACGACAAAATCGCACATATGTTCTAAAAATATATAAAAAAAGTTAAAAAAATTTTTATTTTTTATGCCAAAGTGGTTGATTATGGGCAAAAGTTGTGCTATAATCATTGTGTCATCAAAATAAAGGGGGGTGTATGTAATGTTTTTCGGTACATATTTTCACCAGATGGACTCAAAAAATAGAATACGTATTCCCTCGAGGTTTAGCAAAGAACTTGGCACAACCTATGTTATAGGTCGTTCTGCGATGGAAAACACGCTTGCAATCTATCCTTTGGAAGCTTTCAAAAAAATCTCCCAAAAGAAGCATTCACCATTCAATAGGCAAGCAGAAATGGCTTACACACTGTTTTTCGGTTCTTATTTTGAGGTAACAGAAGACGGTCAAGGCAGATTGCAGATAACCGAAGCGATTAAAAAATTCGCACCACTTGAAAAGGACATAGTTTTTGTCGGGGCAGAAGACCACATCAATTTGATGAGTAAATCACAGTACGACAGTTTATCACAATCACTTAGTTATGATGATGCTTTGGCGATTTTAGATGAGCAGTATGAAAAACATCAAGATTAAGCGATAAATTTAGTAAACTTAACTTTTCACGATTTAAATTGACCAAAACTTAAAAGGTTTAAAAAATTTAAAAGTGTTAAAAATTAAGGTAAAATGCTAAAAAAGCGTTACTAAAAATTACGCAAGATAAAATCGTACTTAAAAAAAGACGAAGTTTGACAGTAAAAATGGAATTTATACATCTTCCTGTAATGCTTGAAGAATGCATTAAAGGTTTAAACTTAAAAGACGGCGGTTTATATTTTGACGGCACTTTGGGTGCATGCGGGCATACAAGCAAGATTTTAGAACATAGTGCAACCAAGGTTATAGCGACAGATTTAGATTTAGTTGCATTAGAAAACGCCAAAAAGGTACAAGAAAGATATCCAAACCGACTAACGACCGTGCACGACAACTTCAAGAATTTTACCGAAATATCCAATAATTTAGGGATAGGGGGATATGACGGGATACTGCTTGATTTAGGTGTAAGTTCGCCACAACTTAATGACCGCAGTCGTGGGTTTAGTTATTTAGGCAAGGATAAAAAACTTGACATGAAGATGAACCAAGACGCAACATTTTCCGCATACGACGTGGTAAATGGGTATAGTGAGCAAGAATTAAGTCGCATTTTGCGTGATTACGGTGAAGAAAAGTTCCATCAAAAAATTGCGAATAACATAGTAAAATATCGTAAAGATAAGAAGATTGTTACTTGTGGACAATTAAACGAGATAATTGACAATTCAATACCCGCAAAATTCAAGCAAGACGGTCATCCATCAAAGCGCACGTACCAAGCGATAAGGATCGAGGTAAACGGTGAACTTGACGGGCTTTATGACACGATAGTTGCTATGGGGGAAAGACTAAATAAAGGTGGAAGGCTTGCGGTTATAACCTTCCATTCATTAGAAGACAGAATCGTAAAAAATGCGTTCAAGTATTTAGAAAGCGATTGCATATGTGATAAAAGTTTACCTGTATGCGTATGTAACAAAAAGCAAATCGTTAAGATTTTAACCGCAAAACCCATCCTTCCGGATTTAAAAGAGCTGGACCGTAATCCGAGGGCAAAAAGCGCAAAGTTAAGAGTATGCGAAAGGGTTTAAAAAATAAAAATAAAAAAGGTCGGCTAAGTAATTTTTATAAGGAGAGTAAGTAGTAATCATGGCAAATCAATATGAAGCTAACTCCTTAAGGTATAGCCAAGGTTATGCTGAGCCGGAGAGAAAATATAATCAAACAACAGATTATCAAATGGAAAAAAGGGGATTTGCAGACAGTTTAGAAAACAAATACTATTATGACAGCCCCTCACAACCACAAAACAAATTAGATCAAGAAGATAGGTTTAAAAACTATCAACCAACAAACAGCGCAAGATATCAAGCGTACGACGAACCGGCAAGGGCACAAAACTATGCAGAACCAGCATATAACGCACAAAGTTCGCAGGCTGAAAGATATAATACACAAAGATACGATTATAGAGAGCAAGAAAGACAAGAAAATTTAAATGTCCGTTACAGCGCATCAAAAGAGTATCAACCCGATTACCAAAAGCAACAAATGAGTTATACAACTGATGACTCACAACCATCGCAAACAACCATGCAGTATTCAAGTGCGGAAACACATGACAACCCATTTGAAGACTATCATGAAAAGGGTAAAACAGTTGATAAACAATACACAATAAACACAAAAGGCAAGGTTTTAATCGCCGTTTATGCTTTGGTTGTTGTTACAGTTTTCGCACTCATTATTTTAAACACTCAATTATTAAAATCAATGAATGCATCTTATGTTGAAAAGCAAACAAAAATTGAACAACTTACCGAAGAAGTTAATTCTCTTCACCAAGAACTCGACTATGTTTCAAGCGATGAAGTAATCGAACAAAAAGCTGAAGAAAAAGGTATGATTAAAGTCGAATAAACTTTGGTAAACAAAAAATTACTGATAAAATGCTTAATTTTAAGACTTTTAAATTTTAGTTTAATAAAGGGGGGTATTTTTTAAACTAAAATAAATTCATAAATCAACTTTTATTAAAGGCTAACCAAAAGGTTAGCCTTTTTTTTGCGTTTTTTTAAAATTTAAGGGGTAATTTTTATATAATTTTGATATGCCAAAAACCCCAAAAACAAACAAAAAATATAAAAGATTGCCAAAATATCTACAAAATAAAAACATAAAATAAGGGTAAGCAAAATACAATTAAATAAGCATAATTTTTTTAAGTTTAAAATATGAAAAACACCTATTCTTTGACCGTGTTAAGAAAACGTTTATTTGCTTATTTTTGCCTTTTAGCAGTGCTGATTTTGGTAATTATAATAAGGCTATTTTTTGTCGAAGTGGTAAACTCAAACACCCTTCAACAAAAGGCGATTGACCAGTGGACAAGGGAACTTCCCGTAAAAGCAAAGCGTGGTAATATTTTGTCAAGCGACGGCAAAATTTTGGCAACAAGTGCCGATTCTTTCGCCGTTTTTGTGCGCACAAGGTCGGTAAAAGACAGCCAAAAAGTAAGTCAAATTTTGGGCGAACTATTTGGCGTTGACAGCCAAAGTTTACAGCAAAAAATCGACAAAAAAGCCACTTCAGAAATAACTGTTAAACGCCAAGTTACAAAAAATGAAATCATAAAACTTACCGACTACAATTTGGACGGAGTTTACTATTCAGTGGACAATAAAAGGGTGTATCCCTATGACGAAATGCTGTGTAGCGTTTTAGGTTACACCACCGTTGACGGCTTAGGTCAGGGCGGTTTAGAAAAGTATTACAACAAATATTTGGCAGGCATTGACGGCGAAATTTTGTACGAAGCCGACCTATTAGGCAGTGATCTTTCTTCAAAAACACCCACCTTTATACCAAGCGTAAACGGGCTTGACGTAGTGCTTACAATCGACTATGAAATTCAACTAATTGTGGAAAGCGCACTAAATAAAGTAATGCACGAATACACGCCAAAGGGTGCGGCGGCGGTCGTTTTAAACCCTCAAAACGGACAAATTTTAGCGATGGCAAACTTGCCGTCTTACGATTTAAACAACGTCCCACGTGATGATATAGAAAGTTTAAACAGCCTTTCAAGAAACGGTTTAGTTGTAGATTCTTACGAGCCAGGTTCTACCTTTAAAATGGTAACTGCGCTTGCCAACATTGAAGAAAGTTTAAACGGAAACCTCAACGCAAAACCGTTAAATTATGTGTACAATTCTTCACGCTATCGCCAAGTCGCCGGCGGAAAAATCAAGTGCTGGTCAGACCATAAAAACGGTAAGCACCAAAACCAAACCTTGCAAGAAGCCTTAAACAACAGTTGCAACCCTTGTTTTACCGACATTGCGCTATCGCTCGGCACAGAAACCTTTTATAAATACATAAAATCGCTCAATTTTGGCAAGGTTACAGGCGTGGACTTTTTGGGCGAAGCAAGTGGAATGCTCATCCCAGAAACGGCGGTGAAAGAAGGCGACCTTGCCCGTATCGGCTTTGGTCAAAGCGTTGCGGTAACCCCACTTCAACTTGCAGCGGCGGCAAGTGCGTGCATAAACGGTGGACTTTACTATACGCCAAAGTTGGTGAAAGAAATCAAAACAAGCGACGGCAAGGTTGTTGAAATTATGAAACCTTCCACCGCAAAACGTGTTGCTTCTAAAAAGGCAAGCCAAATTTTGGCAGAGTATTTAGAAAACGTAGTTACAAACGGAAGCGGTAAACAGTGCTATATCGAAGGCTATAAGGTGGGCGGAAAAACAGGCACCGCCCAAAAATTTGTTGACGGCAAGATTGCGCAAGGCAAATATGTAATGTCGTTTGTGGGCTTTTTCCCTTCAAACGCACCCAAATATTTGTGCCTTGTAACCGTTGACGAGCCCATTGGCGGAAATTACGGCTCAACGGTCGCAGCACCGGTCGTTTACGATATATTTACAAACGTTATCTCGGCAAAATCTATTGCCAAACAGTAAAAGGTGAATTATGAAGTTAAGTTGCATTGTAAAAAGTGTAAAAAATGTGCAAATCTATCCCAGCGATATGGACGTGGAAATTGAAGAAATCACCAAGTTTAGTGGCGATAAAACGCAAAACGGCATGTATTTTTGTCTGCGTGGCTCAAACTATGACGGGCATAATTACGCCGCCGAAAGCGTAAAAAACGGCGCAGTTTGCATTGTAACAGAAAAAATTCTGCCAAAAGTAAAGTGCGTGCAAGTTATTACAAACGATGTAAGGCTTGCTTTTGCCAAATTTTCCGCTACCTTTTACGGCGATCCCCAAAAAAAGTTGAAAATTATCGGCGTAGTGGGCACAAACGGCAAAACAAGCACCGCCACCATGATATATGAAATGTTAAATTTGGCTGGCAAAAACTGTGCGTTTATTGGCACGCTGGGCGTAAAATACAACGACCAAACGCTTGAAGAAAGTCTTACAACGCCCGATCCTGACTATCTTTATAAACTTTTTAAAACCTTTGTGGACGGCGGAGTTATGTATGTGGTTATGGAACTATCCGCCCACGCAATTTGGCTTAAAAAGGCAAGTGCCATTTGCTTTGAATGTTTGATTTTTACCAACTGCACCCAAGACCACCTTGATTATTTTGTAGACTATTCAAGTTATCGCATGGTAAAAAAGAGTGCTTTTGACAAAAAATCACGCTTTTTCATCGTCAACACGGACGACAGTTTAGGTCAAGAAATTTATAACGAAAACCCCAAAAAAACGCTTACCTACGGCATATATACGCCAGCCGATGTTTTTGCCGTCAATATAAAAGAAAGTTTATTCGGCACAAGTTTTGTAATAAATATGTTCGATATGGTGTATAACGTAGAATGCGATCTTTTGGGCGAGTTTAATGTTTCAAACCTATTAGCAAGCGCAAGTGCGTGCTTTTTATGTGGTATAAAACCGGAAAAGATTGTCAAATATATTAAAAAATTAAAAGTAGTTTCTGGGCGTATGGAATGCGTAGGGGAATATATGGGCGGTAAAATCTTTATAGATTATGCCCACACCCCAGACGGGCTTAATAAAAGCCTTTCCTTTTTGTCGTCGACAACAAACGGCAAAACTATTGCTCTGTTTGGTGCTGGCGGTAATAGGGACACAAAAAAACGCTCTGTAATGGGCAAAATCGCTGGCGACATTGCCGACTTTGTAATAATCACAAGCGACAACCCACGTTATGAAGATCCGCTTTCTATTATAAATGATATAGAAATGGGCATTAAAAGCGTTACAAAGGAATATAAGGTAGTGCCCGATAGATACGATGCAATACGGCAAGGCATTTTAAGTTTAAATATGGGCGATAGCCTACTTATCGCCGGAAAGGGTAGCGAAAATTATCAAGAAATTAACGGTAATAAACTCGGTTTTAGCGATAAACAAGTTGTTTTAAGCATAATAGGCGAACTTGAAGGGCAAAAATAAGCAATGCAAAATTTAAACAATATAAAATCAAAGAATTATGGCTAAAAATTATATAATATCATATTTAGCATCGCTAATTTTAACGGCGATTTTGACCTATTTTTTAATTCCCATACTAAAAAGGGGCAGGGCAAAGCAAACAATCTTAAAATATGTTACCGAACACAAGCAAAAAAACGGCACCGTTACAATGGGCGGTATTGCTTTTTTGCTTTCAATCGCCATTTGTTTTGCCATATTTATAAGGGGCGGAAAAATCGCCACGGTAAGTTTAATTATCTTTGCAATCTACTCAATAATCGGCTTTTTCGACGACTATATTAAGATTAGGTTTAACAAAAACGAAGGGCTTACACCAACCCAAAAAATAATACTTCAACTTTTGGTAAGTTTTATTGCGGCAGGGTACTCTGTCCATTCAGGTTTAACCAATGTTTATATACCATTTACCGATAAATTGATAAACCTAAATTATTGGTTTATACCCTTTGCAATTTTTGTATTTTTAGCCACTACCAACTGCGTAAATTTAACCGACGGGCTTGACGGCTTGGCTGGTTCAGTTTCCTCAATAGTGCTACTTTTTGGCGCAATGCTCATTGTGCTTCAAACGCATAATTTAGGTGGTTACTACGTTGTAAAAAAGGAATATTTAAATTTAAGTCAACTTGCAATTATAAGTAGTGGCGCACTCATCGGCTATCTTATTTTTAATGTAAACAAAGCAAGCCTATTTATGGGGGATACAGGCTCACTCGGTTTAGGCGGTCTTATCGCAAGCGTTTATCTATTTAGTGGCAACGCACTCTACATTGTAATCTGTGGCATCATGTTTGTTTTAACAGGGCTATCCGTCATCATTCAAGTTTTGCATTATAAGCGCACAAAAAAGCGTGTGTTTTTAATGTCGCCACTTCATCACCACTTTCAAATTAAAGGGTACAGCGAAACAAAAATTGCACTTTCATATTCGGTGATAACTTTAATAATGGGACTTATCTCATTGCTCACTTTTATTTAAAAAATCAAGGGGGACAACATGCAATTTAAAAATGAAAGTTTTTTAATTTACGGACTAAAAGATAGCGGTATTATGTGCGCAAACTATCTTTTAAACCTTGGCGCAAATGTCGGTTTATACGATGACGATAAGACTGCTTATTTAAGTGAAGCAGTAAATTCCTTAATTGAAAAAGGCTCAAAAATCGCTGATTATATGGGCGATAATGAAGATAATTATGACGAACATAAAAATAAAATGGTCGATTATAATATCGTTGTCGTAAGTCCGGGCGTTAGCATCGACAACCCAAATTTAGTAAAACTTAAAAGGCTTAATAAACGCATTTTGGGCGAGATTGAACTTGCCAGTTTAGTAAGCAAAAGTCAAATTATCGCAGTAACGGGTACAAACGGCAAAACCACCGTTTGCACACTAATTCATAAAATTTTTAGTGAAGCAAATGAAAGCACATACCTACTTGGCAACGTCGGTACACCCTTTATCTCTTGCGCAGATAAACTTACAAATAAAGATGTTACCGTACTTGAAGTATCTTCTTTCCAACTTGAAACTGTTCACAACTTTTTACCACACATTGCCGTTATTACAAACCTTACCCAAGACCACTTAGATAGGCATTACAACATGGAAAATTACGCCTACTTAAAAAAGCGCATTTTCAAAAACCAGCGTGAAAGCGAGTACCTTGTTTTAAATTATGACGACTTATTAGTCCGTGATTTCAGCAAAGAAGCCCGCTCAAAAGTAGTGTGGTTTTCCGTAAAAGAAAGGGTGGACGGCGGTTATTTAGAAAACGGTAAACTTTACTATAAAGGCGAAGAAATTATCGATGCTGACGATTTAAATATAAAAGGCGAGCATAACATTCAAAATGCCCTTTGCGCAATTTGCGTAAGTAAAATATACGGCATTGAAAGTAAAAACATTCATCAAAGTTTATTCGATTTTACAGGGGTAAAATATCGGTTAGAACGTGTTTTTGAATATGACGGAATTACATATTTTAACGACAGCAAGTCCACAAATTGCGACGCCACAATAAAGGCAGTTCGGCAAATGACTAAAAAAACCGTACTTATTATTGGCGGAAAAGACAAAAATCAAGATTATACTTTGCTTTTTGATACAGTCAAAAATTGCACCGATAAAATTAAACATATTGTCTTTATGGGCGAAACAAAATACGATATGTTAAAATGTGCGGTAAAATGCGGTTTTTTAGATGTTTCAATTTCCGCAGACCTAAATATGGCAGTAAAAATTGCAATTTTAAATGCCGATAGGGGCGAAAACATCCTATTTTCCCCAGCAACTTCAAGTTTTGATATGTTCAAAGACTACACAAAGCGTGGCGAAGCCTTTAATAAAATCGTAAGGGAATTAAATGAAGAAATTTAAGTTATCAGGTGATATCTTTATACCCATTACGGTGGTGGGGCTTGCCATCTTTGGCATAGTGGCAGTTTACTCAGCATCAAACTATGTTGCAGAAATTGATTACAACAACAAGTTTTATTACGCAATAAAGCAGTCAATGGGGCTTTTTGTGGGGCTTGCAATCATGCTTTTTACTGCAAACATTGATTACCGCAAATTTTTCGGCAAAGGTATTTATTTGTATTTTGGTGGAATAATACTTCTCATTTTGTGCTTTATCCCTTTTATCTCGGTCGAAGTCTACGGCGCAAAGCGTTGGATAAATTTAGGCTTTTTCACCATCCAGCCGTCAGAAATCGCAAAATTTTGTTATATCTTTTTTGTTGCAGAATATTTTGCCACCGATCCATCACGTGCAAGAAGTTTCAAAGGCGTAATAATTCCCATTTTAACAGGCGTTTTGGTGTGTTTACTCATTGTAACAGAGCCAAATATGTCAATTACTGTTTGCGTTGGACTACTCATGTTATCCATGCTATTTTTGGCAGGCATGCGTGTAAAACATTTTTTAATGATTTTACTTCCCGCAATCGCTTTAATACCCGTGCTTATTGTCATCGAACCATATAGGCTCAAACGCCTTTCCGCCTTTTTAAACCCGTGGGAAAATCCAAAAGGGGAAGGGTACCAACTGCTACAATCTCTTTACGGCTTAGGCTCTGGTGGACTTTTTGGCGTAGGGCTTTTCAATTCAAGACAAAAATACCGCTTTTTACCCTTTTCCGAAAGTGATTTTATATTGTCGGTAATCGGTGAAGAAACAGGTTTTTTCGGTACGTTACTTTTGTTTTTAGCAATGGGCTTTTTAATTTATCGTGGCATACGCACGGCAAAAGGTTGCGACAATTTTTATGGTTACCTTTTATCTATGGGCATTACCACCATTTACGCAATTCAAGTTTTAATAAATGCACTTGTCGTAACAGGTTCAATACCCCCAACAGGTCTGCCACTTCCGCTTATCTCTGCCGGCAATACGTCAATTATGGTGTTTATGGGCGCATTTGGCACACTATATAATATATCCAAAAACCAAGAAGAACCAATTTTACACAATAAACCAAAAAATAAACCAAAAAAGATAAACAAAATTTTTAAAAAATTCGCATATAATAATTGATTTTTAAAAACTCAAATTTTGCAAAATTAAACAAATAAACACAAAAAACCCTTTTTGCATACAATAAATTATGTTGCAAAAGGGGCTTTTCTTTTGCAAGGCTTAAATAAATCGAGGTTAATATGTGTAAATATCTTGTCAGCGGTCCGTCAACGCTTTATGGCGAAGTCAAAATTAGCCCCGCTAAAAACAGCGTGCTTACAATAATTTGTGCAAGCATTTTACTTGCTGGCGAAGTCTTAATAAAAGATTGCCCAGACATTTTAGATGTAAGGGTAATGTGTGAAATTTTAAAAAGCATAGGCGCAACAACGCTATGGACGAAAGAGGGCTTAACAGTAAACACAAAAAACATCTTCACCACCATTTTACCCAAGCAAAAAACGGCAAAAATTCGTGCCTCTTTTTTTATGGTCGGTCCAATGCTCGCACGGTTTAAAACGGTTACGGTAAGTAAGCCGGGCGGTTGCAAAATCGGTGAACGCCCACTTGATATCCACCTTGACGGTCTTAAAAAATTAGGCGCATCCATAAAGGAAAATGAAGAAGAATATTTGATAACCGCAAATCTCTTAAAAGGGGCAAAAATTACCTTGCGCTACCCAAGTGTTGGCGCAACCGAAAATTTAATTTTGGCATCTGTTTTTGCCAAGGGCGAAACAAACCTTATCAACGTCGCAAAAGAGCCTGAAGTGGTGGACTTATGTAACTATCTAAACGCTTGCGGTGCCAAAATCAAGGGGATAGGTAGTCAAAATTTAACCATTTTAGGGGTGGAAAGTCTTTGTAAAAGCATAAGTTATACACCTATCCCTGATAGGATAGAAACAGGCACTTTTTTGCTTTTAAGTTACCTACTTGACAGTAATGTACAAATAACTAATATAAACCTACAAAATATTTACGATTTAACAAAAAAAATTAACAATATTACTTGCAAAAATAGTGGTATTTATGTTAAGATATACAGTGATAAATTATATATACGTTCAAAGGGCGAAAAATACTCGCTCGGCGACTTTACAACAAGCCCATATCCGGGCTTTGCAACCGACCTTCACCCCATCATGTCAGCAGTTGGTTTGGGCGTAAGGGGACAAACAAAAATTACCGAAACGGTTTTCGATTCCCGTTTTATGTATCTAAAAGAGTTTGCAAAAATGGGCGCAAAATTTTCCCTTAACGGTAACACCGTTACCATTTTTGGTAAGGGCGAAAATATCCACGGCGCACACCTTGTTTGTCCAGATCTTCGTGGCGGTGCAAGTTTGGTTGTCGCTTCCTTATCTGCACAAGGCGATTCGGTTATCGAAAAGGTTGCTTACATAATGCGTGGCTACTCTCAGTTCGATAAAAAATTGCAATCGCTCGGCGCAAAAATTAAACTTATCGACGGCGATTATATCGACGATTAAAGCCTATGTTAGCGAACAAAAAGTCGCATTAAGATAATCAAAAACAATAAACGGTTGCTAAATCACAAAAGTAACAAAAAGGTACACCATGAAATACAAAAAAGTACTTATAATAAGTTCTGTTTTGACAATTTTACTTTTCATAACTTTGGCATTTTTGACAATCTTCAGGGTAAACGATGTTTCTGTTACATACTCTGTTTTCCAGCACGAAGATTATGTCAAGGCAGAAGAGATTATTGAAAGTTATAAAGGTCGTAACATTTTCTTTGTTGATGAAGGCGAAATCGCCCAAAAAATCACGGAAAATACAAACCTTAAAATTAACACAATCAAAAAACGTTACCCATTCACGCTTGTATTAGATCTTTACGCCAGCGAAGAAAGGTTTGCAATCAAAGGGGAAGACGGCTACTATGTTTTAGACCTTGATTATGTGGTCTTAAAAACACGTGAAACCGAGTTAAACCCAGCGGATAATTTAACTGACGTGGTGCTTGAATTCCAAACCACCATTCAGCCAGAAATTACATTAAAGCAACCTTTAAAGTACGCAGACGAAGCCCTTTTTACCGCACTTAAAACTACAATCAGTTGCTTTGAAAGCCCTCGTGATAGGCTTTTAAAAGTCGTTTGTATCGAAACTCAAGAAGCCGGTAATTTTAGGATCGAAATTTATATGCGTAGCGGTGTAAAGATTGAAATTTACAAGGCAACACAAGACACACGTGAAAAGGTGCTTGCTGGTATAAGTAGATATCAGTCCATTGTAGATGGCGACCTTTTAAAAGGCACAATCGCATGCTATAAACTCGATAGTGGCGAAATCACAGCAGTTTACACAATGGGTAAATAAATTGGATGCACAAAAAATGGCGCAACAAAATTTTTGATAACAAAACAAATTTTACATTACTAAAATTTAGCAAACGCTAAAATTCAATTTTGGCGAAAAACACTTTTACTAAAAATCGATGAGGTACAACAATGCTTAAAGATGCCGTTGCCGTAGTAGATATCGGCATGTACAGTCTTACCGCTTTAATTGGTGAAAACGGTATTAACAACAACTTCATGATTCGTGCAATCACTCAAGTAGACCACGAGGCTTTTGATGAAACATCCATAAACGAAGGTAAGTTATATGGTGCGTTAGAAAGCGCATTAAAAAAGGTTTCCACATCGGCAAAAGCCCGTTTAGATAGGATCTATGTGGGTGTACCCGGTCCATTTTTGCGCATTTTCAACACAGAACAACGCACGTCATTTAACCGTGCAAGGCGTGTAAGGGAAAGGGATATCTCTGACCTATTTGACGGCGCACAAAAAAGTTTGGATACGGGCGATTATGAAATCATTACAAGAAGTGGTGTTTGTTACTACGTTGACGGCAATTTACCGTGTGATGAACTTCTCGGCGTAAAAACTTCGCTCATATCCTCATACGTTACTTTATACGGCGCACAAAAACGCTTTACAGGGCTTTTAAGGGACATGCTTCGCAACTTAAAAATTAGCGAAGTCTATTTCATTCCCGTCCCACTTGCCGAAGGTCAGCTGTTATTTAGTAAAAACGAACGCAAGCAAGTCCAAATTTTGCTCGACGTTGGTTATTTATCTTCAACCCTATCCATCTTGGCTGGCGACGGCACACTTTTCCATAAGTCCTTTAATGTGGGCGGCGGTTATGTTACAGCCTATTTGTACGATAAGTTCAATGTGGACTTCGAAGTGGCTGAAAGGCTTAAACGCAAGGTAAATTTAAGCATTCATAAAGATGTAGGCAACTATGTTGTTGTGTACGGCGAAGGTCAATATACTTTCCCCGTTGGCGTTACAAATGACGTTACACGTTCCATTTTGGACACCATTGCAGAAAATTTCGATAAAGCACTTTTAAACAGCCGTGTAAAACTTCCGCACGATGCTGTCGTATCGCTCACCGGTGGTGGCATTACTTATATCCGTGGCGGGGCAGAGTATTTAGGTGGAAGGATCGAAATGCCTGTAAACATTGTTGCGCCCAAAATTGCGTATATGTCCAAGCCCGAAGACACTTCAAGTTTGGCAGTGTTAAATTACGCATTAAATCAAAAGTTTTATTGATTTCAAATTTTGCAAACAGTAATTCAAATAAAAAATAAACCCAAATTTAACTCAAAGTAAACAAGGGGTAGGTTATGGCAAAACAAAATTACAAGATTAAATCTAAAAACGACAAAAAAAGCATTTTCAGTCGCCGTCGCAGTGGTCATCCGACGGAAAGGACGCCAAAAACGCTTGTAGTTACCCCATTAAGTACAAGTTTAGATTCCGACCAAATTGAAGATGCAAATATCACTTTAAGCGAAGACTATTCAACAGTCGTTGCCGGCGAAAACTACGCCCAACCCGAAACTGAAACAGTTTACGGCGAAAGTTATGGCGATAGTTATGATATCGCTGACGAAACCGAAGAAACCGACCAAGTCGAAGAAACCGACTATATAGAAGATACCGACGAAGTCGAAGATGTCGAAGAAGAGTTTGACGACGGCGAAAATGAAGAGTTGGACGAAGAAGTCGACGGCGAAGAAGTTGAAGACGAACAATACGATAACTTTTATTTAGGCGACCAACTTCCAGAACAACCTGACGAAATCGAAGACGAAGTTGAAGTCGAAGAAGAAACCGACGAAGTCGAAGAAGAAGTTGAAGAAGAAACCGACGATGTTGAAGAAGAAGTTGAAGAGCCTAATTTTGAAGAAACCGAAAAGGTTTTGGACGGTAGTGCAGAAGACAACTTCCTTATCGACGACAGCCAAGACACCGTTTATTTAAACGAAGAAGGCGAAACCGATTTACCTTCGGCAAACGATTATATTTCTTACGCTCAACCAAATTATGACGAAGAAGCCGAAGAAACAGACCAAGTCGAAGAAACCGAACAAGTTGAAGAAGAAACCGACCAAGTTGAAGAACTTGAAGAAAGCGACCAAGCCGACGAAGTTGAAGAAGTTAAAGAAGAACTTCAAGTTGAAACTCAACCACAAGCACAGACACAAACAGAAAGGGCAACTGAAATCACCGCTGTTGACGGCATGCAAATTGAGCGCACGCACACGGTAACAGAACAAACAACGCAAACAGACGGCGCAAGCGAAAGGGTAAGGACGGTTGAAACGGTTACCACCAAAACGCCCGTTTACGACGAAGATTTTGTTAAGCGCATGATAGCCGAAGCCTTGCTAAAGCGTGATGAAGAAGAAAAATTACGCCAAAAAGAGCAAGAAATGGCTTTAAAAGCGCAAGAAGAAGCACAACGCCAACTCGAAGAAGACATGCAGAAAAAACTTCAAGAAGACATGCAGAAACAACTTGAAGAAGAGCGTGCAAAACTTGCCCAAGAGTATGAAAAACGTGCTTTAGAAGAACAGTTAAGGAAAGAGCAAGAAATTCAACGCAAGGCTGAAGAAGAAAGGTTAAAAGCCGAACAAGAAATGGCTTTAAAAGCCCAGCGTGAAGAACAAGATAAAAGGGCGCAAGAAGAGGCAGAAAACTTCAAACGCCAGCAAGAAGAATTCTTCAAACGCCAGCAAGAACAAGACGAGCGCAACCGTCAAATCGCCCTTGAACAAGAGCGTATGAATAAGGAATTTGAAGCCCGTCAGCAAGAATTTATCCGCATCTTGCAGTTAAAGCAAGAAGAATTTGCTAAGCGTGAACAAGAACTTCAAGCAAAGATAGAACAGTTTGATGAAAAGCGTCGTCAAGCAGAACTTGACGAACAACGCCGTCAAGCCGAACTTGAAGAAAAGCGTAGACAGGCTGAACTCGAAGAGCAACGCCGTCAAGCCGAACTTGAAGAACAGCACAGACAGGCAGAACTCGAAGAACAACGCCGTCAAGCCGAACTTGAAGAATATCTCAGACAGGCTGAACTTGAAGAGCAACGCCGTCAAGCTGAACTTGAAGAGCAACGCCGTCAAGCCGAACTTGAAGAACAGCGCCGTCAAGCCGAACTTGAAGAACAACGCCGTCAAACCGAACTTGAAGAACAACGCCGTCAAGCCGAACTTGAAGAACAGTGCAGACAGGCTGAATATGAAGAACAAATGAGACAAGCGCAAAAGGCGCAAGAATATGAAAGATCACAGTTTAATTATGAGGAGGATACGGATTATTCCGCACAAGACATGAATCAAGAAATTAACGTTGCAAAGATAAAGGTAATTGGCGTAGGTGGCGCAGGCTCAAACGCCGTAAACAGAATGATAGAACTTGGTGTTAACACGGCTGAATTTGTTGCCGTAAACACAGATAAGCAAGCGTTAATGTTATCGCTTTGCGATGAAAAAAATAAAATTCAAATTGGCGCAAATCGCACAAAAGGTTTGGGTGCCGGTGCAGAGCCAACTATTGGTGAAGAATCTGCTGAAGAAAGCAAAAAGGTGTTAGAAGACGCCGTTAAAGGTGTTGACCTATTGTTTATCGCAGCCGGTATGGGCGGCGGTACAGGTACAGGCGCGGCACCAATCGTTGCAAAAATGGCAAAAGAAGCAGGTTGCGTAACCGTTGCAGTTGTTACAAGACCATTCCACTTTGAAGGCAAAAAGCGTGAATTAAACGCTAAAAAGGGTATCAGCAATTTAGCAAAATATGTTGATACAATCATCATTATTCCAAACGACAGATTGCTCGAGGCCCTTCCTTCTGAAACCCCATTTGCAGATGCATTAAAGTATGCTGACGATACACTTCGCCAAGCAATTTGCGGTATTGCCGACTTAATTGCAACCCCATCACTTATCAACTTAGACTTTGCCGATGTAAGAACAATCCTTAAAAATCAAGGTTTGGCGCACATGGGCGTTGGTAAGGCAAAGGGCGAAAATAGGGTAATCGAAGCAGTAAGACAAGCAGTATCAAGCCCACTACTTGAAACTACAATCGAAGGCGCACACGGTATCATTATCAACGTTACCGGCGGTAAAGATTTGACAATGCAACAAGTTACCGAAGCCGCAGCAAGGGTACAAGAAGTTATCGATCCTACTGCAAACATTATCTTTGGTATGAACACCAACCCAGATTTGCAAGAAGAAATCATTATTACCATTATCGCAACAGGCTTTGATAAAAAGGTAAATGAAGAGCAGACAAGCACTCAAAGACAAATCGATATCCCACTCACTTCAAGGGTAGAACGCAACGATATTAAGGTTGAAATTCCACAAAATAGACCACAACAAACCTATGCCGTAAAAGAAGAACCAAAGCAAGGTTATGGCTATGAAAGGGAATATAATAGGGAAGTCGAAGAAAACCCTTATAACCAAGGTTATAATCAAGAACCAACTTACCAAAATCAAGGCTATCAAGGTTATCAAAATCAAGGCTACCAAAACCAAGGTTATCCTGAACAAAATTACCAAGACCAAGGCTATCAAGGCTATCCACAAAATAATTACGAAAACCCAGAAGAATCAAACGTTCCAAAGAAAAAAGCACCTTCATTTGTACAACGTTTATTCGGCGGTAAAAAGTAATTAAAAAGTCTATACCAAAAATTTAAAATTGTTTTTTAGGCGTTAAAAATTGTGGCAAATTTGCCTAAAAATATATATTTTAAATTTTGCAACTAAAAATTTTCCGCCTAAAATTCCTATCCTTAAATAATTAAATTTTAGGCATAAAAAAACCGCTTACTTAAATTAAGTTAGCGGTTTTATTTTTTTAGTTAAATTTGATAAGAAACAAAAAAGCGGACTTTTAAAATTAAGACCGCTTTAAATTTTTATAGCAATAAAATTAAGCAGTTTATCAAAGATTTTACAAATCTAAAATTGTGCAAAACTATCTATGCGTTTTTGCCCATTCTTTCATACGTAACTCTTTTGATAAAATTTTCTTTCTTAATCTTATATTTTTTGGTGTAATTTCCAAAAGTTCGTCGTCGGTGATAAATTCCATGCATTGCTCTAAACTCAAAATGGTGGGTGGTACAAGTTTTAAAGCGTCTTCGCTACCGCTTGCACGGTTATTCGTAAGGTGTTTTTGCTTACAAACATTTACGCACATTTCATCTTCACGTGAGTTTTCGCCAACGATCATACCTTCGTAAACATTTAAGCCGGGCCCCACAAACAAAACGCAACGTTCTTGCGCATTAAATAAGCCGTATTGGGTGGTAACGCCCGTTTCAAATACAACCAAACTTCCGTGAGAGCGTTCTTTTATATCGCCCTTATATTCTTCATAGCCAGCAAAAACGTGGCTCATAACGCCAAAACCTTTGGTGTCGGTGAGCATTTCTGACCTATAACCAATCAAACAGCGTGAAGGAATCTTAAATTCAAGTTTTGTTTCACCGCTCGGGTTAATGCTCATATTCTGCAATTCGCCCTTGCGTGCGCCAATCTTATTCATAACTGCGCCAACGTATTCGTCAGGTACTTCCACAACCAAATCTTCCATCGGTTCACAGCACTTGCCGTCAATCTCTTTATAGATTACTTTTGGGCGTGATACCTGAAATTCATAACCTTCACGGCGCATGTTTTCAATCAAAACAGAAAGGTGAAGTTCACCACGGCCATAAACTTTAAATGTATCGGCAGATTCTGTTTCTTCAACACGCATTGATACGTTTGTCTCAACTTCCTTAAAAAGTCTTGCACGAAGGTGGCGTGATGTTACAAATTTACCTTCTTTGCCGGCAAAGGGACTGTTGTTTACCATAAACATCATAGAAATGGTTGGCTCGTCAATGGCAACAAAAGGTAAGGCTTCTGGGTGGTCAACGGCGCAAACCGTTTCACCAATGTTAAGTTTTTCAGAACAAATTATCGCAACGATATCGCCCATGCGACCGCTTGGCACTTCAACACGCTTTAAACCGTCAAATTGGTACAAAAATGAAACTTTAGCGTTTACAACCGTGCCGTCAGTCCTGCAAATAGAAACTTGGTCGTTTTGGTTTAATGTACCCCTTATAATTTTACCAACGCCGATTCTACCAACATATTCGTCATAATCGATGTTAGAAATCATAAGTTGCAAGGGCTCGTCGCATTCACCCTCTGGTGAAGGTATCTCCTGCAAAATGGTATCAAAAATAGGGGTAATGTCAACACGTGGCGCATCAAGTGAAGTCGCAGCCCAACCTTGTTTTGCGGAGCAGTAAACGGTTTTAAAGTTAAGTTGGTCGTCGTTTGCGCCAAGGTCCAAAAATAGGTCAATAATGCCATCTAAAGTAGCATCAATATCTCCGCCTTTATCGACCTTATTGATTACAACAACAGGTTTTTTGTTAAGGTTCAATGCCTTTTTAAGTACAAACCTTGTTTGTGGCATACAGCCTTCAACAGCATCAACTAAAAGTAAAACGCCGTCAACCATAGACAAAATACGTTCAACTTCGCCACCAAAATCTGCGTGGCCCGGCGTGTCAATAATGTTAATTTTAACACCGTTATAGTTTACAGAAGTATTTTTTGCCAAAATGGTAATGCCTCTTTCACGCTCAATATCATTGCTGTCCATAACACGTTCAGCAACCACTTCATTTGTACGGAAAATATGGCTTTGCTTTAAAAGTTGGTCGACAAGGGTAGTTTTACCATGGTCAACGTGTGCAATTATTGCAATGTTTCTAATATCTTCTCTTTTCATAATTCCTCTAAAAATAAAAACTTTTCAATTTCAAAAAAAATTATACAACTCGCAAAAATCTTTGTCAAACGATAGTAAAGCGACAACAAAAAAATATTTAAAACTTGAATATAATCTTATATATTAAAGGCAAATTTTTAATTATTAAGGGTAGTTTTTTGTGTAAAGGGCAAATTTATATACGTCGGCGGTAAACGTCGGTTGAAAATTTTTCAATTTATTAGTTAGTTTAAATCGCTAAAAAACCGCTTTTTAAACGGAATTATGCAAATAATAGGTTATAAAAGGATAAAAAAATTAGACAAAACGCAAAAATTGTTGTAAAATTTAAGCATTATAACATAATTTTAAGGTTATCTATGGAAAAAGTACAAAAAAAATACTCATCGATAAAAACTATAGGGCATTTCGCAAGATTTTATAAGCCCCATATGACGCTTTTTATCATCGATTTAGTGTGTGCACTTCTTATGGCGGTGTGCAATTTAGTCTACCCGTCAATCGCAAGAAACATTATCAATGTTTACGCACCTAATAAGATGGTAAACGACATCATAATTTGGTCGTCAATCATGCTCGGCATCTTCATTTTAAAAGCCGTTTTAAATTACTCGGTTACCTATTGGGGGCATTTGGTCGGCGTAAGGATTCAAGGCGACATGCGTTTGCAACTTTTTACCCACCTTGAAAAATTGCCGTTTTCCTACTATGACGAAACAAAAGTCGGTTCAATCATGTCAAGGGTAACAAACGACCTTTTTGAAATTTCAGAACTCGCTCATCACGGCCCAGAAGATTTGTTTATCTCACTTATCACAATCATTGGTGCGCTTATCATGATTTTAACAATCAATCCGTGGCTTTCACTAATAGTTTTGGTCTTACTTCCACCCATGTTTTTTGTGATAATAAAGTTAAGAAAGCAAATGCGCACAACTTTTGCTGAAGGCAGGGAAAAAACTGCACAAATCAACGCAAGTGTTGAAAGTTCTTTGTCTGGTATCCGTGTTTCTAAATCATATACCGCCGAACAACACGAAATTGAAAAGTTCGACAAGGCAAACGAAGATTATAAAGTGGTAAGAAAGAGAAATTACAAGGTAATGGGCAAATTCCACACGGGCATGAACTTCTGTATGGATATGTTGTATTTGGCAACGCTCGCTGCCGGCGGTCTTTTCTTTGCGTTTGACATTATAAAGTCAGGGGATATGGCTGCTTACATTTTGTATATCTCAATGCTAATCGCCCCAATCCGTACATTCGTCAACTTGTTTGAACAAGTCTCTCAAGGCTTAACAGGTTTTGTCCGCTTTGAAGAAATCATGGCAATCGCACCCGAAAAAGATGCCGAAAAGCCCGTTAAAGTTGATAAACTCAATGGCGACATAACTTTCGACCACGTAAGTTTTACATACCGCAAAGACTCACAAGATGTTCAAGATTTGGTTATAAACGATCTCTCGCTTAATATAAAAAAGGGCGAAACTATTGCGCTTGTTGGTCCGTCGGGCGGCGGTAAAACAACTCTTTGCAATCTCATCCCACGCTTTTACGAGATAGATAAGGGAAGTATCAAAATTGACGGCATCGATATCAAAAACATTGCTTTAAAGGACTTAAGAAAGAATATCGGTATCGTTCAACAAGATGTATTTTTATACGGTGGTACTGTAAAAGAAAACATTGCTTACGGCAACTTGGACGCCACTGATGAAGAGATTATAAATGCCGCAAAACTTGCAAACATACACGACTTTATCACCGAACTTCCAGACGGCTATAACACTTATGTTGGCGAGCGTGGCGTTAAATTATCGGGCGGTCAAAAGCAAAGGGTATCTATTGCTCGTGCATTTTTGAAAAACCCACCAATCTTAATTTTAGACGAGGCAACATCTGCACTTGATAATGTTACCGAACTTCAAATTCAAGACTCGTTAGAAAAGTTGTCAAAAGGAAGAACAACTATCGTCGTTGCACATAGGTTATCTACCATTAAAAACGCTGACGAAATTATCGTTATCACCGAAAACGGTATTGAAGAACGTGGTACACACGACGACTTACTTAAAAAAGAAAACGGTGTTTATAAAGACTTGTATATAAGGGGTATGAGAAATTAAATGTTGTCAAAAAGTGGGGCTATAAGCCTGTTATCAGCTGATTTTGATAAAAATTGCTGTTTAATCGAGGTTTTAAAACACGATAAGGATGCAAATCTTATTTACGCCGAAAATGATGGTATACTTATTTTAAATAATGATAATATCGCTTTTTGCTCAATATTTGATGATAATGCGATTGATAAAATTTTACAACTTTTACCTAATGTTAAATGCGTTCATAGCCCAAATGAAAATTTTATGGTAAAAGCACAAAATAAATTGCAACTTAAAAATTTAAAAAAGTGCTACCAAGCCTACTATGTGGGCGAAAAATTGCAAGAAAATAGTTTAATTACTATTGACAAAATGGATGCTAACGATTATAATATAGAAGTTGTTAAAAATCACTATACCTTAGGTTATTCAAACGGGCAAATTAAAAACCTTATTGAAAATCAAGGTATGTTCATGGCAAAATTAGATGGCGTACCTTGCGGTTTTATCGGCTTTCACAGTGAACTATCTATGGGACTATTGGAAGTCTTTGATGGCTTTAAAAATCGTGGCATAGGTTCAGGCTTATTAAAGTTTTTAATAAACTATTGTATCGATATTGACCGCTTGCCGTTTTGTCATATCGCAAGCACAAATCAAATAAGTTATAACATGTGCAAAAAGGTGGGCTTGACCTTTTATAAAGACTTTGTTTTTTGGCTTGACTAAATAAAAAAGTCCGCCTATAAGCCCGTTATCGGCTAAAATTTAATATTAAGGCTTAAAAAATAAGCCTTTTTTTCGAGGTGTAGCGCAGTTTGGTAGCGCGCTTGGTTCGGGACCAAGAGGTCGTGAGTTCGAATCTCGTCACCTCGACCAAAATTGCGCAAGGTATATCCTTGCGCATTTTTTATTACTTAAAATTTGTCTTAAAAAATTTTTACTAAATAAGTAAAATAATTATTAAAATATTGTTGTTAAAAGTCGTTATATTTGTTATAATAAATAAGTAATAAAATAAAACCAAAAAAATGCCAATTAAGTTTGGCTTTTTAATTTTTAGGTACATTATGGCAAAATATATTTTCGTTACAGGCGGTGTTGTTTCAAGTTTAGGCAAGGGCATTGTTGCATCTTCTATCGGCCGTCTTTTAAAAGAACGTGGCTTAAAAATCTTCGTTCAAAAATTTGACCCTTATATCAACATTGACCCCGGCACATTAAGTCCATACCAACACGGCGAAGTTTATGTTACCGACGACGGCATTGAAACGGACTTGGACCTTGGACACTATGAAAGGTTTATCGATGTATCTTTATCCAAATTAAGTAACATTACTTCTGGCAGAATTTACCTTGAAGTTTTGGAAAAAGAGCGTCATGGCGATTACTTAGGCAAAACCGTTCAAGTCATACCGCACATCACAGACCGCATAAAATCAAAACTCAAAAAGGCAGCAGAAACTTCTGGTGCCGATGTCATTATCACCGAAATCGGCGGTACTGTTGGTGATATCGAATCTTTGCCATTTTTAGAAGCAATAAGGCAGTGGCGCCGTGAAGTCGGTCAAAAAAACACCTTCTACATTCACACCACATTAGTGCCATATTTACGTGTCGCTGAAGAAATCAAAACAAAACCCACACAACACAGCGTTAAAGAATTGCGTTCTTTGGGTATCCAGCCTGACATGGTTGTACTTCGTACCGAAGTGAACATTAAAAAAGAAGTAAAAGAAAAAATCTCACTCTTTTGCGATATCGCCCCAGAGGCAGTTGTCGTTTCAAAAGACGTTCCAATTTTATATGAAATCGTTCCAGCACTTCACAAACAACGTGCCGACGAAATTATTTGCAAGCATTTTGAACTTGAAACAAAAGAACCTGACCTTACAATGTGGAACAATATGATTGATTCCATCCGTAAGTCTAAAGAAGAATTAAACATTGCCCTTGTTGGTAAGTATACCGAACTTCACGATGCCTATTTATCCATTGCAGAAGCACTTCGCCACGCAGGGTACTATTACGGCGTAAAGGTAAACATAAATTGGATACTTTCTGAAGACGTTACAAAAGATAACGTTCAAGACTATCTTAAAAATTGTGTCGGCGTACTTGTTCCGGGCGGTTTTGGTCAGCGTGGGGTAGAAGGCAAAATTTATGCCGCTACATACGCAAGGGAAAATAACATTCCTTACTTTGGCATTTGCTTAGGCATGCAAGTTGCCGCACTTGAATTTGCAAGAAACGTTTTAAAACTTGATGACGCAAATTCTACCGAGTTTGATCCCCAAACCAAAAACCCAATCATATCACTTTTACCCGAACAATTCGACGGTATCGATATGGGCGGTACATTAAGACTTGGCGCATATCCTTGCGAAGTAATCGAAGGCACAAAAGCCCACAGCGTTTATAACACTACTATGATTAGGGAACGCCACCGCCACCGCTATGAGTTCAATAATAACTATTTAGAACTTTTCGAGAAAAATGGCATGATCGCTTCAGGCTTTAACACAGAACGCCATTTGGTCGAAATTTTAGAACTTGAAAATCATCCGTGGTATGTTGCGTGCCAATTCCACCCAGAATTTTTATCACGCCCATATAAGCCACACCCATTATTTAAGGGCTTTATTAAGGCAAGTTTAGATAACAAAAATAAAAATAAGTAAAAAGAAAATGCAGTGCTAAAGTGCACTGCATTTTTTAATTTATTGGGTAGTGTTTTATAGGTCAAATTTGTCATAAGTCCGTCTATAAGCCCGTTATTTAACATTTTTTACCAAAAACAGCGTTTACTTTATAATAAACTTGCGACCAATCATCGCAGTTTATTATATTGTCGCCACAAACATTTTGGTTATAACACCACTTCATACATACCACCGGTACAAGGGGGCTAATTTGCTCAATGTTTACAGGGCTATCTTCAATCATAAGGTCAATTTTTTGGTCGCAAATTATCTTTGTTTTGTCTTCTTTAGAATAGAAAATTTTGTCGTAATAAATACCGTTTTCTTTAAGCCATTCGCCAAGGGCAGTGCGCATTTTTTCGCCACGTGGTGTATCTTCAGTGGTAAAACTGCGTGCAGTTATCAAATAAATCTCATGACCGTCTGCCTTAAATTTATCGATAACTTGCTTTGCGTTAGGCAGTGCTTTATCGTATTTTGTGTATTCAAAAATTTTTTCACGCCAAAATCTATGATCTTCTTCAACCGAAACATCAAAAATTTGCCACACCTTATAACCCGTCGGGTTTTTAGGCTTAAATTTAAAAAACTTTTCACCTTCCACAAGTTGGTAATATTCAAGGTTTATTAAAACGCCGTCAACATCAATACCAATTCTCATAACGCACCTTAAAATGTAATTTTCAACTAAATTTTATTATATCATACTTTGCAATTTATGGCAACACCAAAACTTTTAAATTTTCCCAAATTTTAAAGGTTAAAAGGGGATAAAAGATAAAATTGACAAAACAAAAAACGATAAAAATATGCTGATAACGGGCTTATAGCCCCACTTTTTACTAAATTTATGGTAAAATTTAGGGGATAATAGGCAAAATTTGATACAAATAAATTATGTTTAAATTTTTTTAATTCAAGATTGAAAAAATAAAAAAAACGGCTAAAATTAGCCGTTAAATTTAAAATTGCCGTGCTTTCCTTTTTGACTGTACATACCGAAGCGAAAACCAAATAGGTAGCTCCTTTAAAGCGACCTTATGGCACACGATACGCATTGTTTAGTGCTGCTATATCCCTATCCTGACACGGTTCGCAACCGACCGTTGCACAAGACCTTAATATCAACACCCCTTACTTAGTCCGGCCAACCATACATATAGCCGAGAAGGACCTTCAGCCCTGCTATAGCGGATTGCAGGAAGAGGGCACCGCTAGCTCCCCGCCTAGCACGGTATAGTTATTTTATACTAAACTAAGAAAAAAATCAAGTATTTTAGCACAAAAATACTTTACAAAGATATTTTTATTTGTTAAAATTTTTGTGTAAATGGGTGTTTTGCTTTATTTAGGCAAATTTTACACAAAAAACACCAATTTTCGCCGATTAAATGTCGGCTAAAAATTAAATTTTGCGATAATCGGAAACACGCCGGTAAGAAGTACGCTTTAAAGCGAGTGGTGATGGTGAAAGTCCACAAGGTCCGTAACTTATTTGGTATCCTTCCGTAGCATACTGCTAAAAGCGTGGCATTTTGCGGGCGAAATAGGCGGTCGTTAGGCTTTTTCGTTAAAAGTAATTAAGTGTACGGCTTTTGCCGTAAAAAAGAGTGGTACCACGGTTTCCCCGTCTCTTTATGAGAAGGGGCTTTTTTATTTTTTAAACGCAAAAACAACGTAAAACTCACACATGGTCGCTTAAAAATCATAAAAAAGCATAAGAAAAAAGCCAATAAACCACAAAAATTAAAGTTAAATTTAGAAAATCATAATGAAATCAAATGTCATTTATTCGCAATAAAGGAGGAATTATGTACAAAAAAGTTGACACCAAACTTGACTTTTTAGCACGTGAAAAAGAAGTCTTAAAGTTTTGGGAAGAAAACAATGTATTTGAAAAATCAATCGAGCAAACAGAAGGTGGCGAAGAATTCTGTTTTTATGACGGACCACCAACCGCTAACGGCAAACCTCACATCGGTCACGTTTTAACACGTGTAATGAAAGATATCATTCCACGTTACCAAACCATGAAAGGCAAGCACGTTTTAAGAAAGGCTGGTTGGGATACGCACGGCTTACCGGTAGAACTTGAAATCGAGAAAAAACTCGGTTTAGACGGCAAGCAAGACATTGAAAAATACGGCATTGAACCCTTTATTGCAGAATGCAAACAATCTGTTTGGAAGTATTCAAACGAATGGAAGCAAATGAGCGAGCGTTTAGGTTATTGGGTAGATATGGAAACCCCATACGTAACCTACCACGACGATTATATCGAATCAGTTTGGTGGTCGCTTAAAGAAATGCATAAAAAGGGCTTACTTTATAAAGGTCATAAGATTGTACCTTACTGCCCACGTTGCGGTACTGCACTTGCTTCCCACGAAGTTGCACAAGGCTATAAAGATGTAAAGGAAAAATCAGTTTACGCAAAATTCAAACTTGTTGATAAAGAAAACACCTACTTTTTAGCATGGACAACAACGCCATGGACACTTCCTTCAAACGTAGCCCTTTGTATGAACGCAAACGAAGACTATGTTGAAATCGAAGCAGAAGACGGCACACACTACATTTTGGCAAAAGCCCTTTGCGATAAACTTTTTGAAAATTACACCGTAATCACAGAAAAGAAGGGCAAGGACTATGAATATGTAGAATATGTTCCACTCTTTGACTGCGCAGTAGGTAAATTCAAACAAAAGGCATTTTACGTAACAAACGACGATTATGTAACCCTTACCGACGGTACAGGCATCGTTCATATCGCACCAGCCTTTGGTGTAGACGATGGTAGAGTTGGTCAAAACTACAACTTACCATTCGTTCAAATGGTAGACGATCGTGGTAAAATGAAAGAGGAAGTCGAAGTCGTAAAAGGCTTGTTCTGCAAAGATGCCGACAAGGTTATCATAAAAGACTTGCAAGCACGTGGACTACTTTTCAAAGAAGAAATGTTTGAACACTCTTATCCATTCTGCTGGCGTTGCAACACACCATTATTATATTACGCACGCCAAAGTTGGTTCATAAAGACGACCGCCGTAAAGGAAAGATTGTTAAACTCAAACAACTCAGTTAATTGGATGCCCGAAACAATCAAAACGGGCAGAATGGGCAACTTCTTAGAAAACGTTGTCGATTGGGGCTTGTCAAGGGAACGTTATTGGGGCACACCACTTCCTGTATGGGAATGTGAAGAATGCGACCACTTTGAAGTAATCGGCTCTCGCCAAGAACTCAGGGAAAAATGCGGTTTAGAAAAAGATGTTGAACTTCACCGCCCATATGTAGACAAACTTACCATGACTTGTCCAAAATGTGGCAAGCCCATGCACAGGGTAAAAGAAGTTATCGACTGCTGGTACGACAGCGGTTCAATGCCTTTTGCACAATTCCATTATCCATTTGAAAATAAAGAACTTTTCGAACAACACTTCCCAGCAGACTTTATCAGCGAAGCAATCGACCAAACACGTGGCTGGTTCTACGTACTTTTGGCAATCTCTACAATCTTGTTTGACAAAGCACCGTTTAGAAACTGTATTGTTTTAGGCCACGTAAACGACGAAAAGGGCTTAAAGATGAGTAAGCACCTTGGCAACGTAGTTGATCCATGGTCAGTTTTGGATAAACAGGGCGCAGATGCAATTAGATGGTACTTCTACACATCATCAGCACCATGGCTTCCTTCACGCTTCTATGAAAAGGCTGTAAGCGAATGTCAAGCAAAATATATGGGTACACTCTGGAACGCTTACGCATTCTTTGTATTGTACGCCGAAATCGATAAATACGATCCATCAAAATACAATTTGGCAGACTGCAAACTTCAAGTAATCGATAAGTGGGTACTTTCAAAACTCAACTCACTTGTAGATACAGTAAGCAAAAACCTTGAAGAATACAAGATTTTTGAAAGCGCAAGGCTTATGCAGTCCTTTGTTGACGAACTTTCAAATTGGTACATCCGTCGCTGTCGTGAAAGATTCTGGGGCGAGGGCATGACCGAAGATAAGGCAGCCGCATACACGACACTTTATACAGTACTTACTACATTCAGTAAACTTACCGCACCATTCACACCATTCATTGCGGAAAGCATTTACCAAAACTTAGTACCAGAATTCTATGCTGATGCCCCAATCTCTGTACACCTTTGCAAATTCCCACAAGTAAACTATGACCTTATCGACACCAAACTCGAAGCCGATATGGAAATCGTTGAAAATATGGTAGTTTTAGGTAGGTCTGCAAGGAATTTAAGCAACATCAAAAACCGTCAACCACTTGCAAAACTCTATTTCTCAATGGGCGGTAATGTCGCTCTTGACGAAAAGATGTACGAAATCGCAAGGGACGAACTCAATGTTAAAGAATTTGAAGTTTTGACCGACTCTTCAAAGTTCATCAACTATAAACTCAAACCACAACTCAAAACCTTAGGTCCAAAATACGGCTCTAAACTCGGCTTGATTAGACAATATTTGGATACTTGCGACGCAAACAGCGTTGTTAAAACCATCCGTGAAAGCGGTCAAATAACGGTTGACTTAAACGGCGAACAAGTTGTGTTTACCGAACAAGACTTGCTCATCTCAACCGAAAGTAAAGAAGGCTTTATCTCCGCAAGTGAAAACGGTCATACCGTTGTTTTGGATGTAAACTTAACTGACGAACTCATCGCTGAAGGCATCGTTCGTGAAGTAGTTTCTAAAGTTCAAACCATGCGTAAAGAAGCCGGCTTCAACGTTACCGACCGCATCAATTTGTACTTCGTAACGGGCAGTATGGTGGCAGACGTTATTAAAAACAACCAAAATCACATTGCTAAAGTCGTTTTGGCAGACAGTATTAACGAAGGCAAATTGAACGGCTATCAAAAAGATTGGGATATCAACGGCGAACAAGTTACTTTAGCTGTTGAAAAGGTTTAATCATTAAGGTAAAAAAAGTAAGGCACACTCAAAAAAGTTATAAAAAAGGTTCAAGCAAATCAAAACAGACTTAATCAAATCAAAATTAAAAGGTCAATTATGTTATTAGCAAATAATTGGAAGGATTACACAATTATCGCAACGGGCGACGGTTACAAACTTGAAAAATGGAAGGATATAACCTTGCTTCGTCCCGACCCCCAAGTTATTTGGCGTTCACAAAAAAATCTTATGGATTACAGCGTGGATGCAAGGTATTTGCGTAGCGAAAAGGGCGGCGGTAAGTGGGAATACTTCAAAAAAATCCCAGAAGAATGGGTTGTAAGTTACAAAAATTTAAAGTTCAAGGTTAAGCCAATGGGCTTTAAACATACGGGGCTTTTCCCGGAGCAAGCCGCAAACTGGGATAAGATGGCAGACCTTATTAAGGGCGCAAATCGACCTATATCCGCACTTAATCTGTTTGCGTACACTGGCGGGGCAACTTGTGCGCTACTTGATGCTGGCGCATCGTGTTGCCATGTGGACGCAAGTAAAGGTATGGTAGAAAGGGCTGGCGAAAATGTAAGGCTTTCCGGCTTACAAGATAAGCCCGTCCGCTTTATCATTGACGACTGCGTTAAGTTTGTTAAAAGGGAAATCCGCCGTGGCAGACGTTACGATGCCATTATAATGGACCCACCAAGTTATGGTAGGGGTCCAAACGGCGAAATGTGGAAAATCGAAGACCAACTTTACGACCTTGTAAAACTTTGTCAAGAAGTAATGTCTGATGACCCTTTGTTTTTCCTTATCAACAGTTACACAACGGGCTTGCAACCCCAAGTTTTAAACAACATATTAACGCTTACCGTAAAGCAAAATCGTGGCAGAGTTGAAGCCTACGAAGTCGGTTTACCCACCAATGAAGGCATTGCTTTACCTTGCGGTGCAGGAGGAATGTTCATAAATGACTGAAGAATTAACCGTTTTATACGAAGACAATCACATAATCGTAGTTTTAAAACCACAAAACATGCCATGTTGTGAAGATTCCACCGGCGACATGGACTTGCTCACGCAGATAAAAGAGCATATCAAGGTAAAAGAAAATAAGCCGGGCAACGTTTATGTTGGGCTTGTACACAGGCTTGATAGGGTAACGGGTGGCGTAATGGTTTACGCAAAAAGTTCCAAAGCGGCATCAAGGCTAAGCGAACAAATTCGCAGCGGTGACTTTGAGAAAAAGTATTTGACCGTTGTCTGCGGTACACCTAAAGAAGAAAGGGCGGTTTTGACCGATTACATGAAGAAAAACCCCGTAAACAATATGGTTTATGTATGCCCACCCACCGTTGAAGGCTCTAAACGGGCAGAACTTGAATATGTTACGGTTGGCAAATGCGGTGATTTAACACTTTTGCTTGTAACTTTGCACACAGGCAGAACTCACCAAATAAGAGTACAAATGGCACATAACGGCACACCGGTTTACGGCGATATGCGTTACGGCGGTGATAAAGCGGTAAAGGGTAAAATTGCACTTTGGTCAACATCGCTCGGCATTTTCCACCCCGTTTCAAAGGAAAAAATGGTGTTTAAAATTCAACCACCAATCGCAAAACCGTGGAATTTATTTAACATAAACGACGATATTTTGATTTACGACTAATTTTATTTTTTTCAGGGCGAAAAAAGGGCGTTAAGCAATAAAAAAAGCCCCATACGGCATTTATATAAATAAAATATATAAATTAAACGTTAAAAAATAAAATTATTGTTTATAAAAATTTGACAAAACAATCGTATAAGTGTAAAATATAATAGATTTATTTTGCACTACTCGTGTAAAAACATATTTAATTGTAAGTAAAGTGGCGCTTTCGCCATTTATAGGAGTTTTATTTCAAATGAAACGTAATCTATTACTTTTAACTGTAATCACATTTTGTTTGGCATTAGTTTGCTCTGTTTTTGCTGTAAGTCCAATTTCAGCAAACGCAGCAGTAACCTTAAAAAAGGTTAGTGGCTTTGAATATGAACTTTCATATTTAGTTGAAGACGCTGGTACAACTTACCAATCAGCAATGACCGCAACCATTAACGGCGTAAACGTTGTAAAACCAAGCACAGAAGAAGGTGGCACAACTGAACAAGCGCAAACCGATGCTGGTTTTAGGACAGATGGCAACAAGGTTGAATTTTTGGATAAGAAATCTTATGAAGTTGTTGTAAATAACGAAGACGGCACACAAGCTACTACATTCACAGTTGACACAACAACCTTACCCACAAAAGAAACCCTTAAATATGATTACACAGTTGAAGCATTGACACAATATCAAGAACAAGTTTTGGCAAACACAGAAGTTAGCGAAGACGGCACAGATCAAATGCGCCCAATCAGCGTAGACGATGACTATATTGTTCCATCAGTTGTGTCACTTGTTAAAGACGAATATTTTGATGTTGAAAACTTAACAGGTACACTTTATTACGCTGCACCAGACCAAACAACATTCTCTTCAAAGTCAATCAACGATATCGATTCTGTAAGATTTGAAGTTACCAAAGTTGGTACTTACAGTTTCTATGTTGTTTTAAGAAACAACTTTGTTGCAATGTCAACCGTTGATTTGGTTTTAGGTAACGGTGGTTGGTACGAAAAAGATGCTGACGGCAACCCAACAGGCGATGTTGTTATCCCTGTATTTTCTTTCAGCGTTGAAGCATCTTCAAGCCCACGCGTAACAGTTGGCGCAAGCGAAAAGGCTTACCAAGGCTTACAATATACTGTAAACTGTTTCAATATCGTGGCTTCTGATTACAACACAGAATACACTTTATATTTCAGCGATAAAAAGATTGATCAAGAAGATATTACCGCATACGATAAGACCACATTAGAAGGTTTAGGTATGGTTGAAGTAACCGAAGATAACGGTTTTGAAAAGGACAACTTATTCAATTCAAGCACAAAGTCCTTCACACCACTCAAAAAAGGTTACTACTATGTAGTATTACATGTTGTTGACTTCGCAAACGAACACACAACAGTAATTTCACGTGTTATCGATGCTCAAAGCGAATTAAAAGAAGTTGAATACGAAAGCCAATTCTTCAAAAATAACTGGGTATCAGTTGTACTTTTAACAGTTGCAATCGTATGCTTCATCGCAATCATCATTCTTCTTTGTGTAAAACCAAAGGAAGGTTCAAATCTTTCTACAAAGGAATAATTAGGTATTACCGTTAAAAAAGGGTTCGTAAACGAGCCCTTTATTCGTTTAAAAATAAAAGGTAGGGCAAAGTATGCTAATTAAAAACTCTTTAAGGCTTTTATTAAACAACTTAAGTGTAATCTTTAAGGCAATGCTTTATAGTTTAGTCGTCGTTTTTTTAACGTATCTTTTGGTTACGGTGGTCTTTTCAGATATTTTTAAAACCATCTCGCAAAGTCCCGAATTCACTACGCTTATGGACGATTTAAACAAGCTTTGGCACGGCTTTATTTCGGGTAATTTAAGTAAAGATATCAACCTTGTCGATAGTTTTGAGCAACTTATGGAAGCAATCAGGATACACGCAAACAATTATTGCTGGTCAATCGTAGGTCTTGCTGTCGGTGTTTATATTATTACATTATTAAATAATATCTGCGCTTATACACTTACCGATATCATGAACGCAAGGATGTCCACTTACGAAAAGAAAGGTTTCTTTTTATCACTCATTGCAAACCTTAAAAAATCACTTCCTTTTGAAGCCTTGTATTCACTTTTATCAATCTTTGGCGCAGTTTTAAGTATCGCTGTCGGTGCCTTATTTATCGTTTACACATTCACTCATTTATACTTATTGTCAATCGTAATCGGTACATGGCTTGCAATCTTATTCTACTCAGTTTACTTAACTTTAACAAGCACATTAAGACCATCATTTGTAACCGGTTCAACTTTAAAAGAAACATTTACAATCAAGTATTCACGCACTGATTTCGGTCCAATTTTGGCATCGTTTGTCGTTGCTTTAATCGTTTCAGTTTCTATCAATGTTATGATGTTTATCTCAACACTCGGTGCTGGCATGGTTTTGGCAATTCCTTTAACGCAACTACTTTTCGTGCTTATTCAACTTGTTTTGCACTACTCGTTAAAAGGTCAAAAATACTATGTCGATTACGAAACAATCGAAACACCAAACAAGATAAAACAAGATTCTCAAAACGCAGATTTTTTGGACGATATTGAAGTTTAATAAATTATTTAGTAATAAAAAAAGGGTGGCAAAATTGCCACCTTTTTTTGATAGACAAGGGGATGTGTTTAGTTTTTTAGGCTATTTACCCCTTAAATGTATTAAAAAAGCCCGCCTAAAAAAGGTGGGCAAAAATATTATTCTGCTTGTTCAGGATGTTCTAATTTGTACTTATATTCCATTAAAGCACATGCAAGTTGGTCCGGGCAAGAAGTATTGCCTTTACATTTGATACCTTTCAAGGTTTCAATAACTTCGTCAATATCACGGCCTTCAACAAGTTTAGCAATACCTTGAAGGTTGCCAAGACAACCGCCGATAAATTTAACGTTTTGAATTTTGTTATCAACAACATCAAAAATAATTTGTCTGGAACAAGTTCCTTTTGTAGCGTAAGTAATCATAATTTTGCTCCTTTAAAATTCGTTATTAACCAAAATATCATAAATTGAAGAATATAAATCTTCAGCCTTTTGTGGCCATTGTGTGTAAATGTTTTTCGCAATCTGCCTTGTTGGCACTTGAATTTTCAAGTCAAGTTGCAAGCAAGAAAGCGTTAAAATTTTAAGGTGAACGGTATATGTACCATCAGCGTTGCGATAATAATCTGCAATATATTCTTGTTTTCTGCGGTAATTTAACCTATTAAGCCTTACATAGTTTGCAATGTTTTCACGTAACGATTTAGGGATATTTGTATAAAAGTCCGCCAAACAAACCCTTCCTTTTGGTGTGATAGAATAAAAGGCTTTTGTGTTGTTTGTTGGAGGAATTTCATAGATGAATTTAGCATCAAGTAGGTTAGATAAGGTGGTTTTGCAGTCCATAAAACTTATCCAATCATTTTGTTGCCAACAAATTTCCTCAATCGTATCTGACGACATAGGGATTTCCATTTTATCGAAAACAAATAATAATATTAACTTGTTTAAAAATGTATCGCCCTTAATTGGCATAATTCACTCCAAGTAAAAAATTTAAGTTAAATGTGTGCGCTTGCCTGAAAGGTTAAAATATAACCATTAAAAGTAAAAACAAGTGTTGGCACTTTTTCTTAGTTGCCACGGTTATCACGATACTCTTTAAAAGTTGATGTGGCATATCCAGAGTTCTCGCCAATAATAATTTCGTAAATTTCAGCAATAGGTTGGCTGTTTAACACTTTATAAGTGCCTCTAAACTTACTGTTATCTTTCAAATTCTTAATTGTATACCAGCCGTGTGTTGCAAAAAGTTCCAAATCAACCGTTTTAGTAACGCCAAGTGGTGCGTATTCACCTAAAACAGTTTTAGAGCAAGCAACAATATCCCCGTTTAATTCACTTCAAGCAACAGTTACAAGTTTCCAATCGTATTTATCTATTGTGTAATGCGAACTATTGCAACCTAAAAGCGAAAAGGTTACAAGTAAAACCAAAATTGCAATCGTTTTTTTCATTCTTATCCTCTAAATACCAAACTTAAACAGTAAATGGTTCTAATTCTTCAATCAAAGTATCGCAGTCGTTAGAGTGTATTTCAACATCTAATGGGCGTGAAAGGTTAAGGCTGAAAAGCCCCAAAACGGATTTTGCATCAACTAAGTAAGAATCAGACCTAAGATAAATATCAAAAGGATATTTTTGTACAATCTGCTCAAAATTTTTCACGTCGTTTGCGCAAGATAATTTAATTCTTAATGCTTTCATTTAAACACCAATTAAAAATTACTGTTATATTATAGGATAAAATATTTAACACGCTTATTATACATAAAATTTATAAAAAAATCAACAGAATTGCAAAATAATTTGTAAACATCAAAAAATTGTGGTACAATATCTATATAATCACAATTTATGGTGTTATAAAACTATTTTTTTGGTTTAATTTTTGATCAAGAGGGACTTTGTATGCATCAAACAAAACAAAAATCAATCGAAGATTTTAAAAAGTATATTGACGAACTTATCAATACCAAATATATCTTTTCAAATAAAAAATTGAACGATTTAATGCGTTCAATTTCTAACTCAAAATTATTTTATTCGCTTTTCAAATTCTGTACAGAAGATTTTGATTACGAAAGAACTTTTACCGAATGCTTTGTAAAAGGGGAAAGGTACGGTCAAGGCAAGTTTAATTTGCCAAAAAACCCCAAAGACCAAATCGCATTCATTTTTTCATTGCTCTTTTTAATCGACACTAAAGAAGTCATTTTGGTCGAACTTTTAGAACAGTATTTTTATATCAACAGTTTAGACGAAAGTTACCGCAACTTCACTTTCCAAGTGTTGGTGCCATTTAAAAACGAAGTTTTGCGTGCTGCTGAAATGATGGCAGAAGACGAAGAAATTGTTACACCAACTGAACAAATAAGTCACGGCGTACACAAAAAAACCATTACTTCCGTTTTAACCGAAGAAGAAAATAAGGAAATTTTAAGGCTTTTAGATGAGTCAAGGTCAATCATTTTACAGTATAAGATTGAAAACAATTTAAAGGCAGAATTGATAGAATTATATAACTTTTTCAAAGAAGCCTTGTATGATTCAGATCCAGACAAAATGCGTGTTGCTTATTTAGGCTATAAGTACGCAACTTTATATCACCGCAAACTTGACGGTACAATGCTTAAAATCGAAAACATTTTAAGAAGAAACAATATTTTACACTAATTTTTTAGGCATTTACCCCTTTATATTTATTGCATAATTAAAGATATTTTGTAATAAATAATCAATCTCAAACCCAAAGTTATACTTATATAAAAGCCAAACAATAAAGATATTTAAGCAGGCAATTACAGGTAAAAACACCATCAAAATTAAACTATCTAAATTATACTTAAATATAAACATCGCAACATAAGTTCCAATCGCACCGCCCAAAAGTGCGCAAATTATCAGTTTGCTATTGTTTGGTTTGCACTCACTTATACTCTCATCATTTTTTCTAATTTTAACCAAAATAAACCCGTAAACATTTATACTTAAAATATAAACTATAAACACAATTTGTATAAAGACAAACATATCTATATTATTTGTAAATTAAAAAAATATATGCTAAAACCACAAAAAGTGGGGCTATAAGCCCGTTATCGCTATATTTTTACTCAAATTTAATTAAAAAAACTTTAATTTAACTTAAATTGATTGCTTTAAATTTATAGGTGTGTTAAAATATTTACAGGAGAATTTTATGAAGTGTATTTACTGTGGCTGTAAAGAAAGTAAAGTTATCGACTCACGCACGTCAGACGAAGGCGATAGCATAAGAAGAAGAAGGGAATGTATTTCATGCGGTAAGCGTTTCACCACTTACGAAACCGTTGAAACCACCCCAATTTTAGTTATAAAATCAAACGGCACACGCCAAGCATTTGATTTAAACAAAATCAAAGGCGGTATTATAAAAGCGTGTGAAAAGCGTCCTGTTCCTATGTATAAAATTGACCAATTATGCGAAGACATTAAAAAGCAAGTTTATAACTCAATGGAACAGGAAATCTCATCCAAAAAAATTGGCGAAATGGTTATGTCGGCACTCATGCAAATTGACGAAGTCGCTTATGTAAGGTTTGCGTCTGTATACCGTTCGTTTAAAGATATTTCCACGTTTTTGGCGGAAATTGAAAAACTTACAAAATTAAACAACCAAAATAACGGAGGCACAAAGCAATGAAAAAACTTTTTTCATTATTATTGGCTATTGTATGCGTTTTTGCAAGCGTTGCAATGGTTGGCTGTAAAAATAACAAATATTCTTATTGGGATGTTAAAAAACTTGTCGCATCAACCGATTCAAACGATGTTATGACACAAGTTTTAGAAGTAACTTTAGGCGACACTTCAATTACAGAATTTTACATCAACATATCCAATTTATCCGTTGACGAAACGACAATCGGTTACGTTTTCGGCGCATCATCTTCACTTAAAAAAGTAACAGTTACACGTGGTTTTTTAAACACAAGTGATGGTTGGGTAAGGGTAAAATCTGCCGGCGTAAGTAGAACGCTTAAAATTACTTTCACCGACGCAATGCGTGTTAATGAAATCGTCTTTATCAACGACGAAGATAAGGTTATGGAATTTGAATTTTCAAAATACGTTATCCGCCCAAGTTTCACTTCTTCACAAAACCAAACACACACTAAAGAAGATTTAGAATTAGCGGGCGAAAAACATAACCCACTTTGCGCTTTTGACGAACAACAAAACTTTGATTTATCTTACGCAAGGAACGCTGTTGACAACGCTGAAAATTTAAATAAAACCGAAGATAGTTCCTCTTCAAACTAAAAATCTTAACAAAAATTAAATAATAATATCGAAAATGCTCGACTATTTTGTAAATCAAATTAAGTCGGGCATTTTTATTTTTTTCGGTAATATAAATAGTATTACAAAAAATTTAAAAGGGGAATAAAATGGATTATTTCAGCCGACCCATAAACCAAGTTTTAGCCGAGATAAAGGTTAGTGAAAATATAGGTTTAAATAGTAATGAAGTTAGTGATAACCGTAACAAATTTGGTTCAAATAAAATTACCGAAAAAAAGTCAAAAACCATCGTTAAACGGCTTATAGACGCACTTTTAGAGCCAATGATGCTCATTTTAGTTATCGCTTTTACCATAACTTTGGGCATAAACATAGGCAAAACTTGTCGTGGCGAAAGTGGTGATTTTTATGAATGTATAGGTATTTTTATCGCCATTTTTGTATCCGTTTCAATCACCGTTATTATGGAAGGCAAAAATGAAAAAGCCTTCAAAATGCTCGATAAACTTTCGTCGCAAAACACCGTATCCGTTATGCGTAACGGCTCAGTTACACTTGTTAAGGCAGAAGATTTAGTTGTCGGCGACATCGTTTATTTAGAAGCCGGTAACAAAATTTCCGCCGATGGCAGAATTATCTCTTCAAAAGATTTTTGCGTGGACGAGTCAGCCCTCACCGGCGAAAGTTTGTCAGTAAAAAAGGACCATAACGCCAAATTAAGTAAAGACACCCCCTTACTTGACCGTGTAAATTGTGTTTTTTCTGGCACTTTTTGTGAAAAGGGTAGTTGCGTTTATGTGGTTACGGCGGTAGGCGATAGGGCACAAATCGGTCAAATTGCGCAAGATTTAAATAAGGATAGGCAAATAAGTGCACCCCTTAATGAAAAACTTGCAAGACTTGGCAAAATGGTTACAATTTTTGGCGTAATAAGTGCCGTATTTGTCTTTATTTTGTCCTTTGTCCGCTTGGCGGTTGCAAACCAAATCAATTTTAACAGCGTTCAAAATATTTTTATCGAAGCAATCGTGTTAATCGTTGCCGCCGTGCCTGAAGGCTTGCCAACCACGGTCGCAATATCACTTACTTTAAACGTTTTAAAACTTGCTAAAAGTAATGCACTTATCCGCAAACTTGTTGCAACCGAAACGGTAGGGTGCGTAAGTGTTATCTGTTCAGATAAAACGGGTACGCTCACTAAAAACCAAATGACACTTACAAAAATTGTAACTGAAAAAGCAACTTCTTCCCCATCAAAAATTAAAAATCAAGCCATTATAAACAATATCGCTTATAACTCTACCGCACAAATAATAAACGAAAACGGCAAGCAAGTTTATGTTGGTAATCAAACGGAAATTTGCTTGTTACAAGGGCTGAAAAGTAGTGGCATAAATTACGAAATAATTCGAAAAAGTGGGGCTATAAGCCTGTTAACGCCATTTTCTTCACAGTTAAAGTACATGGAAACGCAAGTAAATTTAACTAAAAATGGCAGTGAAAAGGTCGTTTATTTAAAGGGCGCACCCGAAGTAGTTTTACAAAAATGTTTGATGACAAATCGTGTGCGTGAACAAATTTTAGATAATATAAGTGGCGAACAAATGCGTGGCGGAAGGGTAATTGCCTTTGCATCAAGTGAGCGTGGCGTTTACAAGTTTGACGGCTTTGCGGTCATAAGCGACGGACTTCGTGAAGACGTAAAAGATGCAATCGACAGTTGCAAAAAGGCTGGCATAAAAGTCAAAATGCTTACGGGCGATAATAAGGAAACGGCGAGAAATATAGCAATTCAAGCAGGGCTTTCCGCTTACGGCGAAGAAGTCGTTACCGCCGATTATATTGAAAGTTTATCCGAAGACCAACTTAAAGAACGCATTCAAAATATCACGGTAATTGCACGCAGTACACCACAAACAAAATTAAAGGTGGTCAAAGCCTTGCAAAGTCTTGGCGAAGTCGTTGCGGTAACAGGCGACGGCGTAAACGATGCACCGGCGATAAAGCATGCCGACATAGGTATAAGCATGGGCTCTGGTTCCGAAATCACAAAGCAGGCAAGCGACGTTGTGTTACTTGATAATTCCTTTTCCACTATACTAAAAGCCATCACCTTTGGCAGAAATGTTTATTCAAATTTTCAGCGGTTTATCATGTTTCAACTCACCGTAAACCTTGCTTCAATGAGCATAATTATCGTAAGTTTACTCATGGGCTTACAAAGCCCATTTTCAAGCACATGCTTGTTGTGGCTTAATATCATCATGGACGGACCGCTCGCCTTATCATTAGGGCTTGAAATGCGCAAACAAAGTTATTTAACGCATAAACCGGTAAAGCGCACCGACGACATTTTAAGCACAAAAATTCTCATCCGCATAGCTCTTCACTCGGCGATTATGTGCCTTGTCGTAACTTTGCAACGCTTTTACAATTTTTTGGGCGCAAACCTTTATGAACAACAAACGGTAATAATCACAATGTTCGTATTTTTCCAAGTCTTTAACGCCATAAATTGCCGTGAAGTTACATCGCAATCTGCCTTTAAACAGTTTTTCAGCAATAAATTATTGCTTATCATGATCGTTGCGACATACCTTATTCACATACTAATTATAACCTTTGTACCGCAGTTTTTCGGCACGGTAAAATTAAGTATGAATATGATTTTAAAAATCACAATTTTGTGTTTGTTAATTGTTGCATTTAGCGAAGGCTATAAATTTATTTACCGCATAATAAATTTTAGGCTACACATAAAAAAAGGGGTAGCAAAGGTAAAAAAGACAGCCTAAATAAAATTGAAGAAAAAAGGGGAAAATGTGCTAAAACTCACCACGTCTGCCCACTAAATTGTAAATTATCAGGCAAAAATCAAATAAAATTGGACTAAGTTTACATAAAAATCAATGAACAAAATGAACTATTATATCAATGAATGCAGTCAAAAAAGTAAAAATTTAAATTACATTATAAACACCACACACGACTTATTTTGTCAACTTAATGTAAGGACAAAACTTACCCATGAAGATGAAAGGGCAACGCTTAATTTAAACTTTAATGAAGAGCATAAAAACATCGTAACAGAAGTTTTGCTCGATAAAATTGCCGACATAATTGTGGTAAATTATAAGTACGATTATTTTACACGCTACATCCGCACATGTGGTCTTACTTCGCTCGATTATGAAATGCTTATTGCATCTTTGATATCAGCCGACCTTGACGAAGATAAGCGTTACATTTTAAAAGGCAATCTCGATTTAACCGATTTTTCAATCGACGGATATTTTAATTTTCGGCTTAAACCGTTAAAGGAAAAGTGGACCGAAATTGTAGGTTATATCCCCATTTATTTTACTTTGGAAAGGTTAAACGACTTTGTATCATATATCGTAACCGAAAAGCGTGGCAAACGCTGTTACATTTATAATAATAAGGTTTATGACAGCCATTATAACCGCATGCAAAAGGGCTTTTTGACCAAAAATATAGAAAGCGGAACGGTTGCCCGTGAAGTAATTTTATCTGGTTTTAGCGAAGCCGAACTAAACACAAAATTGAGTGAAACAGACCAAAAATATCTTACCAACTTTTTAGGCGATAAAATATTTTTCAAAAAAGAAAAAAACACTTAAAATTCGTTGACAAAAATTTTTAAAGGTTTATAATGAAAGTAACAATTTATCTCGTGCATCAAAAGACAAGTAGCCTCGGGAAGACTTAAAGAGAGTGGTGTCATCGGCTGTAAGCACCATAAGGGATACCGACAAGCGAAACCACTTTTGAATGGGGGTTACGGCGACCAATTGCCGAAATTAAGGCAACACGCATGGGTTAAAGTGTGTTGCGAAGTAAGGTGGAACCACGTCTTAACTAAGTCGTCCTTATGCGTTTTTGCATAAGGGCGTTTTTTTATTCCCCGTTACACCTTATAAAAAATTCGCAACCAAAACTTCCAACTACATTCGCAACCAAATTCGTAACCAAACTTGCAACCAAACTTTGCGAAAAACCGCATACATTATCGGGCTTTTAGCGTAAATTTTGCCCAAAATCACCCCAAAAAAAGTTGATAAAAATAGGATAAGCACGAGAAAAAATTAGTAAAAAATAAACTTTTTAACATATAAGGAGATATTATGAAGGTAACTTTAAAAAACGGAAATCAAGTACAATTTGATGGCGCATTAAGTTTACTTGAAATTGCTAAGTCCATATCAGAAGGTTTAGCAAGGGAAGCCGTTGTTGCAAAAGTAAACGGCGAACTTAAAGACATGCAAGAAGTAATCGATTGCGATTGCGAAGTAAACTTTTACACCTTAAAGGATAAAGAAGGTTTAGATGTTTATCGTCACACCTGTTCACATGTATTAGCGCAAGCGGTAAAGACCATTTACCCAACCGCACAACTTGCAATCGGTCCAACCATTGAAAACGGTTTTTACTATGATTTTGACTTTAAGACACCTATCACTCAAGAAGATTTGGTAAAAATCGAGCAAGAAATGCACACAATCATTAAAGCAAACCTTCCTATAACTCGTTTTGAACTTCCTCGCCAAGAAGCAATTCAACTTATGAAAGGCTACAATGAACCATATAAAGTTCAACTTATTGAAGAACTTCCTGAAGATGCACACATCTCATTCTATAAACAAGGCGCATTTACCGATTTATGCAAAGGTCCACACCTTATGTCAACGGGTAAAATCAAAGCCTTCAAACTTATGTCAATCACTGGCGCATATTGGCGTGGTAGCGAGAAAAACAAAATGCTCACACGTATTTATGCAACCGCTTTCGAGAAAAAGAGTGAACTTGACGAATATGTAAAATTACAGGAAGAAATCAAGGCAAAAGACCATAACAAACTCGGCAGAGATTTAGGTTACTTTATGACAAGCGAAGTTATCGGTCAAGGCTTGCCACTAATTATGCCAAAGGGCGTAAAGGTTATGCAAACCATGATTAGATTTGTTGAAGACGAAGAAGAACGTCGTGGTTTTATGCCAACACGTACCCCTGTCATGGCAAAAAGCGACCTTTACAAAATCTCTGGTCACTGGGATCACTATCGTGATAAAATGTTCGTTATCGGCGATCCTGATGCCGAAGGCGAAGTTTTGGCACTTCGTCCTATGACATGCCCATTCCAATACCAAATTTATAAAAACGGCTTAAAATCTTACCGTGATTTACCACAAAGATTTAGCGAAACCGCTACACTTCTTCGTAAAGAAGCATCTGGCGAAATGCACGGTTTAATTCGTGTTCGTCAGTTCACATTATCCGATGGTCATATCATCTGCGCACCCGATCAAGTTGAACAAGAATTCAAGGCTTGTCTTGACTTAAGCTTGTACTTCTTAAAATGCCTCGGCATGGAAAACGACATTACTTATCGTTTCTCTAAACGTGGTAAAGACAATGATAAATACATTGATAACGATAAGGCATGGAACGAAACTGAAGCCTTAATGAAAAAGATTTTGGATCACTTAGGACTTGACTATGTTGAAGCGGAAGACGAAGCGGCATTCTATGGTCCAAAACTTGACGTTCAAACCAAAAACGTATACGGCAAAGAAGACACACTTATTACAATTCAGTTAGACTTCGCTGCTGGTACAAGTTTTGAAATGAGTTATATCGACCAAGACGGCAACAAGCAAACACCATTTGTAATTCACAGAAGTTCAATCGGTTGTTATGAAAGAGTATTTGCTATGCTTATCGAAAAGTATGCTGGCGCATTCCCAACATGGCTTGCACCCGTTCAGGTAAAACTTTTACCCGTAACTGATAGGGCTATCGACTATGTAAACTCAATCGCTGCAAAACTTCGCCAAAAAGGCTTACGTTGTGAAGTTGATACTCGTTCAGAAAAGATCGGCAGAAAGATTCGTGATGCTCAACTTGACAAAGTACCATATATGCTCATTGTTGGCGATAAAGAAGTCGAAAACGGTACAACTGTTTCCGTAAGAAGCCGTCGTGAAGGCGAATTAGGTAGCGTGAACGTTGACGAATTTATCGAAAAAGTCTACGTTGAAGACCGTAATAAAGTTGTTTATAAGGACTAATATTAGCCATTAATTAGCAACAATAAAAACCTTGATATTGTTACTAAAACCGACAAAACCAAATGCGGTCAAAAAATGTTCAAAAATATCAAATAAACGCAAAAAATTACTTGACAAATGCCTTAAAGGGTGTTACTATAGATACGCTTGAAGCAGAAGGGGACTTCTCACCGTTAGCAAAAGTGAAGCGGTACATAATAACAAAGACGGCATTGTTTAGTATTATTATGTGATTTTTATCGGGTTTTCTCTGCGGAAGGCCCGATTTTTATTTTGCCGGGAGGGACTTACTATTAAAGTTTCTAACAACATCAACGAAATGATAAGACATCAAGAAGTCAGGTTAATTGGCGAAGACGGTCAACAACTTGGCATCATGAGTTCGCAAAAGGCTTTAGAAATTGCTGAAGAAGCCAATTTGGACTTGGTTGAAATATCACCACAAGCCAATCCGCCCGTATGTAAGATTATGGACTACGGCAAATTCCGCTTTGAACTTTTGAAAAAGCAAAAAGAAGCCAAGAAAAACCAAAAGGTTATCGAACTTAAAGAAATTTGGTTGTCAATGACCATTGACGTAGGTGATTTAAATGTTAAAGCCAAGCAAGCAATCAAGTTTTTATCACAAGGTAACAAGGTCAAAGTTTCCATTAAAATGCGTGGTAGACAAAATGCCCACTCAAACATCGGCATCGATGTTATGAATAGGTTTTTTGAACTCGTTAAAGAAAGCGCGGTTATGGAAAAGAAGCCACTTACCGAAGGTAGAAACATTTTGATGATACTTGCACCAATCAAAGCCTAATCACCAAGCAAAATAAAGGTTATTTATGCCCATTTGGGCAACTAAATTTGTAAAATTTTTATAATGATATAAACGGAGGACTTAATTATGCCTAAAATGAAATCCCACAGCGGTTCAAAAAAGCGTTTTAGCTTAACCGGTACAGGCAAGGTTAAAAGAAGCAGTGTTGGTCACCGCCACAAACTTGCAAATAAGAATACTAAGAGAAAGAGAAGATTAAGATCTGCTACTTACGTATCAAGGACTCAAGAAAACACAATCAGGAATATGATTCCTTATAAGGACTAATAGGGAGGATTTAGATTATGCGTATTAAAAGAGGCGTAAACGCTGTTAAAAAGCGTAGAAAAATATTAAAACTTGCCAAAGGTTATTTTGGTTCAAAAAGTAAACTTTACCGTGTTGCTCGTCAAGCGGTAATGAAATCATTGACATATGCTTATGTATCAAGAAGAACCCGTAAACGTGACTTCCGTAAACTTTGGATCGCACGTATCAACGCAGGTTGCCGTCAAAATGGCTTAAACTACAGCACATTTATCCACGGCTTAAACGTTTTAGGTCTTAATCTTAACAGAAAGGTTCTTTCCGATATGGCTATTAACGACCCACAAGGCTTTACTGCTCTTTGCGAACAAGTAAAGGCTAAATTAGCTTAATTTTTACTAAAAGGACCGCTTATGTTTTGCGGTCCATTTTGCTTTTATGGAAATATCATCACGGAAAAACCCCGAGATTAAAAATATATCCCTTTTAAAGGATAAAAAGCATCGTGATAATTGCGGTCTATACCTTATTGAAGGGGAAAAACTCGTTAAAGAAGCCGTTAAATTTGGCGTTTCTATTGTCAAAATCGTCGGCACATCCTTGGCAGTTTTACCCTATAAAAATTTGGGCTTTGATGTGTTAGAAGTAACTAAAGATATTGCAGATTATCTATCTGATCAAGTTACGCCACAAGGCATACTTGCAATCGCAAAAAAGCCCGATAACAGGCTTATAGCCCCACTTTCTAACTCAATTTTACTTGATACCGTGCAAGATCCCGGCAATGTTGGTACGATAATTCGTACTGCCGTTGCGGTTGGGATAAAAGATATTTACATGGTAAATTGTGCGGACGCATATTCACCAAAAACAGTAAGGGCAAGTATGAGCGGTATTTTTAATGTAAACATTCATACCGGCACTTATTTAGAAGTTTTATCCGCCCTAAAAGATACCCCAATTATTTGTGGCGACTTAAACGGCGAAAATGTCTTTACTTTCACACCGCCAAAAAAATTCTGTTTGGCAATCGGCAGTGAAGGGCAAGGTTTATCAAGTGAAGTCAAAAAAAGTGCGACAAAAAGGGTAAAAATACCCATGAGCGATAAAATGGAAAGTTTAAACGCCGGGGTTTCATGTTCAATTTTACTTTATCAACTTACATTCAATCAAAAAGGAGAATAATTATGTCAGGACACAGCAAGTGGCACAATATACAAGCAAAAAAAGGCAAAGCCGATGCAGCACGTGGCAGAATCTTCACCAAACTTGGTAGGGAAATCGCAGTTGCAGCAAAACAAGGTGCAGATCCTAACTTAAACAGCAAACTTGCCGACGTAATCGCAAAAGCAAAAGCGGCAAACATGCCAAATGATAACATTAAAAGAAGTATCGCAAAAGCAACTGGCGAACTTGGCAACGTAAACTATGAAACATTGGTATACGAAGGCTATGGCTTAGGCGGTAGTGCGGTTATAGTAAACACTCTTACCGACAACAAAAATAGAACAGTTGGTGAAGTAAGACATATTTTCGATAAATACGGCGGAAGTTTAGGTACATCCGGTAGCGTAAGTTTTATGTTCAATAACCTTGGCGTAATCGTTATTGAAAGAACACCCGATTTAGATGAAGATACAGTTATGGGCTACGCATTAGAAGCCGGCGCAGACGACTGCATCGTTCAAGACGACGTTTACGAAATCAGGACAACCCCAGCAACTTTCTCTGAAGTACGTAAATATTTAGAAGGTCAAAACCTTGAATTTTTGGAAGCAGAAGTTATGATGGTTCCAAACGACAAGATCGAACTTAACGAAACTCAAATCGTAACATTTACAAAAATGCTCGACGCATTAGAAGATTTAGATGACGTTCAAGAAGTTTACCACAACGTAGACCTTCCAGAAGACGAAGACGAAGAATAATTTTTATTGGTGCAACAACTCTTGCTCCTTTTTGTTATGTAAAAAAATAACTTGATTACCTATAAATTTTATGATATAATGATGAAAAGAGGTAATTTAAATGGATAAAATCAATAAAACGGTAAGAAATGTTTTAATTTTTGCTATAGCACTTTCTGTTGGCTTTGTTGTGGGTATCCCAGCAATCGTTTTGGGCGCAGTAAATAAAATTTGGGCAATTATGGTTATCGGCATAATCTTAGTAATTGCCGGCTTTTACGGCACACCCATTATTTGGGTACAGTACGGCGCCATAAGACGATTAAAAAGGTTCGTTAGCGCAATCGAAAACGAGCATTTATATACGGTCGAAGATTTAGCAATGCACTTAAACGAACAGCCTGAACAGGTTAAAGCAACAATACATACCATTATCGAAAAAGGGTATATAAGCGGTTATTTATTCGACGGCGAAACCTTGCAACTAAATTTAAACCGCAACAAAAAAGAAGACCTTATTCAAGTTGTTTGCGAATCATGTGGCGCAAAATATACACACAGTCAGCGTGAACAAGGTACTTGTCCATACTGCGGAACAATATCAAAACAAAGTTAATTTACAAAATTTTCCAGCAAAAAATTTGTATATAATGGGTGGTTAAGCCCATAATACTACTGTACGGCGCAAGTTTAACACTTAACGAAAGTTAATATAAGTAAACTTGAATATAAGCCGTTATATAAATCTGTTAAAGCAAAGGAAAGTTTTGTTTATTATTTTTAACTAACGAAAAGGCCTCTGCTTTGACAGAGGCATAAAGGGGGATAGCGATAAAAATCGCTATCCCTTAGTTTTTTTAGCAAATTTTTCACCATTTTATAAAAAAATTTTTTCAAAAAAAACACATAAGTAATTTACAAATGCTTAAATTCGTGTTATAATACGATTGTAAACATTAGGACGCAATGTGTCTTAATTGTTACTTCATCCTTTTAAAGTGTTATTTTTAAATTAGATCATCCTAAAGTTTTTCCCCAAAAACTTTCTCCTTAATTTCGACAGGTATGGCGCAAGTTATACCTGTCGTCTTTTTTTACCTAAAAATATAAAAAATGCACGTTAACGGGCTTATAGCCCCACTTTTAAAAAATTTTTCTAAATTAAAATTTGTTTTTTAGAAAGGTCTTTTAACCATTTGATAAATATATCGTTTTAAAAGGTAGCAAAAAATCAAAAATTACGCCACTTAAAATTTCATATAAGTGCGCATTTTACGGCTTTTTAATTGACAATTAGTTTATATTATAGTAAAATAAAATAATTAAAATGGGGGCATATTGTATGGTAGTTTTAGGCATAGACCCCGGGTTTGCAACAATAGGTTACGGCGTTATTGAAGAGTTAAACGGTGTAAAACGCACCCTTGATTACGGCGCAATAAAAACGCCAAAAGAACTTACTTTCCCTGAAAGACTTTGTCTTATTGAAAGGGGCGTTCAAACGCTTATTAAAAAATTTAAACCCGACGAAATCGCACTTGAAGAATTGTTTTTCAACACCAACATTACAACAGGTATCAACGTTGCGCACGCAAGGGGCGTAATCGTTGCAACATGCTATAAAAATTGCCAAAAACTTTTTGAATACACCCCGCTTCAAATAAAGCAAGCCTTAACAGGTTATGGCCGTGCGGAAAAAAAGCAAATACAGTATATGACCGCAAACCTTTTAGGTTTGGCAAAGATCCCAAGACCAGACGATGCCGCCGATGCTTTGGCGGTGGCACTTACTCACTTAAACACAAAACGCTTTGCACCAAGTTTTGGTATAAAATAAAAGGCGTAAATTGCGTTTAAATAAATATAGAAAATTTACACATATTATCGACTTAACAAATTTTTAAAAATTAGATTTTAGGGGCATAAATATGATAGGTTACATAAAAGGTACATTGATCCACCATGACGGCACTTCGGTAATATTAGAAACGGGCGGTATCGGTTACGAAATGATGTGTTCGGCAACCCTTTACGCACGCTTAGTGCAAAACATGGGTGGCGAAGCATACACATATTTGGCAGTAAAAGAAGATGGCATATCTCTTTACGGCTTTGACAACATTGCAGAAAAAAATATGTTTTTGCAGTTAATCACCGTTTCGGGCGTTGGTCCAAAAATGGGCATCGGCATTTTGTCAAGCACAAGTTTAAACGATTTGGCAATGTTTATCGCCACAAGCGACGTAAAATCACTTTCCAAAATCAAGGGCTTAGGCAAAAAAACGGCTGAAAGAATCATTGTTGAACTTCGTGAAGCAATGCAAAAAGCCCCCATCCAAAAAACACAAACCCCAATCACCAACATATCGGGCGAAGGCGAAAACGCAATCGTTGCCTTAATGAGTTTAGGTTACAACCGTACCGAAGCAACCGAAGCCGTTTCGCAAGCTATAACAGACGGTTGTTCGGGCTTAAACGACATCATAAAAGGCGCATTAAAGTATTTTGCTAAATAATTTTTGCTGTAAGCAAAAGTTAAAAAAATTAGCACAACTACCAAACGCAAAATGATAAGAAATTGCAATAACAGCACAAAAATTGCAATAACAGAGCAAAAATGCAATAGTTAATTAAAAGGTGTAAAATGTTTGACGATCAAATCATATTTTCAGGCATGGCTGACGACGAAAAAAAGGGAAGAAGTCGTATAGTAGAGCCTAAAAAAAATATAGCATTTGACGAAGTAGAAAATGTACTTCGTCCAAAAAGCATGGAAGGCTATATCGGTCAAGAAAAGGTAAAACAAAACTTAGCCACCTTTATGCATTCGGCAAAACTCAGGCACGAATCATTAGACCATGTGCTATTATACGGCCCACCGGGACTTGGTAAAACCACGCTTGCGCACATTATCGCAAACGAAATGGGCTCTCAAATCAAAATCACAAGCGGACCAGCGATAGAAAAATCGGGCGATTTAGCAGCAATTTTGACCAACTTAAACGAAGGCGACGTCCTTTTCGTTGACGAAATTCACCGTTTAAATCGTAGCGTAGAAGAAAAATTTTACCCCGCAATGGAAGATTTTTCCTTTGACTTCATAAGTGGCAAAGGCCCGTCCGCCAGCATCATACAGTTACCGCTCAAAAAATTTACCCTAATCGGCGCAACCACCAAACTCGGCTCCTTATCCTCACCACTTCGTGATAGGTTTGGTGTAATTTGCCGTTTAGAAATTTACAACCAGCAAGAACTCGCCCAAATCGTAAAGCGTTCCGCCAAAATTTTGGGTGCGGAAATCACTGAAGAATCTGCTTTGGAGTTAGGTAAACGTTCCCGTGGTACGCCAAGGATCGCAAACCGTCTTTTACGCCGTGTAAGGGACTTTTCAATCGTAAACGGACACAGCAAAATCACTTTAAGCGACACAAAAATCGCACTCGAACGGCTCGAAATTGACGACCTCGGTCTTGATTTGATCGATATAAACATTCTTCGTGCAATGGCAGAAAAATTTAAAGGCGGACCCGTTGGACTTGAAACTATTGCCGCAACCATAAACGAAGACGCCGACACAATCGAAGACGTCTACGAACCTTACCTTATGCAACTTGGTTATATCGCAAGGACACCACGTGGTAGGGTGCTAACTCATTTGGGCTATAAACACATCGGCTTAAAACAGCCCCAAAAAGACCAAATAACCTTTTTCGACAACGATAAAGAATAGTTAAAACTAATCACAAATAGACAAAATCACAAATAGACCAAACTACAAAACTACAAAAAATTACATAAACAAATCGAAGCCAACGGCAAAAGTCCAAAGGCGATAAAAGATATAAATATGAAGACAAGCGATTTTTACTATGACTTGCCCGAAAGATTGATTGCGCAAACCCCGGTAGAGCCAAGGGACAGTTCAAGACTTCTTGAATACGAAATGGCAACGGGCAAGGTAACGCACGGGCATTTTTACGACATAAAAAACATATTGAAAAAGGGCGACCTACTTGTGGTAAACAACACCAAAGTTTACCCAGCAAGGGTGTACGCAAAAACGCAAAACGGCGGTAAAATGGAAGTTTTACTGTTAAAGCGTATCAATTATACCGATTGGGAAGTACTTGTAAAACCGGGCAAAAAAGCCCATATCGGCTCAAAATTTACGGTAAACGACCAACTTTCGTTTGAAGTTTTATCAAACACCGATGCCGGCGGTAGGGTAATAAGGTTTTACTTTGACGGCGTTTTTGAAAACATTTTGGAATCGGTCGGCGAAATGCCACTTCCGCCCTATATCAAAGAAAAACTTCAAGACCAGTCAAGGTATCAAACGGTTTACTGCAAAAATGAAGGCAGTGCAGCAGCCCCAACCGCTGGGCTACACTTTACAACCCAACTTATCGACGATTTAAAGTCGATGGGCGTAGAGTTTGCCGAAGTAATGTTAAACGTAGGGCTTGGCACATTTAGACCTGTAAAGGTTGACGATGTCGAAAATCACGAAATGCATTCGGAATTTTATTCCATTGACGAAAAAAACGCACAAATTATCAACAAAGCAAAGCGTGAAGGCAGACGAATCATTGCGGTCGGCACAACGTCAGTTAGGACGTTAGAAAGTGTTGCCGATAATGATGGTTTTGTAAGGGCAACAAGTGGCAACACAAACATATTCATTTATCCGCCCTATAAGTTTAAATGCATAAACGGCTTAATCACAAACTTTCACTTGCCAGAATCAACTTTAATCATGCTCGTTGCTGCACTTGTCGGCAAAGAGAAAATTTTAGAACTATATAATTTAGCAGTGGAAAAAGAGTACCGCTTTTTCTCATTCGGCGATGCCTGTATCTTCATTTAACAATTTTTAAATTTTAGTAAACTTGTTTACTAACTTGTCAAATTTTTCACGGCAAATATTACCAATAAATTAGACAAAAGAAGGGCTTTATTTAAGCATAACACGAGGTAAAATATGAGCGAATTAGAAAAAAATGGGCTTGAAAATTTAGTTAAAAACCAACCCAAATTTTCTTACGAAGTAATAAAACAAGACGCCAAAACGGGCGCACGTGCAGGCATTTTACACACCCCACACGGCGATATCGAAACACCTATATATATGCCCGTTGGCACACAAGCAACCGTAAAGGGCATTTTCCCAAGGGACTTAAAAGAAGCAGGCGCACAAATCATACTTTCAAACACATACCACCTTTACATGCGTCCGGGCGATGAAATTGTCAAAAAGGCTGGCGGACTTCATAAATTTATGAATTGGGATAAGCCCATTTTAACCGACAGCGGTGGTTTTCAGGTTTTCTCTCTTGCAAAACTCAATAATATAAAAGATGACGGCGTAACCTTCCAATCAAACGTTGACGGAAGTCGCCACTTTATCACGCCAGAACGTGCTATCGAAATTGAAAACAATCTCGGCGCAGATATCATTATGCAGTTTGACCAATGCAGTGAATACGGCGTTGACCACAACAAAGCAGAGCGTGCAATGCGCAGAACACTTAACTGGCTTGACCGTTGTTACAACTTCCACAAAAACGAAAACCAAGCACTTTTCCCAATCGTACAAGGCAATCTTTATGAAGATTTAAGACTTACAAGTCTTAAAGAAACAATTCCTTACGCAAAATACGGTATCGGTATCGGGGGCTTATCGGTAGGCGAACCAAAGCCACTTATGTACAAAATGCTTGAAACAATGTATCCACATTTTCCAACCAACGTACCACGTTATTTGATGGGTGTTGGCAGTCCTGACTGTCTTATTGAAGGCGTACTTCGTGGCGTAGATATGTTTGACTGCGTTTTGGCAACAAGGATAGCAAGAAACGGCACAGCAATGACATCACACGGCAAAATCGTTGTAAGAAATGGTATGTATAAAGAAGATTTTACACCACTTGACGATAATTGCGATTGCTACTGCTGTAAAAATTACACAAAAGCCTATGTAAGACACCTTATAAACACGGGCGAAATGCTCGGCGGTATGCTTTTAAGTTTGCATAACACCACATTTTTGCTCAAACTTATGCGTGATATAAGAAAGGCTATTTTAGGTGATTATTTAATGGATTTTGTAAAAGAATTTTATAAAAATTACGAAAATAAACAATGAAACCCATTAAAATCTAAAATTTTGCTTGCAAATTGTAATAAAATTTAGTACCATATTGATAAATTGTACAAATTTTTCAAAATTGTCAAAAATCATATTGTTTTGAGTGTTTTTGCACTTAAAAACCATTTTAAATAAACCTAATTTTAAAGGAGATCAAAATGTATTTTTTAAATTTATTAGCGGAAAGCGTAACAAGTGGTTCAAGTTCATCACAAGCGCAACCAACAGGCTTGCCTTCATGGGTAATTTGGATAGTATTCGCTCTTTTAATCGTTGTTCTTATTGTACCAAGTTATTTTAGAAACAAAAAATATCGCAAGATGCAAGAAGAAAAAATGGCAAAATTGGGCGTTGGTGCACGTGTTACAACAATCGGTATGTTGTATGGCGAAGTTGTTAATGTAGACGACGAAAAAGATCTTGTTACAATCAAAACAGGCTACGGCGACAACATAAGTTACGTTACTTTCCTTAAAACAGCAATCAGCCAAGTTGAAGAACCTATTAGCCAAACTGCTGAAACAGATGTTTACGAACAACCAAAAAATCAAATGACTTTTGAAGAAGCAATCAAGGCTGAAGAAGCAAAAGAAAACGCAGAAAGCCAAAACGAACAAGTTGAAGAAGTTAAAGAAACAACCGAAACAAACGGTGATCAACAAAATTAACTTAAAATTTAACAAATTTAGATAAAAAATTGCCGTAAATAAGGGCAAATTTTAACATTTTTAATAAAAACCTTCGCATAAAATAAATTAGTTTTTGCGGAGGTTTTTTTAGTGAAAAAGACAATAAATTTAATGACCGGCATTGTTGTGGGTGTTGCGCTTACTTTGGGACTTGAACTAATTTTTGCACTAATTGTTAAGGCTACGGGGCTAAGTAGCGGTGTAATAAAGCCAATAAATCAGGTGATAAAAGTCATTTGCTTAATGGTTGCAATTTTGATTTCCGTTAGTGAAAAAGGCATAATTTTCGGCTCAATAATCGGCGCAATTTACTCGGTAATTACAAGCCTAATTTTCGGCATAATCGGAAAAAATTTAGCGATAAACCTTTGGTTTTTTGTCGATATTTTGTTTTTGATAATAGTTGGCGCAATCGGCGGAATTTTGGTTACAAATTTAAAAAATAAGCAAAATTAGTTATATAAAAGGGTTAAAAAATGCAAACGGCGAAAAAAGTTTGCATTTTTTGTTTGTGTAATATAAAAAAGCCGTTTAAAATTATTGACTTATTAAAATTAAAATAATATAATATAAAAGCGTATGTAAGGTGGAATACCCTAAAATACGCACCGCCAAATTGGCGTGTAAGTAAGACTTACCCAAATATCAGGAGGCTATAATGAGCAAGAAGAAATCAATAGTCGTACTTGTACTCACAGTTGTTTTACTTGCTGTAATGGGCGTTTTATGCTTGGCAAGTTTTCCGGTTGGAAAAACAAAACAGTACAATTCGATAATCAGCCTTATCGGAAAGGGCATTGACTTATCGGGCGGCTATTACGTAGTTTTAACACCAACCGTTGACTCAACAGACGATGAGGCAACGGCTAACCAAAAGATTGAAAGCGCAATGGAAATTTTGCGTACTCGTCTTGACGACAAGGGCTTTACCGAAGCAACAATCTCAAGACAAGATGGCGACCGTATCAGGATTGAAGTACCTGAAGTAGACAACGCTGATGAAATTTTACAAATCATCGGTAACACCGGTACATTATCATTCCAAGATAGCACCAAGCACGAATATTTAAATGGTGAAGACGATATTAAGGACGCTTACGTAAGTTACGATCCTAACAACGGTTATGTTGTTGTACTTGAATTTACAAACTCAGGTATTGAAAAATTCAGTAACGCAACAAACGTAATCAAGGATATGGAAGACAACTTAATGTACATCTATTTAGGCGATACATTGGTTTCAAGTCCTCAAGTTACCGAACAAATCACCAACAGTTCTGCTGAAATCACTGGTTATGATGACTACGATTCTGCTGAAGCAATCGCATCAGTAATTAAAAGTGGTACACTTCCTATTGAATACGAAATCAGTGAATCAAGAAGCATCTCTGCACGTTTAGGCGAAACTGCAATCACAACAACCATCATGGCTGCTGGTATTGCTATGCTCGTTATCTTTATTTTAATGATAGTTGTCTACCGTGCAATGGGTCTTGCTTCAAGTATCTCACTTTTACTTTACACATTCTGCTATATCATTTTACTCGCAGTTATTCCAAACGTACAATTAACATTACCTGGTTTGGCAGGTATCGTTTTATCAATCGGTATGGCTGTCGATGCTAACATCGTTATTTTTGAAAGAATTAAAGCATCGTATAAAGAAGGTAAGATTAACACCGCTTTCGACGCAGGCTTTAAAACGGCGTTATGGACGATTATCGACTCCAACATCACCACAATTTTGGCTGCAATCGTATTATGGATCTTATGTCCAGGTACAATCAAAGGCTTTGCAATTACCTTGCTTGTAGGTATCGCACTTTCACTTTTAATGTCACTTGTATTTACAAGATGGTACTTAAAGGTAATGTATCCATTAACCGAAAACAAGGAAAAATTCTTCAACTTAAAAAAGGAGGTTGAATAATATGAAAAAACTTCCAAAAGACGCTAAAATAGTTGAAAAGTTTAAATATGTTGCCATCCTTGCTGCACTCGTTATCATTGCTGGTGTTGTTTTCGGTGTAGTACGTGTATCAAACGGCGATACATTCTTAAACTTCGGTATTGACTTCACTGGTGGTGCTACAATCGAAATCACAAGCGATGCTCAAATCAGTAAAGATAATCAAGAAGCCATTGTTGGTGTTATCACTGAACAAGGTTATCGTGTAAACGGTGATGTTCAAGAAACTAACGCAAACGAAGGTTACATTTACGAAATTCGTTTAAGTTATGAACGCTACGGCAAAACAATCACTGACGAAAAGGCTTTCCTTTTAGAAATCTATACAAGCGAAAGCGACCAAGACCTTTGCGGTGAATTATTTAGATATGCAACTGACACTTTAGGCCTTGAATTAGATTTGACTGATATTAGGGCTTACGCAGTAGGCGAAACAGCAAGTGGTCAACTTATTAAGTCTGCAATTCTCGCAATTATCGTTGCTATTGTTGTAATGCTTATTTACATCGTAATCAGGTTCACATTCAGTTCGGCACTCGCTGCTGTATGCGCACTTGCACACGACGTACTTATCATGTTTGCCTTAATGTCCATCTTCAACGTAACCATCAACTCAACGTTCATCGCTGCAGTTATTACAATTATCGGTTACTCAATCAACGCTACAATCGTTATTTTCGACAGGGTAAGGGCAGAACTCAAACTTGCTAACGCTGCTGAAAGAACGGATAAGGAAATCGCAAATAAAGCCATTCGTATCACTCTTGTTGTAAACATTTTGTCAACACTTACCACATTGATAATGGTTGTATTCCTTGCAATTTTAAGTGTAACTACAATTCAAGAATTCATTCTCCCCATTATCTTCGGTTTAGTTGCTGGTACAATTTCATCAATCGTTATTGCACCTGCACTTTGGGTACAATTTAGAAAGATTGGTAAAAAGGGTAAATCAAAAAAAGTTTCCAACGCTAATGGCCCTGTTAAACAAGATTCCTGATAAGTTGATTAAATAAATGCGGACAAACTCCGCAAATAAATTGGATTTTTTAGGCGGGCGATGTATGTCGTCCGCCATAATTTTTAATAAAAATAACACGGGGGTTAAAATGAATTTCCGTATCAATACACTAAATGACAACTTAATACGTGAAATCTCAACTCGCTTTCACTTACATCCCGAAACCGCCGCAATTTTGGTAAGCCGTGGTATCGTAGAAGATAGCGATATCGAATATTTTTTAAACCCCGGTAAACACCACTTTATCGACCCTTTCAAACTTAAAGGCGTTAAAGAAACGGTTGAAAGGTTAAAACAGGCGAAAGAAGATGAAGAAGTAGTTGTCGTTTACGGCGACTATGATGCCGACGGTATTTGTGCAACTTCAATTATGTATTTGGCACTTACCGAATACGGCATAAATGCAATTCCTTTCGTGCCAGAACGCACATCTGGTTACGGCTTATCGGTGGAAAATATCGATAATTTAATGGAAAAATATCTTCCTTCACTCGTTATCACAGTTGACTGCGGTATTAGTGGGTATAAAGAAGTAGAATATTTAAAAGATTTGGCAGTCGATGTTATCGTTACCGACCACCACGAACTTCCCGACCTTTTACCCGATACCATTGTGGTAAACTGCAAAATACCAAGCGAATACGGCTTTGATGGGCTTTGCGGTGCTGGTGTTGCCTTCAAAATTGCTTGCGCACTTTTAGGTGAGCGTGCTTATAAGTATTTAGATTACACAGCAATCGCCACAATCGCCGACAGTATGCCACTTGTTTTAGAAAACCGTGATATCGTTTATGAAGGCATTAAACTTATAAAAAGCGGTCAATGCTCAAAGGCGATAAAAGAACTTATTGCCATATCAAATGTGCGTGATGTAAACTCTACAAGTTTAGCATATGTTATCGCCCCAAGGATAAATGCCGCCGGCAGAATGGGCGATGCAGACTCTGCTTTAAAACTTATGATTTCAAGCGATAACGGGCTTATAGAGCAACTTTCGCTTAAACTTAACGCCTACAATCAAACCCGCCAAATAGAGTGCGATAACCTTTATAAAAGCGCGCGTGAAAAACTTGTACAGACATCATATAACAAGAAAATTATCATCATGCAAGACGATAGTTGGAATGGTGGTTTGGTTGGCATAATCGCTTCAAAACTTGTTGAAGAATTTTCACGCCCCGTCATTTTGTTTGTCAACAATAACGGCAAATTACACGGCTCTGCAAGGTCGGTTGAAAGCATCAACATCTTTGATGCAATCAGCAGTTGTAAGCAGTATTTAACTGATTTTGGCGGACACTCACAGGCGGCGGGCGTATCATGTGATATTGAAAATTTCGAGGCATTTAAAAGTGCGCTTGAAAAGTACGTTGACGAAAACTTTTCTTATGAATGCTTTAAGCCACAAAAAAATGCCGATTTATTGATACAAAGTAACTTTACTTTGGAACTTGCCAAAGAGTTAAATCGGTTAGAGCCTTTTGGCACAGCCAACAAAAAACCTATCTTTGCAATTTCCACAAGAAACACAAAATCTACCCCAATCAAAATGGGCTCACCCCACTTGGCAATCAAAACAGACTATATTGAAATGCTTTATTTTAACGCACTTTCAAGTAAGCCCATGCTTGATTTACCTTTTGAAAAGCACATTTTGTTCGAGCCAAATATCGCAGTATTTAGGCACGAAGAATCTTTAAAAGGCTATGTAAGGGATGTAGAATATGTTATAAGTTCAACGCCCGGCGCAAAACTTTGCGGTTTTAGGGAAAGTTTAATTACCGCTTTAAACGATAATGACGACTTTTTATATATCTCAAGCGATATGACCAAAAAGGTTGTTGAGACCACCGAAAAAGAGCATTTTGGCACACTTTACGTGGCTTATAACATTGATACCTTGCAAAAATACCCCAACTTACAAGGGATAGATAGGTATTTATACACGACTTCTGGCAAAAATTTAGTAAACAATGTGGTAATAGGCTTAAAAGAACCTATTTTCAGCGGTTACAAAAAAATAGTTTACCTTGATAGACCGCTTGGCACGGTTTACTATAACGAAAATATAACAGAAACATTTATAAACCGCACCGATTGGGCTTTTGACTACTCAAGTTTAGATGTTTCAAAGGAAACATTTACAGAAATTTTCCGTAGGCTCAAAAAATACGACCGTGCACCATCAAATAACTCAATAGAATTCGCAAAAAATTGCGATATTGGTTACAATAAATATCAAACGGTCTTTGTGCTTGAAGTATTTTTAGAGTTAGGCATTTTCAAATTCAGTCGTGGCGAATTACGTTATAACGATTCAATTAAAAGCAGTTTGTCCGCTTCAAAAATATACACCGAAGTGGAAAAATTGCAAAATTAACAAAAATTACTTTTCAAATACGCAATTTTTAAGTAATATATAATTAAGTAATATAAATTTTTAAATTTACCTTATTTTTAAAGGGAATTAAGTTTAGTTTAGTATGTGCGAGCAAGAGATTTTAGAACAAATTAAAACTCAATATGCTGAAAATGAGTGTTCGGTCATACAAAAGGCGTTTTATTTTGCCAAATCTGCACACGAAGGTCAAAAAAGGGCATCGGGCGAAGATTATTTTATTCACCCTTGCGCCGTTTCTAAGATCTTAATCGATTTAGGCATGGACTATTCCACAATTTGCGCCGCATTTTTGCACGACACTATCGAAGACACCTCGGTTTCCGAAGGTGATATTTTGCGTGAGTTCGGTGATGAAATTTTAACGCTCGTTCAAGGCGTTACTAAACTTGAAAAAATCGAATTTAAGTCCAAAAAAGAAGAGCAAGCCGAAAACTTTAAAAAGATTTTCGTTTCAATGGCAAACGATATAAGGGTAATCATTATAAAACTTGCCGACCGCTTACACAACATGCGTTCGCTCAACTTTTTATCCAAAACACGCCAACTTGCCATGGCAAACGAAACATTAGATATTTACGCACCGCTTGCCGGTAGGCTTGGTATCTCAAACATCAAGTGCGAACTTGAAGATTTATGTTTAAAATACCTTGATCCTGAAGCCTACGAATATTTAGAAAACAATGTAAACAACCGTGTAGACGAAAAATTAAAGTTTTTAGATACCACGGTTAAAGAAATTAAGGAAATTTTAGCATCTTCAAACATTCAAGGCGAAGTCATCGGAAGAAGAAAGCACTTTTATTCCATCTATAAAAAGATGAAAAAGCAGGGCAAATCTCTTGAACAAATTTACGATATTATCGCAGTGCGCGTTATCGTTGAAACCGTTGACGAATGTTACGAAATTTTAGGTAAAATCCATAAAAAATGGGTACCAATTCCGGGCAGAATTAAGGACTATATAGCAATTCCTAAGCCCAATTTATACCAAAGTTTGCACACAACAGTCGTTACCGACTTCGGTCAAATTTTTGAAATTCAAATTAGAACGTTTGAAATGCATAAAACTGCCGAATACGGTATCGCCGCACACTGGAAGTATAAAGAAAACAAGACCGACGAAGACAGTTTTGATAAAAAACTTTCATGGATACGTGAGGTCATGGAATGGCAGCCGGGCGTCAAATCTACCGAGTTTGTAGAATCGCTTAAGGTCGACATTTACGATTTAGAAGTTTTGGTTTTTACCCCAAAGGGCGAGGTCATAAGTTTATCTAAAGGGGCAACGCCGATAGATTACGCTTACCGCATCCATACCGAAGTAGGCAACAAGTGCGTTGGCGCAAAGGTAAACGGCAAAATCGTTCCGCTCAATGCAACACTTCAAACGGGCGATATTGTTGAAATTATTACAAACAAAAACTCAAAAGGTCCTTCGTGGGACTGGCTTAAAATTACCCATTCAACCTCAACTCGTGCAAAAATTAAGCAATTTTTCAAACGCACTATGGTTGATGAGCATATTAAACTTGGCAAATCTATGCTCGAAACTCAAGCGAAAAACAAAGGTTACAACTTTTCAACCTTGCTTACAAACACCGCTTTTGAAAGAGTTTCTGAAAAACTTAACTTTAACACCATTGACGAAATGTACGCCGCCGTTGGTTGTGGCGCAGTTTCCGCTCAACAGGTAATTTATAAGTTTATCGATGTAGAAAAGAAGGCAACTCCGCTCGTTCCCGATCACTTGCCCTCAAAAGATGTCCTTACAAGAAAGCGTTCACACATGAGTGGCGACGTAACAATAAAGGGCGTTGATGGCTTGCTTATAAGGTTTGCTGGTTGCTGTAACCCAGTGCCGGGCGACAACATTATCGGCTTTGTATCTCGTGGTAGGGGCGTTACCGTCCACCGTGCGGACTGTCCCAACATGCAAAACGAAGACCCCGAAAGAATTTTACCAGCCGAATGGACAGGTAAGTCAGGGGATAGTTATGTGGTAAGTTTAAAGGTTACCGCAACCGAAAAAGCCCCACTTATGTCTATCGTATCTACAAATTGCCAAGCATTAGGTCTATTTATCATGTCATTTAATGGCAGAATCGATTTAAAAAATCACTTCTGTCTTGCCGATATGACCGTAAAACTTAACAAAAAAGAAGATTTAGATATGCTTATTAAAAAACTTACCGACCATCCGGAAGTTTTAGATTGCTATCGTACAATCGGTTAGTAAATTTAATAAGTAATAAATTCAAAAACTATAAATAATTATACACATAATTTTTATTTTTTTAAGGTGAAAAAATGAGGGTAATTGTTGCCAAAAACACGCCGTTTGATTCCCATATGTACATTTTGGCAAACGACAAAAATGACTGCGTGATTATCGATTTAGGTGGCGATATTAGTATTGTTAAAGACCTTTTACAGCGTGAAAATTTAAACCTTGTTGGCGTTTTACTCACTCATTGCCACTTTGACCATGTAAACGGTGTAAAAAGCGCACGTGATATGGGTGTTGATGTCTATATTTCCACACCAGATTCAAAACTTATCGAATCAAGCGAAGGCACACTTGCTCAATTTGTTGGCACAACTTATCAGCCAATTTTCGATTATAAAACCTTTGACGAAGGCGATTTGATTGTTGGCGATTTTAAGTTTAAAGTAATTTCAACGCCAGGGCACACTAAAGGTTCATGCACATTTATTATCGACAATTTAATGTTCACAGGCGACACTTTATTTAAAAATACCGTCGGCAGAACAGACCTTCCCGGTGGTAGCGATTTAAACATGAAAAACTCAATAAATCGACTTATAGCCCTACTTATTGACGATATAGATTATAAAGTTTACCCCGGACACGGCGCATTTACCACCTTAAAAACAGAAGCAAAATTCAATCCATATATTTTATCAATAAAAAATGATTAGTACAAATTATCAAGTTTATCAAAGCGACTTACAAGAAGTTTTAAACGAGTTCGTTGATTTTTCTGGTCAAGTTTGCGTAAACGGTCAAATAAAAGATGAAAATTTTTTGGTTGACGTTTCCGTTTTAGAAAAGTCTTATTCTTACCAATACTTGTATTGTCCAAATACCCCCCTTGAAGAAAAGCGTTTACAAAAACGCTTTTTAAAGTTGTCTTTATATAAATCGCTCGTAAGTTACACAGGCGAAAGTTTGCCGTGGGGCGCACTTACAGGTATTAGACCAACAAAACTTGCATATCAACAAGACGAAAATTTTGAAGATTTTTTCTTAAATACCATGCTTGTCAGCAAAGAAAAAACTCAACTTATCGCAAAAATTTTAAACACTCAAAAGGGCATTTACAACCGTGATAGCAATAATAAAGACCTATTTATCTCAGTTCCGTTTTGTCCATCCAGGTGTGAATATTGTTCCTTTATCTCAAACGAAATCGGCAAAGAACCTTTAAAAAACGAATACATAGACGCACTTATTTACGAAATTGAAGCTTCTAAGGCAAAAATCGACAATATCCGTTCTGTGTATATCGGTGGCGGTACGCCGGTGTCTTTAAGCGACGATTTATTTTATAAATTGTTAAACGGTATCGGTAAGCAAAATGTAGAATACACCATTGAAGCAGGTCGGCCTGACGCAATAACACAAACAAAACTTGAAATGATGAAAGAGTTCAATGTTACTCGTGTTTGCGTAAACCCACAAACCTTTAACGACAAAACTCTTATAAAAATCGGTAGGCGTCATACAGCAAATGATATTATGGAAAAATATCGTATGGTAAAGGACTTTGGCTTTGATGTTAATATGGACTTAATCGCCGGCTTAACAGGTGAAACGTTTGAAGATTTTAAGTATTCAGTCGACACCGCAATTAGTCTAAACCCCGAAAATATTACCGTTCATACATTATCACTTAAAGCGGGATCTATTTTAAAAGAAACAGTGCATAAACTTACAGATAGAGAAGTTTCTTTAATGGTAGAATACGCACACAACGCTTTGGCAAAAGCGGGCTATAACCCGTATTATTTATACCGCCAAAAATATATGGCTGGCAACCTTGAAAACACAGGGTATGCTAAACCTAATAAAGAGTGCGTTTATAACATTGACATTATGGAAGAAACAACCGACATTTTGGCAAACGGCGCAAACGCAGTATCAAAAAAGGTGGGCGAAAACGGAAAAATCACACGAATCGGCGCACCAAAAAACACACAAGCCTATTTGTCAAAGGTGGAAACGCTTATAAAAGAGAAAAACTTGCTCTTTTAATATTTTTGTTAAAAAAATTTGTTATTTTAATAATAAATGGGTATAAATTGTTTTACAAAAGGTAAATAATTTGTTAATATATTGTAGGTACTTAGGCTTGGGCGCAAGTTTTCTTTGGGACGGCGTCTCGGTCTTAAGCGAATATTATACTATCCAAGGAGATTTAAAATGGAAAAAGAAGCAAAAACCAATCTTATCAAAGAATACGGCGTACACGAAAACGATACTGGTTCAGTTGAAGTTCAAGTTGCATTATTGACCGCACGTATTAACCACTTAAATGAACACTTAGCATTAAACAAACACGACAACCATTCAAGACGTGGTCTTTTAAAGATGGTTGGTCGCAGAAAAGGTTTACTTGACTATCTCAAATCAAAAGACATTGAGAAGTACAGAGACCTTATTAAAAGACTTAACCTTAGAAAGTAAGTTAAAAAAGGGGGCATGTACAATACTGCCCCCATTTTTTCTATACTTAACTAAATTTTGTCAACTTTTTTGCTAACATTAAAATTGTTAAACTCAAGATAAAAAATCGTGAAAAATAAGTTTTGCAAGCGCAAAACTGTTCCCATAAATAGAGTAAGAAGTTTAAAGGAGTAGACATGTTAGAAAATCACAAGACATTTGAAACCGAAATCGGCGGAAGACAAGTTACCGTTGACGTAGGTAAGTACGCACAACAAGCAAACGGCTCTTGTATCGTTAAATGCGGTGAAACCGTAGTTATGGTAAACGCTACTATGAGCGAGTCCCCACGTGAAGGTATGGACTTTTTCCCACTTTCAGTTGACTATGAAGAAAAAATGTATGCTATCGGCAAAATCCCCGGCAGTTACAAACGTCGTGAAGGTAGGGCAAGCGATAAAGCCATTTTGACATCACGTCTTATCGATAGGCCAATCAGGCCATTATTCCCAAAGGGGTTATTTAACGACGTAACAGTTGTTGCAACCGCTTTATCAGTTGATCCTGACATTGCACCAGAACCATTCGCAATGCTCGGCAGTTCAATCGCACTTTCAATTTCAGACATCCCATTCCAAGGCCCAACAGGCGCAGTAGTTGTTGGTATCGTTGATGGTGAATATGTTATCAACCCAGACCAAGCACAACGTGAAAAATCAACACTTCAATTAAACCTTTCCGGCACAAAAGATGCTATCATGATGGTAGAAGCTGGCGCAAAGGAAATTGACGATGAAGAAATGGTTGGCGCAATCTTATTCGGTCATGAAGAAATCAAAAAACAATGCGCTTTCGTTGAAGAAATCGTTAAAGTATGCGGTAAGCCAAAGAAAGAAATCGAACTTTACCACGTTTACGAAGAACTCGACAACAAGGTAAGGGAATACGCTGGCGCAAAACTTGACTGGGCTTTAGATACTTTTGACAGATTTGAACGTCAAGATAGACAAGACCAAGTTGAAAAAGAATGTTTAGAATACTTCCTTGACGAAAACTATCACGGCTTTGACGACTTAGGTTTAAGCGAAGACGATATCGTAAGACAAATCAGGGACTCTTTATATTATATTACTAAGGAAAAAGTTCGTGCAAAAATCACCAACTTAGGCATCCGTCCCGACGGCAGAAAACTTACTGAAATTAGACCAATTTGGTGTGAACACGGCATTTTACCAAGGGTACACGGCTCAGCAGTATTCACACGTGGTATGACTCAAGTTATGTCAACATGTACATTAGGTACAGTTGGTGACGTTCAAAAACTTGAAGGCTTAGATGAAGAAGTTGAAAAACGCTATATGCACCACTACAACATGCCAGGCTATGCTTCAGGCGAAGCAAAACCATTACGTGGTCCTGGCCGTCGTGAAATCGGTCACGGTGCTTTGGCTGAAAGGTCATTAGAACCTGTTATCCCTTCATTAGAAGAATTCCCATACAGCATCCGTGTTGTATCTGAAGTTTTATCTTCAAACGGCTCAACATCACAGGCATCTGTTTGCGGTTCAACAATGGCATTGATGGACGCAGGCGTTCCTATTAAACGCCCGGTTGCTGGTATTGCTATGGGCTTAATCAAGGACGTTGAAAGCGGTAAGGTATCTGTTATGAGCGATATTCAAGGCTTAGAAGACTTCCTTGGCGATATGGACTTTAAGGTTGCTGGTACAGTTAAAGGTATCACAGCAATTCAAATGGATATCAAGATTAAGGGTATTGACGAAACAATTTTACGTCAAGCAATCAAGCAAGCAAACGAAGGTAGACACTTTATTTTAAACAAGATGCTCGAATGCATCCCACAACCAAGTGCACAACTTTCTAAGTACGCACCCAAGATCTTAACATTTACAATCAACCCTGAAAAGATTAAAGACGTTATCGGTAGCGGTGGTAAGACAATCAATAAAATTATCGCTGAAACAGGCGCAAAAATTGATATTACTGACGACGGTAATGTATTTATCGCATCATACGGCGAAACAATCGAACCTGCTCAACGTGCTAAAGATATCATCATCAGCATCGCTAAAGATTTAGAAGTAGGCGATATGTTCTCAACAACCGTTGCACGCATCTTACCAAAAGTTGGTGCATTCTGCGAACTTTCTCCAGGTCATGACGGTATGATTCACATTTCTAAACTCGGTACAGGTAAAAAGGTCAACACCGTTGACGAAGTTTTACAAGTAGGCGACAAGGTAAATGTAGAAATTATCAAGATCGGTGAAAAGGGTATCGACCTTAAACTTTTATCAAAGGTTGAAGACTAATTAAAAATTTAAGCCCACATTTTTGTGGGCTTTTTTTTGTACGAATTTTAACTTTTTTTCTAACTCTCATTTAATATTTAATTTGATAGCATGAAAATTTTAAAAGGGTATTTACAAAGTAAAAAATTATGGTAAAATAAATATAACAAACTAAATTTATGTGCTAATTGCAATATTAAATAGTTAGGTAGGCTATTATATGAGAATAGCAAAAAAAATTATTAAATGGGTGCTAATTATTTTAGCAATTATTATACTCATTGTTGGCACATACGCCGCTTACTATATGTTAAGTTATAAGCGTATTGACGACAATTTGTCATTGGATATCAAGGGCGATTTAACCACCCAAGCAACGCTAAACACCGACATAAAAGTTATTTCTTATAACGTTGGTTTTGGTGCTTACACCCCAGATTTTGGCTTCTTTATGGACGGCGGGGACAAGGGGCGTGCAAACTCTAAAGAATCAGTAGAAAACTGCATTAACGGTACTATAGCACTACTTTTAGAAAAAAATCCCGACATAATTTTCTTGCAAGAAGTCGATAAAAAGGCAACAAGAAGTTATAAAGTCGACCAAGAAAAAATGTATCTTGATACCCTTAATGGTTACGAAACAACTTACGCAATAAACTACGATAGTCCATATCTTATTTATCCATTTAATTTGCCCTTCGGCAGTGCGTTAGCAGGGATGATGGTTGCATCCAAATACGGCATTACAAGTAGCGTAAGAAGAAGTTTACCTGTAGAAACAGGCTTTTCAAAATACTTTGATTTAGATAGGTGTTACACGGTAAATAGGGTAAATGTTGAAAACGGTAAAGAACTTTTACTTTACTGCGTACACTTATCTGCCTATACATCAGATGGTAAAATTGCCGATATCCAACTTCAAAGGCTAATTGATGATATGAAATTAGAATACGAAAAGGGCAATTATATAATTTGTGGTGGCGATTTTAACAAGGACTTACTCGGCAACAGTAGCGAAATTTTCGGCGTTGACGGCTCAAATTACACATGGGCGCAACCTATTAAAGAAGAATATTTAACAGGTACAGGGCTAAATCTTGTTAAGCCTTTCAACGAAGAAAATCCCGTTCCAAGTTGCCGTAACGCAGACGGACCATACAACAAAGACCAGTTTGTTATCACAATAGACGGCTTTATTATCTCAAATAATATTACATTAAAGGGTGCAGATGTTATTGATACAGGCTTTGAATACTCAGATCATAACCCAGTCGAAATGACAGTTATGCTCAACTAATTTAAATAAAATAAAACCACGCTTATGAAATAATAAAAGCGTGGTTTTTTAAGTAAAAAGTGGCGATAACGGGCTTATAGCCCCACTTTTTATGTTAAACTTTTAAAAAATTCATCAATATTATTAAGCCATTGACGGTTTTTTGATAGGTAAGGATAATTTTCATTTATCTCGCTTTGGCAGTTGCTAAGCCCATGTCTACCATAAGGGTAAATATGTAATTCAAACTTAACGCCGTTTTTACTTAACGCTTCGGCGTACCTTAAAGAATTTACAGGCGGTACAACAGTATCTTCAGCGGTTGTCCAAATAAAAGTAGGTGGCGTGTTATTAGATACAAGTTTATCAAGGCTTAATAACTCAATAAGTTCTTTTTGTTTTGCTTCTTCATAACCGTTAGTTACGTTGTAAATGGTTTGTGTATGACCATACTCGGCACTTATTACCGCATAACATAGTCCAACGGCGGTTGGTTTGCAGTCGGTCTTTAAATAATCATTTACAAGTTGATATTGATTGCTTAAATTGCCAACCAAATGCCCACCGGCAGAAAAACCAATTACAAAAATCTTATTTTCGTCAACATATAAACTTTTTGCATTTTTCTTTATGTAATCTATTGATGCACCAAGTTCGTAAAGTTGCTCTGGATAAAAATATCCTTCAAGCGCAGTGCCATACTCTAAACAAAATACTTGATACCCCTTATCTAAAAAATAGGTGGCAATAGGCTCTTGTTCTCGCTTACTGCAAAAGTTGTAAGCACCGCCCGGGCAAATAATTATGGCAGGGCGTTTAAAGGCTTCATTGGTATCATCAAAAGGCGGATTTAAATATATTGCGTTAAGTTTACCACTTTTAACGGGGTATAAAAGGTTTAAATTTATAGTTTTTATGTTCATAACACACCTCCTAATTAAATTTTAACACATCAATATCAAAATTGCAATAAATTTTCAAAATTACCAATTTTTAATTTTTTTAACTTCTTTTTTAGCCATTTTTTACTTTAAATTACGACGAATAAATAACTTTTTTATATCTACTTATATATGTAATTAAAAATTTAAGAAAAATTTTTTCACTTACTATTGAAATTATCTTTCAAAAATGTTACAATATGGTTGAACTTTGGTGTAAAATGAAAATTATTTTCACCAAAAAACAATCAAAAAAACAACTTTTTGGCAAGATAAAAAATTGAAAAATATATTGATATAGGAGATGGAAAAATGAAATTGAGTTTTAAATTTTTAGTTGCAGTACTTTGTTTATTGCTTTCATTTTCACTTTTTGCTTGTGCACCAACGCAAACTGACGATAGCGGATCAAGTCAAACGTCGTCAAGCACATCAAACACAAAGCCAGATGATGATACGCCGCCAAAAATCACGGTTGATTTTAACAATGATTATTCGCTTACAAAATTTGATAAATCAAGCGTAACTTACACGGCGACACAAGTTGTTGACGGGCTTATTATGGTTGAAACATTGATTGCAAAAAACAATGGCGATATCGTAAAGTTTTACACGCTTGAAGTAGACCTTGAAAAGGTAAATATCAAGGCTGGCACAAAAAACAATACGACAAGTTATGACCAACTTGCAAAAGAAGTCCCGGCACGCCAAGCTTCCGCTTACGAAAAGGCAACGGGTAAACAAGTTTACGCATACTTAAACGCAGACTTTTTCGGTTCAAAACCCGTCAATGCCTTTGTAAAAGACGGCATAATAGTTAAAGATTCACACAACGATAATTTAAATTACGATTATAAAGACTTAAGCGCAGACGTCCCAGCATCTGCACCAATGCTTTTTGGTGTAAAAGACACCACTGCACAAGTCGCCCCAATTATTAAATACACGGGCGATATCCAAAGTGCAGAAGTTAAAAAACAGGTAATTACCGCAAAATTGACTTACAAAATCGGCGCAGACAATAGTTCAAAAACGCACGAAGTGTTGGAAAATCAAAACTCAAGCGCAACAAAAGTCGTTTTCAACTATGCAAAAACGCCATTTACATGTAAGGCTGGCGACTACGCATTAAAGGTAACCATCGCAAATGGATATAATCACATGCGAGTAATGCAAAAAATCACTTGTACGGCTGACACCACTTTCACCCCGGACGATAGTTTTGCTTACATTTTTGTCGGTAAAGACAGCACTGCCACAACTGAATTTTCTACGCTTGAAAGAAAATATGTTTCTTTCTTTGTTACATCACCGGACAACACGTGGAAAGGTTACGACACAATTTTAGGTTGCCGTCAATCACTTGTCGAAAATGGCGCAGTAAGTCCAACCGTTACCAAAGAAAACTCAAACGGAGCACAGTCAACTGACATTCCAAGAAGCGCAGTTGGTGTTAAAGGGGACGGCACAGTGGTAATTTTTGCGGTAGAGTCAATGTATTACGGCAAAAAGGCGCAAGATGGCGACACACACGGCGTAAGTTTACCAGAAATTGCAGATTTTATGGTTTACTACAACATCAAAAACGGCGCAAACTTTGACGGTGGCGGTTCAACCCAACTTACAGTAAACTTAAACGGCACTAAAACGGTAATGGTCCGTTCAAGTGATACAGGTCTTACCGATTTAACTGCTACAAGGTCGGTTATTAACACTGTTTTAGTAACTGAAAAATAATTGATAAAATATGCTTTAACCCACTATTTACCGCTAAAATTTAGGCGGAAATAGTGGCAAATTAAGGCAAAAATTAAAATTTTTATGTAAATGGTGTAATTATGTCTATACTCGATATCGATAAAAATATGGTTTACGCAAAATTTGACGGTGCTAAAGTAGATTATTACGACGGCAAAGATAGGTCAAAATTCAATTTGGTCGGCACACTTTGCCCAAATGAAAAGGGCTACCGCAGATTAACTTTAAAAGAGCGTGAATTTATTACCCCAATAAATGAGGGCGTTGCATGGCTTGCAGGTCATTCCAGCGGAATAATAATAAAGTTTAAAACGGACTCGCCACAAATTTTCGTAAAAGGTAGCGTTGACGAAAAGTTTAACATGACCAACATGTCGCAAATTGGCGCAAGCGGACTTGATTTGTATGTGTATGACGAGATTGAAAAAACCTACATTTTACATAACGCAGTCGCAAGCCCTTTTGGCGAAACGCAATTTGATATCAGGATAGGTGATTTTTCTCAACTTAACCATAGCGAAAGAAAATTTATAATACACTTACCCCTTTATATGGGTATGCAAAACCTGAAAATCGGCGTATTAAAAGGATGTGATATAAGCCCTGTTTACTTTGCAAACAGTCAAAAAATTGCAATTTACGGTACAAGCATTACGCAAGGCTGTTCGGCATCACGACCTGGAATGGCGTATACCAATATTTTATCACGCACTTTGGATACCGAAATTTACAATTTAGGCTTTTCAGGCTGTGCTTTTATGGAAAGGGAAATGGCGAAAATCATATCAAATTATGATTACGATTTGTTGATTTTAGACACCGAAGCAAACGCCGGCATTGATGAGCGTTTAAATAACAATCTTTGCCCATTTTTGGACGTAATTTTTGCTAAAAAGCCCAATTTAAAGGTTGTTTTGATGTCAAGGATCAAATTTTCTATGGATAAATACGACCTTTTCCGCATTGATCTAAACAAATTTTATGTAAAATTTATGCGGAATGTGGCTAAAGATTATATAAAGAAAGGTTACAACATTAAATTTTACGATAAGTCAAACGTTTTTGGCAAAGATTATACTAAATATACCATTGAAGGCATCCACCCAACCGATTTAGGTATGGAAAAAATTGCCGATTTTTATAAAAAAGCCATTTTAAAAGCCGAAGGGGAATAAAATTTTCATGAAAAAAATTTTGCTGTTGCCACTTGACGAAAGACCTTGTAATTACAACTACCCAAGGCTTATGCCCGGTGCTGATTACACTTTAATTATGCCACCGAAAGATATGATGGGCGATAAAAAGTTGCCGGCAGACTTTGCAAAAATTAGTGAGTGGCTTTTAGAAAATATTGAAGACGTAGACTGCGCAATTATCTCGCTTGAAACGTTAATTTACGGCGGAATTGTGCCGTCAAGACTTCACAACGAAAGTGAAAATACACTTATAAATAGGGCAAAAATCATTGAAAAGTTGCGCAAGTTAAATTTAAAAATGAAACTTTATCTTTTTCAACTTATCATGCGCTGTCCAAGTTACTCTTCAAGCGATGAAGAGCCAGATTATTACGAAGAATGTGGTGAACAAATTTTCCTTTACGGCAAATATTCACACAAGCAAAGTTTGGGCATTTTAGATAGGGAAGAAAAAGAGCAATTTGAAAAGATAAAAGCAACTTTAAACAAAGACTATCTTAACGATTTTATTGATAGGCGAAAGAAAAATTTAGCCGTTTTAAAACACAATTTACGCTATATTATCGACGGCACTTGCGACTACTTTATAATTCCGCAAGACGACGCCAAAAAGTACGGTTTTACCTCGCTTGATCAAATGGCAGTGCGTGAAATTTTGAAAGAAAACGTACTACATTTAAAAACAAGCATGTACCCATCGGCAGACGATACAGGGCTTATACTTCTTGCCCGTGCAATAAACGAATTAAACTGTCAAAAACCCAAGTTTTATGTGCATTACGCAAGCGAAAAAGCAAAAACTGTAATTCCGTGGTTTGAAGACAGACCACTTGACGAAACTATTAAATATCACATTTTATCTGCTGGCGGTTTACGTGTGTATTCTCTATGCGAAGCAGACATTGTTTTGGCGGTAAGTATGGGCAGTAAAATGTGTAACTTTGGCGATAGCGATTACGATAAATGTTATAATGTAGAGCGCAATTTAAACGAGTTTACAGAATTTATAAGTTACGCATTAAATCAAAATAAAATTGTCGCAGTGTGCGATAACGCAACCGCAAACGGCAGTGAAATTGAACTTATAAATATTCTTAATCAAAAAGATTTATTACTTAAAATTTCTGCTTACGCCGGTTGGAACACTTCATCAAATACAATCGGCACAGCGTGTACGCAAGCGGTATTATATTTTACCGGTAAAGATGATAAGTTAAACAGACAATTTTTGCTTTTAAGATATTATGAAGATTTGGCTTACATGGCATACGTGCGTACTTTTGTAACAGAAAATATGTTGCCAAGCCTTAACTTAAACTATTTTAACGCAGGCAGTAAACGTGGCAAAGTTTCAGATCTTGTCAAAGAAAATATCATAAAATTTATGGCAGAAAACTATCCAAATTTAGCAAAATATGTTAAAGATTTAGATGTGTGTATGCCGTGGGCAAGAATGTTTGAAACCGAATTAAAATTATATTTTAACGAATAAATATTTATAAATTTTACTTATTATGTTTAAAATTGCAATAGACATAGGTGGCACAACAATAAAGGGTGTGCTACTTGATGAAAATAAAATAATAAAGGAATTTTCCGCCCCCACAAACGGCAAACTTGGGCTTGACAAAATCAAGCAAAATTTGTTCTTTGTTATCGATAATTTAATGTGTGAAAATGTTAAAATTATTGGCATTTCTTCTGCCGGTAATATCGATTATAAAAATGGCGTTTGTGTGTATACTACGGACAATTTAAAGGGCTTTACAGGATTTAAAATCGCCGAAGAAGTCCAAATGAGGTATAACATTAAAACGGTTGTTGATAACGATGCAATCTGCGCACTTAAATCTCAAATAGAGTTTTACGGCGCAGATAAAACACTTGTTATGATCACTTTCGGTACAGGTATCGGCGGTGCGGTTTTATCAAACGGCAAAATTATCCGTGGCAAAAATTTTGACGGTGCACGTTTAGGACACAGCGTATTAGTGCCAAACGGCAGACCGTGTAATTGCGGTAAATTGGGCTGTGCTGAAACATATTTATCGTGCACAGCATTATATAACGAAGCCAAAAAATTGATCCCTAATTTAGATGGGGTAAAACAACTTTTCGCACTATATAAAACGAGCGACAAAAATGCAAAAATTGTTATGAAAGAGTTTGCTTTTTACCTTAACATTTTCTTAGACAACATCCGCACATTTTACTCGCCAGACGCAATTATTTTCAGCGGTGGGCTTACAAAAGATTTTGATATTTTGCTTTCACTTATCGACAAAAAAGACGATATCAAACTTGCAAAAAACGCCCAATACGCAGGCTGTTTGGGCAGCCTTGTTCAAATAGACTAATCTAAAAGTTAAATGAGCACAAAAATAATTATTAGCACAAAAATTAAAAAAATTTTATAAAGGTTGCAAATATGAAATACTGTATTAAAGACCAAAAATTTTTGACAGCACTTGCAAAACTTAAGGGAAGTTACGGCTTTTCCTTGGCAGAAAATGGCGTAATGGTAAATTTTGTTTTGGGCGACCAAATAAAACTTCGTTACGCCGACAACACGCTTACAATCTACTATCAAAAATTAAATCAAGCATTTTGGGCGTTAAAGCAGTTTAGCGACACGTTTGAAAAGACAAAACTACCTAAAAAGAGTTGGGAAAAGGTCTTTACGCCACGCTTTAACGATTTAACTTATATGCTTGATTGCTCACGTAACGCAGTTTACAAACTTGACACGATTAAAAAAGTGGTTTCTCAACTTGTAATTGCCGGTTACGACACCTTTATGCTTTATACAGAAGACACTTTCAAGGTGGAAAAATACCCATACTTTGGTTATCTTCGCACACCTTACACAAAAGACGACATAAAAGCCATTGACGAATACTGTAAGGTTTTCGGCATAGAACTTGTACCGTGCATTCAAACGCTCGGGCATTTAAACCAAATTGTAAGATACCCAAGCATGGCAAACCTTTTTGACATTAACGAAATTTTGCTCGTAGGCGAAAACACAACTTACGACTTTGTTGAAGAACTTATTAAAACTTGTGCGGAATATTTTACTTCACGCCGTATAAACATCGGCATGGACGAAGCCTACTTGCTCGGCAGGGGAAAATATTTAGACCTTCACGGCTACAAAAAACGCTTTGAAATCATGGCAGAGCACCTTAAAATTGTCAACGAACTTTGCCAAAAATACGGCTTTAAGCCCATGATGTGGTCAGATATGTTCTTCTCGCTCACATTAAACGACCAGTACGGTAGCGATTTAGATGATTGTATCGCTAAATTGGTCCCAGAAGGCATCGAACTTATTTATTGGGATTATTGCAGTACAAGTACAGAACATTATAGTCAAATGATGCAAAAGCACGCAGTTTTCAATAACAAAATCGGTTTTGCCGGCGGTGCGTGGAAATGGTTGGGCTTTACCCCAGATAACCGCTACTCATTCAAAGCAATCGAAACCTCAATGCTTGCGTGTGAACAAAATCAAATCGATCATTATATCGTAACGGGCTGGGGCGATAACGGTGCGGAAGCATCATGCTTTGCAACAATGCCGTCAGTTTATTACGCCGGCTACGCTAAATATAATGATTACAAGATGGACGAAAATTTTGAAAGGGCTTTTAAAAACTTTTCAGGGCTAAATTTAGCCGACTTTTTAGCCATTGATTTAGCAAACAGAATAACCGAAAATAACGACATTGACGAGCGCAACACCGCAAATAAATACCTTTTATTTAACGATATTTTGCTCGGAACACTAGATACAATTATCGCAAAAGGACAAAACGATTTATACAAAGCCCACGCCCAAAAACTTGCCAAAGTTTGCAAAAGGGCAGGGGAATGGTCTTACATTTTTGAAACGCAAAGGGACTTGTGCGAAGTGCTTTCAATTAAAGCAGAACTCGGTATAAATCTGCGTGAAGCATACCAAAATGGCGATAAAGAAAGACTTAAAAAGTTACTTTCACAAATGAAAGATTTGCAAAAATTAGCGGAAAATTTACACAAAACTTTTGCAATTCAATGGGAAAAGGAAGCCCGTCCAAACGGTTTTGACGTTCAAGATATCCGCTTTGGTGCGTTAAAAGAAAGGCTTTCTACCGCAATTAAAAAGGTGGAATTATACCTTAAACAAAAGACCTTTAAAATTGATGAATTAGAAGAAAATTTACTTTGCTTTATGGGCAACGGCTTAGATTTTGAAAAAGATTTTGACCAGTGTGAATACAGATGGCAAAGGATGACAACAGTAAACTTAAATAATTAAAAAGTGGGGCTATAAGCCCGTTATCAATAAAAATTCCATTAAAAAATTAAAGTTATAGGATTGTTATGATTAAAAAATTTCGTTTTGGTACACCAATAGAAACAGGTGCAGTAATAAGTGAAATTAAAGAGCAAGATTTAACTAATTTAACAGAGTTTAATTTTAAAAACGAAGGTGTTTTAGAATTTAATCTTCAACTAAAAAAACTTGACATCGTTTACGGTTTAGGCGAACAAATTCGTGGCATCAATAAACGTGGATGGATATACACAAGTTATAACGAAGATAATGCGGTAATTACCGAAACACGCACATCATTATACGGCTCACACAATTTTATTGTTGTTGATGGTCAAGTTAAGTTTGGTGCCTTTTTCGACTTTGCTGACAAGGTAGTATTTGATATCGGCTATACCGATTCAAACATGATGAAAGTTACTTGCCGTGGCGATGGGTATCTTTATATTGTAAATGGTGAAAACGCTTACCAAATTATTAAAGAGTTCCGTTCAATCATCGGTCAAAGTTACATACCACCAAAGTGGGCGTTTGGTATCGGCCAAAGCCGTTGGGGCTATGCCTCGATTGAAGATTTTGAAAAGGTAATTTCATCTTACGAGGAAAACGATTTTCCGCTCGATATGGTCTATATGGACATAGATTATATGACTGAGTATGAAGACTTTACAATCAACGAAAGCCGTTTTCCCGACTTTGATAATTTTGTAAAAAAGGTCAAAGAACGTGGCATCAGGCTTGTCCCCATTGTCGACGCCGGTATTAAGGTTAAAAACGATTACGATGTTTACCTTGAAGGTTTGGAAAAGAACGCATATTGCGTGGACAAATCTGGTAAGCCCTTTGTTGTTGGCGTTTGGCCCGGCGACAGCGTTTTACCCGACATCTTAAATAAGGAAAGCGCAAAATGGTTTGGTTCCAAATATAAATTTTATTTAGATAATGGAATTGAAGGCTTCTGGAACGATATGAACGAGCCTGCAATCTTCTATTCAAAAAAACGTTTAAACGCATCGCTAACAAAATTTAAAAAGGTAAAACCCGATATGCCAAGGGAAGAATTTGAAGCCATGCGTGATATCATTTCTTCTTACCAAAACAATGTAGAAGATTACAAGGACTTTTACCACAACATTGACGGCAAACTTGTATCACACGACAAAGTTCATAACCTTTACGGCTATAAACTTACACAATGTTCTGCTGACTACTTAAAAGAATATAACAGTGAAAAGCGTTATCTTCTTTTCTCACGTTCATCATATATAGGTATGCACCGTTCGGCAGGCATTTGGACGGGCGATAACGCATCATGGTGGTCGCATTTATTGCTTAACTTCCAAATGTTGCCATCGCTAAATATGTGCGGATTTTTATATGTTGGCGCAGACGTAGGCGGTTTTGGCTGTAACACAACCCAAGATTTACTTTTACGCTGGATGGCAGTTGCTTGCTTTACACCGTTATATAGAAACCATTCACCATGGGATACTCGTGAGCAAGAACCTTACCAATTTAGTGCTACAGACAAATTTAGGCAACTTATGCAAACACGTTACGCACTTTTACCATTTATTTACAGTGAATATGTAAAATGTGCATTAAATAACGATATGCTGTTTAAACCGCTCGCTTTTTGTTTCCCAAACGACAAACGTGCACCATTTATTGAAGACCAACTTATGATGGGCGATGCCATTATGCTTGCCCCCGTTTACCAACAAAATTCTGTTGGCAGATATGTATATTTACCCGAAGATATGCTTGAAGTAAGATTTACAAATGCAGGCATAAAAACTAAGGAAAGAAAGAATGGTAACCACTTTATAAAAGTTGCGTTAGATCAGGTTGTAGTATTTTTAAGAAAGGGAAAAGTTTTGCCTATCGCTAAACCTTGCAAGCGTGCAATGGATGTTGACTTTAAAGATGTAACATTCATTAAAAATATCGATAGCGAAACCGTTTATACAATGTGTATGGACGATGGTATAAAAGCGGATGACTTAAGAAAATATTTAGTTGATATAGTAGTAAAGCCTTAAAATGACACTTTTAAATTTACTTAAAAAAACTGAATTTTTAGATGATGAAATCAAGTTAATTTTAGACACCGACATCGGTTTAGATAAAGCGTTAATCGATGAATATTGTCTAAAATTAACTGACATTTCTGTTGCAGAAAACGCTAATAACGGGCTTATAGGCTCACTTATTAACGATTTTGACGGTTTAAAAATACTAAAAGTCCATCTTTTGGCATCGCTTATCACATACGAAAAATATAAAGAATTTGGTATAAGTGAAGAAGTCTTTTTTGGTACTATAAAATGCTTTTCTCGGTTTGTAAAAGAATTTCGAATATTGACAGGGCGCATCGGCTTTGACCGATCGTTTTGGACCTATCGTCAGTTATCACTTAATCTTTTTAGAATAGGTGAGTTAGAGTATGAGTTTTCAAAAACTTTACAAGGCGAAGATGTAATTGCAATTCATATTCCATCAAACGCTAATTTAAATATCGAAAAAATTGACCAATCTATTTTTCTTGCTAAAAAGTTTTTTGTCAAATTTTTCCCTAAATATAGCGATGTAACTTACTCATTATGTTCGTGGCTTTTAAGTCCACAACTTGATAATATCTTACCAAAAACAAGTAATATTATTCAGTTTAAAAATAGGTTTGATATCATTAATACTTACTATGACGACGATTATAAATTATGGATTTTTGGCAATAAAAATTTAACGCCTTATGAGTTTTTAGAAACAACTTCACTTATGCGTGGCGTTAAAAAATTGGTTTTATCTGGCGAAAAGTTTTTAAGCGCAGTGGGATATCTAAGAAAATAATTTTCTTTTTCTGCTGTTTATAGGTATTCATTGGTGCGCAAATTTTTTTTCAAATATACCCTTCATTTGGTAAAAAAATATTAAAATTTGAGATTTTTTTTAAATCAATTGACAAATTTTTCCTCATTTGATATAATTTTTTTTATATTTATTTGAAAAGAATTTCCAATTTTAGATTTCGTACCGTATTATTTTATTTTTTTCAAGTATTTGTAATAATTTTTCGGCGGTAGTAAAATGAGTGAATCTATAGCGAGCAGAATAGAAAAGGTAAAACAAACAAAAATAACAAAAGCCCAACGCAAACTTATCGAGTTTTTAGAAAATGCTGACTATAAGCAAATTATGTACTTCACTATTACAGAGTTTGCAAAAGCGACCGACACGGGTGAGGCAACAATTTTAAGATTTTGTCGTTTGTTAGGTTTTGATGGCTATCAAGTTTTCAAATTGCAAATTGCAAGGGAATTAAGTCAACAAGACTTACTTATGCAACGCAATACTGAAGATTATCGCTCGGACATCGCAAGTGCCTACGCAACGGCAGTTTCAATCTGTATAAGAAGTGTTTCAACTGAAAAATTAAGCGATGTTGCAGATTTGATTTTAAACTCAAAACGCATTACATGCTTTGGCGTTGGCAATTCTTATGTTGCCGCATTAGAACTTCATAACAGACTTTTGGCAATGGGCATCCCAACCATTTGCGAAACAGATGCGCACATTCAAAACATTTTGTGTTCTGCAATGTCAAATGAAGATTTAATGATAGTTTTCAGTGTTTCAGGTAGCACCAAAGACGTAGTTGAAGCAACAAAATTTGCAAAACATTACGGGGTAAATGTTGTACTTGTTACAGCACACGACGTTTCACCGCTTACAAAACTTGCTGATATCGTAATTTCAACGGGCGAGCCTGATTTTTATCGTGAAGTAAGCACAATGACAAACAAAGTCGTTCAACTTTATGTCATCGACGCCCTTTGCGAATGCTTGCACCGTAAGGATGCCGAACGCTTCGATACCTTTGTTTATAGAAGTCGTGGTGCAACAGTTGGCAAACTTATCTAATCATTATTTTGAAATATAAGACCGGTTTAAGCCCGGTCTTTTTTTATTTTCAAACGTAAGTTTTCAAAAAGCATATAGAAGATGTTTAAGGAAAGGGGGGCATCAAGTCATATCTTTCCTTTGACAAAATAATAATTGTCATTTTAATACCATTTTACAAAGTAAAAAGGTGAGTGAAACAAATTTTCAAATTTGAATAAATAAAAAATGCCGACAAAAAAGTCGGTATTTTTTTATGTCAAAATTGGATTTTGAAAACTGAAAGTGAAATTTTTAATGAAAAATAAAATTTCAAACTAAATCAAAAATAGCAAAATCACAGATAAAATCAGCGATATTTAAAAAAATACAAAATGAAATTTATTTTCAAAAATAATTTTTTCACGCCGTCAAAAGCATATTTTCACAATATTTTCAAGATAAAAAATAAAAAAAATTTTCAAAAACCTATTGACAAATGAAAATCTTACATATAATTGAGATAAGAAAGTTCTAAAAAAGGCATATTTTTGCCCAAAAATGAAATATTTTTTTGATAATTTTGTGAAAGAAAATTTCTTTTCAACACTAAATTTTGCCAAAATCAAATAAAAAGTTTGCGTTGCATATAATGTTTGTGTGAGAAAAAAGGGGCTTAAAGGCCTTATAAAATGCGCAAATTACCATATATGAAATTTTGCAAAATTTGTGGCAATGGTATTAAAAAAGGCATTAAAAAGGTATCAAGACCTAAAAGGTCAAAATATAAAAAACTATTTTTTCGGGAGGAAAAGATGAAAAGAAAGTTAACGCTCATAGTCGTCGCAATTATGGCGACTTTAATGGCACTTTCGGTAATCGGCTGTAAACCTGAACAAGTTGAAAAGCCAACCAAAGTAGTTCCGGAAGCTCGCACACAAGTTGAAACACGTGAAGATGCTTATACTGCTTATAAGCAAGATGGCACAAAGATTGGGGATTACAAGACTATTGCAGCCGCAATCAATGCAGCAGTTGCAACAGACGAATTCACATCCGACAACTCAGTTACACAACTCGGTAGTTACGTTGAAAAAGACGGAACAACCATTTTCCAAAATCGTAATGGTTTTGCTGAAGCATCTGATGACCAATTCTGGTTCTATTTAGATGGTAATAAATTAGAAGCTTACGATTGTTATGATGGCGTACTTTACGCAGATTATCTTAAAAATAGAAAGGTAATTACACACGAAGTAATAGCAAGGGGCTCTATTGCAAAGCAATTCCACAATGGTTACGCATTATACACACCAACAGGCGAATTAGATACTGAAAACGCTGCAAAATCATGGGAATTATCTTCCACAATGGACGCAGCAGTATTAAATATCCCAGCAAGACTTGAAGGTGTATCTGGCTTAAACTATGAAATCGACTTAACAAACGTTCAAATTAAGCCAAACTATGAAGGCACAGACGACACATACGCATTTATCGGTTACTATGCATGGCAAGATTACTATGTTATCGCAACCGGTATCGCTTGTAACGTTCAAACAGGCGCATGGTATCCATTTGAAGGTACATCAAGGGACGACTCTTTCTCTGACGTACAATACAATTTAGGCGAAACACCTTTAATGATTTCTAATTGGAATGAAGAAGGTGGTTATTGGACACCAGAATACGCAACACTTAAAACATCTATTAAGACCGTTCAAAAAGAAGACGAAATCGGCACTTACTACGTAGATGAAAGTAAATATGAATTCTACACAGCAGACGGTACGTTAGATAACACTTATGAATTAACCATCGACGAAGAAACTATTAACCAACACTTTGCTGGTACAGCATTCGATGCAAACAATACTTTCGTATTTATCGCTGGTTTAGATATTAGAACACCTACAAGCACAGGCGTTTATTCATTTAACACAGATTATACAAACGGCGCAGAATTCAAAAACTTAAAAGTTGTTTCTGCTACCGCTCACGTTGCAAGTGAAGAAGAAATTCCTGAATACGATTATGGTAACGCTTTAAACGCTGAATGGCGTGGTAAAGACTTTAACATCTTAATGGCAAGTGGCGAACACGAAGAAGGCATTTATGATTACACAATCTTAAATACTTACGCTTTTGCAGAATATGTTAAAGATAACGGCGCAGACGTATACTCATTTAGTTATGCTGCTCCAAACACCGCTGAAACAGCACTTGGCGGTTATGCATTAGAATTACAAACAAAGATCAACAAATTAAACGAAGCAACCCCAGAAACTGTAGTTTCTATGGAAGAATTAATTGAAGAAGTTGCTGCTATGCGTGGTACAGACGGCACTGTAAACACAAGTACAATCCCACAAAAATATTACACATTGCTCGATTTCTCACCACTTGCTTACGCTGAAGAACTTTACATTCAAAACGTACCATTATCAGAAGCTGGTCAATTATTTGCTGACGGCATCAACGCACTTCCTTCATTATTAACATATGAATATGTTGGTTGGAAGACAGATGCAGCAGAAGATGCGGGCTATCTTATGAACGATGTTGCAGACTTTAAGACATTATACGATCTTTACGCAAATCAACTTACAGAAGGCGATTTACAAAGATGGAAACACCACGTAAACATTGATAACTACAATATTTACATTGACCTTATGAATAAGTCAACCGGTTACTTTGCTGAAGGCTTCACCATTAACGCAAAAGAAATGGGTATGTCAGCAACTGCTGTTACATTAACCGGCGAAGAAGCATTTGATCAAGTTGCAATGACTTTATCACAAATCGCAAAAGGTAAACAATGGGCGGGTAATGAAAACGACGATCCTAACGGTGGCGGCGTTAAACAAATGACATCAGATAACTCATGGTTACCTTCTTACCACGTATTATTTTTAAAGACTCGTTTAGAAGAAGCTGGTTATGAACTTCCATTATTCTGCACTAACATTATGAACGTAATTGGTGCATCAAGTGGTTTAGTTGAAGACGTTGCTTACATTGACACAGTTTTAACAATCGCTAAACAAATCTCAACAGGCGAAGTAACATATGTTACCGAAGAAGTTGCTAAAAAAGTAAACGCTGTTATGGTTGGTAAGACTTCCTTTGTTGAGGGTGGCCTTGCTTGGAACTGGAACAACCACGCAACAAAATCAGACTTCGCTTTCAGAAACGGCGCATATAAAGCATACTATGGTTTAAATGTTGGCACGCCACTTTTAACCTACATTGAAACCGTTCAAAACTTCTTGGTTAACCGTGTTGGCGCAACTGCTGACGGTATCGGTATCACCGCTCCTGTTACTGCTCAATCTTTAACAGTAACTGAAGCATCAAGCAAAGTTATCGCATTATTCAATAAAAACGCAATGCACGGCGCTGCATTTGCTGAATACGATGCTGCATTAGCAGAATTCAACAAATTAACCGCTGACGAACAAGAAACTGTTAAAATCCTTTCAGATTTTGAATATATTACTGAACTTTTAGAAGGCCACAAAAACGCCCTTGAAGCAGTAGTTTTAACAGATGTTGCACCTATTAAGGTATATCAAAAAATTTATTTTGATTCGACAACAGCAGCAATTGAAATGTCTGCAAAAGACGCATTATATCAATTAAACGAACTTATCTGCAAAATTTACGCAGGTGCAAGTTGGACAGCAGGTGTTGACTCTGACTACGGCAATTCAGGAAAAATTATGGACTATGACAACCTTGCATACCAATCAATTAGGTTAGTAACTTTATATCAATACTTTGAAAAAAATAATGTTACGTTACCAACATACTTTGATGCAATGTTGACAGCAATCGATTATGTTACATTTGAAGATTCTTATGATTCAATTTACAACACTGTCGACTTAACAGTTAGATATGCTAAAGCAGGCAAGACCGTTGCTGACATGACCGCTGAAGACAAGGCTACATTTGAATTATACTGGGGTCCATCATATGTTATTAACAGTAACTTATCATGGAACTGGAACAGTGGTAACAAGTTCGAAATGTTCATGGCAGCAAGGGTAAGTGCTATCGCTTTAGAATACGCATTAGATGAAAATGTAACCTTCGACGCATCAGTTTTAGACGGCACAACACCAAAGGTTTACAAGTTCTTTGAACAAATGGCTTCTTGGTTAGAAGGTCAAGGTTATGTAATCAATGCAAACGGTTGGGGCTATCAAAGCGCACCACAAACACCAGCTCAATAATTCATTGCAAATTATTTTACTAAAAATTGGGGTAGAGCAATCTGCCCCAATTAAAGTAAAAGAACAAATTTTAAAATTATCAAAAACATAAAAACTTTAAAAATCAAGCAATTTATCAAAGTTTTTTAAAATTATTACATCACACATACAAATAAAAAACGCTTTTAAAAAACGAAAAAAATTATAGTAAAAAAACGTACAATTTTAGCAAATAATTTAAGGTTAATTTTTAACCTTTTGACACTTATAAAGAGGTGTGAAAATGAAAAAATTCTTTTCTTTAGTTTTAACGACAGTTATAACATTGTCGCTTGTAATGGGTTTATACGGTTGTGGTGGTACAGAATACCACTATGAAATAAATTGGGACGTAGATCTATCTAAACCTATTACAATCAATGGTTTGTATCCCGAAACAAGTTTAACTTCTTTCGGCACAGACGATACAGCAAAAATAATTGCGGATACAACCGGTTACACGGTTAATTATAGGGAAGTTACAGACGGTACTGCTGATAACGAAATCAACTCGATACTATCAACACAAGAAGAATATCACATTTTAAAACTTACTGAAGCGCAATACCATCCATATTTAGAACAAGGTACTTTCCTTGAACTTAATGAACTTCTCGAAAGAACTGAATCAGGCAGAAAACTTTACGACCTTATCGACTTAATGGATTATGGTTGGGATGCTACAACATATACCGATAACGAAGGCAACAAGCACATTTACGGTATTCCTGACTTTGGTTATTGCGTAATGGAAGACTCTGCGCTTATTTGGAACGTAGACCACTTAATCAAAGTTGGTTACTATGAATTAGATGCAGAAGGCAACAAGACTGTAAAAATTCCAAAGACCATTGCAGAATTTACCGATGCTTTAACAAAATGTCAAGAAATGTTCGGTTCAAACTCAAGTTACCACGCTTTTGATATCCCGGGTGAAAACTCTGTAATTGTATCACCACTTGTTTCCGCTTTCGGCGTTCCACTTGAATTCTATGTGGACGAAAATGGCAAAATCAGTCAGTATATATTCAGCGACAGATCATTAGCATATGCCGAATATATGCACGAATTCTACAATAACGGCATTTTATCAAAGGCTTGGAACAACGGCGACGCATCACAATCATGCAACAAGTTCGCAAACGAACTTTGTTCAGTAACATTCTTACCATATTGGTATGTAACACCACTCATCAAAGCAATCGCAGCAAAAAATTTAATCCCACAAAAATTGGGCATCGATAACACCGATTATAGGGCTGTACACGACGGTTGCGTTGTTTGGACAACAAGGGTACAAGGTGATGGCACACACGGCTCTGCAGTTCAATCAAAGCCAATGCTTCACGGCGGTGATGACGGCGTATCATATTACACAGTAATTCCTGCTTACATGGCAGAATACGCAGTATATATCATCGACTTTTTAGGCAAAAAGTTAGAATACTTCGACCAATTCTATGGCGGTATTGAAGGTACACACTATATCCCATGCGAAACCCCAGCGGGCGCAAAAGACTTTTATGAAGACGGCGATTATTCTTATCAAGAATTTGAAACCTATGCTGGCGCAGACTCTGTAATTTACTTACGCCCATACGAATATTCTTATCGTGTTGGCGAACAAAAAGCCGACGGCACTTATGACAAAAAGACTGTAAAGGGCGGCGGTAAATGGGTAAAACTTACCGATAGATATTTGTCAAATATCGTAGATAACTCACAATACTGTAACGGTACAAACCGTGTGGCAGCCAATGTTTTATTCCACTTAAGGGAAACAGGTTATGATGCTTGGCAAGTAACAGTTCCTATGGACGATTCAATCATCACAAACCCAATGACAATGGCACCACCATTCAAAAATTGGTCAGTTGTTTCCATTTTATCAAGAACACAAGCAAAACGTGGTTTAAGTTCTGCAATCATGCACGATAACCCAGCAGAATCACTTGCAATCACAAGGGAAAGTATGTGGCGCAAAAAAGTAAATAAAGAAGGCACAGCATATCCATACTGGTCAGAAGATATCATTAACGAAATGACTAACTGGTACATCAATGTAAAACTTAACAGGGAATAATTGCTAAAATTTTTCCGTTTTTTACTCTCGCCTTACCTCGAAAAATTCGGGGTAAGGTTGGGGTATAAATTTGTATTTTAAGGAGGGAAAGATGACTGAAAAATTAGATACACAGACTTTCCAAAACCAAGAAAATAGTAATTGGCAACCGCCACAGTTAGATAAAAAGGAAGATTACTTTAAAAAGCAGGGTAGAAGAATTAAAAAGCACTACAGGTTATTACCATTTATAGTACCTGCTGCGCTTTTTAGTTTAATTTTCTCATACGTGCCAATGCTGGGCATATCCTTTGCGTTTAAAGATGGCTTTAACCTTACAAGGGGCGATGTTTTATGGAATCTTTCCCATTACGGCTGGACGATTAGAAACTTTTTAGATATTTTCTATGACGAGTCATTTTTTAGGGCGGTAGGCAACACCTTTTTAATCAATATTTTAAAGTTGGTTATCTGTTTCCCACTATCCATATTACTTGCTTTGCAACTTGCCGAATTAAAGCGTCAAGGGCTTGCGAAAGCCATACTGATTATCGTTTGTATCCCAAACTTTTTGTCATGGGTAATCGTAATCGGTATTTGGCAAGGCTTTTTACACCCCGACACAGGTTTACTTGGTAAACTACTCTTCCCAGACCGTGTGGTAATGGGCGAAGACGGACTTTTCAAATTTTTCGTAGTTATTTTAAACATTTGGAAAGGTGTTGGTTGGGGCTCAATCATTTATTACGCAGCAATAACGGCAATAGATAAAAGTTATTACGAGGCTGCAACAATCGACGGCGCAAATAAACTGCAAAAGGCTATAAAACTTACAATACCTGCAATTATGCCCACAATCGCACTTATGCTTGTACTTCAATTTTCGGGCATGATGGCTGCAGGCTTTGAACAAATTTACACCATGATGCAGATAAATCCAGAACTTATTGAATCGCAGATAACTTTGGATACCTACCTATACGAGATATCGGTAGTTAATAGAACTAACATTCCGTTCGCAACGGCTCTTGGCGTATTCAACGGCTTAATTGCCTTGATATTGATGCTTGTTGGTAACAAAATTACCACAAAGACCTTGCACCGTAGTTTGTGGTAAAGGGGGGAATTATGGAAAAATATCAAGCGTATTTAACAAATGAAGAATATATTCCCGATTTTAGCAAGAAGAGAAAAAATAGGATAAAAGAAAGCATTGTAGATAGAAGCGTAAGCGTTTTAAACGTCTCACTTTTGTTTGCTCTTGTCTTAATCGTAGTTGTTCCGCTTTTATCTTACTTTTCACTTGCATTTTCAGACCCATACTACAACGACGAAATAACAATTTTTCCAACGCATTTTTCACTTAAAGCATTCCAATACATTTTGGTTGGCAACCAGGCAAAACTATTTTGGAAATCTTTTGCTAACTCTGTAATCATTACACTTGTTGTAACATTTGTATCTAACTTAGTTGAAGCATTGGCGGCTTATCCGCTATCAAAGCCCGATTGTCCATTCCGTGGCGGAATTTTGCTTTACTTTATCATTACCATGCTGTTTTCCGCTGGTATCATTCCTTGCTACTTATTGATGTCGCAAATGAAATTACTCAACACCATTTGGTCAGTAATTTTAATCTCAATAAGTAACGTAGGCAACTTATTACTTTTCAAAACCTTTTTTGAAGGCATCTCAAGTGAAATTCAAGAAGCCGCAAAAATTGACGGCGCATCAGATATACAACTCTTTTTCCGCATAGTAATACCTATGGCTTTGCCCGTATTTGGCAGTTGTTGTTTCTTTACAATCGTTGGTATGTGGAATAGTTACGGTGCGGCAATGATGTTTATCTCATCGTCAAGTACAGAAGCACATCCTTTGGCATATTACATTTACTTACTTTTAGGTAAGGCTGCTTTAGATAAGACCGATGACTTTGTGCTAATGGGCGAAAGAAACATTCAGGCGGCGGCAATGCTTTTAAGCATCATTCCAATTCTCTTTATTTATCCGTTCGTAATCAAATACATTAAGGGCGGTATTCAAATTGGTTCTGTAAAAGGTTAAAAATATGAAAAAAATTTTGATGTTACCGTTAGATGAAAGACCATGCAACTATGGTTTTCCACAAATAATGCCAAAAGCAGGCTTTGAAATTTTAATGCCACCGATTGAACTTATGGGGCTTAAAAAAAGACCTGCCGACACCGATAAAATTGCAGACTGGCTTATGGAAAACGCCAAAGATTGCGACCTACTTATTTTATCAATGGACACTTTAATCTATGGCGGACTTATTCCATCAAGGTTACATCATGATAGCGTAGAATTTCTTAATCAACGTGGCAACTTAGTATATAAACTTAAGAAAACCTACCCAAATTTAAGAATTTTTGCCTTTCAAACAATTATGCGTTGTCCTTTTTATTCCTTATCGGACGAAGAACCCGATTATTACGCAACTTATGGCGCACAAATTCACAAGTATGGTAGATACACCCATAAAAATAGGCTTGGTATTTTAACCCAAGAAGAATTAACTGAATTTGAGCAAATTAAGGGGATAATACCTGAAGATGTGTTAAACGATTTTGAAAGTAGGCGAAACACCAATCTTAAAGTGCTTTTTAACACATTGAAAATGGTAAAGGACAAAACCATTGAAGCCTTTGTTATACCACAAGACGACTCTGCACCATATGGCTATACTTCTATGGATCAAGAAGTGGTAAGGGAATTTTTAAGGGAAAACAACCTTATATTGCAAGTTCCTGTATATCCGGCGGCGGATGACACTGGCTTTACAATGCTTAACCGTGCTGTAAACGATTATTACGGCTATAAACCAAAGGTATTTGTTTACTATGCGTCAACAAAGGGTGCAACGGTTATACCGTCTTTTGAAGACAGAATTATTGATGCTACTATAAAAAATCAAATTTACGCAGCCGGCATGCTTCGGGTGTACAGTTTGGTTGAAGCCGATATATTACTTGCAGTAAATATTGGCGGTGAAATGCTGTATTTACCCAAAAAAGAGCAGATGGTTGTGCCTTACGATATAGAAAGAAACTTCGCAGAATATATTGAACAAATTAAGTATGCTTTATCTTTAGGCAAGGTTGTTGGTGTTGGCGACGTAGCGCACCCGACAGGCGCAGATTTAGAACTTATGTCAATCTTAAAAAGCGAAGATTTGCTTTTGAAAATTCATGGCTACGCAAGTTGGAATACTTCTTCAAACACATTGGGCACAGTGCTTTGTCAGTGTGGTCTATACTTTCACGGTAAAGACGAAAAGGGCAACAAGCAATTTTTGGTACACCGCTATTACGACGATGTAGGGTACTGCACGCACACAAGGACATTTATTGACGAAACAGCAGTTCCGCAAAATGGTTGCACAGTATTTAAACTTGATGGCGTAAACGGAAAGTGTGTGGCGGCGGCAAGAACAGAACTTATACGCTATATGAATGAAAATTATCCTCAAATTAGCAAGTATGTTAAAGATGTAAAAGTTTCTTCGCCGTGGAACAGAACTTTTGAAATGGAATTTATTTTAGAAACACAAGATTTATGAAGCGTATAGATAATTTATTCACCCAAGTTGATGGAGGATTTACTTATAAACTTAATAAACCTTATACCGCCGTTATGGGGCTGGGCGAAAAGTTTGATTCTATCAACCAAAAAGGCAAATTTCTAAGGTGTATGGTAAAGGAAAAATGCTTTTATCAAGGTGAATTTACCTATTTATCAATGCCTTACTTTTTAACGCCAGATGGCTTTGGTATTTATGTTGACACTTATGTAGAAGTTGATTTTGATTTTACCATTGATGATCAAATTACAATTTTTTGCCATATGCCAACAAACGGCAAAATGCCAGCGTGCTACCTTTTAGAAGGTACACCAAAGCAAATTATTTATGAATTTAGGTCGCTTACATCTATGCCAAGAATTTTCCCTAAATGGGTGCTTGGCGCATGGATGAGTTCCAACCGCTGGGATAACGAGCGTGATGTTTACGAACAGTTAGAAAATAACGAAAAATATCAGTTTTTACACAATGTGCTTGTAATCGAAAGGTGGTCGGATCTAACAACCCATTATTTAATCAATGGTGCAAAAGTGCCTGTTAAAAATGGCGATCAATATATTACGCTTGATGAAATGGATTTTAGCCCATCCAAATTTTACAGCGACCCCAAAAAACTTGTTGACGAACTTCACAAAAGGGGAATAAGGGTGTTGTTTTGGTTGGTGCCAATCTATGCGCAAGGTATCAATATTGAAGGCGATACAAACTTGCAACAAGTTGAAAACGACAACAACTATGTAAAACAAAGTTTAGAGTGTGTTTTAAATAAGGATAACACGCCTTACTTAATACCGCATACATGGTGTATAGGTAGTATGATTCCTGATTTTACTGACAAAGTGGGCAGTAAACATTGGTTTGATAGATTCTCATATTTGTTAGATTTAGGAATTGACGGTTTTAAGACCGATGGTGGCGAATTTGTGCACGAAAAAGAAGTTAAGTTTAGCGACGGCACAACGGGCATTGAAGGTCAAAATGCTTACCCAGAACAGTACACAAAAGCCTTTGCTGATTTTGCTGGCAAAGATAGAATTGTGTTTTCAAGAAGCGGTGGTCAAAACTCACCATCATTTTCCGTAATATGGGCGGGCGATCAAGAATCAACTTGGCAAGAATACCGTTCCGTTATTAAAGCCGGCATCTCTGCTGGGGCAAGTGGTATAAACTGTTGGGGTTATGATATTGCCGGTTTTTCGGGCTATCTACCCACCAATGAATTATATCTTCGTGCTGTTCAAACGGCAACATTTTTACCCGTTATGCAGTGGCATAGCGACCCCGTTGCAAACAATCGTTGCGACTTTTCAGGGGAATGGAAAATAAACGATAGAAGCCCTTGGAATATGAGTGCTTTTCATAAAGATGAAAGCCTACTTGAAATCACAAGAAAGCACTTTTATCTACACTATAACTTGATGCCGTATTTATACAGTTTGATGTTAAATTCAAACAAAACCGGTCTATCTTCAATACGTGCACTTATGGTCGAATTTTTTGACGATAAAAACACTTACGATATCGAAAATCAGTTTATGTTAGGCGATGCTTTAATGGTTTGTCCTATCGTAAATGACTATATTAGTAGTCGTGAAATTTACTTCCCAGAAGGCGAATGGTATGACCTATTTACCGGTGAATATCATTTTGGAAAAGCTTCCAAAATCGTTGATATTAAGCGAGATTATACACCTGTTTATGTTAGACGTAATTTCTGTTTGCCGTTAAATTTGAAAGACGGTAAGTTGTTTTCAAATGCAGGAAACGATTTAGAAAAATACGAACAATTAACATTTATTATATCTGGCGAAGGCACTTTCAATTTTGTTGATGATTTAGGAAACGAAATAGAAATTTTCTGGACAAAAGATAGCGAAAAAGTGATTAAAAACACAAAAGATGAAAGGGTATGTTTTATACGAATTGACTCTAAAAATTACAACGTTTTATAGGGGGGTAAATATGAAACGGCTTATCGCATTTATGCTCGTTTTAACCGCTATAACTTGTGTTTTAATTAGTGCTTCTTCTTGTAAAAAAGATGAGCCAATTATTGAAGAAAAACCGCCCATTTATTTAAGTGAAGAATCACTTACTTTAAATAAGGGCGAAAGCGCAACTATATCGGTTATATCGCAAGATAAGTTAGATACTTTAAGCATCAAATGGTCGGCAACAGATACAAAAGTTGTATCTTTTGAAAAGGATAGCGTAAGCCTTAAAATTAAAGGCTTATTAGAAGGCGAATCACAAATTAAACTTTTGATATCCGGTAAAGTTATTGACACCATTGATATCAAGGTCATAACACCAAGTTTGCAAGTTAGACTTCCATCTGGCAAGTTGGTTTTATCACAAAATCAAGTTGTAACAGTTACTGCTTATACTCAATTAACTTCAAGTGAAGATGCTAAGTGGTGGGTTGAAACTGATAAGATCACTATTGAAAGTCAAAACCTAATTGCACGTGTTAGCATACTTGAAAATTGTCCTAACGGTGAGTATAAAGCAAGTGTAACTTTTGCCGGTCAAATAGCAAACTTTACAATTATTGTTGGTAAGTAAGGGGGGGACATCATGAAAAAAGTTTTATTGTCAGTGCTTCTTGCGCTAATAGTTGTTGTTGCACCCATTACCACTATAAATGTTTCAGCACGTTCAGTTTATTCCAATTATATAAACGCACGCACTATTTCAAGTGGCTTAAATATTCAGCCCACTGCCGTGATGGAAGTTAGTGATTTTGCTGATATTCCTACTGGCGCAAAATTGATGAATAGTGGTATAACTTCGCTAATTTTTACCCCAGATGATCAAATGAATATAACGCTTGGCGCACAAACCATGGGATTTAGTCAAGTGTTTGACACCTATATAAAGGGCTTATTTATTCCCGTATTAAGACTTGATAAAAACACCGTTACTGCATTTATTAACATGATGAATTCCACTTATTACATTAAGGATATCATGGTAATTTCAAGCGATATTGACGTTTTACAAACTATAAGTGAGCAGGAAATTTGCAGTGTTGTAAATACTGTTTATGATTTACAGAATGTAAAAATTCCGCAAAACAGATACGATTTATGGCAATATATTGCGAAATCTAATGTAACTTACACAAATATTTTGATGTTTGACGGCAATGATACAAACTTAGCGATTGCGGCTGAATATCTATCAAGTATGTGCAAGGTTACATGGGCAACTTGCGACGACTATATCTCTACCGTAAACGCAATTTCATGTGGTGTTTATGGCGTAGTAACAACAAATAGCAATGATTTTGCAAACGCCATGACAAACTTTAAAAAACAAGGCTTTACAAAAGCGCAAAATGTTGGTGCACATAGGGGCATTACATCTTACGCAAACGAAAACTCATTAACGGCTGTTGCTGGCGCAATAAATGAAGGCGCAACGCACGCAGAAATTGATATTCAACTTACTCGTGACGGCGAAATTTTGCTTTGTCACGACATGGTTACAACTCAAGTTTCTGAAACGCCAAATGTTTACTTTGAACCAACTTTAAGTTCTTATATTAGAACGTTAAAATTAAACGATTACAGCAGTAAATATGACGAAACTTTCCCAACGTTAGAAGAAGTTATTGATATCGCTGTAACTTCCGATTTAATTTTGATTATCGAATTAAAACTTGAAGATGCAAGAACAACTATTATTAATAAGCAACCTATTGAAAAATTCCTTAACATTATGCGAAGCCATCCAGAAATGGACGGAAAATGGTTCTGTATAACCTTTTTTAGACCATTTGCTGACAAAATGCGTGAATTAGCACCTGAAATTCCCGTTGGTTTTTTGGGCGGTGCAACATCAGGCTATGAGTTAGATCAAGGCATAGCAGGTTGGGATGGTGAATGGGCGCCAATTGGCAATATCTCTTCAAAAATTGCTTTCATGCACAAGTTTAAAACTTTACTTGACGAAACATACGAAACAAGTTCAGATCAAACTATGCAGACATATTTAGCAAGGGGATATGTTCAAAATGGCTGGACATTTAAAGATTTATCGCACTTTAAAACAAGATTAAACATTGCAACAAGCGATGTTAGTGAAAAGTGCGCAATGCTTATTAAAAAGATCATTCCAACACAATTCACGATTAGCGAAAGTCAGTTATCTTCGGGTAAATTGACAGTATTAACGCAAAATTACAACGGCTGGACACAAGAAAGGGTGTGTGATATTATCCCGATTTCTCGTGAAGGCAACACCGTTAAATTTATGCTTTACTACTTGGAAAACGCTGATGGTTATAATTATGGTTTGTATAGTCAACTTTTGACTTATGAAATAATTTAGTTTATTAAGGAAGGAAAACTATGATGAAAAAAATTTTTGCAACTTTGTTATGCTTTCTTCTCATTTTTTCATTAGTAGCATGTAAAGAAAAGGTAGAGAATAGTAGCCAAAGCACAGGAGGTCAAGACGTGGGTAACCAAATTATAGTAGATAATGCTTCACTTGAATACGCTTTTAATCTTGATAAGCAATTTATCGATGATAAAAACGGCTTTTCATCGGTAAGTGATTTAACCGGTGCAAGATTTAATGTAAACGGCAAATATGTTGGTGAATTTACTAAGGTCAACAGTCGTTATGATATGAAATTTGAGTTGTTTAACGAAAAAAATACTCGTATTGTCAACTTATCAGGCGGTGTTGCATATACTCTTCCAACAAACAATATTGAAGTAGATTATACTATTGCAAAATATCGTACAGTAATTAAGTTTGATGATAGCATTTTATCTTCAAGCACAGAATCTTCAAACCCATACACTCAAAACACTACACCATGGTGTATTTATGGCAATGAATGGTTACTACGCCACATTATAAATGAAGATTTCTACAAAAATCAAAACTTAACACTTTTAAAGGGTACTGAATGCAATTTTGATATGAGTGCACCTGTACACAATTACGGCGATACCACAACAAAACCGGGCTTTGATATTTATCGTTTTGATATTAAAATTGAAGATTCGGCACAAATTGAAAGACCATATTACAACATTGCAGTAGTTCGTGAAATCAATGACGAAATCAACTTCAATTTATTCGTAATGAAGTCAAAATCAAACAAGGCTGACGTTATGGATACCCTTGTTGAAAGTCTTAAACTTTTCAAATCAAGAGGCGTTCAAAGAAATTACTTTAATGCTGGTGAAGCAGTAGAAGATAAAAATTGGAGTAGGGAAACAAGAGATTATTATCGTCAAATTTCCACTTCAAAAACCTTAAATTGGGGTGTATTTAGTTACTCAATTACAGGCACGGGTTTACAGCCGGGCGAAAATGATTACGATGTAAACTTACGCAATAGTTTGGAAATGAAAAACGGAATTGAAGAAGCAATGGCGCACCGTTTCGACATTTATCCAACCTACACACACATTAGTTGGGGTGGTCAATTACACCGCTTTAACACAAATATGTCTTTACAACTTGCAGGCGGTAATGGCATAAACAATCAACCTGTATTACAATTTACCTATCAATTTACCACAAACAATAATATCGTTGCCGGCGAAGTAACACCTATGTTTGACGTTTTGCGTGGTAAATATGACGCTCACTTTAGACAATTAGCGCAAGATATCAAAGCATATTCAAAACCAATCTTATTCAGGCTCAATAACGAAATGAATACAGACTGGACCAGTTACTGCGGTATGATGACATTGCTCGACCCAGACATTTTCACTATGACCTGGCAAAGACTTTACAATATCTTCATTGAAGAAGGCGTAAACAATGTTATTTGGATTTGGAATCCTATCGCTATAAGTTGCCCATATTCATCATGGGGCGAAGATTTATGCTACTTCCCGGGTAAAGAATATGTTCATCTTATCGGTGCAACTGACTACGAAATGAACAACTATGCAGTAGGTGCTGAAGGAATTCAAAGTTTTGCTGATAGATATTCTGCTTTATATGATAAAAACAAAGAAAGTGGTTTTGAAAACTGGGGCGTAATCATTTCAGAATTCGCTTGCGGTAGTGGTGGCGATGCTTCAGGTGCGCTTGGTAGAAACGCTGATACTCAAGCGGAATGGGTTAAAGGTATGTTCGACGAATTCTGCAAAGATCCACAACCAGCATATGTTCAACAATTAAAAGGTATGGTTTGGTTTAACTGTAACGATTCAAGTGGTGGTAAGGTTACAAACCGCTTACGTATCTATGAACCAAACACAACAACATACAACGATTTATCAAATACAATTAAAGCCTTTAAAGATGGTTTTGCTCGCTTAGAAGCAAAATATGGCAAATAATCATTTTAAACTTGACGGATAACAAATAGATAAAGGTAAGGGTAATGAAAAATTACCCTTACAAAAAAACTAAAACAGGAAGTGGAAACGTGGATAATTTAAACTGTAATTTAATCCCAAAGGGATTAATTGTGTCATGCCAAGCCCTAAAAAATGAGCCGTTATATGGTGGCGATACAATGCCAAAAATGGCTTATGCCGCTTATTTAGGCGGTGCAGTAGGTATACGTGCAAACACAGTAAAAGATATAAATGCCATCAATAAAAAACTTGATGGTAAACTTCCTATTATAGGTCTTATAAAAAAGGTCTATCCAGATTCGCCAATCTATATTACACCAACTTTAAAGGAAGTAAAATCACTTATTAAATCTAACTGTTCAGTTATCGCATTAGACGCAACTCAAAGATTTAGACCACACGGCGAAAAACTTGAAGATTTAGTTAGATACATAAGGGAACATTCTAATAAAAAAATTATGGCAGATATTGCCACATACAGCGATGCTTTAAACGCCGAAAAATTAGGATTTGACCTTATATCTACAACGTTAAGAAGTTACACAGAAGAAACTAAAGGAATTGCTATTCCTGATATCGAATTTTGTAAAAAACTTTATAACGACGTGAAAAAATCCGATATTGTTGCTGAAGGCGGAATACACACTTTTGAACAAGTCGATGAAATTTTAAATATCGGCATTAAAAGAATTATAATAGGTGCTGCTATCACAAGACCGCTTGAAATTACTAAAAATTACAAGAATGTCTTTGATAACAACGATACGTTTAATGGTGTTACTTATTAGTTATCAAGCCCTTATTTAGGGTAATTACGTAAAATTTAAGCCCCATAAAGATTTTTGGGGCTTATTTTTTAAGAGTATTGACAATCACACTTCATTTTAATTAAAATGTATACGTAAATCTGCACACATAAGGAATTTTTTGTATGATTAAGTTTTATAAAGATAGGTCAGTTTTTGAACTTAAAAATGGTAGTATAATGTATTCAATTTACCTTAATAACTGCGGTTATTTAGAAACCGTTTATTTTGGTAAACAAATTAAAATTTACGATTACGACCAAATACGTAACGATTTAAATCATTCGGTTACTTATTGGGACAGTTTAAGCAAAACTGAAAAAGTTTACGATGACGGTTTTAAACCAGAAACCGCCCCGCTTGAACTATCTTCACATGGGCTTTTTGATAAACGTCAATCTCCAATTATCATAAAAAAAGCCGATTATAGTTACGAAACAAATTTTGTTTACAAAAAACATAAAATTTACAAGGGCGTATTGCCACTAAATGGTCAACCGCATGCGCACGGCGATAATTGCGAAACCATTGAGTTTTTGCTTGCCGATGTAAATTCCAAATTAAAAGTCAAACTATTTATCACGATTTTCCTTGATAAAGATATAATTGTTAAAAACTTCGAAATTGTAAATGACGGCGATGATGTTTACCTTTTAAGGGCAATGTCCATGCAACTTACATTAACTAATATGGCTTATGACTTGGTGCATTTTAGTGGTAGGTGGGGTGAAGAACGCCATTACAATGAAAATGCGCTACACGACGGCACTCAAATTGTAAGTTCAAACTGGGGCAGAAGTTCGCATATCGAAAACCCGTTTACCTATCTTAAAGCCAAAAATGCCAATATGGATAGTGGTGAAGTTATTGGCTTCAACTTGATATATAGCGGTAATTTTGCATTTAGAGTTGATTGTGGTGAATACAAAAATGCCCATATAACTTACGGCATAAACGATGAGGATTTTTGCTTTAAACTTTCAAAGGGCGAAAGTTTTGTAACGCCACAAGCGGTAATTTCTTATTCCTACCAAGGCGTGGACAAGATGTCGCAAAACTTCCATGAATTTATTAAAGATAACCTTATTACTTACAAAAAGGATAGGGAATATAAACCCATTTTGTTTAATTCATGGGAAGGTTGCTATTTTGACTTTAACACTCAATCGATTATCTCTTATATCGACGATGCAGTAAAAATCGGCACAGAATTATTCGTGCTTGACGACGGCTGGTTTGCTAATAGGTGCGATGATTATCGTGCACTTGGCGATTGGTACTTAAATAAAGACAAGATCGATTTACACAAGGTCATTGACCATTGCAGACAAAAAGGCATTAAGTTTGGTATTTGGTTTGAACCTGAAATGATTAACCCCGACAGCGATCTATTTAGGGCTCACAGCGAATATAGGCTTAAAAGTGTTGACAAAAACTTCAATTCTTTGATGCGCCACCAAATGCACCTTGACTTTGCCTTTGACGATGTAATTGAAAATATTTACTCGCAAATGAAAGCTTTTTTAGATGAGTATAAGGTTGATTATATCAAGTGGGACTATAACCGCACCGTTGCCGAGCATTACAGCGAAAATTTGGGCGATAGGCAAGGGGAAGTCTACCATAGGCTTGTACTTGGCTATTACAAACTTATTGGCAGAATTAGAGATGAATACCCTGATATTATGATAGAAGGCTGTTCTTCTGGTGGTGGTAGGTTCGATATGGGCACGCTTTATTACACGCCACAAATTTGGACGAGCGATGAAAGTAACCCGGCAAGGCGAATGATAATAAACTATAACACATCAATCGGTTATCCTTTATCTACAATGGGTACACACGTAAACGACAGCAAGATTGCTTCATATGAAGAAAAGGCGATTTTGGCACTCTTTGGTACTTACGGTTACGAAATGAACCCTAATTTGTTGTTAAAAGACGAGATAAAACAAATAAATAAAATTGCAGAAATTTATAAAAAATATCATTTAGATGTTGTCGAAAACGGCACACTTTATCACTTAATTAACCCATTTAACAATAATAATTTGTGCATGCAATGTGTGTCAAAAGATAAAAAAGCATCGCTAATTTTATTTGCGAATAAACTTGTTGAACGTGATATTTTCCGCTTTATTAAGTTAAAAGGTCTTTGCGAAAAATCGCTTTATAAAAACCTTGTTGACGGGACAATAAATACAGGGGAATATTATCACAATGTCGGTTTAAATTTATCAAGAAATTCTTACGATGAATTTACATTTAGTCTAATAATTTTGGAAAAAATTGATTAAAATATAAATTCAATAATAACTAATTTTATAAAAATATAAAAACAAAAACAGCACCTATAAATTTAGGTGCTGTTTTTCATTTAATTATGCTAAATATGGGTGTATAAGTCGGTTATTGAATGTTTTTGAATATATCAAAATTACTTTTTCTTAAAAAATAGGCAATAATTTTTCCCGCTTTTTTAGGGAATAATTTATATAAAATATTCATAAATTTAGCGTCTAAACCTATTATCTTTCTTTGACATTTTTTATCTATTGACTTTAAGATTTTCTTAGCACATTTTTCGCTTGAGATTGAAACTTTATCTATATATTTTTTCTCTTTTTCACTGATAGAAATATCATGCATTATATTTGTTTTACAAAAGCCAGGAAGCATTAAACCTACATAAAAATCGGCTTCCGTTTGCATTACTTCGGTATAACTTTTTACTGCACTTTTCGCTAAAGAGTAGGCACTTTGACCAACCACCGGGCAAAGACTTGCCGAACTTGAAATGTTTACCAAGCCTTTATCTTTATTAAGCAGTGGAACAATATATTTTACTGAATATAATACAGACATTAGGTCAATATTGATTACCTTTAAAACTTGATTGAAATCGCAATCAGTTGCCTTGATAAATGGTAACATTATGCCTGCATTATTGATTAAAATATCGGCGGATATATTATTGCTTTTTAAATACTCAGCGAAATTTTCCCAATCGGTTTCCTTTGATACATCCATAGAAAAATAGGTGAAATTTTCGCCTAATTGCTCTTTTGTGCTTTGCAATTTTTCAGTTGTTCTTGCTATGCCAATAACTTTAGCATTATATTTTTGGATGGCTTGTTTTGATAATTCAAAACCTATGCCAGACGATGCGCCTGTTATTATCAATGTCTTATTTTTCAAAAAATTCATTATAAAAATCTCTTTTAAAGCAAATAATTTACTGATTTATATTATTATGATATCATATCTTAGTTGATTTAACAATTATTTTATGTTACAATTACTTAAAATGAGAAAATATACCCTAAATTTAAGAGGTTAGTTATATGGAAGAAAATCAAGTATTGAACAGTTTTCCCGTGTTGATAATTCGTGGAAAAGTTTTGTTCCCAAACATTTATACTAATTTTGAAGTTTCAAGACCTAAGTCATTAGAAGCAATTTTAAAAGCAATGGCTATGGGTAGTAAAATTTTTGTTGTTGCACAGAAAAACGCTTTTGACGAAGACCCAAAACCACAAGATTTACACATGGTTGGCGTAATTTGTCAAGTTAAAAAGGTACTTAAAATAAGCGAAAATAACCTTCGTGTACAAATTCAAGCAGACGAAAGGGCTGTTGTTCAGTACATCGAACAAGAAAATGGCTATTATAAAGCAACTGTTACAAAAGCACCAGATATCAGCGAAAATATTGACGAAGAACTTGCTTATTTATCTGTTGCAAAATCAAAATTGCAAGAGTACGCAACTTCCAAAACAAGGTTTACGCCAGAACTTAAAGATGCTTTAATCGGTATTGAAAACCCTGAAGAATTTGTAAACGTTGCCGCTTTTAATTTGCCTATTACAGAGTCAAGTAAGCAACACATTTTAGAAGAAAGGCGCATTGCAAAAAGAATTGAAGCCTTGCTTGTTGCCCTTAATGCCATTGTCGAAAGGCAAGATATTGAAAAAATCATTCAAGAAAGGGTACAAAGGAATGTTGAAAAGAACCAAAAGGAATACTTTTTGCGTGAACAACTTAAAGCCATTCACACTGAACTTGGCGATGACGAAAGCGAAATAGAAAACTTGCGTGAACAAATCAACGCAAAGGTTATGCCAGAAGAAGATAAAAAGAAAGTTTTAAAAGAACTTGACAGAATGTCAAGGATGTCATCTTCTTCACCAGATTACACAGTTTTAAGGACTTATATCGATTGGATTATCGATTTACCATTTGGCGTAAAGTCTACCGACCGTGAAGATTTAAGCGAGGCAATCAAGATTTTAAACGCCGACCACTTTGGTCTTGAAAAGGTAAAAGAAAGAATTATCGAGTACATTGCCGTATTAAAACTTACAAAAAAAGTTGGCGCATCTATTTTGTGTTTAGTTGGCCCACCAGGCGTAGGCAAAACTTCAGTCGCAACTTCAATCGCACGTGCGCTTGATAGAAAATTTGTAAGGATGAGTTTGGGTGGCGTAAAAGACGAAGCCGAAATAAGGGGGCATCGTAAAACATATATCGGTGCAATGCCCGGCAGAATTATCTATGGACTTAAAAATGCCGGCGTATCAAACCCTGTATTTTTGCTTGACGAAATCGACAAACTTTCAAGCGACTTAAGGGGCGATCCTGCAAGTGCTTTGCTTGAAGTTTTAGATCCAGAACAAAACAAAACTTTCCGTGATAGATATATTGAAATACCTTACGACTTATCCGATGTTTTGTTTATTACGACGGCAAACTCGCTTGAAACCATTCCAGCACCACTCCTTGACAGAATGGAAATTATTTCACTTGACGGCTATACTCGTGAAGAAAAACTTGAGATTGCAAAGCGTTATTTAATACCAAAACGCATGCAATTAAATGGTTTAACAAGCAAAAATGTGTTGATTACTGATGAAGCAATCAACCAAATTATAAAAGGTTATACACTTGAAGCCGGTGTAAGAAATTTAGAAAGGCAAATTGATGCTGTTTTGCGCAAAATTGCAACAAAACTTGCCGAAAAAGGCTCAATTAAAAAGCAAACGGTTAAACCTGAAAATTTAGTCGATTATTTAGGTTCTGCAAGATTTTCCGATAACGACAATTTAGAAGATGATGAAATCGGTGCTTGCAACGGTTTAGCGTGGACAATGTATGGCGGTACAACGCTTACAATCGAAGTAAGTGTAATGCCCGGCAAAGGTGAAATTTTGCTTACCGGTAAACTTGGCGATGTCATGAAAGAAAGCGCAAGGGCAGCAATAACTTATATCCGTGCCCATTCAGTTGAATATGGTATTCCTGAAAAGAAATTTACCGAAAACGATATTCATATTCACGTACCTGAAGGCGCAACGCCAAAAGACGGACCAAGCGCAGGCGTAACTATGGCTACGGCAATTTTGTCTGCATTAACCGATAAAAAGGTAAGAAAGGATATCGCAATGACGGGTGAAATCACACTTCGTGGTAAAGTTTTACCAATCGGCGGTCTTAAAGAAAAGGCTTTGGCTGCATTTAGAAGTGGCATTTACGAAATCATTATTCCTAAAAAGAACTTAAAAGACGTTGAAGATATTCCTAAAAATATTGCTAAAAATTTAAAGATCATTCCAGTAGAAAATGTTTCTGAAATCTTTGATATAGCAATAAGAAAATAATAGGGTGTGTTATGAAGATTACAAACGCAACTTTTATAACTTCGGCAGCAGATAAAAAGGGCTTTTTGAAAACAGATAAGCCCATTATCTGCGTTGCTGGTAAATCAAATGTGGGTAAAAGTTCTTTTATCAACATGCTTGCTAATCAAAAAAAACTTGCTAAAACTTCAAATACGCCAGGTAGAACAAGGCTTGTAAACTATTTTGACTTTGGCGAGTTTATTTTGGCGGACTTGCCTGGTTATGGTTATGCAAAAGTTAGTAAAAGTGAAAAGGGTAAATGGTCTAAAACCTTAAGCGATTTTTTCAATTTTACTAAAATTACTCACGCAATATCACTCGTTGATATTAGACACGACCCCACAGAAGACGATAAAATGATGATTAAACTTTTGTATGCACAAATTATCCCATTTACACTTGTTGCTACAAAAGCAGACAAAATCGCCAAAACAAAGGTGAAACAGCAAGCAAAACAAGTTGCTTCAAAACTTGGTTTAACCGGCGCAAATATCATCGCAACTTCAGCCGAAACAAGGCTCGGTAAAGAAGAGGTTTTAGACGCTATCGAAAGGGCTTTAATCGCAGCAAAAGAAGCGGAAAATTTTCAAAATGAAGATGAAAATGAAGAGTTAAATTGCGATAGCGATAATGTTTAAAAGTAAAAATTTAATTTATAATTTGGTGATTGATATGGATATCCAAAAATTTTTAGATACATCTTATACCGCATTCCATACGGTAAAAAATAGTCGTGAAATTTTGCAAGCCAATGGTTTTGTGCCATATAATGATGATGTTTTGGCTAAGGCTGGCGGTAAATATTATATAGAAAAAAACGCAAGCACAATCGTTGCTTTTACCATAGGCGATTTATCTCATTATGCTTTTAATATTGCTATGGCGCACACCGATTCACCCGTTTTAAGGGTTAAGGGCAGACAACTTTTAGATAGCCCTGAAGGTAAGCGCATAAACGTTGAAGTTTACGGCGGTTTAATCAATTATTCCATTATGGATATTCCTTTAAAAATCGCTGGCAGACTGTTTGTTAAAAAGCAAAATGGTTTACAATCAGTCCTTGTTGAAAGTGATTTTAATGTAAATATTCCAAGCCTTTGCATCCACCACAATTCTGGTGTAAACGAAAAGGCTAATTTTACCGTGCAAAACGATATGTTGCCACTTATCGATTGCGATACAGACGATTTATATAGTTTACTATATAGTGAAGGCGAAGTTATAGATGGTGATTTATTTGTTGTGCCAGTGGTAAAAAGTTTTTATTCTGGCAGTAACAATCAATTTTTATGCTCACCTCGCCTTGACAATTTAACAAGTTGTTACGCTTGCTTAGATGCAATTATAAATACCACTTCAAGCGGTGTTTCGGTTGCGTGCTTATTTGATAATGAAGAAATTGGAAGCCGTACAAAACAAGGTGCTTTTTCTCAATTTTTACCAAATCTTTTGCAACGCATTAACCTTGATTTAGGTAAGGGTGTGGGCGACTACTTAACCGCTTTAAATAATGGCTTTATTTTATCCATTGATAACGGTCATGCAGTTCACCCAGCACATCCGGAAAAAAGCGATCCTAAACAAAGGGTGTATTTAAATAAGGGTATTGTGATTAAACACCATACAAATTATTCAACAGACGGTCATTCTTCTGCATGCATTAAGTACGTTTTTGATAAGGCGAATGTTGCTTATCAAGATTACTATAATAATTCCGATATTAGATGTGGTGGCACACTCGGTCTTATCGCAAGTGCTAATTTAGAAATGAATGCTTGCGACATCGGTTTAGCGCAACTTGCAATGCATTCTGCCATAGAAACGGTTGGCGCAGACGACATAAAAGTTATGGCAAACGGCGTCAAAGCGTTTTATAGTGCTAAATTTAACCAAATGGGCGTAGATATCGTTATAAAATAAAAAAATCGGCCTATAAGCCGATTAGACCATATTTTTGTATACTGAAAAAGAAAAAAAACGACGGTATAAAACCGTCGCCCCGCAAATGCCGTATAAGGAGTAAATCAACCCGCTTGAGTGCAGGTGGGTATCAAGCCTATAGGTATCTGCTACCCCCATTTTACGATCTGCACAAGACAAAGATCAGGGGTTGTGCATAACAAACAGGACTCCGATTCCCTTTTTATTGATTGCGGAGAGAATAAAACCTTACCACGCACACAGCAGAAATAAATCTTATTTGCAATTTTATTGTAACATAAGTTTTGGTATTTATCAAGATATTTTGTAAAAATAATTTATGCTATTTTATTCCAAATTATTATGGAAGTTGCGTAAAAAAAAGTTAAAATTATAAATAAATTTTTTGAAGGTGTAAAATGTTTACTTTAACTTGTTTAGGTACAAACGGTTTGTATCCTGATAATTTAAGCCCAACAAGCGGATATTTAGTTAATTTTGATGATAAAAATATCTTAATTGATTGTGGTAGTGGAATTTTAAACAAATTAAAATCAATTATATTACCTGAAAATTTAGATGCTTTAATTTTAACGCATTACCATTTTGACCATGTAAGCGATGTTGGTGTTTTAAGTTATTATCTGCAAACTAAAAACAAAAAGATAAAAGTTTTTGCACCAAACGACAACAGCAACTTTCAAAAACTAATCGAACAAAGTCCATTTTTAGATTTTGTGCCTATTGATAGCAACGTTAACCTTAATATAGGCGACGCAAAAATAAAATTTTACAAAATGAACCACCCGGTTTTAACTTTCGGGGTAAGGATAGAGTATAAGGGTAAAACATTTTCATACACTTCGGATAGCAATTTAACAGATAATTACGAAAAATTATTGTCAAATTGTGATTTGGCGGTTATGGACAGTGGTTTTTTGTTTGAAAATTGGCAACAAGATAAACCGCTTATATCGGCTTACCATATAGGGCTTTTAGCAAAAACATATGGCACAAAAAGGGTGCTTATTTCTCACTTTAATCCTTCGCTTGAACGTGAAAAAATTATTAAAGAAGCAATGGGCGAGTGTGATACAGTCGAACCAGCGCAACTTAAAACTTACATTATATGAAAAAAGTTGTAAATAATCGGCCGATAGTTTTTACCGCAATTAGTTTTGTTGTTGGTATGATAATTGCATTATACCATCAAAAATTGCCCTTTTTATTTTATATTTTACTTGGCTTAATTTTCGCATTTACTGTAACTTGTTATTTTGTTAAAAAGTTAAATGGCGTCAAAATTTTGTTTTCAGTTTTAACTATCGCTTTTGCTATCGGCTTTATATATTCAAGCATTTTTGTAAATCTTTATAACGCTGATAAAAAATTTGACGGCATAAAAGATAATGTTTACGGCGAAGTTTGTGATGTTACTAAATACGATAGCGGTGATTTAGTTTTAACGCTTGATAAAGTTTATTTAGATAATGCGAAAATTTACGGTAAAGTTAGACTTTATGCTGAAAATGGCGAATATAAAATTGGCGATAAACTCGAAGTTTATGGCACACTTAAATTTAACGAATATAACAATTCAAATTATTCAAGGTCCATAACTTTTTCGTTAGAAGCTGATGAAATTAAGATAATAGGCAATAAAAGCAATATCTTTTACACCGTTTCAAATTATCTAAAAACTAACATTTTAAACCAAGTAAAGCATGAAGAAGCCGGCATTATGGTTGCGCTTTTACTTGGCGATACATCATATATAAACGGTGAAACATTAGATAATTATAGGTTATCTGGTATCAGTCATATTTTTGCTGTTTCAGGTTTGCACGTGGTATTTTTTGCCACAATGATAAGTGCATTTTTATCAATTTGTAGGCTAAGGGGATTCAAAAATACGCTAATTACCACATTTTTTACAATTTTTTACGCTGGGCTTTGTGGTTTTCCCGTTTCAGCGGTGCGTGCAGTTATAATGACTGCTACATTAAATTTTGTAAAAAATGCAGGCAAAAAATACGATCAATTAAATTCTTTATTTTTAAGTTTAATTGTGGTATTGCTAATTTTCCCACAGACCATTCTATCTTATGGTTTAATTTTGTCTTACGGGGCAGTTTTAGGGATAAACTTATTTTCTAAATGCTTTGAAAATTTGCTTTCCTTTATGCCGGAAGCCCTTTCGAGCACACTTTCAGTAAGTTTTGCCGTTTCAACTTTTTTAACACCGCTTTTGTTTAAAATGTTTGGCTATTCATCGCTGATTGTGGTATTTTTAAACCTTATTATTGTGCCGATAGTAAGCATTTTATATGGTTTAGTTTTTGTAACCTCGTTAATCTGTGCGATAATGCCATTTATGGGCTTTTTGTGGAATTTACCATACTATGTCGCATACTTTATAAATTCATTTTTGACACTAATTGATGTACAAGCGTTCACCGTTTTTGGTAGTGTTTCGTCAATTTTGCTTATAATTTATTTTATTGGCGTATTTTTTGCGTGCGATAAAACCAATTTCAGTAAGCGTGTAAAATACATAAGTTTATCAGCAATTTCCTTGATTTTGATCCTTGCTGTAGGGGGTATACTTTGAAATTTGAAAATTTAAAAAGTTCTTTAAAAGAGCAAATATATCCTATTTATCTTCTCGAAGGCGAAGAAGACTTTTTCCGTGATCGTGGGGAAGAATTTATTTTGTCTGCCACAATAGAAGAAAGGCAGTTAAATTTAGCCACTTTTGAAGGCTCAAGTTTAAAACAGGGCACTGAAAATCTTGTAAATTTGCTTGCAAGTTGTCCTTTTATGAGCAATAAACGTGCAATTTGTATTCGTGAATGGTATCCAACCGCTCAAGATTTAAAGGATAAATCATTAAAAGCCTATTTTGAAAATCCTTTTGACACAGCATGCCTTATTATCAATAACAGCAAAAAATGCGAAGCGTTAAAAAAGATTGAGTCTGTTACTTTGGTTGACTGTCAAAAGGGCTCGATTGAATTGATTAGCAAATTTATTCGCTCAAAATGCACAAATGCAAATTTGATAATTTCAACATCTACATGTAAATTGATCGCTGAATTTTGTCAATACGATATGATAAGAATTAACGGCGAAGTTGAAAAACTTATTGCGTATAAATTTTCTCAAGACGAGATAACTGATGACGATGTTGAAAAAATGGTTACAAAAACGCAAGAGTATAAGATTTATGAAATGGTTTCATACATTGCGAATAAAAATTTTGATTCCGCTTATAAAATTTTGCAAGAATTAAACAACGTATCCGACCGTCAAATGCTTTTTGTATCCATTTATTACCATTTTAGAAGGCTATTTTTTGTATCTATTAGCAATAAAAGTGATAGCGAACTTGCCGAAATTTTAGGCGTAAAAGAATTCGCTATACAAATGGCAAAACGTCAAGCCAAAAGTTTTTCAAATAAACGACTTAAACATATTATGGATAAATTAAGCGAGTGCGAAAGGGGATTTAAAAGTGGTTTAATCACTTTTGACGGTGCTTTTTACGAAAGCGTGTTTAATGTTTTGTGTGAATAATAAAAATTTACATTTAAAATAGTCAAAAACACTTTATTTTTAAAAATTTTTATGATAAAATAATTAATAGATTTGTTATACACGAGGATACTATGTTCGTAGAAAAATTAAAAGCGGCGTTTGCATCTTTTAATACTCCACAAGGTTTTTTACTTGAATCTTTGCAAATTGTTGCAATCGCTGTAATCATTTATTTCATGATTAAAATAATGTTTGCAAATAACGCTTCAGTGTTATTTTGGGTGTATTTAGCATTTACACTTGTTATGGGTGTTTGCTTATTTATGTCAAACTATGAATACGCTGGCATACTAATGCTTTTATTCCAAGTCTTTTTCTATCTTGGCGTTGTCGTCTTGTTCTCAACGGAAATCAAGCGTACAATTTGGCAAAAAAGATTTGGTAGGCACAAACACGGTGAAACTGGTTCAAGTTTCGATGCCGACGCTGCGATTGAAGAAATCGTTAAAGCTATCCAAAATATGTCTAAAAACGACGTTGGCGCTTTAATTATTTTATCTAATGGTAATTTACCAACCGGCGTTTTGGAAAGCGGTGTTTACTTAAATGCAGACATTTCAGCACAACTTATTGAAAGTATTTTCTTCCCGAAATCTGCTTTACACGACGGTGCATTGATTTTAAAAGATACAAGAATTCAAGCAGCAGGATGCTTTTTACCGGTTGCACAAGAATTCAATCTTTCAAAGGACTTAGGTTCACGCCACCGTGCAGGTTTAGGTCTTACTGAAACAGTAAATGTTACTGCAATCATCGTTTCAGAAGAAACAGGTATCATTTCTATCGCTAAAGGCGGTAAAATCATTCGCTATGTAGACACAAACAGTTTAAGACAAACTTTAAAAGACTTCTACTGGCAAGATTTGATTCGTTAAAGGGGGCTTTAATATGGCTAAGGAAAAATCAAAAGGTTATTTTATTTTAGTTAAACATATTTTACCTGCATTCGCTGCTTTAGCGTTGGCAATCTTCATCTTTATCGTTGTTAAAGGTGCTTAATAAAAAAATAAAGCGTGGCAAATTGCCACGCTTTTTAATGCTTAAAATTAAATTATTTTACCTTTCTTAAATCTGCACCGTCAAAATTGAGTGTAACGGTTTGCTTGCCGGTTAGCCTTGAAAACAGCCTTTCACCATATTTTAAAGAAATTTCGTTCATTGATAGGTTAGTGGTGATAAGGAAGGGTTTAGAATATTCAAGCCTTGCAGATATTATATTTAACAGATTTTCTACGGTAATTTTATTGAGAATAATCTCTGCGCCCAAGTCATCAATAACTAAAAAATCGCAAGTTTGAATTATAGAATTGATGTTTTTCTGTACGGCAGGTGGGTTTTTAAAGTTTTCGATTGCAATGTTGTTAAGTGAACGTGAAGATAAAAATAAAACTATATTTTTGTTTTTTGCAATCTCATTTGCAACACATTTTGATAAAAATGTTTTGCCTGTACCCGTTTTACCCGTAAAAATCAAGTTTTTAGATGTGTTTTTAAAGGACTTTGCGTAAAGTTGAAGTTTTTCAAAGTACTTTTCAGTGTGATTGACATTAGACAATGTATCATCGCTAAAATCGTTTAAAAGTGGCGTTTTTAAGCCCAATTCTTCATAGCATAGGTTGTTTAAATGGGTGTAAAAACATTGGCATCTGCCGTTATCTGTAACGCCAAAATCTTTACAAATAGGGCAGTCAGGCTCAAATTCTTTTAAACCATATTTTATTTCAAGTTGAGCCTTTTTTTGTTTTAAATTTTCAACTTGTAAACTTAATCTGTTGGCTAATTCGGTATCTTCTAAAAATTCCGCTTTATTCCAATCGAAAATTGTCTGTGAAAGGTCTTCACAGACTTTTTTATAATCAGCGTTTGTTAAAAGTTGATCCTTTTTAACGCTGTAAAGGTATTCTTTGTGGCTTCTTTTACTTTCAAAAGCCTGTTCAACATCTAAAATTAAATCTTTGCAATCAATCATTTTTAACTAAAATCCACATCGTCAATGTTTGAAATTAAACTATCAAGTTCTTCCTTGGTGTATGTGCGTTCATTTTCAAACTTAAAATAAGTATCGTTTTTGGTCTGTTTTGAATCGGTGTTAGGAATATCTTCAATCGTAAAGATTGATTTATTTTTCCAGTTAGATAAAACGGTGTTCATGTAAATCATAGGGTTAGTTCTTCCGCCCGAAATTTTTGCCGCTTCGTAAATCATCTCGTCAGAAAAGCCCCATTCACGCCATGTTTTCAAATTCTTTCTGTCCCATTCGTTAGGTGAGCGCATTGTGCCGGTTTCATTAAGTAAACTTTTAATAAACTCGTCGTCTTTAGATCTGCGTTTTAGATAGTCAGCGATATCGATAAGAGAAATCAAACCTTTTTTATAAAGTGATTTAACAGTTTCATCCATATCGTCAAGGTTTCTTTTACGCTTTTTAAAGCAGTAATTAGCGATAAAAAGCAAAGTTTCGCTGTCATAACCTAATGCAAGCCACGGGTTTAAATAATTGTCTAAGACAGGCTTGATAACTTCTACATAAATGGAAAGTTGGCGTGTAATATTTTTAGCAAGTTCAATATTAAATGCCTTGTTAGCAAGGTATTCTTCAATTTCCTTTTGAGAAAATACTTTTGCAGAATATAATTCGGTTAAAATCTCATCAAGTTTTAAAATGCTTTTGCACTTTGTTGATTTAGCAACATAAGTTACAACTTCGATTTCAAAGCCTAAGTCTTTTATCCATTTGTTGTAGTAGTTAAGGTCATCAACATCGGCTTTACGTTTTAAGCCAATAGAGGATAAAATCTTTTGAATCTCATTACTCTTATCAAAATAATCAGCAAGTTCAACTTCGATTGCATCAACAGAAGTAATGCCACGAAGGGCAAAATCTTTTGCCGTTGCGACGATGTATTTACCGCTTATGCTTGGACCTTTTAAGTCAACGCAATATTTGCAAATCATCAAAAGTGCTTCTGGCTTAATTTGGTAATCTTCCATAACCGAAAAATACTCAACGTATTCGTTAGTTGAAATCATACGTTCAGTTATAAGCATTTGCAACGACTTATTAAATTCGTCGTATTTGCCAGCCTTGAATTTTCTCGGTCTACCGCTATGCGAAAGGGGAAGATACTTTACAGTAAAAGGCTCTTCAGCGATAATGGAAACACAGTCAAAATCTTCCCAATATCTAAAGCAATCTTTAACCGCATCTTCGTCCATAAAAAGGTTTTCGCAAAAGGCGGTAAAGTTTACATCTTCGGTTGGGTTTTTGCACAAAAATAACCCGTAAAGATAAACTTTAACCGCTTGACCATCGGCTTCTAATAAATAATCTGTTATGAAGGTGTTGTCAATCGAAGTGCTTAAAGTTTTTACACCTTCTTTGGTAAAAGAACAAAATGCCATAATATTTTTAATAAAAAATTAACTTGAAATAATCAGTTTTTGTTGTTATAATACTATATAATCATTTTAATTTATTTTACGATTTTTTTCAAGTCATTTAACTAATAATTCATAAATCTTTTTAAAAATTGACAATTTAAAAGTGTAAACCCGTCAAACAACAGGGAATAAAACTTTTTTAAAAATAGGATATACATTCACAATTTAATTTGATGTGATAATTTTGTAGGTGGAAGAATACAAAATTTAATTTAAAGGTTAGGCGAGAGTTCGTAAAATAAAGTAACTATAAAAAGACCTTAAAACTTTTAAATAATTCTAACTTAATTTGAAATTATGTTTATCATAAAAACTTTAAAAATCATTTATAATAAGCGAAATTTTTAAAATTTTTATGATGTACATAAAATTTGTTAATTGACAGTTATTACTAATTTTTTACTATCAAACTTTCAAATGCTGAGTTTTAAATTTTTTGTTCAAACAAAAATCTTTTTAGATTTATAATTGTATTTGATAGTTTTTGTTGACAAATATATATTTATAATTCGCAAATATTATTTACGGCGTTAAAGTTAAAAAAATGACGGTAAATAAAGGCAAAACAAAAATTTTTCTTTAAAATTGAGTGTTTTTTGCGTTTAATTTACCGCTTGAAACTAAGTTTTTACTATTAAATAATAAAATATTTTTATATTTATTTTAAATTATTTATAAAAAATAGGTTAAAATCTCTCGCAAAAATTTGAAAGATGTTGTACAATAGATTAAGAACTACTATTATAATTTTTTAAGAACTACTACTGTAATTTAATTTATACCGCTTTTTAACGGCGTTTAATTGCGATAATGTCGCATTTAAAAAAGTTTATTGGAGTAAATATGGCAAACACAATTATATCCCCAACAATTTTATCCCCAGTAATGTTATGGGAAAATTTTGATGCATCTTTACCACTTAAAGAGAGCAACATAAGTGAAGAAGTTTATGGTGATGTTGTTTACCGTGATATGTACTTTTATGGTAGAGATACTGAAGATGGAAGAGTACGCATTTACGGCGTTTACGCAAAAAGTAAATCTACCGGCAAAAAGTCAAACAAGGGCGCAATTTTAATTTTACCCGACGCATGCGATACCGTAAACTACGATCTAATCAATGTTTACGTAAGTCAAGGTTATTCTGTACTTATGATAGACTATCGTGGCGAATGGGAAGGCGTTGAAAATTACACAAAATACCCGAAATGCATTAGTTATGCCAACTATAATGTTTCAAAAGATAAACTTGACGAAGTTGAAATTACTGCAAAACAGACTTGTTGGTATGAATGGGCTGCTGTTGCAAAATACGCAGTTTCCTTTTTAAAAAGTCGGTTAGAAGTTGAAAAAGTTGGCGTTTTAGCAATAAGAAATGGTGCAAACGTTGGCTGGATGCTTTGCGGTACTGATGCAAGGGTGGATTGTTTTGTGCCTTGTTTTGGTGCAGGTTGGCGTGGTTATCGTGGCATTTACAAAAACAATTCACAAGAATTACGCGCAAACGACAGTTTGTTAAGATATTTGGCTGGTGTTGATGCCCATGCATACGCACAATATGTAAGATGTCCTGTATTTTTCATGACGGCAACAAACAGTAGCGATTTTGACTTTGACCGCTCGGTTGATACCATGATGAGAATATCAGAAGGCGTAATAAATTACACAAACTACACGCCACATCTTCGTGATGTTTTAAACAAGGAATCAAAGCGCAATATCGACTTATTCTTTGCAAAATATTTGCTTGACTTTAAGTTACTTTTCCCAAAAGAACCAGTACTTACTTGTGCGGTAGAAGGTGATACAGTAACTTGCGATTTAGAACTTGATTTTTCCGAACTCAAAAGACCTAAAAACATAACAGTTTATGTTGCAGAAGGCGGTTCTAACCCAGCAAACAGAGATTGGAACACTGCAAAAATGCTTAAGGGGCTTCGTGAAGACAAACGTAGTTTTGTCTATAAAATTGTTGGTAATTGTGATTTTGTTACACTTTATGCCGTAATTGAGTATAGAAGTGGTGTAACAATTAGTTCAAAATCAGTTTGCAAAAAGGCTAATTTTGTAAATCCATTACCACAAAAACTACTTTATGCTTCAAAGGATAAATTGGGCTCATTTACCGTTTACAACTTAAAAGATAAATCGGTTGGCGGTTTATTTTTCTTAGAAGAAGGCTATATTGATTATTTGCCGGGGGCAAATGGTATAAACGGTATAAGTTCGCCTTACGGACTTGTTTCATACAAAATCAACAACGGTAACGTTTTACTTTCATCATCATCAATCGTTTTGTTCGATTGCTATGTTGAAGAATTTACAACTTTGAAAGTTGTACTTATGGCAGAACTTTCACCATTAGAAACTGTTGATTACTGCTCTTATGTAGATTTACGTGGTGGAAGCATTTGGCAAAATGTATCCTTAAAAGCGGGTGATTTTAAAAACTCTGCACGCCTTTCGATTAAAGATTTTTCAAAAGTTGTTGGTATTAGGTTTGAAACGGAAACTAAATGTATTTTCAACAACATTTTAATTATCTAATTAGTGGCGTTTTATGGGTAGATTTATTGGTAAAAACTTAATAGACCTTGCGAAAGAAGAACGCAGAGATAGACTGCTTGGTCAAATTACCTTGATAGTCGTTATCGGTATAATCTTCCTATTTCTTTTCTTAAAAACACAGGTGTTTTTGGCAGTTACCGTGCAAGGTAGTTCCATGGAAAACACATTAAATAGTGGCGATTTTTTATTTGCAAATAGGCAAAGGACGGCAAAACGTGGCGACATTGTTGTTGTTTACGACCAAAATGTCAATCCAGAGCCAATTATAAAGCGAGTTGTTGCTGTTGGTGGCGATACCATTTGGACGGAAAACGGTTTTGTTTATCTTAAAACCACCGATAGCGAAGGGAACGCTGTTACGGAGCGTTTGGATGAATACTACGTAAAAACGCAAGGTGTTACTAATATGCACGAACAAGTTACCGTGCCTGAAGGCTTTGTTTTTGTGCTCGGCGATAACCGCCAAGTATCTTCTGATAGTAGGGCGTTTGGCGTTGTAAACAGCAATTCCATAATCGGAGTAGTGCCACAATGGTCAATTAACATTAAAGATAGTGGTTTTGTTAATTGGTACAAACGGGCTTTGGCTAATTGATTTACTTTTTAATTTTTAAAAACAAAAATACGCTTATAAAGTGCGATTTTATAAACTTTAGTTAAATTTATATGAGGTGAAATATGAATAAATTTGTTATTACATCTGACAGTACTTGCGACTTATCTGAACAACTTTTAAAAGATAATGGCATTGTATTAGTGCCATTGACAATTACCCTTGGCGACAAGCAATACAAGGATAATGTAGACATTACTTCAAGCGATGTTTTAAATTACGTTGACACAACCGGCGATATGCCAAAGACATCAGCAAACTCTGTTTACGAATACACAGAAGTTTTTGAAGAATGGACCAAAAAAGGTTATGGTGTATTGCACTTTGATATTTCATCTGAAGATTCTGCTTGCTATTCAAACGCTTGCCAAGCCGCAAAGGAATTTGAAAATGTTTATGTAGTTGACTCTCGTCAACTTTCAACCGGCCAAGGCTTGCTTGTAATGAAAGCAGTTGACTTCAAAAATCAAGGCATGAGTTTAGAAGAATGCTTTAACAAGATTGAAGAAATCAAAAACAAGGCAAGGACATCTTTCGTTTTAGATAAACTTGACTTTTTACACAAGGGTGGAAGATGTTCTTTAACCCAACTTTTGGGCGCAAAAATCTTAAAAATTCACCCACATATCGCTATGAGTAATGGTAGTCTTAAAATTAAGAAAAAATACAGCGGTAGCAATATGGTACGTGTTTGCGAACAATATGTAAAAGATTTGGCGCAAGAATACGGTAATTACGATAAAACACGTGTATTTATCACTCACTGTATGGCAACCGAAGAAATCGTTAATGCTGTAAGGGCTAAGGTTGAAGAACTTTTCGACTTTGACGAAATTATCGAAACCCAAGCAGGCTCTACAGTATCAAGCCACTGCGGTAAAAACACTATCGGTGTTTTATTTATTGAAGAATAATTTAATATTAAGCAAGATGGCTTATTAAAAGGGGAAAGTTAAAATAGACTTTTCCCGATTTGCATATATAAAAATATATAAACACTAATTTTTGAATTGACAAAACTGCGCATTAAATGCGTGATTTTTGAGATTTGTTATTTACGAGGTGCAAAATGGCTTTAAATAGAAACGAAGTTCCACAAAATTTAAAATGGAACACTTCACATATATATGAAACACCAGAACTTTGGGAAAGTGATTATAGTTTTGTAGAAAACAATCTTGATTTTTCAAAGTATCAAGGCTATTTAAACAATGCAAATAACATCTTTGATTGCATGGAAGCGATCAATAAGGTTATGTTTAAACTTGAAAAACTTTATGTTTACGCTTCAATGAGAAGTGATGAAGATTTACGTGATAACGCAAACAAAGCACTTTTATCAAGGGCGCAATTACTTTTTGTAAAGTTTTCATCAAGTATATCATTTGTAAGACCAGAACTTACATCTTTAAGCGAAGAAATGCTTGTAAGTTTGGCAAATGATCCATTACTTAAAGATTACGACTACACTTTAAAATCAATTTTAAAGGCAAAACCACACGTTTTATCTGCTGAAACCGAAAAAGTTTTGGCTATGGGCGGACAAGTATTTAGCGGTTTTAGCGATATTTTCCGCATGATAAACAACGCTGACATTGAATTTCCTGTAATTAAGACTAAAGATGGTGAAGTTACGGTAAGTCATGGCGTTTACGGCATGCTTTTATACGACGAAGATAGGTCGGTAAGGGAAGAAGCGTTCAAAAAATATTACGCTTGCTTTAAAAAGGTTTTAAACACCATTACTGCAAACTATGCTGGTCTTGTAAACAAAGATGTCTTTTTAGCACGTGCAAGAAACTATTCTTCTTGCGTAGAAAAAGCACTTTGTGAAGAAGATGTATCACGCACCGTTTATGACAACTTGCTTGAAAGCGTAAACGCAAATCTTGATGCACTTCATCACTACACAAGACAGAAAAAGACCGCTTTAAACCTTGACGAAATGCACATGTGGGACTTTTATGTTCCTATCGTTGAAGAAGCGCAGATTAAACTTGAATATGAAGATGCTTTCAAACTTGTAAAACAAGGTTTAATGCCACTCGGTGAAGAATATCAAAACCTTTTACAAGAAGCCCATGATAATGGTTGGATCGATGTTTTAGAAACACCGGGTAAACGTAGTGGTGCTTATTCTACCGGCGCATACGGTTTTAAACACCCATATGTTTTACTTAACTATCAACAAACCACAAGTGATATTTTCACAATTGCACACGAATTAGGTCATGCAATGCATACCTATTATTCAAACAAAAACCAACCACAAGAAAAGGCTGATTACAGAATTTTCGTTGCAGAAGTAGCAAGTACAGTAAACGAAGTTTTGCTTTTAAAACATCTTTTAAACACATCAACCGATTTAAGACTTAAAAAATACTTGCTTTCTTACTATACAGATATGATAAAGAGTACTTTGTTCCGTCAAACAATGTTTGCTGAATTTGAGTACATTTCACATACCGCTGTTGAAAATGGCATACCACTTACAAGCGATTATTTGTGTGGCGAATACTTAAAACTCAACCAAAAATATTACGGCGAAGATATCGTATCTGACACTGAAATTTCTTGGGAATGGGCAAGGATACCACATTTTTACAATTCTTTCTACGTTTATAAATACGCTACAGGTATAATAAGCGCAATCTCAATCGCTGAAAGAATTTTAACTGAAGGCGAAACAGCCGTTAATGATTACAAAAAATTCTTGTCGTCAGGTGGCTCAAATTCACCGGTAGAACTTTTAAAGATTGCTGGCGTTGACTTAACCGATAAAAAGGCTTATAACGTTGCAATGAAGTCATTTAAAGATGCTTTAGATGAATTTGATAAGATTAAACTATAATAAATTTGATAATGTGCGAAATTTAAAAACTATAAAACTACGCTAAAATAGGTGATTTATGGCTAATAATATGCCCTATAACTTGGAAGCCGAGCAATCGGTGCTTGCTTGTATTTTGCTCGACCAAGAAGTTCAAATTGAAATACTTTCAGATTTAAACGAAAACGACTTTTTAGTAAATTCTCATAAAATGATTTTCTCTTATATGAGAGAAATTATGGCTGATAATAAGCCGGTTGACCTTGTTACACTTGCCGATATTTTGCAAAAAAACGGCAAACTTGAAGCGGTTGGCGGGATCAATTATTTAACAGAATTATCAAAAACCTTACCATCATCGGCAAACTTTAGGCAATATGTAAATATTGTTCGCCGTGATGGCGTTTTGCGTAGTCTTATTACAAGTTCAAATAAGATTATCGAAGATGCAACAGTAAGTACTGATAGCGACCACTCGCTTTCATACGCACAAAAATTGATTTTCGATATCTCCAATACGGATGACAAGCACAATCTTGAAAAACTTGGACTTTACTTTGATCCCGTTTTGGATAGATTTGAAAGATTACAAAAAGATAAAAACTATAATACAGGTTTAAAAACAGGTTTTACGCAACTTGACTATGTTACAAATGGTTTGCACAAAGGTAACTTGATTATTTTGGCTGCACGTCCATCAGTTGGTAAAACTACACTTGCCATGAACATTGTTGAAAATGTTGCCATAAGGGAAAAGGCTGTTTGTGCGGTATTTGAACTTGAAATGACCAAGATTGAACTTGCGCAAAGAATGCTTTGTTCGGTAGGCGAAGTACCTATGGACGATTGTCTAAAAGGTAAACTTGACGACACAGACGAAAAGGGCTTTAAAAAGTTGTGGCAAGCAAAAAAGACTTTAAACGATGCTCAAATCTATGTTGATGAAACGTCAAACGTTACACCACAAGATATTTTAAACAAGGCAAGGCGTTTAAAGATGCGTTTAGGCAGGCTTGACCTTATTGTTGTAGACCACTTGCAACTTATGCAATCGGCTAAGAAAACCGAATCACGCCAACAAGAAGTTACAGATATTTCTAAAAACTTGAAGATGATTGCAAAAGAACTTGAATGTCCGGTAATTGCGCTTTCACAGTTATCACGTCAAATCGCTTCAAGGAAAGGTGGCAAACCTGTTTTGTCAGACTTAAGGGAATCTGGCGCAATCGAGCAAGATGCCGATCTTGTAGTATTTTTACATAAACCTGATGCTGACGCTGGCAATAGACCAGAAGTTCAACTTACCGATATTATTGTTGCTAAAAACCGTAACGGTGCTTGTAAAGAGTTCCAACTTCTATTTAAAGGTGCTTTCTGTAAGTTCGTCAACCCAACCAATTATAGCGGTCAACCACCTGTAAAAGAAGGTACATTTGTAAGGGAAGAAGACATCCCACCCGAACCAGAAAAATACACTTTAGAAGAGTTGAAAAGTTTAGAACAATACGCACCAGCAGAAGACGAAGATGAAGACATTTTTGGATAATACGAAAAACATAAAAATCTTCAAAATCACTGATAATACGCTCGAAATTGCACGAAATTACATTCTTCATAACGAACTTGTTGCTTTCCCGACAGAGACTGTTTACGGGCTTGGTGCAAATGCTTTTAGTGATGATGCAATACGTGCGGTTTATAAGGCAAAAGGCAGACCTTTAGATAACCCTTTGATCGTTCATGTTGACAAAGATTATGACATTTCAAATCTTGTTTATGACGATAAAGAATATGCTAAAAAAATAAGGGAAGCATTTTTGCCCGGGCCACTTACGATGGTATATAAAAGCAAAGAAAAGGTTTCTTCACTTTGCTCATGTGGGCTTGATACACTTGCGATAAGGGTGCCGTCAAATTTAGATGCGCAACGCTTTTTAAAGTTTGTTGGTGTGCCGATTGCTGCGCCGTCGGCAAACATTTCAAAGCATACAAGCCCGGTTACCGCACAACATGTGTACGAAGATTTTAAAGACACCATACCCATGATTTTAGATGGCGGAAGGTGTGAAGGCGGAATAGAATCGACCGTTTTAGATGTTACGCAAGACGTGCCGATTATTTTACGCAAAGGACTCATAACTGCCGAAATGATAGCAGAAGTAGTTGGGGAATGCTTGTACGCTAACAGCGATTCAGAACTCAATAAACGTTCACCGGGCACAAAATACAGACATTACTGTCCAAAGACAAAAACTGTTTTGTGTGAAGTGGGTGATTATAGTTCGGTTATCAATTTATATAATCAATGCGTAAGCGAAGGTAAAAAACCTTTGATTATGTGTACCGACAAAGATTTACCTAATTTACAAGGCTTAAATGTGTATTCTTTAGGGGAAACGGGCAACCAAATGGCTGCACGGCTGTATTTTGGACTTCACGAAAGTGAGCGTTATGATTTACTTATCGGTATCAAATTTTTGATTACCGACCAAGTAATTTTGAGTGTTGAAAACAGATTTTTAAAAGCTTTTGGCTAAATTTTGCAAAAAAGAGCATTAAAATAGCTTAAAAAACATATAAGGGGTAAGAAAAGTGGCTAAAAAAACGTCAATGTGCTTTGTTTGCACCGGTAATACTTGTCGTAGCCCAATGGCTCAATTTATCTTAAAAAGCAAGGTTTCTGGCGATCCTAATATGGATATAAAGATTACATCTTTTGGTACTAATGTTACCGAAGAAGAAATGAATCCTTTGTCTAAAACCGTGCTTAAAAGCCATAAAATAAAGATGACAAAGTTTATACCAAAACAGCTCTCGCCCGATAAAGTTAAAGGCTTTGAGGCGATTGTTTGCATGACTGATAGCATGATGCAACGTTTAATAAGCGAAGGTTATAACAATGTTTACTCGGTAAATCAACTTACCCGTTTAGGTGATGTCGTTGATCCATATGGCAAGGGCATTGAAAGTTATGATGAATGCTATTTACAACTTGATAAAGCATGTGATATAATTTATGATATGCTTAAAAAAGTCCTTTAATAAAGGAATTTTAATATATTGAAATTTTGCAGGTGATATATGAAAATTGCAATCGCAGCAGACCATGCTGGTTATGAAGCAAAGCGAGAATTGGTAAATTATTTAGTTGAAAAGGGCTATGACGTTTTAGATTTAGGAACAAATTCGTTAGAATCTTGCGACTATCCTGATTATGCAATTAAATGCGCAAACGAAGTTGCAAATAAAAATGCTCAGTTTGGTATTTTGATTTGTGGCACAGGCATTGGTATGTCAATTTGCGCAAACAAAGTTAAGGGGATAAGGTGCGCAAATTGTCAAGATAATTTTTCCGTTCAAATGACACGTGAACATAACGATGCAAATATGCTCACTATGGGTGCAAGGGTTATAAGCGTTGACAAGATGAAAGAACTTGTAGATATCTTTTTAACAACGCCTTTTTCAAACGAGCCAAAGCATATAAAACGTATTGAAAAAATTAGTCAAGCAGAAATTTAAAGATTGTAAAAATTTTGATTTTACAAACAAATTTGTACTAATCAAATTTCATATATTTTTTACGAATGTTAAAAATAAATATCGAATAGGAGTTTATTATGAGTACATTTCAAGTAGTAGAACACCCACTTATTAAGCATAAAATTTCTCTTATGAGAAAGGTTGACACAAGTACAAAAGATTTCCGTGAACTTGCTGAAGAAATCTCTATGCTTATGGCGTACGAAGTAACAAGAGATTTACCTGTTCAACCTGTAGAAATTGAAACACCTATTTGCAAAACGACAGGTTTTGAAATTTCTGGTAGGGCAATCGGTGTTGTTCCCATTTTAAGGGCTGGTCTTGGCATGGTAAACGGTATTACAAGGCTTGTACCAAACGCAAAAGTTGGTCATATCGGTTTATATCGTGATCCCGAAACACACAAACCTGTTGAATACTATTGTAAACTTCCACAAGATGCTACTGAAAGACGTATTATCGTAGTTGATCCAATGCTTGCAACGGGTGGAAGTGCTATTGCTGCCGTTCAATTTATTAAAGATAGAGGTTGCAAAGATATTAAACTTATGTGTTTAATCGCTGCACCTGAAGGCGTAAAAGCAATGCAAGAGGCACACCCAGACGTAGATATTTATGTTGCATCACTTGACGAAAGATTAAATGACAACGCTTACATAATTCCTGGTCTTGGCGATGCTGGCGATAGATTATTTGGCACAAAATAATGTATAAAAACTTTAATTTGCAAAATTTAATAAAGTTAAAAATAATCATTTTATAATTGATTTTTAAGGAGTAATTATGGAAAAAGTTAAAATTGCAGTAATTCCTGTTGCTGGTTATGGCACAAGATTTTTACCTTACACAAAAGCAGTACCAAAGCCAATGCTTCCAATCATCAATCGTCCAGCGATTGAAATTATTGCTGAAGAAGCAGCAAAAAGCGGTATTGAAGAAATCGTTTTTGTTGTAGGTCATAAAAAAGAAATTATTGAAGACCACTTTAACGCTTGCCCACAACTTGAAGAAGTTTTAGAAAAGGGTAACAAAATTGAATTTTTAAAGGCAATCAAGTATCCTGAAACCATTGCTAAAGTTCATTTTGTTGTTCAAAAAGCACAACGTGGTACAGCCGATGCTATTATGGCTGCTGAAGAATATATCAAAGGTAAACCATTCGCAGTTTTATTTGGCGACGATGTAATGTACAACGAAGAAAAACCTGTTTTAAAACAACTTATCGATTTATATGAAAAACATGGTAAAACAGTTGTCGGTGTTAAAAAAGTTCCACACGAAGATGTTCCTAAATATGCTTCAGTAGAATACGATAGCAACGAAGGTAGAGAATACCACATTACAACAATTACTGAAAAGCCACCAATCGAACTTGTAAAAAGCGATATTTCACCACTCGGCAGATATGTTTGCGCACCAACAATGGTTGACATTATGCGCAACTTAAAACCAGGTGCAAACAACGAATATCAATTTACCGATGCACTTGACATTGAAGCAAGGTCAAACGGAGGTTACGCTTATGAATTTGAAGGCATCCGCTATGATATGGGCGACAGATTAGGCTTTTTAAAGGCTAACGTAGAATTTGGTTTACGTGATCCAAAACTTGCTGAAAGTTTCAAAGAATACTTAAAAGAACTTGTAAAATAATCTTTTATACTAACCGCCAAGAAACGCTCTTGGCGGTTTACTTATTCTTAAGAATAAAAAATAGCAACATAAAAGAGCAAAATCGTTAAAATATTTGGAAAAAAGCGAAAAAACTATTATAATAAGTATTTACATTTTTTAAATTTTTGTTATAATAAAATTAGTAAGATAGTTAATTTTATAAGGTGTATTGATGATTTGTCCCGTTTGTCATAAAAGAGAAGCCACCCAAGATGTCGTTAGATATTTTGGCGAATATAAAACTCAAGGCAAAGTTTGTAGTTTTTGTTACGAAAAGGCTCTTAATCTTGATGCAAACGGTTTTTATAATACCTTTTATGCTGATTTGCAAAAATCTTGTCGCCGTTGCGGAAGGACTTTGAATCAAATTTTAAACACAATGATAGTTGGCTGTCCACACTGTTACACGCAGTTTGCCACTGAGCTTGAGCCACTTATCAAAAGTGTTCAAAGTAGTGAAGATGATGACTGATATTGTAATTTCCACAAGAATTCGTTTGGCAAGAAACTTTGCTAATTACAACTTCCCGGCGATTATCCGTGGCACTGATTACGAAAAGGTGATCATCAAAAAAGTAAACTCAATTTTGTCAAATTTTAGTGGGTTTAAAACTTATTACATGAATAACCTAAAAGAAATTGAGAAAAACTCTTTAATCGAACGCTATATAATCTCTAAAAATCTTCGTGAATCACCTAATGGCGCTGTATCAATTTCCGCTGACGAACTTTTGTCTGTAATGATGAACGAAGAAGACCATTTAAGAGAACAGTGCATGGTCAAAGGATTTGATTTTGAAACTGCTTTTTCACGCATTTCCAATTTAGACAAGGTTTTAAATGCAAACATCACTTTTGCAGTTACAAATGGCTTTTATTACACGGCTTGTCCCACAAACTTAGGCACAGGGATGCGTGCATCACTTATGATGTTTTTGCCGGCACTTACAAAGCATAATAGAATTAACGATTTTACACGTTTAGCGTACACAAAGGGCATTACCATACGTGGCGCATTTGGCGAAGGCAGTTACGCAGAAGGTTACTATTATCAAATTAGTAATTCCGTTACTGTTGGTAATCCCAAGAAGATTATTGCGGATGTAAAAAGTTTTGCTAAAAATGTGTGCGAAGAAGAAAATAAATTAAGAAAACAAGATTACTTAAATGACCCCATTAAGACAAAGGATAACTGTTTAAGGGCGTTGGGTATTTTAAAATACTGTTCCATTTTGCCATACGACGAATTTTGTGAACTTATTTCACAAGTAAAACTCGGCATTGCATTAGGACTTATCAGTTGTAAACAAAGTTCCGCAATAGACGATTTGGCTGTAACTGCAAGACCTTATACTTTGCAACTTACCGAAAATAAGATTGCTGCAGATACAGAGGACGAGCGTAGGGCATACTTTGTAAAAGACGCATTACGTAAACTCAATGCGCAAGAAGTTTTTAACTAATTAGGTGTTTATGAACAATTTCTCTAACGGCTTTTCAATTAGTGCAACAACTCAATACGGACAAATACTTAAAAAGGCTAAAGAAATTGCCCTTCAATATAAAGTAACTTATGTTGCAACCGAATTTATTGTTGCGGCTATGTTGAATGGTTGCGGAAAAATCTCTCAAATACTCGCATCGTACGGCGTTACGCCATCAACATATTTTCCACGCTTAAAGGAAAATATCGATTATAATTACGCCAAGGAAGGCTTTACAGCAAGGACAAAAACCGTTTTAAACGCATCAGAAGGTATCGCACGTGAACTTGGCATTGACTATGTTTCGCCAGAACATTTGCTACTTGCCATTTTGTCAAAGCGTGATTGTATGGCGTTTTTGCTTGTTGAAAGCATTGTTCCTAACATTGATAAACTTATTGAAGAGGTAAGATTGCTTGTTATTGAAATGTCAAAGCAGGCAATTATCGAGCAAGAACCGCCCAGATACCAGCCTGAAAGTTGGCAATCACCAGTTTACAATGTGCATGAAGCCCATAACGATAATAATCAAGAAGAGAATGATGCCAGACTTGAAGAGTTAAAATCTTTTGGTAAAGATATTACCGCTTTGGCAAGGCTGAATAAGTTAGATCCTGTAATTGGGCGTGATCGTGAGATTAAAAGCGTAATTGAAACGCTTTCAAGGCGCACAAAATCTAATCCTTTGTTAATCGGTGAGTCGGGCGTTGGTAAAACTGCTATTATCGAAGGTTTAGCAACCAAAATTGCACGTGGCGAAGTGCCACAAATGTTGCGTGGAAGAACTGTCTTTTCACTTGATTTATCTTCAATCGCAGCGGGCGCAAAATTCCGTGGTGAGTTTGAAGAAAGATTTAAGTCGGCAATCAGTTTTGCTCAACAAAATCACATAATTTTATTTATCGACGAAATTCACACCATTTTATCGGGTTACGGCGGTTATCCCATCAGCGATATTTTAAAGCCAAGTTTAGCCCGTGATGACTTGCAAGTAATAGGTGCGACAACTATTGCTGAATATAATAAATATATCGAAAAAGACCCTGCGCTTAATAGAAGATTTTCACTTATCCAAATTGATCCACCAAGACCGGACGATTGTATTGAGATTTTAAAGGGGTTAAGGGATAATTTTGAAGCGCATTATGGTATTGCGATTACAGACTCTGCAATAAGGGCAGCAGTTACCATGTCTGAGCGTTATATTACAAACAAATTTTTACCAGATAAAGCGATAGATTTAATCGATCAAGCGGCGTCAAAAGAAAGAATTTTGATTGACACACCGCCCGAAAGTCTAATCGTTAAGGAAAGCCAGTTGGCAAAATGCCGTAGCGATAGAAATTACGCTTTATCAAGCGGTTTAGATTGTCGTGAATTAGAAGAAAAAATCAAACTTTTAAACCAAGAAATACAAGAAATTAGGGATTCTGAAAATCGCAGAAAAAATCACACAAATCCTTATATCGATCAGGAAAATATCGCTAAAGTTGTAAGTGAAATGACGGGTGTACCCGTATCAAAACTTACCGAAGAAGATTCCAATCGATTACTTAATTTTGAAGAGATTTTACACAAGCGTGTTATCGGTCAAAATGAGGCAGTTGATGCCGTTGCAAAGGCAATAAGGCGTTCAATGACCGTTATTAAAGATCCCAAAAAACCAATAGGTTCATTCATCTTTGTTGGTCCAACGGGCGTTGGTAAAACCGAATTATCAAAAGCCCTTGCAGAAGCCCTTTTCGGCGATGAAAATATGCTTATTCGTATTGATATGAGTGAGTATATGGAAAAGGCGAGTGTGGCAAAACTAATCGGTGCGCCACCAGGATATGTTGGTTATGACGAAGAAGGTCAACTTACAAGCAAGGTGAGAATGAAGCCATATTCGGTCATCTTGTTTGACGAAATTGAAAAAGCCCACGTTGATGTTTTTAACATTATGTTACAGATTTTAGATGACGGTAGACTTACTGATAGTAAGGGTAGAACTGTTGACTTTAAAAACACTGTAATCATTATGACATCAAACGAAGGTGCAAGCGAGGTAAAAACTGCACCCAAAATCGGTTTTGACAACGTTAAAACTGAAGAGGTTGACGGTTTGAAGGATAGAATACATCAAGCGCTTAAAAGAAGGTTCCGCCCTGAATTTCTTAACAGAATCGATGAAATTGTTGTATTCCGTAAATTAACCATAGAGGAATGCGGAAAAATTTGTGATTTACAATGCGATTCTTTAAGAAAAAGAATGCTTTCAATGGATGTAAGGCTTTTATTTACGCCTGAAGCAAAACGCTTGATTCTTGACAAGGGTTACGACAAAGAATACGGCGCAAGGCCCTTAAAGCGTGCTGTTTTAAGTCTTGTTGAAAACCCACTGTCCGAAATGATTATTAAGGGGGACATTAGGGCAGACAATACAGTTACCGTAATCGACGATGATGGCGAGATTGACTTTATCGTCAAATGATTGGTAACAAGTAATTTTAAAGGAGATTTATTATGAAAATTGAAATCGTAGCAAAAAATTATCAGGTTAAAGACCAACTTAATGAAGTAATTGATAAAAAAGTATCTCGTTTAGATAAATACTTTGACGAAGATTCCGTTTGCAAAATCTACTTAAAACAAGAAAAACGTGATTGCAAAATGGAAGTTTCATTTAACTACAAAGGCTCATTTATCCGTGCAGAAGCAAAAGCAGATACTTTCTATGATGCGATTGATATCGTACTTCCAAAGATTGAACGTCAAATTTACAAATATCGTTCTAAATTAGAATCTAAGTTGCGTCAAGGTGCTTACACCAAAGAAAGAATTTACGAAGAAAAAGAAGAAAACGACTTCAAACTTGTTAAAACTAAAAAGTTTGAACTTACTCCAATGAGCTTAGATGAAGCCATTGAAGAGTTTGAATTGACAGGGCACAGCTTCTTCGTATTTTACGACAAAGACAATGCAAAAACTAAAATTTTGTATTTACGTGATGACGGCAATATCGGCTTAATTGATCCGGTTGTAAATAGATATTAATTAAATTTTAATTAACAATTTATCATAGATTTTTTATGGGCTGTCCGAAAGGACAGCCCAAAGTATGATATCAAATATAAATTTGTAAAAATCTTTAAAATCAACGATAACAAAAGGAATTTTTAAACTTATTATGAATGTCGGAATTTCTACGGCAAGTCTATTTGGTCGGGAATATAATGAAGAAGCACTTGTAACTTTTGAAAATTTAGGTATTGAAGTTTGTGAGATTTTTTTAGAGTCTTTTTGCGAATACACTACTGAATACGCAAACTTACTTAAATCTAAATTAAGTAAAGTAAAGGTGCATTCAATTCACACTTTAAACACTCATTTTGAACCACAACTTTTTTCCCGCAATGATAGATCTTATAACGATGCATACAGAATTTTTGAAGGCGTTTTAAAATGCGCAAAAATACTTGATGCAAAAAATTATATTTTTCACGGAAGAATACGCACAAAGCGTGCAAACTTTTCTAACTATGAAGAAACAGGAAACTTTTTTAACAAGTTGACCGATTTATCAAAAACTTACGGCGTAGAAGTAAACCTTGAAAATGTGGAATGGGCAATGAATAATCACATCGGTTATTTTGAAGCCTTAAAACCATATTCAAAAGATTTACGTGCCTGTTTAGATATTAAACAAGCAAGGCTATCAGGTTATGATTATCATGGCTATTTAAATGAAATGGCTGATAGGCTTAACACCGTTCACATATCAGATTATGATAGCGATGGCAAAATCGTTTTACCCGGTAAAGGGCTTTTCGATTTTGAAAAATTTATTGGCGAACTTAATAGTGTAAACTTTAATGGTGCAATTTTGCTTGAAGTTTACAACGATAGTTTTAAAACTTTGGATCAACTTGTTGAATCCCTTGAATATATAAAAAATTTAGTAAAGAGAGGATAAATAGATGGCAAAAAATAGTGAATTACGTTTAAGATTTGATTTTAACAACATGATGGCTGACTTTATTGGTGAAAAAGAAGGCTTTACTGTTGAAGAACTTAATCAAAGCGCAAAAATCTGTCAAGATGCTTTTGACACCGTTCAAAAAAATCGTGGCACAGGCATGATGGGTTGGAGCGAACTTCCTTACAACCAAGACGAAGTGGTGACTGATATTGTTGCTACCGCTAAAAATGTAAGGGAAAACTTTAAATATTTCGTTGTTTTAGGTATTGGCGGTAGTGCTTTAGGTCCAATCGCTGTATTCCAGGCTTTAAAACATTTACATTATAATGATTTAAGCGACGAAAAGCGTGGCGGTCCTAAATTTTATGTTGAAGATAACGTAGACCCTGAAAGAATGAACGCTTTATTTGACGTAATTGAACCAGAAAAGACAATGTTCAACGTAATTACAAAAAGCGGTTCTACAAGTGAAACAATGTCACAATATTTAATTATTTGGGACATGTTAAAGTCAAAATTTGGCAAAGATGCTAAAAATCACATGATAGCAACCACTTCTGAAAACAGCGGTAACTTGATTAAAATCGCTAAAGAGGAAGGTTTGAAAACTTTCTATATTCCAGATAGCGTAGGCGGAAGATTTTCAGAACTTTGTCCGGTTGGTTTACTTCCAGCAGCAGTTTTAGGTATTGATATTAAAACTATGCTTGCCGGTGCTGCTTACATGGATAAACTTTGCGCTACAGCAGATTATAAGAAAAACCCAGCAATGGCATTTGCAATTTTACAATATATTGCATTCAATAAAGGTAAAAATATCTCTGTTATGATGCCTTACGCTGACAGTTTAAGGTTTATGGCAGACTGGTATTGCCAACTTTGGGCTGAAAGTTTGGGTAAAGCGGTTAAAAAGGACGGCTCTCCTGCATTTACCGGTCAAACACCTGTTAAATCACTCGGCGTTACCGACCAACACAGCCAAGTACAACTTTACACAGAAGGTCCTTTTGATAAGGTTGTAACATTTATTGCAGTAGACAATTATCGCAGTGAAGTTGTTATTCCTAACGGTTGCGAACAATTCCCCAATGTAAACTTCCTTTGCGGACACACAATGAACGAACTTATTTCAACCGAAATGAAGGCTACAGAATACGCTCTTTGCCGTAAAAATAGGTTAAATAACACAATTTATTTGCCAGAAGTAAATGAATTTACACTCGGTCAATTTATGTTTATGCTTGAACTTGCAACCGCTTATATTGGTGAAATGCTTGGTATCGATACATATAATCAACCCGGCGTTGAAGAAGGCAAGAACGCAACTTACGCTATGTTTGGCAGAAAAGGTTACGAAGAAAAACGCCAAGAACTTGAAAACGCACCGAAGAAAAAGGAAGAATTTATCTGCTAATTTGTTAATGCAAAATTTTGCGTTAAGGATTCAGTGATCAATTATGATATATTTACTTTCAAAAATTTTCATTAAAAATAGAACACAATATGAAAACCCCGTTACAAGGCGTGCTTACGGCATGCTTTGTAGCATAATGGGTATTGTGCTTAATGTTATTTTGTTCGCTTTGAAATTGCTTGTAGGTTTATTGACAGGTTCAATTTCAATTATGGCTGACTCTTACAACAACTTATCCGATGCTGGCTCATCGCTATTATCACTTTTTGGCTTTAAATTTGCCGGTAAAAAGGCGTCTGACGATAGACCATTTGGTCATGGTAGAATTGAATATATCGCTGGACTTGTTATCGGTATTATTATTGTAATTGTCGGTGTATCAACACTTCGTGATTCCATACTTAATTTGATAAATAATGTTAAACCCGATGCTTCGGCGTTTGACGACTTAACCGCGATTATCATTATTGCTGTAACCATTTTAGTAAAAATTTATATGATTTTTTACAATGTTTACTACGGCAAAAAGATCAATTCGCAGACAATGAAAGCAGTTGGTATGGACAGTTTGCTTGATGTAATCAGCACTACACTCGTTTTAACTTGTGCCATTATTTATAAGTTTACCGGTGTAAACTTGGACGGTTACTGCGGTGCACTCGTTTCAATCTTCATTACTTATGCTGGTATTATGGCTGTAAAAGATACTATTGGCGACCTTCTTGGCAAAAAGCCGGAAAGGGAACTTGTAAATCAAATTTACAGCATCGTATTATCTCATAACGAGATTTTGGGCGTTCACGACCTGGTTGTACACGATTACGGTCCCGGTAGATTTATGATTTCACTCCACGCAGAAGTTTCAGGCGAAGAAGATATCTATAAATTACATGACGTAATAGATAATGCAATGGACGAACTCGATAAAGAACTTGGTTGTGTATCAATTATCCATTTAGATCCCATCTGTACAAGCGATGAACGTGTAACAAAAGCAAGAATCGAAGTTGCTAAAGTTGTTAAACTTTTAGACCAAAGAATAACCGTTCACGATTTTAGGATGGTTGAAGGTCCAAGTCATACAAACTTTATCTTTGATGCTGTTGTGCCTCACGATCTTAAATTGACCGATTTGGAAGTTAAGCAAAAACTTGAAGAACTTGTTTCCGCTAACTTTAAAGACACTAATGCGGTTATTAAAGTGGAAAAATCATATGTTTAATAAAAAAGCCTTTGCGTTTTGCAAAGGCTTTTTTCAATCTTTTTTAAAATCGTTTTGGGCAATTATATATTGATAATCGGTTTTAAAAGTTAAAATGTTTGCTTTTATTACTTTATTACTTGCAAGCAATTCTTTATTTGGTATACGCAAATTTTGATACATGTAAAAATTAGCATTATAAGGCAAATTTTTTAACGCTATAACTTCATTATTAAAATGAGTTAATATATAATTGTTGTGTTTTAATTTACGTAGATAATAAATATTTTCTTTAAGTTTTATGGGTGTAGGGAATTCGGCAACTTTAATAATATCAAACCACTTCTTGTTAAGATTTTCTTCTATAAGATTAGCAATCATCCTTAGCGTTGTCGCAACTTCATCAAAAAGTTTTGAGTAAAAACATTTAAATTCTTTATCTTTTTCAAATAGATAAATTGACCATACGGCATAGCATGTATAATAGGTGTAATAAAGGGCATTTGTAAGCCCATTATTTGACAAATATTTGCCGTTTAATAAGGTTTGCTGTGATTGTTTAACCAAAGTGATTTCTTGCGTTAATTGACAAGATAGACTGTTAGGCAATATACTAACAATATTTTTATAATAACTAATGGCATAATCTTTTACACTTGAAAGTAAAAACAAATTAAGGTTTGATAAATTTTTAAGGCGTTTATCAAATTGTCTTACTTTTTCATATGGATGCAAATGTTGTAAATAGGTGGGTATTCCGGGCGTAATTTCACAGTTATAATTTATTAAATTTTCTGCTAATTTGTTGTGTGTGATTTTTAGTAAATTTGAAAATCTATACAAATGATCTAAATCGCAAAGTGCGAAATAAGTGAAAAGATTTTTTTGACTTTTAATAGGCTCACTTAAAATCAATTCACAATCTAACAAAACCTGTAAATCTTCAAGTAAAATTATTGACTCGATGAGAAGCTCATTTTTTGGCTTTGCTAAATTCAATATAATAAGCCTTTCATTAAAAACGGTAAGTATTTTTGAAAGGCTTTTTTTGATATTGATTTTATTGCAATTTTGAATCTCTATGTTTAAATAATTGCAAAGATTATTTAAAGTTGCAGATATAAATAAAAGATTGATTTTAGTTGTAACATCGCTATCTAATTTATATTGAGGAAGAGTATTAAAATTTGTTAAATCACCAAATAAACACTCGTTACACAAAGGGATTTTTAAAAAAGGATTCATTAAAAAATTTGCCTTATTTATCTTATGTGCTCATATATAAAAATGTTATCATATAAAATTATATTCGACATAAATATTTTCAAAATCATTGATATAATCAGCGATGATGTAAATTTTTATGATTGACATAATTATTTATAAGTTATAAAATATGTGGTTTATAATATAATAACATTGTGAAGACTATCTCAAAATCATTATCAATTTCATTTGTAATAATAGGTACAGTTTTAGGGGCTGGTTTTTTAAGCGGAAAAGAAATTTATGAATTTATTGATGGGCAAGATATACTTTTATCTTCTTTTTTTATTTTTCTTTTGTTTACGCTAATAACATCTTTTTTATTATCGACCGAACTAAAACAAACACCTATTTATAAGATAAGTTATTTTATTTTTTTCTTTGGTAATTTAGTTATTACGTGCGGAATGCTATCTGCGGTTGATTCACTTTTCACAATAATTTTTCCATGGTCAAAAGGGACAATGATCTTCCCGATTATCACTATAATTTTTTCAAACGTTGTTATGTTTGGTGGTACTAAATCATTAAAAAATGTAAACACTTTTTTAGTACCGCTAATAATTTTAGTGATAATATTATTCGTATTTATACCATATGACAATGTGGTTATAAAAAACGGAAAAATCAATCCAATTAAACTTTCCTCTTATGTTGGTTTAAATATGTTTTTGGCAATCCCTGTTATTTCAAATTTAGGTAAAAAGGAAAGTAAAAGGGTGATAATTTTAGCATCAATTATTTCTGCTTTAGTACTAAGTTTGTTAGTTTTTATGATCCATACAACCATTGTTGGCAATTCATTAAAAGTTTTAAACAGCGATTTACCGATTTTGCAAATTTTAAGCAACAATAAATTCCTTTATATATGCTATATTTTGGTGCTTTACTTTGGAATTATAACAACGCTACTTTCGGCACATTATCCACTTTTTTATACCTTTAAAGATACTTTTTACGGTAATTTTTGCAGGGTAATACTCACAGTTTTATGTGTAGTTTTATCAAGAATCGGTTTTCATAACATAATTTCTAAAGTTTACCCGGTTTTAGGCATTGTTGGTATATGTTTTATCGTTATTTTTGCCGTTTATTTACTTTTTTCTCGAAAAAAGCAACAACAAGATACATTAAAGCCGCTAAAAGACAGAGTATAACAGTTCCCGTCATGACAAGATCAAGTTTAAAAACTTGACCGCCATAAACAATTAGGTAGCCAATGCCTTGCCTTGAAACAAGATATTCACCCATAATTGAGCCTATCCAACTCATGCCGACGTTAATTTTTAGGGTAGATACAAATGTTGGAAGGCTCGCTGGCATAATAAGTTTGGTAAAAATCTTACTCTTTTTTGCGCCTAAGGAGTTTAAAAGTAAAATTTTATCCTTATCAACTTCGTTAAAGCCGGCGAACATATTGATAATTGTTACAATTACAGTAACCAAAAAGGTCATAAAAATTATTGCTTTTGTACCTGCGCCAAACCAGATAATAATAAGTGGTCCAAGTGCAATTTTTGGTAAACTATTAAGGACAACAACATAGGGCTCGAAAACACGCCTTAAAAAATTTGACCACCAAAAAATTACTGCGATAATTGTACCGACCATTGATGCAAGTATAAAACCAATAATTGTTTCATATAAAGTTGTGCCGATATGGATAAACAATTCACCGTCAATATAAAGGTTTTTTACCGTTGTAAAAATTCTATTGGGGCTACTAAACAAAAAACTATCAATCACACCAAAAAGGCTCAAAAATTCCCATAATAAAAGGAAAATTACCAGTATAGAAATTTGCGTTAGGTGAATTATACATGAATTGCGTTTAGTTTTTTTAATAAATTTTAAATGTTCTTTAGAAAGATTATTTTGTTTCATTTGTATTAAGCTCCTTCCAAAGTTTTTCAAACCACACAGAAAATTTTTTATCCTCTCTGCGCAGTAGTGGTGATAATGTCTTATCAAAATCAGTGTAATAAATATTTTTAACGGTTGCTGGACGGTTTGTTAAAACTATGATTTTATCCGCCATAGAAATGGCTTCAGAAATATCATGCGTTACAAGTAAGGCAGTTTTTTGTTCACTTTTTATTACCTTGTAAATATCGTCTGCAACAATTAGCCTTGTTTGGTAATCAAGTGCAGAAAAAGGCTCATCTAATAGTAAAAGTTTTGGCATGCTTGAAAGCGTTCTTATAAGTGCAACACGTTGACGCATACCACCGGATAGTTGGTCGGGGTAATACTTTCTAAACTCATATAGACCATATTTTTTCAATAATGTAAAAACATAATCTACATTTTCTTGATTTTTAATGCGCTTAATATCAAGTGGTAAGGTTGCGTTTTTTTCAATAGTTAGCCAGGGGAATAAATGGTCTTTTTGTAGCATGTAGCCAATATTATCATCAGGTTTTACAATTTCTTTGCCGTCAAGCGTAATTTTTCCGTTAGTTTTTTCAAGCAAACCTGCAACCAAGGATAAAATGCTTGTTTTACCGCAACCGGATGGTCCAATTATTGCGACAAATTCGCCCTTATCAACCCAAAACGACAGATTTTTAATTGCGTAAGTTTCATTTTCAAGAGTGTGATATATCAAAGAAATATTTTCTAAATTTAGTAAATGTTCCATTTTAACCTCAAAAAAAGCCTGCCAAAAAATGGCAGGCTTAAACTTTAGTTGAAGACTTCTTTATAGCAATCTTCTGTAATTTTGTTGTCAACAAGGTCGGAAAATTCCACCCGTTGATCAAGTTCTCCTGCGTTTTCCATAATATCTTGTAAGCGATCAAAACTCGATTTTTTCATAATTAAATCAGTTTGCCAAGCATCAATTTTAATGTATGAATTCAACGAATCTACAATGGACTGTAAACTTGTTGATGGAAAAGATTTTAAAAGAAGGTTACCGACCGTATTTACGTCAGTTTCCTTAATATATTTTATGGCTTTAAAAAGTGCTGTTGTGAATTTTTTGACGATTTCCTGATTATTTTCGTAAAAACTTCTTTTTGCCATAAAGCATGTAAAGGGGACTTCGCCCGATTCTTGCCCAACACTTGCAACAATATAGGCTTTGCCTTCACGCTGATATTCAGAAGCCGTTGGCTCAAACATAGTTACATAATCACCGGTGCCACCGATAAATGCTGCAGCAGTTAAATTGAATTGAACATCATAATTAAGTGTTACATTTTCGCCGTCAAAAAGTCCGTTTTTGTTAAGAGCATATTCAAGCGACATTGCAGGGCTACCGCCACGCCGACCGGCAATAATTTCTTTACCTTTTAAGTTGCCCCAAGAAAAGTTTTCTTCTTTAGTTCTTCCCATTAAAAACGAGCCATCACGTTTTGTAAGTTGTGCAAAAATCACGGGCAAATCTTTAGGGTTACCAATAGCGGTATAAATACCCGTTTCAGGACCTAAAAGTGCGATATCGCAACTGCCAGATAATAGTGCGGTCATAGAAGCATCCGATCCGCCACCGTTTGTCAAATCTATATTAAGCCCTTCATCTTCAAAAAAGCCACCTTCGATTGCGACATAAAAGGGGGCGTAAAAGATGGAGTGGGTAACTTCATTAACTTTAATTTCCGTTTTGTCTTGTTTAGTATTTGTACAAGCAAACATATTAAGAAAAACAAAAACAGAGATTATTAAAACAAGTAATTTTTTCATAAACCTCCAAAATAAGTCGTCAATAACCATAATATGCTATAAATTTTGCAAATGCCAAAAAATTTTGTTTACAATTATTAGTTGTTTTTAGTAACGAAAAATTGACATATAAAATTAGTTCATATATAATATTAAATATATAATTTGATTATTTTAGCAATAGGAAAATTTTTATGGACATGCAAAAGACTTATAATCCAAGCGAATTTGAAAATCAAATTTACGATATGTGGCAAAATAATGGCTACTTTAAAGCAAAGGTAAATCCTGATAAAGTTCCATTTACAATCGTAATGCCACCACCAAATATTACCGGTCAATTACACATTGGCCACGCACTTGACTGCACCTTGCAAGACACCATTATAAGGTTTAAACGTATGCAAGGCTATGAAGCATTATGGCTTCCTGGTACTGACCACGCATCAATCGCAACAGAAGTTAAGATTGTTGAAATTATCAAACAAGAACAAGGTCTTACCAAAGAACAAATCGGTAGGGAAGCCTTTATGAAACGTGCGTGGGAATGGAAAGAAGCATATGGCGGTCGTATTTGCGAACAGTTAAAGTGTATGGGCGCATCTTGCGATTGGTCAAGGCTTGCTTTTACTATGGACGAACAACGTTCTAAAGCGGTAAAAAGAGTTTTCGTAAATTTATATAACAAAGGTTTGATTTACCACGGCAAAAAGATTATCAACTGGTGTCCAACCTGTAAAACCGCACTTTCTGACGCCGAAGTAGAATATTGTGAAGAAGACTCTAACTTCTGGCATTTAGATTATCCGTTAAAAGACGGCAGTGGCGTATTAACAGTTGCAACCACAAGACCTGAAACCATGCTTGGCGATACAGCAGTTGCAGTAAACCCCAACGATGAAAGGTTTAAATCTTATATTGGCAAAACCTTAATTTTACCAATCGTTAATAGGGAAATACCTGTTGTTGCTGACGACTATGTTGCGTTAGATTTTGGTACAGGTGCGGTAAAGATTACACCAGCGCACGATCCTAATGACTTTGAAGTTGGTTTAAGACACAATCTTCCTATTATCGTTGTAATGAATAACGACGGTACTATGAACGAAAACGCTGGTAAATATCAAGGTTTAGATAGGTTTGAATGCAGAAAGCAAATTGTAAAAGACCTTCAAGAAATGGGCGTTTTATCAAAGATTGAGCCACATAAACACAATGTTGGTCATTGCTATCGCTGTGATTCAAGCGTAGAACCATTAGTTTCAAAACAATGGTTTGTAAAGATGGAAGGTTTAGCAAAACCAGCCATTGCTGCCGTTAAAAATAAATCTATCAAATTCGTTCCTGAAAGATTTTCAAAAATCTATTACCACTGGATGGAAAACATTAAAGATTGGTGTATTTCACGTCAACTTTGGTGGGGACATAGCATACCAGCATATTACTGCGATGAATGCGGTGAAATGATGGTCAGTGAAGAAGTGCCTACAACTTGCACAAAGTGTGGTAGCACACACATTCACGCTGATCCTGACGTACTTGACACATGGTTTAGTTCAGCATTATGGCCATTCTCTACACTTGGCTATCCAGAAATGACTGAAGATTTAAAATACTTCTACCCAACCGATGTACTTGTTACCGGCTATGATATTATTTTCTTCTGGGTAGCAAGGATGATTTTCAGCGGTTTAGAACACATGAACGCAATTCCTTTTAAAGATGTATTCATTCATGGTCTTGTTCGTGACGACAAGGGTAGAAAGATGAGTAAGAGTTTAGGTAACGGCGTTGATCCTTTAAAGGTAATTGAAGAATACGGCGCAGATACCTTAAGATTTACTTTAATCTCTGGCGTTGCTGCTGGTAATGATATAAGATTTTCCAAGGAAAAATGCGACAGTTCACGCAACTTCATTAACAAGGTTTGGAACGCTTCAAGGTTTGTTTTAATGAACGCAGAAAACATGGAAATTCTTCCTATTGAAAACATTAAACCAGAACTTAAAGATAAATGGATTTTATCAAAACTTAACTCTTGCATAAGGGAAGTTACCGTCAACATGAATAAGTATGAATTGGGCGTTGCAATTTCATCTTTGCACGACTTTGTTTGGTACGATTTCTGCGATTGGTATATCGAACTTTGTAAATCAGCACTTTACGGCAATGATGAAAGTAAAAAGCAAAAAACGGTTTCCGTACTTATCTATGTATTAACCCAAATTTTGAAACTTTTACACCCATTTATTCCGTTTGTAACTGAAGAAATCTATTCTTATTTACCAACAAATGCTGGTAGCATTATGGTACAAGAATATCCAAAATACAACCCAAGAAGAAACTACAAAAAGGACGTTGATAAGATGAATTCCATTATGGAAATCATTAAAGCCGTTCGTCAAATTAAGGCGCAAACGGGTGCAAGTCCTTCAAAAAAGGTTGATTTATTTGTTATTACTGAAAATCAAAAATTGGTAAATGACAACAGCGATTTAATTAAAAAACTTGCTGGCGTAGAACAAATCAACTTTATTGGTAGTAAAGAAGAACTTACCGAAAAGGTCGTAACCCAAGTTTTGGATGGTTTTGAACTTTATATTCCTTTGGGCGAACTTGTTGATATCAAACTTGAAGTTGAAAGACTTACAAACGAACTTAAAAAGACTCAAGAAGAAATTGACAGGGCAAACTCTAAATTAAATAATCCAGGCTTTATCAATAAAGCACCAAAAGATTTAGTTGAGAATGAAAGAAAGAAACTTGATAAATATATCGAACTCAAACAAAAAATTCAAGAAAATCTCAACGATTATCTTAACTAATTGGTTTATATTGGCAAGTTGATTTAATATAATGCCGATAGATATTTAGTGTATTTAAAATGTATTTTGATACCTGCATATGAAAGTGCAAAAGAGTGTTTTGATAATTGCAGAAAAATAATAAATACGTAGGTAAAGTTTGTTTTAAGATTGTTTACTTGTGAATTAAACTTTACCTAAAAAAGGAATACATGAAAAATAAAAAGAATTTAAAAGTCCGTTTCTTAGGCGGTGTGGGTGAAATTGGTAAAAACATGACCGCCTTAGAAATGGGTAAAGACATTATTATAATTGATGCAGGTTTAACATTCCCGTCGCAAGACATGCCCGGGATCGATCTTGTTATACCCGACACCACTTACTTGGTGGAAAATAAAGATAAAATTCGTGGTATCGTTTTAACACACGGACACGAAGACCATATCGGCGCAGTGCCGTATTTTTTGCGTGAAGTAAATGTTCCCGTTTACGGCACAAAAATGACACTTGCGCTTCTTGAAACCAAGTTAAAAGAATTTAAACTTAATAATTACAAATTAAAAAGGGTAAGACCACGTGATAAAGTTACTTTAGGCTGTTTTAACGTGGAATTTATCAATGTAAATCACTCAATCGAAGGTGCTTGCGCACTTGCAATTACTACGCCCGTTGGCACAGTTGTTCATTCTGGCGACTTTAAAATTGATATGACTTCGCCAAATGGTGAAATGATGGACTTTTCAAGGCTGAGTGATATCGGTCGTCGTGGCGTTTTGCTTTTGATGTGCGAATCAACCAACGTCGAAAGACCTGGTTACACCATGAGTGAACGTGTTGTTGCTGAAACACTTGAAAGGTTGTTTATTACCAACGCAAAAAGAAGGATAATAATTGCAACCTTTTCTTCAAATATCAATAGAATTCAGCAAATTTTCAATATTGCGGCTAAAAATAAAAGAAAAGTTGCGCTTTCTGGTAGAAGTATGATAAAAGTTACCGAAGCAGCAGAACAAATTGGCGAACTTAACATTCCCAATGGCATTTTGGTCGATATTGACAGAATTAAAAATATACCCGATAAAGATTTGGTAATCATTTCTACCGGTACGCAAGGCGAGCCAATGTCCGTTTTAACACGTATGGCGGGCGATGACTATCCACAAGTTACAATCGGCAAAAATGATACAATTATTATTTCCGCAAGCCCAATACCCGGCAATGAAAAGTCTATTTTTGATGTAATCAATAAACTTTACAGGAAGGGTGCGGAAGTCGTTTACGAATCAATCGAAAACATTCACGTTTCAGGACATGCTTGTCAAGAAGAATTGAAGATAATGCATTCACTTTTAAAGCCAAAGTTCTTTATACCCGTGCACGGCGAATATCGCCACCTTAAAAAGCATGTATTACTTGCTAAAGACCTTGGCATGAAAGATTATCAAATGCTTATCCCCGATATCGGCGATACCGTTTTATTAACGGAAAAAACCATGCGTTTTGGTGACAAATTCCACGCTGGCTCTCGCTTTGTTGACGGCTTACAGATTGATGATTCGCAAACCTATGTAAGAGATAGGTTGCATTTGGCAGAAGACGGCTTAATTATTGCGCTTTGTTGCATTTCAAGCGAAAGCGGTGAATTATTGCAAAAGCCCGATGTAATCAGTAAAGGTGTTGTTTTATCTGACGAGCAAACTGAAGCAATCAAAGATATTATTTTGCGTACCGTTCAAAGTTTTGACATGAAGGCTTTAGGCGATACAAGGGAAGTTAAAAACAAAATCAGGTCATCAATACGAACTTTCGTTATCAAAAAAACGAAGAATAATCCTATGATTTTGCCTGTTATTACCGAAGTATGATTAAATTTTCACAAAAAATAAAACCGAATACGGATAGCAGAGTTTTGGAACTTTCAAAGTATTATAGAGAAAAGGGCATACCCACTTGTTTACACGAAACATTAAACGAACTTATTTTGCAGGTTACCATTAAAAAGCCTAAAAATGTGCTTGAAATCGGTACTGCCGTTGGCATAAGTGGTAGTGCTATGCTTTTTACAAGCGACGATTTGTTTTTGACTACTATTGAAAAAGACGAAGATAGTTATAACACCGCTAAAAATACTTTTATCGAGTTTGGTTTTTCTAATAGGGTTAAACAGTATTTTGGCGATGCTGGCGACATAGTTCGCTTTTTAGAAGGTCCTTACGATTTTATTTTTTTAGATGGTGCAAAGGCAAGATATTACGATTATTTACCCGATTTAAAAAGAATTTTAGCATCTAATGGCGTGTTATTTGCAGATAATGTCTTATTTAGGGGCTTTATCGATGGTGGTGTAAAATACGACCACAGGGACAACACGATTGTTAGAAACATGCGTGCCTTTTTAAACGAGTTAATCGAAGACGACAACTATATTTGTTCAATATACGAAAAGGGCGACGGAATTTTGGTCGCATATAAAAAATGAAGAATTTTGAATTGTTAGCCCCAGCGGGCAATTTATCTAAACTAAAAACTGCCTTTTATTTTGGCGCAGATGCAGTATATCTTGGCGGAAAAAACTTTTCGCTTAGGTCATTTTCCGACAACTTCACGCAAGACGAACTTTTAAGTGCGGTAAAATTTGCGCATGATTTGGGTAAAAAAGTTTATGTTACAGTAAACATTTACGCAAGAAATGCTGATTTTTCTTACCTTGAGGATTATTTAAAATATCTTGACTTAATTGGTGTTGATGCTGTAATCGTTTCGGACCCGGGCATCATTGCGCTTGCAAAAAAGGTTGCGCCACATGTTGATGTTCACATATCCACTCAAGCAAACACTTTAAACAAGTATTCTGCTAAATTTTGGGTAGATTTTGGCGCAAGCAGAATTATATTAGCACGTGAGTTATCTCTATTAGATATTAAGGAAATAAGGGACTTTTTGCCTGATAATATCGAACTTGAAGCATTTTGTCATGGTGCAATGTGCATCTCTTACAGCGGAAGATGTCTATTGTCAGATTATTTTTCCAATAGGTCTTCAAACCGTGGCGAGTGCGTTCAAGCATGCCGTTGGAATTATAGCATTCGTGAAAAGAATTCTAACGGTGAATATTACGATATCAGCGAAGACGAAAAGGGAACTTACATTTTAAACAGTAAAGATTTAAATATGGTTTCATATTTAGATAAAATGTATGATGCTGGTATATCTTCACTTAAAATTGAAGGCAGAATGAAAAGCGAATACTATGTCGCAACAGTTATAAACGCTTATCGTCGTGCTATTGACGAGTTTGAAAAAGTTGGTGCAAAATACAAGGAAAACCCTTTGTTTATGCAGGAAATTTTAAACACCAATCATCGTGCGTTTACAACGGCTTATATGCTTAATGACAACCATGAAACGGTAAATTATGCCGATTCACAATCGGTTGGCGATAGAACATTTACCGCAAGTGTATTGGGCTATGACAGCGAAAAGAAACTTGCGCTTATCGAGATGAGAAACAGATTTTTTGTAGGCGATAAACTTGAAGTTTTATCTCCATCACAAAGTTTTAATAAGGTTATTACCGTAACCGACCTTACCGATGAGCAAGGTAATGCCGTAACTGATGCAAAAATCGTTCAACAAAAATTATACTTAAAAACAGATATTCCACTTCATGAAGGGGATATTTTAAGAAAATAACTGAATATCACAAAAGCAAATAACATAAATTTAACTTTAGGAGTTATTTTTATGCTTTTTGACTTTTTAGCCTATATTATAGGTAAATGTATCTTTTTTTGCTCGGCATTTAATGGTGATTCCTTTCCAAAACCATTAACTAAAGAAGAAGAAAGACAATATTTAATTGCCTATAAAAATGGCGACGAAAACGCAAAGGAAAAACTTATAAGCCACAATTTAAGGCTTGTTGCACACATTGCAAAAAAGTATCAAGGCTCTGAAGATATGGACGATTTGATTTCAGTTGGAACAATCGGTCTTATTAAAGCGATAAATACTTTTGAGCTTGGTAAGGGCACACAACTTGCAACATACACCGCAAGGTGCATTGAAAATGAAATTTTAATGCTTCTTCGTTCAAATAAAAAACGCCAACAAGATGTTTCTATTAGCGAAGTTGTCGGCACTGATAAAGACGGCAATGAACTAACTTTAATGGACCTTTTGGCGGACGGCGATGAAAGCATTATTGATCAAGTTGAACGTGTTGCAACCAACAAAGCACTTATTAAATATTTAAGGCAAAAACTTACCGATAGGGAATTTAAAATTATTGTTTTAAGGTATGGGCTTAAAAACGGTGTACCGCTTCCTCAGCGTGAAGTTTCATCACTTTTAAAGATTTCACGCTCTTATGTAAGCCGTATTGAAAAGAAGGTTATTGAAACTTTAAGGAAGGATAAAAATTACCTTAAAACCTTTATGGACTAAAATATAAAAATCACAAAAATCAAGCATAAAATCAATCATTTTTAAAATTTTTATGAAGTACGTAATTATTACAGGGGCGACCGGTGGTTTAGGTAAAGCCTTTTCCTATAAGATGGCGGAAAAGGGCGAAAACCTTATTTTAGTTGGTCGCACAATGGAAAAACTAAATAATTTAAAAACCGACATTTTAGATAAGTTTAAAGGTGTTGACATAAAACTTTTTACATGCGATTTAACAGACAAAGTAAGCCGTGAAAAGTTGTTTAATGACATTAAAGATTTAAATTTACAAATCACTAAACTTATAAATGTTGCTGGGGTAGATACGCAAATGGCATTTGAAAATTACACCCAAGAAAAACTTTTATTCCAAATTAAAGTTAATCTTGAAGCAACTATTTCCATTACAAAATACGTGCTTGATTTAAAAAATGGTCAACTTGATATTTTAACAGTTTCATCCCTTTGTGGCGTTACGCCAATGCCTTACTTTGCAGTGTACTCTGCAACCAAAAGTGCGCTTATAAATTTTTTCGACGCAATAAGATATGAATTAAAAGGAAAGGATGTGAAAATTTCAACTTTAATGCCCGGCTCTATTCCTACAAGACAAGATATCATTGAAGATATCAAAAAGCAGGGCTTAACGGGTAAACTTTCAAGCAAATCACCAGATTATGTTGTAAAAGTTGCGCTTAAACAACTTGAAAAAAATAAACGCCATATTGTGCCCGGCTTTTATAACAAAATTGTTTATTTCTTTTCCAAGATTACACCTTATTCTTTGCAATCAAAAATAATTGCAAAAAAATTTTCAATCAAGCAAAAAGACGCATTTTAACTTAAAAACTACGGGGGTAAAATTATGAGTTACGCAGATAAAGTTTTTATTGAAAACTGTAAAGACATTTTAAATAATGGTTTTAGCGACGAAAATTTACAGGTACGCCCACACTGGGAAGATGGCACACCTGCACACACATATAAAAAATTCTGTATTGTAAATAGATACGACCTTCAAAAGGAATTTCCTATTTTGACCATAAGGAAAACCTTTTTTAAGTCATGTATAGACGAACTTTTATGGATCTGGCAAAAAAAATCTAATAATGTAAACGACTTAAACAGCCACATTTGGGATAGTTGGGCAGACGAAAGTGGTTCTATTGGTAAAGCGTATGGTTATCAACTTTCAGTAAAACACCATTATAAAGAAGGCGATTTTGACCAAGTTGATAGGGTAATTTACGACTTAAAACATAATCCGTCATCAAGACGAATTATGACAAACATTTATAACTTTGCTGACTTACGCGAAATGCATTTATATCCTTGTGCATATTCTATGACATTTAACGTAACGGGCAACAAACTTAACGGCATCTTAAATCAACGTTCTAATGACATGGTTGTCGCAAATAACTGGAATGTCGTTCAGTATTCAGTTTTGCTTATTATGCTTGCAAAAGTTACCGGTTTTGAGCCTGGTGAATTGGTTCATGTTATCGCAGATGCACACATTTACGATAGGCACATACCAACACTTAAAAAAATGTTTGAAAACCCACAATATGACGCACCAAAACTCATAATCAAGCGTGATGTCAAAGATTTTTATGACTTCAAAGTTGACGACTTTGAACTTGTTGACTACAAAGCAACGCCATTAAAGGAAAAGTTGGAGGTAGCAATTTAATGAATTTAATTGTTGCTGTTGATAATAAGTGGGGCATAGGCAAAAATAATGGATTACTCTTTTCCATTCCCGAAGACATGCGCTATTTTAGATTGCTTACCAAAAATAAAGTGGTTTTAATGGGCTATAACACACTTTTGTCTTTGCCAAACCAAAGCCCACTTAAAAACCGTGTAAACATTGTATTAGCACCCGAAAATGTGGTAAGAGATGATTGCATTGTCGTTCATTCGCTTGAAGAGTTGTTTAGCGAACTTAAAAAATATGACGATGACGATTTATTTGTAATTGGTGGCGGAATGTTTTATAAAACAATGCTACCGTATTGCGAAAACGCTTACATAACCCAAATTTACGCAGACGGGGATGCTACAGTGTTTTTTGAAAACTTGGATAAACTTGATAATTGGAAGAAGTCTAATCTATCCGAAATAAAGCATCACGAAAACCTTTCTTTTAGGTTTACAATTTACGAAAACCAAAAACCATTAAAATATTGAAATTAAACGCTCTTTATTGGGCGTTTTTTTCTTTTATTTTGCGATTTTTTTCATATCTAAATAATGATTTTGAACATATTATTATAGTTAAGTTATTATTTTAAAATTTTTTTTCAAAAAAGTAAAAAACATGTGTAAAAGTGTTGACATTACCAAAAATAGGTAGTAGAATAGAATCAAGATTTAGCAGTCAACGGTTTTGAGTGCTAACACTCATTAAAGGAGTTTGCCAAATGGAACTATCCAACAGAAAAAAGAAGATACTCCAACTTTTGGTTGATGATTACATTGAAACCGCAACGCCTGTATCTTCAAGAAGTATTACGGAAAAATATCTTACAACGATAAGTTCTGCGACGGTAAGAAGCGAACTTGCTGCGCTTGAGGAATTGGGGTATTTGTATCAACCGCACACTTCAAGCGGAAGAATTCCATCAAAGCAAGCCTATAAACTTTATGTAAGCGAGTTAATGGAAAAGGAAAATTTAACTACCGAGCAACTTGATTACATCGAAAAGTTATTTTTAGACCAGATAAACGATATTGAAAACATTGTAAAAAACACTGCTAAAGTTATTTCCGAACTGACCGAATACACTTCATTGGCAATTACTGCGCACGATATGGGTGAAGTAATTAGAAATATCAAGTTATTCAGGTTTAAAGATGACGGCGCACTTTTGGTTATTGTTACCGACAACAAACTTTTAAAAGACAATGTCATAACAATTCCTAAAGATTTAGCCGATGAAAGTTTGGAAAACGCAAACACACTTTTAGGTCAATTTTTTATTGGTAAAACCTTCCGTGAAGTTTGTGATAATAATTTGGTTATTGATGAAGCCTTCGCTGGCTATAAAGCGGTATTTTTGGCAGTAATTGATGCACTTAAAAATTATGTTACTAAAACCGAAGAGGTCGTTTTAGAGGGCGAAGAAAAGATATTATCTCATCCAGAATATGCCGATATTGGCAGAATTCGTCAATTTATGTCCGTTGTAACCAAAAAAGACAAAGTGTTTAACCTTTTATCAGGTAATAAAGGCGTAAAGGTAAACATAAAAATTGGTGCAGACGGTTATGAAGAAATCCCTGAAGATTGCTCACTTGTTACAGCAACTTACACCGCAAATGGTACTGAAATTGGTACTTACGGCGTAATAGGGCCAACAAGAATGGACTATAAAAAGGTTGTATCCGTACTTGAAAACGTAGGGCAGTTTTTAGAATCAATTTTGACAAAAAGGTAATTAAAATGAAAAAAGAAAAAGATAAAAAAATAGAAACTGAAATCAATAATAACGAACAAGTTGAAAACAATGTTGAAACTTGTGAAGGCGAAACTTGTGAAACTGAAACGCCTAAAATCGATGTTGACAGTTTAACTTTTGACGAAGCAAAAGTATTACTTAAAGAACTTCTTACAGCAAGTCAAGAAAATGTTAAAAGTTTAGAAGAAACTTCAAAAAAACTTGAAGAAGCTGAAAAAGAAGCAGTTGAAAACAAAGATAAATGGTATCGTGCAGTTGCCGAGTTTGAAAATTATAAAAAACGCAATGCTGAAACAAGAAAAAATGCTTACTTTGATGGCAGAAAAGACATTATTTTAAACATTTTAGTAATCGGCGACAGCATAGAACGTGCGCTTTCAATGCAAATGGACGAAAAAACACGTGAAGGCTTAAATCTTATTGCAAGGCAATTTGAAGATACCCTTTCTGCGTTAAATGTAAAAGCAATCAATCCGGTTGGTAAAGAATTTGATCCTAATACTTGCGAAGCAATTCATTCAGTAAACTGTGAAGAAGGCGAAACACCAAATATGATTAAGCAAGTATTCAAAAAAGGTTACACATTGGATGATAAAATTATTAGATATTGTCAAGTAGTCGTTACTATGTAACGGTTAAATAAATTTAAATAAAATTTCAAGGAGATATATAGAATTATGGCAAAAGTTATTGGTATAGACTTAGGTACAACAAACTCATGTGTTGCAGTTATGGAAGGCAACGAACCTGTTGTTATTGCTAACTCTGAAGGCGCAAGAACAACTCCATCTGTAGTAGGTTTCCAAAAAGATGGTCAAAGATTAGTTGGTCAAATTGCAAAGCGTCAAGCTGTTGCAAACCCAGATAGAACAGTTATTTCAATTAAACGTCATATGGGCTCAGACTACAAGGTAGAAATCGACGATAAAAAATATAGCCCACAAGAAATTTCCGCTATGATCTTATCAAAACTCAAAAAGGATGCAGAAGCTTACCTTGGCGAAACTGTTAAAGATGCAGTTATTACATGTCCTGCTTACTTTACAGACAGTCAACGTCAAGCAACAAAAGATGCTGGTAAGATCGCTGGTTTAAACGTTTTACGTGTAATCAACGAACCTACTGCTGCTGCACTTGCTTACGGTCTTGATAAAGATAAAACTTCACACAAAGTTATCATTTACGACTTAGGTGGTGGTACATTCGACGTATCTATCATGGATATCGGTGATGGCGTATTTGAAGTTTTGGCAACAAACGGTAACAACATGCTCGGTGGCGACGACTTCGATAAGAAGATTATCGATTACTTAGTATCAATGTTCAAAGATAAAGAAGGTATCGATTTATCACAAGATAAACTTGCTATGCAAAGGCTTAAAGAAGCAGCAGAAAAGGCAAAAATCGAACTTTCTACACTTACTTCAACCAACATCAACATTCCGTTTATTACCGCAGTAGGTAGTGATGCTAAACACTTAGACGAAGTTTTAACACGTCAAAAATTCGATGCTTTAACAGCCGATCTTGTTCAAGCAACAGTTGAACCATTAAATAAAGCAATGAAAGATGCTGGTTTATCATTTAACGATATTGAAAAGGTTATCTTAGTTGGTGGTTCTACAAGAATTCCTGCAGTTGTTGATACAGTAAGACGTATTACCGGCAAAGAACCATTTAAGGGCATCAACCCAGACGAATGCGTTGCTATCGGTGCTGCTATTCAAGGCGGTGTATTATCTGGCGAAGTTAAAGATGTATTACTTCTCGACGTTACACCATTATCACTTGGTATCGAAACATTAGGTGGCGTATTTACAAAACTTATCGACCGTAACACAACTATCCCTGTAAAGAAATCACAAATTTTCTCTACAGCAGTTGATAACCAACCAGAAGTAAGCATTCACGTTTTACAAGGTGAAAGACAATTTGCTAAGGACAACAAGACCTTGGGTAGATTTGACTTAACAGGCATTATGCCGGCACCACGTGGCATCCCACAAATCGAAGTTACATTCGATATCGACGCAAACGGTATTGTTCACGTATCTGCTAAAGACCTTGGTACAAACAAGCAAACTGATATTACAATTACTTCATCTACAAACTTATCTGACGAAGATATTGACCGTGCTGTAAAAGAAGCAGAACAATATGAAGAAGAAGATAAGAAACGTAAAGAAGCAGTTGACAATAAAAACCAACTTGATGGCTTAATTTTCTCAATCGAAAAGACATTGCGTGAAAATGGCGACAAGGTTAGCGAAGAAGACAAGGCTAAACTTGAAGAAGCAATTAAGACCGCTAAAGAAGATTTAGCAAGCGACGATGCTGACAGAATTAAAGCTGCAAACGAAAGACTTTCTAACGAAGCACAAGGCGTATTTGCTAAAATTTATCAACAAGCACAACAACAAAATCCACAAGCGGATAATGGTGCTGACGATACAGAATTCCATCAATAATCTTAAAAACACCAAATAAATTAACGAATTTTCGGTGGCGTAAATTTTGCGCCACCGAATTATAAGGTATAAACATGGCGAAAAACTATTATGAAATTCTTGGCGTTGAAAAGACCGCAACGCAAGATGAAATTAAAGCGCAATATAGAAAATTGGTTAAACAATACCACCCCGATTTACATCCAAACGATGAGGCTGTTGCTGCTAAATTTAAGGAAATAAACGAGGCGAACGAAGTTTTATCCGATCCAGATAAGCGTAAAAAATACGATTTTGAATTGGAAAATCCTTTTGCCGGTAGCGGTGGTAATTATTCAGGTGGTTTTTCAGGTGATTTTAGCGGTTTTTCTGACATTTTTGATATATTTAGTCAGTTTACAGGCGGTGGTTCGTCAAGATCTACCACTAAGGCAAAAGGCACAAATGTTGTATTAACAGTATCACTTTCTTTCTTGGATGCTGCAAAAGGTTGTAAAAAAGAAATTAGTTACAAACGTAACGAGCCTTGCCAAACTTGTAAAGGTACCGGCGCAAAAGACGGCACTAAATACACGATTTGCGACACCTGTAAAGGTAGTGGTCAAGTTCAGCAAGTAATGGGCAACAGTATTTTTAGGTCTGTTAAAACAGTTGTTTGTCCAAAATGTGGCGGTAAAGGTAAGATTATAACAGAAAAATGTACCGATTGTACTGGTAAAGGTTATAAACAAACGACAACTACACTTAGTATCGATATTCCAGCCGGTGCTGATAACGGTAGTTACATTACAAAGCGTGGCTATGGTAACGCATCTGTAAACGGCGGTGAACCGGGTGATTTGATTGTCGAATTCAAAGTTTTACCACATAAGTTGTTTGAAAGAAAGGGCTTTGACCTATTTGTTCTTGCCCCAATTTCATATAAAACTGCTTGTTTAGGTGGTAAAATTCAAGTTCCTACCTTAGATAAACCTTATATTTTGACAATTCCTGACGGTACACAATCTGGTAAAGAATTTGTTGTAAGAAATAAAGGTATTAACTCTAAATACGGTATTGGCGATTTGCATGTCAAAGTATTTATTGAAGTACCAACAAAACTTACACGCCCACAAAAAGCGAAAATTATCGAATTTGAAAACGATCTTGATATTAAACAATTAAACAAGATGGGTGAATACAAAGTAAATGTTCAATCACTTTACGGCGTAAATCCTTACGAAGATAAATAAAAAATGACCTTGCGAAATTTCGCAAGGCTTTTTTTTGACATTTATTATGCTATTTCCATAATATATAACATGTTTAAAAAAATAGCGTTTATCTGTCAAAACTTTAATATTAAAGGGGAATTTGTTAAATTTGAATGCCTTAAAGAAGGTAATATAAATCAAACTTTTTTGGTTACTTTTATCGAAAACAAACAAATTCGGCGATATGTATTACAAAAAATCAATAGTTACGTTTTTAAAAATCCTGAAAAACTAATGGAAAACATTATAAGTGTAACAAATCATATAAAAAATAAAATCAAGTATGATACATATCGGCACGTTTTAGAGTTTTTGCCGTGTAAAAACGAGTATTATTATATTGATAACCAATGTAATTATTGGCGTATTTATAAATTCATAAATAATTCTGTTACATTTAATAATCCAGAATGTTTAGATATTGTTTACGAAGCAGGCTATCAGTTTGGTAAATTTCAATGTTATTTAAATGATTTTGATTTGACAAAATTGTATCCTACAATTAAGGATTTTCACAACACGAAAATTCGTTATAAAAACTTGATTTTTAGTGCTTTTAAAAATAGCAATAACAGATTAGAACGTGTAAAAGATCAATTATCTTATTTAATTAGTAGGAAGAATTTGGCTTCATATTATATTGATTTGATTGAGCGAGGCGATATTCCTTTTAGGGTAACGCACAATGACACCAAATGTAACAATGTTTTGTTTGATATAAATACAAAAAAATCGCTTACAGTTATTGATTTAGATACGGTTATGAAAGGAATTATCGGTTATGATTTTGGCGACTCTGCAAGATCGATTTGTTCAACTTGCGACGAAGATGAACTTGACACTTCGAAAATAGATTTTGATATAAAACGTTTTGATAGTTTTTGTAATGGTTTTTTATCACAGACTAAAGATATTTTGACCTTAAACGAAAAAACAACTTTGTATTTAGCACCAGCAGTCATGTGTTATGAATTGGCTGTAAGATTTTTAACCGACTATTTAGACGGTGATTTGTATTTTAAATGCGATTATTTAGAGCATAATTTTGATAGGGCAAAAGCACAAATTGCATTACTTAAAAAAATTGAAGATAAAAATGAACTCATACAAAATACTATAAAAAAATACCTGTAAAAATTCAAGTTAATCTGTTAAAATGAATTTTTAAGGTATTAAAATCTTTTATTTTAAGCCTAATCTTGAGTAAACAAGATCTTTTAATTCTTCAATGCCGATTTTCTTTAGGGCTGAAATTTTTACAACATCTTTTGGTATAAAAGTATCGTTTAACTGATCACATTTATTTAAGACTTTTACAATATTGTCGGTGTGTTCAAATTGTTTAAGCAATTCTTCAGTTACCATATATTGATGCTCAAAGTTTTTTGTGGCATCTGCAACATTCAATATTAAATCTGCTTCCTTCACACATTCTAATGTAGATTTAAAGGCTTCCAAAAGGTCATCTGGTAAGTTTTTGATAAAACCTACGGTATCAATAAAGATAACCCTTTGACCATTTATATAAGCCTTTTTTGACGATGTATCAAGGGTGGCAAATAGTTTGTCCATTTGCAAATCGTCGCTATGACACAATAGATTAAGAAGGGTAGACTTGCCAACGTTTGTATAACCGATTAAAACAACTGTTTTAAGTTGATTTTTCTTTCTTCTTGAATACTCTAATGATCTGCGAGATCTAATTTTTTCTAATGATTTTTCAAGTGCCAAAATTCTCGTTCTTATATGGCGTCTATCAGTTTCAAGTTTAGTTTCACCAGGACCCCTTGTACCGATCCCAGCACCTAAACGGGATAGGGAATCGCCCTTACCTTTAAGCCTTGGATAAATGTATTTAAGTTGAGCAAGTTCAACCAAAATTTTACCTTCAGAACTTTTAGCACGTTTTGCAAAAATATCTAATATTAAATTTGTTCTTGTAATTACAGGGACACCTATAATATCGGATAAATTTAGCGACTGAGAAGGGGATAATTCACCATCAAAAACCACAAGTGAACTATCGTTATTTAATACTTCAAATTTGACTTCTTCAGCCTTACCTTTACCAATAAAAGTGGCAGGGGTAACCTGCTTTATAAGTTGAGAAATCACGCCCACGACTTGACCTTCAGCCGAGTCGCATAGGGCCGTAATCTCATCAATTTTTTCTTCTAAATTTTCGTTATCAAACAAAGGCTCTATAATCGTAATTTTCTGCATAATCGTTGATATAATGTGTGATTTTGAAAATTTTTATGATTTTCATAATTTTAATTTTCATCACTATTTTTTAAGTTAATTGTCTTAATTGCTTTTCTTCTAATATCCTCACTCATTGCGGCATAGTGGCGTTTTGTTGTATTTATATCTTTATGTCCTAAATAGTCGGCAACAACATAAATATCACCAGTTTCACGATACAATTTTGTACCAAAAGTACTACGCAATTTGTGGGGTGTAATGTGCTTTAAAGGCGATACAATTTTAGCATATTTTTTAACAAGTTCTTGCACCGCACGTACGCTTATTCTTTTATTTTGTAAAGACACAAATAGGGCAGGCTCATCTTTTGGCAAAGTCTCAATTTTTTTCCTTGCTTCAAGCCAGCGCACAAGTTCTGCTTTTACCTCGTCAGTATAATATAATATTGTGCGGTTTCCGCCTTTTCGTGTTACAATAAAACTATTATTTGTAAGGAAAATATCTGTTACATTAAGCCCAACAAGTTCGCTAATACGTATTCCCGTGCCTAAAAATAGGGTAAGAAGGGCAACATCTCGCACCTGCGTGTTTTTTTGATAGGCGAGTTGGTGTTTTGTAAGCCCAGAACCAGTTTCTGCACTATATAAAAGGCTCTTAATTTCGTTATTTTCAAGCCTTATAATCTCTTTGTCATGAAGTTTAGGGGTGGCAACTTTTGCCGCCGTATTGGCGATTATAAGGTTTTTATTAAAGAAATATTTGTACATAGAGCGAACTGCCGCAAGTTTTCTTGCTTTTGCACGCTCGTCGCAAGTGTGATGGACGCCCTTATACTCAAAACTTGTAATATAACTTAAAAATTGCTCGATATCAAATGCGGTAATTTTATCAAGCATTTTTATATCAATGTCTTTAACGGCAACATCGTATTTATTTGATATAAAATCAAAAAATATGGCAATATCCATTGCGTAATTTAAGCGTGTTAAAGGGGAGGTACGTGTTTCAATACCCAAAAAATACTCACGCATAAAGGCGGGCAATTGTGAAATTGTCTTATTTAATTTATTGATCGTTAAAATTTTCCGCTCAGTGAAATAATCGTCAGATAATTTTGCCATAAGCTTCCTTAAATAGGTAATTAAAAATTTTATGTTACTTTTATTATAATCTAAAATTTTTCGCTCGTCAAACGATTTTAGGGTATATTTACAATTATGCGTAAAACACAAGTTTTGCGAATAGATAAAGCATATACGGGTAAAGAGCGAAAAAATCGCAAAATTTTTGATAATTAAAGGCATTTAATAAATTATTACAAATTAGTAAAATTATCAAAATTTAATCTTTGCGCAAAATTGTTACAATTTTACACATAGTTTAAAAACGCCTAATTTATCAAAAATTAGGTTAAATTTAAAATGAATTCTAACAGAATGGCTTTAAAAAAACGACCAAAATATCAAGCATAATTTGTGATATTAAAAAAAATTACTAATTATTTTTAAATTTTGTTTAACAATATTGACATTATTATATAATAATGTTATAATTTATTTAATTATTCAAAGGATTTTACATGTTTTTATGGATGTTATCCCAAGCGAAATCTTTCGTGGTCATTTAGACACGATTATTTTATTATCTCTCGTATATGAGGATAAGCATACAAATCAAATACGTGAAGAAATTGAAGAACGTTCTCAAGGTCAGTTTGAATTAAAGCAAGGCACATTTTATAGTTGTTTGCAAAGGATTGTTAAACAAGGCTTTGTAACAGAATATCGTGCAACAAGTGCTGACGGTCAAAGGCGTAAATTTTACCAACTTACTGAAAAAGGTAAAAGTTATATCGACCAAAACAAGGATAAATGGGAATACTCTCGTGGTGTTGTAAATATCCTTCTTGAAACGCCTGAAGAGATTAAGAAAAAGGCTCAAGAAAAGCAAAAGGAAAAAGAGATTAAAAAGGCTCAAGAAAAGCATATCGAAAAGATTGAAGAAGAACCTTTTGATATCGATAAAGAGCTTAAAAAATTCCTTAATTCTGACATAGATGAACCTTCAAAACCTGTGGTTGAACCAATAGTTACTAAGGTTGAAAAACCTGTTGAAACTATTGAAAAGTATGAGCCGGTTGTAAAACAGCCTGAGCCAGAAATTCAACCAAATAAACAAGAAGTAAATATCGATAAAGTTACTATAATCAATTTTAGCGATATCTCTCAATCAAGCGTTAAGCCTAAGGTAAACGAAATCGTTGAAGAACCTGTTAAACCGGTATCCCCTGTTTCTGAGCCTATTAAACCAGCTTCAAAACCTGTTTCAACAGACTTTATTGGTTCACCAGAAGAATACGATTTATTTACTTTAGTTGGTATGGATAGCACTGAAATGGGTGCTAAAAATACATATAAAGCTGAAAGTGTTGCTACTAAAAAAGAAGTTCAAACAGAACAAATTTCTATTGAAGAAGTTAATAAACAACCTAAGACAGGAGTTCCACAACAAGTTAAACATGAACATCCTGTTTACCCTGTTAAGGAAGCAACTTCTACACCGTATGTTGTTTCTAACACAACACAAGCCGGCCCAACGTTTGTTCCGCCAATGAACGACAAGGTCGAAGAAGATGATTTTTATAATGGCGGTGTAATTGAACGTGATTATAAAAATGTTTTAAATAGGATCTTCCCTGAAAAGCAAAAACAACCTGAAAAGGAACAGGAAGAACCACGTGAATTCATTTATACTGACGGCACAGACATTAATTCTTACTTTAATAATACGCCAAAGTATGAACCAGCACAAGAACCATCAAAACAACAAAGGCAACCACAACAGCCTGAAAGAACTCATAATCACGCACATAACAGTGGTTATAATAAGGCTCAACAAAAGGACGAAAGAATTGAAAGATCCGTTCAAGAGCCACATGATGACCAACCAACCGTTGCTGAAGGTTATGACTATTCAGACATTAAAAACCTTGCAAAAATGGAAGGTTTTACAATAAGGGTTGCTTCAAACACAACTAAAAATAAGTTAAACGCTATTTTAGTTAATAAATTGGTTGCAATATCAGCACTCATCTTTTATGCTTTCTGTTTGGTTGAAATTGCCCTACTTGGCTATTTTACAAGCGCAGCAGCAAAACTTACAATGACACCATTCTGGATCTTTGCCTCAGTTTTGGCACTTTTCCCGGTATTTGCTTTAATTGTATACTTTGTTGATCCTAAGCGTAAAGTTGCAAATATTGCGACAATGAAGTCCGTCATAGAACTTTGTATAGTAATTATGCTTAACTTAGTTCTTATTATGATTGTAATTTCAATCTTTGCGGAAGTCGATTTTTCAAGTAAGGAACAACTTTTAAAATTTGTTCTCTATCCAAGTGTAATAATTTTAAATATTCCTATTTACTTTATTATTAAGTATTTAAACCTTGAAAATAAGAGATTTTACGAATAAATTAAAGCCTGCAAATAAAAGCAGGCTTTTTTCTTTTATATATTGTTATTTAAATAGTTTTTAAAACCGTCGTATAGGTCGCCTGCGCCCAAAACCAATATTTTTGACTTACTATCTACCTTTGATTTTAAATGGTCTATAAGCGCCGTTATTTGGTCAAAATATAAAGAGTTTTTATAATTAAGCGAAAGTCTTAAACTGCTTCCTAAATAATCAAAGTTTTCTCTTGCGGCGTAAGTTTTAAAAAAGTATAAATTTTCAAAGCAGTCAAAAATCGAAGAAAATTTTTTAAACAAAATTTTAGTTCTTGAATAAGTATGTGGTTGAAATACTATATAAACATTTTTGCAATCCGCACGATATTCATTTAAAAATGCACTTATTTCAGTTGGATGGTGGCAATAATCACAAATTACTTTTGCGCCATTTAATGTACCAATCAACTCATTGCGACGTTTGACGCCGGTAAAAGAATTGATGCCCTCTAAAATGCATTCAGACAAAATGCCTAAATTTTGAGCAGTCGAAATTGCTGATAGTATGTTTAAAATTGAATATTCCCCTTTAAAAAATGTGCTTAATTCAAACATTTTTTTGCCGTAACCAATCACATCAAAAATTTGACTTTCATTTTCCTTACGTAAATTTTGAATATGAAAATCACCTTTATCTATGCCGTAAGTTACAGCACTATTTTTATAACCACTTAAAAATTTATCTTCGATATTTATTATCCGCAAATCAGCCCTGTCTAAATAATTATAATAAGTTTTTACAAGATCATTGAAATCATTATAACAGTTCATATGGTCGTTATCTATATTTAAGCACACACCAATATGTGGTGTAAATTTATCAATATTTTTATTAAATTCGCATATTTCACTCAAAAAAATGTCTTTACCTGTATATATAAAATTGCCAAAATCATTATCAAAGCCACCAATGTGCGCCATAAATTTAAGGTTTTGCGCCTTTAATATATGTGCAATTATTGATGTAACGGTCGTTTTACCATGACAACCACAAACGCCAATTTTGGTATTAAATGGCTTTGAAATATAATTTATAAGTGTTGCCCTATCAATTAAGCAAATTCCCCTTTCTTTGGCAATTTTTAACTCTATATTATCATTAGTAATTGCAGAATTAAAAATTACTACTTCTGCGTTTTGTAAGTTAGATGGACTATGTCCAATAAATACTTTGATACCAATATTATTTAGTTCATTTGTAATGTTTGTTTGGACTTTATCACTACCTGTTACATTAAATTTTTGTGAATGCAAATATTTAGCAAGTGCCGACATTGATACACCGCCAATGCCAATAAAATGTATATTCATTTTTATAAATATAGACCTTGACTTTTACTAAATATATTATGTAAATTAAAAAATTATTGCTAATTTCGAAAATTTTTTAAGAATTTTATAAAATATTGTCAAAATATGGGTAAATTTTATTGTAAATATTTTAAAAAAGTAGTATATTATTTATTATTCAGGATGATGATATAGGAGAAAGATTATGAATATAACTGATGTAAAAGTAAGATTAGTCCAAGCTGAAAATACTAAATTGAAGGCTGTTGCAACCATCACCATTGACGATTGTTTTGTTATTCATGATATCAAAATTATTGACGGCACAAATGGTCCTTTCATTGCAATGCCCAGCAGAAAAACTGCTGAAGGCGATTATAGAGATGTTGCACATCCTATTAACAGCGAAACAAGAAACAATATTATTGATTCTGTTTTAAACGCTTACAACCAAGTATTGAATAGTAACGACTAAAAAAACGGTAGTTTAATTACTACCGTTTTTTAATATCCTTTATATAATTGTCCTTGATAATCTATTTGTGTTGTAATTACATATTCCCCTTCTTTATCTACATTTACCAAAATATCGCCTTGTAAATCTGTACGCCTTACTTTAACATCATTATATAAAAGCAAATTTAAAATAGATTGTTTGGGGTGCTTGTAACTATTGCCTGCACCACAAGAAATTATCGCATACATCGGTTTAACCGCATCCAAAAACTCTTCACTTGTAGATGTGTCAGAACCGTGATGAGCAACTTTTAATATATCACTTCTTAACTCATAGCCCATATAATTTTCGATTGCTTCATTTTCAATCGACTTTGTTGCATCGCCTGTAAACAGCACTGAAAATGCGCCATATGTAACCCTTATAAGTGGTGAAAAATCGTTTAAATCGTCGTAATTTAGTTGTGAAAGTTCTTGAGTGGGGGTTAAAAAATCAATAGTTAAACTTTTACCATTGTCGTAGTTTATTTTTATATCGGTATCTTTTGTAAAAAATACCCAATTTGATTTTTCCTTTCTTAAACCATTTAAAAACGTAGCGTATGTATCTGTATAACTTTTAACCTTTGCTTGCGGATTAAAAGTATTATTTAACCTATCTGTTAGATTATTGTCTGACCTTACAAATGGTCTAAACATAAACTCTACATCAAAATTTTCAAAAATATCGATAAAACCGCCAATGTGGTCTGCGTTTGGGTGCGTTGCAATGGCGTAATTTATTGTTTTTACACCTTGAGAATTTAAATAATCTCTTACTTCAAATTTATCAGTTTCATTTAGCCCGGCATCAATTAAAATGTTTTGACTGTCGGGTGTTTTTATATATACAGAATCGCCTTGCCCTACATCTATAAAATGAATTTGAAGATTTTGTTGATATTTTGCATCAATAGTTAGTGGAAAAAGGTCAACAGAAGGGTCTTTCTGGGTAAAGAAAAAAGCCGAAACATAGTAATAAACAACACAAAAAACTATTACCGCAAGAAAAAATACAGCGGTTTTAAAGGCTTTTGTATTGAAAAAACTATGTTTAGACTTTTTACTCATACTAAATTATAAATGAAATTTTTTAGATAAATCTTGTTTAATGGCGTGATAACCAAAAATGAAATACGCCAAAATGGTTAAGAAACAAAGTATACAATTTATTAAATTTAACAATTTAAATTGTACTAAATTAAAGATAAGTAAAAGTAATGAAACGGTAAAAAGCAATAAAATGATAAACATAAAACCAATTACGCTTGCACTTTTGTTTTTATCGGTTAGTAAAATTATTGTTAAAACTAATATAATTGAAAATGAAACTGACGGGAATACATATTGTAAAAGCCAGTCGTGTGAGGCAGAAATTCGTTCTGAAAAATATAAAATTAGAGCAATAGAAATTATTTGTAAAAATATCTTCTTAAAGACAGATTGTCTTGACATAATGGTGTGTGCAATAAGCACCCATACATATAAAATGCCAAAGCCAACAAGCCAAAACCATTGAATGTTGAAGTTTACAAGATAATTTGCGATAAAGCAAGTAATTATTGCGCAAATCGACAAAAACAAAAACAATTTTACGATAAAATGCTTGATTTTATCAGAAGAATCGTTTGTTTTGCGCGGCGTATAGAACATTTCTGACGAGTTATCTATCTCTTCAATGTGGTTAAAACAGAGCGGACAAAAGTCGTTTGCTGTGTCAATTTTGGTTTTACAATATTTACAATATTTCACAAGCGACTCTCCCAATAATTGCTATCAACTTTAACATCGATCCCCTTTTCTGTAAAAAAGCGAATGAAGTTTTTTTCAATATAGGTTTCGGTGTAATTGCGTGAAAACGTGATGTAAAGTTTGCCATTATAACCGATTACACCCGTTTGATGCCCGCATGAAAAAGTTGGTGCAATAGCAAATGTAATTTTTTTAACGTAATTATTTATACCTTCAGGCAAATTTACCAAACCTAAGTTAGAAAAATCAACCGTTTGAAGGTTTTCACCCACCTTAATATACGCTAAACGCATAATAAGATTTTTCAAAAATAAAGGTGTAATTTTTATTAAAAAGTTTTTCTCTGTTTTAACATTATCGTGTATGATTTTATCAAGTTTTTCCTTAGTAGTTCCTTCTAAAATCTGTTCTTGTGCGCTTAAAGCAAATTTTTCTATAGTAGACGGATCTTTGTTCCAATTCTTCATTACACGTGCAAACATGGAAAAGTTTCGCATTGTTTCACCGCCATATTTATTACGTAAATTACATGGCACTAAAACGGTAACCAATGTGTTGCCGTATTGTTTATCCTTTAAGAAAGATTCGTACACAGAATAAGAATAAACTGATGCTAAATAACTTGTAATTGAAACGCCAACTTCTTTTGCCAAACGCTTTATATCTTCGATATTAAATTCCGCAGTTATCATACCACAGCCGTCATAATCAAAAGGTGTGCCCTTTATTGCGTATGGTCTGGGCGGTTTTTCAACCTTATTTTTCACATTATTTTCGTAAGTGCGGAAACTATCATCACTACTAAACATATTTGACGGCTCGTCAATGGGCTTAACCTTTTCTTCCAAATCAAAATTATGACCTTGCTGGGCAAGGTATTCAATTAAGATTTCAGAGAAAAATTTAAAACCGCCGGTGCCGTCTGTTAGTGCGTGGAAAAATTTAACGGTTATTTTGTTCCTTATATACATTACTTCAAACAAAAAATCGTTATTTTTCTTGTAATTTATTTGTTTTAAATAGTAAGGTTGTTCTTCGAATACTTTAATCGGTTTTTTATTTTCTTCTAAATAATACCAAAAAGCCCCACGTTTTAGTCTTGTTTTAAAACTGGGGTAATGGTTTAACACCTTTTGAACGGCGATTTTCAAGATATCAGGCTCTATTTCGCCATCAAGTATTGCAGAAAAACAAAATACATGTGGACGACGTGAATTTGCCGTTGGCGGATATATTTTTGCCGCATTGTCAAGCGGAAACCATGTCGTCTTTTTTTTAGAAAATATACTCATAGTTTCATCTACCAATCAAACTAAACCTTCAGCAAATTCTTGTGTATCGAACATTACGATATCATCAATTTTTTCACCAACGCCAACAAAACTTACAGGTACTTGTAATTCGTCAGCGAGCGATAAAATAAAGCCACCTTTTGCTGAGCCGTCAAGTTTGGTTAAAATTATGCCGTCAATGCCAACTGCTTCATTAAATAATTCCACTTGTGAAAATGAATTTTGACCGGTTGTAGCATCTAAAACAATAAACTTATAGAAGTTTGCTTGGGGATATTCTTTTGCAACAACCCTTGACATTTTCTTCAATTCTTCCATAAGGTTTGCTTTAACATGAAGTCTGCCGGCAGTATCAATGATTAAAAGGTCTGCCTTTTTAGATTTAACAGAATTTACAGCATCGAAAACAACAGCAGAAGGATCACCGCCTTCGCCTTGCTTAATAATTCTTACCTTTGCCCTTTCAGCCCAAACATCAAGTTGTTCTGTCGCAGCAGCCCTAAATGTGTCGGCTGCGGCAATGGTAACTTGCTTACCTTGTTTAGTGTAGTAATTGGCAAGTTTACCGATAGAAGTTGTTTTTCCTACACCGTTTACACCGATAACCATAATTACCGCTGGGAATTTAATTTCGACAGGATCACAAGAATCAAGCGTTTCTTTTATAACTTCCCTTAACTGTGATAAAACAACTTCTTTGTCGGAAACTTTTTCCTTTTTCATTTTTTCGTGTAAGTCATCGATAATTCTTTCTGCAGTATTAACAGAAATGTCTGACGATATAAGTATGTCCAATAAATCGTCATAAAAATCATCACCGATTTTGTCCTTCGTAAAAATCTGTGAAATCTTTGATGAAATCGCAGATTTTGTCTTTATTAATGATTCTTTTAATTTAGAAAAAAATCCCATTTACGCTCCTTAATCGGCCATAGTTTCGTTAATATCGCTCAATTTAACTGATACGATTTTTGATACACCTTTTTCTTGCATCGTAACACCAAATAGTGCATCTGCAAGTTCCATTGTAACCTTTTTGTGGGTAATAACAATGAATTGTGTTTCGTTTGAGAACTTCTTTAAATACCTTGCAAATCTTTCAACGTTGGCGTCATCAAGTGGCGCTTCGATTTCGTCGAGAACGCAGAAAGGCATTGGACGAAGTTTCAAAATAGCAAACAAGATCGCAATAGCGGTAAGCGCCATTTCACCACCAGATAAAAGTGAGATTTTTTGTAACTTCTTTCCGGGCGGTTCGGCAACGATTTCAACACCTGCGTTTAATGGATCGTCTGCATTAGAATAGTCTAAAAGTAAGTCTGCCCTACCACCACCAAACAATTCTTTAAAGATTTGTTGGAAGTGTTTTCTAATCTCTTCAAAGCCGGCGTTAAATTCAGAAAGCATTTCATTTCTAATCGCATTTAACGCTTCTTTTAAGTCGGCTTGAGCCTTTTCAAGGTCTTCTTTTTGGGTAACCAATTCTTGATATTCAGCACTTAACTGTTCGTACTCTTGAATAGCGTTTGCGTTGATACCGCCAAGTGAAGAAATTCTACGTTTTAACCTTGTAATCTCTTCGTTAGAATTGGTTATATCGTATTCAGGGTCTTTTAAACTTACGCAAGTTTCATAAGTTTCATTGTACTCTTCTTCAACACGCTGACGCATGTATTCAAGTTCACTGTCAACCCTTGAAATTTCAATTTCTTCTTGGTGTTTTTTATCGGTAATCTTTGTAATTTCGGCAACTAAAAAATCACGTTTTAAGTTGTCTTGTTCGATCATCCTATCAAGATCGCTTCTTCTTTGTTCTTCGGCATGAAGTTTTTCCCTTATGTCCTTAATGCCCGAACTTTCTTCTGCTTCAGCCGTGATACGATTGATTTCAGCATAGAAGTTTTTAATAATTCCGTTATCTGTTTCAATAATCTGTTTATCACGTTCAATGGCATCTTTGCGGTCTTGCAAATCAGATTCAAGTCTAACAATATCGCTATTTGCCGACTTAATTTCACCATCTAAATAAGTTTGACGTGTTCTTGAATCGGTAATTTCGTTTACAATTTTATCACGTCTTTCCTTTCTCTGCTCATTTTCATTTTGGTGTTTTAAAGCATCGGTAGACGCACTATTTTTTTCTTCGATAAGTTGTTTATTACCTTCTTCAATATGTACAAATTCATTGGTAATTTCTTCAAGTCTTGCGGTAACTACCTGAATTTGTTCATTATATTGCGATAATTCGGCTTCGTTTGTATCAATTAAACTTTGATAACTTGCTAATTTAACCTTTAAAGCAGAATAGTTTTGCTTATTAGTTTGTAATTGAGCGTTTAACTCATCCAACTTATCAACGTTATCGTTGCAAGTTTTCATCAATAAGTCCTTATTATCGGTAACTTTTTGAAGTTCTTGCTTTCTAACTTTGATGTCTTCAGTGAATTTTTCAATCATTCTTTCTGAAGATAGCAAGTTAGTTTGATTTTGACGCCTTGAACCACCCGTCAATGAACCAGATGGGTTGATTACATCGCCATCTAAAGTAACAATTTTGAAGGAAAATCTGTGCTTTTTAGCGATTGTAACACCGTTGTCAATGGAATCAACAACTAAAGTATTGCCAAGTAAAAATCTTACTACATTTTCATAGTAAGGATCAAAGTTTACAAGTTTTGTTGCTAAACCTTGAGCACCTTTATCGCTTAATGCAGAATTGATCTCTGCGCCGTCAATGTGAGGTCTTACTGAAGATACAGGTAAAAATGTTACCCTACCACCTTCATTGCGTTTTAAGTACTCAATTAAGTATTGAGCATCTTCTGGTGTTGCTGTAACGATATTTTGTACTGCGTTACCAAGCGCAGTTTCAACAGCGATTTCGTACTTTTTATCAGTTTTAATGATGCTTGCAACAACGCCTTTGATTCTTGAATTTAATGCTTGATTTTCCTTTGCGGAAAGCATTAAGCGTTTTACTGATGTTGGGTAACCTTCAAAACTATCTTTTAAGCCTTCGTAAACCTTTTTGTTTGTTTCGAGTGCAGATATGTCCATACCTAATTTATAGATACGGTTTGAAAGTTCTGATATCTTATTATTACCGTCAGAAATTTCTTTTTCTAAACGAGCAATGGTATCATTAAGTTTCGCTTGCAAAGTTTCGCTTTCACTAATTTCTTGTAAAATTCTTGCTTTTTCTGCTTCTAAACCTTTGCGTGCTGAAGTTAATTCATTTACTTTTGTAATGATTTCATTTTGCTTATCGGTAATAAATGATTTTTCTTTGTCTAATGAACCGATATTTTTACTGATATCTGCTAAATTTTCAGCCGCTTTAAGCATTGTGCTTTGTGCCTGAAACGCAGCGCTTTCATCACGCTGAATGGCAACCATAATGCTTGACAATTCGCCTTCTAAATCTTTGATTTTTGATGCGATTGTTTCCTTTTCTTGGGTAAATTTAGCCAAAGAATCTTTTAAATCATTGATGGCTTTTGTATCTTGTTCAATGCCATCATTGTTATTTTCAATTTGGTCGCTTAAACGCTCAATTTCCGACTTAAAATATGAAATTCTTTCATTATAAACGCTTGTTGTACCTGAAAGTTTTTCTTGTTGCAAACTTACTTCAAGTAATTGTTCGTTTAAATCGTGAATTTTAACGTCTGAATTAGAACGTTCTTCTGTATGAGATTTATATAAATTGTTAGTTTGGTCAAGTTCAGCGTTTCTTAACTGGAATTCTTCGTCCAAACCTTGAATACGTGTATTAATTCTATCTTTTATAGTACTTGCGTTATCATATTTATAAAGATAGTTGTTGATTTCGTGGTATTTAAGTTGGTTAGATAATTCCAAGAAAAGTTTAGTCTTTTCGCAAGATTTTCTTAAAGGCTCAAGGTTTTTCTCGTGAACTGATGTAACGTCAAAAATCCTGACCAAGTTTTCTTGTACACGGTCAAGTTTTCTTTCAGTTTCAAGTTTTTTCGCCTTTGCTTGAGCAATACCAACGGCTTCTTCAAATATGATACGCCTATCTTCAGGTTTAGAGTTTAAGATTTCACTAACCTTACCTTGACCGATGATGGAGTAACCATTTTTAGATACACCACATTCGTGTAAAAGTCTTACAATTTCCCTTAAAAGTGAGGGTTGTTTGTTTACGTAATATTCACTTTCACCACTTCTAAAAAGTTTACGGGTTAAAATAACTTCGTTATAGTCGCAACTTTTGAAAATACGGTTGGTGTTGTCAAAGTATAGTGAAACTTCGCAATAAGAAAGTGATTTTCTTGATTGCGTGCCAGCAAAAATTACGTCGGTCATGCTTGAACCACGCAATGTTTTTGCAGATTGTTCACCTAATACCCATCTAACAGCATCGGCAATGTTAGACTTACCGCACCCGTTAGGACCAACGATACCCGTAACGCCGTTATCAAAAGTAATTTCAACCTTGTCCGCAAACGATTTAAAGCCGGACATTTCTATCTTTTCAAAATTCAAAGCACATTTTCCTCGCTTTGTAAAATTTTAAGGGCTGATTTTGCAGCCAATTTTTCCCCTTCTTTGTGTGAAGAGCCTTGTGCCGTGGCGATAACTTTATTGCCAACCTTTACCGCCATAACAAAGGTTGGTTTGTGTGAAGGACCCGTTCTTGATACTTCAAAATAATCTATATCGCCCAATTTTTCCTTTTGCACATGATAAAGTAACCTTGACTTATAATCTATTAACTGATCCTTTTTTTGTTCTTCAATTTTAACTTCTTTAATATTTAAATGGCTAAAAATGAATTTTTTAGTAGGTTCAATGCCACCGTCTAAATAAATTACAGCAACTATTGCTTCAAATAGATTTTCTGCAAGGTTAATTTTATTTTGCTTGTATCTTTCGCCTTCGCCCAAAATTAAAAACTTATCAAGTCCCGCTTTAATTATGGCGTTTGATAAAGGTGTTTTAGATACAAGCGCTTGTTTTTTTAAGGTCAAATCGCCTTCATCGTCAAAAGGAAAGGTTTGATAAAGCGCTTCTGTAATAACAAAACCCAAAATAGAATCGCCTAAAAATTCAAGCCGTTCGTTAGAACTAAAATCTTTATGCTCGTTTGTGTAAGAAGAATGGGTAAATGCGTTTATAAGAAGGGATTTATCTTTAAATTCATAGCCTATAAGCCTTTCGCAGTCTTTATAGTTAAATTCCATGATTAATAGTTAAGATTATCAACTGTTCTTGGGAATGGAATTACATCACGGATGTTTGAAACGCCCGTTAGATACATAACCATTCTTTCAAAGCCAAGACCGAAACCAGAGTGTGTTACACCGCCAAACTTTCTTAAATTTAAGTACCACCAGTAATCTTCTTCGTTTAAATTGAAGTCTTTCATTTTCTGTTTTAAGACATCAAGTCTTTCTTCACGTTGACTACCGCCGATAAGTTCGCCGATGCCGGGTACTAACAGGTCGCTTGCAGCAACAGTCTTGCCGTCATCGTTTAAGCGCATGTAAAATGCCTTGATTTCCTTTGGATAATCGGTCAAAAATACAGGTTTTTGGTAAACAACTTCGGTAAGATAACGTTCGTGTTCGCTTTGTAAATCGCACCCCCAGAATACCGGGAATTCAAACTTATCTTTATGTTTTTCCAAAATAGAAATGGCTTCTGTGTAAGTTAAGCGAACAAATTCGTTATTTACAACATTGTTAAGTCTGTCAAGTAAGCCATTATCCACAAATTTATTTAAGAATTCAAGTTCTTCTGGGCATGAATTCATAACATAGTTGATGATGTATTTAACCATCTTTTCAGCCATGTCCATATCGTCATTTAAGTCGGCAAAAGCCATTTCTGGTTCAATCATCCAAAATTCTGCCGCATGACGTGCAGTATTTGATTTTTCCGCACGGAAAGTAGGTCCAAATGTGTAAACATTACCAAAACTTAAAGCGTAAGTTTCAGCGTTTAACTGACCTGATACTGTAAGTGATGCCTTTACACCGAAAAAGTCTTCTTTATAATCGATTTTGCCATCTTTATCGAGTTTTGGTTTAGCCATATCAAGGGTTGTAACTTGGAACATTTCGCCAGCACCCTCGCAGTCGCTACCTGTAATAATTGGGGTATGAACATAAACAAAACCTTGTTCGTTAAAGAATTTATGAATTGCGTAAGCGGCTTCACTTCTTACACGGAAAACTGCTGAAAATAAGTTTGTCCTTGGTCTTAAATAAGCAATTTCCCTTAAATATTCAACTGTGTGGCGTTTTTTCTGTAATGGGTAATCTGGTGTAGAAGTACCTTCAACTTTTACTTCAGTCGCCTTTAATTCAAATGGTTGTTTTGCTTCTGGTGTTAAAACCAAAACGCCCTTTACAATAAATGATGCGCCTACATTTTGTTTTACGATATCTTCATAATTAGATAGGTTTGCACTTTCAACAACTACCTGTAAATTTTTGAAAAAACTACCGTCATTTAATTCAATAAAACCAAAGGACTTTGAATCACGTATAGTTCTTGCCCAGCCCATTACGGTAATTTCTTTACCAGCGTATTCACTTGTATTTCTAAAAATCTGTTTAATGGTAATTCTTTTTTCCATATAATACCCTTTGCGAACATACTTCGCCATATTAAAATGTATATACTATATAATAACATTATTTTAAGTAAAAAACAACTATAAAAATAAAATATACAAAAAAATTAGTGCTTTTTATGCCCTTTTTGAACTAATTTATATAGGGAAAGCAACTGTCAACCTATAAATTTATACAAAAAAACAAAAGCCACAGCAAAAACGCCGTGGCTTTAACTTTATTTTATGCTATTTTTTTGACAAGGTCGGGCTTTTTGTTGCCGTTTACAACTTCCTTATCGATAATAACTTTTGAAATTGTTGTATCGGTAGGAATATCGTACATAACATCAAGCATAAGGTTTTCAAAAATAGTTCTTAGTCCCCTTGCGCCCGTTTTAAGGGTAATTGCTTTTTTAGCGATTTCTTGCAAAGCATCGTCTTTAACATCTAAATCAACTTGGTCAACGCTCAACAATTTTTTATATTGTTTAACAATAGCGTTTTTAGGTTCGGTCATAATTTTGACCAAAGCCGTTTCATCAAGTGCGTTAAGTGCAACTGTAATTGGAATTCTGCCAACAAATTCAGGAATTAAACCGTATTTAATAAGGTCTTGTGGCTGAACTTCGGTAAAATAGTCGTCAACTACTTCCGTTTTATCTGTAACTTGAGCATCAAAGCCCATGCCAGAATTTTCTTTACGCTTTGCAATAATTTTATCTAAGCCGACAAATGCGCCACCAAAAATAAATAAAATATTTGTTGTGTCAATTCTTATAAGTTCTTGTTGTGGGTGTTTTCTTCCGCCTTGTGGTGGAACATTGGCAATAGTGCTTTCAATAATCTTTAAAAGTGCTTGTTGAACGCCTTCGCCCGAAACATCCCTTGTAATTGATACATTTTCGCTTTTTCTTGCAATCTTATCGATTTCGTCAATGTAAATAATGCCCTTTTCTGCACGAGCAATGTCGTAATCTGCATTTTGTATGAGTTTTAACAAAATGTTTTCAACATCTTCGCCAACATAACCAGCTTCTGTTAAAGTGGTTGCGTCCGCAACGGCAAACGGAACATTTAAAATTTTAGCAAGAGTGCTCGCAAGCAAAGTTTTACCGCATCCTGTTTGCCCTAACAATAAGACATTACTTTTATTGATTTCAGTTTCTTCTTTATCTTTTTTAGCATCGGCAAGCATGTTTACACGTTTATAATGGTTGTAAACAGCCACAGAGAGAACTTTTTTCGCCTTATCCTGACCAATTATATACTTGTCAAGTTCGCTTTTAATTTCATGCGGTTTCAAAAGTGTAAAAGTTTCAGTCGCCTTTTTTTTATCGTTTTCCCTTAAAATATCTTGACAAAGGGCAACGCATTCATCACAAATGTGTAAACCATTTGGACCAGCAACTAAAGTTTTTACTCTTTCTTTGGGTTTACCGCAGAAAGAACAGCAATTCTCGGTAAATATGTTATTGTTCATTATACCTCCTTAAAGGTCTCTGCTTGAAAAAATTCTATCAATTAAACCGTATTCTAAAGCCTCTTCGGCATCAAAATAGTTATCACGGTCTGTATCTTGTTCGATAACAGAAAGTGGTTTACCGGTATTTTGTGCCAAAATCTTGTTAAGTTTATTTTTTAATTTTAAAATGTGCTCTGCGTGAATCTTGATATCACTTGCCTGACCTTGCATACCGCCAAGTGGTTGGTGAATCATTACTTCACTGTTTTGTAAGCAGTAACGTTTACCCGGTGTACCGCTTGATAAAATTACTGCAGCCATGCTTGCAGCCATACCGATACAAACGGTTGAAACATCACATCTTATATATTTCATTGTATCGTAAATAGCAAGACCTGCTGAAACGCTTCCGCCGGGGCTATTTATATACATACTGATAGGCTTAGTTGGGTTGTCCGATTCAAGATAAATAAGTTGTGCAACGATTGTATTTGCCATTGCATCGTCAATTTCGCCCGATAAAAAGATAATTCTATCTTCTAACAAACGAGAATAAATGTCGTAAGAGCGTTCGCCTTTACCGGTATCTTGTATAACGTATGGAATAAGTGCCATTTTTTCACCTACCTATGAAATTTTATTTTAAAATTAGGATATATCGTTGTTTTCAACAAGGAAACTAAATAATTTGTCGATAATAATTGAATTTTTGATGTATTCAACTTGTCTTGGATCCATAGTTTTCTTGTATTCTTCTGCTTCTTTATTAACTGATTTTGCTTGTTCTTCAATCTTAGCATCAACTTCTTCTTGAGTTGCTTCAATCTTTTCGTCAACGATAATCTTGTTTACGATAAGTTGTTTTTTAACTCTTGATTCAGCCATTTCTTTGTAAGAATCTCTAATTTGAGCATCAGTTTGGTTTGTAACCTTCAAATAGTCTTCGTATTTTAAGCCTTGATACATAAGTCTATATTGAAGTTGTTGAACCATTTGAGTAATTTCTTGGTTAACCATTGCTTCAGGAATAACAACTTCTGTGTTTTCAGCAATCTTGTTTAAAAGATTGTCTTCGTTTTCGTTTTGAGCACGTCTGTCGTTATCTTTTTGCATGCGTTCACGTGTTTTTGCCTTGTAAGCATCAACACTTTCTTCACCGGTTGCGTCTTTTATGAATTCATCGTTAAGTTCAGGAAGTTCTTTAAATAAAATTTCGTGAAGATGAATTGCAAAAACAGCATCTTTACCGTTAAGTGGTGCTGTGTAATCTTCTGGGAATTTAACATTGATATCCTTGTCTTCACCAATTTGCATACCAACAACTTGATCTTCAAAGCCAGGAATGAATGAGCCAGAACCGAGTTCTAAACGTTGTTTTTCAGCTGTACCACCGTCAAATTTAACGCCGTCAACTGAACCGCTGTAATCGATTACAACGATATCGCCATTTTGACAAGCCCTATCTGTAACTGAAACTTCCCTTGCGTTTCTGTTTAATAAACGTTTGATATCAGCTTCGATTTCTTCGTCGGTTACATTATACTCAACTTTATCAACTTTTATACCCTTGTATGCGCCGACTTTAACTTCCGGCATAACAGGAATAAGTGCTGTGAAAGTAATGCCGTCTTCGCTAACATTATCAAGTGCGAATTCAGGATCGCCAACTGGTTGGATCTTTTCAGCTTCTTTTTCTAAAACTTGTGGATAGTATTCTGATACAGCGTGGTTAATAGCATCTTCATAGAATACTTCTTTGCCGTATAAACCGCAGATTACGTTAAAAGGTACATGACCTTTGCGGAAACCTTGAACGGAATATTTGTGCTTATTTTCGTTATAAGCAGCCTGAATTTCTTTTTCCCAATCAGCTTTGTCTAAAGTGATTGTAACTTTTACTTGACTTTTTTCGTAATTTTCGAAAGTGTAGTTCATAATTACCTCAAAAATGCTTTTTTTATTTATTTACCGTACTATTTTAGCAAATTAAAGTTTTATTGTAAAGTTTTTGATATAATTATTTGCAAATATTATTTTTTTTAGTATAATAAATTAGAAGAAAATTTTGAGGTTTACTATGCCACAGGACGCATTTACAATTTATCATACCGCTAAAGAACTTAATTTTAAGTTGAAAAATGCAAGGATAGATAAAATAAATCAACCTACCCCCGATACCATTATTATGACCGTTAGGACAAACAATAAAAACGAAAAACTTGTTTTGTCTTGCAACGCAGAAATGTCAAGGGTAACACTTTCTAACAGCCAAAAGGAAGCCCCACTTCAAGCGCCAAGTTTTTGTATGCTACTTAGAAAACACTTATCACACGCCCAAATTGAAAGCGTAGAAGCCGTACCTTATGAGCGTATTATTAAGATAACTTTTAGCACAAAAAACGAAATGCGTGAATCTGGCACTAAAATTATTTATGCCGAGATTATGGGAAAATATTCAAATATCACCCTTACTGAAGAAGGCAAAATTTTGGGCGCAATTAAGCAATCACAAAGTTTAGAAGGCATAAGACCAATTTTTCCTGGTGTAACTTATAAACTTCCGTTACCACAAGATAAGGTTGATTTAAGCGACAAAAAAAAGTCAATTCAAACTTTAACTAATTTTTCAACCGGCGATTTTGCAAGTTATATTTTTAACAACTTTAAAGGCTTAGCAAAATCAACAGCAACTGAAGTAGTTTTTAGATATTTTGGCAAACATGATGTTTTTATGAACGATGTAAAAACATTAAATATTGAAGATTTTTACAAGCATTTTTGCGATTTTTATGAACTTAATAATTACTGTCCTAATTTAATTTGTGAAGATAAAGTTAATGACTTTTTTATAACTGATTATAAAAGCATCAATTTTAGCAAACGCAAATTTAATGATATCACTACCCTAATCGATTTTTATTTTGAAAACAAAGAATCAAATAGAACATTCAATGATAAAAAACGTAAACTTTATGATGCTGTAAAAGCCGTTGAAAAGAAAACAAATAAAAAATATCAAATCGCCTTAGAAAAGATTTTATCTTGTAAGGATATGCAAGATAATAGAATTTATGGTGAACTTATAATTTCAAATTTATACCGCATTAAAAGCGGGGTAAAAGAAGTACAACTTGAAAATTATTATTCCCCTAATTACGATTTGGTAACAATAAAATTAGATCCAAACCTTTCCCCAAAGGAAAATGCAGAGCGTTATTTTAAACGTTACAATAAAGAAAAAAAGACCTTAAGCGCAGTTGAACCACAAGTTAAAGAACTTGAAAATCAACTTAAATATATTAAGTCTTTATATGACGAAATTGACCTTTGTACTGATGTAAAAGACTTTATCGAAATTGAAGAAGAATTTATCGAAGCAGGCTTAATAAAAGCCCCAAAACGCAACGATAAAAAACGGGAACAAAAATCAAGTTTTAGACATTATCAATTTGATAGTTATGATATTTTAGTTGGCAGAAATAATGTTCAAAACACAAAATTAGTTGCACAAGCCGATAAACTTGATATGTGGTTACACACCAAAGATTATCATTCTTGCCATGTAATCATTAAATCTAACGGCTCACCTATCCCCGACAATGTCTTACTTTTTGCTGCAGAAATTTGCGCTTATTATAGTAAAGCAAATAAGTCAAACAAAGTGCCTGTTGATTATACCTTGCGAAAATTCGTAAAACGCCCTTCCGGCTTACCGCTTGGTATGGTTTATTACACTGATAACAAGACAATTTTAGTTGAGCCAAACAATCATTTAGAATATTTACAATGAAAATTAAATAAGAAAAAACAGCAGATAAATTCTGCTGTTTTTTTATATTTAAATTCTGCATGAATGCATTTTAAAGCCTTATTTTTTAAAGTTGCCGATAACTTCATTTACTTTAGAAAATGAAGAGAAAGTACCTGTGTATTTTTTAAGTATTTTCATCATTTTACTGATATCACGCTTACGAACGATACAAACGATCATGTATTTATTGTGGTGTGTGTACATACCTTGAACGTTCATTTCGGTAACGCCGTGTTTAAGCGTTGTCATAATTTCTGTCGCTAAATCTTCTGGGTTATCAGTAATGATTTCAAATTTATAGCCTACTTTAGAACCTTGTAAACAATGGTCTACAACAAAGTTGGCTAAAAACAAGTTTATGATTGTTGCAAGCGTTCTATCGATACTAAATTCTGCCAAGAAAAATACCAAGAAAATAACGCTACAGTCCATCATAAATGAAAGCCATGCAATATTAGCGGCTGGATTCCAATGCTTAATTAACGCTGAAATTGCGTAAGTACCGCCCGAAGAGCCGTTTCTTCTTAACTGAATGCCGTAACCTAAACCACTTATACAACCTGCACCGATTGAAGCAAATATCAAATTGCCCGCTTCGGCAACATAATAAGGATTTTCGGGGAAAATTAAAGGCATAACCTTTTCAAAAAGCACAAGCGATGATGACTGAATCATTACATAAAACGCCAAATTTAAGCCGTGTTTGCGTTCTACAAATATGGAAAGTAAGATACAAAGCGGAATGTTAAATAGGAAAATAAAAATACCTGAATATTCAGGTTTTGTAAACCACGATAAAATAAATGCCAAACCGCTTATACCGCCGGGCACAAACCCGTTGTGCTGAGAAAAGTAATATAGACCAAAACCGCTTAATAAACCAGCGATTAAACTCATTAAATAGTCTACACCAAGTTCTTTAAAATTTAATTTCTTCATTGTGTAAATCCGTAATGTAGATTTTACATAAAGTTAAGCCGAAAAAATCGGCTTAAAATTCGTACAATCTCATTATAAACTTATAATAAAAAAAACACAAGGAAAAAACCCGTGTTTTTTTATTTTAGATATGAATAATTTTATATAACTAATTCAAAGTAACATCTTTAAATTTTTCATATTTAATAAGTGCTACTTCTTTTAATTTTTCTATATTATCGCAGTTATTTATTGCATCATCAGCAAGTTTTTTTGCAAGGAAAATTGCGCCTGTTGTATATCTTAAAGCACCAAGTTCACTCATAAACTTACCCGACTGACGAGTGCCTAAAAAGTCGCCGCCACCACGCTCTTCATAGTCAATTTCGGAAATTTTAAAGCCGTCGCTGTTTTCTTTTAGGGCAAGTAAGCGGTTTTTAGTTGATTCGCTTTCATTGTCGCTAAGTAAAAAGCAATAACTATCTAAATCAGATCTACCGACACGGCCACGAAGTTGGTGTAACTGTGATAAACCAAATCTATCTGCGCCAAAAATGCACATAACCGTTGCATTTGGTACGTCGATACCTACTTCAATAACTGTTGTTGAAACGATAGCGTCAATTTTGCCCGCTTTAAAATCAAGCATAATTTCTGTCTTTTTGCTATCTTTCATTTTGCCATGCAATAATTCGAACTTTCTATGTGGCAATTTTTTAGTAAGTTCTTCATATAGTTCCGTAACGGACAAAACCGAGCCTTCATCATCGCCTTCAATTTTAGGACAAACAAAGTATACTTGCCTTCCGTCTTCAATTTGTTGATCGATAAAATTAAGCATACTTTCATACTTAATTCTTGGCACAATGTTTGTTTTAATCTCTTTACGAGCCTTTGGTTTATCGTAAATTGTAGAGATATCAAGGTCGCCATAGAAAATTAAAGAAAGAGTACGAGGAATGGGTGTTGCGGACATAATTAAAACATCCGGTTTATTGCCCTTTTCGATTAAATTGTTACGCTGTGCAACGCCAAAACGTTGTTGTTCGTCGCATACGCAAAGTGCTAAATCTTTAAAAATTACATCTTTTTCCAATATAGCATGCGTACCGACAACTATATCTAAACTTCCGTTTTTAATTTTAATTTTTACAGCTTCTTTTTCTTTTGCGGTAAGCGAACCACTTAAAAAGCCAACTTCAAACTCTGGTAAAAATCGCTGAATTATTGCGTAATTTTGCTTTGCTAAAACTTCGGTTGGCGCAAGCATAACCGCTTGATAACCGCTTTTAACCGCCATGAAAATTGCACAAAGTGATACGGCAGTTTTACCTGAACCTACATCCCCTTGCAAAAGCCTATTCATAATTATAGGCTTTTTCAAATCGCCGTAAATTTCGTTTACAGCAGTCTTTTGACCTTGTGTAAACTCAAAGCCAAACCTATTTGTAAACTCTTTAAGTTGCGCACCAGAAACGTTATATCTGTTAAACCTTGCTTGCTGACGGTCGCCTTTTATAAACTTAAAGGCGGAAATCATTATGAAATATTCTTCTATTGCGATCCTTTCACTTGCGTTATACAAATTTTCAAAGGAATCGGGATCATGAACAACGCTATAAGCGGTATTTAAATCATAAAGCCCGTATGTTTGGCAGTTTCTTTGTGAAATTAAGGTTTCAAAAGTAACCTTTTTTAATGCATCACTTATAACATTACGCATAACTTTTTGCGTTAAAGAGCCTTTTACCGAGTAAACAGGTACAATACCTTTAAGCCTTAAATTATTATCAAATGGCTCAAAAGTAGGATTTGTCATAGAAATTACGCCAAAACGGTTGCGAATTCTGCCATAAAATAAATATGTTTCGCCTTCTTTAAGTTTTGAACGAATGTATGGTTGATTAAACCAAATAATGGTAAAAGGTTCTTCGTCTTGAACGCACATTACCTTAAAAAAATTGTATTTTCCGTTTCTTGGAACATAGTTAGGAATTGATACAACCATCGCCTTAACAAGGGCAAAATCATTGTTTTGGGCTTCAAAAAGGCTTACTTGCTTGCGCATATCCAAATAATTACGTGGAAAATGGCGCAAAAGATCTTCTGCGCTAAAAATACCCATTGAATTAAGGTCTTGTATTCTTTTGTCCGATAAGCCTTTAATTTTTATAAGTTCCATAACGAAAAAAGGGAAAAACCTATAAAGTTTTTCCCGTAATTTATTATTCTAATGATAAGATGTAATAGTAAACTGCTTGACCGCCATAATAACATTCAACGTCGCAATCAGGATATGCATCTTGAACTTCTTGTTTAAGCATCATAGCATCCTGTTCTTTAACATCTGCGCCATAGTAAATGTTGATTAGTGAATGGTTTTTATCTTTAAGTTTTTCCAAAAGCTTCATTGTTGCTACGGGAATTGTAGTACCTTTAGACAAAATACGTTTACTATTTAAACCGATAAAGTCGCCTTTTTTAAGGCTGAAACCGCCAACATTGGTGTTTCTTACGGCGTAAGTTACTTGACCGTCTGTAACATTATCGATTGCATGAAGCATGTTCATAAGGTTTTCGCCAGCTGGTGCTTCAGGGTCATAAGCCATTGCAGCAGCCAAACCTTGTGGAATATTTTTAGTTGGTACAACGATAATTTTTCTGCCTTCAACCAAAGATTTACTCTGTTCTGCAGCGAGAATTATGTTTTTATTGTTTGGGAAAACAAATACTGTACCAGCATTTACTTGTAAAATAGCGTCAGCAATATCACTTGCGCTTGGGTTCATTGTTTGACCGCCCTCAATTACTCTATCGCAATTAAGTTCTTTAAACATTTCTGCCAAGCCTTCGCCTTGCGCAACAGAAATTAAACCAATTGGTTTTCTTTCTGCCTCATATTTTTTCTTAAGCGCACGGTTTTGTTCAAGCATGTTTTCAATCTTAACATTATTAAGTTCGCCAAGTTGAAGTGCTTTTGTAAGTGCGATACCTGGTGAGTTTGTGTGTACGTGGACTTTAACAAGTTCCAAATCGCCTACACAAATAACGCTGTCACCAATATTATTTAAAGTCTCGCTTAATCTATCGATATCAGCAAGAGTTGTCTTCTTTTTAAGGTTAATAATGAAAAATTCAGTGCAGTAAGCGTATTGAATACTACTTAAGTTGGTGATATCTGGCTGAATATGTTCATCTTTTTTAACGATTTCTTCAACAACGCTTTCTTCTGGGCTGTCGGTAATTTCTTCACCTTTAAGTGCTGAAAGCATACCTTTAAAGATTGTTACCAAACCCATACCGCCAGAGTCAACTACGCCTGCTTTTTTAAGTACAGGAAGAAGTTCTGGTGTTTGAGCAAGTGCTTCTTCACCGGCGGAAATTACATTTTCAAAAAATACCAAAATATCTTTTGTTTTTTGACCGCTTGCGCTTGCGCTCATCAATCTACAAACTGTTAAAATTGTACCTTCTTTTGGTTTGTTAACAGCGGCATAAGCGGTGTCTGTTGCGTTCTTCATTGCTTTTGCAAAGTCTTTAACAGTGATTTCGTCTAAATCACGGAAACTTTTGCAAAGACCTTTCATAATTTGTGATGTAATAACGCCAGAGTTACCCCTTGCGCCACGTAAGCATGCACGTGAAACGGTATCACAAATATCAGATAAGCGGTTTGTGTGACAATTTTTTAATTCCCTAACAGCAGAACCTAAAGTAGCACACATATTTGTACCCGTATCACCATCAGGTACAGGGAAAACGTTTAAAGAGTCGATTTTCGACCTGTTTACATCAAGTAATTTTGACGCATTGACAACCATATTGCCAAACATAGCGCCGTTAATAGTTTTCAACATAAGAATCCTTCAAAATATAGAAATAATTTGGGGAAAACCTTGAATTTAAGCCACGGTAATTAGGATTTGTATTTAATTACAGTTGAACTTAACAGGCTTTATGTTATAAATTATAACTTTACCCCTACAATGTTAACATTTACGGTATCAACAACCATACCGGTAAACTTTTCGACATTGTATTTAACGGAAAGTTTCAAAGTTTCAGCAACAGCGGATAAAGAAACGCCAAACTTTATAATAACACTAATGTCAATAGTGATTTTGTCACCGCGTGTAGTTACGCCTGTCCCACTTAATTTGCGTTTTTTCTTACCAAAGCCGTTAAAAGAATCTTTGACACCTTTCGAAACAAGTTCAACTATGCCGTAACAATCCAAAGCAGCATGAGCAGCCACCTTACTAATGGCTTCGTCTGATATAAAAATTTTACCATAAATATTAGTTGTACTTACAGACATAGTTAATACTCCTTAAAATGTATTTATATTTTACAACAAATCAATATTAAATGCAACAAATTTTAAAGGTTTTTTACTTATTTAGCCCAAAAGCCGACCAATATACCCGTTTTTAACAAAAAAAATTGCAAATATCTTTAAAAAGTTAGTTAAAAAAGTTGCTTTTTGTTTACAATAATGTTATATTTATAAGGCTGAAATCTAAACGTGTTGGAGGTGTTAATATGTCAAGAGTTTGCAGCGTATGCGGTAAAGGTAAACTTGGTGGTAATTTGGTAAGCCATAGTAACCGCAAAACACCACGCTCCTACAATGCAAATGTTCAGAAGGTTAAAATCGTTAAAAATGGCGTTGTATCCTCTGAATACGTTTGTACCCGTTGCTTAAAAAGTGGCAAAGGCGTTGAAAGAGCTTAATTTGTTTACGGTCATAATATTGTTGTGGCCTTTTAATTTATTTTTTCATGCAAAAAGCAACTTCTTGATGGTAAGAAGTTGCTTTTTCATTGTGTAAACAATAAACCCCCAGATAGTCTGGGGGTCCAGTAAAGGTTTACCGTTGAGAAAAATCCTCCGTTTGTG